>CAZDCD010000005.1:0-80582 GCA_964503885.1 uncultured Bacteroidales bacterium
AGGCTAAAATGCTCCACCGGAGCATTTCTTTACGCCCGCTCCTCCTACGGACTACAAAAATCAGTGTGAGAGTGAGTGCTGGTGTGAGAATTAAAATTTCTACATGCTGATTTTCAGAAACCGGATGTTTATCAGAAATCAATATTATTTAACCTGGCAATTACCGATCTCAGGCCGCTATCAGGTAAACTTTCAAATCCTTTTGATCAATATCCGTAGATTTTTACTACGGCAAATTGCAAATTTGCCGGTGGTGAAAGGCGGCATTGTAAATGCCTATTGGCGGGTAATATAATATATATTACAAATATTTATTCGTGAGAAATAATATGTAATATATTCTCACACTCACCTGCATAGGTGTTCCATTTCACTGATCACTCTCCCATTACACTTGTCTTATCACATCACACCAACTCATTATACTGCCACTGCCAATTATTTTCCATTCAGCTCTGCTTTCAGGAAATCGCCCGTATAACTCCCCTCGATCTCAGCTACTTCTTCAGGCGTTCCCGTACAGAGGATCTCCCCTCCCCCGGCTCCGCCCTCCTTACCCATATCGATGATATGATCGGCCACCTTAATGACATCCATGTTGTGTTCGATGACGATCACCGTATTTCCCTTATCAACGAGCCGGTTCAGAACATCGAGGAGCACCCTTACATCTTCAAAATGTAGTCCTGTAGTGGGTTCATCGAGGATATACAACGTCTTGCCCGTATCGCGTTTCGACAGTTCGCCCGCCAGCTTGATCCGTTGCGATTCTCCCCCCGACAAGGTTGTGGAGGGTTGCCCGAGGGTTATATAGCCAAGTCCCACCTGTTTCAGCGTGACAAGCTTGCGTAGGATCGCCGGGATATTCTCAAAAAATTCTACGGCCTGGCTAATGGTCATATCCAGCACATCACTTATGTTTTTTCCTTTGTATCTGATCTCGAGCGTTTCGCGGTTGTACCGTTTTCCGTTGCATTCGCTGCATTGCACATACACATCGGGAAGAAAATTCATCTCGATCACCCGTACTCCGCCACCCTGGCAGGTTTCGCACCGTCCCCCCTTCACATTAAAGGAGAACCTTCCGGGTTTATAGCCCCTGATCTTGCTTTCACGAGTCAGGGTAAACAGGTTTCGGATGTCTGAGAACACCCCGGTATACGTGGCAGGATTTGAACGCGGTGTGCGGCCGATAGGTGACTGGTCGACCTCGATGATCTTATCGATATTTTTGATGCCATCGATGGAATCATAAGGTAACGGTTCGAGGCTCGACCGGTAAAAATGCCTGCTTAAGATCGGGTAAAGGGTATCGTAAAGGAGGGTCGATTTTCCGCTTCCCGAAACCCCTGTAACACAAATGAACTTACCGAGCGGGATCTCCACGTCGATATGCCTGAGGTTATTTCCTGATGCACCCTTCAGGATCAGTGATTTTCCCTTGCCCTGCCTGCGCATTCCCGGAACAGCGATCGATTTCAGGTGGTTCAGGTATTCTGCTGTGAGGCCGCAACCATTTTTTATATCATTGTATTCTCCCTGGGCGATAACCCGGCCTCCGTTCCTTCCGGCATACGGTCCAAGGTCGACAATATAGTCGGCCGATCTGATCATTTCTTTATCATGCTCGACCACGATCACGGAATTCCCGCTGTCGCGCAGGTCCCTGAGCGCATCGATCAGCCTCCTGTTATCACGCTGATGAAGTCCGATGCTGGGTTCGTCGAGGATATACAGCACATTTACCAGCTGCGAACCGATCTGTGTCGCTAATCGTATACGCTGGCTTTCGCCTCCCGAGAGGCTTTTGGCACTGCGGTTAAGCGACAGGTATTCGAGTCCTACATCGATCAGGAATTTCACGCGTGACCGCAGTTCCTTCAATACCTCTGAAGCTATTTTCTGCTGTTTTGAGGACAAAAATTCACCAACATGCTGAAGCCACCGGTAAAGCTCTGAAATATCCATTTCGGCAAGCTCTGCAATATTTTTATCGTGTATCCTGAAATACATCGATTCTTTTTTCAGCCTGTGGCCATGGCATTCGGGACAGGTAACCCGTTTAATGAACTGGTATGCCCACCTGTTTTCCTTATCATGACCGTTGTTCTGCTGAAGGTTCGAAATATAATTCACAATTCCTTCGAAGCTGAGAAAGTAGTTTGATGATGCACCTAACGGTGTATTTTCGAGTTTGAATGTTTCTTCCGATCCGTACAATATGATGTTCAGGGCTTCGTCGGGAATATCCCTGACAGGAGTATTGAGGGTGAAATTGTATTTTCTGGCTATGGCTTCGATCTGCCAGAAGATCAGCGAATTTTTATACGGCCCCAGGGGTTCGATACCTCCGCGCCTGATGCTCAGTTCGTCATTCGGAATTATTTTAGCAATATCGATCTCATTGATCGTTCCCAGTCCGCTACATCTGGGACAGGCTCCCTGCGGCGAATTGAAAGAGAAGGTATATGGGGCGGGTTCGTCATACGAAATACCTGTTGTGGGACACATCAGTTGCCGGCTGAAATACCGTGTATTTCCCGATTCCGAATTGAGCAGCAGGATCACTCCTTTTCCCTGCTCCATCGCGGTGGCCAGAGAATTTTTCAAGCGGTTCATGTCCTTATGCGACACGACGAGTCTATCAATGACAATCTCTATTGAATGCACTTTGTACCGGTCGACTTTCAACCCGTGTTTCAGCTCGGTGATCGTACCGTCGATCCGTGCATGCAGGTATCCCTTTTTTCTGATCTGTTCGAACAGTTCCTTGTAATGGCCTTTCCTTCCTTTTATTACCGGTGCCAGGATAACTGTTTTTTTCCCGGTGAACAGGCTAATGATCAAATCAATGATCTTGGCATCGGAATATTTTACCATTTTCTCACCCGTAATATAGGAATAGGCAATACCGGCCCGCGCATACAATAGCCTCAGATAATCGTATATTTCAGTGATCGTTCCAACGGTAGACCTGGGATTTTTGCTGGTAGTTTTCTGTTCAATTGAAATCACAGGGCTCAGGCCGGTTATCTTATCCACATCGGGACGCTCCATGCTGCCGAGGAACTGCCTGGCATAGGCAGATAATGTTTCGATGTACCTCCTCTGGCCTTCGGCATAAATGGTATCGAATGCCAGTGATGACTTGCCGCTACCGCTTAAGCCGGTAATTACCGTAAGTTTATTCCTGGGTATGGTAACATCAATGTTTTTCAGGTTGTGCACCCGTGCACCCAATACCTGAATGTGTTCTTCCGCATCCGGAAGGAGATTATCCTTTTCTTTATCCAATTTCCAGCTCCTCTTAACTATTTTGTAAGCTCCTTATTGCGATTCACAATAAGGCTGTAATTACGGTATCCTTCCAGGGGTATCCGGATGATGTAGCTCTTGCCGCTATGCTTGTTCAGATACGTTTCTCTCAACCAGGGATTGAAATATTTGAGAATTTTATAGTTGGTTCCGAAACTCCTCGCAAACTCACTGAAGTCGTTCACCGCTGTATCTACCTGCAGTTCAATGTAAGGGATCACCGGATAAAGATCATCCGCATCAAGGTTAAAGCCGAAAGTGGCCGGATCGGTAATCACAAGTTTTATAGCCAGTGCCCTGAAAACATACCGGGCGGTCTCTTCATTCAATAAAAGATCGTAATAATTGGTCTCATTCTGCCTGTCTATCTGCCGGTCGATACCGTTCCGGCCTGCATTGTAAGATGCCGCTGTGAGCGTCCAGTTCCCGTATTTCAGATATGACTCGAGAATATATTTGCAGGCAGCTTCGGTAGATTTCTCAATATGATACCTTTCATCCACTTCATTATTGACTTCAAGGCCATAATCCCTGGCAGTTCCTTCTAAAAGCTGCCAGAAACCCACTGCCTGTTTAGGAGAAACTACTGTATTATCGAGCCCGCTTTCGATCACAGCGATATACTTAAAATCGTCAGGAACACCGTTTTTTTTCAGTATGGGTTCGATCACCGGAAAGTAACGGTTGGCTTTTTTGATCAGCAGGAAAGTCTGGGAATGGAAATAGGTATTCACCAGGAGCTCACGATCAAGACTTTCTCTCGTGTCGAAATTTTCCAGAGGAACCCGTTCGCCCGCAAAATAAAGCTTCAGCGGTATATCAATCGGCTTGACTGAATAGGATGGCCCTTCCTCCTCTGGTTTGTCAGGGGTATCCTGCAATCCCTGGAGGTAAATAGCCGCCAGGAGAATGATCAACACTGGAAAGACCAGATAATATCCTCGCTTCGATAACCCTGCCTGTTGCCTGTCAGTTGTTTTCTTTTCCACTTCCACCCTGAGTTTATAGATTCTACATATAAACAAAGTTAGTGAAAATATAGCTCGGATAAAGGAAATGGGAAAGGGATTGCAGGAGGAAGAAAATTTTTATCCGGAACTTAAAAACGATAGTTTATACCGGTAAGAAAACCAAATGAATAAGGATGAATATTTATTTTGTCGTTCTTATCAACTGCGTTCAGGTAATAGTTGAATTTTGGTTCGATAGCAAGATTAAAATCTTTTCCCAGAGGGTATTCAAGACCTATTCCAAGGATGCTGCAGTAATTGAATTTTCTGATATTGGTGATCTTCCCGTCGTAATTTGAGTTGTTATCATAGTTTTCGAACAACGATGTATTGACAAGAATATTTGCACTGCCGCCACCCATCACTGAAAAATCAATTTTACGGTCGATAATTTTATACCTGACTACTACTGGAATTTCCATGTATTCGTAATATTCACTAACTGATTCAAGCATGTCTGCAGGGTTAGCGTATATTATGTTTGAAGCCCGTTCAACGGTTCCCGCATTAAAGAATTCAATGTAGTTGTTTGCAGCCGATGAACCCTGATTTGTGTAATTTCCTGTAGCATTCATCACATATACCCTCTCTTCGGCCACCTGATCAACACTGGCTATTTCGGGGTAGTTATTGAATAGCGCGGCCTCATAACCTGTGCTGATCAATCCGGTTTTTTCCTGGCCGTATCTCGAATAAGCCACCCCGCTTTGTATTGACAAGCGCCCGGAAGCATTAAATCTGATATTGAGTCCACCAGCATACGATAACACGGCATTATCCTGACTATTCAACTGGTCAAGGGATTCTGTCGCCAGGTAGTCCGATGTCATGATCCGGCCCGAATATAATGGTCCGAACTCACCACCCATCTGCCACCTGCTCCGATCATTTCCGGATACGGTTTCTTCTGCAATCATCTGGTTTTCCGGCAGAGTCTGTAAGGGATTTTCACGTAGAATTGGTGTGCGACTGATGCCGGATTTCATTCCCGGTATTTCCCGGTGATCATCCAATTCAGCCGGATAAATGCCGTGAAGCTTCTCCAGGTTCGTTATTCCAAGGTTATCAGGAGCCTGTGTGAACTGATTTTCCATAGCCGGTGTACCGGAAATGACAGCAATGTTTTCATCATGGACGTTCTGAATATCCCGGGCAGACCTTTTTTCATACACAGGTTCCTGTACGGTCATATCAGGCTTATCTGTTTCGGCCGTGTTCCTCTTATGATCTGACGGTAAAACAGAAGCGTTTTTTGTTTCACCAACGTTGCCGGAAGATGGCATGGGGTTATTCTTGTCAGCCATAGTTTCCTTATATCCTGAGAGATAGGCCAGGGCTATGCTCAACGACAGAAGCAATGCCATTCCTGCAGCAATGCGGTAAATGAAGAAAATTGCCGATCGTTTCTTTTTATGCCCCAGCCTGTCGGCAATATTATCCCACACTGACGGTGCAGGAGATTCGCTGAGCGAATCGAATTTCTCTTTGAAATTCCTGTCAATATGTTCCAGATTTTCCATCATGCTTTCACTTGCTTAATTGAACAGTATCAAAATAGTATTTATTCACTTTTTCCTGCAGAATTACCCTGGCCCTTGACAAATTCGATTTTGACGTACCTTCGGTTATGTTGAGCATTGCGCTTATTTCTTTGTGTGAATAGCCTTCAATGGCATACAGGTTGAATACCATCCTGTATTTTGGTGAAAGCTGCTGCACAAACTGCAGCAATTCCTTTACAGAGATTTCACTTCCCGTATCAGAAACAGACGTATTCTCCACTTCCTTAATGCCGTCGTTAATATTTATGACCTGGCAATGCATCCGGTATTTTTCAAGTGCCGTATTTACCATGACCTTTCTCACCCACCCTTCGAACGCTCCTTCAAACCTGAACTGTCCAATCTTTTCAAAGATCTTTACAAAACCATCCTGTACAATATCCTGGGCATCGTCGTAATTCCCGGCATACCTCAGGCAAACACCAAACATCTTATCTTTAAAGTGAACATAAAGTTCCCTTTGCGCCCGGGGGTCACCTGCCTGGCAGCCTCTGATAATATGGTCTAAGTTCTCAAACAATTACCGATACAATTATCTGATCAAAATTACATTTTTTACCATGTAAAATTAAGTATTCAATGGACGCATAAATAGGATGGAATACATTAAAAAAAGGTTGCGCCTACTCTGATTTATTGTATAGGATTAACCGGTTAAACGCATTCAATAACGGCTGTTGTCCTTCAGATAAAAAAAAATCCCCGTTCTCACGGGGATTTGAATTTATTCGCTATTCTCAGACTTGGGCAGCAAAACTTTTCGTGAAAGCCTCAGATTACCTGTTCTCTGATCGATATCGATCAGTTTCACTTCCACAGTCTGGCCTTCCCGGATCACATCTTTCACCTCCTTGATCCTTTCCCAGCTTATTTCAGAAATATGCAAAAGACCCTGTTTCCCGGGAAGAATTTCGATGAAAGCCCCGAAGTTGGTGATTCCTTTAACCACACCCTTGTATATTTTCCCTATCTCGGGAACTTCAACAATGGCCATTACCCTTTCGAGTGCGGCATCAATCGATTCTTTATTCACAGCAGAGATGTCCACAACCCCCAGCCTGTCGATCTCCTCAATAACGATCGTGGAATTTGTCTCTTCCTGGATCTTCTGTATTACTTTTCCTCCGGGACCGATCAGCGCTCCGATCATGTCTTTCGGAATGGTTATCTGGACTATTCTCGGAACGAACGGTTTATAATCCTTCCTGGGTTCAGCGATAGTTTCAACGAGTTTATCGAGAATATGCAACCTCCCGATCTTCGCCTGATCCAGCGCTTCCCTGAGCACATCGTACGATAATCCGTCTACCTTAATATCCATCTGGGTAGCTGTAATTCCATCTCTGGTTCCGGCCACTTTAAAATCCATATCACCCAGGTGATCTTCATCGCCCAGAATATCGGAGAGAATGGCATATTTACCCGATTCGGTATCGGAAATAAGTCCCATGGCGATACCGGAAACAGGCTTTTTGAACTTGATCCCTGAATCCATCAGCGCCATTGTTCCTGCACATACTGTTGCCATAGAGGATGAACCGTTGGATTCGAGTATATCGGAAACCACCCGTATTGCATAGGGACTATCTTTTGGCACCATTCTTTTCAGTGCGCGATGGGCAAGGTTTCCGTGTCCGATCTCCCTGCGGCTTATTCCTCTTGCCGGACGTGCATCTCCGGTTGAATAAGGTGGGAAATTGTAATGGAGCACAAATTTATCAGTACCCTGGATAAGCACTTCATCAATGATTTTTTGATCGAGCTTCGTACCCAGCGTAACTGTGGTGAGCGATTGGGTCTCACCCCTTGTAAATAAAGCCGATCCGTGAGCTGCAGGCAGGTAATCGATCTCGCACCAGATAGGCCTTATCTCATCGGTCTTTCTGCCGTCCACCCGTTTGCGTTCATCAAGAATTAAGGAACGTACCGCTTTTTTTTCCACTTCGTGAAAATACCGGTCGATCATCACCTTTTTCTCTTCAGCTTCTTCTTCGCTAAATGATGCAACAAGTTCTTCCTTTACTTTATCGTATGCATCGTGACGTTCATGCTTTCCGGGAATGGTTTTGGCGATCTTATAGATCTTATCGTATGTTTTATCCACGACCAGTTTTCTCAGGTCTTCATCGTTGATTTCATGAGAATATTCACGTTTTTGGGTTGTACCTACCTCTTCGGCAAACTCCATCAAGGCTTTGCATTGCTTTTTTATGGCTTCATGGGCAAACATGATCGCCTCAAGCATATCTTCTTCGGAGACTTCGTTCATTTCACCTTCAACCATCATGATATTCTCGAAAGTGGCCCCCACAATAATATCAATATCGGCTTCTTTCAGTTGTGATGCCGAGGGATTGATCACAAACTTACCGTCGGTCCGTGCAACCCTGACTTCTGTAACAGGACCGTTAAACGGAATATCGGAAACAGCAAGAGCTGCCGATGCCGCAAGCCCTGCGAGGGCATCGGGCATAGTCTCCATATCGGCGCTGATAAGAAAAATGTTCACAAAAGTATCGGCATGGTAATTCTCCGGAAAGAGGGGTCTCAGAGCACGGTCAACAAGACGTGAAATGAGTATTTCGTAATCACTCGGCCTGGTTTCCCGTTTCATAAAACCTCCCGGAAACCGCCCGATCGCAGCAAATTTTTCTTTATACTCAACCTGAAGCGGCATATAATCCACATCTTCCTTTGGTTCTTTTGCAGAAACAACAGCTGCCAAAATCATCGTGTTTCCCATTTTCAAAACAACGGACCCGTCGGCTTGTTTCGCAAGTTTTCCTGTTTCAATACTGATGGTCCTTCCGTCGCCTAAATCAATATTTTTTACAAACGGTTTAATCATTATTTAACTCCAATTAAAATGTGTTTAAAATTACTAAAAACAAAAAAGGCAATTTGTTGAATTGCCTTTTTTATTTTCGCAGGTTCAATTCGCTCAGAATAGTCCTGTATCTTTGGATATCCCTGTCTTTTAAATAATCCAGCAGCCGCCTTCTCTTACCTACAAGTTTTAACAGTGCACGTTGTGTGCTGAAATCTTTCTTGTTGCCTTTTAAATGCCCGGTAAGATGGTTAATGCGGAATGTGAAGAGCGCAATCTGGCTTTCGGCTGATCCGGTGTTGGCATCCTTACTCCCGTACTTTTTAAAAAGTTCTTTTTTCTTTTCTGTCGTCAAATACATACCTGTTATTCTATTTTAAAGATATTCTTGAAATTAAGAACTGCAAAGGTATTTAATTTTTTCTATTATTCAATACTTCATTTAAAAAAGTTTATGGTTGCATACCAGGTTTGAAAGTGCTCATCTATAGTATCTTCCTTGAATAAAACAACGAAATATGCAGCCTATATCAGGCATTAACACCTCTGAAAAATCAAACAGTGGTACCGGAGTATAAAATATTCCGTAACCTGTCGATCTGCCGTTTAGTGCCCAGAACAAACAACATGTCATGTGAAGTGAGCACCACTTCGGGCAGTGGATTGATAATAAAGGTTTTATCAGACCTTTTGAGCCCGATTATGTTTGCACCCGATTCATTCCGGATATCCAGTTCCCGGATAGATTTGCCGTCAAAATATGGCGCAAGCTTGTTGCAGCTTATTTCTTCCAGTGCTACATTTTCGGAACTCTGCAGCATAAGAAACTCAAGGAATTCCAGAACATCGGGCTGTGCTACCAGTTTGGCCATGCGCTGGCCTCCAATGCGGTCGGGCATGATCACATTGTTTGCACCTGCCCTTTTCAGCTTGAGATCGGAATTCTCGTGCGAGGCCCTGCTGATGATTGTCATGGATGGATTGAGCTCCCTTGCAGTGAGTACAACAAACAGATTGTCCGCATCCACCGGAAGTGTAGTGATCAAAGCCCTTGCCCTGTTGATCTCACATGACGCCAATACTTCGTCCTGGGTGGCATCGCCATGAATATACAACAGATCGGGATTGTCGAGGACCTTTTCCATGACCTCTTCATTGCGTTCAATGACCACCAGGGGAACATCATGTTCAAGCAGTTCCTGAACAACCTGTCGTCCATTCCTGCCAAAACCGCAGACGATCACATGGTCTTTAATCCGTTGTATTCTTCTTCTCACCCTTCTGCTTTTATATAAATGCCTGAATGTTCCATCCACAACATACCGGATGAATGTGGTAACAGCAAACGCAAATATACCAAAACTTACAATTATAAGAAAAGAAGTGAAATACATCCCCGGAACCGTCAACTGGTGGCCGACCTCACGGAATCCGACAGTAGCTACGGTAATAATTGTCATATAAAAAGCTTCGTTGAAAGAGAGCTTTTCAATCAGCATATACCCTGCAATTCCAACAGAAAGGATAGTGATCAGTAAGATCAGCGCTGTGTATGCATTTCGGATTTCCCTTTTCATTCAGTTTACAGTTGATATGATTTTACTGCCTATCTGGCAATAAATGCATCTGTGCCTGCTGCAATATGCGTTTTTAAGCTGTAAAAGCGCCTGGCTTTGGAATGCATTTTCAGGAGTTGTTCCCCGCTTTTTCCATTCCCGTACAATGGCATTCCTTTCAGGGGGCAGGTCCTGCAGGAATTGCAACGCCCTGTCTTTGTGCTCCTGGCTGCCGTTTGCCTGTCCGTAAAGAAACAGAAAAGGCGCCACAGTATTGATGATAATATTGATAAAACTTTCTCTGCCCAGGTTTTTTTTCGCACAATTCCTGAATGTCTTGCCAAAACGGTAATGGTCATCCCAGTAACCCGATGCAGCGATATTAAAACAGGCTTCCAGTCCGGAGACCGTTTCTGTTCCGATGACCGTTGAAAACAGGAAGCTTGTGCTAAACAACAATGAAGCCAGTTGAGCGATCCTTATGGTGGGAAAATTTCCCGGACGAAGCCTCAGGAATTTGAACATATAATTACCGAGGGGTTTCAGGTCAAATTTTGCTTTGAAGAAGCTGTACTCTTTTTTCAGCATCTCATGGTAATTATCGGCAGCCGTTTCTTCCAGAAAACCGGCCTGTCCGAATAAAATGGCTTCAATCTGGTGAAGGTTGTTTTTATGCCGCTGAAGGTATTTCAGCGGTACTGATCTGGCCAGCATTTCAAATGCATCGGCATTGACCCTGAACCCGAAATTTTTGGCCAGGTAGATATAGAATGTCTCAGCCCAATTGTTATTGTTCAGCGCCAAATCACGACGGATCAGTTCCGATTTTTCGACAAGCCTCTCAATAAGGAGCGATTGAAGATATGAGGAAACAATAAAATCATTCACATCACGGAGCCTGTTCTCACAGGCAATCCACTTTTTGTTGTTCACCAATTCAAGATAATTCCTGTACAGGGTTGAATCGAAATTAAGTTTGACCACCGGTATGGGCTCTCCATTCGGGCGTTTCAGGGGTTTATCGTTTTCATAAACAACCTGCAGGATCACATTTTTATAGGCTTCGTCTTTATGATGGTTGTGCCTGTACCAGTCAGATGAAGCAACATGCACCTCAACATTTCCGGCCCATACCGTATTCCCGATCTTCAGCCTGGCATTGAGGAAATCGGGACCTGCATTGGTATTATGCTCACCCTGCCTGATCACCTCAATGGTATCACCCGTGTCAGCTACCAGGTTATGGTGTTCAAACAGTCCGAATTTCCAGATATATTGAAGGAACTCCTCGGTCATCGGATAAATTCAGGTTTTCAGATTCAGTCCATTTTGTGTTAAAAATATAAAAAATTGATGATACTGTTTTATTTAAGGAATGTATTGTTTGGCAGCATAACGAAAATGTGGTTGAAATGGGGGTAATTCCTGAAGGTGAGACCTCAGAACCGACAGCATTTGAGTGTTAATGATTCCCGGTGTACGGGAAATGTGATTTGAATTATGATCTAAGATATATCAATCCTGTTAACCCTTACAGACTTATAAAGCCTGCCTGAAGGGCCTTTTTTCAGTATGCATCGTCTGAAATAGGTATACTATTTACTGAATGGTTTATTTGTTCTCTGTCGGAGGGTATGGCCGTTAACTTGAGCTATCTATTCAGGCTGAAAGGCTGACACAAAAAATATGGTTGACTTTTTTTTCAGGCTTTCAGCCTTAGTGTATTGGTTAGGATAATGTGTTATCAGGAAATACTTTAAAAAGATTTAAAAATACTATTTTAACGTGAGTTCAATATAAGAATTTCAATTCAAATGTGCTATATTGTTGTTAATGAGATATAACCGCGAAGCGCCTGCCTATTGGCAGACAGGGTGAAATGTGAATAGCCACAGGTGAAACCTGTGGCTGATATGTTGCTGATTATTTGGTTGAACCCCTTTAGGGTTCTGTTTTAGAGTTTGATGTATTATCCCCGGATTTTATCCGGGGATATTCATATTTAACCCCTCCGGGGTTTTCTCTGGAAGAGCATGTTAACCGGTAAGATTTTAAATACTCTTGATCATGCTGTATATGCCAAATAGTTTTAATTTATTCCGAATTCACGCTACTTTAAATGTACTTTTATGTTTAAATGCCTTAAAAAGAAATATTTAAATATTGCCCATATTAAAAACAGGGGTTGATATAAATCGAAGCGTTTTTGAAGGCTACTGACCGGGCGTTGCTTCGCCACAGAGGCCTGCACGAGGGCCATATTTGTAACCAATTACGAAAAAGATATTCTGATCACTCCTCACCGGCGAGCAGGGAGGCCATTTTCAGTTGGACCGATTTCGCCTGTTCCTTTGCTGATCCGGCAAATTCCGGGGTATTGTCCGCATAAATTATAGCTCTAGAAGAGTTGACAATGAGTCCGCACCGGCTGTTATGGCCATATCCGTATACGTCGCCGAGATTCCCTCCCTGGGCGCCAATACCGGGCACCAGCAGAAAATGTTCGGGTGCAATATCCCTTATGGTAAGGATCATTGAGGATTTTGTGGCCCCCACCACGTACATGATGTTGTTTTTGTTCCCCCATCGGCTGCTTTTTCTGACCACCGATTCGAACAACCGCTCATTATGTCCTGTTCTGAGCATCTGAAAGTCATCAGCCCCGTCGTTTGAGGTCAGCGCCAGGATAATGATCCATTTTCCGGAATAATCAAGGAAAGGTTTTATCGAATCCTGACCCATATACGGTGATACTGTTACGGCATCGAAATCCATACGGCTGAAAAAGGTTTCGGCATATTTACCGGAAGTGTTGCCGATATCACCCCGTTTGGCATCGGCTATCAGGAATAATCCGGGGTATTTTCCCCGGATATATTCCACAGTTTTTTCAAGACTGGTCCATCCCGCGGATCCCAGACATTCGTAAAAGGCTATGTTCGGTTTGACGGCTATAATATGGGGAGCTACAGCGTCAATGATCTGTTTATTGAATGAAAAGACCGGATCGGGTTCGTTCAGCAAGTAACCTGGTATACGTTTGAGGTCGGTATCAAGCCCCAGGCAGAGGAAGCTTTTCTTTTCCCTGATCTGATCAGCCAGTTGGGTATAGGTCATGGAACCTGTATTTAGTTTAATCCGCTGGCTTTAAGCCTTTCGGCATTTTCAGCCATCTGCAGCTTGTCGAGAATATCTTCGATATTTCCGTCCATAATATACTGAAGGTTATACAGTGTCAGGTTTATCCTGTGATCGGTCATCCGGCCCTGCGGGTAATTATATGTCCTGATCTTGGCCGAACGGTCACCTGTCGAAACCATGGTCCTTCTTTTGGATGCAATTTCATCGAGGTATTTCTGGTACTCAATATTATACAATCTTGTGCGGAGTTCAGCCATTGCCTTATCAAGGTTTTTCAACTGTGATTTCTGGTCCTGGCACTGCACCACAATACCGGTAGGCATATGGGTAAGCCTAACGGCCGAATAGGTGGTGTTTACCGACTGCCCTCCCGGACCCGAAGAACAGAACCTGTCGATACGAATATCTTCCTGCCTGACCTGTATGTCTACCTCATCGGCTTCAGGAAGCACAGCCACTGAAGCAGCCGAGGTGTGGATCCTGCCCTGGGTTTCTGTCTGCGGCACCCGCTGAACCCTGTGAACTCCCGATTCGTATTTGAGGATCCCGTAGACACCTTCGCCTTTCACGTTCATGATTATTTCTTTAAAGCCCCCGACTGTACCTTCGGTAACATTGGTGATCTCGATCTTCCATCCCTTTTTTTCAGCGAACTTGGCATACATCCTGTAAAGGTCTCCGGCAAAAATGCTAGCCTCATCACCTCCCGTACCGGCTCTGATCTCAAGCACCGCATTTTTGGTATCCTGTGGATCAGTCGGAAGCAGCAGTATCTTTATCCTTTCTTCCACCGGTGCAAGCTTCTGGTTCAACGCATCGAGCTCGGTCTTTGCCATTTCCCGCATCTCTTCTTCTTTTTCAACAGACAAAATTTCCCTTGCATTTTGAATATTGCTCAGGATATTCCTGTATTCATTATAGGCTTCAATGATAGGCTGTAATTCCTTATATTCTTTATTCAGCTTCACATATCTTTTCATATCCGACATGATCGACGGATCGGAGATCAGGGTTCCGACCTCTTCGAACCGTTGTTTTACTCCCTCCAACTTGTCGATGATTAAGTTACTTTTCATATATCAGGCTGAAAATCAGTATATAAACTTTCCATATGGTCCCTGTATCGTCAGGTTCTTTTTTGCCGATGGTTCAACCCTGCCGATAATCCTGGCTTCCACTCCAAATTCTTCAGAGATTGACACAATATCCTCCGCAAACTGCTCAGCGACATATATCTCAAAACGATGACCCATGTTGAACACTTCGTACATCTCATCCCATTCGGTGCCTGATTCCTTCTGGATCAGTTTGAAAACAGGCGGGATATCGAACAGGTTGTCTTTGATCACATGAACATGGTCGACGAATTTCAGGACTTTGGTCTGGGCTCCTCCCGAACAATGGATCATTCCATGAATATTCTTCCGGTGTTTCCCAAGCACTTTTTTAATGACCGGCGCATAGGTGCGCGTCGGCGATAGTATGAGCTTTCCCGCCGGTATATCAAGCTCCTCAACCATATGGTTTATTCTGTAGCTGCCTGTATATACAAGAGAAGACGGAATAAGATCGTCATATGATTCGGGGTATTTATCGGCCAGGTAATTATGAAAAACATCGTGCCGGGCCGAAGTGAGTCCGTTGCTCCCGATGCCGCTGTTGTATTCTTTTTCGTATATTGCTTTTCCGGATGACGCCAGGCCTATGATCACATCACCCGGCTGTATGGTATTTTGGATCACATCTTCGCGTTTCATCCTGCACGTGACCGTTGAATCCACCACGATTGTCCTCACCAGGTCACCGATATCGGCAGTTTCTCCTCCGGTAAGGTACAGGTTAATTCCCCATTCCGACAGCTCTCTGATCAGGTCGTCGTATCCTTTGAGAATATACATGATCACATCGCCGGGAATTTTGAATTTATTGCGGCCGATTGTCGACGACAGCAGGATGTTGTCACAGGCACCTACACAAAGCAGGTCATCCAGGTTCATAATAACTGCATCCCTTGCTATTCCCTGCCAGACTGAATAATCGCCTGTTTCTTTCCAGTATATATAAGCGAGAGATGATTTTGTGCCCGCACCATCGGCATGCATGACATTACACCATGCAGGATCGTTGCATAGAAAGTCGGGAAGGATTTTACAAAAAGCATTGGGATACAGTCCTTTGTCGAGATATTCAACGGCCTTGTGGACATCTTCTTTCGAGGCTGAAACACCCCGTTTATTGTATTTAGTTGCTTTTGTCATCGACAACAGAATCGTGTTTAAAACCTCGCAAATTTAACAATAATGTGCAATATTTAAATTTTACCTATACTTTTCACACATTTTATGTTCATTTCCGTTATTTAGAATGGCTGCCGATAAACGCACTGATTTTGAAGTGATTCATGATATGTTCCGCTATGATCCGGAAATTTATCCGGATCCGGGCATGTGAAATATCTCTGAAATAAAAACCGCAATGACCGGGGTCATTGCGGGATGATAATACCGTTGCGGTCAACTGTTCGCCGGTATGGATATGATCTTATCAGCTATGCATAAGCTTTGTGGATGAATTCAGGTAAGTAAGGCATTCGTTCCGGGTCTCGGAATTTTTAAACTTACCGTGATAACTTGCTGTTGTGGTGGAACTGTGATCGTCTTCGATACCCCTAACTGTTACACACATATGTGCTGCCTCAATGACTGCCGCCACGTCTTCTGTACCTATTGCATTTTTAAGTTCACGCGCAATCTGTTCGGTAAGTCTTTCCTGCATCTGCATCCAGCCGTAAAGGCGTATCAATTGCAGTCCCCGGCTGATCATCGCCAATAATTCTAAGGTGTTCGAAAATATCGGTATTCTTACCGTTGACTGCCAGTTTTATGTGATTTCCGTTATTTTTCATGTTATCCAATTGTTTCACTGAAATTTTCAACCGGTCATGCCTGTGCCTGATCATTCATAATCTTTCAGCGCATCCATCAATTTTTTACGTGTAAAGAATATCCTGCTTTTTACGGTTCCGATTTTCAGGTTAAGCTTATCGGCTATTTCTTTATATTTATATCCCTGAACATGCATCATAAAAGGAACCTTGAACTCGTCCCCGAGCTTTTCGATATTTTTCTGTATCTCTTTAGCAGAAATAAATGAATCGGGATTTTCGAGACCGGATTCCTGATTGAGATTAAGATAGTAAAGGTCATCGGTATTGTCAAAGGTAGTGTTTGCCTTTGTTGCCCTTCTGTAATTATTTATGAATGTGTTTTTCATGATCGTGAAGGTCCATGCTTTCAGGTTGGTGTTATCAGCATATTTATCACGATAAGAAATGGCTTTCATAAACGTTTCCTGCAATAAGTCGCGTGCATCTTCTGTATTTGATGTCAGGCTGTATGCAAATCTTTCAAGACTCCCCTTAAGATTTGTTAACTGATAATTGAATTCAACTGCTGTCATGGCTAATTGATTTAAGTATTTTGTTTAACAAATTTACGTCATAATTAAACATCATCCAAATCAATTACCAGCCGGAAAGCCCTAAATAACGAACCTGTATAAATAAGTTTTGATCATGTATATTAACAGTAATTACGGTGTTTATGTGTTTTATTTATAATTATTCTAAATAATTTATAAATAAGCAGCATGGAGTAAAATGTGCCATATTTTGTTTAACATTATTTAACATTTACTTAACATTAATTGAAAAATAGTAATTTATAATGATTCTAAATAAATAAAATTCAGGTACTTACCAAAGAGGTATTTATGTCAAATATGCCCGTGAAAAGACCCTGGAAAAATGAAGAAAAATTCGGAAAAAAATCAGTTCAGAGCAATAAGATCGAGTTCGTGGACAAATTCAAGCGGTGAGTTGATTATTCTTATATTTTGAGGCAATTCCCCATTGAGATTTTTGACTTGTCCGCCTGAAACAAATACTGTGCGGTCACTGAAGGTGCCTGCAAGATTACCTAAATACTTACTGATCTCACCCGGATTGGAAGAGGTAACGAAAGATGTGATGATATAATCAACAGGCCTTATCCGCATCACCTCGGCCACATCAGGCAGGGGCACCGACTGGCCAAGATAGATTGTCCGGTGTCCGCGTTTTTTCAGCAGGTATGCAAAAAACAGAAGGCCCAGCTCGTGCAGTTCATTTTCGGGCAGATATAAAAGGAATTTTTTTGAATGTTCTCCGGTGGAATTCATGCGGCTGTCTATTGCCACAATCATTTTTTGCCGGATGAGGTTCGAGACGAAATGTTCCTGTGCAGGATTTATCGTCCCTGTCTGCCACATGACCCCTATACGGATGAAAAAAGGGTAGAGCACCTTTATCGCCGTTTCTTCAAATCCCATCTGGATAATGGTCCGTGAGAGTATCTTTTCAAATTTATCTTCATCGAGTTCGATCATGGCAATTGACAGGCTTTCCACCTGGCTCTCGGCATCGCTTGAATATTGCAGCAGATGATTGATCTTATCTGCCATTTCATCCTGGGAGAGTTTGGCTATTTTTGAGATCTTGATCCCGTTCCGGTGCAACATGGACACGTTGAGCAGTCTTTTCAGGTCAAAATCACAATACTCACGTATGTTGGTAGAGGTACGCTGAGGTTCGATCAATCCGTAGCGTTTCTCCCAGATACGTATTGTATGGGCTTTGATGCCTGACAATTTCTCAAGATCCCGGATGGTATAAGTTGCCATGTGAAGTGAAAAATAATGTAGCTGCTAATTTAACAACACATTTTAAAAAATGTTTAACGAAAGTAAAACATTCCGGTCTTTGATTGTTCATCCGCATATTGTCCCCAAAAAAAACTGCCACAGGGCTTAAAACCTTGTGGCAGTCAGAATAAATATAATAATGGTGTATCTTATTCCATAGCACCGCCTTTATCGGCAGAAACCGCAAAGGTTCTTACGTTACCAAAGCGCAGAGTCTTATAGTTGGACACTGCAGTACTCTTCAGCTGGCTTGAACTGATTGTGAACTGCATGACCTGAACTTCGGAAGTTTCATAGTTGTATTCATCGTCCGGAGCAAAAGTACCGTAGTACGGATTGGTTATCCCGGCCCCGCTGATCAGCTGGCCATTCAGACGGGCAGTAACGATATAGTTCGTATTTGCTGCAATTGAGCAATAACTCCAGAGGTCCACTGAAACTGTGTAGGTTCCTGCTTCAACAACAGACTCATCAGAATAGGTAATATTTTCGTTTTTTATCCCGTCAATATAGCATCCCGGGTTCGAATCAAGATCCAGAAAGCCTCCGTTCATTGATGTTGAATTACCGAAATAGATCTCTTCTTCATTCGGCTCAACAAGGTGAAGATCAAGGTCGTTCTCCTGATCCCACGACAAGCTCACCTGGAGCACACCGGTACCGGCTACAACAACTCCCACAGGAAGTTCATAACGCTGGCTGACCAATCCGTCGGCGTCAATAACCACAATGATAACGACAAATTCATCAAGAGGAATATCCGTTGACAGGACTAAGGAGATCATGTAATATTCAGCCGTACTTTTTACTGAGGATGCATATTCATAATATCCGCTTTTCCCCTGCACACCCACAAGCACCTTATCAACATCTTCATTGGTGTATACACTGACAGGATTCGATCCTCCTTCGATTACCGAACTGTTCCCGGTAACACTGGTGATTTCAGGAGTTCCTGCATCGGCAGTTGAAGCAGGAATATCTCCTGTTTTCAGCACTGCACCGTCTACCTGTAAAAACTTTGTAATCTCATTGGTTGTTCCTTTGGATTTGTCTTTTTCACATGATCCCAAACCCAGCAATAATGCCATGGTCATAATCACAACCCCTGTTAACCTGATTTTTCTTTTCATACTTGTTTTAATTTATGGTTTAAAATAATATTGTATAGTTCAGAAGTGAATGTTCTTATTGACGACCACCACCCGGTTTGGTATTCTATACGTGCACGGTATATAAAAAACGGGAAATATTTGACAAATGGAAGAAAACTTTAGACGGAATGATGAATTAACCCGTTTTTCTCATCATCATCAATCCGTCGCGTAAAGGGAGAATGATATTTTCGACCCGGGAGTCTTTTATGACCATTTCATTGAAATCGATGATCGAACGTGTATCCTGATCGGCTTTATCAAAATTCAACAGTACTTTGCCATCCCACAAGACATTATCTGCCAGAATAATTCCCCCGGTCCTGGTTTTTTCAATAATCCGCCTGTAGTAATCAGGGTACTCTTTCTTATCGCCGTCAATAAACACCAGATCAAAAGTATGATCCAGATCCGGAATGATCTCCAGGGCATCGCCGGTGATGAGCTCTATCTTATGCTGTAAACCGGATAAAACAAAATATTTATTGGCTATTGCGGCGATTTCTTCGTTCCGGTCAATGGTGATTACCCTGCCATGATCTGACAGTCCTTTGGCCAGGCATATTGCCGAATACCCTGTATAGGTACCGATTTCAAGAACATAGTCCGGCCTGACAATGCGGCTGATCAGTTCCAGAAATTTGCCCTGGTAATGACCCGACAACATTCTGGGATGCAACACCTTCAGGTGTGTTTCACGGTATAACTCTGTAAGTACCGGATCTTCGGGCGTAGTATGAGATGAGATATAATCACTGAGTTCAGTGGGTATTTTCATGCGACTGGTGAATTAGATATACACAAGGTATGAAAGTTTTTCGGTCCCGAATATCTCTGAAGCTACCTCCCGGATCTCTGCGCTTGATATCGATCCTATCCTGGCGGTAATCTCCTCAAGTGAATCCACCTTGTTAAAAAGGAGGGTACTTTTTGCCATCGTTAACATCAGGTTTTCATTGTTTTCAGACGAGATGGCGATCTGACCGGTAAGCTGCCTTTTGGCTTTTGCCAGCTGAAGCTTTCCCAACGGTTTGTTCTTTATGGTTTCGAGCTCTGCAACAATAGACCGGAGGCTTTTCTTAAGGTCTTTTTCATCCGATCCGAAATATATATTGATGATCCCGGTATCGCTGTATGCCGTGTATGTGGAATCAACGTTATAGGCAAATCCCTTTTTCTCACGCAGCGACATGTTCAGCCTTGAATTCAGTCCGGGGCCCCCAAGCAGGTTGTTTAACAGGTAAAGGGCGTACCGCTTATTGTTCCTTACACTGTATGCCTGCGTGCCTACCAGGCAATGAAGCTGGTACGTATTCTTTTTTTTCAGCAGGTTGAAAGGTGTATAGGTATTCTTATAGGATTCTTTCCTGCCCGAAATTTTTTCGGGTATTCCTCCGAAATACCTTTCAGCGAGTATGACGAGTCTGCTGAAAGGAATATTGCCCACAGAGCTTATTACCATTTCATTGGTGAAGTAATTCGACGAGTAAAAGCGTAGCACATCCTCCCTTGTAAATTTCTTAAGCATGGTTTCGGTTCCAAGGATGTTGCGCCCGATCGGGTTACCTTCGAATAAAAGTTCTTCAAACTCATCGAATATCAGCTCTGAAGGAGAGTCTTTATACGAATTGATCTCATCGAGGATCACTTCTTTTTCCTTCTCAATTTCACGGTCAGGAAAAACCGAGTTGAACACGATATCGCTCATCAGTTCGAGCGCCCTTTCGTAGTATTGCCTGAAAAACGACTGGTGAATGCACGTCTCTTCTTTTGTGGTATAGGCATTGATCTCGCTTCCCACATCTTCCATGCGGCTTAAGATATGGTAAGCCTTTCGTTTTTGTGTACCCTTAAAAAGAAGGTGTTCGATAAGATGTGCCAGTCCTTGCTCTTCAGGCAGTTCATCCCTTGAACCGGTATTGATGATGATCCCGCAATGTGCTATCGGTGATTGTATCCGCTTATGCACCAACCTGATCCCGTTCTCCAATATGTGCGTTTCTACTTCCATTTTTTAAGCCATACAAAGGTATGAAGAAGTTTTGAGTTTGAAGATTGGAGTATGGAGTTTTTGTACCGGATGCCGGATAATGCATGCGGACCCGCTTTGGCGGGATCTCCGCTTCGCTCCGACATGGGGCGTGGAGCATGCCTACGTTAGCGAAAGGATTGGATCCAATATGTAGGACCAGGGACGAAAGAGGCAGAAAAAAATCTGATAGTATGTGAAAAAAAGTTATCGTATCACGATAATTATTCAACGAACAATTTTATTATTGCAAAGAAATGCAACTGCTATTCACATTTAACAAGTAAATCATAACTCGTCACTCCGTCACTCTTTACTCCGTTACTCTGTTACTCTGTTACTCTGTTACTCTGTTAAATATCTCTTTCGGAAATCCGTTTTTTCTTCTCAGACGAAATAAAACATATTTCTTTTAGCTGTGTTATATTTATATTCATCGCAAAAAAAATATTGATATGATGAAAATCGGGGTTATCGGTACAGGAGCTATAGGCGGGGCCTTTGCCAGGCATGCGGCGAAGGCCGGTTATGAAGTGATTGTAAGCAACAGCAGAGGACCAGAATCCCTTTCGGGGTTAGTCAGGACCCTGGGCAAAAATGCCAGGGCTGGAAATGTCAGGGAATCTGCGGATGCAGATGTTGTCTTTCTGGCGGTACCCTGGAACCATATCCGGGAGGTCGTTTCGCTTGTCTCTTCCTGGAAGGACCGTATTGTGATCGATCCAACCAATCCGATCATCATGCCGGGTTTTCAGACTGCCGATCTTGGCGGTAAACTCTCGAGCGAGGTGGTTGCATCGCTCCTCCCCGGAGCCCGGCTGGTAAAGGCATTTAATGCTCTTCCGGCGGCAGCCCTTACTGCCAACCCTTATGAAGCGGGCGGGCGGAGGGTGATCTTTTTTTCAGGAGACGATGATCAGGCTAAACATAAAGTAGCAGAAATAATAAATACCATGGGATTCGCCGGGTTGGATCTTGGCAGGATCTCCGGAGGGGGAAGATTGCAGCATTATCCCGGAGGCACGCTGACTTCGCTGAACCTCCTTAAGTTTGGATAAATTTCCTGTTCTCCGGATGATATGAGGTGTTTTTCTCATAATTTTCCAGGCATGGATATTTTACAGCCGGAATACGGAAGTATTGTCTTTTTTCTGATGAAAAGGATTTCCAGTAAAATTTATACCATGAATCCACAGGCATATAAGCACCCTTCAGACCTTAAAATTGCTGGTTGACCGGTACCAGAGGAGAGTATACCGGTTACTATTTGCAGGAACCGGTTTTTCGTATTTATTTTGCACAGGTTCCAAGAAATAAAGATGAAGAATAGCCGTACGCAGAAAACACTGGTTCAGGAACGAAAACCCAATATATTCGGGTTATTAAAACCGTACAAATTCATGCTGATCGTACTGGTGATTTTCACCCTGCTCGGCAATGCAGTAAATCTGGTCATCCCTAAGATCATTGCACACGGTATCAACGCCTATACGAGCGGCCATAATATATTGAAAATCATTGTTATCGAATTCATGGTTGCCGCCATACTGATATTTATCTTTACCTGGCTTCAGACCATTATGCAGACTTATACATCTGAACGTGTGGCGCTCGATATGAGAAAGAACCTTTCCGACAAGCTTTCCAGTCAGAGTTTTTCATTTATCCGTGAGGCAAATCCGTCAAAGCTGCTCACCAACCTCACATCCGATATGGACTCGGTTAAGATGTTCGTGGCGCAGGCAGTGGCTTCGATCATTTCCTCAGTATTTATTATTGCCGGTACCTGCATCCTGCTTCTTACCATTAACTTCAGGCTGGCACTTCCTGTTATTATGATGATACCGCTGATCGGAATAACGTTTTTCTTCGTATTGAAAAAGGTCAGGGTCTTGTTCAAAAGGGCACGTGAAATCATTGACTGGCTGAACAAAGTGATCAATGAGAGCATTCTGGGTTCGGCAATTATCCGCGTGATCAACTCCCAGCATCAGGAGTACCGGAAATTTCTCGCCGCAAATACTGAAGCCAAAGACCTGGGGATCTCAATACTTACCCTATTCGCGACCCTTATCCCTGTCATCACATTTTTAGCTAACCTGGCTACATTGACAATTCTGGCACTCGGGGGTCATTTTGTCATAAACGGAAGCATGTCACTGGGTGATTTTGCCGCGTTCAACAGCTATGTGACGATACTCATTTTCCCTATTATCGTGATCGGTTTTATGAGCAATGTCATCGCGCAGGCATCTGCTTCATATGAACGGATCGATAAGGTGTTAAAAGCTCCTGAAGCAGCAGGCAGGGGGACCGTTGAACTGGCGCTGAAAGGCGATATCGAAGTGAGAAACATTACGGTGAGCTTTGACAACAAACCCGCTCTGAAAAATGTTTCGTTCAGCATAAAAGCCGGCTCCCAGACTGCAATCATCGGCCCTACCGCAGCAGGAAAAACGCAACTGCTCTACCTGCTTACAGGGCTTATTAAACCGGATTCGGGTTCTGTTATTTTTGACGGGACCGATATCAATGAGTTGAAAAAGGAAACTTTTCATACACAGATCGGCTTTGTTTTCCAGGAAAGTGTGATGTTCAACCTGAGCCTGCGTGAAAATATCGCATTCAGCGATACGGTCACCGACGAATCGCTTGAAAAAGCCATTGATACGGCCGAACTGAAAGAATTTACCGGCACATTACCCGGGAAACTGGATACAATTGTATCGGAACGGGGAACCAGCCTTTCAGGAGGACAGAAACAACGCATTATGCTGGCAAGGGCGCTGGCGCTGAACCCTAAAATCCTTCTGCTGGATGATTTTACGGCAAGGGTCGACAGGCAGACCGAACAGAAGATCTTATGCAACGTGATGAACAATTACCCCGGTATGACGCTTATTTCAGTCACACAAAAGATAGGTCCTGTAAAACATTATGACCAGATCATCCTGCTGATGGAAGGTGAAGTATTGGCAACAGGTAACCATAAGAGCCTGATGGATACCTGCCCCGAATATATCCAGATCTATAAATCGCAATTAAGCACCAGCCATTATGAACTACAATCTTAATACACCACCGGACGTCAGGGAGAAAAAGCAGTCGACCTTCCGGTCACTGAAAACCCTGATTGGTCATATGGTGGAAGAAAAGAAAATCTTGCTGATTGCTTTTGCAGCCATGCTGATCACAGCCGTTCTGAACCTCCTCGGGCCCTTCATCATCGGACATACGGTGGACAGCTATGTGCAGACGAAGCAATACCACGGAGTACTGGTGTACAGCGGGATATTGCTTGTAATGTATATCATTGCGCTATTTGCCGGATATATTCAGACCAAACTTATGGGCACTGTAGGGCAGCGCATGTTATATACACTACGCAATACTGTTTTTAACAAGATACAGGAACTGCCGCTCGATTTCTTCAACCAGAACAAAGCCGGTGACCTGATTTCGAGGATCAATAACGATACGGATAAGATCAACCAGTTTTTTTCACAGTCGCTGATGCAGTTCATACGGTTCATCCTGATCATGATCGGAGCAGGTATATTTTTACTGTCCATTAATTTTCCCCTGGGCGCAGCGGCACTTTCACCGGCTCTGGTAATCTGGCTGTTTACCCGGTTTGCCTCACCCTGGGTCAAACGCCTTAACGCCATTAACCTCAAGAGTGTGGGATACCTGAGCTCCGAAGTACAGGAAAGTCTGAACAACTTTAAAGTTATCGTGGCCTTCAACCGCCGCGATTATTTCAGAAAGCGGTTTGATGAAGCCAACCTTGACAATTATACCACTTCGGTAAAGGCAGGAGTAGCCAATAACCTGTTCATGCCGGTTTATACCTTCTTTTCAAACACAGGGCAGATGGTAGTGCTGGTCTTCGGCATATACCTGATTACCACCGGGCATTTTACAGTCGGACTCCTGATCAGCTTCCTGGCATACATCACCAGTTTTTATAACCCGCTGCGGCAGCTTGCTGCATTATGGGCAAATTTTCAGGTTGCACTGGCAGCGTGGGACAGGATCCTGAAGATACTGAACCTGGAAAATAATATGCCCGTGATCAGGGAGGCCAGGGCAGAAAGCACAGCTTCGTTCATCTCCTTTAAAAGAGTGTCATTTACATATCCCAACGGGAAAGAAGTGCTGCACCACATAAATTTTGAACTGGAAAGGGGGAAAACATATGCCTTTGTAGGGCCCACCGGCGGAGGAAAAACAACCACGGCCTCACTTATAGCGCGCCTCTATGACCCCACAAAAGGTACCGTGCTTCTCGAAGGCCGTGATATCCGGTCATACATGCCTGAAGAGCGTGTAAAAAAGATCGGATTTATTTTACAGGACCCATTCCTGTTTACCGGTTCCATAAGAGACAATATTTTGTATGGAAATGAGCAATATGCAGACTATAAAAACGGAGAATTGGCCGCAATCTTCAGGGATACGGGACTGGAAACTTTATTGCGGCGCTTTGACAAAGGGCTCGATACGCAGGTCGATGTCTCCGGTGACGGGATCAGCCTGGGGCAGAAACAGCTTATTGCCTTTATGCGTGCGGTGTTAAGGAACCCTGAACTGCTGATCCTCGATGAGGCCACCGCCAATATCGATACGGTGACCGAAAAATTACTGGACGAAATTTTACAGAAACTTCCCCCGTCCACAACAAAAGTCATTATTGCCCACCGGCTGAACACCATTGCAAATGCCGATGTGATCTATTTTGTGAATACCGGAAAGGTTACCCGCGCCGGGTCTCTTGATGACGCGGTGAATATGCTGATGCAGAAGAAAAGGGCAAGTTGAGGAATGGACTGAAAAATAGAAGCCTTTTCCGGATCATCACGGGATTGTTTGGTGTACCTTTCCGGTAATACCCTTCTCTCAGAAGATCAAGACATCTTACCCTTAATTTCCCCCATGGAAAATAAACATAAGTCCGTTCATTTATGACGGATCAAAAGAAAACACCGTTCCATTCATCCCGGCGCTGATCCCGGGAAGATTTTATATCTGATCACCTAAGGATAAGCACAATTATGTATTTTTCAATCAACTCAGAAACATAGTATCTAAATTTTTGAAAAATGAATTTTTTACTTAGATTTGCAGCGCTTAACGTTGCCGGTGGCATAGCTCAGTAGGTAGAGCAACGGACTGAAAATCCGTGTGTCCTTGGTTCGATTCCGAGTGCCACCACATAAACAGAGTGAGAGTGACTCACTCTCCTTCCTCACTCTCACTCTGAAAAGTTGTTATAGGCAAGAATGAATATTTCGACGCGGAAAGTTGCCTGAAACCGGGATGCTGGAAACACTCGGTCATTTTATAGATACCTCAGTCAAGACCGATCCCGGGATCAGGATTTATCCTGATGTTTTCAAACTGATGGATCAACATACAAAAAGCATTGAAAGAAAGCGTATTGCCGTAAAACTGTTTTCCGCGGGGACAGAAAGAAGGCATCCGGAAGATCATCGAAACGGGGAGAATTCTGCTTGCCAATGATATGGGCCTTGGAAAGACGATTCAGACCATTGCGGCTACCGAAATTTTCGCCCGGCATTTCGGTGTTAATAGTGTTCTGATCGTCTGCCCCACATCACTGAAATTTCAGTGGCAGCGGGATATTGAAAAATTCTGTGAGAAGGATGCCGTGGTTATGGAAGGATTGATTCACCGGCGCAAGAATCTGTATGCAAAGGGTTCTTTTTATAAAATTATCAGCTATGGGGTTTATCACAGCGACCTGGAATTTATCAACAACCTGAATGCGGACCTTGTGATCATAGACGAGGTCCAGCGTATCAAAAACTGGAAGACCCGGACCGCTCATTCGGTCAAGAAAATAATATCGGATTTTGCCACTGAACTTACCGGTACCCCGCTTGAAAACCGCATCGACGAGTTGCATTCCATCGTGGAATATGTCGACCGTTACAAGCTTGGTCTATTGTTCAGGTTTATGGACCGGCACCAGGTCCTCGATGAAAAGGGAAAGCTGAAAGGCTGTAAGAATCTCAGGGCGATCAATGAAACGCTTGAAGATATGATGCTCCGCCGTACTAAAAAGGAAATTACCGGCCAGCTACCGGGGAGAACCGACAAATACTACTTTGTGGAAATGACCCTCTGAGCAGATGAGGGACCACAAAAGCTACTACGAAATTGTTTGCAGGCTGGTAAATAAATGAATATACTCGGGGTATATATCGGAAGAAGAAAGACTGAAATTGCTGACATGCCTGAACTGCATGCGCATGGTCTGCGATCCGACCTATATTCTGAACCAGCAAACCGATCAAAATACCAAAATAAGAGAATTGTCCTACCTGCTCGGCGATCTGCTGGAAGATAAAGAGAATAAGGTCGTGATCTTCAGCCAGTGGAAACGCATGTTTGAACTTGTCATCAGGCTCCTGCACAAGATGAACGTTTCCTATGAATACCTTAACGGCGATTTGTCCGCAACCGAACGTAAAAGGATCATTGAAAAATTTCAGGGCGATAATGAACTGAAAGTTTTTCTGTCGACCGATGCAGGAGAGGTGGGTATAAACCTGCCAAGCGCCAATATCCTTATCAACCTCGATTTACCCCGGAACCCTGCAGTGCTTGAACAAAGGATAGGGCGGATCTTCAGGCTGGGACAAAAGAAACATGTGAACGTATACAATTTTATCTCGAAAGGCTCAATCGAACATCGCATACTCTATCTGCCGGATTTCAAAAAATCGGTTTTTACCGGTATCATGGAAGAAGAGGGTGAAGATGAGGTAATGCTGGAGCGTTTCATGGAATCGGTAAAAACGTTGACGGAGGCCTTTAATGACCCGTCATTTGCCAACATATCCGGGGAAAAGAATATGATACCCGGTAAAGAGTATGAAGTTGGTACTGATATTCTACCCGGATTACGGAATGAAAGCTCCCGGCAAGCCGGAAGCGTCAGGCCGGCAGCGAAAGAAGATAACGGACCGGGAAAAGCAGTAAGCAGTCAGAATCACGGGCTCTTCAGCCGGTTCAAAGTGCGGATACTGAAAATCCTGAAAGGTATTTTTGCACATAAATAATTCTTTGCTACAGCATTGTAAAAAGATCGCTGACAGTATCTGGCTGGCACTCACCGGCAGTCAGTCTGCACCTTCCTGTTTCAATTAAGCATAACCGGTATTGCCGGTGTTTTTATTCATCTAAACAAATGATAGCATCAGCTTGTTGTATACTGGTATATTTATTCATAATTCACTTCTATGAACTACTGGCTCCTGAAAACCGAACCCGGAACGTACAGCTGGGACGACCTTGTGAAAAAAGGCAACGATTCATGGGATGGTGTCCGCAACTACCAGGCTAGAAATAATTTGCGGCTGATGAAAAAAGGGGATGTGACTTTTGTTTACCACAGTGGTAAAAATCCCGGTATAGTAGGCCTCGCAGAGATAACCAGGGAACATTATCCCGACCCGGCTGCCCACGGTGGCGACTGGTTGGCTGTAGACATCAAATCCCTTCATAAATTAAACCATTTTCTGCCTCTTCAGGAGATCAAGCAAACTGCCGCGCTGAAAAATATGTATCTTGTCAGAAACACCAGACTGTCCGTTCAGCCGGTCACAGAACAGGAGTACACCTTTATCCTTCAGCTGGGAAATAAGGGAGGCAAGGCATAGCAAACAAGGCCACTCCCGATATTAATCAGGTCAATGCGCTTTATCGTTGAAATTTGAGTCTCAGGAATAAAGAATGCACCGTGTTGCCGAATATCCCAGAAGAAAAATATAAAAAATTACGATCCTTTGCTATTTTTGCATCTCTGAACTGTTCATTCCTGTCAATTTGTCAATAAATCAAATCTGGCAGCAATTTTGTTAAGGCTCAGAACATCTACCCTGCTGAAGGCAGGCCAGTATTGTATTTAGGTAAAACCTGAAAAGAATTTTGAATATATGGTAAATAAAGAGACAGAAAAAGCTAAAAATAATCATGCAGCGGAGAAAGCAAAAACCGGGGAAAAACCCGGCAAAGAAAGTAAAACTGAAAAACATTCCAGCCGGCGGAAAGAAGAAAAGCCCTCTCCTGTAGAAGAACCGGAGACAAAACTAGCCAACTGTGAGAAGAAAAGCAATGAACTGCAGGACAAATATTTAAGGCTGGCAGCTGAGTTTGATAACTACCGTAAAAGAACCTTAAAAGAAAAGATTGACCTGACAAAGCTGGCAGGAGAGCAAATCCTGTTAAATATGCTGCCTGTAATCGATGATTTTGAGCGTGGCCTTAAAACTATAGATGAAGCTAAAGAGCTTGGTCCTGTTAAAGATGGCATTCATTTAATTTACAATAAATTCAGGGAGTTTCTCAATCAAAATGGTGTGAAGGAGATCGATGCTGCCTCAAGTGATTTTAATATTGAACTGCATGAGGCTGTTTCGGTTATCCCCGCTCCTGCGGATGATATGAAAGGGAAGGTTGTTGATGTCCTTGAAAAGGGATATACACTGAACGATAAAGTCATACGGTATTCCAAAGTGGTAATAGGGGAATAACCGTTGACTTTTTCTCCCTGTAATACAATTCTATATGGCAAAAAGAGATTTTTACGAAATACTGGAAGTATCGAAAAGCGCTTCGTCGGAAGAGATAAAGAAAGCATACCGCAAGCAGGCTTTGAAATACCATCCGGACAAAAATCCGGGTGATTCAACTACCGAGGAAAAATTCAAAGAAGCCGCCGAAGCCTATGAGGTGCTTAGTAATCCTGATAAGAGAGCCAGATATGACAAATTCGGCCATGCCGGCCTGGGCTCTGCAGGAGGTGGTTTTGGTGGCGGCATGACTGTGGATGATATTTTCAGCCACTTCGGAGATATCTTTGCCGATTTCGGATTTGGCGGTTTTAGCGGTTTTGGCAGAAGTTCGAGGGGATCAAGAAGAGTAAATAAAGGAGCTAACCTCAGGGTTAAAGTAAAACTAAATCTCCATGAAATTGCAAAAGGTGTCGAGAAAAAACTGAAAGTCTCAAAATATGTGGCATGCAATGTATGTGGCGGTACAGGGGCAAGAGGCAATAGCGGGTATAGCACCTGCCATGTATGCAATGGCACAGGTCAGGTCACGCACATCACCAATACCTTTCTCGGACAGATGCAGACCACCCAGCCGTGCCATAATTGCGGGGGAGAAGGAAAGATCATCACCGAAAAATGCACCACATGCCATGGCGAGGGAATTGTTAAAGAGAATGAAGTGATATCCGTGAAAATTCCTGCAGGTGTGGCTGAGGGCATGCAGCTTAATGTCAGCGGAAAAGGCAATGCTGCCAGGCGGGGCGGAATAAACGGCGATCTGCTGGTTGTTATCGAAGAAGAGCCTCATCCCGAACTCATCCGTGACAGCAATGACCTGTTATTTAACCTTTACCTCAGCATTTCGCAGGCTTCTCTGGGAACTGCGGTTGAAATACCGACTGTTGAAGGCAAGGTCAAAATCAAGATCGATGCAGGTACCCAACCGGGCAAAATTTTACGCCTGAAAGGAAAAGGACTTCCTGAAGTGAACAGTTACGGAAAAGGCGATTTGCTGGTAAGCATAAACGTATGGATCCCTAAAAACCTGTCGCGTGATGAATCCAAGATCATGGAGAAACTATCCGATTCTGAAAATTTCAGACCGCAACCCGATGCTTCAGACAAGAGCTTTTTTGAGAAAATGAAACATTTTTTTGAATAGATGCCAAATCTTTTTACATACTGAGGTATACATGGAAATATTCAAAGCAGTAAACATTCAGAAAAGGTTCTCCAACCATCTTGCTCTTGACGATGTATCGATAGAAGTCCCGGAGGGAAGTATATACGGACTGTTGGGTCCGAATGGTGCCGGAAAAACAACGCTCATACGCATTATAAACCAGATCACAGCCCCCGACAAAGGAGAATTGTTTTTTAAAGGAAGAAAATTCAGGGCCGATGACATTTTCGAGATCGGTTATTTACCCGAAGAGAGAGGTCTGTATAAGAAGATGAAAGTCGGGGAACAGGCTTTGTATCTTTGCCGGCTTAAAGGGATTCCCAAAAAGATTGCCCTCCAGAAACTGAAGTACTGGTTCGAGAAGTTTGAGATACAGGCCTGGTGGAACAAAAAAGTCGAAGAGCTTTCAAAAGGTATGCAGCAAAAAGTACAATTTATCGTTACCATTCTGCATGAACCCCGGCTGCTTATCTTCGACGAACCCTTCAGCGGTTTTGATCCCATTAACACAAACCTCTTGAAGAAAGAAGTGCTGAACCTTAGGGAAAAAGGAGCCACAGTAATCTTTTCCACCCATGATATGGCTTCGGTCGAAGAGTTGTGCGACAACATCACACTCATCGACAAATCAAGAACCATACTTGAAGGAAACATAAAAGATATAAGAAATACCTATAAATCAAATATATACGAGATAGGGCTTCAGGGACCGCGGGAAAAATTACCGGAACTGCTGAATGGCGATCTTGAAATGATGGGTGAGAAGGTCCTTGATGATCATTTTGTGACACGGATTAAAATTCATGACAACAGAACTAAAAAAGAACTCATCCAATTGATTCTGGACCAGTTCCAGCTGATCTCCTTCAACGAGGTAATTCCGAACATGAATGAGATCTTCATAAAGGCCGTGCAGGGTTCACACAACGTTTAATACACTTTATCCGGTATTATGAATAAAATATTTTTAATCATACGGCGCGAATATCTTACCAGGGTCAGAAAGAGGTCTTTCCTCGTTATGACCATCCTCGGACCGTTGTTATTTGCTTCAATGATCATTTTAATGGCATGGTCGTCACAAGCCGGAGATATGGAAGAAAAAACCATTGCAGTTGTTGAAACCGATGAGCTCGGACATACCAGGCCTGAATCACAACGACTTTTTAATGTCATTCCGAATAAAGATAACCTGAGATTCCAATATGTGAATGCCCCGCTTGAGGTATTGAAACAATCGCTTCCACGATCATCCTATTATGGTATCCTGCACATACCCTATAATGTGATGAGTTCCGAGGTGGTTGAACTATATACAATAAAACAGCCAAGCCTGGGCATTGAATCGCACATCACTAAAAGTCTCGATAAGTTCATATACAATAAAAAACTTGAAGCCAAAAACATTTCACTTGACGTGATCATCTCATCCCAATCAAATGTAAGGCTCAAAACAATCAAACTCGAAAAAAACGGCAGTTATGTGGAACAGGGACAGCAAGACCTCAGAAGGATTGTGGGATATGTGAGCGGATTCCTGATCTACTTCTTCATATTTTTTTACGGCTCCCAGGTCATGCGTGGAATAATTGAGGAAAAGACAAGCCGCATTGTCGAAGTGATCATTTCATCGGTCAGACCTTTTCAGCTGATGATGGGAAAAATCATCGGGATAGGACTCATAGGTCTCACCCAGTTTATGTTATGGATATTTCTAACCTTTGGGATTGTCTTCGTAGGCCAGCAGGTCCTTGGAATATCGCAGAAATATAAAACCGAACAGATCACTCCCAGGAATATTCTGGAGGCCGATCCTGGAATTCAGCAACCGGCACAGGTTATGGATTCAGGGCAAATGCAAAACGTTATCGGACAACTGACATTACGTGATTTTCTGGTCATCCTCGGCAGTTTCTTGTTCTACTTTATTTCAGGTTATGTCCTTTACGGGTCACTTTTTGCTGCAGTCGGAGCGGCGGTTGACAGTGAAACAGATACACAGCAGTTCATGCTTCCGGTGACATTGCCGCTGATTTTCAGTATAGCCATGATGATGAATGCATTTTCGAATCCTGAGGGACAACTGGCAGTAATTTTTTCGATCGTACCTTTTACCTCTCCGGTAGTTATGATGGCCAGGATAGGATTCGGAATTCCCTATACCCAGGTATTTTTGTCTGCAGCAGTGCTGATCCTGACATTTGTCTTCACTACATGGATGGCCGGAAAAATATACCGTACGGGAATATTAATGTATGGAAAGAAAGCAACATACAAAGAATTGTGGAAATGGATCAGGTATAAAAATTAATGTTACATTTGTGTACCTAAAAGGCATAATGCTTATATGAAATGAAAATTGCCGTTATCGATCTGGGAACAAACACATTTAACCTACTTATCGCAGAAAATACCGGCCATTCATCGTTCAACATACTGCATAGCAGTAAGATAGCCGTTAAGATTGCTAAAGGCAGTATCGAAAAAAAAGAACTCAGGACCGATGCCATTACCCGGGGACTGAATGCCCTGGAAAAATTCAGGATAATTATCGAAGAATACAAAACAGATCAGGTACATGCCTTTGCCACTGCGGCAATAAGGAACGCCAGAAACGGAAACCTTTTCGTGGCTGCCGTAAAAGAGCGGTACGGGATCGACATTGTGTTGATCGAAGGGGATAAGGAAGCTGAATATGTATATTACGGAGCAAAACAAACTTTTACTCTGGCTGAGAAGTCATTAATCCTTGATATCGGAGGAGGAAGCAGTGAATTTATTATAGCCGACAACGAACAGATATTCTGGAAAAAAAGTTACCAGATGGGCGTTGCCTATCTGCTCGAAAAATTTAATCCTTCGGATCCATTGTTCATTGAAGAGATCGAGATCATCAACAATTTCTACGAAGAAAAGCTTGTGGAACTGGTTGAAGAAGTGAAAAAGCACAATGTCAGTATATTAATCGGCGCATCGGGAACTTTCGAATCGTTTGAGGCCATGATCAGGGAGGAAGATAAATTTGAATCAGAGGTAGCACTGGCTCCGTTACCCCTTCAGATCGATCTGACTGAATTCGACGACCTTTTCTGGAGGCTTGTAAATTCAACCACCAAGGAACGCAAAAAGATGAAGGGTCTGGAAAATATGCGCATTGAATTTATAGTACTGGCAGCCCTGCAGGTGAAATTCCTGATTGATAAACTCAAAATCAGCAGGTTATTCGTATCGAATTATGCCCTTAAAGAAGGAATAATGTACGATCTGGTGAGGTCATAAACATTCCTTTAAATCGGTCATCGCATTTCGGCCCAATGAAACAAGCTTCATCTTTTCAACCAACTTCCAACGGAAATATCACACTCAATCACTTAATTCCATCATCGTTCTGCATTCATTAATTTCCTCACCCTGGGATTCTTCTGTGAAATATCCTCTTCGTACAGCGGTTGTTCAATGTTTAATCCCAGTTCCAGCCTTCTGTTCAGGTAATCAGCAATCCATTTGGTGATTTTCAGTACTGCCATTTTTTTCCGAAGCCTTCCCTGGTTGTCACGGTTGAGGATATCCGGGATTGTACTAGTGGTAATGACTTCACTGATGCATGAAATATCCAGGTTTTGCCTTACTTCCGGCGAACTTGTAAAATGAGTGACCATAAAAATGATCTTACGCGGCTCGTACTCCTGCAATAATTTGCAGCATGTGGTTACCGTGGAACCGGTTCTGACCATATCATCCAGGATCACCACATCTTTACCCCTGATGGCTTCAATATCATATGTTGACTTTCCCGATATGCGCATGGTAACCGACCGCTCGCTTTCACGTTTCTTAGCCATGGCAATCAAAGGGAATACAGGTTTCCGGTATGAGCTTACATTGGCTGCAAAACCGAATGCACCTTCATCGGGAGATACCAGGACGGTTTCTTCGGGATCGACGATTCCCGAATAACTGATATAATGGTGAAAGATACTGTCAGGAAAAAGATTTACAAAATTGTCCCGGCCAAAGACCTGCTCGTATTCATTCCTGGTGGCATAGGAATGGTTATGGATGGTGATGACCACATCAACCCCCGATTCTTTTAGAAGCTGGGCGTACAACCGGGCCGTAAAGGGCTGGCCGTTGAATTTATGATAATCATCGATCGTCCTTATAGAATTTGTTTTGCCGTGTTCCTGCTTTGGTCCTCTGTCTTGTGCGGAATAAAACAGATCCGGCTCGACAAGAATTACTTCTTTTGCGCTGTTATCCCTGGCCGCCCTTGCAAGGATCAGGTTTCTCATTGCAAGTTCGTTTCTTGAGATCAGCTGGTTGGGAACAGAAATAATGACCACTGTTTTTCCCAGGAGTGACTCACCAATGGATGACTGGTCTTCTTCGCTGCTCACGGTGTACCTCGGACAGAATTCGGAATTGGCAAACACCTTTAGGGATACCAGATCGCTGGTGTCTACATGTTGGTTGATGAAATCAGCCACATCAATAGCAAAATAGCTGTCGGAAGTGTTTCCGACGACGATGACATTTTCCTGATTTTGTTTCATTTGCGGATTTCTAAAAGATTTTCAGCGTTTTGTTTACCTACCTGCAAGCTGCCCTATTCTGTTTATTTTTAAGTATAACCATCGAATATGCCGGATTGTTGAAACATAGTTCTTACAAAACCTTACCCCTGGCGTGGACCTTCCAGGACTCAATTATTTTATTGTTTTTATGGATCAGCAATGCATCGGTGAGATTAACCACCGGACATGCATGATTGGGAATGATGCGTATTTTCGATCCCACTGGCAGATCGAAATCAGGCCGTTTAATGAAGCCGTGCTCTTCAGACAATGCTACAACCTCCATTGTCATATTTTCGTCGGGGTAATTTCCGGCAGGATAGGCTGTACCATACCCTGTCAGAAGCTTTGAGCTGTATGCTCCCGTATCGGAGCTCAATACTTTGGAACCGGCATCAACAATAAAATATTTTTTATTCCTGCTGATCAGGGTAGCCATCACCGTGAGGGAAATCTGCAAAGGGTTTATAAGTCCCAGCTTCCATATAAGCTTATCCATGAACACATAATTTCCCGGCCGGATTTCGGTCACCCCGTTAAGAGGGAGTCCGGTAAGAAGGGTAGGCGTGCAACCAACAGAGATTTCATTAATTTCTATGCCTGCGTTTTTGAGACTTTCTTTCACCTCTGACATAATATTCATTTCCTTCCTGGCAATGCTTTTAACCTCCCTGGCAACTTCTGCCTTGTATGCATGTCCGGCATGAGATAGCAATCCTTTAAGTGTGAGATGGTCATGTTCTATGATCTTTTCGGCCAGTTCAATGATTTTGGGATCATCCGGTGAATATCCACATCGGTTAAGTCCCACGTCAATTTTAATATACAACCCAACCTTTATATCCATGCTTCTGCACAAGTCACCAATGGCTGCAAAACCTTCTTCACTGTCAGTAATCAAATTCAGATCGAGGCTGTATTCCCTTGCCGAGCTCAGAATACGCTGTATTTTATTTCTTTCAATCAGTGGATATGCAACCGTAAAAGACTTATTCGGAGTATTCACAAATACAAGGGCCTCGTCAACCTTTGCAGCCGTATATCCTGATGCTCCGCAGCTTAACTGTATTCCTGCAATATCAAGAGATTTGTGGCTTTTTATATGAGGCCTGATCCTAACGTTGTTGGTTTTTGCATAGTTATGCATCTGATTGATATTGTTGAGCAGAATATCATAATCAACCAGCACTCTCGGAGTATCAACGGAACTAATTTCTCTATCTATCAGTTTCATGTCTCAGCAGGAAGAGTAAGGTTTGGGTCGCCTGCCGGTAACCTTGCCCCCTTATTCTCAAATGAAACCCTAAAATACTCAAAATTAATGAATATGAAAAAAGGTATGTGGTTAATCCCGGATATCCGTATGGGTTCAGGGGTTTTAATCAGGTATAAAAAAAAAGGCTTTCAAGCTCGTTTCTCAGGTTAACATAGTTTACCATCACATCTTTTGGTACCTGCAGGATCAGCGGCGAAAAATTCAGGATACTTTTTATTCCACAGGAAACCAGTTTATCGCATACCTCCTGACCGGCAAATTCCGGTACAGCGATAATGGCTGTTTTTACTTCGTTATCCTGAATAATTTCTTCCATTTTTTCCGGTGGATATACAGGAATAGCGTGCTTTTTCGTATATTTCGCAGGATCGAGATCAAAACCGGCAATAATATGAATCTTATTTTCCCTGAATCCCTGATAATTGGCAAGAGCCTGTCCAATATTTCCCATACCGATCAGGACCACATTCCGGTCTCCGTTTCGTTTAAAAATTTCGTCAATTGCCTGAAGCAAGTATCCGATTTCATACCCTCCCCGTTTGCTGCCCTTAATTGAAAAATATGAAAAATCTTTTCTTACCTGCTCTGGCGTAACCCCGGCTTCTTTCCCCAGATTGTATGAAAAAGCTTTTTTAAATCCCAGCCTTTGGAACTTTATCAGGCAAAATCGGTACTGTAAAAAGCGGTTCAATACTTTTTGATTGATCATCTGCTCTGAAGCCTTCATCTTTAAGTTCAATGAATGAATAACTTAAATTGTCTTCTTTCTAAATTGCTAAAAATAATAAAAATTCCTTGCAGAAAATTTTGACAAATTTAATCATTTGCTTTATATTTGAACAAATTTATTGTGAATTTTGGAACATTAAATGAAATCATTTTTCCAAATACACAAAAAGAACTGGTTTGACTTCCTGTTAAGTTCTGCCAATGAGTACAACGTATTTGTTCCGGTAAAGAACAACAATCACATTGAATACGTTCTGATTGAAGAGGATACGGACAATATTGTCCTGAACGAAGCAAAACCGGTTACTCCTTTGAAGGCATTTTTCTTACCGGTTAAGGAAAATGTTGTTATTGAAAGTATTTTTCACAAAAAAAATATGATCCTGGGTATTCCTTCATGCGACCTGCATGCGCTCGATCTCCTGGATAAAATGTACCTTGCTGATCCATACATTGATCCCTATTATAGGTCCCGCCGGGAAAATACCATTCTTATCGGCACCGATTGTTTTGAGGTCCAGGAAAATTGTCATTGTGTAAGCTACGGCATTAATCCATATCCAGAAAAAAATTGCGATATGTCAATAGCTTCGCTTGATGATGAGATTGTCATCACGGTTCACTCAGCCAAAGGTGAAGATCTGATAAACCGCTTAAAGGTGAACAACAACCTCATTGAAGCCGGTCAAAACAAACTGGGTGAGATAAAAGCCAGGAGAGATGCGGTAGTATATAAACTCAGGAAAAAGAATGCATCACTTCCTGATTACCAAAGCACCGCAGAAATGATCAGGGAATCGTCGCCGCAGGTATGGGAGGAATATTCCCGGACATGCGTATCCTGCGGGGCATGTGCAGTAATATGTCCCACATGTTCCTGTTTTTTGCTGGTTGACCGTCCTGATTTTGAGAAGATACGCCAGCTTGATGCATGCCAGTATCAGGGATTTGAAAGGATCGCAGCGGGAGAAGATCCGTTGGGTAAAAAACCGGTCAGGTTCAGGAACAGGTACCTCTGCAAATATATATGGAAACAGGAGAAATTCGGCGTTATTGCCTGCACAGGATGCGGCAGATGCATCGAAAGCTGTATCGGGAACATTAACAAGAACAAGATTTTTACAGAGATGGCTGAAAACCTGAAACCGGTTAATCACTGAACATACGTGGAAAAAAAGGATAAAAATATGTATAATCCCCTGAGGGCCAGCGTTGAAAGGGTGATCAATGAATCACCGACGATTAAATCGTTCGTGCTGATCCCTGAACAGGAATTTTCATTTAAAACCGGAGAATTCATTGAGCTTACGTTAAACGGTTTCGGAGAAGCTCCTTTCACACCTTCTTCTTCTCCGCTGGAAAAGAAAAAAATAGAAGTCACCGTGATGAAAACAGGCTATATTACCGATAAGATACATGCACTTAAGCCGGGTGATCAGGTAGGCATAAGAGGCCCGTTTGGAAGAGGTTATCCTCTGGAGAAATTCTATGGGAAAGAGGTGGTAATTCTTGGAGGAGGATGTGGATTTGCCCCGATACGGTCACTCCTTTATAACCTTGTCGCCGAGAAGGATAAGTTTTCAAAAATCATTCTTTGTTACGGTGCGAAAACTCCGGAGGAATGCATATACAAGCCGTTTGTGGACGAACTCAGGAAAGTTGAAAAGTTTGAAATCTACAGGAGCGTTGACAAAGCAGATGAGACCTGGGAAGAAAAAGAAGGTGTTGTTACAGTGCTGCTTGATGATATTAAGATAAATGTAGCCGATTCGGTTGCAGTAGTTTGCGGTCCGCCTGTCATGATGAAGTTTGGCACATTCAAGCTGCTTGAAATGGGATACCCCGAGGAGGATATTTACCTGTCGATGGAAAAGAATATGTCGTGTGGATTGGGTAAATGCGGCCATTGCATGATGGGTAAGTATTTTGTGTGCAAAGACGGCCCTGTATTTACTTACGACGAAATTAAAGACCTGCCGGATATCTGGCTATAACAATTTCAATATGAGTAAGAAACTGCTCATCGATCTGTTAAAACTGAGGAATCTTGAAGACCTGAAGATTGAGGGTATATTCAGGGATGAGAAATCGACTGCTGCCTTCAAGACTATCAGGGAGCTTGCAACATTTCAATTTACCTGCAGGAAATGTGAAATTGCACCATGTGTAAATGCCTGTCCGGCAGAAGCACTTGAGAAAGGGGAAGATGGTATTGTAAAACGTGCGGTAAACCTCTGCATCAGATGTAAATCATGTATTGTGATTTGTCCGTTCGGTACACTGATGGACAATCTGTTTGAGGTCAAGACCTCTGACTACCGGTTTTTTGATTTAAACGATGACAGCGAATTGAAAAAGTTTGCCGATGCATTTCCGGCAGATATGGTATCACTGGTGGATATGGAAGAAAAACGTGAAGAAAATATTTATAAACTGAATGATAAAATTTTAATCAAAGAAAAGACCTGGTCATAATATGCTCAAAGAACTTTTTTATTATCTGGTTTATCCCGGGTTTGTCTTTTTGGCGATAAGTGGCGGAATCATTGTTTGGTTCGATAGGAAGGTAACGGCCTGGCTTCAATTCAGGAAAGGACCACCCTTCTTGCAGCCGTTCTATGATTTTCTTAAACTGCTTCTTGTAAAAGAAACCATATTGCCGGCCAGAGGCTCAAAAATAACCTTTCTTCTGGCGCCGGTCCTCGCCCTGGCCGGTGCAATGGTTGCCGGTATCCTGATTTTACCCCCTGCAACAGGGCTGAATACAGGTTTTTCAGGTGATATTATTGTAATTTTTTATATTCTCACTATTCCCTCACTTACTTATATCATCGGGGCTCTTGCGTCGGGTAATCCGCTTGCGGCAGTTGGTGCATCCAGGGAAATGAAACTGATCATAAGTTATGAGCTGACATTTTTGCTGATTATTGCTGCAGTGATCCTTAAGTCAAGTCTGAGCATCAGCCTTGAAGATATCGTTGCCATGCAACAACATCATGCTTATATTGGCAGTATTTCAGGCGTTCTGCTTTTCATAACCGGAATTCTGACAATACAGGCAAAACTTGGGTTGATTCCATTTGATATGGCAGAAGCTGAAACTGAAATTACTCATGGTTCCTTTATCGAATATTCAGGCTCGGCCTATGCACTGATCAAGCTTACCAAATACATGATGATCTTCATCCTGCCGGTTTTCCTCTGCGCCATTTTATTAGGGGGACTGAAGTTTGAAGGTATTCACATCTTATGGTCAATCTTGAAAGTTTTGGGAATTGTGCTGTTGCTGACGTTGATCCGCAATACCAACCCAAGGGTGAGGATTGACCAGGCAATGCGGTTTTTCTTTATCTGGATGAACCTGCTTGTAATTATTGCTATTGTGTTGATTTTATTTGGATTATAAAAATAAGGAACGTGGGATTTAAAGATTTTGTTTTCAAAAAGTCGCTTTGGCTGTTCCATTTTGGAGGAGCATCCTGTAACAATTGCGATATCGAAATACTCGATTGCCTCACCCCGAGATACGATGTTGAACGGTTCGGTATGCAACTCGTAGGCAGTATCCGGCATGCCGATGTTTTGCTTGTGAACGGTTCGATCAACAGGAAAGATAAATCCCGCCTGCTTGATATTTATAACCAGGCGCCAAAACCCATACTGGTTGTGGCAATAGGTGCATGCGGCTGCACAGGAGGGATCTTTGCCGAGGGGAATACTTTTGCCGGACCGGTTGATAAAATAATACCCGTCGACGCTTATATTCCCGGTTGTCCGCCAAAACCCGAAGCCATACTTGCAGGTATTGTCAAATTGTTGAATAAAAAGCCCGAAAAGAAAAAAACAGCCTGACAGACTTGCAGAAATGAACAGCGAATGAAAGAAATGAACGAAATACAACAGCTAAAAGAAAACTTTGAACCATCGATAGCCGGCGTGCATATCAAAAGTTTAACAAGGGCTACAGTGACCGTCAAACCTGAAGCGGTAACCAAAATTGCCCGGTTCCTTTTTCACGATCTGAAATTAAGGTTTGTTATTGCCACCGCCCTTGAAACAAAAGAGGGTGTTGAAATACTGTATCATTTCAGCAACGATATCAACGGATTAGTGCTGAATTTCCGGGTGATCCTGTCAAAGAAGAACCCTGAAGTGGAAACGCTCACAGGACTTTTTGAAGCAGCCAACTGGATAGAGAGGGAGATGCACGAATTGTTTGGCATCAATTTCAAAAATCACCCGAACCTTGAAAAACTGATATCAGACGGCAACTGGGCCGAGGGAGTGTATCCTTACAGGAGTGCGGAGTGAACACGCAACACGAAACACGAAACACGAAACACGAAACATGAACAAAATCATCCCCATAGGACCGTATCACCCGCTGCAGGAAGAACCTGAGCTGTTCAAGCTGTATTGCGAGGGGGAAATCGTAAAAGATGTGAAATGGGAAACCGGCTATAACCACAGGGGAATAGAGAAGCTCAGCGAATCCAAAACATTTGACCAGGTTTTCTTCCTTGTCGAAAGGGTATGCGGGATATGTTCCACCTCACACCCGTTTGCCTTCGCCAACTGCATGGAAGAAATCGGCGATATAGAAATACCCGACCGGGCAAAATATATCCGAAGCATCGTCGGTGAACTTGAAAGGTTGCACAGCCACCTGCTTTGGGTGGGCCTTGCAGGTCATTTCCTGGGATACAACACCGTGTTCATGTGGGCATGGAAATACCGTGAACCGGTCCTCGATCTTTTGGAAATGATCACAGGTAACCGGAACAGCTATGCCATGTTTAAAATAGGTGGGGTACGCAGGGATATTGAAAACAACAAAATTCCGGAAATCAGGGAAGTTCTTGATCTGGTGAAGAAAAAAACCAGTTTGCTTGTGGGTGCTGTAATGGATGACCCGGTAATCCACGCCCGTACCAAAGGGGTTGGAATCCTTACCAAAGAAGATATAATAAATTTCGGTGCAGTGGGTCCGACAGCAAGGGCATCAGGTGTGGATATTGATGTGCGAAGAGATGATCCTTATGCAGCTTATCCGCTTGTAAACTGGAAAGTCATTACCGCTCCCGCGGGTGATGTTTTTGCAAAGGCTGAAGTGAGGTTACTCGAAATGTACGAATCGATTTCCATTATTGAACAATGTCTTGACGGGTTAAAAAAAGAAAAAGAAGGCGAAACCGAAATAAAGGTAAAGGAAGTTCCCGAAGGGATGGGAACAGGTCGTGCCGAGGCTCCGCGCGGTGAAGTCTTTCATTTTGTTAAGACCGATGGTTCGAACTACCCGGTACGTCATAAAATAAGGGCTCCCAGTTACGTGAATATTGCCACATTCAAGAAATCATGCATCGGGCAAACCATCTCGGATGCAACCATATCGCTTGCTGCGGTTGATCCGTGTTACTGCTGTACGGAAAGACTTGCGGCAGTATATGACAACAGCACGGGAAAAAGGGTCATCGGCGGTGAGAGCCTGATCAAACTGTCGCAAAAGAGAACGAATGAATTGCGAAAAATACATTAATCATGCCGGAAACCATGCTAAATACTGAACATTACCAGGCAATTTACATCATAACCCTGATCCCCCTGCTGGGCGGGATATTGCTTTTGTTGGTCACCGATAAAGCAAGACTTGTCAAGGGATTGTTTGCGCTGATAATTTCGGGTGTGGTCCTGTATTTTGCTATTACGCTGTTTTTGAGTTTAAAACAGTCCTTCCAGTTTAACCTCCTTGAGAATGATTTTGTACGTCAGTACCCGGTAAATTTTAATTCCGGAAACCTGGCCGGCTATTTCGCCTGCAATCTCGATTCCCTGTCGCGGCTTATTCTTCTTTTTGTTGCCGCATTTTCAGTTCTCATATTGATTTATTCACTTGCCTATGGAAGCAGGATGAGAAAACTACCCCAATTCTATGCATATATCCTGCTAACGCTGGGGGCTTCCGAAATGGCATTATTGGCTGATAACTTACTGTTGCTGATCATTTTCTGGGGATTTTTAGGGATAACACTATACAAGCTGGTAAGTCCGCATGATGAAATAAGCTCGGCGGCCGCCAAGAAAACACTGATCATTGTCGGCGCCTCGGACGGTATTATGATACTGGGAATCGGGATTCTCTGGAAAATTACCGGAAAGACCAATATCTCGGAGATTAACCTACTCACTGATAATGCTTTGGCTATTACCGCTTTTCTTTGTCTTGCAATTGGCGCCTTTACCAAGGCAGGGGCTTTTCCTTTTCATTCTTGGATCCCCGATTATACCCAATCGGCGCCGGCGCCGGCATCAGCATATTTACCGGCATCGCTCGACAAACTGCTGGGCATTTATTTCCTTGTAAGAATCTGCAATAACCTGTTTATTCTGAATGATGCCATGCGCCTGATCATCCTGATCATAGGCGTAACAACCATCATTATTGCGGTAATGATGGCCCTTGTTCAGCATAATTATAAAAAACTGCTCGGCTACCATGCAGTCTCCCAGGTGGGATATATGGTCACAGGCATTGGCCTGGGCACTGTCCTCGGCATTGTGGGCGGATTGTTTCATATGGTCAATCACGCTCTCTATAAGAGCGGATTATTCCTGTCTGCCGGCAGCGTTCATAAAGCTACCGGGAAGGATGACCTGGACGACCTTGGCGGCCTGAGCCGGCAGATGCCAATTACTTTTTTCAGCACGCTGATCTTTGCATTATCCATATCAGGTATTCCGCCATTGAACGGTTTTGCCTCCAAATGGCTTATCTATCAGGGAATCATTGATTTTGGCAAAGGAACGGGTATTGCCAACCAGTTATGGATTGTGTGGCTTGCCCTGGCAGTAATTGGTTCGGCGCTCACCCTGGCAAGCTTTATCAAATTTGTCTCGGGAATATTCCTGGGAAGACAGACCCAGGCATCAAAGAAAATTAAAGAAGTGAGCTGGATGATGTGGCTGCCTCAAATAATCCTTGCGCTGGTCTGCATTGGATTCGGCATATTTGCTTCAGGGTGGGTTATCCCCGGACTTTTTTCTTCTATTGCCGGGAATATCGAATATACCGGATTATGGAACTCATCTGCCATATCTATGCTGATCCTGATTTCAATTGTAACGGGTATTCTGATCTATCTCTTCTTCAGCCTGGGCAGATTTCGTACGGACGACAGTTTTATCGGCGGTGAAACCATGAAGGAAGAAATAGCATACAAACCGACAGGCTTTTATGAGACAATAAGAAATTTCGCATTGTTCAGGCCATTTTATAAAGCCGCCGAAAATAAAAAATTTGATATCTACGATAGCTCTAAAAACGTTGTACTCAGAATAAGTCATTTGCTCAGTTCCGCGCATAACGGAATATTGTCGAACCTGGCATTCTGGGTGCTGGCAGGATTAATTATCATGTTTATTTTCCTTTTAATATAAAAGCAAATCCAACATGGAGATAACCTTATCCATATTACTGGTATTTATGATAATAGGGGCTGTTTATGCTCTTTTTGCAAGCGATCTGCTCTCTGCCCTTATATCATGCGGCATTGTCGGTTACGGGCTTGTGATCTGTTTTTTGTTGCTGAAGGCTCCTGATCTGGCAATAGTTCAGATCGTTGTTGAGACAATAACGGTTATCATCATGGTGGCGATCATCCTTGACAGTACAAGGGATGATCTAAAAGAAAAAATAGTTGTGAAGGAAAAAGGAATTTCCTTCATCAACGCAAAATATGTTTTTAATGCATTAACAGTTACTGTTTTAGCGTTGTTTTTCCTCTTTTTCTTTAACCTGGCGATCGATAAACTGGAACCACTGGGACAGCACGTAACAAGGATGGCGACGGCTTATATCGATAATGCAGCTGAAAAAACCGGAAGTGCGAACCTTGTCACGGGTGTGATCTTTGATTTCAGGGGTTACGATACCCTGGGCGAGGCAACCATTTTATTCACTGCGGTTGTCGGCGTACTGACCATATTGCGGTTAAAGGGGAAAAAGCATGCAGGATGAAGCAAGCAGCATAGGGCATGCCGCATGCCATTTATTTTTATACACGAAACACACAGTCATGCAGGGAATGTCAATAATCGTTAAAAAAGTCACACAGCTGATATCAGGAATAATCTTTCTGTACGGGCTGTACATAATTACACACGGGCATCTTACCCCCGGAGGAGGATTTGCCGGGGGAGCAATTCTGGCCGGGGCATTTATCCTGATCGTACTGGCATTTGGCAGTAATGTATTGAACTTAAAACACCGGGAAGAAGGTTCATCACTTACCGAAAGCCTTGCTATTTTTGCATTTATTTTTTTAGCAACCCTGGCGCTCTTTATAGGAACAAGGATCTTTTTCTTCAATTTCTTACCGAAAGGAAAGGTTGGCGAATTAATCAGCGCCGGCGTTATACCGCTTTATAACATAGTCATAGGAATTGAAGTAGGCGCTGCGTTATTTACCATCTTCCTGGCTTTAATAATTTATAAAGAAGAAATTACGAAATGATAGTATTTATCCTGTGTTTCATATTGTTTCTGGTAGGCCTTTTTGGTATCCTTACGAGCAGAAATATCATCAAGATAGTGATCGGGCTCTCATTTATGGAGTTCAGCGTATATTTATTTCTGGTACTTATCGGGTACGTTGATAATGGCGTGGTCCCCATTGTATCCAATAATATGGAAATGGCGAAGTATGTGGATCCACTTCCCCAGGCAATGGTACTCACGGCTATAGTTATCGGCCTCGCCACAAAAGCTATGCTGTTAACTATTGCCATCAGGATTTATAAAAAATTCAACTCGTTTGATATTCGAAAAGTCACCAGTTTAAAAGGATAAGATATGAATAACCTTATTCCATTTTATGTTGTATTGCCCCTGGCGTCAGCTTTCCTGATCCCTGCCCTGGGAAGGTTTATTAAAGGGTTCAACAAAGCACTGACGTTGCTCGTATTTTTGTTTTTGCTGACCATAAGTATTTATTATATCCTGACAGGCAATCATACACCGGTTGTTTATGAGATCGGCGGCTGGAAACCGCTCAATCATATACCCATAGCAATATATTTGATTCTCGACTCGTTCAGCGGATTTATGCTCTGTATAATTAATCTGATGGCCTTTCTGTCTGCATTTTATTCCATTTCCTATATAAAAAGGTACACCGGAGAGAACCTGTTTTACACCCTCATGTGTGTGATGGTCGCCGGACTTAACGGAGTGGTGCTCACCGGGGATTTGTTTAACCTGTATGTCTTTTTAGAGATAACCGTAATATCATCTTATGCCCTGGTGGCTTTCGGGACAGAAAAGGAAGAGCTTGAAGCATCTTTTAAATACCAGGTATTGGGGGGTATTGCGACTGCTCTGATTTTATTCAGTATAGGAATGATCTATTGGTATACCAAAACATTGAATATTGCCGATATTTCAAATATTTTGAAAAACAGTACAGATAGCCGCATAATTGAATTTTCACAACTGATGCTCATTGCCGGATTCGGACTTAAAGCAGCTATCATGCCTTTCCACGGCTGGTTGCCTGATGCCCATTCCTCCGCACCAAGCCCTATATCTGCCATGCTCTCGGGAGTTGTAATAAAAGCTGCCGGCCTTTATGTGCTTTTCCGGTTGTTCTTCAACATGTATGCCATTACGTATGAAATAAGTATGCTGATCGTTACCATCGGGACATTCTCAATGGTTGTGGGTGTATTCCTGGCAATTGGCCAATGGGACCTCAAAAGGCTTCTGGCGTATCATAGTATCAGCCAGATGGGCTACGTGATCATAGGGGTCGGAATGGGAATGCTGATCCTGGCCACCGGCGGAAATCCGGCAATAGCCGCATTGTCAATTACCGGCGGACTGTTTCATATGATCAATCATGCCGTATTTAAGGGGTTGCTGTTTCTCAATGCCGGCGCTATTGAATACCGCCTGGGCACAAGGGACCTGAACAAGATGGGGGGGCTTGCAGGTAAAATGCCCCTGACCTCAGCTACTTCACTCAGCGCCTCAATGGCTATTTCAGGCATACCCCCGTTTAACGGGTTCTTCAGTAAACTTATTATAATCGTGGCGGCCATACAGGCCAGGTATTACTTCCTGGCGCTACTTGCCGTTATCGTAAGTATTATAACCCTTGCTTCCTTTATGAAATTTCAACGCTATGCATTTTACAATAAGGGTTTCGAAAAAATTGCCAGACAAATAAAGGAAGTTCCTCTCAGCATGGCTTTTTCGATGGTTGTACTTGCTGTTCTGTGTCTTGCTCTCAGTTTACTGGTAATTCCGGGTATCAGGGATGCTTTACTGCAACCTGCCGTTGATACTTTAATGGGCAGAAACGATTATTTAATTCATTTAATGAACCTGTAATATGAGGTATGCTGTCTTGTTTATACTATTACTGATAATGTGGGTATTATTTACTTTTAGTGTCGACATTACGAATATTATTGTTGGAAGTATTGCTTCTTTGATCACAACCGTCCTGTTTGCCAAATACTTTGTTAAAAACACCGTTAAATTCTTTCAGCCCAGGCGTTATTTCTGGCTGATCATTTACTTTTTTGTTTTCTTATGGGAATGTATTAAAGCCAATTTTGATGTGGCATACAGGGTGCTTCATCCTAAAATGCCTATAAAGCCGGGCATTGTGAAAGTTAAACTTAACCTCAAATCCGATATAGCAAGAACCATTCTGGCAAATTCAATAACCATGACACCGGGAACAATCTCGGTTGATCTTTCAGGCGACTTTCTTTACATACACTGGATTTATGTCAGCAGTTTCGATCCTGAGGTTTACAGCGAGAAAGTTGCCGGACGGTTTGAGAAATTTATCAGACGAATATTTGATTAAAGTTAATGATATGAACCAGATACTCTATATCCTTTTATACATTCAGATAGCCCTGTGTTTTTTTTGCCTGTACCGGGTAATTAAAGGCCCTTCAATACCGGACAGGATGGTGGGTATTGACATATTTGGTATTTTGGTTGTCGGTATTTGTGCAATAATTACGGTGCTCACAGACAGGATGTATATCATCGATATTGGCATTGCCTGGATTATTTTGAGTTTTATCGGAACAATAACACTGGCAAAATATTTAGGAGGGAGAAAACTAAATGAATGAAATAATTTTTATCGTACTGCTGGCAATAGGAATATTGTTTAACCTGTTTGGGTGTATCGGTCTGATCAGGTTGCCCGATGTATACAACAGGCTGCAATCGGCGACCAAATGTGTTACACTGGGAACGTGCAGCATTTTGCTCGGATTGGTCTTTCATTTTGGCTTTTCCGAAGCCGGCATAAAGGCAATAGTGGCCATCCCGCTGTTGTTTTTTACTGCAACTGTGGCTGCGCATGCCCTGGTAAAAGGAGCTTATCTTTTCGGTATCAGGCTTGGAGACAAGAGTGTAATCGATGATTACAAGGAAGAAGCTGAAAAAATTACAAAAGAGCGGGAAAAATAGATTTGTCATGAGATATCCCAAAATAAGAGAGGTAAAAGAAGCGGTTATATCACTGTTTACACCTGCTTATACTACGGACTTTCCGAAAAAGGGGCATGTCCCGTTTGAAAATTTCCGGGGTAAACCTGTGGTTGATGACCTGAACTGCGTAGGATGTGAAACGTGCGCCAATGTTTGTCCGCCAAAAGCTATAACATTCAGCGATGACAAGAAAAAAAAGTTGAGGACTATTGTAAGGGATTATGGACGGTGTATATTTTGCGGGCAGTGCCAGGAACACTGTATTACAGGAAAGGGAGTGAAGCTCAGCGATACCATCTATGATCTTGCAGCTTTTGACACTGGTCAGTTGATTGAAAAGCAGGAAAAAGAATTATTGGTGTGCGAAAATTGCGGAGCTATAATTACAACAAAGGAACATATCCAGTACCTGCATTCCAAATTAGGGCCCCTGTCCTATTCTTCGATACTGAACCTGAACATGCTGAATGAGAAACTAAAGCTTGCAGACAAGGAAGATGTTTCAGTACAAGTTGTTGATGGCCTGAAGCGCAAAGATATGTTCAATATCTTATGTCCAAACTGCCTGCGTAAAATCCTGGTTAAAATGATGGAGTAGCTGCGGATGCTGCACGGAATGCTGGCGGAGGAAAAAAATAAGCTTACATTATTTGTAGGAGTGGGCAATATCCTCCGCTCAGACGACGGAGCCGGAGTTTATATCTCCGGAAATATCATGGAGCGGAAAAAAATCAGGACACTCACGGTTGAGGTCAGCATCGAAAATTACATCTCAAAAATAAATGCTTATAAAGCCGGCAGAATTATTATCATCGATTGTGTGCATTTAAATAAACCTCCCGGAAGCTGGCAATTAATCCGTGCGAACAAGCTCTCGGACCTCACAGCCAATACCCATAATATTTCATTGAAAAAAATTACGGAATTCTTCACTGCCGATGTATTTATCCTGGGAATTCAACCCGAAAATCTGAATTTTGGCGAGACCCTTTCACCGGCAGTAAAGAAAAGTGCCGATGAGATCATCCGCACCATAAATTCAGAGGCAGACTGAATCTGGTTTTTTCAGTTCAGGAAACGGGTCATAATCCTCAGCAGTTTTTCCCTGATGATTGGTTTTGACAGGTAGTCATCAAATTTTTCCTCTCTTATCAAGCTTTCTTCACCCGGCAGTGCATATGCGGTCTGTGCAACAACAGGAGTACCCGGACTTATTTCTTTTATGGCTCTAAAAGCTTCAAAGCCATTCTTTCTCGGCAATTTAATGTCCATCAGCACCAGGTTTATCCATTTCCTGTTTTTAGCAAAAAGTTCAATAGCTTCTTCACCATCTTTTGCCCATAAGGTTTTTATTTTTGTCTTTTTAAGCATTGAGCTGATCACCATAAAATTGGATGATTCATCTTCTGCAATCAACACCCCTTTCCTCGACCAGTCGGGTACATTCGGGTCATAAATATCGGTGTCATCTTCCTCTTTTCGTACTCTGGTTTTTTTTGAGGTCAGGGGAAGTGTGAACAGAAATTCCGTACCTTTTCCTTTTTTCGATTCAAGCCAAATTTTACCCATCAGGCGTTCAACAAGGTATTTTGTAATTGTAAGACCCAGACCTGCACCCCGGTAAACATTTATTTTATCATCTTCAACCTTACGGAAGCGTTCAAAAATAATATCATAATTTGCTTTATCAATTCCAATCCCTGTATCCCGGGTATAAAACAGGATCTCTTTATTTTCGGTTATTTTCTTTATGCCAAACTCAATGATCCCGTCATCGGTGAATTTTATAGCATTATTCAGGAGGTTGCTGAATATCTGTTTAAGCCGTATAGAATCCGTTTTCAATACAGGTAATTCCTTTATAGGGCCATTATTCAGGATCAGCCTGATGTTCTTCCCCTGCCCCATCTTAAGATTTTTAATTTCCTCCTGGTAGATCAGGATCAGTTCATCGAACATTTTATCGAGTTCCACATCGGTAAAATTAATATCGAGCTGGCCGGCCTCAATTTTTGAAAAATCAATGATATCATTGATGAGATTCAACAGGGAGAACCCATTGCTCTGAATAATCTGGTAGAAGTGTTTCTTCTCATCTTCGTCTATCATTTCCGCATTGAGCAGATTGATAAAACCAATGATAGCATTTAAAGGAGTCCGTATTTCGTGGCTCATATTGGCCAGAAAAGCCGATTTCAGCTTGTCACTCTCTTCCGCTTTTATTTTGGCATGCATCAGGTCACTTGTCCGTTCCTGCACCAGTCTTTCAAGTTCATATTGCTGCCGTTCGAGCTTGCTCCTCTGGCTTCGCATAATGTCGTATACAATTGCATTATACAGTGCAATGGCTACAAATGAGGCCATGGATTGCAGGGATTGAAGATCATTCTCACTGTAAGCGCCCGTTTGATGGCTTTGCACGGTCAACACACCGATCTTCCTGTGCATTACGGTGAGGGGCAGATATATTACTGATCCGGGAACTCCGGTGGATTGGGTTCTCAACTCGGTGACATGGTTAATATAATCGCTCTTGAAATCATTGCTGATCACAGGCTTCTGATAATTAAAACACCATGCGGCAATGCTCTTCTCGTTGTCAAGCGATTCGGTAAACCTGTCTATTGGACTTTTGTTCCTGATGAATTTGGAAAATATCAGGCAATTGGACAGAACATCGTAAATTCCGATCCCGAAAAGCTCAGTATCCAGCAACGAACTCACATAATCATAGATCATATTGTTAATGGCCTCGAGATTAAGGGTGGAAGTAAGCTGTTGACCGAACTGATTCAGGATTTTAAGTTTCTGGTATGATTGTTCGAGGGCTTCGTTCTTTTTCTGAATCTCATCACGTTGTTGGAGAATTTCCCTGTTTTGCTGTACAATTTCGAGTTGCTGCTGTTTTAATTCAGAATAGGATTTTTCGAGTTCCTCAGTATGCCTTGCCAGGGTATTTTCAAATTTCCGTTTTTGTTTACCGAACTTAGTCAGACGGTAAACCATCCAGACCAACCCTGCTGTTGCAGATAAATAAATAAGGATCCTCACAGTAAGTATTCCCCAGAGCGAATATAGGTAAACGGTGTACAATGGTTGGTGTTGAAATGATTCATCTAAAATATAAAAAAAAATATAATTCCCATAAAATAAAGAATTTAAAGTTCTGTTTTGAAGTGATCATTTAAAAATCACACCAGCGAATAACTTCACATAAGCCTTTATTGCCGGTTTAATACGTTGAAAATTAAAATTATTCCAAATAAGGTCTTTTATGAAATTTCGATCGGGATTATATTGAAAATACCTGGAGATTATTGTAACTTACCTTAAATTATTAAACCGGAGATCGTCATGACAAAAAACTTAATTTCTCTCAAGGTCAGGTGTCCGAAGTGCAATAAGTCGTTGATGGATTACACGCAGTATCTGAACGCCAAACCCAGTATCAAGCTGCATATATCGTTTAGGGACCAGAAAGGCGTAATCAACCTGTGTTCCACATATGGCTGCTACGATAAAATAAGCAGCATTGACCTGGTTGATAATGAAATAGCCGTTCTTTCATGTCCATTCTGCAAAAACGAGCTGGCAAGCACCATTCTCTGTGACACCTGTAAAGCTCCTACTGCAGATTTTAACCTTGAAAAGGGTGGAAAAGTTCACGTTTGTTCACGGATCGGATGCAAAAAACATTTTGTTACCTTTGAGGATATTTACGACACACTGAACAATTTTTATAACGAATATAATTATGGGGCCGAGGATATCGATTTCTGAAATCCGGACGAAATAAGGTATATTAATATAGCATGACAATTTTCATTTTTTATTCTCTGTTTTTTTTGTTATTTTATTCACAATTTCTCCTGTTCTAACCCGCCCAAGACTAATTAATTAGTAATTTTACAGGAACGTATAATCATTCTAAATTTACTGTTCAATTTGTAAATGATTTGATAATATTCTATCATTGTTGTGAAAAAACTAACAATCATACTATAAATACGCGCCCAATCATATGTAAAATAGCAAATGTATGAAAAATTCAATTCAAAAAATTATTGAAAAATACAATACGGAAAAAACACGGCTTGTGGATATTCTCATTGACATCCAGGCCGAGATAGGTTATATCCCTGAAGAAGCAGTAACACAAATTGCCGAAAGTCTTCATATGTCTGAAGTGGATGTCGAACAGACAACCTCATTTTATCATTTTTTCACGCTGATTCCTACCGGAAAGTACAATATCTATTTGAATAACAGTGCTGTTGCCAACATGATGGGTAGAGCAGAAGTAGCAGCCACATTTGAAAAAGAGCTGGGCATTCATGTGGGTCAGATTACTCCCGATGGTCTGATAGGGTTATTTGAGACTTCGTGCATCGGTATGAATGATCAGGAACCTGCGGCTATCATCAATAACCTGATATTTACAAAGCTCACGCCGTTCAGGGTAAAAGAGATCATCCGCGATATCAAAGATGGAAAGCCCGTTGAAAGCATGTTTTCAGCAAGTTATGGCGATGGGAAAAATGCTTCGGATCTGATCAGATCTGTGGTAAGTAACAATATCCGTAAAATCGGACCGGTACTTGAACCAAATTATAAACCCGGCGAAGCCATCAAGAAAATTATTAAGATGACGCCGAATGAAGTGATCGAAGAAATTAAACGTTCAAACATCAGGGGAAGAGGAGGCGCAGGATTTCCGACAGGGCTCAAATGGGAATTCTGCAGGAATGCCAACGGAGAAAAAAAATACATATTCTGTAACGCCGATGAAGGAGAACCCGGTACGTTCAAAGACAGGGTAATCCTTACCGAGTTGCCCAGGCTTCTTTTTGAAGGAATGGTAATTGCCGGCTATGCTGTCGGTGCTACGGAAGGAATATTGTACATCAGGTATGAATACAAATACCTGGGTCAATATCTTGAAGATATTCTTGAGAAAGCACGTGAAAAAAATTACCTGGGCAAGGATATTGGAGGAAAGAAAGGATTTAATTTTGAGATCAGGATACAATATGGTGCAGGCGCATATGTGTGCGGTGAAGAGTCTGCCCTGATCGAATCTGCCGAAGGGAAAAGAGGAGAACCACGTGACCGCCCGCCATTTCCGGTAGAAAAGGGATACCTCGATATGCCTACTGTGGTGAACAATGTTGAAACACTCTGTTCGGTCGTCAAGGTAATTCTTAATGGCGGAGAATGGTATAAATCATTCGGCACAACAGAGTCAACAGGTACAAAGCTGTTAAGCATTTCAGGCGATTGTAAGTTCCCGGGAGTATATGAGGTTGAATGGGGGTTTTCTGTAAACGATATCATCGATATGGTTGGGGCTCCAAAAACTGATGTGCAGGCTGTTCAGGTAGGTGGACCTTCCGGTGCGCTAATTGCTCCGAATGAGTTCAACCGTATTCTCGGCTATGAAGACCTTGCAACCGGCGGTTCCCTTATCATTTTCAGCAATCAAAGGGACCTGTTGAGTGATGTGGTAATGAATTTTATGGAATTTTTCATAGAAGAATCCTGCGGAAGCTGTTCAATTTGCAGGATTGTGCCCACAATCCTCAAAAACAAGCTCGAAAAGATACTCAATGCCAGGGGCGTTATGCAGGATATCAATGATATGATTGATTGGGGAAAATTTCTTAAAGCCAATCGTTGCGGATTGGGTCAGACAGCCGCCAATCCTATACTTTCGAGCATAAAGAATTTCAGGTATTTATACGAAGATAAAGTTCAGAAAAATAAAACCTTTGACAGCGGCTTTGACCTGACTGTTGCAGTTAAGGAATCCTGTGAAGCAACCGGCAGATTTCCAAATATTTAAAATTAGTGGTATGAATCAAATAGTAAGAATTACAATCGACGGAATGGAGTGTATGGCTATCCGCAGCCAGTATCTTGTTGATGCAGCGCGTGAAAACGGCATTTATATTCCCACTCTCTGCAACTTTCCGGGAGTGAAACCAAAAGGCGGATGCCGTATTTGTACGGTGAGGGTGAACGGCAAACTGATGACGGCATGTACCACTCCTGTATCCGAGGGCATGCAGATCGAAAACAATGTACAGGGTATCAATGAGCTCAGGAAAGCCATCATTGAACTGCTCTTTGTCGAAGGCAATCATTTTTGCCCGTCCTGCGAAAAAAGCGGCAATTGTGAATTGCAGGCACTGGCCTACAGGTTCAGGGTCCTGGTGCCACGGTTCCCATACATGTTCCCTTTACGAAAGGTCGACGCTTCGCATCCGAAAATAATTAAGGACCAGAACAGGTGTATTCAGTGTAAACGTTGTATAAGGGCTATTAAGGATGAAAAAGGCAGAAGCTTATTTGCTTACAGGCGCCGAGGTCATAATGTTGAGGTAGGCGTTGATTCCAAGCTCAGCAAACTGCTGACGGACGAGCTTGCCCAGAGAGCCATGGATATTTGCCCTGTGGGATCAATCCTTTTCAGGGAGAAAGGATTCGTGACACCGATCGGACAACGAAAATTCGATAAAAATCCTATCGGCAGCGACATTGAAAACTTAACCAAATAGTTAATAATACATAAACAAACGATAGCATGAGTAAACCAATTTTAGCCACTACTTCGCTGGCAGGATGCTTTGGATGCCATATGTCGATACTTGATATCGACGATCGTATTCTAGAGCTGATCGAACTGGTTGAATTCAATAAATCACCCATTAATGATATTAAGAAATTTACCAAAAAATGCGATATCGGATTGATTGAAGGAGGCTGCTGCAATAGTGAAAATATCCATATTCTGAAAGATTTCAGAGAACACTGTAAAATCCTTGTATCACTCGGTGAATGTGCAATAATGGGTGGACTTCCGGCCCTGAGGAATGGCATTCCGATAAAGGAATGCCTGGATGAGGCTTACCTGAACGGCCATACTGTTGTCGGCAATACCGAAAAAATAATGCCCAATGATCCGGAACTACCTATGCTGCTGGATAAGGTCTATCCCTGTCATGAAGTGGTAAAGATCGATTATTTTCTTCCGGGTTGTCCACCCCGTGCCGATCTGATATGGGAAGCACTCGTGGCACTTATCACCGGGGATGAAATGAAATTGCCTTATGAAGTTGTAAAATTTGATTAAAGAAAGAATTATGGGACAAAAGATTACAATAGAACCAGTAACCAGGGTAGAAGGACATGGAAAAGTGACCATTCATCTTGATAATGAAGGCAAAATTGAACAGACCCGGTTGCATATTGTGGAATTCAGAGGATTTGAACGTTTTGTGCAGGGCCGCCCATACTGGGAAATGCCGGTTCTTGTTCAGCGGTTATGCGGAATATGTCCGGTAAGCCATCACCTGGCAGCGGCCAAAGCTCTTGATGTTATCGTGGGCGCCGGCACAGGCGACGGCCTCACCCCTACAGGGGAAAAGATGAGACGCCTGATGCATTATGGCCAGTTCTTCCAGTCGCATACCCTTCATTTTTTCCACCTGGCATCTCCCGATCTCCTGTTCGGAATTGATTCCGATCCGGTTAAAAGAAACATTATCGGTGTAGCAATGGAAAATCATGACCTGGCGGTTCAGGGGGTGATGATGCGCAAATTCGGACAGGAAGTGATCAAAGTTACTGCAGGGAAGAAGATACACGGCACAGGAGCAATCCCCGGTGGAATAAACAAACACCTGAGCGAAGAAGAAAGAGATTCTCTGCTCAAAGGTATATCACCTATGAATATCGACCAGATGATCGAATGGTCAAAAGCTGCGCTGGCTTTTTTCCATGATTACCATAAAAAGAACAAGGCCATTATCGACGATTTCATAGGATTTCCTTCGAGTTATCTCAGCCTTGTAAGAAAGGACGGTGCGCTGGATATTTACCATGGTGTGTTAAGGGCAGTGGACAGTGAAGGTAAAAAGATACTTCACGATGTTGACTATCAGGATTACGACAAATATATCGACGAAGAAGTGAGGTCGTGGAGCTATATGAAATTTCCCTACCTGAAAGAACTGGGTAAGAAATCGGGATGGTATACTGTAGGGCCACTGGCCAGAATGAACACCATTGATTTCATTGATACACCGCTCGCACAGAAAGAATTTGAAAAGTTCAGGGCTTACAGCAATGGCAAACCCAGCAATCATTCCATGCACATGCACTGGGCAAGGCTTATTGAGATCCTGCATGCAGCAGAAAAAATGAAGGAATTGCTGAATGATCCCGATCTCCTTGAAGGCGAACTGGTGACGAAGGGCCAAAAAACCGATGAAGGTGTTGGTCTGATCGAAGCACCAAGGGGAACACTGTTCCATCATTTTAAAATTAATGACAACGACCAGATCGTGATGGCCAATCTTATCGTATCGACAACCAATAACAACCAGCCGATGAATGAGGCTGTTCACCAGGTAGCACAAAAGGTAATGCAGGACAAACCCAAGATTACCGAAGGCATGATGAATGCTGTTGAGGTGGCCATCCGCGCATACGATCCCTGTTTAAGCTGCGCCACGCATGCACTCGGTCAGATGCCTCTGGAGATTTCAGTATTCGACGCAAAAGATAACCTGATTGACCGGAAAAGTTCATAATGCGTGAGCCATAGTCCTAAAATACTTGTTTACGGATACGGCAACCCTGGCAGGCAGGACGATGGTCTGGGTTTAGTGGTTACGGAACAGGCAGGTCGCTGGATAGAAGCTCAGGGAATGAAATATGTGGAAACCGAGATCAACTACCAGCTAAATATTGAAGATGCGGAAACCGTTCACGATAAAGATCTGGTGATCTTCATCGATGCCTCAAAAGAAAACATCGGTCAATTCCTTTTTACAGAATGCAGGCCTGATTCGAAGGTTGAGTTTACAATGCACAGCGTTTCTCCCTCTTTTGTGCTGTATCTGTGCAACCGCATATACGGCAACATACCCAGGTCTTTTCTGATGCACATTAAAGGATATGAATGGGAATTCAGGGAGGGATTGTCGGATCAGGCGCTTGTAAATTCAGGCAAAGCCCTTGAATTCCTGAAAGGTTTTATCACAGATTATATTAATAATACGATTCAGCACACAGATTGACTCTTTGTTATATATTTGACTAACCAATAAACAAAAATACCATGGACCTGTCGACCACCTATATGGGGATCAAAATTGATAATCCTTTAATTGTAAGCAGTTCAGGATTGACAAGCTCAACCGAAAATATTAAAAAATGTGCCGGCCACGGTGCAGGAGCAGTTGTATTGAAATCGTTGTTCGAGGAACAGATTGTTGTCGATAAGAACCGGCTGAATAATCAGGATGATATGTATTTCTGGTATCCTGAGGCTCTGGATTATGTTGGCAAATTCTCAAAGGAACATGGTGTTGAGGAGTACCTGATCCTCCTTGAAAAAGCTAAAAATGTGGTATCAATTCCTATTATTGCAAGCATTAATTGTGTAACACCGCGTGACTGGCCAGAATTTGCCAGAAAGCTTGAAAATGCCGGGGCCGATGGCCTGGAATTGAATATTTTTATCCCTCCTACCAATATAAATCTTACAGGGTATAAAATGGAGGAAACATATATGGAAATTATCCGGGAAGTAAGAAAAAATGTGTCCATACCCATCAGCGTAAAGGTAGGTTATTACTTCACCAATATTTTTCGTACACTTTTTAAGATCAGCAACCTCGAGATAGAAGCTCTTGTAATGTTCAACAGATATTACAGGCCTGATATCGATATAGACAAGCTTCAACTGATCTCAAACAATGTGTATAGCAATCCCGAAGAGATTACCCTCACACTCAGGTGGATCGCGTTGTTATCGGGTAAAGTTAAATGTGATCTTATCGCTGCCACCGGGATCCATGATTATACCGGGGTTGTCAAGCAGATCATGGCAGGAGCCAAGGCGGTACAATTATGCTCAACGCTGTATATCAACGGAGTATCTTACATTACCCAGATAATCAAAGACCTCGAAAACTGGATGAAAGAAAAAAGATATGAAGATCTGAATGCTTTCAGGGGAGCGATAACCAAACTGGAAGAAAACTGCGTGGCCTTTGAAAGGGTGCAGTTCATGAAAAAAACCACGGGAAAACTATAGGGCAAGAAAGAAACTTTCCTTACCATGGGCAGATACTCCAGCTTAATGAGATCAATACTTGACAAAAAAAAGCCCGCATGTAGCGGACTTTCTGATCGTATATTATCCTAAATATGGCTTCAGTAGTTTGCTGCGCGAAGTATGCCTTAACCGGCGTATAGCTTTTTCCTTGATCTGCCTTACCCGTTCACGGGTTAACCCGAACTGTTCGCCGATCTCTTCGAGGGTCATTTCCTGACATCCAATACCGAAGAAAAAACGTATGATATCTCTTTCCCTGTCGGTAAGAGTGGATAGGGCCCGTTCAATTTCCTTGATTAAAGATTCAATGATGAGCTTGTTATCAGCTTTGGGTGAATCACTGTTGATGAGCACATCGAGAAGACTGTTCTCTTCACCATCCTGAAAAGGAGCATCAACTGACACATGCCTGCCGGATATACGCAGGGTATCGGAAACCTTCTCCTTGGACAATTCGAGAGTCTCAGCAAGTTCCTCAGGAGTAGGAATACGTTCATATTGTTGTTCAAACTTTGAAAATGCTTTGTTGATCTTGTTGAGCGAACCTACCTGGTTCAGGGGTAAGCGTACAATTCTCGACTGTTCTGCCAGAGCCTGGAGTATCGACTGCCTTATCCACCATACAGCATATGAAATAAATTTAAAACCCCTGGTTTCATCAAATTTTTCTGCTGCCTTTATTAACCCGAGATTTCCTTCATTGATCAGGTCAGGAAGGCTTAATCCCTGATTCTGATACTGTTTGGCCACACTTACTACAAACCTCAAATTAGCCCTGGTAAGTTTTTCGAGGGCAATCTTATCGCCTTTTTTGATTCGTTGAGCAAGTTCAACCTCTTCTTCAACAGTAATAAGTTCTTCTCTTCCAATCTCTTGTAAATACTTGTCAAGCGAAGCACTCTCCCTGTTTGTGATTGATTTTGTGATCTTTAGCTGTCTCATTCCCGTAGTGAAATTATTGCGAATTTAGATTATTTTATACGTAATTTCTACATTACTTCCCTATTTAGAATCCGTAAAAAAAAGACTTGCAGAAATTTGCAGGCCTTTTTCCGGTTTTATGCGGCCAATTTTTTTCTACAGACCGAATGCATAGTATGCAACTACTCCATCAGGATAAATTCCTTCAATATATATTCCTCCTTTTGTTGAATCAAGGAGTTTTTTCAATTCATCAACAGAATAGACTGATTTGTTATTGACCCTTACGATAATGAATCCTTTCCGGACTCCCTCTGTCCTTAATTTACCGGCCGACAGTTCAGCAACCTTAACGCCGTTTTTCAGGCCTAACTCCTGTTTTTCATTATCATCCAGATCAACTAGTTTTGCCCCAAGAATGGTATCGTAAGTTCCGGATTTGACAATTCTTGTATCTCCTTGCAGATTACGTAAAATAACTTCAAATTGTTTCGTTTTGCCATTTCTTTTCAAAACCACTTTTACTTTATCACCTGGCCTGTAACGACTTATCTGTTCAGTTAATTCGGATGCACTGTTTACGTTCACATCGTTTATCTGCACTATCAGATCACCTTTTTCAATGCCTGCTTTTTGGGCGGCACCATCAGGGCGCACATCGGATACATAAACACCCTCGATTTTCTCAAGGTTTTTTTCTTTTACCAGGTCGGCAGTAACATCCAAAATCGATACCCCCAGGAATGCCCTTTGTACCGAACCGAATTCGATAAGATCGTCGACCACCTTTTTCACGATGCTGACCGGTACAGCAAAAGAGATACCGGCATATCCCCCTGAGGGTGAGACAATAGCAGTATTGATCCCAACCAGATCACCATGGGTATTCACCAGGGCACCACCGCTATTGCCTCTGTTAACAGCAGCATCGGTCTGAATAAATGATTCTATTCTGTAGTTGTCCTGAATAATCCCCAGGTTTTTACCTTTTGCACTCACAATCCCGGCTGTGACCGTGGATGCGATATTAAAAGGATTGCCGACGGCAAGTACCCACTCGCCAACCCGCAGGTCATCGGAACTGCCATAGTTGATGTAGGGGAGCTCTTTGCCGTCGATTTTGATCAGGGCAATATCAGTGCTTGGATCGGTGCCGATTATTTTTGCCTCAAACTCACGTTTGTCATTCAGCGTCACATAAAGCTTTTCGGAATTATCCACCACATGGTTGTTGGTGACAATATATCCGTCATCGGAAACGATAACCCCCGATCCGAATCCGATAACCGGTTCAGGTTCCCGATACCTGTCTCCGTAAAAGAATTCATAGATTGGATTTCTCGATGATTCCCTGGTCATCTGAGTTTTAACATGCACAACTGCATGAACCGATTTGTCCGCTGCATAAGTAAAGTCGAACATTTCTCCCTGGTCATCTCCTGAAAGACTGGTAAAGCCAAAAGGAGTAGCCACCCGTGCCGTGATAATCCTGTCTCCCTTGTCAAAAAATAGAGCATAAGTCAGCATAGCAATGAATCCTCCAATTATAGCTATCGATAAGGTGACGAGTAACTGTCTTGTTTTCATATGGTTAAGTTTTAAAACAGCAGATAACTATTTGTTATCCAATTTGAATAATTACATGTGAATTTATTCGCAAATTTAACGCCAAAAAATATAAATTTCTTGCGGAAAATGAACAAACAGCCTGCCGGCTAACGGAACTGTCTGGTATTATTGCAGAGGGTTAACGGGTTTACCGGTCGACAGCTCAGATCTTTTATCCAGTAATCTATCTATTTCTTCAACTGAGAGATCTTCCGACTGTAAAAGCTGGTCGATACGCCTGAGGTCGTCATTAACCTTCATGTTCGTTCCGTTTCGTGTCTCCAGTTCACTGTTCACCTGATCGATCAACTGAAATACAAGGCGTTTAAGGGATTCGCTAAACTGGTTTGACACTTCGGCAGGATAATCATTCCGGATAACATGATAATTTTGAATGATCGCATCAAGATTTTTGGAAACAGCGTTATCAGGGTGATTTACTGTTTCGCGTATTACTTTTTCTTTCAGTTGTTCAAGAAGATCAACAAGATGATCAAGAGTTTCGATAAATGAATTGCTTTTTTTACTCATTCCTGCACAGCATAATCACAAACTGACCGGAAAGTTAATGGTTTTCAGCAAAAATAAAAAATTATCTGTTCATTTTTAACCCAGCTTTTGCATCGGGCACCGTTATTTCTGTCTGCATCCCTACCTGCCTTATAAGTATCTTTCCGGAAAAGATTGAATACTCCGCATTTTTTCCCTGGAAGATGGGCTCCAAATAATGATACCCGGTCCTCAGAAAGTAAGGGTAAAAACGGTTTCTTTATCAGGCTCGGAATACGCTGATATTGACCCGTTATGCAACCTCAGGATTTGTTTTGATAAGCTCAGACCAATACCCGACCCTGAGGGTTTGGTGGTAAAAAACGGGATGAATATCTTATCGAGCACATCCTGAAGGATGCCCGGTCCGTTATCAATCACCTGGATCGTTGCCCTTCCTCTTTTGTTTAAAAAGGCCAACAGCTGAATCTGACCATTTTGCCGTTTTTGCAGAGCATATATCGAATTTTTAATCAGGTTTATCAGCACCTGCTCGATAAGCTGTTCATCAGCAGTAATTTTAATATTATCAGGATCAGCCCTTACAATGAATGTAAGATTGCTTGCCGTGACTTCCTCCTCCATCAGTTTCTGGATATTTCTGAACAGCTCATCAATATTGCATACCTTAAAGTTAGGTTTCGGAATACGGGTAAGATTCCTATAAGTATTTACAAAATGCAGCAGGCCTGTGCTTCTCTTACTTATGGTTTGCAGGGCTTTTTGTATTTCGCTCACCGACCCTTTTTCGAGCTTCAGCTCATCTTCATTTTGACTGACGGCCATAGCATCAAGCATATTCTCAAGTGTAGATGAAAGAGAAGCTATGGGGGTAATTGAATTCATGATTTCATGCGTAAGTACCCTGATAAGTTTCTGCCAGGCCTCAGTTTCCTGTTCTTCCAGAACATTCTGAATATCTTTAATAGTAGCCAGAACGATGAGTTTATCCTTTATCTTTATGGTAGTGGCATAAATGGCCAGCTGAAGAATATCTTCCCCGTCGTTGAACTTCACAAGCTTGTTTTCCCCCGGTCTTATAGTAAGCAGGATATCAACTACCTCCCTGCTGACCGATATCAGGTCTTTGATATTTTTAAGGCTGGTTACCTGAAACAATTTTTTTGCTGCCTTATTGATCAGTTCAACATTACCGTCTTTCCTGTATGCAATAAGGCTAACATCAATGTTTTGCACGATCGTCTGGAGGTAATGGAAATGTTCTTCCTTCTCTGATCTGACTTTCTGAAAATCTTCAATAACTTCGTTGAATGCCTTATTCAGCTCGTCAAAAGAGCCTCCCATCTTTTCGATCTGGAAACTGCGGGTGAATTCCGAAAATCTTATAGATTCAAGGAAGCTTGTCAGTTCCCTGTTCGTCTTATCCACATAACGGATCAGGGATGTGACCTGAAAGATAATGGCTACAGCTCCCAGAACAGGGGCAATGAAATATTGTATGTTAAGGGTATAGAAAAACAGGAAGCAGAAGGCAGAAAGAACCAGAACCCTGATGATAAGATTGAACCGGAAGTTTTTAAAGCTCATATTTTTCCATTCTTCTGTAAAGAGACGTTCTTGTAAGTCCCAATTCGTTGGCTGCCTGTGTTATATTACCCTGATTCTGTTTCAACACTTTCATAATGATGTTCCGTTCTATCTCCTCAAGGTTATAGGTATCAATATCAAGTTCCCCGCCTTTTTTTCTCGATGGGGAAAGAATAAAGTCATTGGGATCGAGTATGTTCGTTTCGCACATGATCACGGCTCTTTCAACAGCATGCTGAAGTTCACGGACATTCCCGGGCCAGGAGTAATGTGTGAGTTTTTTTATTGCAGCCGGATTAATCCCTTTTATGGATTTACGGTATTTTTTAATATTCAATTTCAGGAAATGGTCTGCCAGGAGGGGTATATCCTCGACCCGCTCCCTCAAAGGAGGCAGAGGAACCTCCACAGTATTGATCCGGTACAAAAGATCCTGCCGGAAGACATTTCTATCGACCATATCATACACATCGTTATTCGTTGCGCATATCAGCCTCACATCTATGGGAACAGATTTGTTTGAGCCTACCCGGGTAACTTCGCGACGTTCTATCGCTGTGAGAAGTTTGGTTTGCAGAGGCAGCGATAAATTCCCGATCTCATCAAGAAAAATGGTTCCCTTTGATGCAATTTCAAATCTTCCGGGTTTCTCTTTTTTGGCATCAGTAAACGCACCTTTTTCATGACCGAAGAGTTCGCTTTCAAATAATGTTTCTGTTATCGCTCCCAGATCCACGCTGATAAATACTTCATCGGCCCTGGTCGAATTTCTGTGCAATGCGCGTGCAACAAGCTCTTTTCCGGTGCCGTTCTCACCAAGGATCAGCACATTTGCATCTGTTTTGGCAACTTTATTGATGGTGGTGAAAACCTGTTGCATTCCGGGTGCAGAACCAATAAAATCATGAAACGGACGATCAAGTACGGCACACATTTCTTTTTGCTTGTTCCTGAGATTGTTCGCTTCTAATCTCGATCTCCTGAGCTTAACCGAAGCCGAAACGGTGGCCAGTAATTTTTCATTTTGCCATGGTTTCAACACAAAATCGGTTGCTCCTGATTTTATGGCTCTTACTGCCTTTTCGGCATCGCCATAAGCCGTTATAAATACTACAACAGCATGCGGATCAATCTCAAGAACCTTTCCCAACCAATCGAACCCCTCCTGGCCGCTTATGGCATCCTTGGTGAAATTCATATCAAGCAGGATCAGGTCGAAATTCTCGTTTTCCATCAGACCGGGAATTTCATCGGGATTGTTCGTGGTAACGATCAATTCCACATGCTGTTTTAAAAGCATCTTAAGCGCAAACAGGATATCCTCATTGTCATCCACAGCCAGCACCTTACCGATTTTTTCTGTCATTGCCGTTCAGTATTTTGAAATTAAACAGGAAATATTTTTGAATATAGTAAAAATACAATTATTTTTCCAAATGTACGATTTCGTACTATTTCTGTAACATATTCGAACATTAATCCTTAAAATTAGTTTAGAACGATTTTTGTAACTTGCTAATAATGTGTGTTTTATTATATTTGGCACAATAAATGCTGTTTGGAATCGGATCATTATATCATGGGGTGTTCTTTATGGAAGGAATGGACAGAAAAATAGAAAAAAAAGGCATAAACAAAAAGAACTTATGGTTGGGAGGATTTTCTCTTCTCATTATCCTGGCATTTGTTCGGATTCTTTTTGGCGACAAAGGTTCCAAACTCAATGTCGATGCCGATAAAATCACCATCCGGGAGGTTATACGCGGGAGATACCAGGATTATATTTCTGTCAATGGCACCATTGAACCCATTAAAACAGTCTATCTCGACGCTATAGAAGGTGGTCGTGTTGAGGAAATACTGATCGATGAAGGGAATACCGTTAAAAAAGGAGATCAGATCATCAGGCTCAGCAATACAAATTTATTGCTTGAAATATCCAATAACGAATCCAATGTGGCGCGGGCCATAAACGATCTGAAGTCAACACAGATAAGCCTTGAAAATCAGCAGATAAATAACCAGACCCGGATTCTCGATCTTCAATACCAGTTAATGAAGCTGAATCGCACCTTTGAATACAATAAACAGCTTTTTGAACAAAACCACGTATCAAAAGAAGATCTTGAATATTCAAAAGAACAATACCAGCTCACAAAGAGTCAACTTAACCTGTTGCAGGAAAAATATGTGCATGATTCAATTTATACTCATGCCAGGCTTAAATCAGATGAAGAGTCGATAAGAAGAATGCAGAGTAACCTTCAACTGGTTATGCGGCGGCTCGAAAATCTCAACATCAAAGCACCCGTTGATGGGGAGCTGGCAATGCTCAAACCCGAAGTCGGCGAAGTGGTAACCTACGGATCGCGTATCGGGACCATCAACGTGCTCGACTCCTATAAGATGCGCGTGGATATTGATGAACATTATATTGCCAGGATCAACAGAGGATTGAAGGGTGATTTTGAGTTTGCCGGTGCCACCCACAACCTGGAAATCATCAAGGTTTATCCTGAAGTCAGAAACGGCACATTCCAGGTGGACATGAAATTTTCGGGAAGAATTCCCGAACAGATACGAATCGGGCAAACGGCACGGATAAGGTTGGAACTGGGTGAATCCAAGGAAGCACTGCTACTGCCCAGAGGAGGATTTTACCAGAACACGGGCGGACAATGGATATATGTTGTCGACGATAACTATGGGGTGGCTGTTAAACGAGGGATCAGGATAGGAAGGCAAAATCCCCGGTATTACGAAGTTCTTGACGGATTACAGGAAGGCGAGAAAGTAATTATTTCAGGTTATGATAATTTTGGCGATAACGACAAATTAATACTAAAGCATTATCATTAATTCATTAAATACCCGGTATGATTAAAACACACCAACTTGTAAAGGTATTCAGGACCGATGAGGTGGAAACCACCGCCCTGAACAAAGTCAACCTGACCGTTGAACAGGGGGAATTTGTGGCTATAATGGGACCTTCGGGTTGCGGCAAATCAACATTGCTAAATATCCTCGGTTTGCTCGACAATCCTACTGACGGACAGTATTTCTTCGACGGTCACGAGGTGTCCGGCTATAGGGAACGACAACGCACATTATTAAGAAAAGGCAATATCGGGTTCGTATTTCAAAGTTTTAACCTCATCGATGAGTTAAATGTGTATGAAAATATTGAGTTGCCATTGCTTTACCTCAGGATCTCACCATCGGAGCGTAAACGAAAAATACATGAGGTTATGGAACGGATGAAGATTACGCACCGCAGAAAACATTTTCCACAGCAATTATCGGGTGGACAGCAGCAGCGTGTTGCCATAGCACGGGCTGTGGTCACCCGACCCGGACTGATACTTGCCGATGAACCGACAGGTAATCTTGATTCAGCCAATGGCGAGGAAGTGATGAACCTATTAACGGAACTCAACAACGAGGGGACGACCATTATTATGGTTACACATTCACCAAGCGATGCCGATAAGGCACACAGGATCATCCATCTTTTTGATGGCCATGTGGTGACAGAAAACATAAAGCAATTGTTATAACTCATTCAGCATATCCAATGAAAGAATTATGTGTTCCGGTGCCGGACCTTACGGGTGATGATCTTGCTGAAATAACCGTATTGGTTAAGGGTAAAATGATCAAATACGATTACCGCATTGAATCGTTCCCATGGGAAGCCGATGATGATTTGTCGCAGGATAAGGATCCTCTGGTTCGTTCGCTGGCAAGAATATACCGGCTTAAATACGCCATCGAATCTTACGATCCGTCGTGGGAATTGATCCAAATATTCAATCCGGTTGGTAACTCAACCCACGTTCAGGTTTTATACCGTAAAAAACAATAATCCCGGAAAAAAGCTATAGTGTTAACCCAAATCAACAATGTATACCATGAAAAATATCCCATTCCTTTTTGTTTTATGTCTGATCTTTGTGTATCCTTCAAATATCTCAGCACAGAAAAAATGGACCCTGGAGGAATGCATCAACTATGCACATCAGAATAACCTCCAGATAAAAAGGCAGGAGTTGAATGCCGATATTTCTGAAACTTATCTGAAACAATCATACTTTGAATTGCTACCCAACCTGAATGCCGGGGGAAGTCATAATCTGAGCTCAGGCAGGGCGCTGAATACTGAAACATACACATGGGAAGACAGGACCAACCAGGACGGAAATCTCGGTATACAGAGTGATCTGACCATTTTCAATGGTCTTAATAATATAAACTCGATAAAACAACACAAGTTCGACTTAATGAGAGACCTTGCCAGTGTTGAAAAAATTAAAAATGATATTACGCTGAACATAGCCACTTCCTATTTGCAGGTGCTTTTCGGATATGAGTTGCTTGATCTGGCCAAAAGCCAGAGAGATGTCACGCAACAGCAGGTCGACAGGATGAAGAAGCTTGTAGAAGTAGGTAACAGAGCTAAAGGTGACCTGCTCGAACTTGAAGCGCAGTTGTCGAATGAAAATCTTAATGCAATTAACGCCGAAAACAATCTGAAGATCAATTATATAACACTTATCCAACTGCTTGAACTAGAGCTCGATTCCATTGGAAGTTTTCAGATTGAACGGCCCGAAATACCTGTAATCGCAGAGGAAGAATTACAGAGCGTTAATGATCTATACCAAAAGGCTTCAGAAATATATCCTGAATTAAAAGCTGCTGAATTCAACCTTTCAGCAAAAGAAAAAGCCTTATCAGTGGTACGTGGTGGCCGGTATCCTGAACTTTACCTCAGCGGACTATACTACAGCAGATACAACAAGAGCGCGACAAATCCGGTTAGTCCCTCTGAAAATTACCGGTATATTGATCAGATCAGTGATAATCAATACAGGCAGCTTTCTTTAAACTTCTCGGTGCCTATTTTCAACAGACGTTCAGTGGAATCATCCATATCGAGATCCAAAATCGCCGTTCAAAACGCCGAATATGAATTTGACCAGGTTAAGAAAGATCTTTATAAAGCAATCCAGGAAGCACACTCGGATGCAATCTCTGCACTTGCAAAATATGATGCAAGTATGCAGGCTGTAAAATCAAACGAAGAGGCATTCAGCTATACCGAGCAGAAATTTGAAGTCGGCCTTGTAAATTCAGTAGATTATAATGTAGCTAAAAATGAGCTGCTTAAAGCCAGATCAAATTTTTTGCAAGCAAAGTATGAATATATTTTTAAGCTGAAAATTCTGGATTTCTATTTGGGTAAACCCATTACCATTTAGGGTTAATAACAGATATAATCGACAGCCAAATGCGATTTCTGAATCAGAGATCGCATTTTTTGATATATTTGTGAAAACAACTAATCATTGCACTATGAAGACAAAACACTTTTTCCTGCTTTCTCTACTTTTTGCGGGCTTAACATTGAATGCACAGGTCTTCAGCACTGCCAAAGTACTCAATCCCCTTAAATTTTCTTTCGGGCTTGCTCCCGCCTATTACAATACCAGCATCGGTTTATTTCTTACCGGCGATGTGGGCATTAAAAAAGGGCTCGATTTTGGTCTCAGGTATGGTGTTCTGGAAGGTGAAGATTATTTCGGCGCCGATTTTGAATGGAGGTTATTGAGCGGTAAGCCCGATCTGTCACTGACCACCGGATGCCATCTTTGGGGTGATGTCGGACTGGATATTGCAGGAAATGTTTCGTTTCGTCTGAAAAACGATATTGCCCTGTATACAGGATTGGATATGGACCTTAATTTCGGCGATGAGCTCTGGGTACCATTATGGATACCGGTGGGTATAGATATCCGGCTCACAAAAAATATCTCATTCCTGTTCGAGGCAGAAATACCGATCACACCCGATGCATACCCGATCATCGACGGAGGTTTTTTGTTCAATTTTTAGTTTCCGGGTTAATCTAACTGCTTTTCATAGCAGATAAAAGGAATTTTCTGGTACGAGGTATAAAATTTCCCGACTTCGCTGAAGCTGAACTCCTTTACCAGGTGGTTTACCATATCTGAGCTGCTGAACACATCAAGCTTAATTTTCAGGTACCCTTTTTCAGCAGCAAATTTTTCCGCAAAGTTGATCAGCATCCTGTCAATGCCCTTACCCTGCCACAACGGGTGAATGGCAAGCCACCTGAGAAACAGGGTTGCTTTGATGCCGGGCTTCTGCAGATCAATGTGATCTTCGGGTTCATCATCCGAAATGGTGATCATTCCTTTGCACACCCAGCGCTCTTTTACAAGGTATATCTTACCTTCTTCAAGAAACCGCCTGATCACTGACCTTTCGGGATAAGCACTGTTCCATTGCTTCATGCCTTTTTCATTCATATCGATTATACACACGCGTAACAGGTACAGTATTTCAATCAGGTCGGAAAGGGTAGCTTTAAATAGTTCCATCTGCACAAAACAATATCCGGTAATTTTTATTCGAATAGTCTAAATCAAATATAACAAATTCTAAATAAATGAGAAATAGGCAACGAACTAAATGATCACTATTTTTTGATCAAGCCGATTCAGTTTGAGTCTTTATTACCTGTTTACAGGTAAAACAACAATGCCGGAGCATAACCTGCCCGTTTTAACAGCAATGCAAAAAGCAGACCATGATCAGTAATTTTTGCAGATTAAATCAGGATCACTGATCACCTTGGCAACAGTCATACATTGGAATTATATGCGTGAAGTCTGAACGGAGCCAAGGATGACGAAAAATAATTTTTGAATATATCCGTTTTTAAGCAGATATTTGTTTTTTTAAGTATGAATGATTATGTTGCGGTTTTTGTGCATACTTGGTATTGTATTTGGTCTTGCGGCAACACAGTCGTGCAGGGAAGATATTTTCAATAATGATGCCGCAGCCGTTTTGTCATTTTCTGCCGATACGGTCACTTTCGACACCATATTTACAACCATCGGGTCCACTACCAAACGCCTGAAGGTTTACAACCCCTACAAACAATCTCTGAAAATATCGCAAATATACCTGGCAGGCGCTGACAATTCGTATTTCCGCCTGAACATTGACGGAGACAGGTCAGACAGGCTTTACGACATAGAACTTCCGCCCAAAGACAGCCTGTATATTTTCATCGAAGTTACCATCGATCCCCTTGGAGTAAATAATCCGCTGGTAATTAACGATTCCATCGTTTTTATCACCAATGGAAATGTTCAGGATGTTAACCTGATAGCCTATGGCCAGGATGTACACCTCATCAATGGGGAATGGATTAACAGCACAACCTGGATTGCCGATAAGCCATACCTGATCTATAATTCAATGGGAGTTGACAGTTCTGAAACGCTTACTATCGAGCAGGGCACAACACTGTATTTCCATGACCAGTCGTTAATGATTATTCTCGGAAAATTGATTGTGAACGGTACCCTCAACAATCCTGTTGTTTTCAGGGGCGACCGTCTGGATTACATATTTCCTGACCTGCCTTATGACAAAATGCCGGGATTATGGGGAGGACTGTTCTTTTATCCGACCAGCACTGGAAATAAGCTCAGCAACTGCCGGATCAGGAATGCCGTTATCGGTGTTTTTTTGCCGGGAGCCGCAAACAAGGATATCCAATCGGAACTGGAAATGGAAAATTGTATTGTTGAAAACAACTCATTCGCAGGTATATATGCATTTAACAGCCGCATTCTTGCACTCAACTGCCTGATCGTGAATAACGGGGTATATACATTTGCAGGATTGACAGGCGGTGATTACCGGTTATACAACTGCACACTTTCAAACCACTACATTCATTCCGGCGGACAGCCCGAACCGGTTGTTACCCTTACAAATTATATATATAATAACGACACCTTGCTTCTTCACGACCTCACTAGGGCTGAATTTATTAATTGCATCATTGAAGGAAACCATAGCAATGAGCTGTTTTTACGCTCGAAACCAGAACGCTCATTTGCTTACAGTTTCGACCACTGCCTTATCGATGCCGATATGGATTCAATCGATTCAGGCAATGCCACCCTCTTTCATGAAGTTATTTTTAACAAGGATCCCCATTTTAAGCAGATACCTAATTTAACATACAAAATAAAGGAAAGATACATGTTTGATTTTTCACTTGATACGTTGTCCTTTGCCAAGGATAAAGGCACCGACTCGATATTTACCTATTATCCTCAACTTGAGTTTGATATCGTAGGGAATTCAAGATTATTGGACGCAGCACCTGATATCGGCGCCTATGAAAGGATCGAATAATTGTTATCTTTTTGCATGATGAAGGCAAAGCCATTCATTACATTCATATTTTTTAGCGGTTTGCTGTTTATCCCGGTCTTAAATCAATTCCATAAATCCGAGAAACGTGTTGCAGAAAGGGGCGCCGTACGGCTCTTTTTTTATAATGTCGAAAATTTATTCGACACCGCCGATGATCCCTTAACAGATGATGATGAATTTACACCCGGAGGCCACAAAAGATGGACAATAAACAGGTTTAATGCCAAGCTGAATGCGGTATTCAAAGTGATTGCTGCGGCCGGGGAATCCGAACCGCCTGATATTATAGCATTTGCTGAAATTGAAAACAGGTTTGTGCTCGAGCAGATGGTTACCGCCACGCCATTGCTAAAATATAACTTTACCATTGTACACAACGACTCTCCTGATTCCAGGGGAATAGATGTGGCATTGGTTTACCGGCCCGAAAAACTGAAGCAGATCAGGACAGAATTCATCGCCGTGCATCTCACAGGTAAATCAAAACGTTCGACGCGCGAGATACTTTATATGTCATTTCTTCTAAAGCACGGTGATACTGTGCATCTATTCATCAATCACTGGCCGTCAAGATCGGGAGGACAACTTGCTTCAGAACCCGACAGGATAACCGCGGCCTTGGTATTACGCTCAAAAACTGACTCCCTGATGCATCTCAATGCCTGCTCAAAAATCGTGATCATGGGTGATTTTAATGACGAACCCGGAAACAAAAGCATTGCCCAGATACTGCATACTGCTGAACCTGAAGAGAATGCCGGCTGCAACCTGCTTTACAATTTATCGGTGCCCCTGATGAACTCCGGTCAACCCGGAACACTGAAATACAGGGGACACTGGAATATGTTCGACCAGGTAATGGTTTCCGGAGCACTGTTGTCCGGGAGAGGACTCCACACAAATCCGGCAGACCTGGATATCTTCAACCCCTCATTTCTGCTTGAAGACGATGACCGCTACCTGGGAAAGCAACCCAACAGAACCTATATTGGTTATAAATATCACGGTGGGTTCAGTGATCATCTGCCGGTAATTCTTGATTTGCGCTATGGAAAATAATAACAACAATTGGTGAGAACGATGTTAATTATCATGGATGTTTATTTTCATAATCGTGTTCTTTTTTCCATTTTTGTGGCATGGCAAAAAATTTTCTGATCGGTATCTCCATGCATCGTGTGCTCGGTCCGGAATTCGTTCCGTACATTTTTTCGCGTGCCGTGGATAAAGAATATTATCAACTTGAGGAACGGGTAACCCTTGGAAACATAAAGAAATTTGAGTCCGATTTGGGAAATGATGAATTGCAGCTTGTTAAGATCATTGAGGAATACAGCGATAGCCAGCTTGTTAAGGTTTTTTCAAAAAAGCAAACCAGTCCCCATGACTTTCTGGCAAAGCTTGAAAAAGAGTTTCTTACTGAACGGATAAGGCCGTATATTGAAAAAAGACTGCTGAGGTGTATCGATATCCTGTCCGGGAGCCAGATTCCGGTGTATTTTAAACACAGCCAGAACAATATCTACGAATCAGAAAGAATTGTCCTGATCGAAGAAAATGTAGAATCGGTATTTAATTTTAAACGAATTGACGGCGAACTTTGCTATTTTCTCTCAATAGGTACACCCGATATGGAGATCAAGCTTATAGGCAAAGAAGGATTGGTGCTGGTAAATGAGCCATGCAGGCTGATACTTGAGAATTCATTGTATATCTTCGATGATATCGATGGGAAGAAGTTGCAGCCCTTTTTTACGAAGGATTCTATTCAGGTGCCCGCACGGGCAGAAAAAAAATTTCTTGAAGGTTTTGTACGGAACGTGATCAGGAATTATAAAGTCAATGTTGAAGGTTTCACGATATCGGATAAAAATATTGTTCCCGGAGCCATCTTGTCGCTGGAGAAAGACCTGTCGGGCAGACCAGTTTTTATGTTAAAGTTCAGGTATGATGAAAAAACTGTTTACTATGCCAATAAAAAATCGGAATTGAAAGTTGTTTACAACGAAAATACCAATACATTCATACGATTGAACAGGGATTATGATTTTGAGAACAACACCATTTACAGGTTGCTTGAAATAGGACTGAAGAACATCTCAGGATCATATTTTCTGCCCCTGAACATAAAAAAAACCGAGGAATGGTTTCTGCACTATGAGCTGATCAACTGGCTGAATTATGCAGCAGAAGAACTTAGTGATGCGGGCATTGAAGTGGTTTATGAAAAAGAAAGGACAAATTATTACCTGGATAAGCTCGAGCTTGATATACGTGTTTCCGAGAATAAAAGCGACTGGTTTGATATACATATAATCGTCAGGTTCTCTGATTTTGAAATACCATTTGTACATTTTCGCGAACATATCCTCAGCAATAACCGAGAATATGAATTGCCCGACGGCAGGGTAGCCGTTCTTCCCGAAGAATGGTTTTCGCGGTTCAGGGATATTTTTGCGTTTGCAAATACCAGCCAGCAGGCAATATCGCTGGAAAAGCAACATTATGTTCTTTTACAGGAAAGCCTGAAAGGATTGAAGGAGGGCTATGCCAAGAAAATTAAGAAATGGTTCGAAGATCAGAAAGAGGTCGCGCATGATCTGCCGGAAGGAATACAGGCCACTTTCAGACCATATCAGCTTGAAGGTTACAGCTGGATGGTGCAGCTTTACGAGAACGGTTTTGGCGGATGCCTTGCGGATGATATGGGATTGGGCAAGACTCTTCAGACACTGGCGGTTCTTAAAAAAGCCATTGCTGAAGAAAACCGCCGGGATTTTGGTCCTTCAGCATCGACGTTTAAGCAACAGATGACCATTTTCGATATGCTTGAGCCTTCGAAAATCATGAAATCAAAGCCTTCTCTGATTGTGGTACCGACCTCGCTCGTTCACAACTGGATTAACGAGGTTCAGAAATTCGTTCCCTCCCTGAATACAATGTATTACGGAGGGCAGAAAAGAAAATCGGTTGCCTATTATTACGAAAACGCCGACCTTATTGTAACTTCTTACGGCATTGTGAGGAATGATATTGATCTATTCAGAAACCTCGACTTTTTGTATGTTGTCCTGGATGAAAGCCAGCTTGTTAAAAATCCAACATCAAAAACATACAAGGCACTCATACTCTTGAACGCCACCTGCAGGCTTGTACTTACCGGTACACCTATTGAAAATTCCCTGACTGACCTGTGGGCCCAGATGAATTTTCTGAACCCGGGATTGCTGGGTACCCTGCCGTTCTTTAAAAATGAATTCTCCCTGCCAATTGAACGCCATGATAACGAAGAACAAAAGCGAAAACTAAGGGCGCTTATTAAACCATTTATGCTCAGACGAAACAAAAACGAAGTCGCCCGCGATCTTCCCGATCTGCTGGAACAGACCATACTTTGTGATATGTCTGAGAACCAGCACCGTTTTTATGAATCCGAGAAATCGAAAGCCAGGAACCTGATCATGCAAAACATCGGTACAGTGGGTATAGAGAAATCATCGATCGTTATCCTGCAGTCATTAACCAGGCTCAGGCAGATCGCCAACCATCCCTTGCTGGTGAATAATGAGTATATGTTTGAATCGGGTAAATTTGATGAGATCGCTCGAAATCTGGAAAACATTGTGGCCGAAGGACACAAAGCCATTGTTTTCAGTTTCTTTGTAAAATATCTTGAGCTTTTTGCCGGATATTGCAGGCAAAATAATCTTGTATTCACTATGCTTACGGGCGAAACGACGCGGCGTAAAGAAGCCGTTGAACAATTCCAGGAAAAGGAGGATATACGCATTTTTTTGATATCGCTCAAAGCCGGGGGATATGGTCTTAACCTGACCGCTGCCGACTATGTTTTTGTTCTCGATCCCTGGTGGAACCCGGCCGTTGAGCAACAGGCCCTGAGCAGGGCACACCGTATCGGACAGGAAAAAAATGTTTTTGTTTACAGGTTTATCACCAAAGACAGTATTGAAGAGAAGATTCTTAAACTACAGGAAAGAAAATCCTCGCTTGCCGATGCCTTTGTCAATTCCAACAACCCGTTTAAAGGAATCTCCGAAAAACAGGTCATGGATTTGTTTGAATAACCCAAGAGAAAAAATTCAATCAACTGAGATAACGGATAGCCTAATCCTAAAATCAAATGATGCGTTGCATTTGGTTCGTTTTACATGAGCTTAGATTTAATTCCGCTTTGATCCTATTTCCGCACAATTCCCAGTTCACCAGCTTTCTTCATCATTAAATCATAAGCTTCCTGAAATTCATTCCGGATGACACCGTCGAGAATAGCTTCCTTGATGGCGTTTTTAATAATTCCTATCTCACGGGATGGTCCGATACCGAATGTGCTCATAATGAACTCGCCGTCGATGGGAGGCTGAAAGTTACGGACACGGTCCTTCTCTTCAATTTCAACCAGTTTTTTCCTGACTTTTTTGAAATTATTCAGGTAGCGTTTCACTTTTTCATCGTTCTTCGATGTGATATCCGCTTCGCAGAGCGACATCAGGTCATCGATATCATCACCGGCATCGAACAGTAACCGGCGAATAGCAGAATCGGTCACTTCTTCATCCACCAGGGCAATGGGCCTGAGGTGGAGCTGTACAAGCTTCCTTACATATTTCATTTGCGTACCCAGGGGCAATTTCAGTTTTTTAAAAATCTCGGGAACCATTTTTGAGCCGATGTAATCGTGACCATGAAAGGTCCATCCTGCTACTTTATCATACCGCTTCGTAACAGGCTTTCCGATATCATGGAGCAGTGCAGCCCAACGAAGCCAGGGATTATCGCTTTTTATGGCAATATTTTCAAGTACCTGCAGCGAGTGGTAAAAATTGTCCTTATGCCCTTTCCCCGACTTTACATCAACACCTTTCATCCTGTAAATCTCGGGAATAAGCAATTCAAGCAGGCCTGACTCGTCAAGCAATATGAGCCCTTTTGACGGACGGTCAGATTGTATGATCTTGTCCAGTTCATCCGAAACACGTTCCATAGATACGATATGTATCCTTTCCCGCATTTTCCGTATTGCCTGAAAAGAGGTATGTTCAATGGTAAAATTGAGTTGGGCTGCAAATCGTATCGCCCGGAGCATGCGCAAAGGGTCGTCGGAATACGTCTGAACAGGATCAAGAGGTGTGCGTATTGTCTTATTCTCCAGATCTTTTATTCCATCAAACGGATCAATAAGCTCCCCAAAATTCTTCCTGTGAAGCGACAATGCCAATGCATTGATGGTGAAATCGCGTCGATTCTGGTCATCCCGGAGGCTGCCGTTTTCAACAACCGGTTTGCGGGAATTCCAGTAGTATGATTCCTTTCTGGCACCTACAAATTCAAGTTCATAACCGCCAAACCGGATCATGGCAGTCCCGAAATTTTTATACACAACAGGCTTTACACGGCTTCCGAGTTTCACTGCCACTTCCTTTGCGAGTTCAATACCACTGCCAACAACCACAATGTCAATATCCTTTGAAGGCCGGTTTAACATCATATCCCTCACATATCCCCCGATAACATAAGAATAGAGGTTTTTTGCGGTGATAATCTCAGAAATAAGATTGAAAATACTGTCATTTAGAGATATCTTCATATATATATATGACAATTTGTACCAAAATACCTGACAAAGTTACAATTATTTAAACTTTTCAGTCAATACCGGGTTTATTTAATAACTGGCACATAATTTGAAATAATCACAATAAATGCATATATTTATATATATGTAAAAGATAGTTAAAATCAGGATCACATTGTTTAATTCATAAATTAAAGTATTATGCTGGAACATCTGACAAAAGAGACTTTTAAAACAAAAGTCTTCAACTTTGAGATAAACAAGGAATGGAAATTCGAGGGTGAAAAGCCTGCATTGATCGATTTTTATGCAGACTGGTGCATGCCTTGCAAAATGGTGGCTCCGATACTCGAAGAGCTTTCTGAGGAATACAAGGGAAAACTTGATATCTACAAGATAAATACTGAAGAAGAACGTGAACTTTCTGCAATATTCGGCATACAAAGCATCCCGTCACTGCTGTTTGTTCCCAAAGACGGACAACCCCAGATGGCTATGGGTGCGCTGCCCAAAGATACTTTTGAGAAAGCAATTAAGGATGTACTTCATGTAGAGAAAGACAACTAAGATCAGACATATATCTGTTTTGAAATGTATAAAAAAGTCGGCAAATGCCGGCTTTTTTTTATCACGGGTATGAATCCCCAAAGCAAGCTTTGGAAACTAATTCCGCAGTATAGCTGCTGGGAACCGATCCCGCCTGGGGCGGGAGAGCTCAGCGCAGCTAATCAGACCCTCCGCCTTCGGCGGGATTATTCCCGTTGGTCATGAGACCACTTCGTTCAGTTATTCGCCACGCATTTGCGTGGCTCATGAGAACGTTTCACATAGTTGTTCAACCTACAAATTTCAACCTGCTTGCAGCCTGTCTGTGGTAGGCAAGCAAGTGTACTGCGTTTTTGAAATTTGTGTTTCACAAATAAAATCACTATTTTTGTTCGGACTTCTCTAAGGGGGTGCCTTATCAAATCGGGCTGAGATTATACCCTTAGAACCTGCTCCGGGTAATGCCGGCGAAGGGAAGAGTGGCAGTTCAGACTGGCCATAGTATTCAACATTTAAAAGTGAATTTTATGAAGCGCGTGTATTGTATGCTTGCATTTGTATGCTTTCTGCTGCAATTGTATGCACAGTATTCTGTATCGGGAAAAATCACCGGTACCGGTTCTGGTCCGTTAACCGGGGCGAACATCCTGATCAAGGGAACATACAAAGGTACTGTTTCCGGGCCGGACGGAACTTTCCGTCTTACCGGCCTGAAAGCTGGAATGTATACAATCCAGGTTTCGTATCTCGGTTACAGTACCGTTGAAAGGGAAATGAATATCGACAAGAACATGACGGTTGATGTGCAGCTTGAACAAGCCATGCTGATGGGTGATGAGGTAATTGTGATGGGTACGCGTGCCGACAACAAAACTCCTACCACTCATGTAGAAGTTGGCAGGAAAGACATCGGGGAACGCGATTTCGGGCAGGACCTGCCGGTTATGCTCAGCCAACTGACTTCGGTGGTTACCACTAGTTATGCGGGAAACGGTGTAGGATACTCTGGACTAAGAATACGGGGTACCGATATAAACCGCATTAATGTAACCATAAACGGAATACCGTTCAACGATGCCGAATCCCACAGTGTTTATTGGGTAGATCTGCCCGATATTGCCTCATCCACAGATAATATTCAGATACAGAGAGGAGTGGGAACTTCTTCCAACGGTGCCGCAGCCTTCGGAGCTACAATAAACCTGCAAACCAACACCCTCAAAAATAAACCGTTTGTTAATACCGATCTGGCATATGGATCGTTCAATACAATAAAAACCAACCTTTCATTCGGGACCGGACTGTTGAAGGATAGGTTTACCCTTGACGGAAGGCTTTCAAAAATATCGTCCGACGGATTTATTGACCGTGCCTGGTCAAAACTAAAATCGTTCTACGTTTCAGGTGGTTATTATACCTCAACGAGTATACTCAGGCTTTACATATTTTCAGGTCTTGAAGAGACGTATCAGGCATGGAACGGTGTTCCCAAAGTAAGGCTTAACAACGATCTTCAGGGCATGCAGCTTTATGAGGATCACGGACTCTATACACATGAAGAAACAAAACGGATGATCAATTCAGATAGCCGCACGTACAATTATTTCACATACAAGAACGAAATTGATCACTACCTGCAGAGCCATTACCAGCTCCATTTCTCAAAGGACCTGGGTAACAGATTGTTGCTGAATACTGCAATACATTACTCAAAGGGTGCCGGGTATTATGAACAATTTAAGCCCGATCAGGACCTCGCTGAATATACCATTCCTTATATTACTTTGGGTAATGAAGAGATCACTGCTTCTGACATCATAAGGCAAAAGTGGCTCGACAATGATTTTTACGGGGTTGTGGGTAACCTGAACTATTCCGCAAAAACGCTGAACCTGACGCTCGGGGGAGGCTGGAATAACTATATCGGAAATCATTTTGGTAAAGTCATCTGGGCCCAGTTTGCAGGCGACAGTAAAATCGATCACGAATGGTACAGGAGTAAGGGAATAAAAAAAGATTTTAATGTTTATGGGAAGGTGAACATAGAGGTAACCAGACAGTTGAATCTATACGGAGACTTGCAGTACAGGGGAATCCGGTATAATATCAACGGACTGAATGATAATCGCAGGGACATTACCCTGAAAGGCCTTGATTTTAATTTTTTTAACCCAAAAGGGGGATTGTATTTTACCATAAATGATGTCAATAGCGCCTTTGCATCATTCTC
>CAZDCD010000005.1:80592-175251 GCA_964503885.1 uncultured Bacteroidales bacterium
CGGTGGCCAACAGGGAACCGAACAGGGCAAACTATGTAGACGCACCATCGGGAAAATTGCCTGCCTCTGAGACCCTGTATGATTTTGAGTTCGGGTATAAGATCAGACTTGAAAATCTCAGGGCCTCTTTAACTGTTTACAATATGAATTATAAAAATCAATTGATCTTAACTGGCGAGATCAATGATGTAGGGGATGCCATTATGGTAAATGTTCCAAACAGTTACCGGAGGGGCATTGAACTGGCTGCCGACGTGCTGATCGCAAAACCTTTACACTGGGAAGGAAACCTGACACTAAGCACCAATAAGATCAGGAATTTTACCGAATATGTTGACAATGCCAATGCCTGGTATGATGACCAGGAGCCTCTTCAGATCAGCGTCAATCTGGGTGAAACCGATATTTCTTTTTCTCCCGACATTACCGGTGCTTCGAACCTGAATATCATCCCATTCAAACGAGCTTCGATTAACCTGATGAGCAAATATGCAGGGAGGCAATATATCGATAACACCTCTTCGAGAGACCGCAGCCTGGATCCTTATTTTGTGAATGACCTGTTCATGAGCTACACGTTTCATTCAAAGAATTTCGAAGAAATCAGGATCAAACTTGCCGTAAATAACCTGCTGAACGAAAAGTATGAGACCGATGCCTGGGTATGGAGGTATTATCTGGGTGACAGGTATTATGAACAGGACGGGTATTTTCCACAGGCGGGAACAACCATTTTGGCCGGTATATCGGTCAGATTATGAAGGTGGTAAGAATGTCACAAAATATGTTAAAAAACGGTGCGGATGTGTAACAAAAAAGGCCTGAATTGCGTTATATAACATGTTGTGTTCATAACTAATCAGGGTTTAGTTCACATAAAAAGTATTTAGAAATTGTTCTCTTAGGGTTTTCGTATAATTTTTTTAGGTTTAATTTTTTAGGGTTTTTGACCAGGGATCCGCACAAGATTCCTGGTTTTTTATTGATTTTCTTCCCCATCAATATTTTCCAGTATTCGTTCCACCTCAATTTCAGTCTCGCGCAGCTTGTTTTTACAGAATTTCATGAGCTCAGAGGCCAGCCTGATATTATTTGTGAGTTCATCGATACTGAGTTCATCGTTTTCGAGTTTATTCAATATCTCTTCAATTTTTTGCACAGCCTCGTTATACGTCAGATCTTTTTTTGTCATGAAGTCCGATTTTAGCGTATTCTAGTGTTCTTTTCAGTAAAGATACAGATAATTGCAGATCAAATTCATGGAAAGTCACTATTTTTGAAACAAAGAAGCGTCATGCAAATAACCGGACTTATTCCGGCAGGAGGCAATGCAGAGCGACTCGGCAAACTGCCCTGCAGCAAAGAGATACTGCCGGTGGAAATATCAGAAAATAATTCATCGGGTAAAAACATTATCGTAGTTTCCGAGCATTTGATCAGGGCCTATGCACTCGCCGGCATTGAAACAGCTTTTTTTATTCTGAAAAAAGGTAAATGGGATATACCGGAGTATTATGGCGACGGAAGCTGGGTGAAAATGCATACCGGATACCTGATCATGAATCACCCCTTTGGAGTACCCTTCACACTCGACCAGGCTTATGCATTTACCAGGGATTCCTATATTGCACTCGGTTTTCCTGATATTATCTTTCATCCGGAGGATGCAGTACTGAAGATCAAAGAAAAAATTGAGGGAACAGACACCGATATTATTTTGGGACTTGTGCCCATGGAAAAACCCGAAAAATCTGATATGATTGAGTTTGACAATTCTGGCAGCATCATGAATATTGTGATCAAGCAGAACAGAACCGACCTGAAATACAGCTGGTTTATAGCTATATGGTCGCCAAGATTCTGGAAGTTCTTTCACGAAACCGTACAGAAAAACCTTAAAGACCGGTTGAACGGTAAAATGCATGAGAAGGAAGGAAAAATGCGCGAACTTTATCCGGGAGACATCATTGAATCAGCCATCAGACAAGGCTTTAAAACCGATTATCTGATATTTGAGACCGGGCATTATACCGACATTGGTACACCCGATGACCTGAAAAACCTGACCGGCATAAAATAAGAAAGGCGCCTTTCGGTGCCTTCCAATTTAACCCTAAGAAATTTACACTTAACCAACTAGTTAACCCTAACTATTTTAGTGCTAATTCAGCGCCTGGTTTAAATTTTACAACTTTCTTAGCAGGAATTTTAATTTCTTTACCGGTTTGAGGGTTGCGTCCAGTTCTGGCACTTCTCTGTGCTACTGAGAAAGATCCAAAGCCAACAAGGCCTACCCTGTCACCCTTTTTCAGAGCACCAGTAACAGCCTTAATGGTTGCATTTAAAGCTTTTTCACTAGCAGCCTTAGTTAAACCCGACTGTTTAGCGATAGCATCAATTAATTGTCCTTTGTTCATAATTCAAAAGTTTTGTTAATACTCTAGGTTAAAAATATAAAATAGAATCCTTCTTTAAAAGTATTTAAGAGTGAAATAATTAACCGAAAACCATAAGTTATTAACCGTTTTGAGGCAATTTATCAACAATTTGAAGCTTTGAAACCTTTGCCAGTACTGGAATTTGGGCGGAAAGAAAAATTCGGGCGCTTTGTATATAATTGATTTTCTTTTACTTACAAGAATATGACATATGGTAATAATTCACACATACATGAAATCCGAACGGTTTGTCATACCGGGTAATGCCAGTTGTTGGGCGACTATTTTTGTCGGAAAAAACAAGAATTTTATGGTCCCTTTCCAAAATATACCCGACCTATTTAATCAAAATTGAGACTAAGCTGTTTTGGTCCGGTTTCTTCAGTAGAGTTTGACAGGGATAGTCCGAGCAGTCTGATGCCCTTATTTAAGGGTAAAAGAATCTCTGCCAGTTCAACCGAGGTTTGATGGATCATTTTCTCATCCATGGGCTCGGCATGGCTCCGGCTCCTGGTAATCTGTTCAAAGTTTTCATATTTTACTTTCAGGGTGAGGGTTCGCCCCCTGAATTGCGCTTTCTTCATCCTTCTGACCAGGATCAGTTCAATATCGAGTAATTTATGCAGGATTTCCTGTATGGTGATAATGTCTTTATCAAATGTAAGCTCGGCACCCAGCGATTTTCGTATTCTTTCGGGCTCAACAGGTCTGTTGTCAAACGCTCTGGCAATGTCGTAATAAAACGAACCCACTTTACCGAAAATACGGATGAGTTTATTTCGTTCGAGTTTTTTGAGGTCATATCCGGTAATAATTCCCATACTGTGCATTTTTTTTGCAGTTACCTTCCCCACTCCGTAAAAATCCTCAACCGGAAGTTTTTCTACAAAGGCCTCAGCCTCTTCGGGTCTTATCACGAAAAGTCCGTCGGGTTTACCGTAATCAGAAGCGATTTTGGCCAGGAACTTATTCGAAGATACTCCTGCAGATGCCGTAAGCCGGGTTTTTCCCCTGATCTTTTCTTTCAGTTCTTTTGCGATATTGGTTGCCGAAGGATTGTTCATATGATTCTCTGTTACATCGAGAAATGCCTCATCGAGTGACAGGGGTTCTATAAGGTCAGTATATTCTTTATAAATGTTATAGATCTGGTCTGATATACCTTTGTAAACATCGAACCGCGGATAAACAAATACCAGGTCCGGGCATTTTCTCCTTGCCGTAACCGAAGCCATTGCAGATCTTACTCCGAATTTTCTTGCTTCATAGCTTGCTGCAGCAACGACACCCCTCGGATGGTCGCCTCCCACTGCAACAGGTTTTCCTTTCAGTGTCGGATTGTCGCGTTGCTCCACCGATGCATAGAAAGCATCCATATCAATATGAATTATTTTCCTGACCGGAATTTCCATATTCTTTTAAAATGAACTACCTCGCAGCAAAGCTGTTAAGGTATCAAAAAAGAAATTTTTTTCTATCGCTGCAACCAGCGGAGTATCACCCTGCAGCGTGCCTTTCTGCAGACAGGGCTGACAGGTTAAGCTCATTTATCCCGATACATTATCGCTATCGGGACTATTCCCTTCGGTCATGAGATAGTTCGTTCAACTTACCCACGAAAATTATCGGGGTCCATTCACTCCGTTTTTGAAATTTGCGTTTCACGAATAAATAACGAATTTAGTACATCGAACCGAAATTTATTGCGTTCATTAGCCATACAGGTTTGAAATATGAGTATAAAGGTTACAGATGATGGTTCCCATACCCTATTTGTTCCGGGCATCGGTGAACATTATCATTCAGTTAGAGGTGCGCTAACCGAATCGCTCCATATATTTATACATCATGGTTTCAACCATTTCAAAAAAGACAGCATAACAGTTTTTGAGATGGGTTTTGGCACAGGACTGAATGCATTCCTGACTTTTCTGGAAACCGAAAAAAGAAAAATCTACACCACATATTACAGCATTGAACTTTATCCACTGGGTTCCGAAGTCTATTCTCAATTGAATTATCCCGTTCTGATCAGTGGCAACAATTCATTGAGTGGAAAATTCATGACCATGCATACGTGTAAATGGAACACCCTTATCAGGATAAGCAGCCGGTTTACCCTTTTCAAGATACAGGGAAACATACTGGATTACAAGTTTTTAAAAGGCTATGATGTGGTTTATTTCGATGCCTTTGCACCGGATAAGCAACCCGAAGTTTGGGACGCTGCAGTGTTTGAAAAAATTTATCAGCATCTTTCTCCGGGTGGCAACCTGACGACATATTCTGTCAAAGGCGAAATCAGGAGAAGGTTGCAACGTGCCGGATTTATTGTGGAGAAGCTTCCGGGACCATCGGACAAACGTGAAATAACAAGGGCTGAAAAAATATAAATTATCTCATTTTGTTGATCCGAAGTACCTGAAATGTCGAACAAATCTGTAAAGCTTTATGTTGATAATGATTGTAAAAAGAGTTGTATCTTTTTTTATCAAATCAATCCATTATTTGTATTTTTACTAAATTATAAAGTTATGGCATTTTTAAAAGAAGGTAGCAAAGCACCTGCCTTTGAAGGCAGGGATCAGGATGGTAAGACCATCAGGCTTGAAGATTTCAAAGGAAAGAAAGTGATCGTGTATTTTTACCCCAAAGATGATACACCAGGTTGTACCGCTGAGGCATGTAACCTTAGAGACAATTATTCATACTGGTTGAATAAGGGGTACGAAGTGATCGGCGTCAGTCCGGATAACGAAAAATCTCATGTCAGGTTCAGGGAAAAACACAACCTGCCATTCAACCTCATCGCCGACCCCGAAAAGAAGATAATCAATGTGTATGGTGCCTGGGGTGAAAAGAAATTTATGGGGAAAAGCTTTCATGGTGTGCTGCGGTCAACCTATGTCATCGACGAAGAAGGCACTATTGAAAAAGTAATATCGAAGGTCGATACCAAAAAACATTCGACACAGCTCATACAGGAATTGAACATCGGTTAATCCAAAAATTAAAACTATACAATGGCCAAAGAACAACAGGACAATACCATCAGGCAGCAGAAATTGAAAGCTCTGGAGCTGACGTTAGGTAAAATTGAAAAAGACTTCGGTAAGGGTGCCATCATGAAGATGGGTGATCATGCTATTGTTAATGTGCCCTCAATCCATTCGGGATCCATTGCCCTGGACATGGCTCTGGGCATAGGGGGTTATCCCAGAGGAAGGGTAATTGAAATCTTCGGTCCCGAATCGTCGGGAAAGACCACCCTTACTATCCATGCAATCGCCGAAGCCCAGAAAGCCGGTGGCATAGCGGCCTTTATTGATGCGGAGCATGCATTCGACAGGTTTTATGCACAGAAGCTTGGCGTTGATGTGGAAAATCTTTTTATTTCACAACCTGACGATGGTGAACAGGCACTTGAGATCACCGACCATCTGATCCGTTCGGGTGCCATTGATATAATAGTAATCGACTCGGTTGCCGCCCTTACTCCAAGAGCAGAAATAGAAGGGGAGATGGGTGATTCGAAAATGGGATTGCAAGCCAGGCTTATGTCACAAGCGTTAAGAAAGTTAACAGCCAACATCAACAGGACAAATACCTGCTGCATGTTTATCAACCAACTAAGGGAAAAAATCGGGGTTATGTTTGGAAATCCTGAAACTACCACCGGTGGAAATGCATTGAAATTCTATGCAACGGTTCGGGTTGATATCCGAAAAATAAGCCAGATCAAAGAAGGCGAAGAGGTACTGGGAAGCCGTACCCGTGTTAAAATTGTGAAGAATAAACTTGCTCCGCCCTTCCGGAAAGCCGAATTCGATATCATGTATGGCGAAGGCATCTCTCGGGTCGGCGAGATCATCGATCTGGGTGTCGATATGCAGATCATCAAGAAAAGCGGGTCGTGGTTCAGTTACGGAGATACCAAACTGGGACAGGGACGTGATGCTGTGAAGACCCTTCTGAAAGATAATCCGGAACTTGCCGAAGAACTTGAATCGAAGATCAGGGAGCAGTTGAAAAGCGACTGATACTCTTGATCAAATTGCCTGAACTCAGCATTTCAAGCCGCTCGTGCGAAGCCCGGAACGTATTTCCCCCGTTCTTTTATGACGACAGTGCATAACATCATTGGTGCCGGTCTGTTCAGGAAATGAATCTTACAGTAAGTATATTCTGTTGTGATTGAACGCTCCGGTACCGGACCACTTGTTTACCCTATCCTTTTAGTATTTTCTTCAGCTCACCATACGGAAGCTTCTCATCCGGGTGTTCCTGATGAAAGCCTGTCCAGTATTCATGAATGGTGGATTTTACCTCACGGTGCAACACGAGCAATCCGATTAAATTGGGTATTGTCATAAGGGCTATAGTGATATACGATAGCGACCAAATTACGGTGGTGTCTGCTATAGCAGCCAGGAAAAATCCAGCGACGTAGATGATCCTGTAAATGATCACGTATTTTGTACCCCACAGAAAGGTCACCGCCCTGTCGCCGTAATACGACCATGAAATTGCCGTGGAAAATGCAAAAAGCAACAAACCTATGGCCACGATATATTGGCCGTAATCGCCAAAAAGACTTCTCTTGAACGCTTCTGACGTGAGCGGTGCACTGTGGATCAGCGAACTTCCCTCAAAATAATAATCTGATGTTTCCGCAGTAATTTTACCATCCGAAACCGGTATCCGGCCCGTAAATGCGCCCCCTGATTTATTATAAACACGTACGCCCTCAGCCAGGGAGCGGGCATGGATAATAGTTACCGTGTCTTTTACAATTCCGTTCTCAACCGACAATTCACCGTTAAACAGTTCCAGGGGCTGCTCATCCCTGATATGCAGGATAAGTTTCTTTTTATCTGCAGGATCTTTGTCATCATAAGTTCCCTGCAAGATTTCGAGGTCGGTATACTGGAATCTGTTCGGTATTTTATCTTTCCAAACACCCGAGGACAGGAGCGCCAAACCTGTAAGCGAACAAATTATTATGGTATCCACAAAAGGCTCGAGAATAGCCACCAGTCCTTCCGAAACATGCTCATGAGCCCGCGCTGCTGCATGGGCAATCGGAGCAGATCCCTGGCCGGCCTCGTTGGAGAATAGGCCACGGTTCACCCCTTTTTTGAAGGCATAAATGAATCCCGCGCCCAGAAACCCTCCTGTAGCTGCCGACCCTGTATATACATCTGAAAATATGGAAAAAATCGAAGGAATGATGTTGGTGTAATTGTAAATAAGCACTCCCAGTACACCTATAAAATAAATAATGGCCATAGCAGGTACGAGTCTGGAGGTTACCTTTGCAATCCTTTTTATACCCCCTATAATTACCAGTGCAAGCAAGAAAGCGAGAACTGCCCCCGTGATATAGCCTTTGATCCCGAATGCCGAAAACATGGCATTTGAAATGCTGTTTACCTGGGGAAGATTACCCGTACCGAATGAGGATAAAATAGTAGCAAATGCAAAAAAGATACCCAGCCATAAGCCGGTTTTAAGTATCCTTCCGTTTCCCAGTCGGATATTCAGCCTTTCCTTCATATAATACATAGGCCCTCCTGCCATTGTTCCGTCTTCAGTTTTTTCCCTGTATTTATGCGAAAGGGTAACTTCCACAAATTTAGTGGTCATTCCCAGTAAAGCTGTTACGAGCATCCAGAACAACGCCGCCGGCCCGCCGACATGAATGGCAAGGGCAACCCCTGCTATATTCCCCGTCCCTATGGTTCCCGATAAGGCAGTGGACAATGCCTGAAAATGAGAGGTATCTCCCTCATCCCCTCTTTTATCAAACATTCCGCGTACATTCTTTACCGCATATTTAAAATACCTGATCTGTGGAAAACCCAGAAAAACAGTAAAAAACAGACCTGTTCCCAACAGCAGGTATACAAACCAGTCGGATGAACCCAGGTATTTATCCGCCGCAAGAAGAAAATCATTTATCGCATGCATGAGAGGTAATTTTCGGTTAGCACTTTGCTACGAATTTACAAATATAGTAGAACAGATAAGATAGCAAAGGGTCCCGGAATCATAAATATGAAAAGACCTGTTTAACGCGACCCTTTGGAAAAATAATGCTTTTTTTAATGAATACTTTATACTTTTTTCGTTTACTGTTTATAACATTTCATGCATTTTTTGGATGAATGGAAACTATTTTATATTTTCGTTTCCAAATGATTGATGCCGTCAATAGCAAAAAACGGATCTTAGATGCCTTCGAAAGGCATTTTAAGTATTTCGGACTGAAGAAAACTTCGGTTGATGAAGTGGCACGGGAACTGAGGATCAGTAAGAAAACGATATATAGTCACTTTAAAAGCAAAGAAGAAATCTACAACCGGGTAATCAGCCATATTTCAGAGAAATATTACAACACCCTGGCCGCCAGGATGGAGAATTATGAAACCTTCGCACAAAAAATAACCGAACTGATCATGATAATTTTCAGAGATGCCAGGAACTGGTTCAGAAACAGTAATGATGATTTTGATTTCAAATACAAGTTTGAAATCGCTGAGACGGCTTTCAGAGAAGCATACAGCAAGCTGCTTGATACACTCATCAGGTGGGGTTCTGAAGCCGGGGAATTTGAAGCTAAGGATCCCCATCTGACAAGCTGTTTGGCTAACGGCATAATCACTGCAGGCTTACAGCTTCTCACCCAGAATACCAACCTGCTAATTGAAGAGAAAATCGCTGAATCCGTGATAAAGCTGTTGAGATAATTTTCTTAATCGAACCCGACGAGTGCCTGAAAACATAGATTTTGAGTATTTTTACCTTCAACAATAAGCGCATTCTCTTCAAGCCTGTTCTCCGTAAACATAAATATTTCTTCACCAAGAAGCACTTCGTGAACATAATTCATCTGCAACGTCCTCACCATACCTTTTCCCAGGTGGTCTTCCGGAAGAATGTTAGTAATCCACTCCACATATTTATTGCTATTCACATGGTTATTCAGGTCAATATCACCGAAACCGGCAACCACCCTTCCGGCCAGTTTCTTGCAGTCGGCCTTTATTTTCACAAGCCGCAAGTCCAACCCATGCCTGTTTTTATTTTGTGTAAGGAAATGGGTATGCGGGTCGGGAAGTGTTGGTCTTTTTGTCGTGAGATCGACCAGCAACCAGTATGAAGTTGCCGCCCCCAGTATTTTTCCTAAATTACTTTTAATGTAAAAGTCCCGTACATAACACAACCCGTCAATATCTTTAGGCCAGGTTTCGATGATCAGTTCATCTCTCCACACCGGGTATTCATTCATATGCACCCTGAGCCTTGTGAGCATCCAGGCTACCGAATTTTTCTGCATATATTCAATTCCAAAATCAAGATGTTCTGCATGCTTCCAGGCAGCCTCCTGGATAATTGCCGTGAGGTAATTGAGTTTTAGTCTGCTGTTCCGGTCAACCATAAAAGATCTTACTTCAAACTTTTCTTCAAGAATGTGCTGGTATTTCTTTGCCTTATTCATCGGTTGTATTGATTAGCGGTCACCAAAATAAAAGAATTCACCCGACCTGTAAAAGCAATCGGCGATAATTTCTTCCCTTCCGAGATTACAGGTTAGGTATTTCATGTTAGAAATAAATTGAATACCTTAGTCAATTTATTGTACATTTCTTCGAGCTAAAAAATCCGCTGCGTCAATGAGACGTGACATTTTGTGCGGGTTTTAATAAACGGTTGAAGAATTTATTGCAGAGGGCATTTTGCAAATAATGAATATATACTTAATGATCTCATTTTTGCGTTATTATATATCTAATGCGTGACGAATATGAAAGACGAAACATTCAATGATTTCAGGATGTTGCTTACCTGCAAGACCATCGCTGAGGACCTGGCATTGCATATTAAAGAATTGCAGCAGGTTAATCCTGTGTGGACCGAAGGTTTCAGTAACGAACTTCTGAACCGGGTTGACAGCGCATTCGATTATTACCTCGGACTCGAATCAAACAGAAGGATAGAAGATGTCAGGAATAAATTAAACCATATTCAGGCACAGGCATTGCGCGCTATAGCTTTTTTAAAAACACGCATTGATATAGCGTATGCATTCAATGAACGAAAGAAGAATGAGGTCCTGAATAAACTGGGTTTCAGGCAATACCTGCAGGCAGTCCAGGATAAGGATACTACGGCGCTACTCGATATCCTCAGCAGGATCCACGAAAATTTATCAGATAGTATCCGGAAGGACCTGATCAAGAATCCCAGTGACGAAGCATTTCTTATGAGAATCACACAGTTCGCAACCAGGCTCAGGAAAGCAAACCTCTCACAGCAATCCCTGATGGCCACGAAGAAAGCAATTGCCGAAAACGCATTGAAAACTTACCGGGAACTGGTATATACCCTGCTGGAAATAAGTCAGATGGCAACCAGCTACTATAAGAAAGACCCGCAGAAAGCAAGTATGTTTGATTATTCTCCCGAGCTAATGAAATACCTGTCCTCGTCGACAAGGATCAACTGACCGGTATTGCCTTACTGCTCCGGAGCTTCATTTCATTTCATTATTCATAAATCCCTGCTTTTGCAAAACCTTTAAAAACTGACCGGAAAAATAAACGTTATCTTTCCTGGTGTACCTGCTATCCGTAAAAATCTGGGCAAGTGTGCTCTTGCTGTTTTCCCTGAGGAGTTTTGATGTGAGCTCGGAAGCCTCCTTAACCGCATAGATCCTGTCGATATCCTCACTCCTGTAATCGGTATACTTTTCATTATGAACCACACCGTTTACCGGTAACCTGTCCGTAAGATCAGGATCTTCATCCGGGTAACCCATCACAATTGCTGCTACAGGGACTACGCTGACTGGAAGATCAAGGATATCGATAATTTTATCGGCCATATAGGTCACTGTTCCCAGGTAACAGATCCCGAGACCGTGCACTTCTGCAGCCAGCGATACATTCTGGCTGACCAGCAGCGCATCAATGGCGGCAGTAAAAAAAGACAAAAAATTATCAAATCCCGGATCAGCATCACGCTGAATACACCATTTGCCAAACCTGTTAAAGTCGGCACAAAAGGTAATATGAACCGGCGCTTCCAGAACCATATTCTGCCTGAAATGTGCCTCCCATAACTTTTCCTTCAGTTGCTTATCCCTGGTTACTATTATACTGTATGCCTGCATATTGCCAGTTGTGGAAGCACGTGTTCCTGCCTCCAGGATCTGTCCCAGCATTTCCTCTTCAATAGGTTTGTCGCTGAATTTTCGAATCGAACGGTGATTAAAAATGGTCTCTAACATGGTATATTTGTTAACTGTTTATAATATCTCCACTGACTGGTTCTTTATGTTCACTGAGTTGGCTAAATTTGGATGTAAAAATAACAAACATGCCCAAGATTACTTATTATACCGTAGATGTTTTTACACACACCCGGTTTGGAGGAAACCAGCTTGCAGTTATCCCTGATGCTACGGAAATTCCGGAGCGGTTGCTGCAGAATATTGCCCGGGAATTTAATTATTCCGAAACAACCTTCGTATACCCGCCGCAAAATCCGGCGAACGACTGCAATGTGAGAATTTTTACCCCCGGCAGAGAGGTTCCTATGGCCGGCCATCCTACCATCGGAACTGCTTATGTGTTGCTATCGGAGGGACTGATAAAGCCGAAAAATAAAGGCTGCCTTATGATTGAAGAACAGGTGGGTGATATCAGGGTCGATTATGCACAGGAGGGATCGCAAGTTCATTCCGTGACCATGAACCAGCCGCTTCCGATATTCGGTCCTGTTGAAAACGACTACAAACTGCTGGCAGGTTTGATGTCGGTCGGTTCCGATGAAATTGACCTTGACTACCCGATTCAGAGTGTTTCCTGCGGCAATAATTTTCTTTTCGTTGCGGTAAAATCACTCGAAGCCATAGCCAGGATCCAGATCCGGATTGAAATACTTAAAGTGACACAACTTCACCTCAGCTCAACCGAATTGTTTGTCTTTACAAAGGAAACGCTGGATGCCTCGTCTGATTACCATTGCCGCATGTTTGCCCCATTATTCGGAGTTCCTGAAGATCCTGCCACGGGAAGTGCTGCGGGACCTTTTGGAAGTTACCTGGTTAAAAACGGGTTTTCCGATGGCTCAACCCTGGTGCTGGAACAGGGATATGAGATGGGCAGACCGAGTATTTTAAAAGTTCTGATAAACGGCGACAGGAATACAATAACCGGAGTAAGAGTTAGCGGTGATGTGGTGATGGTGAGCACCGGTAAGATGATCGTTTAGTGATAACCTTAGTAAATAGAACCATGAACGACACGCAGCCGGTAAACAAAAACCGGGCAATCTATCTGAAAAATCTTACCAAGAAATTCGGTAATCTTATCGCCGTGAACGACCTGACATTCGAGATCCTTAAAGGTGAAATATTGGGTTTCCTCGGGCCCAACGGAGCAGGTAAAAGTACCACCATCAATATGATCTGCGGTTTGACCAGGCCGACTTCAGGCTCTGTGCTGTTTGATGGTATTTCAAAAAACAGGGGTAGCGGCGGTTTGGCAAGCATCGGACTGTGTCCGCAGGATATTGTTTGCTGGCCAAAACTTACCTGTCTCGAACAACTTGTTTTCACAGCAAATATGTATGACCTTCCAGTCTCATCAGCAAAAAAGGCCGCCGAAAAACTGCTTGGCAGGCTCGGTCTTGGAGACAAACGGAATAAGCTTTCCGAGACGCTCTCGGGAGGAATGAAAAGGCGCCTTAATCTCGCCCTTGCCCTGATCCATGATCCCGAAATTGTAATTCTCGATGAACCCGAAGCGGGTCTTGACCCGCAAAGCAGGATCACTGTGAGGGAATTTATTGCTGAGATGGCTGAAAATAAGACCGTGATCCTTACCTCCCATAACATGGACGAAGTAGACAGGCTTGCTCAGCGCATCGCCATCATCGACCTCGGAAAACTCCTTGTGACAGGTACCCCGGAAAACCTTAAGAAAAGCATCGGTGAAGGGGATATACTTACCATTGAGTTGTCCGGATTTTCCGGTGCACCAGATTTCCCGGAGCATATTTTCGGCCATATTCCCCTGAAATTCAGTATTGCCGGCAATATGCTGACCATCCGTGCAACAAACCTGATCAATAGTGTCGGTGAAATTTGCTCCCTGTTAAATAAAAACAATATCCCCTATGGGGAGATTACCCTAAGGGGAAATACTCTTGAAGATGTGTTTATACAGCTTACAGGAAGGAGGCTGAGGGAATGAAAATCTGGTATGTATTCATAAAGAACATGAAGGAACAGTACAGAAGCTTATGGCTATTGATTCTGACAATATCCACAGCACCATTTTTTGTGCTGGTGTATTACCTGATTACTCAGAGTTACGTACAACAATACCGTGTACTCATTGTAAACAATGACAGACCGGTTATGAACACCGGAGAAATTTGGAACTACAGTGAAAAACTTATCGCAAATGCTTTGCATGTAGATTCACTTCCGGGATTGGTGATAAAAACTGTTCATAGCATTGCTGAGGGTAACGTGCTTATCAGAAATAAAAAAGCCGATGTGTTGGTGGTTCTGCCTGAAGATTTTTCGGCCAAACTTGCTGAAATGAAATCAGGCATGACCACAGGGCCTGCAAAAATTGAATTTTCCGGAGATATTACCGGTATGAAATATATGATCGGATCGGTTCTTTTCTATAATATCCTGTCATCTTTCATCAGCCGGGAAACGGGTATTGGCAATTTTATCGAGCTCACGGAAAAACCGGTTGGCCTGTCAGGCGACCGCACGGATTTCGAACTTGCTGTTCCCGGATTGCTTATCTTTTCCATCATCATGCTGATGTTAAGTGCGTCTTCAGCAATGATCTATGAATCTGAAAACAATACACTTACACGCCTGAAAATTGCCCGGGTTCCGGTCGCGGGACTCCTGGGTGGCATATCTGCCGTTCAGCTTATTGTAGGTATCCTGTCGGTTGCATTAACCCTGTTCATGGCATTATTGTTCGGATTCAGGTATGAAGGTTCCCTTTGGCTGGTGTTGCCGGTATCGGTTCTTACAAGCCTGTCCATGATTTCGTTCTGCCTTATTATTGCTGCGTTTACCAAAACAGTGACTCAGGTTCTGATCGTAGGTAATTTCCCCCTTTTTATTTTTATGTTTTTTTCAGGTGCCATGTTCCCCGTAAATGCCAGACCATGGTTCGAGATAGGTCATTATGAGGTCTCGGTCATCTCGCTCATGTCGCCCAGCCATGCCATCTCTGCACTGAATAAGGTAATGCTGATGCAGGAAGGGTTTTCAGCAATCATTCCCGAACTGGTCGCCATCTTGCTTTTATCGGTGTTGTATGCTGCAGTCGGGGGTTTGTTTTACTACAGGAGACACCTGAGGATTGACTGATGTAACCTGATGTTTGGGATGCTATATTTCGTGCTTAGGGTTCTTCACCTTCTACAAGCCTGTCTACCCTAACGGCGGCAGGCAGGCGACAGTTAGAGTTTTGTCGGATAAAAGGATTCAGGATTCAAGGTTCAGGGTTTTGCGGATTCAAAATAGTCATGACTTGAATCCAGTTGATTAATTATCGCGAAAAGATAATTAGATTCATTGTTGTCCGGTTAAAATCTATTAAGTCCCTGCCGGGACTTGTTGGATTAGATGCAACTTACATTCTACCAATATTTTGTCCTTGCAGGACAGTCCCTTTAGGGACGAAATAACGGTAGAAATGAAAAGCGACCCCTTGATCTTCAAAGTCCCATAGGGACGTAATAAAATCAAAGCATACAGCAGTATTAATTAGATTTTGTCGGATAATAGTAAAATAGATTATCAAATTACGATAAATAATTATCGCTGTACGATAATTTATTTTAATCCCAAAATGCTATGTGTTTTCAGTCAACTGCTAGTGGCTGGTGATACTATTTTTTGCCAACTTTCTGTTAATTGAACTGATCGCCGTTTACTGACCACCTCTCCCCATCTCAGTGTTGTCCATCATCCCGGAATACTCCGGCAAGCGAATCCACTTTTATCCTCCGGAGAAACCATATCTGATCCCGGTGAGTTCTTCGCTTATCTTCCACAGATCGGCAGCATACCGGGTATTGGTTGAATCGGGCGAAGAAGTATACACCCTGCCTTTAAAATAGTAATTTCCGTTCTCCCTTACAAGAGTACCGTTCCTGATCAGGTCAAGTAAATATGAAGCTACTTTTCCGGGTTTGTTCAACCGCGGATACAGGAACATCCAAACCAATCCGGGCAGGCTGAAAAGTGAGTATTCCTTCATGATGCTTGTCCTTACCCCTCCGGGATGAATGGCGTTCGAGGTAATGCCTGAATCGCCGGACCTGCGGGCAAATTCGTAACTGAACATCAGGTTGCATAGTTTCGACAGACAATATTGCTTCATGGCATTGAATTTCTTTTCACCCTGCAGATTGTCAGGGTCGAACCGGGCATATTTCTCCCCATTTGATACAATATTGATCACCATAGAAGAAGCTGCAGCCTTTAGCATATCCGTCAGCAGGTTGGTGAGCAGGAAAGGTGCAAGATGATTTACGGCAAACATTACCTCCATGCCTTCGGGTGTTAGCCTGCGTTCGGGCAGATTGACCCCCGCATTGTTGATCAGGATGTCGAGCTTCGGTAACGTTGTTTTCAGCATTTTTACAAATTCCCGTATATTGCTTTGCAGTGAAAGGTCCACTGCAAAAGCTTCCACATCGGTATTGCCTGTGAGTGTTGTGATTTCTTCCCGTGCTGATTCAAGTTCCTGCGTATTACGGGCAATTAGTATAACATGCATGTTTTCTTTTGCCAGACCGGCAGCAATTGCTTTTCCGATACCGGAACTTCCGCCGGTAATAAGACAGGTTTTTTTAATCGTTTTCAAAGCCGGTTCAGCGACGTGTAATTATCCTATTTTTCCTGCTCCTTAAATTCTCCCAGAAACCTTGTGAACAAATAAAAAGCTATAACGCTCAGGAGGGCATGTGCGCCAAGGATATACCAGATAAACTCGGGAGTATTTCGATCTTCGAAGATGCCAAACAGCCATGTGTATAAACCGCTTAAAAGTGCTCCTATGCAAGTTGCCAGAAAGTTTGAACCCATATATAATCCCGCCTTTTCTTTGGGCGCTATCCACGTTATGTATTCCTGAATTCTTGGGGAAGTGATCATTTCACCAATGGCAAATACAACAATTCCAAGAATGACAACCGCAGGGGCAAAATGTATTGAAAATCCGATGAGCGCAAATCCAAAAGCTGCAATAAACAATCCGAACATAAACGAGGGTAATGCCCTGCGTTTTTCAAATATTCTTGAGATCATGATCTGAAAGATCAGGATAATCCAACCCGTATGGGCAATTGATTCACCGTTAATCATCCAGATTCCGTTATCTTCCCTTGACAGAAACCGGGCAAACCAGGTGCCGAAAATATTTTCAATGCCATGGTACAGGCTTACCGTATCGATATGATTGTTAACATAGGCCGGACAAATATCAAAAAACGCCCAGAAAGGCAGCCAGAAGAACACACCGAGAATTAACAGGAAAAGAGCAAATTTACCATCTTTAAGTGTACTGAATATTTCTGAAAGCTTCTCGCCGATATTGACTTTTCGTATGTCCCTCGGCTGTTCTTTATAAAACAACAGCGTAACAATCAGCATTACCGTAATGCTTGCTGCAGCCATCAGAAAAGCGAGATTCCAGGATATGGCCCTTAATTTGCCTGCGATAATAGGTCCGAAAGATGCTCCGACATTCACCATCATATAAAAAATCCCGAATCCCAGCGTCTTATTTGTGGAATCGGTGGTAAGCCTTACAGTGCCTGAAATCAATGGTTTGAATATGCCTGCTGCAAACCCGATGCTGAGCATGGTCAGCGCAATTCCCGATAATGATTTCGTAACCAGCAAAAGCAATATTGACGGTATGTATGCCAGATACGATATGATCAGCACTTTTTTGAATCCATACCTGTCGGCAAAAGTTCCTGAGAATACCGGAATAAAATAGGAAATAAAAAGAAAGATGCTTTGTACCAGTCCCAGGTCTCCCCTGCTGAATCCGAGATATTCCATATAAGCATAAAAACTCATGAAGATCCCGTAATAGGCAAATCTTTCAAGTACTTCCACACTGTTAGCTATCCAAAAAACTTTCGGAAATGCTGATCGGTTTTTCATAGCATCATAGATTAAGGTCCGAGCTGATTGAGCTTTCAAAAATAAGGTATTCAGATCAATTATTTCCTGTAATTCAACCACAATATTCCTCCCGAAAAGTCTTTCGATATCAGACCGGTTTTAACATGTATTTATTCGTACAATTCACTTTGCATCACCTGCAACGAACATAATCCGGAAAAATCGTTATATTTGATAGTGGCGGTAATATCCCGCGTTTTAGCTGCGGAGATCACATACCTCAAATGACAGTTTATTAATGAACAGGTTGATTAAAAAGGCGAAGGGATTGTATTCCACGATTATAAACTACGTCATCGGAAATTCTGTAGAATTCAATTTTGACCATAAATTCCTGAATTCCATATTCTTTTTAATCATTGTAATTACGTTTGCCGCCACCATCATCAATTATTTTCTTGGTATCGGGACGGCTGCAGTAATACTGACCACAGTCGCCTTTTTCACATTTTTATTTCTTTACTGGTTGTCGAGACACAGGAGGAAGCCGGAAGTTGCACGCTGGACAGGAATGATCCTATTTTTGCTATTGCTTGTTCCCCTGTGGTTTACCAACGGAGGGTCTAAAGGACCGATCATTTTTGTATTTATTGTCTTGTTCTCATACATCCTGCTGATGCTTGACAACCTCTCCAAACAGATACTGATTACGCTGATCGTAATTGAAATTGCCCTGTTGCTGGTTATGGAACTGGTTCATCCCGAATGGGTGGTGGATTACCGGAGTGAAATCACCCGAAATATTGATATTTTTTCGTCGCTGTTAATGTATTTCAGTCTGGCTGCAATTATTATCATTTTTGCACGCAAAAATTACATCCGTGAAAAGCTCAATGCTGAAAAGTCGGACTATCTGAAATCGGCATTTCTGGCCAATATGAGCCATGAAATAAGAACACCCATGAATTCGATTATCGGATTTTCGCAATTGCTCAAAAGAAATGATATTGAAAAGGAGAAAAAAGAAAAATACATTAAAGTCATCAGTGACAATGGAAAATATCTCCTCAGGCTTATCGGGGATATCATTGATATTTCAAAGATCGAGTCAGCCCAGATGAACCTTATCATGACCGATGTGAACAGCAGGGAACTTTTTCTGAGACTCTATACGGCATTCAGAAAACTTCTTGATGATTGCGGTAAAAAGCATATAACCCTTTCGTATATACTGCCGCCTGAAGATTATCTGTTCCGGACCGATGAAACAAGGTTAGAGCAGATATTATCCAACCTGATCCTGAATGCCGCAAAGTTTACCAATATGGGGTCTATTGCATTTGGTTTCAGGATCCTTAAAGATGAAGTAGAATTTTTTGTGAAAGATACGGGAATAGGAATTGAGAAGAAGAATATGGATGAAATATTCGATCGTTTCAGAATGCTAGATTACGATCATCCCAACGTATTGTTCAGGGGAACAGGAATTGGCCTTTCGTTATCCAAGAGCCTGGTTGAAATGCTTGGAGGCAGCATGCAGGCGGAATCGGACTATGGCCACGGATCGCTTTTTACATTTACCATACCTTTAAAAGGGTTAAAGACAGTGGAGGAATCGGTAGAATCTAAAAATAAAAGGAAGGTAAGAATGGACAACTGGAGCGGTAAAAAAATACTGCTTGTGGAAGATGAGGAATCGAATATATACCTTATGCAGGAACTTTTTGCACCCTCACATCTTGAAATCGCTGTAGCCCGATCGGGAAACGAAGCCCTTGAAATGTTATCCGGTGGTACATATGACCTTGTCCTCATGGATATTAAATTGCAGGGAATAGTCGGATACGAGACCGCACGCAGAATAAAACAACTGCATCCTGATCTGCCGGTGATTGCCCAGATAGCATATGCAATGGAATCGGATGAACAAAAGAGCATGGAAGCCGGATGCGATGACTATATTTCAAAGCCCATAGATGCTGATCTGCTTAACCAGAAGATCAAACGATTTTTGAAAAACTGACTGCCGGTAAATGTTTTCTCTCCCAACAATTACACCTATTGTCCTGAAATGAATAGTCCGTTTGCATCGGTACTATGCCGGTTTGAGTTCAGTTCAACGAGTATTGCTTTATGATTCGGTATATTTTATTACCTCAACAGGACATTCTTCTGCAGCTTCTTTAATTTTATCACTGTAAGGGCCGAAATCAACGCCTTCCTTTACTACCGCTTCATCCTGTAATTCAAAGACTTCGGGACATATTTCTTCACAAAGGCCGCATGCAGTGCAGCCTTCTTCAATCCAAACTTTATTAATTGCCATAGTTATTCTGTTTTTAAAAAAAATGAATACCAAAGGATGTACCAATCGTTATTACGATTAGCATTTAACTGGCTATAAAAATTTTGCATTAAAATTAGTCAGATTGTGTGCAAGAACCATGAATTTTCTTCTATATAAAACGTTAAATACTTCTAATATTATGATTTCTAAATTCTTACAATTAATAAATTAAAATCCGGATCCTACTGAACCGTGGAAGTTTTCTACGCCTGTACATCTTTTCCACAACACATTGAATTCTCAGGGCTTTTAATATTGCTATTATAATCCTGATGCTCTGGATTTTGATCCAATAAAACACATTGAAAGTCAGGTTATGAATTATATTGGAACAGTAGTTGGAGCGGACTGTCTGTTCATTGCCTTTAACGGATTAAAAGTGAATATATGGAATCAAAATCTATTTTGATTTCTGTGGATTTCATAACATACCGCACGGGGTATATCATTTACGGTAAGTAAATGGCTAAGAATGCCGGAAAATCAGTATTGTTCACGTCTGTGAACAAGTTCTGCTTTTCCCAATGTCATTGCAAATAAAATTCAAAATGAAAAGAATCGAGCAAATAACTGATCAGCACATAAAAAAAAAGGTGGGCGAAAAAGCTGTCGATTTTGTAAAAGACGGCATGCTGGTTGGTTTGGGTAGCGGATCGACGGTAAAGTATGCTTTCACCGAATTGGGAAGAAGGATAAGGCAAGGATTACAGATTATCGGCATATCCTCTTCTGCAGAAACTACAGCACTTGCCAGGGCAAATCATATTCCCCTGCTGCCGGTGGATGATGTCAGGGAAATTGATCTTACCATTGACGGGGCGGATGAGATCGATCCGAACGGAAATGCCATTAAAGGCAGGCACGGGGCATTTCTGCAAGAAAAGCTGATAAGTCGAAAAAGCAGGGAAACCATTTGGGTTGTTACCGAATCAAAAATGGTCGAATTCCTTGGAAGGTCGCCTTTACCCGTAGAAGTGATCAGGGAAAACAACAAATTGCTGCTTGACCATTTCAGGGAAAACGCCATCAGGGCAGAACTCCGGATGGACAAAAACAACACTCCGCTGGTTACCGAAAACGGCAATCATATTATTGACCTTTATTTTGGTCGTATCACTGATCCTTTCGGATTGAATGAGCGGCTGGAATTGATGACAGGAATTATTGAATCCGGCCTCTTCCTGAATATGGTGGACAAAGTACTTGTAGGATTGAACAACAAGGAGATACAATTCATCCAGTTTGAGCGGGTCTAAAAAATACGTTCCATCAAAACACCTGCCGTAATTCCCTATACTTCTCCCAGTATTGCCTTAACATCATCTGCATCCAGCACTTCTTTCTGAAGCAGCAGTTCAGCCATTTCCTCCAGTTTATCGCGTTTTTCCCGCAGCAGATCAATGGCATCACCATAGCATTTGTTTATAAAACCCATTGCTTCATCGTCGATTACCTGTTCCATTTTTTCCGATCTTTTTTCAGCCATCAGATCACCTCCGAGAAGCTGGTTCTGAAATCTTTTCTTTAGTGACAGGTTTTTCAGTTTATCACTCATCCCATAGATCGTAACCATGTCGTAAACAAGCTGTGTCACCCTCTCAAGGTCGTTGGCCGCACCGGTGGATACATCTCCGAATATTATTTCTTCGGCCGCTCTTCCGCCAAGCATACCTCTGATCTTACCCAGGAGTTCATTTTTCGACATGAGAAAACGATCTTCCAGTGGCGACTGAATGGTATAACCCAAAGCTCCGATCCCTCTTGGTACTATCGACACTTTATGCACCGGATCAGCTCCCGGGGTAAAATATCCGATGATGGCATGTCCTGACTCATGGTATGCAACAATTTTACGTTCCCTGGGATTAATCAGGCGGTTTTTTCTTTCAAGTCCGGCGATTACCCGTTCAATGGCTTCCTGGAAATCCTCAGGTTCGATATGTGTCTTCCCTTTTCGTGACGCCAGCAAAGCGGCTTCGTTGCAAATGTTAGCCAGATCGGCACCTGAAAATCCCGGTGTTTGTGCTGCAACTGTTCTCAGGTCGGTATCCTTATGCAAGGTAAGATTGCGGGTGTGTACCTTCAGAATATCTTGTCTGCCGATTAAATCGGGCCTGTCGACCAATACCTGGCGGTCGAACCTCCCGGGCCTTAGCAAAGCCCTGTCGAGCACTTCAGGCCTGTTTGTCGATCCGATAAGAATAATGGCATCACCGGGTGCAAAACCGTCCATTTCTGACAGCAACTGATTCAGTGTGTTCTCCCTTTCATCGTTGCCGCTGATCTGCAGGGCAGCGCCGCGACTTTTACCGATCGCGTCGATCTCATCGATAAAAATGATGCAGGGCGATTTGGTTTTGGCCTCTTTGAACAGATCACGTACCCTTGCAGCGCCTACACCCACAAACATTTCGACAAAATCGGAACCTGTCATGCTGAAAAAAGGAACCCCTGCCTCACCGGCAACAGCACGGGCCAGAAGAGTTTTTCCCGTACCCGGTGGTCCGACAAGAAGAACACCTTTCGGTAATTTAGCCCCCAGGCGTGTAAACTTGCCCGGATTTTTTAAAAAATCAATCATTTCAGTGAGTTCTTCCTTGGCCTCATCAACACCCGCAACATCTTCAAATGTGATCTTATGGTTTTCATCAAGGACATAGAGTTTGGCTTTGCTTCTTCCCACATTAAAAATGCTTTGTGATCCTCCTCCGGTCATGTTTTTATTGATCCGTCTGAACAAAAATCCCCACAGTAAAAACAACAGGACAAAGGGAATGATCCAACCGAGAATATTAACAAACCAGTTCGACTGGATTTTTCCTTCATATTTTACATGATGTTTTTCAAGCTCTTCGAGGAGTTGCCCGTCATCGAGCTTGACCACCTCAAACTGGCGTTCCTGTTTGCCCGATTTGCTCCATGGCCATTTCAGTGAAGGCAACAAACTTTTTGTGCTATCCTTTTTTGCCGTACCCGAAGTGTCTCCGGGTATTTTAAAATATCCCGTAAGTTTATCTTCACCGATTATCAGCCTGTCGATCTTATCCACACGAAGACTGTCCTTGAACTGATCATAGGTGAGTTCTACCTCATTTTCCGAAGGAGTGACAAAAAACTGCAAAAAAATAAAAATCAGGAAGAAAATTAAAAGATAAGGAATGCTAAACGTCCTGCGGTTTTTCATAATATCAAAATTATTGTTATGGCATTGTCAATGCGGAAAAGATTATTCCAACCGCCGGCTTAAAAAGATAAAAATTGTTAAGCGTCAGCAGAGAGCCACAATGAAGACCTTCATGGTCAACTATTAAACATAAAGATTGTAGAGTTTTTCCACACTTTCCACAAAATTCCACAGTTGAATGGCCTGAACGGTCAGGCAGAAAAGAACCTGAACCCTAACGGTTAATCACTGAATGTCATCTATGGCAGGATTTCAAGATTAAACCGGTTCACTGGTACAACAATTGCTGCGTATTGCCCAAACCATTATAGTACGAACAAGCCAAATTTCTTTTACAGGTTATCCGGTTAAAACAGTAAACATGCAAAAAGCGCTCCTGATCATATTGACATTCCTGCTGATCATAGTGGTATTTTCAGTTCAAAATGTCATTGAGGTTCAGGCGACATTTTTCATCTGGAAATTTAACGCCTCATTACCTGTTTTATTATTGCTGTCACTGACCATAGGGGCATACCTGAGTTTTCTTTTCTCGATTCCCGGCAGAACCGGAAAAAATAAGAAGATCGAAAGCCTTGAAAAAATATTTCCGAACTTACAAATCAAATTTCTTCTCAGAAACCAAAAGAGAAAAAATCAGAACAATAAATGGTTAGATTATGGAAAAATCGAAGATCAGAACATTCGCAAAGCTGGGGTATTCACAACTTGATACCGCTGAAATAGTGGTACGCCTGAATTCGGTACTTGCAACATATAATGTGTATGCTCAAAAGCTCAGAAATTTTCACTGGAATGCAATCGGACAGGATTTTTTTGATCTGCACGAGAAATTCGGAATGATGTATAGGGTAGCCGAAGAACACATAGATGAAATAGCAGAAAAGATCCGACTCTTTGGACAAAATCCGTACAGCACCCTTAAGGAATATATCAATCATTCGAGTATCAAAGAACCGGTAGAAAAGGTATCATCGATTGAAATGGCAAAAACAATTCTTAATGATATACGAATATTGTTATCTCTGATGGAGGAATGTATCCATGTTTCGGAAGATTTAAGCGATTTTGCCACAGAAAATATGATGAAAAGTTTTATCAGAACGATAGAAAAAGACCACTGGATGTTAACAGCCTGGCTGAATGAACCGATAGTGAAAAGATAAGTTTCTGCATACCTGTTTACACTGGTTAAATTTTGCACTGCCCCGCATGCCGGAATTGGCAGGCAACGCAGATAATACCTCACGCCTCATAAGTATTCCATGCGAATCATAAAATCATTGCATAAAATAGTCGTTTTGGGATTACAGGTGAATATTGTACTCATATCTTATACCGTAGATTTTTTTTTGCAAAGAAAATCCTGCTTTTCACAGTTCCGATATTGATCCCGAGCTCGTTTGCTATTTCGTTGTATTTAAATCCGGTAAGATGCATGAGAAGGGGCACTTTCTGGTTTTTATCCAGATTGTCGATTGCCATATTCATTTCTTTGAGCTGAATAGTTTTTAGTATGTTATCATCCGATACGTTATCAAAGAGTGTGGAATCTTCTGATGAAACATCCTCGATTTTGTTTTTCCGTTTCTTCATTTTCCGGTAATTGTTTATGAAAATGTTTTTCATAATGGTATATGTCCACCCCTTCATGTTTTTATAATCCGATGCCATGAATCTTTCCTTATTGTCTAACGCCCTCAGGTAAGTATCCTGAAGCAGGTCATTGGCGTCTTCCACATTCGAAGCCAGAATAGATGCATACCGTCTGAGAGAATCTTCAAGATTGGTGAGTTGGATGTTGAATTCTAAAGTTGTCATAGTCTTAAGTTTTGCATGTTATTATTACACCTGTAACGAACATATAACAAGACTATGCCAAACCCTGCAACACAGTGTTAAATTATATTAAATATGCACAAAGCAGAAGAATAGCGTGATATGGCGATGGTATAAACAGTAAGTGAACAGGAACTGTGGATATTTTCTACAGGTTATCTACGAAAAATGTTGGGATCATTCCCCTGCACTATCGATCTCAAGTTGTTTCAGCTTGTTGTACAGTGTTTTTCTGTCGATATTCAGCAGTTTGGCTGCCTGTGTTTTATTGTAGTTGGTTTCCTCAAGGGCATTTACGATGATCTCTTTTTCTGCAATTGCAGTAGCTTCCTTCAGTTCGAGTGAAGAAATTGCAGTTTTCTGGAACTTATGATCCAGATGGCTGTCGGTTGAATATGACCTGATCTCTTCAGGAAGCGATTGAATGGTAATCACATTGGATGAAGCAAGCAGAACGCTTCTTTTAATAACATTCTCCAGTTCGCGAATGTTTCCATACCAGGGATACGAAATAAGTGTCCTTCCGGCGTCATCCGAAATACCCGTGACATCCTTTCCAAATTCCAGATTGGATTTTTCAACAAACTTAGCGGCAAACAGCAGGACATCTTCTTTTCTTTCCCGCAATGGAGGGATAACGATCTTAACCACATTAATCCGGTGATAGAGGTCCTCCCTGAATGTATTGTTTTTCAAGCTTAATTTCAGGTTTTCATTTGTGGCGACAATGATTCTTACATCAACATCTATCTTTTTTTCATCTCCCAGTCTGCTTACGGCCTTTTCCTGCAAAACCCTCAGCATTTTCAGCTGATTCTCAAGCGAAAGATTCCCGATCTCATCTAAAAATAATGTTCCTCCGTGAGCCTGCTCGAAATATCCCCGTTTGTCTATAACGGCACCTGTGAAAGCTCCCTTGATATGACCAAATAGCTCACTGTTGGCAAGATCACGTGGAAGTGCTCCGCAATCCACTGCTACAAAAGGTTTGTTTTTGCGTTTGCTTTTATAGTGTATTGCACGTGCTACATATTCTTTACCAGTACCTGTCTCACCTTCAATAAGTACAGTAACATCGGTGGGGGAAATGGACTGAACATCCTGCAGTATCTTCCTGAACTGTTGGCTGTCTCCTGTAATAAATTGCTGTTCAAAAGTCTTTGAAGTAAGCCGATTGCTGTCTCCGTCGAGATTTCGCTTCAGCAATTGAAGAATTTCTTCGGGGTATATGGGTTTTGTAACATAGTCGATAGCTCCTGATTTGATGAGCTTTACTGCCATCTTCACGTCTGCATAAGCAGTCATAATTACAATAGGGGTAAACAGGTTCTTTTTCTTGGTCAGTGAAACAATTTTCAATCCGTCAGAATCCGGCAGCCTGTAATCACAGAGAATAAGATCATACTCGTTCTCGTTTATCTTCTTTATGCCGGTTGAACCCGAAAAGGCTATATCGGTATGGTAGCCGTTTGTGGTGAGAAAATTTTCAAGCAGATTGCAAATGTAGGTATCATCATCAATTACTAGTATTTTTTTTTTCATACTATTAATGTTATACCTCATTGGATTAAATAAGAATTAGTAATACAGGCATACAAAGATAAAAATAAAAAACCCAATTGCTTAAAAATTAACAATAAATAACATTTAACCGGGTAACAAGTCCAACTTACTTTTTCAAACATGAACCAGCCTGAACTTAATGTATTTGTATGTACAATGGCTTACATTCAGGCCCGTATCAGACTGAATATCCTGGAAAAGCCAATTTTCCCGTCACACCGTCAAAAAAAAAGTCAGATGCAATGTTGATTGGCTATAATCGTTTGAACACAATAATCTGCTGTTATAAGCTTTACAAGCCGCTCTTATTAAGATACGGGATACATCAGGTATTAAAAAAAATTATTCCTGCATTTATTTTCTGGCTTGTAAGCTCATTTTTAACCGAATCCCTGAGCCATTCAGGTACGATAAGATAAAGGTTACCGTTTCTTTTCTGAGCGTGAAGAGAAAATAATTTCCATTTATTGATCTGAAAATTATCATCAAGCTCAATTTCATAAAGATTAGAACTATCGCCGAAACTAACGGCTACATCCGGAGTATAGGCCTCATCACTGCCTTTGATCTTCAATTTGGCAGGATTTTCATATTTATCGATATAGGACGTTTTGATTTCTTCAGGATGTTTTTCTTCCAGAAGATTGTCTATCAGTGCATTGACTATCGTTTCTTTGTCAATTCTTTCTTCCTTTCTCATTATTGAAAATTTAGGATGTTATTACGATTTTTTGTATTTATCATTCAACGTATAGTACGTTGAAATTTTTGTTTTTCTGATGATATCTTTTTTTTGAAGCTCCATAAAATATTTCATACCTTCCTGGTATGATATTCCCATTTCTCTTATGATATCACCGGGGGAGAAATACTTATTCCTGTTCATATAGGATATCATTTTTTGGAATATAGGATCCTTCATAATTTTACTTTTAATATTACTCCTGCTATCCTTGATACAAAACCATTCTAAATCATATCCTTTTATTATCCAGATATTTAAAGTAAAAAAACATAAGATATTTCGTGAATTCAGTTATTTTATTATGTGTTAGCCATAGGTACTGGTTTTAGAGAAATATGCCACAATAACTGCTATGCTTAATGCAAACAATAATAGCCAGAAATAAGTATTCATTTTCAGAAGCCTGTTTTTTTCTTCAGGTCCGGGTCTTAATGAAATTTCCCTTGTTTTTTTCAGGCTTCTTAACCTGCCATTTTTTGGCGGATGGTTAGCCGCACTGAGTAACAAGGATATAATCAAACCTGCAGCAAGCACAATACCTAAGTAACCGGCTGTATCCTGACGATATGCACGACCGGAGACTATGGTAAATGTCCATAACGTCAGAAACAAAACCACATTAAATGACCAGAAACTGCCCCAGGGACCAAAATTTCTCAAAATGACCGTAAAAATAAGGCTGTATACAAGGGAGATCATCAACACCAGGAGCAATTCAACAGCATTTATGTAAGCTTGTGACATTTTGAAGGTTAAAATTTAGAATATTACCTTGTTATAAAATTTATGCCAAACCGGTTCTTCCCAAAGATGATCGTTTTAAGGGTATTGTTTTGTAATAAATTATGAAAGATTGGTGTTCGTCCCCGATTGCCGAAGGTGTGAAATATTTCCACATATCCGTTTTCCACGAGTATATTTCTGAAGATCATTATTTCTAAAACAAAGTACGGTATTAATCAGATCACAACAACATTGTCAATAACATCCACCACCCAACGGTGATAAAGATTAGCATTAACCACTTTCTGAAGGTTGATTATCCTGTTTGGAATGGCGCCGGCTATCACGGCCATTGCTATTATTTACCTTTCCTGCGATCAGCCTGCACCATTAGGGTTTATCTACATTCTCAAACACAACATCCGACTGCCTCAATACTTCCGGATTTATTAAATGGCCGGCAGTGATCCACTCTTTTACTTTATTTCGTTCTATATCCGGCCGTTTTGCCGAGATGAAAGCAGCAACGATCTGATCTTTCCGGATCCAAAAAATGCTGAAATCCTGTTCATTAGGCTTTCCCTTTACTACGTAATCTTCGGCTCCTGCCGTATCTCCATAAAAATCGTACGAATAGTCAAAAAGATCCGAAAAAAAGTAGGGAATCTCTTTGTATATAAGCTGATGGCCTGCCATATTTTTAGCTGCCAGTTTACCCTGTTCAAAAGCATTTTGCCAGTGCTCTACACGGCGTGATTTGCCAAATATTGCATCGGGATACCGGGCCACATCACCGGCGGCATACACCCCCGGAATACTTGTTTCACAATACTCATTGACCGGTATGCCGTTATCTATGGTGAGACCGCTATTCCTGAACAGCCCTGTTTCAGGTTCTACCCCGATACCTGCCACAATCATGTCGGTTTCAATTTCTTCCCCTGTATTCAATACAACATATTCCTTATCAGCCTTCTGTTTTAGGGAGGTCACTTTCTTGTTTTTCAGCAGGCTGACCCCTTTGGAACCGAACAGGTAATCAAAAAACATACCCAGTTCACGAGTTGCCAAAGAACTCATAAGGAAATCCTCAGGGTATACCAGTGAAACTTCCAGTCCAAGCATTCTCAGTGATGCAGCGACTTCGGCAGCAATGAACTGGCCACCGATAACCACTACTCTACCTGATTCTTTAGCTTTTTGTTTTATATCTTCTGCATCCCTGAGAGTTCTGAGATAATATACGTGACCTTCTGCCCCGGGAATGGTGAGTTTTCTTACCTTGCTTCCGGTAGCGATCAGCAGTTTACCATAACCGACCTGTCCATTATTTTCAAGTGTCAGGGATTTTTTGGTGAGATTGACATCAACGACTTTTGTGCCTGTGAGTATTTCTATACCATGCTGATCATAGTATTGCTGATCATGTATCAGTATTTCATCGTCGTTTGATTTACCCGAAAGAAAGTCTTTTGATAAAAGCGGCCTGTTCATGGGCAACACAGGCTCAGCACCAATTACCAACAGTTCACCGGTGGAAATTTTCTGTTCGGCAAATTCTTCGGCTGCATATCCGGCTGCTGTTCCGCCTCCGAGGATCAAATATGTGTAAGTTTTCATCGTTTCAGGTTATATATGGTAATACAATGATACATTTGATTTGAGAAGAATCTCCTGGACAAGTAAAGGATTGTTAAGATCCAGGGGATTAATATTCAACAGTGCAATCATATCAAGGTTTTTTTTCCATATCATAAAGTTCATCCCTTCAATTAGGCGCCGGTCATGAATAACATTTATCGAATACCGCTCGATCCCGTATTTTTCAGTTAGTGCATCCAGTTTTTGAATGGTATTGAAATTTTCTTCAGAAGAAGAGTCATTCAGAATTTGAAACAAATGGAGTTTAGCATGGAGCGATCCTAACAGATCATTCAATATTCCGAGTTGAGTCATTTCATCATCGCCGATGTCGGTAATCAGAACACCAATATCTTTGTAACTTGAATATGATTTTGCCATAAGGATCACAGAACTTTTTATCCTGGTGACAAAATCATTATAAAAACGGGTCGTGAAATTATGCTCCATTGTTTCTTCGAAGTCAGCCTCAACGATTACAATATCTATTTTTTTTTTAGTAATCTGCTTATCGATAAAATCAATATATCCGGCCATGCTATCATCATGGGAAATAATTACTCTTGCTGATGGATAGTCATTTAATAAGTTATACGACTTTTTGTTATGTACTGATTCATGACCGAGCACAAACAACTTTCCGCTTATACCGGAAAAAATATCTTTAACCAATTTTAACCCGGTAGAGGTATGGGTAGAAAAATTACTTGTAAACAAAATATTGTACATTAGATCCCGCAAAATTTTACCATTCATTATACCCGCTTAATACTAATTTGTTTCCGGTTTGCACCTTTGATCTGTCATAATTGAAAATCCTGGCTTTTACAAAGAGTATGAACCATTTTTACAACCAGGTCCGGTCAATAAACAACATGCGCGGGCTTTTCTTATTTTGTAGGTCGCCAAATTCATGCCAATTTGGGGATATAAATAGTTCTCTTACAGATTATCAGCTTAAATACATATCAATGAATCAATTATTTGGCAACTGGAATTATAAAAATTTGGATTCGAACCAGATTATCATAAATTTGTATCCGGCATGTGAAATTTTTCCACATAGCCTTCATTGATGATCCTTTTTATACTTTCAAGTGTTATATATTAGACTTAACCTCGTGAAATAAATTATTCACAGCTCAAATGAAAGGAGATAAACCTGTTATTGCGGACAACATATTTATCCTGAATTCATCCAATTACTTTGAGGCTGAGATTGTAAAAAAATGCTTTAATATAGTTGGCGTGCTGGTAGTGGCCACAGATCTCTTCGGGAATATTACCCTGGTCAACAGTAAAGGCTGTGAAATCCTCGAATACACTGAAGATGAAATAACGGGCAGAAACTGGATCGATGCATTTGCCGATGATGATAATAAAAAGGAATCGCGGATGCATTTTGAGAATTCGGTAAAGGGTTTGGTCGATGTGGTCCAGATGTTTCCTTATGTGATCAGGTCGAAATCGGGTAAAATAAAGATCATCGAAGCCAGATCAGTACTGATGAAGAATGAAAACAATGAGGCTATCGGGTTGCTCATCTCGGGAGAAGATGTGACCAACTTCCATACCGTGCAGAATGAGCTCCGCAATCTGATCTATCAGTACCGCACGCTGGCGGGTGGCATCCCTGATACGGATATGTACCTGTTTGACAGGGATCTCAGGTTTATCATCGCCGAAGGTACTGAAATGAGAAAGCTTAACTTCACGAACGAAGATTTTGAAGGAAAAACCTTATATGAAATAATGGATGAAGAAACCAGGAAAGTTCTGATACCCCTTTATGAATCGGCTATTCAGGGAAAAGAAATTTCCACCGAATACCGCTATCGTGGAAATGACTACCTGATATGGCTGCTGCCGCTGAAAAACTTCGAAGATGAAATTTACGGGGGTATGACCATTACCCAGAATATTACAAAAGAAAAACAGGTTGAATCGAACCTGAGAAAGGCCAAAGAACTGGCAGAGGAATCAAACAGGGCAAAGAGCAGTTTTCTTGCCAGTGTAAGCCATGAAATCAGGACACCGTTAAATGCCATCATCGGGTTTACCGAACAGCTTTCTAAAACCCATCTATCAAAACAGCAAAAAAACTTTATCGATATCATCGACAAATCTTCGGAACATTTGCTTGCCCTGGTAAATGAAATTTTGGTATTATCCAAGATCGATGCGGGAGAGGTATATTTCAACGAAGAACCTTTTAAGCCTGTACAGGTCTTAAAAGAAGTCTACAACACGCTGAAGATCAAAGCCAGTGAAAAATCGTTGAATTTTAAATATATAGGCGATGAGAATGAAGACGTAATCGTGCTGGGTGATTCAATGCGCCTGAGACAAATTCTCATGAATGTGGTAACTAATGCCGTGAAGTTCACGGATTCAGGATTTGTAGAACTTAAATGCAATTGCTCTGAAGAGTCAGGGAGCCTTATTAAGGCAAGGTTTGAGGTGTTAGATACCGGAATTGGAATACCGGAGAATAAATTCACGGATATTTTTGAACAATTCAGGCAGGCGGACTCATTGATATATAAGAAATACGGAGGAACCGGACTTGGCCTGACAATCAGCAAACACCTCGTTGAACTGCAGAACGGCACGATATCATTGCAAAGCGAACCAGGCAGAGGATCTCAGTTCGTTATAGAAATACCGTACAAAAAGTCGGTTCAGGAAATCTTTGAGATCCAGGAAGAAAACAGGGTAGATACGACAGTGCTGGCCGGAACAAAAATTCTGCTCGTTGACGATGACAGTGTGAACAGGCTTCTTGGAAAAACTATCCTCGAAAATTTCAAATGTAAGGTTGATATTGCCAATGATGGAAAAGAAGCCATAGATAAAATTTCCCTAAATGCGTACGATATTATTCTGCTGGACATTTTTATGCCAGAGATAAGCGGTATTGATGTGGCAAAGTATGTTCGCGAAGTGCGAAACGATAAAGATACCCTTATAATTGCCGTTACTGCGGCAGTGATGAAGAACGATATCATGCAATATTTTGATGCCGGGATCAATGATTACCTTGTAAAGCCTTTCAGGGAGCTGAATCTTTTTAATAAGATCCATAAATCACTGGGATCGGCTAAAAGAATGGTCAACCTTAGTGAACTGGAGGATATTGAATTGAAATTGCATGAGAAAACTTTACTATATGACCTTGGTGAACTCGAACGGATTTCAAAGAACAATCCCGAATTTATCATCAAGATGCTGAATACCTTTATTCAGAATGCAAAAGAAGGGATGAAGGAGATGAACAGGCACCTGAAAAGCAGAAACTGGAAGCAGATCGGAGAACATGCACACAAACTGCTGCCTGCTTACCGGCATCTGCAGGTAAAATCAGTTATTTCAGACCTTATTGAGATCAAAACCAAAACCCTCTTCAATCCAAGTTATGAAGATGTACCTGAATTGGTCCGCAAGGTCATACGAGAGATTCATTCTTTAAACCTCAAGCTCAGGAAAGAGATCAGGCAGATAAAAAGATGACCAGCCGTTTTGGGGATAAAATCCTGAATTTTAACAATTTCCTGAAAAATCTTCCCGGTTACTTGCCGAATGCATAAAAATAAACCCCCGGAACATTTTTGTACACGCCCTCAAACATAATCCCGCCTTCTATATTTATTGAGAACGCTCATTAGTTTTGCAGGCATTACTCTTGTGGATATTCCAGAAGTCCATATATCATAAACGATCATGCTGAAACAACAGTAATTAAAAAAAAACGAGCACCCCCGGTGCATATAAGACCTATACATGTCGGTATGCACAATATTCTGTGACAAAATACAACAGACATTACGAGGAAAAATAACCCAAACAGGGGAGTTTATTCTACAAATCGACAATTCCATAATCCAGGACTGATTATTTAATATTCTCTTTATCAATATTATATAAATAAATTCGGTAAATCGATTTATCTGGTATGGAATTTATTCACAACTGAAATGTTTTAAAAAAAATCGTGATGAAAAAAATATTGATCTATACGACATTCGACGAAGAATCGATGCATGCGATTAAATATGGTGTGGAGATGGCCCTTAAAGAAAACCTGGGAGTAGAGATATTGCATGTAATCAATACTGCGCATTACGGACCCGATTTTATGGCAACCGGCGATGAGTTCACCGGAGGATCCTATATTTCCTCAGCCATAAAACAAAATACAATTACTGCTACTGTTCACTTCAAAGAGATCACAGATGAGTTAAAAGCAAAATTCACAACGTTGCCGGAAATCCATACCAACCTAAAAACAGGCATTGACACGAAAGTGGTAGTTGATGAGACGAAACAGAAAGACGTTCTGATGTTGATTTTCCCGGGTTTTGATAAAGGAGAATTTTTCGATTTTATTACAGATATCCGGCCGGTAGTGATTTCACAGGCCAGGTGCCCGATACTGCTTATACCCGAGGAGGTTTCTTTCAAACCCTTTAATACCATTATATATGCCACGGACTTTGAACAGGAGGATACAGAAGCCATGAAAAAGCTGGCTGAAATAGCCCGACCGTTCAACACCGACATTTTGGTAATGCACGTTACAAGCGATAAAGATTTTACCGAAAAGATCAAGGAAGAAGGGTTTACTGACCTGATCAGAAAAGAAACGGGTTACGATAAGATCTCTTTCTACCCGGTGAACGATACAAATGTGGAAGAGGCAATAATAAATTTCTCGGAAGAAAAGCAAGCCGATATTATTGCTGTACTCAGGGAAAATAAGAATTTCCTGGAAAAGATATTCAAAAAAAGCACCTCGAAAAGACTCATGAAAAAATCTTCAATACCCGTATTAATCTTTCATAAACAATAATAGAGGAGATACCATTATGAAAAGTAGAAATTTAATTCAGACCGGAATAATGCTGAGTGTATCCGCAATTCTATTAAGCGGATGCCAGAATTCCAAACAGACCAAAGAGATACAGATAGCGCCCCGGATAACTGAGGCCATTTGTGTGCTGCATCCTACCGAGGGAAATACTGTTATGGGGATCGTTCATTTTACCAAAGAAGGAAACGGAATTCGTGTTGTAGCCGATGTTAACGGTTTAACAGAAGGAAAACATGGTTTTCACATCCATGAATACGGAGATTGCAGCGCACCTGACGGAACGTCGGCTGGAGGCCATTTCAACCCTGAAAATACGCGGCATGGAGGCCCAAATGACAGCATCAGGCATGTCGGAGACCTGGGCAACATTTTAGCAGACTCCACAGGGAATGCTCATCTTGAACTGACAGACACCCTGTTGGCATTCTCGGGCAAACATTCGATCATTGGCAGGGCAATAATTGTTCACCAGGGTGAGGATGACCTTGTTTCACAGCCAACAGGCGCTGCAGGAGCAAGAGTAGCATGCGGGGTAATTGGAATTGCCAAAGAAAAACAATAATAGATTAAAAATATCATGTGGCATGGATTGAATAATGGTTGGGGCATGATGTGGGGCTGGGGATGGATCTTTGGCCTTGTATTCATTGTCCTGATTGTATGGATGGTTGTCAGAATTACTTCTTCAAGAAACTATTACGGCAAACGTCCGGGGGATACCAAAGCAACATTGGACATTCTTAAGGAACGTTATGCCAGGGGAGAGATCACTAAAAAAGAATTTGAAGAGATAAAAAAAGACATCCTGGATTGAATGGATCGGTTCAGAAATGCAAGCTGCCGGATAATCGGCGAGCGGAAAATTAAATCCAACCCATCGGCCTCAAAAGAATTGCCGAGGGCGCGGCACAGGTGAAACCCCGGCAACTTGCTATACACACCATTTAAAGGAACGCTGAAAGGCATCGCTGTCAATCTAAGCCAGGCTTTCAGGCTTCCAGGCTAAGCTTGACGGTTATGTCCTTCGGGGTTTTTCCTTTAGAGAATTTTTTTTGATACGGTTCTACCAGTACCGTACTTCTGAATACTACCCATCTGGCAGGGGTTGATTGTGTATAAAGCAACAACAGGCTCCGTTTTTTTCATGAACCATTATTAGTCGCTGTATTGCGAATCGAGAATTTGTTTAGCCTTCAGTGAAGCGATTCCCTTCACGTTGGTGCTGTGCTTAAGAGCCTTCATCAACGGCTGATAACTTCTTTTTTCTTTCCTTGTCAGCAATTCATTAAATACATGATGTGCACTATCAAAAAGGTATGATGACTCATTATAAATGATTTCATGCAGGAGCGGTACCAATGCTCTGCGTCCTACATTTATCATTCCCTCGGCAGCAAGCCACCTGATATCGCTCTCTTCATCAGCAAGCAGTTTAAGGAGAACAGGGATCGATCCTACCGAATGCCTTGTTTCGAGTGATTTGGCCACTTCCCATCTTAATTGTTTGTTTCCGGATTCGCACAGTTTCGATAATTCATCAAGTACCATTGGTGCTATACCGGAAAGTTTCTCTCTCGCACTTTTTCTTTTGGTTGTCTGCGAACTTACCAGGTCTGGTAGCAGTGAAACTACTTCTTCGCTGAATTCACCAGGATCAAGATCAATTTTATCTTTTAAAGTTTTCATCCTGTAAGGTATTAAATTTTTTAAAATTCAGCTTCGCTCTGTTCCTAATGTTAATTCCTTCGGCGTTGAATTGACCATATTAAATGCTCTTCTTCAAGTAGCTTATAAACCAGCAGTTTCGTAAAGTCTTCAATGAAAAACCAAATTACACAATATACCCAAACAATACCGGCCATCTTCCAGCCGATTGGCACCATGAAGATTCCATAAACCGATATAAGTGTGGCAATAACTTGGGTGATCACCACAGCGGTAAGAAGGATCATTGAAGGCTTCTGTTTCCAGAAATTATACCTGGTACGTGCAACAAACACTGTAAGATGACCGGCCACTGACAATTTAAGGTATATGAATGTTTGCAGCATGTCACTGGAAAAGTTCAGGTATTTTTTACCGACATAGAGCAATCCAAAGGACTCAATCACTCCAATTATTCCAAGAACAGTTGACAGTGTGAAAACCACCGGCATGTTCCAGGTTTCAGGTTTATCCGATCCCCTGGTCCGGTCGTATGCAATTGACAATATTGCTCCGTCATTCAACAATGCAAGCAAAACAATCATCACTGCCGTTACCGGATAGAAATTGAATGCAAGAATAGACAATGTCATGAATAATAAAACCCTGATGGTTTCGGTAATCCTGTAAATCGTGTAGCTGTTCATACGCTGGAATATCTTCCGGCTTTCTCTTATCGCATCAATGATTACAGATAACCCCTGTTCAAGCAGGACAATAGAAGAAGCTGCACGGGCCGCTGTTGTTGCCCCCGAAACAGCAATACCGGCATCTGCTTTTTTTAGAGCCGGTGCATCGTTTACACCATCACCGGTCATTCCTACGAAATGTTTTTTTCGTTGAAGAACATCAACAATATGGTACTTGTGTTCGGGATATACCTCTGCAAAAACATCCGTATTTTCTATCCTTTCCTCAAGCTGTCCGGTTTCATGCGCCCTAGTTTCGTTAAAAATGCCGGCATTTAAATTTTTATTGCCGATTCCAAGCATTTTCGCGGTTTCTTTTGCAATGAGTTCCTGATCGCCTGTAACCATTTTTACGTTTACGCCCATATTTTTAGCTTCCTGAATAATTCTTTTGGAATCTTCGCGTGGAGGATCAAACAATGAAATCAACCCTATAAACTTCCACTTTTCATCTCTGTCAGATTTTGCAACACCCAATGATCTGAAACCCTTTGAGGCAAATTCAGCAATCTTTTCATTTACCTTGTTCCTGATTTCATCAGAGGGATGCGCGAGTTCCAAAATAACCTGGGGCGCTCCCTTGCTTATCCTGAACGATTTACCGGAATTATCTTCCACCAATGCTTCGGTTTTCTTATGCACCGGATCGAATGGTGTGTACTTTTTTATGGTATAGGCATTAATATCAGCCTTGTTTTTTAAGGCGCTGAATACAGCCACATCAATCGGATCGTCATTTTCCATCCTTGAAGCTAAAGCGGCATAGGCAATCACATCGCCATCTTTACCACCCAATGAAAAAATATCCTTTACTGCCAGCTTATTTTGGGTAAGGGTACCGGTTTTATCGGAACATAAAATATCTATTCCTGCCATTTCTTCAATCGAGGAAAGTTTTCGTACAACGGCATTTTTCCCGGATAATAATCGTGCACCCACTACCATAGTAACAGAGAGAACTGTCGGCATTGCCACCGGAATAGCGGCAATGGTAAGCACAAGACAAAACCTTAGAATAGTGAGGAACGCATCACCCCTGTATAAACTAACACCCAGGATCAGCACCACAAGGATTAGTGCTATAATGATCAGGTAATTTCCAATTTTAAGGACTGCCTTCTGAAAGTGGCTGGTGGATTTTGCTTCCTCAACCAATGAAGTTGTTTTTCCAAAGAATGTATTTAATCCTATTGCAGTAATAACAGCATCGGTTTCACCCTGCTTTATTATGGAACCTGAATAAAGGGCATCCGGTTCGTTTTTATCCACAGGCATTGATTCCCCTGTAAGCGCAGACTGGTCGGCAAGAATATTCTCACCCTGCCAGACAACGGCATCCGCCGGAACGATATCACCCATTCTCAGACGGATAATATCTCCGGGCAGCAATTCCCTGGCTGGCAGATTTATCCATTTGCCATTTCGTCTGGTCCTGGCCGAAATAGCCAGCTTATCTTTCAATGCAGCCACTGCATTATCGGCCTGGTATTCTTCGATAAATCCCACAACGGCATTGGTAAATAGCAGCAGGAGAATGATCCAGAAATCAGTCCAGTCTTTCACGATGAATGATAAAATAACAGCTGCTTCAATCATCCATGGAATAGGTCCCCAGAAATACTGAAGAAACTTCATGACAACACTTTCATGTTTTTCCTCAATTTCATTAAACCCATAGTGATCCCTGTTTCTTGTCACATCATCATCGGAAAGGCCTTCTCTTGAACTGTTGAATTTATTGAATACTTCTTTAACACTTAATTTTTTTTTATTGTTTGTCATTTTTTCGAACATTTGAAGTGTTTAGCCAATCAGGTTTTAATGATTGAAATAAAACCGACAGGTAATTTGGATACCTATACCTGAAAAGCAGACATACTTATTTGGGCCGGTACCGGACGATAATATCATTCTCAACCGTAAATGCCCCTCCCTCATATGCATTTTTTTCTGCAGCTTTTTTCTCGAGGGCCGTCTCAACCGTACCGGTTAATATTACATGCCCGTTTTTTACTTTTATATTGATCTCATCGGAATTGACAAACGGCGATCTCCAGAACTCACGTTCAATGTTTTCCTTGATTTTTTCATCGGGCAGTAAATGCGGTGCTTCAATCACCGGATAATCATATTTATAATAGAAGTTTGAGTACGGGTTAAAATAGTGGCTTACTTTCAGGTTGTTATCTATAGCAATCACTCCGGGTATCCTGCTTGCTACCTTTTCTGCCAGTACTTTTTCGTAAGGTGTTTCAACGCTGCCATCAAGGTAAAGCTTCCCATTAAGCATATTCATGGTAAATGAGTATTTGCTCAGGTACGGGTTTCTCTGAAATGCAGTATCAACACGGCCGAGAACATTTTTATCGGAATAAAGGATACCAGGCCTGACTTTTATTTTGTTATCGACATCCCATACTCCCACAATATTTCTTGCATCATCACCGGCTGAGTTTTTTGCCTCCAGGTTGCCAGCTTTACCCGAAAGGGTTACATAGCCATTATTCACCGAAATATTCACATCATAATTGTTAATCCTGTAATCGTATTTAAAGGCTGTTTCAATGGCTGAAGAAATTTCCTTATCCGTTTTTTTCACGTACTTATCCACCCGCATTCTGGGATCCCGGGCCCAGTATTTAACTTCAAGGTCATCTGCATTCACCGATCGTACGCCGCTTACCCAGGCATCGGTAACAGCCAGGGATTTTTCCGATAAACTTCCCACGACACCCGTTAATGTTACTACCCCTCCGTCTACATTCACACTGATAAGTGTATGATCCAGCCGGGCGTCAGTAAGATATATCCTCTTTATCTCGTAAAAAATATCTTCATCCGATCGTAATGAATCGTATTCAAAGTACAGGTTGTTGGTAACGCTTTTCACTCCCATGATGGATTTTGCCACGTCTCCGGCGAACTGAATTTTCTGCCATGAATCAACCACACCCGATAGAGTAACATTTCCATTGTTCACCTTTACCTTGATCGTCCACGGATTTGTCACCGGATCATAATATAATCCTCCTTCCACTCTGTTTTTCAGAACATTATTTGCTAAGGAATCGGTTTTGACCATGATCTGATTTACCACTCCTTTGACGCATATTACCTGAGATGCAATTTCTTCTGCCCTTTCTTTTGCCAGAAGATTCTCAGTAGAACCAGTCAGAAACACAATGCTATCTTTAGTTCTAACATCGATCCGGTGTGCAGGAACCTCAGGATGATAGCTGATCTCGTCTTCAACAGCTTCGGTAATGAGGCTGTCGTTAATCTTCATCTTTGAAAATGCGTTTAATTCCCTGACTTCTTTGTTTTGATTGCATGACAACAAGAAGAGCACAAAGAGTGCAGGTGTAACCAACATTACATGTATTATTTTCATAATCAAACCATTATTTATTAATAATAATGGATTTACAGGCTATAAAACTATGCCAAATACACTTTTTTAACGATTTTTAACTGTAGATAACCGGTCATACGGACGTTTTCAACCATTTAATCTGTTCCATTCATTCAATAAAAACAAACTGTAGGATACCGTTTATTAAGTTTACCGCCCTGTCATTCAACAATGGGGTTAAACGTGCACATTGATGTAGAAATATTTTCACATATCCTGAAGATCATCCGAACCGATAATCCCTGCCAATGGCGGAATAAAATGCCTGCGTTCAACCAGCGGAACATATACTTTAAAAAAACTGGCATAATCTTTTCCGGGGCGTATTACCGGAATGTATGGGTGTGAATTCATCATGCATGCCCTCAACATTGATATGATATTTATTAACTAATTGTAAATCAATTATCTTATAACCATCGCACAGTTAGGTTTTTAAATCAGTAAAAAGGAAACAAATGAAAAGAACAGCCTATTTTATAAGTATCCTCTGCCTTGGAATGTTAATGCTGTATGCATTTCCCCTGAAGGCAGGTATGAATGATGATTTTGAAAAGTATATCGGCAAAATTGTGTTTTCACCGGATTACATCAGTATCGAAAATTTTAACAACAACCTTCTTAAAGACACATTTTCACTTTTGGATGATTTGCATATGAGGGTATTCATGAAGGAAACTCTTGAAAATGTATATTCCAGCAATGATTATCCGTATGATTTCTACAGCAGTAAATACAGGTATAATTATGCGCTCCGGTTACTCGATAACGAACAGCCGGTGGCCACCTGGTATTTTGAAATGCCACCGCATGACTTTTCCAATACTACTACATTTAGTATGACGCTTTCGACAACAAGTGAGGTTGAAAAAGAGCATAATAGCATTATTGTTAACCAGTGGGCTGATGCAGTGTCAGGCCTTGAACCGGGAGAACATCATCTGAAGCTTGAGCTTGTACCTCTGAATATTGATATTGTAGATAGTGAGGTTCCTACGATCGCAACGGGAAGCTTTGATCTCATGATAAATAAAGAAAACAAAAAGAAGTTCCTGGAAGCCCATACCACAGATATTCCGCCTTCAACCGTGATAAATCACGCTGTTGAACAGATGATCCTTGATGCAAGCAATAAAATAATACCGGACGCTAAACCTCTGCGCGCATTTATCACCGATATTAATGAAGACTGGACCTACTCAGCCGACGATATCGGCAATATCCTGTACAGGCATATCATCGCCTCTGTTGTATATAAAATGCCTGACGGAACATGTCAGGTTGAATCAGGTGTATACAGCCAGAAACATGAGGGATATGGGGAATTCGGACCGATGTTTTTCACAAAACCGGTTGAAGGCTATTTTGATTATACCATTCCATGTGAGAAAGTTATTTTTTGAATTACCCTGAGTATTTATGGTTCAGGAAGCGAGCAAAGCGCGTGAAATCGGATTCACAACTGCCTGCCCGGCATAGTCATACTGATCATCAGGTGTGCAGCTTATTTTTTGCCCTTGACACCAGATTATACAATACAGGCACTATAAGCAGTGTAAGAAAAGTGGAGGTCACCAGTCCTCCAATAATCCCCCAACCCATAGGTGCCCATAGCGTGCCGCCGCCGAGTGTAAGAGGCAGCAGGCCACCGATGGTCGTCAGCGAAGTGAGAATTATTGGCATAAACCGCGTTTCACATGCTTCAATTATTGCCGCATTCAGCGGTTTACCTTCTTTGATCAGGGCATTGGTATAATCGACAAGTATTATTGAATTATTTATGACTATTCCGACAAGGCTAATTAGCCCTATAAATGCAGTGAACGAAAAGGTATTCCCGGTCATGAACCAGGCCCATATCGAACCGATAAAAGCCAGAGGTATGGCAACAAACATAATCAGAGGCTGAATGAATGAGCGGAACTGAAGCACAAGAACGCCAAATATGGCTAGGACAGCTATTACAATAGCCTGAAACATGCCCCCGAAAGATTCCTGACGGTTTTCCAGCTCACCGGCAAGCTGGTAATTATATCCCCTGGGAAACCGGTAACGGTTAAGTTCTGCCACAAGGGGTTCCAGCACTTCGTCGAGCGTGTAACCCTTTTTCATATCAGCAAATACAGTGGCTGTTTTATTAAGACCTTTCCGGATCAGCAGGCCGGGTGATTCTTTAAATTCAATTCCGGCAAGTTGCTTAAGGGGAATGAATTTACCCGACAGCGATTGAACATATATTTTGTCAAACTGCCTGAGACCTGTTTCACCGTCAGTCGGAAGCCTGAGCACAATATTATATTCCTTTCCGCGCTTATCGCGGTATGTTGACACCGTTGCTCCGTTGATGCAGGTACGGATCGTCTTATCGATTTCCACAACAGGAACACCGAAATAGCTGGCTTTGTCTTTATTGATATGAACGAACAAATCGGTTTTGGTCCTTTTTATCTGATTTTCAATATTTACAAGTCCGTTTACCTCGTTCATCATTTTTTCCACATCAGCGGCTATTTTCTGAAGTTCATCGTTTTCTTCACCTTTTATGTCGATCACTACCGGGGCAAGTACAGGGGTTCCCTGCTCAAATTCCTTGATGTTGATTTTGCCTCCGGGAAACGTACTGAACTCTTTGCGCAACTCTTCTACCAGATTGTCGAATTCATCCACATCATATTTTTTCAGCCGCACATAAAATTCAGCAAAGTTCCTGTCATAATCTTTCGGAAAAGTATTGTAATAAAGGCGGGGATTCCCGTGGCCCACATTGGTCACAAAAAGGGTAACTTCAGGCCGTTTCTCCAGTACCGATTCCACATAAATGGCTGCCTGGTTGGTCTTTTCAAGGCTTGTACCCTCCGGCATTTCAATGCGGATAAGAAACTGGGGAAGTTCGGCTTTCGGGAAAAAACTTGTACCTACATACCTGTAAAATACAAATACTGAAAATACAAACACAAGCAGGGTGAACAGCAGTGTTAATGCTTTGTTTTTTAGTGCAAAATTCAACGATTTCCTGTAGGGTCCTTCAATGAGGCGGGTAAGGTATCGTGAAAGATTGAAATTTTCCTTTTCGGGTTTTTTCAGGATAATACTTGATGCCAGCGGTGTAATCGTCAGTGCGATCAGCAGCGATGCAATCAGTGCAGCAATGATGGTTACCGGCAAACTCTTTATAAACTCACCTGCATCATTCTTCATCATCATAATCGGAATAAATGCAAATACAGTGGTTAGTGTGGCACTAACCACAGGCCATCCGATCTGGCGTGTGGCCAGGTAGGCCGCATCTTTTGCCGGATACCCCAGGCGCAGGAACCGATTTATGTTTTCGATCACCACAATCGAATTATCAACCAGCAATCCAAGTGCTACCACGAGCCCGGCAATTGATATTTGCTGCAACCCGAACCCGGATAAATCGACGTACCCGATGCCTATGATAAATGAAAACGGAATGGCAAGGATCACAATGATGGAGGATTTGTAGCCCAATGCAAGAAAAATAACTATTCCGACAAGGATGATACCCTGCATCAGATTCCGCAAAAAACTATTGATCCGTTCATCTACAAATTCTGACTGATCGAACACGGTTTCCAGCCCGATATCATCACCAAGCTGTTTTTTGTAATTCAGGATCATCGGATGTACATTATCCATAATATCAAAGATATTGTGGTCGTCCTTCTGTACGGCGGTCAAAAAAATCGCTCTTTTCCCGTTCAGTCTTCCCAGGTAATCCTCATCTTCATAATTAAAATCAACATCAGCAATATTTTTCAGGTACACGATCTTTCCATTGTATGCGTTCACTATAGTGTTCCTGATCTCTTCGATATTCTTATACGATCCGCTTGATTTAATTACAAAAAAGCGGTTTCCCAGATCGACATTTCCTCCGGGTATGTTGGCATTATTGCTTTGAACAGCCCCCGCCACCTGGTTTATTGAAATGTTCATCTGTGCCATCTTCTCCACATCAAGAGATACACGAATTTCGCGATCCGGAAAAGCATGCAGTTCCACCCTTCTTATCCCGGATACCTTTTCAATCTCCTTCTTCAGTCTGTCGGCAGCTTCCTCAAGTTCCCAGTATTCTTCTGTTTCCGACACAAAAGCTAGCTGAAGGATATTCACATCACCGCTCCCCCACCGCATGGTCTCGATCCGGTAAACGTCTTCGGGAAGGGTATTCTTCACATCGTTCAGTTTGCCTACAACATCGTCGTATTTTTCTTTTGCATTGTTACCGTATATAAATTCAATGGCAATATTTACAAATCCGTCGCGAATTGAAGTTTCAATCCTCTTTATGTCTTCGAGCTCATTAACAGCTTCTTCTATGGGTATGGCAACCAGCTGTTCCAGGTCATTCGGGCTGGCACCGGGATAAATCACCACAATGGAAGCGCCAGGCATGAAAATACTGGGATTTTCGGTACGAGGCATGGTGAAATATGAGTTAACTCCCACAATCACAAGCAATAAGAATACCATTACCGTAAACTGGGAATTCTCAATGGCCAATTTTGGTAGTTTCATGTGTCGGGTTTTTTGGATCTAGTGTGGTTAAAAATGATATGCCGGGTTGTCCCTGTCGAAATCAACAGATCCGAATGATGGATTGAGCAGGACATTCTCATAGATATATTCGTTAAAAAGTCCTTTCTCATCGAATGATTTTACCCCGACCGGTATTTTTTTATCCCTGTCGATATACAGGATGATGGTTTTGGCATAATCGTTCGGAACTTTCAGATGTATGCCGGGCCTGATATCGTCAAAGCTTTTAAGTGACGGATTCAACTCCATGATCATAAAATCGCTTACAAACAGCTTCCACGAAATGTCTTCAAGAGTCTCATTTTCCTGCACCGTATAATCGATATAAGTGAATGCAGGGTTCTCCACTGTTATTTTATAACAGATAACACCGTTATACTTAACCAGTCCGTTGTATGTTGTCATCTCACCGATCTGGTTCCGGTATTTTGAAAACAGGTGTTCCACGATCTTAACCAGAAATTCAAAGCCGGCCTTTAATACTGAATTATGGTGACTGCTGCGCATGGCATTGCCAATAGGATCGAGATTCAGATTCACATACGGGAAACTGTTAAGATTAACCAATGCCCTGTTTCTGTTTTCTCCCTGAATATAAAGGATTTCCATTCCCCTGTTTGGATACTCCTGTTTGAGGTATACTTTGAACGGAGAATAGTTCACCTTGAAATCTGCTTTTTTATTTGTAATCTCATCCTTAATCCGTTCCTTCATGATAAGGGTGAACTGCACCGACCTGAGGTCTCCGATCTTCTTCAGCATATCGTTCACTGCCTGCTGGGCAATATCCGTCTTTTCATGTCCCGCCGATAAAAAGAGGCACAGTAAAAGAGCCGAAAATATACCGGTGCCTTTTTGGTTTTTCGTTTTTCTCATCCGCTGTCTTTCAGTTTTATGTTGCAAACTAGAGGGTATCCATTTTAACCACGGAATTCTCATCTATATAATTCGCTCCTTCAGTAATCACATAGGTTCCGGGACTTAATCCATCGCGGATGTATATATAATCATCCGAAATATGTTCAAAGCTGATTTTATGCATAACCGCCACTGTGTCCAGAATTTCATATACATATCCCGTTGTTTCCGAACTGTTAAAGACGGCATCGACGGGCACAGCGATAAGCTTTTTCATATTGTCGGGAATGATCTCTGCTTTCGCAATAAAACCAGGAGCCATTTTTTTAACGGTGCGATCAGCAAGACAGATCTCAATTTCGTAAGTTCCTGTGTATGGATCTGCCATGCCAGCGATCTCTGATATTTTTCCGGGAAAGCGTGTCCCGGGAAATGCATCAAAGAAGAGGTATGCCGAATCATCGCGATGTATTGAAACAACATCCTTATCCGTCACATTTGCTTTAACAACCCAAAGGCTTTCAGTTGATCCGAAAAGAAGTACAGGATATCCCGGTGCCGTAATTTCGTTCTCTTCCATCAGTATCTTAAGGATTTTACCAATGGCAGGAGCTTCTATGCGGGAATATTTCAGGTTGAATCTGGCGATCTCAAGATTCGATCGTGCCAGTTCAAGCCTGGTAACGGCATCCTGATATTGCTCCAGCGTCACCACACTGTCTTTGTAAAGATTTTCAGCCCGGCTGAAATCACGTTCTGCTTTTTCAAAGGCTTCTTCTGCTATATTAACCTGCGCCTGAATTTCAGACAAATTAAGCCTGGCAAGCAGTTGTCCCTTTTTTACATTTTCACCCTCCTTTACAAAAATATTCCGGATAATGCCACCAGTCCTGAAACTCAGTTTCTGTTCAGATTCAACTGATAATCTTCCGCTTGTGCGCACCGGAAAAGCAACCAGTTTTTCTGCGACACGCTCTGCCTTAACGGTTACCGTATTATCCGGGGTTACAGAACCGGAATTACTTCTTTTGCATGAATTTCCGAAAACCAGAATACCTGTGACCGGTAGGATCATTATATAGATAAATTTCATAAGTGTTTGTTTTATGCGTTTTTATTTTAGACTCCCAAATACATACAATCCGGCGGCTTTTTCATACTCTGCAATCCTGATCATGTAATCATACCGGACAATGATAAGGTTTTCCCCGGCATTCGTTTTTGACGTTCTGGCATCGATGTACTCGATCATATTTGCCTGTCCCTGTTTATATTTCTTTTCAACAATATAATACGCCTTATTTGCTGATTCAACCTCAAGTTCAGATGCATCAATACTTTTACCTGCTGCCCCAAGGGCATACCATGCGTTTGCAACTTCGAGCCTAATTGCCGACTCCAGTTCACGAAATTTCTTTTCGGCCATTTCTTTGCCGATCATGGCCTTTTTAATCTTTGCTTCATTCTGCATGCCTGTAAACAAATCCCATCGCAAAACAAGCGATGCCATTGCAAAGTCGTCTGCCCCCGTAAAACTGTATTTATCACCCTGGAACCCGTAATCCAGAACGCCGAGTAATGTGGGTACTTTGACAGAACGGCTCAGCCTGAAATTGTTTGATGCCGCACTGGTATAATATTTCATCATGGTCAGGTCTTCGCGGAATTCGAGCGCGGTTTTTCCAAGTTCTGCGATGGTATAATCCGGTTTCCTAATCACGATGCCGGAATCGGGGACTATCTCAGCATTCAGCGGACGGTTCAGCAGAAAATTGAAATAGGCAGCTGCAGAATTGCTTATTTTTAGTGCTTCTGCTTTCTTCTTTTCGAGTTTGCTCAGTTCCACCTTTGAACGGTAAATATTATCGATGGTAACTTTATTGTTGGCATAAAGGCTCTCGTTAACCCGCACATTTTCTTCAAGCAGCAACCTGGTATTGTCGATCAGCCGGTGCACCTGAACAGCTTTAAGATAACTAAAGTAAGCGGTTTTTATTTCACATACCAGGTAGCGCTTGTACATTTTAGCATCGGCCTTGCTGGCCAGGGAAAGGTCGGTTTTAATCTTGTGGTTGTAATAGATCTGGGGATTGAAGAGAGGCTGAACAACCTGCAGTTTGGTTTCGTGCTCAAACGGTCTCAAAAACGGAAATTCAACATTTGAAATTTCCGGAAACTGGTTGCTGGAAGTCAGCATGTTCAATGTTGAGTATACCGGATTCAGCAGGTCGCCGACAGGAAAATCGATCATCCGGCCTCCTTCGGCAACCGTCATGCGGGCGTTTATACTCAATGCTGGGAAAAACATGCCCCTGGCTTCATGCAGTTCCTCGATGCTCTGGCGATAGGAATCGAACTTCTGCTGAAGAGCCAGGTTACTTCCGAGCCCTTCCTGAATATAATCATTTAGAATTCCGGATTGTGCTTTCGTAATAACAAGCGGTAACAATAAGAACAATGCGGAAAAAATGAACGACCGCTTTCTATTTGGTATTCTTAATTCCATTGAAAAGAATGGTAATGTGTGCATTAATAATATCATCTTCGGTTGTTTTTTCAAGATCATAATGATACGTATGTGTTTTAGCCAGTTTTAGTATTCCGGTAGTCTGGCTCCATAGTATATGGGCCAGAAGTTCGGGAGGTATGTCATCACGGATTGACCCGTCGTGCATGCCTTTTGACAACACATCAACAAAAAAACCCATCGGATCATCTTCATGTCCGCAAAATAAAGCATACAGATCATGTTGCGGGTTATAATCCTCGTTGTCTTCAAAATACAGCAGAATCCTAAAATAATCGGGATATTCCCTGAAGAATCGGACATATGCCCTTCCAATTTCCATAATATTTTCAATCATTTTTTTCTCCGGGCCAATGGCCGCCTGAAACATGCCTTTCAGGATTTTCATTGCTCTCAGATGAACGGCAAACAGCAACTCTTCTTTACTTTTAAAATACAGGTAGAGTGTACCTTTGCTGAGCTCAGCTTTCCCGGCAATCTCATCCATTGTGGCATGCTCGGTGCCTTTCTCAAAGAATATCTTCTCTGCCGCATCAACAATATCGTTGCGCCTGTGCTCCTTTTCCCGTTCTTTCCGTTCCGCTATTCCCATGATTAAACTATTATTTATTTTATGACTATAAGTCATCAAATGTATGATAACTTATTAAATAAACAATAGTAGAATCAAAAAAAAATTAAAAAACAGCTATTTTTACGCCCTCCATGAAAAAAGAAACTATGAAAGATTATTCAAGAAGACTGGTAAAATACATTGGATTCATTCTTATTCTGATTGCGATTCTCATTGCGCTGCAGATGTCAAGAAGCAATACGCATATTTCTGATTTTTACAGGATGGTGCTCGGGAACAAGCGGATGCAGCTGTTTCTGGCTGTTTTTTTTGCGTACTCATTTTTATACCCGTTACTGGTCTATGGAAAGAAAGTACGGCATATTAACGGATCGTTTGAAGACAACAGGGAAGGTTTCATGAGGTCGTTCGCAGACACCAACTTTCTGCTGGCCGGCGACACAGGTAATAAGTTGATATTCAGGAGGAAATCGGTATTTTCAAGAATAATGTCAATGGGTGAAGACAGGATCGTTGTAGATTACTCATCAAACCCGGTGATCATGTCAGGTATTCGTAAAGATCTTAAGAGACTCGAGTATATCCTTGATGTAAATTTACTGAAAGAGTAGCATGTGCCTTCAGTGGTTTTCTGAAGTTTATGCTTTCATCAGGGCGTCGTATTTTTTTCCGATGAATTCCCAGTTCACAATGTTCCAGAATGCATCGATATAGTCGGCCCGGCGATTCTGGTATTTCAGGTAATACGCATGTTCCCAGACATCGATCATCAGCAATGGTTTGCCTTTTACGAGAGCTACATCCATAATGGGGTTGTCCTGATTCTGTGTTGAGGTAATGGCAAGTTTCCTGTCATCTGTTAAAATGAGCCATGTCCAGCCTGATCCGAAAAAGGATCGGGCCTCGGATGAAAATTTTTCCCTGAATGCGCCGATATCCCCGAAAATATCGGTTATCGCGGCCAGTAAATTCCCGCCGGGTGATCCGCCGCCATTGGGAGAAAGAACCTTCCAGAAAAGTTTATGGTTGAAATACCCACCTCCGTTATTCCTTACCGCGAGCGGGTATTTTGATATTTCTGACATGATTTCCCGGGCGTTCATCCCTTCAATACCTGCTTCGGTAACTGCAATGTTAAATTTATCGGTATAGGCAGCATGATGCTTGTCGTGATGCAGTTTCATCGTCTCCGCATCGATATGGGGTTCGAGTGCATCGTAAGCATACGGCAGATCGGGAAGACTGAATGCGGTTTTCCGTTTACCTGCAAAAAGATGCCCGGCATACTTATTTCCTTTAAATGAGGAGAGGGCAATTGCCCCGCCAATCCCAAAGAGCGAAGTCCGTATGAAATTTCTTTTATCCATTCCTGAGAAAAAATACAGATAACGAATTAACAAACATAGTAAAAAAAAAGTTTTTCATGCGTATGAATAGCCTATTATCTTAGACTTTTATCCTCTTTGCAAGTTCCTCGGATGGGATGGTTGTCTGTTCACCTGTTGCCATATTTTTCAGTGTAATGCGTTCATTTTTCATCTCATCTTCTCCAATAAGTGCTACATAAGGTATCTTTCTGGCATTGGCATAGCTCAACTGTTTTTTCATTTTCACCGCATCGGGATAAAGTTCGGCGACAATATTCATTTCCCTTAACTTCGTAATAAGCTTCAGGCAATATAACGCTTCTTTCCTGCCAAAATTTACAAAAAGCATCCTGACCGTATTTTCAACCCCGGGAGGATACAGATTCAACTGGTTCATCACATCGAAGATACGGTCGGCCCCGAAAGATATTCCCACACCCGAAACCCCGGGCAATCCGAAAATACCGGTCAGGTTATCATACCTGCCCCCTCCGCAGACGCTACCGATCTGAACACCGTTTGTTATGGCTTCAATAATTGTACCGGTATAATAATCAAGGCCTCTTGCCAAGGTTAATTCAAATTCAATCTTTGAATTAATATTTAATTGTTCCAAGTAAAAAAATAATAATTCAATCTCATCAATTCCGTCATTTCCAATTTGAGAATCCAATAACCAGGACCTAAGAAGACCAAGTCTTGATTTATTATCATTGGTTTGAACAAGAATATAACCTTTAAGTTCCTCAATAGCTTTCTTGTTAATTCCTTTTTTTATTAATTCAGTTTCCACACCTTCTAACCCTATTTTATCAAGTTTATCGATTGCAATAGTTATATCGCCGATTCTTTCGGGATAGCCAATAAAATCAGCAATTCCAGTAAGTATTTTCCTGTTATTAACTTTAATGGTAGTTTGAATATTTAACTTACCAAATACTTCATCTATTATTTGAATCAATTCCACTTCATTTAAAATGGAATCACTACCAATCACATCAGCATCGCACTGATAGAATTCACGGTAACGTCCCTTTTGGGGCCGCTCAGCTCGCCATACAGGTTGTATCTGATAGCGTTTAAAGGGAAAAGTGATCTCATTTCTATTTTGGGCAACATACCTGGCAAAAGGAACGGTCAGATCGTAATGCAGAGCTTTATTCGTAATATCTTTTGAGACATCTGAAGAATTAATTTTATATAATTTTCTAATTAATAGATTTAGTTCATTATCGATTGATTTCTGATTAATTAACAAATCGAATAGATTTTTATATAATGGTTGATATTCAAACAATATTCTTAGACTGAAATCAATCTCAGAATCTTGTGATTGACTTGAAATGTTAGCTTTAGATAAAAATGTTGATACCGTATTAACTACATTTTCATCTTTTTTGAAATAACTAAAAATTGATGATTTAATATTAAAATTTAAATCTTGACTATTCACTGTTTCAGGATGAAAATATTCTTTTATATAATTTCTGATTGTCTCATTATTAATATCCGCCTTATCTTTTATTAATTGGATTATTAACATTTTAATCAAGTCAAAAAAATAACTATTTATTTTTATAAATATGTCACCTAATAAATTTCTTTTTACTGTGTCAAAATAATCTCCTGAGTCCAAAATCTTAAAGATTAGCTTATCCCCCTCATCCCCATATTTCCCCAGCAGGGTATCCAGGTTTTCCATGGCAGGTGTTTCAATAGGCAGGTAACCGTATTTCTGAAATACCGAACGTATTGCATCAAAAATATAGTTCCGTTTCACCATCTCGTCGGGTGAAAAGTCCCTTGTACCTTTTGGTATGGAAGGTTTTTGCATGGCCATAGTGATTTGTTTTGCCAGATTTCCCGCAAATGTAAGATTTTACGTGGTATAAATCAAAATTCTCATTTTGACAAAACGCGGTCGTGAAAATTTGTCCTCTAAATTTCTGGTATATTCGAGTTCCGATGCCTGCGACAATAAGCTGTTATATCAGTGAGGATCATTTCACAACCGGACAGCAATACCTTCAACAGCCTGGTGTCGTTTCAAATCTATAGTTTCACCCGAGATATGAGGGCGAATACAAAATCGGGTTGATTGTAAACGGCTGTATTGACAACAGACCTGAAGTCGCACTGGTAATTAATGCTGCAGATGTTATACGCGGTTCACCGGAACAGCAGGATCCATTTGGCAGCATTATCATTCGTGTTGGTCCCCGGTCGAATTTTCTAACCATCCGGCATTTTCTTAAAGACCGGAAAAAGGTCAATGCATCAATATATACAACAGACAGCAAAAGCATTATCCGGCTGATCAGTGAGAACCAGGGTGCAGGAGAGCCTGATTTTGGCATCCGCAAAGGAATAATCAACATGACATTGCAGGCTGACCAGTATATGGTAACCGAAAAAATTGTGATGTAAAAAAAATTGCGTTATTTCCTTATCCCTGCATTCCGGCATATTTCAATAATTCCCGATAAGCTTTTCAAGTTCATGCATCATTCCTGTCCAGCATGTTTTCAGGTTATTCCGCACATCGGAATCAGCCAGTTTTTCCTGATGAACCGTTAATACGGCTTTATTTCCAGATTTGGGGGTAACCCTGATTTGCAGTATTGAATAATTATTCCATCCGGCCTTTTTCCATTTCATCCTGAAATGCGAGCCTGATAAAAGAGTAGTTACCTGATATTCTATTCCGGTTTTACTCAATCCCGAAACATCCCTGATATCATTCAGGCGCTTTTTTTCACCGAGAATATATTGCATTCCCATTGGGGATGAGATGAGGTTCCATACCGAACGGGCATTGCAGTTGAATATTTTGCTTACGCCCAACTGAAAATCATTCCCAGCTGTTTGTCCCAAAATCCTCCTGTTTGCCGACTGTTCAAACAAGACTGTTATCTCCTGCGACCACCATCCGTCAAGATCAAAATTTTCATACAGGTATGAAGCGATATCTTTATGAGGTGCATCGCCGAGTCCCGATTCATTGATAATTCCGGCCCATTCCTCAAGGGCTTTACCGGTTCTTTTTTGAATGGTTTCAGAACTAATTTTCATATGAGGAGGGTTGTCCGGTTGATATATAGGAAACAGACCAGGTTTGATTTGGTTCAAGGGAGCTGTTATCAAAACAGGTCCCCACCGAAAAAATCAGGACAGGAGTCTTATGCATTTACCCGGGTTCTAATGTTAATCTATCCCCCATTATAACCCAATCACTTAATCACTTAACCACACGGAACAGTTTCAGCCTGGACAGCAGTTCCGAGTTGTATGCTTTGCACTCAGGCGAACCTTCTTCGGGTGACCAGGAAGCAAAATTCTTATCATTCAGCGGAGTATAGGGTCCGTCTTTTACTTCATACACTACGGTTCCTGATGCGAGTGAAATGATGGTATGGTAAATACCCGGGGAAATTTCCGCTCCATAATTACCTGATGATACATCCAGGATAATATGATCTGAAATAGTGCCCTGGTTATCGAATTCCACGACCACTGCTTTTCCGGTCAGCAGGATAAAGACTTCACGCTTATCAGATTCCTGGTGTTTATGGGGTTGAACATAAGTGTCCGGCTCTATTGCATTCAATAGCCGCTGAAGCCGATCCATCAACTCGCTGTGAAAATTATGGTTCATCCTTTTTCTCAGTGAACCCCGGGCATTGGCCGAAGTTTTGTCAAGCAGCTCTTTGTTGATTTTGATCATGGTATTACACCTCCTCTTTATCTGTTACTACATTCAAAAGCCTTCTATTTTTTTCGTATCTGCGGGTCTGATCAGGTAAAAAGGTGACAGAACCAGCAGAAGGGCGCTTACAAAAATAAAACCGGTTTCAATGCCGAATTTCTGGCCCAGAAAACCAAGCAGAACAGCAATAACTGAGGCAAATACTGTATTTGCCTGTGATTCTGCCGAGAGCACCGATGCCAGTATATTATCGTTCAGCTGTTCAGTAACATAAGATATTGCCATAGGTCGCCTGAGATTTTCCAGCATATAGATCATAAAGAAGAGGATTACCGATACCAGTGGTAAATTAAAGCTGTAAAATACTCCGAGCAGCATGCCCGATATCAGTCCCGCTATTAACGTAATATTCAAAGGCAGGCTGAGATGCCTGAACTTTTCAGCTGCCCTGCCGGAGTTTCTGGCCGCAATCATGGTCAGCAGGTTAAGGATAAAATAGAAAACTCCCATGAGCACAATGATCCTTTTTTTCTCGTTGAGAAATAACAGGATGGATGTACCCAGCACGAATGTGCGGATAACAAGCTGGAGATAATCTTTTATGGCCTGGTAATAGCCGCTGAATGCCGACATATTAGTGACAGCTTTAAGCAGGTGAATGTTTTTGAAGGAGAGAATGAATTCCCCTAAAACTCTTCTGAATACAGCCAATACAGGCTCATGCCTGTGGTTGATGCCTTCGCCTTCGAGAATTTTTGGATAAGAAGCCATGAGCATAAAATCCAGAACATAAGGAATAAGGCTGTATAAGAAAATGACCGCATACCTGCCTGATTTGAAAACGAGTACAGCCGCCAGCAGAGACGAAACTGCAGTACCGAATTGCGACCACGACCGGGTATGACCATAATAATAAACCTTCTGCCCCTCCCACTTATTTATTTTAAGGTATTGAAAGATCATGGCTTTGTGGGTACCCGTGCGAAATGCATCGGCTGCACCAAAAACTGCACATGCAATTGCAAGCATCGCAAATCCGGTTGAAAAATAATAGATGATAAATGATAGTGAATACATCGCAAATGCTGTCATCATGGTTCCTCTCCTGCCAAAAGCATCGGCCAGCATTCCACTGGGGATCTCAAAAATATTTCTGACAATCTCCCGTATTGCATATAAGATCCCGATCAGCGCCAAATCGATCTTAAGCTCCTCGTAAAGAAACAACATGTAAAACGGTTCGAAAAACCGCTGATTTTTCAAAAATCCGTAAAGGCAGAACTTATAGTATTGCAGGTCTTTTTTAAATGTGCGCGGCATTTTCAGACATAAATATTGACCAATATTTTCACCTGTCCAAAAATATAGTATTTGTCTGAATTCAAAATTGAATCAAAGGCAAATTTCACTCATTTCAAAAAATTGCACCGGAATTTTGTAATTTTGGATCTAACCATTAAAATCAGACTATAATGAAACCCAGTTTGTTTCTTATATTAACCGTTTTTTGTTTATTTATGTACAATTGTGGCCAAAAGAGATTGAATTATCCTCACGCCCGAAAAGGAGATACGATTGATGTGTATTTTGGGACTGCCGTGGCTGATCCCTACCGGTGGCTTGAAGATCCGGAATCGGATGAGACCAGAACCTGGATAAAAGCCGAAAACAACCTGACTTCTGACTATCTGTCGCAAATACCCTTCAGAAGCAAAATCAGGGACCGGCTGACCAAAGTATATAACTATCCGAAAATGGATACTCCTTTCAAGAAAGCAGGAAGGTATTTTTATAGCAGAAACAACGGTCTGCAGAATCAGGATGTGCTCTATGTTCAGGACTCACTGACAGCGAAGCCCAGAGTGCTTGTCGATCCGAATCTCCTGTCAGAAGACGGCACGGTTGCTTTATCGGAGTATGCAATTTCGAGAGACAGTAAACATATTGCCTATTCGCTGGCAAAAGGAGGCTCTGACTGGCGTGTAATACGAGTAAAAAACGTGGATACCGGGGAAGAGCTGCCGGATAGTATTGGCCGGGTAAAATTCTCAGCCATCGCATGGTATAAAAACGGATTTTATTACAGCCGTTATCCTTCCACAGGTCGGGGAGAAGACCTTATCGGTGAAAACAAATACCAGCAGGTCTATTATCATAAACTCGGTACAACACAGGAAGAAGATGTGCTTTTTTATGAAAATAAAGACAACCCCGAAAGGATGTATGGAGCCCAGGTAACAGAAGACGAACGTTACCTGATCCTTACGGAAACGGAATCGACATATGGTAGCCAGCTTTATCTAAAAGTCCTTGATGACAAGGATGGCGGATTTATTCCCATTGCGACTTCCTTCGATTATGAAAATGCCATTGTCGGCAGCGCGGAAAACAAATTATTCCTGTTAACAAACAAAAATGCTCCAAGATTCAAGCTTCAGGTGGTGGAGGTATCCGGTTCAGGACAAATCTCGATCTCAGACCTGATTCCCGAAGCGGCAGACCTGCTTGAAACTGCGACCATCGCCGAAAATAAAATCGTAGCAAAGTACCTGGTAGACGCCCATGCTGAAGCCAGGTTGTTCGATCTTAATGGTACTTTCCTTTATAATCTGGAGTTTCCGGAATACGGTGATATGGAGGCGTTCTACGGTGAATACGGAGAATCCGAAGCGTTTTATTCCTTTAAGTCTTTTGTCATACCTCTGACCATATTTAAATACGACCTCAGGAAAAACCGTTCGGAGGTTTTCTTCAAACCCAAACTCGATTTTAATGAGAGAGACTATGAGATAAACCTTGAATTTTACCATAGTAAAGACAGCACCAGGATTCCGATATATATCGTCCATAAGAAAGGCATCACCCTCGATGGAAAAAATCCCACTCTGCTTTATGGGTATGGTGGCTTCAACATATCAATCACACCTGATTTTAAGACTTACCTTGCTGTATGGCTTGAAAACGGAGGCATTTATGCCTCGGCAAATATTCGGGGAGGGGGTGAATACGGAGAAGAATGGCACAAGGCAGGTACAAAGTTGATGAAACAAAATGTATTCGATGATTTTATTGCCGCAGCAGAATACCTTATAGACAAAAAATTTACCTCTCCGGAACGGTTGGCCATCGAAGGACGATCGAACGGCGGATTGCTTATAGGTGCGGTCACTAACCAGAGGCCCGATCTGTTTGCTGTTGCCCTTCCTGGTGTGGGAGTAATGGATATGCTGCGTTTCAGCAAATTTACTATCGGATGGGCATGGGAAAGCGATTACGGATCAGTGAACGATTCAGCAGAATTCAGGAATCTGCTTGCAATCTCACCCTTGCACAATATACGACCGGGGCTTAATTACCCTGCTATCCTGGCATATACTGCCGACAGGGATGACCGTGTTGTGCCGGCACATTCTTTCAAATATATCGCGACGCTGCAGGATACCTATAAAGGCGCCAACCCTATTCTGATCAGGATTCAGACCGAAGCCGGCCATGGTGCAGGCAAGTCGGTTTCGCAGACAATCGGTGAGCGTGCAGATATACTGGCTTTCACATTCTACAATATGGGAATTAATCCGTTTATCCGGTAGCACCGGGAATGGATTTTATCAACCTGATGATAATAAACAGGTTGATCAGTAGAAGATCGGGTAATTTTGAACCATTCTGCACCAAAATTGCATAATATAGCGGCCTTTCAAACCTATACAGACCGCAAAAAACAATAAGGTTTAAATTTTGTTATTAAATTACTTAGTTGATTTATAATATGTTTGATTTTTTTTCTATATTTAAAGCAAATTTCATTCGCGAAGATTTTCTATTTTTTTATATTGAAAACATTAGTAATTTTGTACCTTTCAACTTAGGCATATAACCAATACAGAAAATTGTAAAACAAATAATTTAGCTTATTATGAAAAGATTTAAACAAAACTACCTAACATCCTTAATGGTAGCAGCATTTGTATTAAGCAGCTGCGGCGGCTTAAATAAAATGAAAGACAATGCTACTACAGTATCCTACACGGTTACACCCAGCCCGCTTGAAATGCATGCCGGCGAAGTACAGGTAACCATTAAAACCCAATTTCCTGAAAAATATTTTAATAAAAAGGCAGTTGTTGTTGCAACACCTTATCTGAAATACGACGCAGGCGAAACAGAATTCGAATCGACTACTCTCCAGGGTGAAAAGGTCGAAGCCAATAATAAAGTCATTGCCTATGATGGTGGTGATTATACATTTTCAGGCAAAGTTCCTTACAAAGATGATATGATGCGTTCAGAGCTTATGGTGAGAATGTCAGCCAGAATCGGCGATAAAGAACCGGTCGAGATTGAAGGTATTAAAATTGCCGATGGGATCATTACAACTCCTGTTCTTGTGGAAAATGATCCGAAAGTCATTCTTATTGGTGATAAATATGTAAGAGTTACTCCCGAATATTACGAAGCAGACATCAATTATGTGATCAACAAAGCAGATGTACGTGATTCTGAATTGAAAGCCGAAGATGTAAAGACCTTTGAAGGCGAACTGAAAAATGCCGAAGCAGCTGAAAATAAAGATGTAAAAGGCGCCAAGGTATCGGCTTATGCTTCACCTGATGGTGATTATGAAAAAATCAACAAGCCATTATCGGAAAATCGTGGTGAATCAGCCAAAAGATACCTGGAACGGGTTTTCAAGAAAACCAAACTTACCGCTGCACAACAGGCAGATTTTCTGAACGTAATGTCCACACCTGAAGACTGGGATGGTTTTAAAAAACTTATGGAAGAATCGAATATACAGGATAAAGAACTGGTATTGCGTGTTCTTTCAATGTATTCAGATCCCGAAGTCAGGGAAAAAGAAATCAAGAACATTGCAGCTGCATTTGAAGAAATTGCTGAAACTATACTTCCGAAGTTACGCAGGTCTGTGATGACAATAAATGTTGAAGTAACCGGATACTCCGATGAAGAACTTGTAGATCTGGCAAAATCTAATCCTGACAGCCTTAATCTGGAAGAAATTCTTCATGCTGCCGCATTGATGGATAATGCCAACGATAAGCTGGCTACCTATCAGAAAGCATCTGAAAACTTCCCGAATTGTTTCAGGGCAAAAAATGCAGTGGGAGTTGTATATATGCAGATGGGTAAATATGCAGAAGCTCAGAAAGCTTTCGAAGCTGCCAAGGAACTGAAGGATGAAAATGCAATCAAAAACAACCTCGGAGCATCTCTCCTTGCACAGGGAGACGTTGCCAAAGCTGAAGAAATGCTGACTTCGGCTATGGGTGCCGGTGATGAAGTAAACTATAACCTTGGTATAATCAAGATCAAACAGGGTGATTATAAGAGTGCCGTCAGCTATTTCGGAAACAAACCCTCATTTAATGCTGCTCTTGCCCAGCTTCTGAACGGCGAAAATGATAAAGCGCTTTCTACGCTGAACCAACTTGGTGATGGTGATGCTATGGTGTCTTACCTGAAAGCAGTCGCCAGTGCTCGTGGCGGGCAGGATGAAGGTGTATTCAGCAACCTCCGCACGGCAGTTGAAAAAGATGCATCTCTTAAAGATTATGCTAAGAAAGATGTTGAATTTTTGAAATACTTCTCCAACGAAGCATTTACCTCAATTGTTCAGTAACTTTCAGAAACACAATATAATAAAGGGCTGTGAATCACAGCCCTTTTTATTTTTTCATTTTCTGTATGATATCCCACAGAACAATCCCGGCACTTACAGCTATGTTAAATGAATGTTTTGTACCGTACTGTGGAATCTCAATGCACATATCCGACAAGTCAACAACCTGTTGCTGAACACCTTTTATTTCATGTCCGAAAACCAGTGCATACCGGTAGCCGGGTAAAGGCATAAATTCATTGAGCATAATACTTTTATCAATCTGTTCCACCGCTAGTATCGTATACCCCTGATTTCGCAGTTCTCCTATGGCATCGGCGGTGTTGGTAAAATATTCCCAGTCGACCGATTCCGTAGCACCTAAAGCTGTTTTGTGAATTTCTTTATTTGGCGGTTTTGCTGTAATTCCACACAAGCAAATTTTTTCCACAAGAAAAGCATCAGCAGAACGAAATACCGATCCGATATTGTTCAGGCTCCTGACATTATCAAGCACGATCACCAGCGAATTTTTAGGGATGTCTTTAAACTCCTGTATTGTGAGCCTGTTAAGCTCTTCATTTTTAAGTTTTCTCATGTTTACGGTCAGAATTCAGTCATCAAAAATACGATAGTATAAAAAAAATAAATATTTTCGTAGCCTTAAATTCTTTTTTGTTAAATCCATCACGTATGAATATTCATGAGTACCAGGCAAAAGCTATCCTGAAGAAATTCGGAGTCCCGGTACCTGAAGGAGTGGTTGCTGAAACACCGCAGGAAGCCCTGGAAGGAGCGAAAAAAATTCAGAAAATTACCGGAACGGATACCTGGGCAGTCAAAGCACAGATACATGCAGGCGGACGCGGGAAAGGTGGTGGAGTGAAAATAGCCAAAAATCCGGGCGAAGTAACAACATATGCTTCAGAAATTATTGGTATGCAGCTGGTTACACATCAAACCGGCAAGGAAGGAAAAAAAGTCAGCAAAGTATTGGTAGAGCAGGGTGTATATTATGCAGGTGAAAACTCCATAAAAGAATACTACCTAAGCATATTGCTGAACAGGGCTACAGGAAGAAATACCATAATGTACTCAACCGAAGGGGGGATGGATATCGAAGGTGTAGCGGAAAAAACCCCTCATCTTATTTTCAGGGAAGAGATCGATCCCAAAACCGGACTGCTGACCTTTCAGGTTAGGAAAATTGCCTTCAACCTTGGATTATCGGGTAAGGTATTTAAAAATATGATGCAATTTGTACCGTGTATTTACGATGCGTATATCTCATCAGATGCTTCACTCATTGAAATAAACCCGGTGATCAAAACTTCAGATGATCGCATACTGGCTGCCGATGCCAAAATAAACCTCGATGATAATGCAATGTTCAGGCATCCCGAATATGAAACCCTGCGTGACATTACTGAGGAAGATCCGACAGAACTCGAGGCCGGAAAGTACAATTTGAATTTTGTAAAACTCGATGGTAATGTGGGTTGCATGGTTAACGGTGCCGGACTGGCTATGGCAACTATGGATATTATCAAGCTTTCGGGCGGTGATCCGGCTAATTTTCTCGATGTGGGAGGTACTGCAAGCGCCCGGACCGTGGAAGCAGGCTTCAGGATCATCCTAAAAGATCCCAATGTGAGGGCAATCCTGATCAATATTTTTGGAGGTATAGTGCGCTGCGACCGTGTTGCTCAGGGAGTGGTGGATGCCTACAATGCTATAGGTACTATAAAAATACCGGTTATAGTAAGATTACAGGGAACAAATGCAGAAGAAGCCAAGAGACTCATCGACAACAGCGGGCTCAGGGTTCATTCTGTAATTTCATTGCAGGAGGCAGCCGATATTGTAAAAAAGGTTGTATAAAACTTCATACGCGGGCAATTGATTTCAAAAGTGGAGACGAAAAAAACCGCAAACTTAAATAAGCCTGCGGTTTCGTAACAAAACTACCTAAGCCTCATGCGGCTTTTTTATACACCAATACATGCTCTATATTCAGTAAATGCAACAATTCATCCACATCGGCCGTAACATTCATGAGAGCCAGTTTTTTACCCCTGATCTTAATCATTCTCTCAAACTCAAGAAGTATCCTGAAAACAGCCGAATCAATAAATTTTATTCCGTGAAGATCGAGTAAAACAAGTTTGAAATCCAGCTCCAGAACCGAACTAAGCTTTTTCTGCACGAAATTACCGCTCAACACATTCAGTTTGGTAAGTCGGTCAAACGAAATAACGATCTCTCTACTATTCTTTATTTTGGTTATCATAGCCTGTTCATTAATCTCATAAAAAGAAAATCAAAATCCGTACCAATATCCATTTATTGTAAATGTTTTTGCCATCAAATTTACTCTATCGGCAATGCCGGCTGAATCGGTGAAAATGCTCAAATATGCGGCCTCGCTTTGCCAATTTTCATGGGTAATTTCCGACAAATGTTAAATGCCGATGAGTTTCTGAGCCTAATGTAAACCAGCAATCAAAACGCCAAGCTGTATTGACCTACCGGTTAATGCCGGGGAAATTTATTATCACCTGTATGACTGATTATTTTTTTAATCGCTTCCTCAAGAGGTTCATCAGGTTTAATGTAGTTATAATCAATCCAGTAGCTTTCTGAACTTTCATGAAATTCTTCAGTGAGTATGCTTTCCGCATTGGCGATTTCACGGTACCGGAATTTTTTAACGCCGGATGTATCGATATCGATAACGACCATTTCAATTTTTGAATCATAGGTCCATCCGAAAAGCTGACGACGCGTTCTGATCTTAAATTCAGTCTCAAGCCTGATTGTATTCAGGTAATAATACCCGCCGAATTTCCGGTAATTGACATAATATTTTGCCATTGATGGCCGTACCTTGAGCCACGACGGTTTTTTAACCACAAACCTATCCCATGTTTTTTCAATGCCTTCAGGATTCAAAGAAAACTCAAAATTTGTAAGTGCAAGGTTGTGTATATCGATATAAATCCTGCCGAAATACAACGGTTCTTTAACGCTTTCTTTCTGTTTGAAATCAATCACGTAAGCCTCCTGATCATTGTCCACAATTATATCGGAAAGCTTGTAATCATAATATTGAAAAAAGTCTTTTTGCAGAAAATCGGTTGGATTTTTTACAATATCGAGCAGCAGGGTTGCATTCAGACCTGCCTTCAGCTTTAAGGATACAGTATCTCTGGGGTTTATATACTGTATCTTTCGGCCTTTTTCGATCTTGATCTGATCATTGGAATTCTCCGTACCGTACCCCGATTTATAGGTTTGCAAAACAGCTTCCGTAATTCCGATATAATTGTTTCCCTTTTTTATCGTTTCACGGTAGAATGATGTCAGCAGAGAAGGTTTAGCCGGATAGTTTTCAGGGATCTTATTCAACGCACTCCTGAGCAGGTAAACCGGGTCGGTATTCCTGATGATCACCTCCTGGATTGGTACATATTCAATTTCAAGGGTATAGGTGTGCCTGTTTACAGCTTCATTTACCGGAAGAAAAAATGTTTTATACCCAATACAGGATATCCCGATAGTATCGGCAGACAGCGATAGCGGTACTTTAATCACAAACTCTCCCTGCAGGTTCGATACACTTCCTATACTTTTTCCGACGATGGTGACATTAGCAAAAGGTATAGCGGAGCTGGTTCTCTGATCTAAAATTTTGCCGGAGATCACGATGAGTCGGTACGGTAAATTTTCTGAAAGGATACCGGTCGTATCCCGAGTTTGTGAGAACCGGTACAAAATAATATGATCCTCAACCACTTTGTAGTGAATGGTGGTATCCTGTATGAGTGTATCGAGAATAGTAAACAGAGGCTGGTTTTGGAGATTCAGGGATATGTTGTTCTTGTTTACAAACGGACCGGTATTGTATGAGAAATAATAATTGATCTTATGCTCGATCTGATTCAGTGTTTCATCAAAGGTACATCCGGTACATTCAAATGACAACCTTCTTTTCAGGATATCCTCCTGTGCGAAGCAGTCGCAACAGATCATAAAGGCCAACAGAACACAACATGCTTTTAATCCGTATGGATTGAAAAAGGGTAACATCAGGTTAATTTAATCCTACAAAGATCACAATTTTGGACTACCCCTGTTATAAATACACAACTATTTACTGCATCCGTGCATTGTAATCACCAGCTTGTCGGGTTTATGTTCAACATCAAACCTATACTGATTGGTAGACAGCACTCTAAGAATATACTCCAGTGACCTGCCGTAATAAGTATCGGTATGCCGGCAATTGATTTTTTCAGGGTTCACCAGTTCTATCCTTACATTGTACACTTCAGAAAGAACCCTGAGGATCTGATCAAAATCCGCATTGTTGAAAACCAGTTTTTTCGTTTTCCAGGCAATAATGTTCTCATCGGTATTGGGTTTAATGCTGGTGGAATTCCGGTTGATGGTTCCGATATAACCCGGTTTAAGAAGAATTCTTTTCTCTTCATGATTTTCTTTGAAAAAGGCTACCCTGCCGGATTCAACATACACATCGACGTTATGCTGACTGTGTTCAGTGACCAGAAATGAAGTGCCCAGCACTTTAATTCTTGCTTTGCCTGCATCCACAATAAAAGGCTTACCGGCATCGTGAGCCACCTCAAAAAACGCTTCACCATTAAGAACTACCTCTCTAATCCCGGAATCAAATTCCCTGGGATACCTGATTTCTGCATTGGCATTAAGATAAACCTTTGATCCGTCCGATAAATTAACAACAGTGCTGTTATCGGAGGAATACGTGCTCACATAATCCGGAAACCTGCCTGAGCTTTCCCCTGCAATAAATCGGATTGCAAAATAAATTCCGATTATGACAATAACCGAGGCAGCAATTTTAATGAATACCGGGAATAGTGTTGTATTCCTGGCATGCTGTGGTATATTCTCCTGAAGAATCCCTTTATCATCAGCTACCCTGATCCGCTGAAAAACATTATTCCACGCCCTGTCTACATTAACCTGTTTCATCTTTCTATACGAATTAAAAATTTCCCTGTCCTTGCTCAATTTCTCAAAAAGCATGGTATTCTTCTGCGATGCATCTTTCCATTGCCTGATAGTTTCCATTTCTTCAGGGGTGCATTCTCCTGAAAAATACCTGGTGAGCAATATCCAAACTTTCTTTCTCATGATGTTATCCAATCTTAAGTTGTCTCCATATATTCTCTGAGATTCTTTCTGAACAATTTTAGTGCCTTACTCATATTGGCTTCAATTGTTTTCACTGAGAGTGAGAGTTTCTCGGCTATTTCATGGTATTTCAGGCCTTCAAACCTGTTCATGCTGAAAATCTCCCTGCTCCTTTCGGGCAACTGGTTCAGCGTACTTTCAATGATCACGTTCAATTCTTCAGCGTAAATTTCATCTGTAATGTCAGGACCTGTTTCACTTGCCGATTCCCTCATAAATTTACCATACTTATTCTCAATGTTCTTATGTTTCAGATAATTGATGCTGTTGTTGTATACTGACCGGTATAAATATGATTTGACCGAAGTTTGAATTTTAATTTCATCTCTTTTATCCCAAACGGTAAAAAACAAATCCTGAACAACCTCCTCACAGGTATCCATATCACGAAGATACTTAAAGGCATAATTGCAGAGCATCGAATAATATTTTCTGAATACGTGTTCAAATGCTTTTATATTACCTGCTTTAATCTTCCTGAAAATATGTATATCAGGATTTATCATAATACCGTTTGTGAGTGTTGTGCAAAACTAACAAAATCCTGTAATAGTCTATATTTTAATAGTCCGTTTCACAATCCATAAGCTGAATTATCCAATCCAAAGAACATAAAGAAGATGTTAGCCCGGCTTCTGTACTAACCCTTAAACACCTAAACCTACTTCAGCCGGGGCTAACATTCCAACGCGACTATGAATAGCATAGCTGCGACTAATTTTCGTGTAACTTCAGCTTTTTATTCAGCCTGGCAATTGCCATTTCAATAGATTCGTCGGGTTTTATATAGTTATATTCACCCCAGAAATCTTCGTCGGCAAAATAGTTCACCTGGTCGGCAAAAACATCCGACATCTTTGCAGATTCCTTGAACTTAAATTTATTAACATCCGTAGTATCCCTGTCAGTAACTGCCATTTCAAACCCGGTAACATATGTCGATCGGAATAGTTTCTTATCCCATTTGCATTTGAATACAAGCTCTGACCTTACATGGTTCAGATACCATTTGCCGTTAAGTTCCCGGTAGCTCACCAGGTAGTTTCCGCTCTCAAGATCCATTTTCATTGAAACGGGTTTTTTTCTGATCAGCTCATTTCCTGCCAGGTCAATGCTTTTATCACTGAATTTAAAATCGACGCCTGCAAATGCGAGTGTTTTCACATCGATAAAGATTTTGCCCTGGTAAAGCGGATATTTTACGTTGTCTTTCTGATCAAATTCAATGATGTATGTTTCCCTGTCGTTGATACTGGTGAGTCCCACAAGTTTGAAATTGTAGAATTCGAACATATCTTCCGACAAAAGGTTTCCTGGGGTCTTTACCACATCCAGCAACAGGGATGTTTTCGGTCCGCCCTGAAATTTAAACAGAATGGTATCCATTCTTTTAACATCATGACTTTTACGCCCTTTATAAATCTTTACCCTGTCAAAATCAAAATCATCGGGGTACGAAGCTTTGTAGATATCCAGAACTGCTTCAGCAACCTCAATATAATTGCGGTTTTGTTTGATCGATTCACGGTAGAAACCCAACTGGTTCTCAGGCATATCCTGATAGTTGCGCCGAATGTTCTTAAGCGCACCCCTAAGCAGATTGAGCGGATTGCTTGACCGTATGATGACTTCATCGATAGGGATGGGTGAGACCACCAGCGCAATAATGTTTTCTCCGTTATTCATGTCTTTTATGGGCTTCAGTATATTCTTATAGCCCAGGTATGTGATACCAAGCATTTTATTTTGTTGCGTTTTAGGTATCTTGATTATAAATTCACCATCAGAGTTCGTAACAGTGCCGATACTCGAACCGTTGACGTATACATTGGCAAAGACCACCGGTTTTTTAGTGTCATTGTCAATTACCTTTCCAGTTATAGTCAGGTATGAGAGCGTGTCTTTACCCTGATTGTTTCCTTCACGCTTTATCTCTTCTGCACGATTTGTATTGGCTATGAAAGCTGTGAAAAAGAGCGCGATTCCAATGAATAATCCAAATTTCGTTTTCATGACGTTACATTTTAATAATCCTGTATATTCTTTACTAAAAAATCCTTTTTCTATATCTAAGATAGCTATACTCATCCATACCCTATCTTTTTCAACCTGATGTGCACAAAACCTGTACTTCAGAACCATATCATGCAATTGGAAAAGGTAGTATAGAAGATTATGTAGCATACTTCAGCTTTTAGTCCGGCAATTTCCCCCGGTTTGATAGCTGAGATTTCCGATGCTGAGTTTACCCTATTCTATAGCCTTAAAAAAATACAATGCCTGGCGGGCAGGCTTCATTGATTGCTTTTCCTGACTATTCGTCTAAACACCAAATCGTTTTATAAGCTATTCATGTTTGTTATATCTTTGCGCATTAACCGATAAGCACGCTGAAGAAGTATTATTTACATACCGTGTTCCTGGCCATTGTTGCCTGTTTTCTATGGTCAACAGCGTTTGTCGGCATCAAGCTTGGACTAAAGTATACCACCCCGCTTAATTTTGCCGGTACCCGGTTTTTCATTGCAGGACTAATAATACTGCCTTTTACAGGAAGCCTTGCAGCGTATGTCAGGGCGGTCAGGTCAGCATTCCGGCAAATACTTCTGATCAGCCTGTTTCAGACATTCCTGTTGTATTCCTTGTTTTATATCGGCATCAGTATGGTGCCTGCCTCGATAACAGCCATTGTGGTGGGTGGCGGACCTCTATTTGTGGCTCTGATGGCCCATATGACCATTGCAGATGATAAACTTACCGGTAAAAAACTTATTTCAATACTCATCGGATTCGGAGGTATACTGCTTATCGCCGCCGAAAAGTTCGAAGTACACTGGAATGAAGGAAAAGAATTTTGGGGACTGGTAATCCTTATACTGGGAAATATCGCGGGAAGCTACGGAAATATTCTTGTGTCAAGGGAAAAGAAAGAGATTTCACCCCTGGTGCTCAATTCGGCCCAGATAATGATCGGTGGCCTGTGTATCTTTATTCTATCGCTGTTTGCCGAGCAGCATGAATTCGGCTTTAAGCCTGTTGAATATTATGCCTCACTGATCTATCTCAGTGTTCTTTCGGCGGCTGCTTTCTCGATCTGGTTTGTGCTGCTGAAACGACCCGGCATTAAAGTCTCAGAGCTGAATATCTGGAAATTCATCATCCCTGTTTTTGGTGCCGTACTGAGTTGGATAATTTTACCAGAGGAAAAACCGGAATTTATTGCCGTTGCAGGCATGATATTCATTGCATTTTCTCTGATCCTGCTTAATTACAACATCCGCAAAAAAAAGACTCAGACAAAACCACCTCAAAAGAGATCCTGATGCGTATCCGCTTTAAAAGTTCGTATTCTTTGTTGTGCTGCTATTTTCAGAAAACCAAATCTTCAGCCAGAAAAAGGGTATATTTTATGAATTGTGCTTTTTTACGGGATAAAGATCAGCAATAAAGTATCCTGTACATTTTTTTTACGTAGAACTGTTTACTATTACGCAATAGAATTTTATATTCGCTTCATCGAATTCATTGATGTGTTAAAATGAATTAAGGATGAAAACATTAGATTTTATTTAGAAATTAAGGAAACGATATGAATAAAATTTCGAAACGATCGTCACAACAGAAAGACGATTTGATCAGAAGAGCATTTAAGAAAAAAAACTGGAGTGAGATCAAAACTTCCGACAGCTGGGATATTTTCAAGATTATGGCTGAATTTGTTGAGGGATTTGAAAAACTTGCCCGTATTGGTCCCTGTGTTTCGATATTCGGTTCAGCTCGAACCGAACCCGATTCACCCTATTACAAACTTGCCGAAGATATTGCCTTTAAACTAACGCAGCACGGGTATGGCGTAATTACCGGGGGAGGGCCCGGGATCATGGAAGCAGCAAACCTGGGGGCAAAAAAAGGCAAAGGAATGAGTGTGGGTGTAAATATCGACCTTCCGTTCGAACAGGAGCCTAATTTATTTATCGATACCGATAAGCTCATTACTTTCGATCACTTTTTTGTAAGAAAAGTAATGTTTATGAAATATGCCCAGGGGTTTATTGTCATGCCCGGTGGATTTGGAACATTCGATGAGTTGTTTGAAGCATTGACGCTGATTCAGACCGGGAAGATCGGCCGGTTTCCTATTGTACTGATTGGTAAAAACTATTGGAAAGGGCTCATCGACTGGATAAAAAATGTGATGATGACCGAAGAGAAAAACATCAGCTTTGAAGATCTTGATCTTTATATTGTTGTTGATACTGCCGAAGAGGCTGTGGACCATATAAACTCGTTCTATTCAAAATACCTGCTGAGCCCGAATTTCTGATGATATTTATTCAACGACAATAAATTGTTCATTATCAGCGGGTCAAAATATAGTTATTAACAACTTCTGTTGAAAACATGTTGGTAAAGAGAACGTATTTGATTACTTTTATTTCACGATTAATACCCGAAAAGTGAGCCGGTTCCTTATCCCATTATTAAATTTTCTGGTGGTGCTCGTTGTGAATTTATTTCAGCCGGGTGGAGTTACTGTTTCTATAGATGTTCCTGATGAGATTGTTGCCGGTACCGAATTCAAGGTTAGTGTTACTGTTGATAAGGGTTCGCTTTCAGGATTTTCCCGGTTTCAAATGGATATTCCGGCAGGCTTGAAAGCTTCGTCGTACCAATCTTCAAATGCCGATTTCACATTTTCCGAGAACAGGGTAAGGATGATCTGGCTCAGGCTTCCATCTGCAGATGAAATGACATTTGTTTTTAAAGTTAACGTTGACGAGCGGCTTAAAGGCACCTTTTCGCTTGATGGCCAGTTCTCATTCATCATGGATAATGAGCGAAAATCGGTTTCATCCTCCTCACACCCGATTACAATTTTATCCTCACCAACAATTGACCCGGCACTTATTGTGGATATCAGTGAATTTGAAGAGAAGGTAATACAGCATATTCGGGCTGCCTCTGAAGCAACTGAAAACATTGCATGTTTAAGACAGGCTCCCTTTGCAAATCAGTCAGGAACAGAATATATTGTAAATATTCTCGTTCGTAAAGAAGAATTGAAGAAATTTGCCAAAATAGAAGAAACTATACCGGAAAATTATACAGCCGTAGCAATTGAAACCAGGGACGGGATCTTTACGCTCCGGAACCAGGTAGTCAAATTTCTCTGGAACATTTTACCTGCAGAACCCGAATTTGTGGTGAGTTACAGGTTAATACCCAAGAATGGTGCCGCGATGACGAAACCCTCGATAAACGGAACATTCTCATTTATGGTGGATGACAAAACGCTTGGTGTGGATATTGTTGAAGTTGAAAGGGATGTTGAAAAACTTTCCGAAGATGAAATCGATCAGGTGATCCGGGAGCTCAGGAACCAGCCCATAAAAATACCGGAAGTTAAACCTGAAGAAAATCAAGAGACCAAACCAGCCGGGGTCATGGAACCAATCACTGCCGCCAGGCCTGAAAAAAAGATCCAGGTAACGAAAACATCCAAAAAAACTTTCGGAGACCTGGCTTACCTCCTTGAACCCGAACAGGGAGTTTATTATAGGGTGCAGCTGGCTGCAGGCCATAAGCCGGTCGACATTAAACGGTATTTCAGGAAGTTTAATCTCGATATGGAAGTGCGGAAAGAAAGTCATGAGGGTTGGATCAAATATTCGGTAGGATCATTCAGGGTATATAAGGAGGCAAGGGATTACCGTGTTCATATATGGAACACCACTCAAATTAGCGATGCATTTGTTTCGGCCTATAATAACGGCAACCGGATCACTGTGCAGGAGGCTTTGATGATTGCCGATCAAAAATGGTATAAATAACCGAACTGAAAAAACGGAGCATGAACAGGATATCGTATATACTATTTTCATTGCTTGCTTTTCTGCTTGCCGGATTTTCTGTTTACGCCCAGGAAGATGACGAGCTGGATAAGTTGCTGAAAGGTGAAGTGGAAAATATCAATCCCGTTTATAAACCGGTAATTGGTTTTGGAGGTGGGGTACTGAATTATTTCGGAGACGTAAAGAACAATTACTATACCCCTACACTGGGAACCCTCGGATACATTGTGAATATGGCCATGTATGTGGATAATGCTCATTATTTCAGAACTAATTTCTATTTTATGGGAGGAAAATTAACAGGGAACGAGAGATCCATCACAAATCTGCAGCGTAACTTTAATTTTCAGACCGATATTTATACTTTTGGTATTAATCTGAACTACGATTTCGATCACCTGTATAAAAGCCGCTACGGATTGGTGCAGCCATTTGTATCGGTAGGTATCGAAACCGTACTGTTCAATTCGAAAACCGATTCACTCGGCAGTTATACAGACCCGGAATCGGGTGTTGTTTACCATAATGTGCCCTATTATTACTGGACTGACGGTACGATCAGAAACCTTCCCGAACAGCCCGGAAACACGCTGAACAGTGTAAGGATGGACAGGGATTTTATTTACGAGACACCGATCAAAGAGAAGGACTGGGGACTGGAAAATTACCCCGAATATGCGTTCTCCATACCTGTTGAATTCGGACTGGATATGCATATTTCAAATAGATTGACACTTCGTGTGGCCAATTCATTCCATTTTACCTTTACCGATAATATTGATCATGTAAGCAGCAAAAACACTTCAGGGATCATCGGAAATAAGAATATCGACTGGTTTAATTTTACTTATGTTTCTCTTCATCTCGATCTTTTTTCTTCTAAGAAAACCCTGAAATACGAGCTGTTTTTCAGGGATGTGGATTATGATTATTCAGTTTTTTACGGCGATGAAGATAACGACGGTGTGTTCGACGGTTGGGATGATTGCCCGGGAACCCCGGCAATAGCAGAGGTTGATTCATCGGGATGTCCGATCGATTCGGATGATGATGGCGTTCCTGACTTTATGGATGACGAAAAATTTTCGAAGCCCGGGGCTTATGTGAATGACCGTGGCGTAGAAATAACAGAAGATGACCTTATAGCTTTGCTTGACCAGTCAATGGCTGTGGGACGAAATGAGATCGACCTTTACATCCGTACACCCGAAAGTTATACTCAGAGAGCCAGGGGAAGGAAAGTGCCTATCCCGCAGAAATTCAAGATGGTGGATATAGATAAGGACGGCTATATTTCGTTTGAGGAGATGCTGCATGAGATCGATAAATTTTTCGATTTTGAATCCGGCCTCTCAGCGAGCGATATTTATGAACTGAACAGCTTCTTCTTCTCACAGTAATCCTTTCTCCAGATTCACCTGATAAACAGGGGGCGAATTATAGCCTCTAGCGCCGGCATGCAATTCCGTGATTCTTTATTTTTTCATGAGCCTGTCGAGCTGTCTTTTGTTTTCTTTCTTTTTAAGGTCTTCGCGTTTATCGTATTCTCTCTTGCCCTTCGCCAGACCAATCTCAAGTTTGGCATAACCTCTGTCGGAAATAAACAGCCGCAGGGCAATAATCGTCGTTCCTTTTTCGCGGACATGCCTGTCGAGTTTTTTCAGTTCCTTTGAGGTTAGCAAAAGTTTCCGGTCTCTATCGGGTACATGATTGTAATGGCTACCCCAGGAATACTCGGCAATCTGCATATTCTTCACATATAACTCACCACCGGTGAAATAACAAAAGGAATCAACCAGGCTCACCTTACCGAGTCTGATGGACTTAATTTCGGTACCTGTAAGCTGCATGCCGGCAATGAATTTCTCAATGATCTCATAATCGTGCCAGGCTTTTTTATTCTTTATATTAATGGTATTGGGCATCGCTCGGAAACCGGTTATTTTCATGAAAAGACTTCTTCATCATAAATTTTCTGTTCAGACTCAGGAAATCCTGATGCTATAAAATTGCCATGCAAATTAAAACTATTTTTGCATAAAAGCCTTACCGGCAGCAATGAAAATAAAATACGACCTCATTACGGTTCTTGGTCCGACAGCCTGCGGTAAAACTCGGTTTGCTGCCTGCCTTTCTGAAAAGATCGGAGGTGAGATCATATCGGCTGACTCGAGACAGGTATACAAAAGAATGACTCTTGGTACCGGGAAGGATTTTAACGACTATATCGTTAATGGCAACATGGTACCCTACCATTTGGTTGATATCCTGGAACCGGGAGAAAAATACAATGTTTTCGAATTCCAGCAAGATTTTATGCGGGTACTTCACGGGATTAAAAAACGGGAAAATATCCCCATATTGTGCGGAGGTACGGGATTGTATATCGATGCGGTAACGCAGGGATACAAGCTTTTTCCTGTACCACGCAATGAGAAATTGCGGGAGGAATTAAGTACCCGGTCACTTGTAGAACTTACTGCAATGTTGTTAAAATATAAAAAGCTGCATAATAAAACCGATATTGACAATAAAGAACGGGCAGTCAGAGCTATTGAAATTGAAGAATACTATCTGTCACATCCTGAGCACAGTCTGAATTATCCATCCTTCAATCCGATATTCATAGGGATCGTTTTCGGGAGAGATATCATACGTCAAAGAATAACGCAGAGACTTATGGACCGCCTGAAAATGGGGATGATCGAAGAAGTGAGGAACCTGCTCGATGAAGGCATTAAACCGGAAGATCTTATCTATTACGGGCTGGAATATAAGTTTATCACATTATACCTTACAGGCGAACTGACCTATGATGTCATGGTGAAAAAATTAAACACAGCCATTCACCAGTTCGCCAAAAGACAAATGACATGGTTCAGAAAAATGCAGAGGGAAGGTACAAAAATACACTGGCTGGATGAAGAATCGGACATGAATGAGAAGCTTGAAGAGGCGATAGGACTGCTGGGAAAATAAAACCAGCACACTGGCAACCGGCTAAAGCAAAATCAGTTTTTTATTCCGGATTATTTCCCTGAGATCGGGCGGAAGTCCAAAATAATCATCGGTGAATCCGTCGAGCTCTTCCCTGGTTTTGGCAGACAACAACTCCTGAACTTCTTCGGTTACGGGTTGGCTGATCATATACGGGAACACCGATATCATCAGATGATGTCCCCTGCAATGGGCAAATATCTGGTATTCACTGAATTCGCTTATTTTCCTTCCGTTCACCAAACACGTTGAAATGTAATCATCCACATTATTGTTCCGGCTTAACATCAGATCAACCCTTTTGCTATAAAAATCAATATGTGAATCGAAATACTTTCCAATCCGTTGCAACGATTCCTCCGACATTTTTTTTCTCATTTCCTCTAAACAATCAAGGCACATAGCATATTCGACTTCTGCATATCCGTCTTTCATAACCTTTTCGATCACATATTCGGTTGAATCGTCCAGAAGGTATTTTTCACAAATTATACAGCTGCTAAAATACTCTTCGCTCACAAAAGTTTTAAATACTTTGGGAATATCAACAGCTCTGGCATTCCTAAGGAATGAATTTTCTTCCGTCATCTTTTGTACATTATTTTATAACAAAAATTTCAATATAAAGAAAATACTGAGCATATACATGATCAGTGAGACCTGCTTCCATTTTCCGGTAAAGATTTTTATCAGCACATAGCTGAGCATCCCGAATATTATCCCTTCAGAAATACTTAGTGTCATTGGCATAATGATTATGGTCAGGAATACAGGTATGGCTTCTTCCATATTTTCAAGATCAACTTTCTGAATAGGGCTCATCATGAACAAACCGACCATGATAAGCGCCGGTGCAGTGGCTGCGGAGGGTACCAGTAAGAACAAGGGCGCCAGAAAAAGCGATAATGCAAATAAAATGGCCACAACAAAAGATGTCAGACCGGTTTTACCGCCTGCTGCAACACCTGCTGCACTTTCAACATATGTTGTTACCGTGCTGGTCCCAAGAACAGCCCCCGCTGTGGTTCCGATAGCATCTGCAAAAAGTGCTTGTTTTGCACGCGGGATACCTCCGTCCCTGTCAAGCATACCCGCCTTCGAGCTTACCCCCACAAGTGTTCCAACCGTATCGAACATGTCCACAAACAGGAATGTGAACAACACGATCAGCATATTAAAGCTGAAAATTTTCGAGAAATCAAACATGAAGAATATCGGATCTATCGCCGGAGGAAGGCTAAATAGCCCTTTTTCCGGAAGATGGGTAATCCCTAAAGGTATCCCCGCCAATGCAGATACAAATATCCCGATCAGCAATGCTCCCCTGATCCTGAATACCATTAATATACCGGTTATGAGCAACCCCGCCAGAGCGACCCATACTGAATGGCTGCTCATATCGCCCAAGGCTAGCAATGTATTCTCATTTCCCATGATAATGCCGGAATTTTTCAGTCCCAGTACGGCAATAAATAAGCCAATACCTGCCGATATTGCATGTTTTAAATTCTCAGGTATGCTGTTTATTATCGCTTCACGAATATTAAATGCAGTAAGAATAATAAAAATAATCCCTTCGATGAATACTGCGGTGAGAGCCATCTGCCAGGAATAACCCATTCCGATGACAACCGTGTACGCGAAAAAAGCATTTAACCCCAAACCCGGAGCAAGGGCAAATGGTAGTTTTGCCCAGAAAGCCATGACCATGGTGGCCAGGCAGGCCGATAAGGCTGTTGCGGTGAACAAGGCATTTTTATCCATACCCGTTTCACCCAGTATGGTTGGATTAAGCGCCAGGATATATGCCATAGTCATGAATGTGGTAATACCGGCAATGATCTCAGTTCGCAATGAAGTGTGATGATTTTTTAACTGAAAGTATTTTTCAAGCATAGGTTGATGAATCGTAGAATACCGGTAAAATTATGGATTTTTTGTATTATAATGAACATTCGAATGGAAGGATCAATTTACAACGACCAAAGAACAGGTAATTCTCAAATAGCAAATTACAATGATCAATAAATGGCGCCTTCTCAACCATCGTAATCAAAAAATACCAATAAACCAAATGTGGTTGGTTTGAACATCATCGGTCATTGGAATTTGTCACTTGGAATTTCATCAGAATTCCCATTTAAACGCCAGTGTGGGTGAAATCTTCCAGTCATTTGGCCCAAACGGAAAATTTTTACTTATCTCTGTCTCATTTCCGATAAAAATATGCCTTTTCAGCGCAACCCAGAACTGTGGTTCGGTCTGAAATACCAACTCTTTTCCGGTTTCATAAAGTTTGTCCTGCGACCAGATATCGATAAAACCTGTAAGTACCAGCCTTCCCTTACAAAAGGGTTGGTACCATATTGTGGTGAACTGGAAATCGGCGCTGGTTGCTCCCCTCGGATACCGATACAGAAGCATGGTTCCCACTACGACTTTACCTATCCTTACCGGGTAGCTTAATCCGGCAAGCCATGTACTTGTAAGATTATATCCTATAGACACAGAATCATTGATTTTTTCTGCCTGTACGCCATCGTTATATTCGATATGCAACCCGAGTTCTTCGAATCCTTTTATTTTTTTTATTCCGGGAATATAGAAATCGTGCGATATTTCCCAGTAAGCCATGGAAATTCCCCTTGGAGTATTGGCCGAATTGAAATCAAAATCCACAAACCAGAAGGTTGAACCGAACGAATCGGCTTTATACATTTCAAGCGTCGCAGTAAAATACTTTCTGTCTTTTCCAAAATCGTAATGAAGCTGCAGATTTTGTGAAAACAGCGCGACTCCGGAAAAAAGATATGTACATAAAAGCAGGTAAATTTTCACATTCAGCCAAATATTAAATCAGGGCGCTAAAGTTAACCAAGAATAGATAAAATAAAAAAACGATATTTTATTTCTGAATATTTATTGGTTGTTTTGTAAGGTGATATGATTAAAAAGGAAATCAAATACAAGCACCTTTTTTTCGATCTTGATCAGACTCTTTGGGATTTCGAAGCAAATGCCAGGGCAACTTTCCATGACCTGTTCAGGCATTATGAACTGAACAATAGAATCAGTGATTTTAACGCTTTTTTTAAAGCCTTCCTGATCTGCAATGAACGTTTATGGGATAAATACCGCAAGGGTAAGATTACAAAAAACAGGTTGAGAACAGAGAGGTTCAGGATGGCCTTTAAGGATTTCGGGATTCAGGACACACAGTTTATTACCGCTGTCAGTGATTTTTATATGGAGGAAGTATCGAAAAAGCCCATCCTTATCGAAGGGACGATCGAGGTGCTCGATAATCTTACTGACAGGTATTCGATGCATATTCTTACAAACGGTTTTCCGGAAATTCAGAAAGCGAAGATACAAAACAGCGGACTCACCGGCTATTTCGGTAAGATAATAACCTCTTACGATGCCGGTTATCAAAAACCCGACGGCAGAATTTTTGAATATGCACTGAAATCGGTCAATGCCGGCAAATTCACGAGCATTATGATCGGTGATGATCTGAAGGTGGATATTCTAGGTGCTAAAAAATGCGGTTTGGATCAGGTATATTTTAATAAGGAAAGAAAAACCCATAACGAACAGGTAACGTTTGAGATAAACGAGCTTCAGGAGTTACTTACTATCCTGATGTAAATTCACAGGAAATGAATATCGGAAAAACTTGCCTGCGCCTGTCTGCCCTTCCTGGCGGCAGGCAGGGAATGACGATTTTTGAATGGTGAACTTAACTCGCTGCTAAAATCATCATTCTCATTCCTTATTCGACATTCAATGCTCCGTTACAGGTGAACTTGCCTACTTCTTCCTTCCCGGTCTATCAGTTGATTTTGAGATCGAATCACGCATTTGCGTGTCGGCTTCAATATTCTTCATTCTGTAATAATCCATAATCCCCAGATTTCCTGAACGGAATGCTTCAGCCATGGCCAGGGGTACCTGGGCTTCCGCCTCAATTACCTTTGCCCGTGCCTCTTGTGCTTTGGCTTTCATTTCCTGTTCAAGGGCAACGGCCATCGCTCTTTTTTCTTCTGCCTTGGCCTGTGCAATATTCTTATCTGCATTGGCCTGGTCCATCTGAAGTACCGCACCGATATTTTTTCCGACATCGATATCCGCGATATCGATCGATAAAATTTCGAAAGCAGTTCCAGCATCCAGTCCCTTGTTCAACACCACTTTAGATATCGAATCGGGATTTTCAAGTACCTCCTTATGTGATTTTGCAGAACCTATGGAAGATACGATTCCTTCACCTACCCTGGCAAGAACAGTTTCCTCTCCGGCTCCTCCCACAAGTTGTTTTATGTTAGCCCTTACAGTTACCCTGGCTTTTGCTATAAGCTGAATACCATCCTTGGAAACTGCTGCTACCGGCGGTGTATTGATTACTTTGGGATTAACTGACATCTGAACCGCTTCAAAAACATCCCTCCCGGCAAGATCGATGGCTGTGGCAGCTTTAAAATTCAATTCGATATTGGCTTTATCGGCTGATATCAGGGCGTTGACCACGGTTCTTACATTGCCACCTGCAAGATAGTGGGCTTCAAGATCGTTGGTGGATAGCTTCAGACCTGCTTTGGTGGCATTTACCTGAGCATTGACGATAATCGAAGGAGGAACTTTTCGTATCCGCATCCCGATTAATTGCGTAATGGGAACATATACCCTGGCAAAAACAGCGCTTAGCCATAATCCTAACGGTATCAGGTAGAAAAACAGCCAGAGCAGAATGATTATACCTACTATGATAACAATTACAGTACCAACTCCTGAAGCTTCCATGATTTCTTATTTTAATTTAACAACTATTTGGGTTTTTAATACTTTTATCACTTCTATCTCTTTGTTTTCCTCAATGAAACTGCCGGTGGATTTAGCCTCGCAAATAATATCATTAACCTGCACCTTTCCGATCGGATTCAGTCTGGTAATCGTTTTTCCGGTATCGCCGACCTTAATTTTTTCTTCCTCGAAAGGTGTAATTTTCCCGTTAATTTCACCCACCAATCCGAGCCTCTTCCATGTCTTTGTTCTGAAAGCAACTACAATGGTAATCACCGACAATAAAAATGTCCCTCCCAGAAACAGGTTTCCGATATGAACACCCTTTGCATGGTAGGCGATAACAATTCCGATAACCAGGCAAAGAAATCCTCCAATTCCGGCGATGGTAACACCGGGTATGAGCAAAAATTCAACCAGCAGGAGAATGATCCCGAGAAGGATTAACAGTACAATTGCACCGGTAGTCATGTTTTTTGAATGAATGAACTATTAGTCGATAGTAGCGTTAAGTCCCCTTTCTGTTAATCCTTCCCTGTATGGTTTCAGGTATCTGTATGATCCTTTCTTAACATCGCATTTGCCCTTATAATGGACCAGGAAGGTACATTGTTCAGCCTGCAGCACTTCCATATCACAAATTTCAACCAGGGAGTCGATCACATAATCAAAGGTATGAATATCATCATTATGCAGGACCAGCAGCTTTAATTTGCCGGTTCCTGTATCTTCGATCTCCTCAAGTACAGGCTTTTGTCTCAGGGATCCTTTTTCTTTCATAAGTTTTTGATCGGTTTATCCTGTTATTTCCCATCAAAAATAGCAAAATTTCTTCACTTTTTACTGCATGAGTTTTGTCCCCTGATGCAATTCTTTGTATTCGATCTCGCCAGCTTTATCAAGTGTTACAGGCGTATTCTGATAAAAAGCCGTAATAAAACAGTCGGAATATCCCGATACCTTAAGTTTGTTCATGACAACGGTGGCGGCTGCATAGGTGTTGAAAACTCCGGCATAGTATTTATACACATTCTTTTCGGAAATAAAATCATAAAAAACCGGATATAATCCGCCGAATGCATCATCATTTGCTTTCTTACTGTATACACCAAGTTGAACCGTATAGAACAGATCATTCTTAACTAACGGCCTTTCAGGGATAGGATTCCCTGAATGATAGGGCTTTCCGGCCTGCAATTCAATTTCAGACCCTGAAGTACCTGGTGGAACCGGGGTGTTTATATCGGGTATCTCAATAGCCTGGTTTGTTTTCCCTGGATCTCCCGCCGGACTTTCTTCAGCGGGAGTATTGATGTACCGGTAAACCTTTATCCCGTTAATTTCTTCCTTAAGTTCAATATGTGCAGGTTTTAGCGTATCTTGTGGAAGATTTCTGTACTGATTATCTGCCTCATGCTGCAATTCTTTCGATTCTTTTTCCAGACCGGCAATTTCGGCTGCTTTTGTTCTCCTTATTTCAGGATCTTCTATTTCCCTGAGCTCACCCCTTTTTGTCTTTGCCTCCCTTTTAAACAAATCGGATGAAAGTTGTAAGTCGAGTGCTTTCCTGAGCACAGCGTTATCAATTTCCTGCGAATGGATAGTATTTCCTGTCTGTTTTAACGATGATGAAGTATTTCCGGGAGCTTTGCCCTGAACCAGAATTCGATCATTGTCTGCACTCACTTCGGCCGGAGCTTTGACCGGCTGTTTTTCAGGAACATTGTTTTTATTTTCCAGTGATTGAATTTCGGCAAGCTTGTTTTCCTTTACCGCAGATTCTTTATCTGCTGATGCAGTATTGGTCCCCTCCGCATGCAATTTCTGCATTTCCCCCATAGCATTTAGATTGCGGGCTACATTCAGTCTTTTGATATCCGATCTTCGGCCTTCATCAAGAAAGCGGTTAAAGGCTTTTCGTGCTTCCGGGAAGTTGTTGTTCATCTGAAAAGCCCGGCCCAGGTAAAACCATGCATCGATTTTTTCACCTCTCACCGCGGCAAAGTACATGTCATCCTGCGCATCTTCAAGACGCTGATCAAGCTCAATAAGACACCGTGCGACAAAATACCGGTATTCCGGCTCTTGCGGGTAAAGCTCTTTCAGCTCTTCGAAATATAAAAGGGCGTCAGCATAATCGTTCTTCATAAAACGTTGCTTTGCTTCCTGTTCCAGCTCCGGTGTCCTGGATATTTGTCCGCTAAGGACATTTGCATTCAGGAACAATGATAAAATTATAAGACAGTCCAGCATTACCTTTTGCCTGATATTGGTTGCGAGTGATTCGGGCTTCATTTTTAACGGTTAGGTTCAGTACAATTTTACGACAACTATTTGATATTTTTTTAAACAATATCTAAGAAAAAATATATCTTCGCAAGCTGAAAGTTAAACAAATAAACACTATACTATGAAAACGAAAGGCCTGATTCTATCAGCAACATTGATTCTAAGCATATTTTTCATTCAATGCCAAACCGGCTCAAAAAAAGACTATTCGAAAGTAAAAATACAAAATGAACTGGACACGGCAAGTTATTATCTCGGCCTCTATTGGGGAAAACAAACTTACAATTCATATATTCGGGAGGTAGACGACGAAGCATTCATGAAAGGTTTCATGCAATCTTTGAAACAAGACAGTACAGTACCTGCTGATTTTTTGATAAGCCAGTATCTCGGCAAATATTCCAATAAATTGTATGAAGATAATATGAAAACAGAGCATAAAGGCGAGATAGAAAAAAATGCCCAGTTTCTGGAAGAAAACAAAAAGAAAGATAATATAGTCACATTATCAAGCGGTCTGCAATATATTATTGAAAAAGAAGGTACAGGAGAACGTCCTGCAGCTAATGACCAGGTAAAAGTGGATTATACGGGCACGCTCATCGACGGAACCAAATTTGACAGTTCCATTGACAGGGGAGAACCTGCAGTGTTCAATGTAACGGGAGTAATCAAGGGATGGTCGGAAGCACTCCAGCTGATGCCTGTAGGTTCGAAATGGAAGCTTTTTATTCCCTCTGACCTGGCTTATGGTGCGCGCGGACAAGGCAAAATTCCTCCTTACGCGACCCTTATTTTTGAAGTTGAACTTCTTGATATTGTCAGCAACGACAGCACTAAATAGAAAATAATACCGTCACAAAGGGATAAACCTTCTGCAAACACAGAAGGTTTTTTTTATTATACCGGTTTTTACGTATGCGAACCAAGCGGGTGGATTTTTGTTATTATCCAAAGGGTAGGAGGAGAAAGTTATGGCAACACTTGATGAACTGCGAAGGGAATACATCCATGATCATCTTGATTTTGAAGATTTAAATTCCGATCCGTTTATACAGCTCAAATACTGGTTGAACGACGCCATCAAGGCACAAATTAAAGATGCCAATGCAATGGCATTATCTACTTCAGAACCAGGCGGAAAGTCCTCGCTGCGAATGGTATTACTGAAAAATCTTGATCATACGGGATTGGTTTTTTTTACAAATTACAACAGTAAAAAGGGACGTCATATCGCAGCAAATCCTTACGGGGCAATACTTTTTTACTGGAGAGAACTGGACAGACAGGTACGTGTGGAGGGAAAGATCGAGAAAACATCGCGAAAGGAATCTGATGAATATTTCATGATCCGACCGGAAGAAAGCAAGATAGGAGCCTGGGCCTCACCACAGAGTGATCGGATACCAGACCGTGAATACCTCGACCACCTGATCTTTGATTTTACCAACCTCTTCCGGAATAAATCCCTCGAGAGGCCTGAGAACTGGGGGGGGTACAGGATGATCCCCGACCTTTTTGAGTTCTGGCAGGGTAGGGAAAGCAGGCTTCATGACCGTTTTGAATACATATGGAATAACGGGGCATGGGAGATCAACCGCCTGGCGCCCTGATTAGGGGGTTTCACCTCAACAATCCATATCCCTGCAGATCGCAATATTTTTTTCTATAACTTCTGCCTTACACTAACCTTCAAAGTTTTGGCGGTCTTCTTGTCGGTGTTTTTAAAAAAATCCAATGCCATAACATTGATTTTTCACGGGTTGATTGCACATTATTTTCTAAGCATTTGCAGCCGTTCCTCAAGAACAGTAATTTTATTTTCGGCATCGGTCTTTTTTGACCGCTCAGCTTCTATTACCTTGGGCGGCGCATTAGCCACAAACTGCTTATTGTCGAGCTTTTTCATCACCGACTTCAGAAATCCGCGCGCATATTCAAGTTCAGATTCAGTTTTTTCTATTTCCTTCTCATGGTCCATTAAATCACCCAGGGGTATGTAATATTCTGCAACTTTTGTGATGTAACTAGCGGCACCTTCGGATTTATGGGTAATCATTTCAATCGATTCGAGATTGCCTGATTTCCGCATCACGGCATCGAAATAATCAACGTAGTTAGCTGACCTTACCTGCAGGCATATCTTCTGTTTATTCGGAATCTGTTTTTCCGTGCGTACATTTCTGATAAACCCTACCACCTCTTTCATATCCTCAAACATTGCCAGTATTTGATTATCAAAGGGTTTGGAAGCGGGCATTTTTGCTGCAAGAATACTCTCGAGATGAGCCCTTTCCCTGATAAGATGCCATATCTCTTCAGTAATGAAAGGCATAAAGGGGTGCAACAATTTAAGTAGATTTTCAAAAATATCGACGGTTGACTTATAGGTGCTCCTGTCCAAGGGTTTTTCAAATTCAGGTTTAATGATTTCAAGATACCATGAGGAAAAATCTTCCCAGAAAAGCCTGTAAATATTCATCAGCGCATCCGATATTCTGTATTGTGCGAAGTTGTTCTCGATCTCGGCTATTGCCTGTTTGAGCCGCTCATAAAACCAGGTAACTGCCAGCTTTGAATGATCGGGTTGACTTGCATTCCGGTCGATTTTCCAAGAATTCACCAGCCTGAATGCATTCCAAATCTTGTTGGCGAAATTTCTTCCCTGCTCCGGAAGACTTTCATCAAACAGCAGGTCATTCCCGGCAGGTGAGCATAGCAGCATTCCCACCCTGACACCGTCGGCACTATATTTTTCAATGAGTGCCAGGGGATCGGGTGAGTTACCGAGCGATTTTGACATCTTCCTCCGTTTGTTATCCCTTACCATACCCGTAAGGTAGACATTGCGGAATGGCTTTTCACCCATGAATTCATAACCGGCAATGATCATGCGGGCGACCCAGAAAAACAGGATGTCCGGCGCAGTAATAAGGTCGGATGTAGGATAATAATATTGTATGTCTTTGTTTTTCGGATTTCTGATGCCATCGAACACAGAAATCGGCCAGAGCCATGATGAAAACCATGTATCCAGCACATCTTCATCCTGCTGAAGATCAGAAAGTGTAAGTGCATTGTTGCCTGTTTTCTCCCTGATCAGTTTAAGGGCTTCATCGGCGTTTTCCGCTACAACAAATTCACTGGTACCACCAATATAGTATGCCGGTATCCTGTGCCCCCACCAGAGTTGCCTTGATATGCACCAGTCCCTCACATTTTCCATCCAATATTTATAGGTATTTTTGAATTTCCCGGGTATGAGTTTAATATCATCGTTCATCACATGCCGGAGGGCAGGTTCCGAAAGTTCTTTCATTTTCAGGAACCATTGAACAGAAAGTTTAGGCTCTATCACCGCATCTGTCCTTTCCGAAAAACCGATCTTGTTTGTATAGTCTTCGGTTTTTTCCAGGAGGCCTTCTCCTGTTAATTGTTCTATAGTCAGCTCGCGTGCTTCAAACCTGTCGGTACCTGTAAATACCTGTGCCTCTTCACTAAGTGTACCGTCATCGTTAAAAATATCAATACTCTCAAGATGATGCCTGATCCCTATTTCATAATCGTTGATATCATGTGCAGGTGTAATTTTCAGACAGCCTGTGCCAAATTCCATATCTACATAATCATCTTCAATGACCGGCACAATCCTGTTAACCATAGGAACAATCACTTTTTTACCACGCAGATAACTGTACCTGGTATCGGCAGGATTTACACACACGGCGGTATCACCGAGAATTGTCTCCGGTCTGGTGGTTGCTATTGTAACAAAACCGTTCTCCCCATGGATCTTATACTTAACATAGTACAGTTTCGATTTCACTTCGCGGTAGTTCACCTCTTCATCAGAAACCGCAGTTTTAGCCTGCGGATCCCAGTTCACCATTCGAACGCCGCGATAAATTTTGCCTTTGTTATAAAGATCAACAAATACATGGATAACACTCTCTGACATATCAGTGTCCATGGTAAACCGTGTACGCTCCCAGTCGCAAGAAGCACCCAGTTTTTTTAATTGTTCGAGGATAATGCCGCCATGTCTTTCCTTCCATTCCCATGCATGCTTTAGAAAATCTTCACGTGAAATGGTGCTTTTTTCTATCCCCTCGCTTTTTAGTTTGGCTACCACCCTTGCTTCAGTGGCAATAGAGGCATGATCGGTCCCCGGCACCCAGAGGGCATTATAACCGTTCATTCTGGCCCTGCGGACGAGAATATCCTGAATGGTATTGTTGAGCATATGTCCCATATGCAGGACACCAGTAACATTCGGAGGTGGAATAACTATAGTATAAGGATTCCTGTGATCAGGCACTGAACGGAAAAGCTGATTTTCAATCCAGAAACTGTACCATTTATCTTCGGTTTGCTTCGGGTCGTACTTGCTCGGTATTTTCATAAAAGCTTAATGAATAAAATAATGCCAGACTTTGCAAAAATAAGAATATTTACCAAAGTTTCCCGTAAAGGGCAATACCGAACCATATAGATGTTTTTCCGCAAATGTTAAAAAAAGCAAAAATTTAAAATAATCCGCCTCAGCATATTGATCTTTGGAAACATATGCCTGAACTTTGCGTTTAACCATTTGGTTTGGTTTTTGTACAAACCATTTGTTTGTGCGCAGTAATTTGTTTTTTTGTTCGCTTTTTAAGCGAATTCATTTAATTTTGCGAATCAAAATAACTGTTAATTATGAGAAAGCTAGTTACAATGTTTACCATTTCAGTGTTTGTAGTAACGCTGAGTTGTTCACAAACCACTGATCAGAAACAGGGAGATAAAAATACTCCCAAGATCGAATTCACCAACACTGAACATGATTACGGAACGATAGAACAGGGAGCTGACGGAACTTGTGAATTCGTGTTTACAAACACAGGCATGGAATCACTTGTGATAAGTGATGTTCATTCAAGTTGCGGGTGTACGGTTCCATCGTATTCCAAAGAACCAATAAAAAAAGGCGATAAAGGTACCATAACCGTTAAATACGATACCCGCCGTCTTGGTCCCATCAACAAATCAATCACGGTAACAACCAATGCGGTTAATTCACCGGTGACCTTAAGGATCAAGGGAAATATAGTACCTAAACAAGAAAAACAGCAGACAGAATAGTTGTATTTCTTTGCAGGAATATTTTTTGTTGCACCCTGAAAGAGGGTGAGCGGCTTTAATCTATTGTTTTTATATGCCAGATATTTCAACCCGGGGCAAAATGATGCCCAATTCCCCCATAAGGAAGCTTGTTCCTTTGGCTGAAGAAGCTGACCGAAAGGGAATTAAGGTGTACCGGTTAAACATCGGTCAACCCGATATTTTTACCAGTGATAAAGCGCTTGAGGCTGTGAGAAAGTTCAGTGCACATGTTATTGATTATGGTCATAGCGCAGGAAATGAATCGCTGAGAAAAAAATTTGCAGAGTATTACAAAAAGATCGGTATACAGGTTGATTTTGAGGATATACTCATTACCACCGGGGCATCCGAAGCCATTACCATTACCCTGCTTACCTGCCTGAATGCCGGTGATGAAATTATTGTGCCTGAGCCTTTTTATGCCAATTATTTTAGTTTTGCTACAGCAACAGATGTTGAGGTGGTACCTATTACATCGAGCATTGATAATGGATTTGCCCTGCCCCCTATCGGTGAATTTGAAAAGAAAATATCACCACGAACTAAAGCAATAATTATTTGTAATCCGAATAATCCAACAGGTTATATATATTCAAGGCATGAACTGGAGCAGATCCGTGACCTGGTAAATAAACATAACTTATTTTTGCTGTCGGATGAGGTTTATCGTGAGCTCTGTTATGATGGCTACGGCTTTACATCGGCAATGAACATCAGCGGAATTGAGGAGAATGTTATTCTTATTGACTCTGTTTCAAAACGTTATAGCGCTACAGGATTGCGGGTTGGTGCTTTGGTTTCAAAAAACCGTGAATTATTATCCACGGCATTAAAGTTTTGCCAGGCCCGTCTTTGTCCGCCATATCTCGGGCAACTTGCTGCAGAAGCGGCAATTGATTCCACAAAAGAATATCTCGATGGTGTTTACGGTGAGTTCCTGGCAAGGAGGAATTATATTATCGAAGCCCTTAACAATATCCCGGGTGTATTCTGCCCTATGCCCAAAGGAGCTTTCTACTGCATGGCAAAATTACCCGTTGACGATGCGGAAAAATTTGCCATGTGGATGCTCAGGGAATTCAATTATAATAAGCAGACAGTAATGCTGGCGCCCGGCGCCGGGTTCTATTTCAATACCGATCTTGGGAAACAGGAGGTGCGGATTGCTTACGTGCTGAACATTGAAGACCTGAAAATAGCCATGGAATGCTTGCGCAGGGCATTGGATGCATATCCGGGCAGGCTTTCGGAAGACGATGCCAGGCAAGAAATCATTATATCGTCAAAATCCTGACTTTAAGGACCGGGCCCCTACTCAAAATCTGGATAAAGCAAGTAATTTTTCCTTACCGCTTTAAATGCTTCGATTTCCTGTGTCCATGAATTTCTTATGGAATCCAAATTCGTATTATTCAATATCTGTATCCTCAGCTTATCAGTTCCCGCCAGCAGGTCAAAATAACCGGTGAAGAATTTGCCGCCCAGGTTCATTTTGGTATAGGTAGTAATGAGCCATTGCAGATTAACGGAACCATGTTCTGACAAGCTGTCGACCGGCAGATTTCGTAAATCAATCCCATAGCATGTTACATCCTTGTATTTCGGATTTTGGGCAGCTTCATTACTATGCGGGGTATATGAAAAATTTCGGTCGGGAAAATCAGGATGCCCGATCACCTGGAATGGAAAGTCTGTACCACGTCCCACATTCATCACTGTACCTTCCAAGAGCCCGAGCGAAGGATAAAGGTACACAGCCCTCATGTTCTCTATGTTAGGGGACGGATCTGTCGTCAGCACAACCCTGCTTTTATGCGAATAATTGAGGCAGGAAATTACCTTCAGATCACATTGCATACTTTCAGCCAGCCATCCTTCGCTGTTGATCATCCGCGCATATTCACCCGGGGTCATACCATGTACAAGCGGTACTTTATGCATCCCCACAAAAGACCTGAATTTTTCTTCAAGTACAGGGCCGTCGATAAAAAAGCCATTCGGATTGGGCCTGTCAAGCACGAGTAAGGGTAGGTTATTCTCGGCACACGCTTCCATGACATAATGCAGGGTTGTAAGGTACGTGTAAAACCTGACTCCCACATCCTGAATATCGAATACCAGAATATCAATTCCTTTAAGATCATCCTTTCCAGGCTTTTTCTTTGAACCATACAGCGAAATTATTCCGATCCCTGTTTCCGGATCAATAGTATCGGGAACAATAGCCCCTGCATCTGCATTGCCCCTGAATCCATGTTCAGGACTGAATACCCGCGTTACGTGAATATCCGAATGCAGAAGGGTATCAAGCAGGTGTATGCCGCCCACCAGGGAACTTTGGTTGCAAATCAGCGCTACATTTTTATCTGCCAGATAGTTAAAATATACCACGGTTCGCTCTGCCCCGGGTATAACTTTACCGGTATCGTAAACCTGTGACCGGCATGCATGCAGAAAAAAAACCGTAGTCACAAGAAAAATAACAGTAATTTTATGCATAGTGCAAGGTCAGTTGTTTTCAAAGAAGCTAATTTAGTATTTTTGCACACAATCATTCAGCAATCCTTTGAATATAGAATATTTTATCGCAAGGCGCCTGACATCCGATAAAGAGAGCAGGAAGCTGATCTCCAGGCCGATCATACTCATCTCAATCATTGGTATTGCGCTGAGCCTGGCTGCCATGATCATTTCGGTTTCTGTGGTAACGGGATTTAAAGATGAAATCAGGAAAAAGATCATAGGTTTCGGATCACATATTCAAATATTGAATTATGACTCAAACAATTCTTTTGAGACCAAACCGGTCTCAAAACATCAGCCGTTTTACCCTTCGCTCGATTCAATGTATGGCATCAAACATATTCAGGTATTTGCGACAAAACCCGGTATCATAAAGACCGATAAGGATATACAGGGTGCTATTGTAAAAGGAATCGGAAGCGATTTCGACTGGTCATTTTTTCGGGAAAACCTCGTCGAAGGTTCTGTCTTTCATGTGAATGACTCTATTAGAACAGATAAAGTATTGATTTCAAAATATTTGTCAACATTGCTTGGTTTGAAGGTAGGCGATAAGTTTGCCATGTATTTCATTGATGAACGGCCACGTGCGCGGCCTTTTGTGGTTGCAGGCATCTATGAAACCAGTCTTGAGGAGTTCGACAAGCAGTTCATCCTTGCAGATATCGGCCATATTCAACACCTCAACAACTGGACGGCCGATCAGGTTAGTGGATTCGAAGTACTCATCAACAAATTCAGGGATATCGATTATTTAACCCGTGTGGTGGACGGAATTGCCGGTACAACATTTTTCGAAGACGGGTCAAAGTTAAGGGTGATCAACATCAAACAGAAGTATCCCCAGATTTTCGACTGGCTCGGGCTGATCGACTGGAACGTATTGATCATCCTGGTGCTTATGCTCATTGTGGCCTTCTTTAATATGACATCCGGGTTGCTGATCCTTATACTCGACCGGACAGTAATGATCGGAATACTAAAGGCATTGGGGTCCGATAACCGGATTATCCGCAGAATATTCTTATACCAGGCTGCTTACCTGATGATCAAAGGACTCTTCTGGGGCAACCTGATCGGACTGGCGTTATGCCTCACCCAGGATTATTTCAAGGTGATTAAACTTGACCAGTCATCCTATTTTATCGGTTACGTTCCAATTAACCTGAACCTGCTCTATATTATTCTGTTGAATGTGGGAACGCTCGTTCTTACTCTTATCGTGCTGCTTCTGCCCTCAATGGTTATCTCAAGAATAAGTCCGGCGAAAACCATTCGTTATGATTAGTTTTACTGGATTATTATGTATGTATACATCGAAAAAATTAAGCATGAACTCAAAAAGTCCCTTCCGGGTATGGAGGTCCAGTACAGGATGGCACCATCGGTGCGGATTAATCCGGTAACGTTAACCAGGTCTGTAAAAGCTGGCGTTTTGATCCTTCTTTATCCGGTAAACCAAGTTCTGCATACTGTATTTATTAAACGTGCCGAATATAACGGAGCTCACAGCGGCCAGATAAGCCTGCCCGGAGGACGCTTTGAAGTAAGTGATACGTCACTTATGCATACTGCTTTGCGTGAAACGAGGGAAGAGCTTGGAATCGATATTTCGGAAATCGAACTGTTAGGCAGCTTATCAGTTTTACCTATTCCGGTGAGCAATTTCGAGGTTTATCCTTTTATAGGTTTTACCAAAAGATTACCTGTTTTTAAACCCGATCCTGAAGAGGTGGAGACCATCATTCAGACCGGCCTGTCTTTTCTGACCGATCCGGCTTATGTAAAGCATGAAACCATGATGCATGATGATCAGCTCATTGAAATCCCTTTTTATGACGTGAATGGTCATCACATCTGGGGTGCTACTGCAATGATCCTGAGCGAATTTGGTGAAGTATTGACAAGAACCGGTTTTCCCGGGAATATCGGCATTCCAGGGAATACTGAGGATTAATTATCCTGTACAATATTTTTATAGTGTTCGTACCTGTCAAGTATTTGTGCTACATAATTATATGTTTCGACTCCCCTACAATATCCGTATTTTACAACCGGGTCGTTAAAATACTCGGGATTTGACTTTTTCAGCAGGTATTGATCAACACAGTCGTCCCATACATTAGGGTCTTTTCCGTCTTTCAACGCCAGGTTCTGTGCATCGATAACATGTCCGAGTCCGACATTATATGAGGCCAGGACAAATTTTATCCGTTCATTCTTGTCCTGAATATTGCTGAATCGCTCTTCCAGCCATTTAATCAGTTCGATACCAGCCTTTATCTGATCCATTGGCGATGCATTTTCATCCACACCCATTTTCTGGGCAGTACCGGGCATAAGCTGCATCAATCCGAATGCGCCAGCCCAGGAAATCGCATCAGGCTTGAATCTTGATTCCTGGTAGATGAGAGATGCGACAAGACGCCAGTCCCAGTTGATCTCACTGCTGTATTTTTTAATGACTTTATCGTATTGCGATATTTTCCCCGAATTCAGGGCATAGAATTCACTACCTACAATTTGTGCCGATTTGTTATTGCTGTAATATCTTGCGTATATAGCTTTAAATCTTTTCGTATTTTTAAAATCGGTCAGCCATGTATCGATAGCCCTTTTCAGTTCAACGGAATGCTTGTTCACTGCCCATGCAAAATTTTGCGGGAAGCTCACTTTTGTGTCCACATCTATATTAGAATAGTAGGTCTGATTTACCTGTGCCACATTCTCATCGCTTATGGTATATCCGATTTCTCCTGAAGCCACCTTTGAGATCAGGATCTCGACATCATCATCGACCTCGACAATATTGATGGAATCTCCGATCTCATCGGATAAATTACGAAGTCTGGCAGCATGAGAAGAGTTTTTCTGCACATAGATGGTTTTACCGGCAAGATAAATAGGATTACGGATCAGCGATTCTTCAACCGATGACCTGTTCATCCGTTCCCATCCTTCAGGTTTACGCTGAACCAATACCTGGCACGACTGACTATGTGGTGTGGTAAAAGCTACTCTTTCCTTCCGTTCTTTTGTAACAGTAAGGTTTGAGGCTATGAGATCGATATCACCGACTTCAAGCTTTTCAAAATTCTTTGCCAGATCATTGCTTACGGTAACCTCCAGCTTAACGCCCAGAAAGTCTGAGAAATCCTGGAGAAGGTCAAACTGAAATCCCATAGGTTGACCCCTATAGATGAAATAATCTGTAGAATTGTAATCAGTTACCACAGATATCTTACCTTTTTGCCTGATTTGTTCCAGATCCGAGATCTTATTCTCTATGGTCTGTGATTGATGAATATCCCTGCAGGAAAACACCATGAACAATAATAATACAGCAACCTTATTTATAATGCTTTTCATAACTTAACATTTATAAGTTATTCCTCTCTGAATATGTATTATATGTTGGAGATTATTATTAAATAAAAAGTATCTTACTTGAAACATCCTAATCATAAAAATTCCAGGACAATCCAACTTTGAACATCCTTTCATTCCTGGGATAGTGCAAAACCGAGAAATACTCATTTTCCAGCCATCCATAATTCACATGCTCAAATTTAAAAAAGAACCTGGCCCGTTTCAGCTTAATATCTAAAAAGATATCCACATAAGGATAATTGCCGGTCCTTTTGTCCGTCTGGTTGTAAAACCCTGAAAGACTGGGCATATAAGCCGGCGCATAATATTTTGTATTGTAGTACATGTCAAATCCTAAACTCGTAAAAAACTCACCACCAGTAAATTTGAAATAAATACGTTGTTGAAAAAAAGTTGAATTATAAAATACAACAGCAGGTAAACTCAATACCTGATCCTTATTAACAAATTGAAATGCAATATTGTTCAGGGAACTGAATTTCCAGAAGTTGAACTTCTTCTGAACACTTGCTGAAAATACCTGCAAGCTGCTGCTATATTGCTTTGGATAAGCATTTGTGTCGGCAAAAATTACTCCGCGAAGTAACGAATAATTTATCCGGGGTTCAAATTTTTTTGGTGAATTGCCGTATTTGAGTGATAAATGAAGTTTTTTGACCGGATTAAATGAATTGTTCCATATGAATGTGTTGGAATAGTAAGTGTTTTGGAGGAATAAAGGTTGCTGAAGGAAATAGGTTGCGGAAGCATTGAACAATCTGTTGCCGGTTTTACCATTACCAATGCCGAGCATGATTCCAAGATTGTATCCCCCTTTCTTATATCCCAAAAGGTAATAATTACCGGCCAGGTGCCATTCAAGCATGCGCGACAAGATATCAGCGTTGGCGCTGACTTTTGTGTTGACCTCAACATGGTGCAGGGTAAAAGGGCGATAGCTTTTATGATCAACCGGATAGGAAAGGCCCAGGGCATTGTCTTTCGAAAAAAGCGTATAATCGATCCATTCATTTGTCAGTGCAAACGACCATGCCATTTTTTCACCGGTGGCATAATATATTCTCAGATCGCTGGTAAACTGGTGAAAAGAAATAGAGTCGAATGTTTCTCCTGCATTGAAATACAATGAATCATATAACCCTGCAACCTGACCAATGGAAGGCATTTTATCGGTGAACATCCTCTTGTTGAATTCCATGCTAAAAACATGAATCAATCCAAGGCTTCCGGTTGATTTCAGGGAATCACCCGGTACGGTATCTTTCTTTGAGAACAGGTTCAGAAGATCGATTTTATTTGAAAATTCAAGGCTCAAGTTTTTAAAGGTGTTGTTCACATTCGAATTGTCGCTGCTGCCGCTGAACAGGGTGGGAATATTCGAGGGAGTATTGTATGCCTGATTGATCAGAGATGAATCGTTTTGCAGTCCTCCGTTTTCATCGGTTGAAAAATTGTTTGTATTGATATTGAAATAGGTGGTCAAAATTTCGCCCTCGTAACTTGCAAATGCTTTTATTGAATTTCGTTTTGTCCGTTGATACTGATACTGACCTGCTGAGCCCATGGTGGTGAACTTAATGCCAAAATTCAGGTTAGGTTTAATATTTTGGGTGTGAAAAACCGAAAACCGTTCCTCACGTGTGGAAGATGTTCCTCCGTTTATGTATTCCAGCATCGAAAACTGCCTTCGGGTATTGAAATATTCAGTCTTTCCCACTGTTTCAAGATACGGATAGTATACCTGTGTAAACATAAAGTCGCTGTATCCTTTTTGATCAAAATAGAGTTGTGATTCCACAGGTGATCCCGAATTTCCCAGGAAGGCATTACCGAATGAATATTTGTATATAGGATTATACACGTGAAAAAACTCCAATGAAGTGTCGATTTCTGTAGGGATTTTATAGAGGTAATCACCCGACATTTGCCAGGATTGAATAGTAGCTGCAGAATCGATCTGTGCAAAGAGGCCTGTGGATTTAGAAAATATAAGGAACAGTATCAGAGTTTTGGTTTTCAACTAGCTGGTATTTATCAGAATCAACTTGATTATAATGAAATTATTGTTCAACAATTTCCAGTCCAAATTAAAAAAAAAATCCCGATCTATCATCAGACAAACCGGGATTTAAAGATTGGCGACGACCTACTCTACCACTTTCGCAGTACCATCGGCGCTGGTGGGCTTAACTTCTCTGTTCGGAATGGGAAGAGGTGGAACCCCGCCGCTATAGTCACCTAAAGCCTTCAGCACGAAATCCCAAAAGGGAAACATCGCACAGTTTTTTAAAAAACATATTGGCGAGAATTTATTTACTAAGCTGTCAATAAGAAAGCTCACGGGTAATTAGTACTGCTTGGCTTTGACGTTACCGCCTTTACACCTGCAGCCTATCGACGTCATCGTCTCTGACGACCCTTAAGGGAGATCTCATCTTGAGGTTAGCTTCGCGCTTAGATGCTTTCAGCGCTTATCTGTTCCAGACATAGCTACCCTGCGATGCAGCTGGCGCCACAACAGGTACACCAGAGGTCTGTCCGACACGGTCCTCTCGTACTAGTGTCAGGTCCTCTCAAATCTCCAACGCCCACAACAGATAGGGACCGAACTGTCTCACGACGTTCTGAACCCAGCTCGCGTGCCACTTTAATCGGCGAACAGCCGAACCCTTGGGACCTTCTCCAGCCCCAGGATGTGACGAGCCGACATCGAGGTGCCAAACCGCTCCGTCGATATGAGCTCTTGGGAGCGATCAGCCTGTTATCCCCGGAGTACCTTTTATCCTTTGAGCGATGGCCCTTCCATACGGAACCACCGGATCACTATGCCCTACTTTCGTACCTGATCGACTTGTAAGTCTC
>CAZDCD010000006.1:0-175181 GCA_964503885.1 uncultured Bacteroidales bacterium
CAGTTGTTCAGATAACTCAATGCCTTAAACTAATATTTTAAGAACCGGTAAAAATGTTGTTGGACTAAACCCATGATTAAAAGCTCCGTACCTTATGGGTTTTTAATGCGTTCACGTTGTTTTTTAAGGTTAGGTTTATTGAAAAAACACGTTTTTTACTGATCAACATCTACGATTTCATATTCAAAGTCAAATACATCTGCGGAATGAACACATCTCTCGTGTTCAGCTAAATTACACTGTCGATAAAAGATATTATGTCAAAGAACTATGCAGGAATGGCATTTATCCGCCGCCGGGATGTTTTACCTGGCCGCCATATACCATCTTTCCTGTCCGGCACACAGGTTAAAAAAACCCGAAACAATCCGGTTTGTGTTTGATAAAAATAATGCTAAATGGATTAAATAAAATCAGTTCATCTCTGATTGTTATACAATATCATCCATCCAATCCTTAAATTTTGAAGCTTTTTCCTGGCTTATTATGAGTTCACCATCTGTTTCGGGGGTTAACATAATTTTAAGTTTTCCTTTGAAATATTTATGAACCTGTGCAATTGAATTTATGTGTACTAAATATTGTCTGTTTATCCGGAAAAATATTTTTGGATTTAGCATTTCAGTTAATTCATCCAAAGTATAATCGAGTAAGAATTTTTTATTCTCATTTGTGACCAGGGAAACCAAATCATCACGATAGAAATACGCAATTTCAGAAGTTAAAATTGATTTTAACTTATCACCTGTTTTTACCAGAAATCTGGATTTATATATATGATCAACTTTTTCGGTTCTGATTAAATTGATTATTTCGTTAAACTTAGCCGGGTTAATGCCTGAATGATATTTAAGATATTTATCTATACTTTTTTTTAACTGTTCCTGGTTAAATGGTTTTAAGAGATAATCCACACCATTTATTTCAAAAGCTTTAATGGCATAGTTTGAATATGCTGTTGTAAAAATAACCGGTGAAGTAATTTCAAGCGTTTCGAATATTTCAAAAGCAATACCATCAGTCAAATTTACATCCAAAAATATAAGGTCAGGCATTTCATTAGTTTTAAACCAGTCAATTGCCTTTTTAATACTTCTAAGCCATTCTTGAATTTTAATATTGTTGTCAATATTATAAATCATTTTAGTTAAACTATTGTACGCAACTTCTTCATCTTCTATAATTAATACTTTCATACGATCAAAATTGAATTAATGGTACTCTAACTTTAAATGTTGAATTGGTCGATGATATCTCCACCTCTTTGTTAGTTAAGTAGTTGTAGCGTGATTTTAAGTTTGATAATCCTGATTTTAAAGTTACTTTATTCTTTACAGGCTTGTTTATATTATTCCTGACAATAAGAAAATCATCGTTTTCAATATATATTTCAATTTTTACGGGATTGTCTTCATCAATATAATTGTGTTTTTGTGCATTTTCAATTAATATTTGCAAGGTTAATGGTGGTAAATAAAATCTTTCGCAATCTATTTTAACTGAAATATTTGTTACAAGATTTGAACCGTATCGAATCTTCATCAAATTAAGATATTTATCTATGAACTTAATCTCGGAATTTAGTGTAACAAGTTCATTTTCTTTGGTTTGTAATACATATCTATAGATATCCGAAAGCTTTAAAACATAATCGGATGCCAGTACCGGATTCTCGTTGATAAGCCAATGCAACGTGTGAAGATTATTAAACAGAAAATGAGGGCTAAGCTGGTCTTTAAGGTTTTTGTATTTAACCTCAGCATATTCCTTTTCAAATTTTAATTTATTCAGTTCGGAAAAACGTTTTCTTTTCAGGTAATAAGAAACAAACTTTAAATTACAATATATTAAACTAAATATTAAGCCAATAAATAAAAAAACCATAATCTCAAAACCGTCAAATAATTTATCCTTTGCAATAACTATACTTACAAAAAGTGAACATATTATCCCAAACAGAATACCATAAGGTGTAATTATAAAAACCTGAATCCAATATTTTTTTTTAATCCCAAATTGTGCTTTTTCTAATGTGCAATTTGGGATAAAGCAGGATTCAAAACCTGATAATCCTTGCCATAATCAGAAAAGATAAAATCCACGGAAATAATTCATTTATTTGGATTACTGTTTCATTTATATTGTTACTGGCAAATAAACTTTAAGAACCGGCATTATGAAAAACAAAACAACGCTGGAAGAAGTCTAAAAACTATGGCGAAGAAAAGTCGGATTACTTAATGCTATTGGCACAAAAAAATGCAACATAAATTGTTTGATTGAGTAATTTTATATACAAAGATTTTAAAAATGAAATACAATCAGCTATTAAAGATAATAACAGGTTTATTTTTAAGTAAGTTTTTTACCCTTTCAGGCCAGGTTTGGGCCCCGGCAATTCCTTACCGGCCGCCCATCCGTGATGAAATTTCATTAAACGGAAAATGGGGCTTTACCCCCGATGGCGGAACTGAAGACAGCATAGACGTACCGGAATATTGGGATGCCCGGCCGGGATTTAATACAAGTATTGCAACATATAGCCGTAATATTCAGATACCCGCCGGCTGGGATGGGAAAAGGATATTTATTGAATTCGAAGGTGTGAACCATATTGCCACGGTTTTGGTTAACGGCACAGAAGCCGGAACACACTATGGCGGATGGGTCCCCTTTAAATACGACATCACTTCATATGTTACGGCAGGTGGAACCTTTCAGTTATCTGTACTGGTAAAAGGCGGAAACCAGCAACCTATTGTCACCTCTGACGGATATCCCAGCTATCCTCTTGGGTGGGACGGACGAAACAGCCGCTGGGGGATTATACATCCGGTATGGATTCGTGCCTATGGAGAGGTGAGCATCGATGATGCATTTATCAGACCATCATTCAGAAATAAAACCCTGACCATTGAATATACCCTTGTTAACCGGGGAAATGATTCCCGGAATGTGACTTTAGGAGCCGAAATAACAGACATAAATAATGTCCCCCGGCTCGCTATTGACAACCAATCAATAACATTAGATTCAGGAGAAAGGAAGGTAATTTCTGTAACCAAAGCCTGGGAGCATCCTGTTCTCTGGTCACCGGCAAAGCCAACGCTGCTATATTGCAATTCACACTTAACAGAAAATGACAGCATCATAGACAGCGAAAAAAGGCAATTTGGCTTTAAAGAGTTATGGATTGACGGAAACCAATACAGGTTAAACGGAGTGAGAATAAATCTTATTGGTTCAAGCAACCACTGGCACGGTCAGGAATACAATTCCGAGCGCTACACCAGAATGATGCCTTCGAGCTGGCCTCAGACCATTGACCAGTACAAAGCAATAAATCACAACATTCTGCGTATGCACATGGAACCCCTGCCCGACTGGATGCTTGATGTATGCGACAAAAAGGGATTCCTGATCGTACAGGAATCTGCTATTTATGCTGCCCAGGACAGGGTGAAACCTACTGACAAAACACTTTATCTGGCACATTGCATACAATGGCTTCAGGAGTGGGTTCCCGGGTACAGAAATCATCCCTGTGTTGCCACAATAAGCTGTGAAAATGAGATGAAATATTTCTGGAACTACCTGAATAATAACGATATTCAAACACTCGCAGACATAATTTACACTAATGATCCTACGCGTCCGGCGAGCGCCGACGGAGAAGGTGACTGTGGCTTACAGACCGTCAATTATCATTACCCCGAAGGGTATAATAACTCCCCTTCGGGAAGCATATATTCCTGGTCGTATTTGCTTGTTACCGGAAAACCTACAGGCATTGGTGAATTTATCACCGATTATGGCCCTGCAGACAATGTCTGGTGGCAGGGAACCTGGTGCCGTGGGTTGCGTTATCTGAATTTTACCGATATCCGTCCATATACAACAACGTGGGCCGTCGGGAATAATGATATCATAACACGGAATCTCCGGAACTCTTTTGCGCCGGTTGCTTTGTTCGATAAAAATTATGACGACTCAGGAATCGGTACAGCTAAAAGAACAAGCTTTCCTGAATTGAACGCAGGGGAAATGGTTCAGCGCACGCTTATTCTGTATAATGATGAACCTGAAGATTCGGCGGTAACCTTAAAAGTGTCCATTCTTTCAGGTACCACAACCTATGCCTCCTCGACAAGCTTATTTTTATTAACTCCCGGGGAACATATTGAAATACCATGTATATTTCAGGTTCCCTTTATAGGAGGATCCATTTGTAAACTGAGACTTACCACAAGCAAAAAGGGTGTCCAGGAATTTTCAGAGGACCGTTATTTCGATATTGCCGGATCTTCATCAGGTACAAGCTCTTCTGTTCTTACCCTTTCCAGGGGTGCAATCAATGCCGGCGGCCTTGCTATTGAAGAATTTGCAGCTGACAAGTATGTTTCAGGAGGAGTAAAATATTCTTCGGATAACCAGGTTACCGTGGAAGGTGTTTTAAATGCTGCCCCTGCTGAAATATATCAAACCATGCGGCTTGGTGACATGACGTATACCATTCCATGCCTCAATCCCGGTGATAAATATATCCTGCGCCTGCATTTCGCCGAAATGTTTTTTTCTTCGGCAGGACTGCGAAAATTCAATGTGTCTGTCAACAGTATACAGATATTAAATAACTTTGATATCTTCACACAAGCAGGTGGAGCTAACAAAGCCGTTGTCATGGATTTTGAAGCCGCAGCGGACAGTACGGGAAGAATTAGTATAGATTTCAGTAATGTTATCAACACCGCCTCGGTAAATGGCATCGAATGGTTTAAGGCGACAGATGTGACAGGAAAATTGGAACCATTTATTGTAAATGAATGTGAAGTTTATCCTGTGCCTGCATCAAATACTTTACATATCAAATTTAAGAACAACTCATTTCAATCATTGGCGATGTATGATATCCTGGGGAAAAAAGTGCTGACGGTTCCGGTCGTTCCTGTAAAAGGTGAAATGAAAATTAACGTTTCAAATATCAGTAGTGGAATTTACTTTATTGTTTTGTCAGCTAAATCAGGCAATTTCATGAAAAAGGTAATTATTGAACGGGATTATTAAGAAAACTATGCTCAAAAAAGCTTTCTAAATACTTATTTTGTTTAAGCAATTAAATAAAATCACGATAAACTTCCGTAATCTTAGATTGTTACTCACGAAACCATTTAAACGAAATATGATTCTATTGTTCTGTGCCGTTGTAATTTTCTCAGCAGGAATATACGCGTTTATGCACCAACCCGCTTTTGGAAAGATGCCCTCTGGAAAGCGCCTGGAGCAAATTAAAAAATCTCCGCATTATCAAAACGGGGCCTTTCAGAACCTCATCCCCACTCCGATTATTGTTGAAGGTGTTAATCCGTTAAAGATTATGCGCGAACGGTTTAAAACTAAAGGAAAGCGCCTCAAACCATTGAGTGTCATCCCTTCAAAGAAGACCGATCTTCTAAACCTGAACAGATCAGAAGAGATCCTTGTGTGGTTTGGACATTCATCCTGTTTCATTCAGATGCAAGGCAAAACATTCCTTATCGACCCGGTATTCAGCGGACACGCTTCTATGATGCCTGCTGCGATTAAAGCTTTTAAAGGAACGGATATCTATACGGACGAAGATATGCCCGAAATCGACTACCTGCTCATCACACACGATCACTGGGACCACCTCGATTATAAAACAATAAAACAACTGAGACCAAAAGTAAAACAGGTGATCTGTGGACTGGGTGCAGGCGAACACCTTGAATACTGGGGGTATGCACCTGAAATGATTATTGAAAAAGATTGGTATGATACCGTTGTCCTTGATAAAGACATGTTGCTTCATACATTTCCATCCCGTCATTTTTCAGGCCGTAACTTTAAACGCAATAAATCACTATGGACCACATTTATATTGGAAAGCCCAAATAAAAAGATCTTTATCGGCTGCGATGGCGGTTATGGAAATCATTTTGCCGAAGCAGCAGCGAAATTCGGCGGATTTGACCTTGCCTTGCTTGAAAACGGTCAGTTCAACCAAAACTGGCGATACATTCATTCCATGCCCGAAGAATTCATCCAGGCTGCAAAGGATTTAAATGCAAAACGGGTCATCCCCATCCATTCTTGCAAGTTTGCCCTTGCATTGCATGATTGGGATTACCCGCTGAAAAAAATTTGCGAGCTGAATTCAGGTCCATCCTTTCAACTTCTAACCCCGATGATAGGTGAAACAGTATACCTGAATGACACAACCCAGCAGTTTTCAAAATGGTGGGAAGGGATAAATTAAATTTATGTAAGTTCGACAATTGAAACCAAATTGGCACTATTCCTTACGAATAAAACAAACTTTAGTGTATAAACAGAAGGTATAATTAACAGTTTTTCTTTTTAATGTTTTTACCACAACCATTAAAGTTTATTCTAAAAACATCCTTAAAAAAATTCCCTGTGACAATACATGACAATCTTTTACCTGCACATGACAGCTTGGCTGAGGATTGAACCTACCTTTGAAAATCAAATTCTAAAACCGCAAAAATGAAAAATCAATTTCTGGTTTCACTGCTTGCCATAGCTCTGATGCAGGTGAGTTGATATGCACAAAAAACAATATCTTTAAACGAGAATTATTAACCTGAAAAGTGTCAAGTAAATTCAAGACGATACAAAGACACAACGAACCATATGAGAACAATAAAAGAATCTTTTAAAATAATCGTTGATAAGCAAAAGCAACTGGATTATTATATGCTCAAAATATTAAGACAACCTGCAGACAAGACAGATTTTGAGAATGCAGAAAGCAAATTGGGATTTAAATTAAATAATGAGCTGGTTGATTTATATTCACTTGCAGATGGGATAGAGAATGATTGTAAAACTCAATCTGGATTATTGGGTTTAATTCCTATACACGAATTTATGAGTCTGACTAATGCGATTAATTATTATAAAAATTCGATAGATTTTGAAGATTTATTTCCGAATTGGGATATAAACTATAAACCTGGAAAAAAGCTATTCCCGTTTTTACATAATGGAGCTGGAAATTGCTATTGGGTTGATTTAAATGAAAATACTGAAAACCAAAATAGAATATTTTGGATAATTACATTTGGTGAAAATCCTGATAATTAATTTGATTCATTAACAATTATGCAAAATGTTATTGCTGAATCATAAGAAATAGGATTATTTTGGACTAATGACGAGAGGTATTTAGATTGTGATTTTAAATCGTTTGATAATTTGGTAGATAAATACAAAAAATAAAAAACTGGTGCGAACAATACAGGATCTAGGGCACAGTTGAGCCAAAAAAAGAGGCAGTAAGTCAGTGTATATACTACCTACCGTCAATGGTTTAAAGTTGAAAAACGTACGCTTAATTGTGTTTTATACCGCTATACCGGATTATTCAATTCATCAGTTGTTGTGTTAGCGGCATTTCCGGTTCTAAAAAATTTTAAGAACCGGTAAAAATCTTGTTGGGCTAAGCCCTTGCAAGTCACAATCTTTTTACAAGGGCATTGCTTTGCCAAGTGAGAGATCCCTCAAAGAGTTTCACAGATGCGATTGCAAAGTTCGAAGAACGCAATCAATTAATAAAAGTATTTTTTACTTTTATTCCTGATCTGGTGTCACAATCAGTATTTTAATTGATTACTGATCCAAGGCCGCTGGTTACTCCACGATATGAGCTTTTTAAACAGCAGTGCATTAATTATATCCCAATCTTCACTGCCTTATAACATCCCGCCTATTGACATTTATCCAAATATTCCATAAATTGGGTGGAAATAATCATTGGCCGAAGCGAATAACTGAAGTGATAAAACCTCTTCTGCTGTATTGGAAATATAAATAATGTTCTTTTTATCTGATTGCGGGACAAAAAACACAATTGTGTTTATGGGGTGGTTTGGCGGCAATGTTGCCAAAACACTAGAGACCTTAAACCCAGAATGATTAATTTGCAGAATATTTTTTAACCAAATAATTAATATTATGAGAACCTTTGTCCTTTTTATGATATTCTCCTTGACATTTAGTTCCCTTTTGGGGCAAATGAATCAAAAACACAGAGTAATTGTACTAACCGACATTGAAGCAGATCCTGATGATACACAATCTTTAGTGCGATTGCTTTTGTATTCCAATGAAATTGATATTAAAGGATTAATCGCTACTACCTCTTGTTGGCATAAATCAATGGTCAATCCAGAATCCATAGAAAAAGTAATTCAAGCTTACGATAAAGTGCAATCCAATCTTGTAAATCACGATGCAGCTTTTCCAAAAGCCGAAACATTATTTCCATTAATAAAACAAGGACTGGCAGAATATGGAATGTTGGGTGTTGGTAAAAACAAAGATTCAGAAGGATCTGATTGGATAATTAAGGAACTTGAAAAAAATGATGAGCGTCCTTTATGGATTCCGATATGGGGAGGGGCTAACACCTTAGCACAAGCTTTATATAAGATTAAAAACACAAAAACTGAAAAAGAGCAAAAAAAACTGATTTCGAAACTCAGGGTTTATACTATTTCTGACCAAGACGATAGTGGCATCTGGATTAGGAATAATTTCCCGGACTTGTTTTATATTGTCAGCCCTGGAGATGATTATGGGAGTGCAACTTGGAATGGCATTAATAGTTTAGTACAAGGGATTGACAATAGTAAAATCGGCAATTCGTGGCTTGCTAAAAATATGCAGCAGGGACATGGACCTCTGGGTGCAGCTTATCCCGATGTAGCATGGGGAATGGAAGGAGATACACCATCTTTTTTATCTCTGATACTAAACGGATTAAACAATCCAGAGCATCCTGAATGGGGGGGCTGGGGTGGAAGATATGAGCTTTATAAGCCAGACTTTTCTACTCAGAAAAAGGGAGGTTCGGGTGTACCATTTGAACCTGAAACAAGAAAAATATGGACAAATGCCGTAGATAATTATACACCTTATATTTCAAACGATTATGGAAGAAATGTAAAACTGGATACTCTTTCTTTCAAGGATAATAAAGTTTCATTATGGCGCTGGCGAGATGACTTTCAAAATGATTTTACTGCACGTATGGACTGGTGTACAAAATCATATAAGGAAGCCAATCATGCTCCTGTTATTGTTTTAAGTAACCCTGAACATATAACTGTTAAATCAGGACAGGGCTTTGGATTAGACGCCTTTGGTACGACCGACCCCGATGGAGATAGTTTTAGTTTCCTATGGTTTAATTATCCTGAAGCTGGCACATATAAAAAATTAATAAAAGTTGAAGGTGCGGAGAATGTTCATGGAGCGTACATAATTGCCCCAAAGGTTGAAAAAGAAGAAACTACTCACTTTATTTTGAAAGTAACAGATAAAGGTGAACCTGATTTATCCAGTTATAAACGAGTAATTGTAACGATTAAACCATAATGAAAAATCTAGTTGGGCTAAACCATGTATACTGTGCGCATTAATATCAGGGATTGAATACTTTTACGAAGGCTTTCTGGAAGATATTGCGCAGGATCCGGATTCATAATGAAGAATTATTATCTTCATTATTTTAATGCTAATTATGCCTGTGTATATTTATAAATATTGGCTTGAAAAACAAAGCCGCCGACCGCCGGTGAGGTTTAATTCAACAGGTTATTGTAACAGACAACACAACAGATTAGAAAACTAAAACAATAAGGACATGAATAAAACATTTAAACCAAGCGGATACAATTCAGTGTCTCCCTATTTCGTAGTAGATGGAGCACAGAAATTGATTGATATTTTACAGCAAATTTTTGATGCTGAAGAGTTGAGACGATATACTATGCCGGATGGGACTATTATGCATTTAGATCTTCAAATAGATGACTCTGTCATCATGATGGGCGATTCCTCTGACCAATTTCCTCCCAATCAGCATTTAATTCATGTTTATGTACCAGATGTTGATGAAACATACAATAAAGCGATAAACATTGGCTGCATCCCCCTTGAACCTCCCAAACAGAGAGATGGAGAACCAAACCGCAGAGGTTCTTTCAGGGATTTTTGCGGAAATGTATGGTCAATTGCGACACAGGTAGAACAACCAAATTAAATTATGTGACAGTTGACGGATTGAGTGACACAGCCTTAAAGCTAAAAGGACTTACAGGAGACAAAGGATAGTTCTGCAATTGAAAATATATTCACAACACATGATGACTTGTATAAATCGGAGTTAAACCTTGCATCTTTTAAATCACTCAATGCTAAAGAGGTCCAAAATTATTTTTCTGCACTAAAAAGAGGATTTGAACTTATTACTAAGAATGGATTATTGACCAATAAAATAATTATACAAATTCAGGAAGTGCTTGAAAATAACAAAGCGGGATTCAGAAAACTACCGGGGACAGCTTTAAAAAGTTCATCGACTGGTGAGACGATTTATACACCTCCGCAAGATCATGAGAAAATAAAACATTTAATGGCAAACTTAGAAAAATATATCAATGCTCCCGACATGCATGATTGCGACCCATTGATAAAAATGACAATAATTCATTTTCAATTTGAAAGTATCCACCCTTTCTATGATGGAAATGGTCGGACTGGGAGAATTATAAATATCCTCTATTTGATATTGGAAAAACTTCAATCATTACCTATTTTATATTTAAGCAACTATATTATTAAGCATAAACCTGAATATTATAAATTTATACAACAAGTGCGTGATGAGAATTTATGGGAAGAATGGGTATTATTCATGATTAAAGGTATAGAAGAAACGGCTCGGGAAACAACAAATTTAATAATTAAGATAAAAGAATTGATGCTTGATTATAAGCACAGATTATGAGATAATCATAAATTCTATAGCCAGGATCTATTAAACAATCTTTTTAAGCATCCATACACTAAGATTGAGTTTGTTGTAAACGACTTAGAAGTATCAAGATTGACAGCCGCGAATTATTTGAATAGATTAGCCGATGATAAAATGCTTAGGAAAGAACGATTAGGGACAGGCAATTACTACATTAACCAAAAATTGTTTGACCTGTTAACTGAACGATGAAAATGCACAGGCGTTACGTTTATGCCACATTTAATGAGACATTACACTAAAAAATTAACACTATGATTTGTTAATGAATGATACTGCTAAAAGCACAGACCAACCAGTGCATAATTTTACAATGATGTAGCGCATTTAACTGATATTTTTGCTCGTCATCCGCTGATTTTTCCTAAATGATGCAATGAGAAGATTATACCTTTTAAGAATATGGCTTGAAATACAGTAACTTTCTGTGTTCCGGAAACGTAAAATTCTCATAAACTCTAAAAAGTCAACATAACACGAAAGGAATGTGTGGGATATGCACGGGAATGAGATAGAAGAACAGGAAGGACTTTCTTGGAATTGGAAGTATCAAAATCTCATGCACTGCCGTTCCGGGATGCTGAATTCACATATCAGGGAGTATCGGATTCATTATTCTTGCAGTAATTCTTAAAAAAGATTCGGAAAAGACCAAAAACCAAATATTAGAACAATTGCAGGCAGGTACTATTATTATGACAATAAATGACAAATAAACAATGATACTAAAGACTTATCATCTGATTCTGGGTATTTTGCTTGTTGCTCAAACCAAAGGACAAGAGCTTGACGATTTTGCAACGATTTTAGCAGAAAACGGATTAACGTTCGAAAAACCAGTCGAATTTGCTGAAACTGAAATCAGGAAAAATGGAGATTTGTACTATGATTATGCAATGAAGTTACCCCGGGACTCATTCGAAGTCCGGTATACCGTTTTTTCATTGCAGCCGTTGCTTGACGACTTTAAAAAAAGCCTGAATGATCCGAATATCGTAACGTTGGATCCGAATAGTTATTATCGACAGATGTTCATGGCGAATATTTTGAATGTATCGCAATCAGGAATGGAAAATATGCCCCAAATTTCCGATTTTTCTCCGGAAGCAGTGAAGACTGAATTTGGCGCCGATTATGGGGGCTCATCCTTTTTCAGGGCCAATTCGGAATTTGGAGAAGGTTATGAATATTGCATGATGATGGTTATCCATAAAAAAGATATTGCTGATGTTTATGTATCTTTTCTGGGAAATGATATGGGAAAATTCGAAGAATATATGCTGAAAGCTTTCCATGCTATCAGATTCAACGATTGATGACACTGCTGTTACAGGAAGTAAGAACAACATGATCCGTTTTGCATGTTGACCTGAAAAACTGATCCATGAAATAAGCATTGCCCGGGAGGTTGCATATGTTAAATAATACAAATCATTGCCAATGCTGTAACTCTATTGTATTTCTTTGTGTTTCCTTTGTGTCTCAGAGTCTTTGTGGCAGGAAATTGTAATCGTATTTGCCATAAAAAGCGCCAGGGTAGGGGTTTTAATGGTGCGAAGGCACTCAATTTGTATTAATGTTAAGTCCTTCGCGTAATGCCCAATCCGGAAACTTTAAAAATAAATGCAAAATATCCAGCGTAGTTCCCCCGCGCTTCAGGTCGTTCAACGGTACCAGGGTTGATATGCAAATGCAGATTATCATACCAACCGGAATACCTGATTTTATTTTGCATAAAGGCTAAAGTATTTCACTGTTTTAATCGTTGCATAGTCAGATATTCGCCATATCTAGTAAAGTAAATCTATGTATTGCTGTACCTTAAGGGGTGTAGTTTCCATATACAACGGAACAGAAAGCAATGAAGCATCACAGTGGTGGGGCTATGGCCTGTTTCAATTCCATCACTATTTAATGGTGAATCACTTTACATTTGCAGTGTGCCATAGTGCCAGCCGTTTATAGCTAGACAGTGAAAAGACAGGGATAACTTCGATGACAACAGATATGATGTAAACATAAAAACGTAACCACTGAAACGGGTATTCATTTTTGTAGGTGTGCTGATAATAGCATTACGCATTACTGCACAGATTCCTGGATATGTATCTTCAGACAGTTTAAGGGGCTGGTGGTCGTTTTCGTGAAATGCACTTGATGCAAGTGGTAACGGGATAGATGGAACTGTATCCGGGGCATTGCTGACAACCGACAGACAAGGTGCGGCAGACAGCGCCTGCCAGTTTGACGGAGCCGGTAACTGGATTGACCTGACAGATAATCCGCTGCTGAACCCTGGAGCGAATGATGTTACAATATCAGCCTGGATAAATACGACCTCTTCCAGTGGAGCCCGAATTTATTCCAAAGGTTCTCACGGGAGCACACAGCCTGGCTATGATATTATGATATATCCCGGTGCAGGAGGAAAAGCAGCCCTGATTTATTGTCCCGGTACAGGAGGATTTTCTCAAAAACAGTTGCTCTCTGACAATCCGGTTAATAACGGAATGTAGCATCTGATTACAGGCGTGATCACAAGAAACAGCACCATGAAACTCTATGTAGACGGCCTGTTGCAATCCAGTCAGGTAGATATCAGCAGCAGCTCGTCCAGTAATATTGGTGCCGGTACATATAATGCATCAATCGGAGTATTATCTGCAGCTATGGAACACCAAACTCCCTGGATGAATACTTTTCAGGTAAAATCGACCAGGTGGATGTCTGGATGCGTTCTCTCAGCCAATGTGAAATCTGGGCCCTTTATTTCGAAACCGTCAGCGTTTCCGCAATATCTCCGCTCGTCTGCGATACGCTTACTTCACCATCCGGAAAGTATATCCGGACCAACAGCGGAATTTACACAGATACCCTTGCAGATGAATTGGGCTGCGACAGCATCATTACGGTAAATTTGACCGTACACCACAGCACATTCGATTCAATTGCCGAAACGGTATGCGATAGTTTTACTGCCCCTGACGGAGCAGTTTACACTACTTCGGGGATTAAAACTGCCGTGATACCCAATTCGGCAGGTTGCGACAGCATTATAACCCTTGATCTGACCATTAAAAACAGCTCATCTTTTCCGCTCACTGAAACTGTCTGCAACAGCTATACTGCACCTGACGGGATGGTATACACCACTTCGGGAACGAAAACTGCCATAATACCCATCGCAGTTGGATGCGACAGCATTATTGCCATCGAGCTGACCGGTTGATTATTGAACTGAAAGGGGACGCAAATCCCCTACGTTTTGAAATAGTGAATGCAGCAGGACAGGTTGTATTCAGGGGAGATGTCACTGAAAAAACCGTTGTACAGACTTCGGAATTTTTACCTGGTGTTTACCTGTTAAAGCTCGGAAACGGAAAGACTTTTGAATTCAGAAAAATTCTGAAAGAGTAACCCGGTCATATAAAAAAATAAATCTTAATAACAAGCCGAAGGATATCGCATTTCCATGTCATTAGTTGTTCTGGCCATAGCGGGAATTTTTTTGACAGTATAAACAAATGGTTTGTTTCGAAGAATAAACGAAACGAACTATATTTACCCTAAAAAAATAACCGGGGGTATCGGATTTACCACACTGATGCGAAGTTTGTCGAGGACAAACCGGGGTTATCTCAAGCATACCGACAAGGTCAGGGCCCAAAAGGAGGATCTGCAATACCGGCCGGCAAAGAGATGGTTTGTATTCAAAAAAGCATCCGTGAAAATTCCGGAGAAGCAGGCATGAAGAATCCGAAAGGTGATGGAGCAGGATCAGAGATGAAAAGGTTGTTTACCTGGTAGCATTAATTGCCGTTGTCCTTTTTATTGTTTATCTCAAATTCGCCATTAAAAACGTTAACCATAAATACAAATTATCAGCTGACACAAATCAAAAAACCAGACCAATGAAGAGACTACAAGGCGTATGGTTACCCGTTGTAACACCATTTTTAGACGGCAAAATTGATTACCTCTCGTACGGAAAATTGATCGGTCACTACATCCCCAAAGGGATATCGGGCCTGATCCCGCATGGTACAACAGGCGAAAGTCCGACTATCGAAGAGTATGAATTTGAAGAGTTGCTAGGAAAAACCATTGAGTTCAACAACTACAGGGTGCCGGTATATTTCGGCCTGGGTGGGAACAACACCCATAAGGTACTGAAAATGATTAAGATACTTGAAAAATACAAAGTCGATGGGATCCTTTCGGTTTGTCCGTATTACAACAGGCCCGGCCAGGAAGGAATATACGAACATTTTAAGGCCATCTCGGAATCCACCGACCTGAAAATCATTATTTACAATATTCCTTACCGCACGGGCAGGAACATCGAGAACGAAACCCTGCTGAGATTATCGCAACTGAACAACATAGCCGGTGTGAAGGATTCAAGCGGAAACATCAACCAGACCATTGACCTGATATTCAGCAGGCCTGATCATTTTGCCGTGCTTACGGGTGAAGATATCCTGTTTTACATGAACCTGGTGCTTGGGGGAGACGGGGGCATTTTAGCCGCTTCCCACCTCAATACCGAAAAATTTGTAGCGGTTAAGCAGGCTGTAGACAAGAACGATCATAAAACAGCTTTGGATACCTGGAAAACATTCGAAAGGGTCATCCCGCTGCTGTTCAAAGAGCCGAACCCGGCGCCGATAAAGTATATACTTGCAAAAAAAGGACTGATCAGCAGTGCTGAGGTAAGGCTTCCCCTGACGGGGATTTCCGAAGGCCTGAAAAGTGAGCTGGACCGGTACCTGGGTTGAATTACTGATAAACAGCAGCCTTTTACCTGGTAAAACCAGCACCATAGAAAGGATATATCAGCAGGACTGAAGACACAACCGACACCCGGGCAAAAAACATTTCGCTGACTTCAGAGGGAAGGGCAATCATTCGGAAAGCCTTAAAAATAGTGGAGCAGGTTGATATCGGCTTTTTTTCGGTATTGGGAAACCAGACTGCCTCGTTTACCTCAAATATGCTGGCCTTAATGAACGGAAACCAATAAATTTGGATGGCACACGAGCTGAGTGATCAAAAAAAAATGTGCTTTCCGGCAAGCTGATGCACGGGACTTTTCAGGCCTCTGCGTATGTTCCGGATCGTCCGGTTTGCTGTAAATTCACACGCATTAAAGCTTATCCGGAAGTCCGGGTCAGCCCGGAACCGGGTTATCCGATCTGTTTTACTGAAGATTGATGCATTCAAACCAGCAAATCGGTATTCAATATTCTGACTCCTGAATTTTCTCAAATAGTACGCATTTTATTTAGGGTATTTAATAGGAAAAATCGTCTATGATTATATATGAAACTGGTTATATTTACATGGATAAAATGATTAATTTTTTTATTCATCCCTTATTTAAAAAGGCTTTTGATGCACCCGGCAATACAATCAACATTAGGTTATTGACATGAATCACTCTTCAGTTCCCAGTTTAGTATCGGTTTTTAGTATACTGTTTATAATCCTTCCTGCCGGATATTCCCAACAGCTTCATTCCGATATTCAGTTTGATTATAGTGAATTGTATCATGCTGTGGAAAATGAATACGGATTCGACCAGGAACTGGTGAACGGCATTTTTTACGAAGATTTTTACAGGGATGCCATCGGTCATCCTTTTCTGTCTGAAAATCAATTTTACAAAGGAACATTGGCATTCCGGAATAAGGAATATGAAGGGATTGAGATGAAGTATGATATTTATGAACAGGAACTGGTCATTTATTATACACTGCAAAATTCAAATACCTGGATCATCCTGCCCAATGACTTCATATCGGCTTTCAGTTTTGAAGGCAAAATATTCGGAAAATACTCTTTTGAGGGAAAAGAATCCCGGTTTTACCAGGTAATTTCCGACTCTGATAATTTGAAATGTTTCTATTTCTGGTATAAGGAGCGGTTTAATTCTTTTCATAAACGAGGGTTCATGTCCTACGAATTTTCAGATAGCAAAAAGAAATCGTATCTTTTTATTGGTAATACACTGAGAGAATACTCCGATAACAGATCTTTTATAAGACTTTTCCCCGGGCAATATCACAATCGGATAAAAGAATACTTCAAACAGCACCATATAAAAGTGACTAAATGTGAAGATGAAAGGATCCAGGGATTGCTGAACTATTGCCGTGAAATCCTGGATGCCGGCTAAGGTTTATTTACCAGCTATCAGTTAAAATGATAAAGAAAATATTTTTTTGCTGGATTGGCTTTAATTTTCTTGTGATCATGCAGGGTCAGCAACCCGATACCATGATATCGGGGAAATTCAGCAATATGCCTTTTGAAGATTTTGTCAAAGAGGTGGAAAAAACTACTGCTTTCGTTTTTTATTTCAGGCCGGAATGGGTGAAGGATATTGGTGTGACCTTTTCAGACTCAGGCCGCAGGCTCTCCGGTATTTTAACCAGTGTGCTGGAACCGGCAGGGTTTAACTTCTACACAGAAAATCATACGATTTACATTTACCCTGGTAAGTCACTGATTACCGAATTGCCCGTGTATACGCATCATCTTCAAACAATTACAGCCACTACAACTTATAAAGACAGTATAACCGGTATTGAAAGGAAATATCTCGACGGCAAAATAATCGCCTCAGTGCCGGTAATCACTGTCGGAAACAGGCAAAAGACCGTATCCGGTTCTTCCTGCATTATAACCGGAAAAATTCTTGAAGAAGCAACGGGTGAACCTCTTATCGGTGCTACCGTTTATGTTGAGGACCTGAAAATGGGGATCGTTACCGATATTGACGGGCATTTCAGGCTTGCTGTAGTTCCGGGAAAATATAAGGTGCTTTTTAATTACATGTCAATGAAACAGCTGGAATACTATCTTCAGGTCTATTCCAGTGGTGACATTACCATTGAGATGAAAAAAACGCTTGTTGAGATTGACGAGGCCAGGATAACCGCTAACCTTTATGATAATGTCAAGGGTATGCAGATGGGTTATGAAAGGATTGCCATTAAATCCATTAAGGAAATACCGGTTATTCTGGGCGAAAGGGATATCTTAAAAGTGGCTCAAATGCTGCCCGGTGTGCAAAATGTGGGGGAAGGTTCATCGGGGATCAATGTCAGGGGCAGCTCAACCGATGAGAACATGTTTTATATCAATAAAATACCCGTATACAATACATCACACCTGTTTGGCTTTTTCAGCGCATTTAGTCCGGATATTATTAACAATTTTACACTGTACAAGAGCAATATTCCGGCACGTTATGGGGGACGGCTCGCTTCAATATTTGATATCACAACACGGCAGGGAAGCAAGAAAAAGTTTTTCGGAAAAGGAGGAATAAGTCCCGTAACAGCGCATTGTTCGTTTGAAGTACCCGTAATAAAAGACAAGGTATCCCTGGTGACCAGTTGGCGCAGTTCCTATTCCGACTGGATATTGAAAAAAATCAAAGACAGGGATATACGCAAAAGCAGTGCATTTTTTTATGATGTATCGCTGGGTATTCATGCGGAATTGAATGAAAGAAACATGCTAAAGCTCTTTGGTTATGGCAGTTCAGATAAATTTTCACTGTCCTCGATCAATGACTATGCCTATTCAAACACCGGTGCTTCAGCGATTTGGAAACATATTTTTTCTTCGTCGGTTGCTTCGGAATTTTCATTGATTTACAGCCGGTATATTTTTGAGAATACTGATAAGACCAATGCCTCCGAAGCATTTACACATGATTATTCCATTGAACAATACGAAGCCGACGCGGGCTTTTCCTACCTTACCCGTTTCAATCACCGGTTTGATTTCGGGGGAAGCTTAATATACTATAATCTTGACCGCGGGAGCATACTGCCCTATGGAGGAGAATCATTGAGAATTCCCGCGGAACTGGGAAAGGAGCAGGGACTGGAAGGCGCATTCTATATCTCGGATGAATTTGCATTGTATCCGGATCTCAGTTTGCAGGCAGGGCTCAGGTATAGCTACTACGGGCAACTGGGGCCGGCAGTAACCTATAAATACTATCCTGAGGATATACGAAACATTAATAATATCACTGAAAAACAGGTTTATCACGCCGGAGACCTGGTGAAGCTTTATTCCGGCCCGGAATACAGGATTGCATTGAATTATCTTATCGGGAATACTAATTCCCTGAAAGCCTCCTATAACAGGATGTATCAATATATTTACATGTTAAGCAATACAATCGCTGTTTCTCCGGATGATCAATGGAAACTCTGCGATTCACATATACCTCCTGCGTTAGCAGATCAATTGTCTTTAGGATATTATCATAATTTCAGAAATACGGGCATTAAAGCATCTCTCGAGGTGTATCAGAAATGGATCAGCAATAAAGTACAATACAAAGACGGGACAGAATTTCTTTCTGTTGATCCTATAGAAACACAAGTATTGCAGGGGAAACAACATGCAAATGGCATAGAGCTTATGATCCACAAAAATGCAGGTAAAATTTCGGGATGGGCGTCGTATTGTTTTTCCCGTTCTCTGATGAAGGTCGATGGTGTGAAAAAAGAAAATCAGATCAATAATGGCATGATATATCCGTCAAATTATGACAGGCCTCATAGCCTAAATCTCGTTATGAACTACCGGACCAATCGACGTTTAAGCCTGTCCGCAAATTTTATTTATACCACAGGCCGTCCGATCACGTATCCAATATCTGTTTATTATTCGGAAGGACAGCAGTTGTTGCATTTTTCGGAAAGAAATGAATACCGGATACCTGATTATATCAGACTGGATTTGTCAGCAAATTTGGAAGGCAACCTGATTAAAAAGAAACCGTTACACAGTTTCTGGATGGTTAGCCTGTATAACGTTCTTGGCCGCAAAAATGCATATTCGGTATATTATGCTGCAGAAAGAGGAAAAGTGAAAGGATATAAATTATCCATCTTTGCCCTGCCCATATTCACCATTTCCTGGAACTACAAATTTGGAAATTATTTAAATGAATGAACGATAAACTGCTTAAGCGAAAATGACAAGGACATGTTAAATTGCATGATATGAAAAAAGGGATAACACAAAGACGGACCATACGGCTATCTGTATGTTTAACGACCGCAAGCCTGATCATATTTATAGTCTGTTGCATTACCCCGTTTATTCCCGATATCGGCGAAGAGACAAATCTGTTAACGGTTGATGGAAGCCTGATAAAGGGGCAGGAAAGGCAGGTGATAAAAATTTCAAGATCTTCGGCAGTGACAGAACCTGAATATACACCGGTAAAGGATTGTTTTGTGAGTGTACTGGATGATTCAGGGAATGCATTTATTTTTGAGGAAGAATCGGATGGTGAATATGTAGCTGATATTGATGATGCGCTTCTGAAGTACAACTCCCGGTATAAGCTTATTTTTAGTACCCCGGCGGGGAATAATTATGAATCGGGATACCAGACCCTGCTGGAAACCGCACCGGTGGATAGTTTCTATTGTCTTAAAGAATTCAAGTATTCGAGGTATACAAATGATGAAACCATTGAAGGATGGCAATTTTATGTGGATATTAATGCACCTCTTGATGCATCGAGGTTTTATCGCTGGCAACTTACAGAAACATGGCAGGTTCATGCAGGAGAAAAGATGCGCGGGTATTATGACGGCCAAAATTTGCATCTGTACAGTTTCAGATCGGATAGTTTATACAATTGCTGGATCTCCAAAAACATCACCGGGCTGTATTCTTCAAGCACTGTTGACCTGGAGGAGAACCGGAAAAAGCTGATCCCGCTGTATTTTATAGAAATTTCATCAGATAAGCTGATCATTAAATATTCTTCAACCCTGAAACAGTATACGTTGAATGAAGATGCATACACTTACTGGGAGGAGAAGAAACGGGAACTGACCGAATCGGGTGGAATATACACGGGCCAGCCTAACCAGACCAGGTCGAATATTAAAAATGTGAACAAACCTGATGAAATAGTCCTGGGATTTTTCTGGGCTTCTTCCTGTGCGGTAAAGCACACTTTCCTGGAAAGGATTTATGTCCCGCCTCCCGAAAAGTGTTCCGGAATATACTTTGAATACCATTATGATACATTCCGGCAACTTGAAGACAGCCTGATTTCCTTTATAAATTATTGGAACAGTAAATATTACGAAAAAATTCCTATCCCCGCTTTTCTAACAGGAAATGAGTTTGGAAAGTTCATTATAGATATGGAGCCGGAATGCGTAGATTGCAGATTATCGGGGGGAGGAACACAATTTAAACCCGATTTTTGGAACGATTGATGGTTCATAAAATATGGAAAGTACATTGCTACATATGAAGGAAACACATGGCAAAATCAACAGGAGAACCATGCTCATGATATTGGTTTTTTACATGCTTCTTTTTCAAGATACTGCAATGAGCCAGCTAAGTGAGCCTTTCACAGGATATGTTAAAGCACCGGGTGTATCCGGAGAAAGGATCATGCTGTTCACCGACCGGAAACTCTATTGCACAAGTGAAAAAATATATTTCATGGCCGCATATACCTGTTTTAAGGAAATGGAGCCCTTCACCTGGAGCAGTGTATTGTATGTTGAACTGATTGCATGGAATGGACAAAAATTAATAGGGTTAAAGGTACCGTTAGATCAATCGGGTACTTCAGGGGTGCTGACAATTCCGGATAATATCTTTTCAGGCAACTATTACCTGAGGGCATACACAAAATGGATGCGCAACTTTTCAGTATATGATTATGGATATCAGGAGATTAAGATTGTAAATCCTTTTTTGCCTGATTTTGAGGCTGCTCCCGAGGCATTAACAGGACATCAGAAACCGCAATCAAACAGGGTGAACCCGGCGGACAGAATGAACGGCATCATATGTTCCGCCTCTGAAAAGAAATATAAAACAAGACAAAAGGCAGAAGTTGAACTATTCCCTGCCGGTGCCGGATCAGTCTCCTGTGATAATTATTGTATATCTGTGGTAAAAGTTGGGGTCGGGGATACACTGCTTTCGTATTTTCCTGCAGAACCGAAACCAGATACCTGTTCATCCGGAAATATCGAATACCTGCCCGAAATCAGGGGAATTTCAGTTTCTGGAAAGATCATTGAGAAAACAACCCGCATCCCGGTGGAAAACATCCCGGTATATCTTACCATCCCATTGCACGGGGAATACTTGTCCGTTTTTTTTACTAATAAAGAGGGCAGGTTCGTTTTTACTATTCCGCATATGAAGGGTGAACACGATTTCTATATCGGGGCCGAAGTGCCCGATACGTTAGATGCAGAAATATATATTGACAATGACTTTTGCAACAAACCTGTAGCATTGCCCTTTCAGGCATTTCAACTTAATGAAGATGAAAGGGAACTGGTGCGGGAGATGATGATAACCCGGCAATTGAATGAGAAGTATAAAGTAAACCTGGAACCCTTAAAAGACCAAAAAAACAATTCTGATAATCCTGTTGTTTTTTACGGGAGTGCAAAACATATTTTTTATACCGATAAATATATTGAATTGCCAAACCTGGAAGAGTTTTTTATTGAGCTTATACCCGATGTATATGTAAAATATAAGAAAAAGATACCTTATCTTAAAAATGCAGGAACAACAAGCCTTTCGAATTCATTTCCGCTTATTTTAATGGATAATATACCTGTTGAAAACATGGAATTTTTGTTAAAAACACCCGTAAACAGAATCGAAAGGATCGAGGTAATAGACAAAGGCTATATTGTGGCCGGATCGAGATACGACGGACTGATAAGCATATACTCAAAAAATAAGGACATGGCCGGGATGGAACTGAACAAGAACAACATGTTTTTCAGGTATACATTATTTGCAGATGAAGAACCCGGAAGTCCGGTTAGAGGTTTCCCTTCGGATAATTCAAGGATCCCTGACCGGCGTAATCTGTTATACTGGGATTCACACATCCATTTGTCAACTGGTCAAAAGACTATTGTTTCTTTTTACACTTCCGACATTAAAGGCGATTATGCGGTTGCGGTTCGTGGCTATGACAGTGAGGACGGAAATGAACGTTGCGGCAGATGTTTCTTCTCGGTCGAGTGATATTTCTGTTGCCGTCCTGAAACAATAAAGCATAAAATTACCAAAAGATTTTTCTCAATCTACGGAATATTTCGTATCTTAAATACACAATTTAAAAAACCTTTAAGATATGAAGAGTTTTAACATAAAGCATCTTTTCAGCATTGCACTGGGATGTTTCATCCTTCTTGCCCAGTCTTTTGCACAGGTTGATAAAAACGAAGTAAAAATCCGGAACCTGAAGAACAAAGTGACAATGGCCGAGTCTAAAGTGGCCGATGCGGAAGCAAAACTGACAAAAGCAGATTCGCTGATCACCGACAGCGAATCGCGAACAAGCAAAGCAGAAGAAGATTTTGCAGAGGTGGAGGCCGTACAGAAACAGCTTGAAAAGGATTACAAGACCAATACAAAGGCGTTGAATAAACAGGCCAAATCAAAAGATACTGAAACCGCAAAGAAAGCAGAGGCGGATCTGAAAGTACTGGATGCAAAGTACAGAGAAGAATCGAAAGCAAAAGAAACAGAGATCAAAACTCTCACCAAGCTGGCCACCAGGGCGAAATCTGATATGCAGAAAGGACTCGATATGGAAAAGGCTGCCAATGCAAAGCTCAAAGAAGCACAGAAAGCGCTTGAACTGGCCAGGAAGAATTATGATGATTTTGTGAATTCAATTTCGGAAGAGTGATCGGGTGATTAAATGATTGACCGGAAGATATCAAAACAGGAGCGGTTCCCAGATCAACCTGCAGGTATAGAAAAATATCTGTTTACCACGGGCTCCAAATAAGGTAGGAATTACTTTTAGAATTCTATAAATGGTCTGTTCAAGGCCTATTATTGAAATATAATCACCATTCCGCGTCATGGATTGACTTTGACTCATATAGTTTGGTGCAATGTTAATTATTTTATCGCAATACGATAATTTATTATCGCATATTGATAAATATTTATTGTAAATCGATAATTATTTTAAGCGCCAAAACACAGCATTACCTGTTATAGTGTTCGAGCAACTCCACAATAAGAGCAAGGCTGCCGGAGCCATCCATATAGCTGTATTCGCCCCCGTCCCAGCCGCCGTGCTGTACCAGAGGAATGCCATGTTCTTCAAAATTACTGATTTGCGTTTTCATGCCTTTCACATTGAAGGCAATATGGTGTATGCCTTCGCCCCGGGTGTCGAGAAATTCCTGCCAGGTGCTTTGGCCGCCGAGAGGCTCTATGAGTTCCACCGTGATGTTGTCGAGCTCGAAAAAAGCCAGTTTGGCCTTCGCGTCTGAAGGTTTGCCTTTGAACATCGTAGGATTTAATTCGTTGTTCGATGTCACCGATACGGCAGGGACTTTTTCCAATCCAAGGAAATCGGCCCAGGCCTGCGACGATTTCTCAATATTCTTTACAATAATACCAACCTGTACCATCTGTTTTTCAGGTATGAGCGGTGTATTTTTCTTTTTTTCCATAGTTAAACCAAGTATGAATGCACCAACGATCAACAGTAAAATAAGCGTTTTTTTCATAATGAGGTTACTTTAATGTATTTCCAATGATTAAATATAGCTAAAAAAGGAGAGATACCTTAACCGGGCGTTTTAATCATTTTCGTTACCAGAATGTTTTCAGGAATGAAAATTAAACCAGTGAGACTGTAATTTCAGAAACGATAGAGAACTGAAATTACTAAGTCGAACTGATCCCGATGCGAAACAATCGGGATATCATGGTCTTATTGGCTTCGCCGAGCTCTCCCGCCCCAGGCGGGATCGGTTCCCCGCACCTTGATGCGGAAAAATTTATAGTTATCTCTTACATACCTCGTCAGCTTGCTGCGAGGTAGTTGATTCATGCCTGTTTACGTTTTCAACTTCTTCATGTCACCGGATCAATACAAGCTGTCCTGTCTTCAGTACCCCTTTAACCTGGAGTCTGTAAAAATAGTGGCCCGATGGAACGTTTCTCCCGGCAGCGCTTTTCCCGTTCCACAATGAGGAGTACCGGCCGGGTGATTGTTTTGTATTTACCAGAGTAATTACTTTCTGACCCAGGTCATTGAATATTTCCAGTGTCACGGAGGCCTCTTCGGCGAGTTCATATTCAAACGCTGTTTCGAAGGTGAAAGGGTTCGGATAATTTGCATTAATCACAATACCCAGGGGTTGAACAACAGCATCTGTTAATTCCCCGGTTGTATCCTGAACAGGCAGTTTTACATTGAGTATGTTAAAACCGATCGGTCCGGTAATACTTTGCTGCATCTGAATATACCGGTTGTAAAGTGAATCTGGGTAAGTACCATCTGTCACCAGAATTTTAAGATCGGCATCGATGAGTCCGGCATCTGCCTGCCTTACAGGAACCATATTTTTAATGACAGGCGCTTTGGATTGAAAATCCGTTCCGTTTGTATTTATACTACCATCTGACATGAACAGGTAAGCGCCAGGATCGGTTTCGCCGGGTCCGGCATAGGCTGCCCAGCTTACCCAGCCCGATGCACTGCCAAGCGTGCCATCAATGGTGGAATTTTCATACTGGTATTCTTCCAGCAATACAGGTTTACCGGCATAGCAGTAACGCAGCAAACCCCTAATAAATGTACTGTCATAGTCATCCCACCAGTCATAACCATGCACCGAAACATAATCGAGCAGCGGTGCCAGCTTTTGAGGATTAAAAGCCGGATAGCCACCGGGATCACCGGAGTTTTGTCGCAGGGGTACGCTCATCTGCACGAGACCTATAGTTACCATATGATTCGGATCTGCTTCTTTTAATGCTTTTACAAGCCGTTTGGTCCAGTTATAAGCCACATCTTCACGAAAGAGTTGAAAATCAAACAAACGGGGATCATTCAGGACATTTACATTATCTGCGGGCTCAAGAATATGTTCCCATGTTTCACCTCCGAGCGGGTAATCGTGCCAGTGTGACAGTAAGCTGTCTTCCGCCGCATATTTCAGATGCACCCAATCAATCCATAATTCATCCATATTGCCATCGGACCATCTTGCGAAAGGTTCGTTAGTAAGATCCCATGCAAATATCGCCGGTTCCTCCCTATACCGGTTCCCAAATTCCTTAGCAAGGAATTCAAGGCCCTGCATACTAACCTCGTCGGCATAGTAATCCCAGCTTATCCATGAGTCGTCAGGTGCACCTTCCCAACCTTCAACCAGGTCGAAAATAATGCGAAGATCGTATTCTTTAGCCAGTGAAATAATTTTATCGACTTTCTGAAAACTTGTATCGTTAAGCTGGTAAAGAGACGGCTCGAACTTAATTGGTGACAGGAAAATGCGAATTACATTGGCGCCAATCGATTGCAGCTGGGCAAAATGGGCCCGGGTTCTTGTGGAATCAAAATTACCGATCACATGGGGTGCAAAAAAGGAAGGATTATCCCATAATTCACTGTATCCATAACTTTCAGGATCATAGTAATTGGTACCGAATGGAGTAAATGCAGTATGGCTTTGTACCGTTTCAAAATGCCAGTTATCGCCGGCAACACCAATAAATTCATAAGACAGTTCCTGTGCGAATGAGAATGCAGGAAACGCAAGGATCGATATTCCTATGGCGCCTAATTTAAGATTGCTAATGTTCATACTGATGGGTTTAAAAACATAAAATAAGTTTATGATAACAGGGGAAAGAAAGTTGATCCATAAAAACCAAAATGATCATTAAAGCTTCAATGTAATGTGAAACACCATATTCCTGAAATAGTTCGGCCGGCAGGGGGGGAACATAACTTTTAGGCTATAAACCGGCACCTGACATTATTTCACTAATGGCTTTGGTACCATTCTTCCTGAGGGTTTTCAATGGCCTCCGGAACATTATGCATTAGCGGCTATGCCAAAACCATTAACCTGTTCGGAAGTGCTGATCATATTAAAGATACCGGAAGACCCGGAGTCAGGCTGGTGACGTATGGAATTAGGTTTGGGTATGCCTTTGGAACCTGAGGGTCATAAAATGCGGTAAAACTACGGAGCAGTATTTCAACCGGATGTTTTCAATGTTCAGGTTTCAATTCTGCTCTTCACGATAATACAATAAATTCCTGCATATCAAGTTGTATAATCAGCATGAAAAATCTACTATTGCTCTTCCTTCTGCGGGTGGTAATGCCTGAGAGTTGGATACGGCGATGCAGGGGTGCAGATTAAGGCACTAAGCTGTGTTATTCCTTTTTCAAATCCATTCCCAGGAATTGGAACCAGTTGCTGCCGTCCTGGCTGAATTCACCTTTCTCGACCCATCTTCCGTCGACCGGGTGAATGGTGTATTTTACCTCACCTTGCTGGGGAAGGGAAAAACCCCAGACAAAGCTGCCGTTCTCTTCAACCAATCCGTCAGCATCAACAGAATTTCCGTCTCCGCGAAATGCACGAATGACATATTTGCCGGTAGCCAGATCATACGAAATCACCGCGAGAGCCTGGTGAACAATTTCACCGGTAGCTGAATCTTTGCCAAGGCCATCGATGACAAGCACAGAACCGTTTATTTTCTGAGCTACTGTTTCATGCTGATCGAACTGATGCCTTTCTTTTCCCATCTGTATCCATCCGGTTCCTTTCCAGTTGCCTGTAAGGAATTGAATTTTTTCCATAGCATTCAGGCTTGCACTGTCAGGTTTCAGTCCTGCCTGTCCGTAAATGGCGCAAACGGAGAACACCAATAACGGTACTAAGAGTATTCTTGGTTTCATGAACATATGATAGGTTAATAAAGAATGAGAATATACTAATAACATCTTTATGAACGAATTGTTTTCGAATAACCCAACCGGGTTATTTTTATTCCGCTACATGCGCTAGATGGAAACCGGTATCATGACCTGCTGTGTTTGGATATCAATGGCTGGCATCTGCAAAATTCCTGGATTAATTAGAATGAAATAGTGACTGTATCGGATTTTTTTGTATTTTTAAAGTTCACAAAACTGCATTAGGCCCCGTGTGCTTTCATTTCAGTTCAACATATACCATTCAATCTCTTTTCGCTCAAATAGTAAATACCTGCATATGGTAACATATACAAATAATGATTCATTGGGTATCGTGGAAGTAAATTATGAAGGTTCGGTTAAAATCGGAGATATAGCCGGTATCATCAAGACTGTTATTTATAAGAACAGGAATATTGCTAAGGATCTCAGGATCCTATCTGATCTCCGGAATGCCGAATACACCTTCTTGGTTGTAGAATTTTCAGAGGTGGTCAAAACGCTCGAGAAAAATCTCCCCTGTTTCAATTCCGTGAGGGTGGCAGTAATTCATACAAATCCGAAAGAGACAGCTTTCTCGATATATTATGAATCGTTATTAAAACTAGAGAATTATCAACACCGTATTTTCAATACAACAAAATCTGCCATCGACTGGTTACTTTTTGAGAAAGATGTCCGCTATGCCAGAGATTGATCGGAGCTGACTTTGGCAACTGGTTGTTACGGAGGCTTCCATTCCTCTGAAAGCTTTGCAAATCCATGATATAAGTCGTTGCAGGGATAAACCCGATTGCATACTTTTATTATCCAGGTAAATTACGGGAATAATGAAAACCTTTAATTACGGGATCGATCACCTGACCACAGGAGTAGCTCTTGATCTTGCCCGCGACACGGTACGGGGAAAGATCAATAAAGCTGCAACTGGGAGAATTGAGCGGAGCAGGAATTTTATCCGCAAGATTGTCGAAAGCCGGAGGGTTCTTTATGGTGTGAATACGGGTTTTGGACCTTTATGTACTACAACAATTTCCAGAGACGAGATCAGGCACTTGCAGGTAAACATACTCAAAAGCCATAGTGTGGGTACAGGCTATCCTGTAACTGCCGAAACAGCCGCCCTCATGCTCATCCTTAAGCTTCACGCATTATGCCGGGGATATTCAGGGGTAGCTTTTTCAACCCTTGAACGAATTATGCTTTTTCTTGAAAAAAAGATCATACCCGTTGTTCCGTCACAGGGATCGGTCGGCGCTTCAGGCGATCTGGCACCGCTGGCTCATCTTTTTCTGCCTTTGATCGGCCTCGGAAAAGTTTATTACCGGGGTAAGATGACAGATACCACGGAAGTATACCGTAAGGAAAACCTTCAGCCTCTTGAACTGGGTCCGAAAGAAGGGCTTGCCCTCATTAACGGTACCCAGTTTATAGCCGCCCTGGCAGTTAAGGTGCTGGAAAGGTTGCACAACTGCCTTGAAGCGGCTGACATCATCGGTGCCATGTCACTTGAATCGTCGCTGGGTTCCGTAAAACCATTCCACCCCGAACTGCACCGGATAAGGCCATACGTGGGTGCACAACTCGTCGCGCACAGGCTCAGGGTTCTTCTCGAAGGATCGGAGATGGTGGACTCACACCAGAATTGCGACAGGGTACAGGATCCGTATTCAATGCGGTGTATTCCCCAGGTTCATGGTGCAACCCGCAATGCCTGGCTGCACTTGAAAGAAATGGTGCATATTGAACTCAATTCGGTTACCGATAATCCCATCGTTCTCGATGCCGAAAACACAATCAGCGGCGGGAATTTTCATGGCCAGCCGCTTGCACTTCCCTTAGATTACGCTGCATTTTCTGCCGCTGAGATCGGTAATATATCCGACCGGAGGACCTACCTTTTACTCGAAGGTAAGAATGGTTTGCCCATTCTGTTGATGAAGAATACAGGCATCAATTCTGGTTTTATGATCCCGCAATATACTTCAGCGGCCCTCGTAAGCGAAAACAAATCGTTTTGTTTCCCGGCAAGCGCCGACAGCATTCCCACCTCACTCGGACAGGAAGACCATATCAGTATGGGTCCCGTAAGCGCCCGTAAAGCACTCATGATCATTGATAACCTTGAAAAAATACTGGCGGTGGAACTCACCACCGCTGCACAGGCATTCGATTACAGGAGGCCGTTACGATCGGGTATGGTGCTTGAGGCATGCCACAACCTGGTGCGTTCCAGGATCGATCATGTGGAAGAGGACCGTGTGTTTGCAGACGATATAGAGGCTGCAGCGGAATTGATACGAACCGGGAAACTGGTGAATACGGCCAACGAATTTGCACACCGGGAAAAGATGAACTTAAACGGAGAATACGATGAACTATTCGGACTTTATAAGTAAATACGCCGTTCATCCCAAATACAGGGCACCCCATGGTTCACGGCTTCATGCCCGGTCGTGGCAGACAGAAGCCCCACTGCGTATGCTCCTGAATAACCTCGACAGCGAAGTGGCCGAAGATCCGGCACACCTGATCGTATATGGGGGAACAGGACAGGCAGCCAGAAATATTGAGGCTGTCCGGGATATAATCAGGATTCTGCTGGAGCTTGATGATGAACACAGTCTTTTGATACAGTCGGGCAAGCCTGTGGGGATCGTCCGCACACATGTTGAAGCTCCGAGGGTACTGATCGCTAACAGTAACCTTGTGCCCGCATGGGCCAACTGGGATCATTTTGAGAAGCTGAAAGAGCGCGGGTTGATCATGTACGGTCAGATGACCGCAGGTAGCTGGATCTATATCGGAACACAGGGGATCTTACAGGGGACCTATGAAACATTTGCAGAATGCGGAAAAAAATATTTCAACGGCGATTTGAGCCATAAACTATTAGTCTCAGGAGGTCTCGGCGGCATGGGCGGTGCACAGCCACTTGCAGCAACCATGGCAGGTGCAACATTTCTGGGCGTGGATGTTGATCCTGAAAAGATCAGTAAACGGCTGAAAACAGGATATTTGGACCGGATGACGGATGATTATGATGACGCAAAAACCACGGTATTGCGGGCAAAGAAAAACGGTGAAGCAGTATCGGTCGGGTTGGTTGGCGATATCGGAGATACTCTGGAACGATTGCTTGCTGACGGTATTATCCCCGATGTGCTTACCGATCAGACATCGGCCCATGACCCGGTGCATGGTTATGTGCCAAACGGACTGACACTTCATGAAGCCCGTGAACTCAGAAAAACAGATCCTGTCCGATATAAACAGCGAGCCCTTAAGAGCATGGCCAGGCATGTTGGATTCGTGCTTGAGATGAAGAAAAGAGGGAGCATTACTTTTGACTACGGCAATAATCTCCGTGAATTTGCAAAACAGGGTGGGGAAGGCCATGCTTTTAATTACAACGGGTTTGTGCCCGAATTTATCCGTCCCTTATTTTGCGATGGTAAAGGTCCGTTCCGCTGGGTTGCTTTATCAGGTGATCCTAATGATATCAGAATAACCGATGAAGCATTGGTGAACGCCTTTCCGGAAAATTCCCGGCTGGTTATTTGGCTGCACGAAGCACAAAGAAAAGTAACTTTTCAGGGGTTGCCGAGCAGAATATGCTGGCTCGGGATGGGTGAGCGTGAAAAGGCCGGCTTAATCTTCAATGATCTTGTTAAAATCGGGAAAGTTAAGGCACCTATCGTGATCGGACGTGATCACCTCGACTGCGGATCGGTGGCATCGCCAAACCGTGAGACTGAGGGAATGAAAGACGGATCGGATGCTGTTTCAGACTGGCCGTTGCTTAACCTGATGGCTAACACCGCGGGGGGTGCTACCTGGGTTTCTTTTCACCATGGTGGAGGCGTGGGGATCGGGTACTCGCAGCATGCCGGAATGGTGGTTGTTGCCGACGGAACGTCGCGGGCTGAGAAATGCCTCAGGCGTGTACTTTATAACGATCCTGCAACCGGAATATACCGCCATGCCGACGCAGGATATGAAAAGGCAGTCAATAACCTTGATAAGTTTCACTTAAACCGGTAACCCGTGAACAGAGATATACTTACCGGACCATTTACACAGTTGCTCAGTTTGGCCAACCTGCCGCCGAAAGGAAGCCTCAGGGATGAAATGCTGGAGATCATACCCCAGGCCGGAATACTCAGCAACGAAGGAGTGATTGTTGCTGTGGGCGATTTTGATGAACTGCATAGGAAGCATAAGGACACTACTGTTGAAGAGCTTACCGACGACTATGTGGCAATGCCCGGTTTTATCGATACGCATACCCATATCTGCTGGGCAGGGTCAAGAGCACAGGATTATACGCAACGCCTTGCAGGTAAATCATACATGCAGATTGCTGAAAGCGGAGGGGGGATATGGGAAACAGTGACAAAAACCCGGTTGGCAGGTCTCGATGAGTTAACTGTACTTACCGTAAAAAGAGCCGGCAGGCATTTGTCGGACGGGGTAACGACTATTGAAGTGAAAAGCGGGTATGGCCTTACGGTAAAGGATGAACTGAAAATTTTACAGGCCATTCATGAAGCAAACATGCAGACAAAAGCCGATCTGGTGCCGACATGCCTTGCAGCCCACATCTGTCCAAAAGATTTTACAGGAACGCCGGGAGAATACCTTGAAATGATACGCGATGAACTGCTCCCCGCTATGATCATGGAAAAATTGAGCAACAGGGTTGATATTTTTATCGAAAAATCGGCCTTTTCAGAGACCGATGCAAGTCGTTTTCTTGAACCGGTCATTGATATGGGTCTGGATATCACTGTTCACGGTGATCAGTTCAGCACAGGCGGAAGCAGTATCGCAAAAAAATATAAAGCACTGAGTGTCGACCACCTCGAAGCTTCAGGCGATAAGGAATTAAAGATGATCGCAGGCAGTGAAGTAGTTGCAGTGGCGCTGCCCGGGTCGTCCCTGGGCCTGGGACAACCTTTTACCCCGGCCAGGAAACTTCTCGATGCCGGAGCAAGCCTGGCCATTGCATCGGATTGGAACCCCGGTTCGGCACCGATGGGCGACCTTCTTGTACAGGCTGCCCTGCTGGGAGTATTTGAAAAGCTGACTGTGGCTGAAACATTTGCTGCCATTACATGCCGGGCAGCCCGGGCGCTGAATGCCGGTGACAGGGGGACGCTGACTTCCGGAAAATTAGCGGATTTCATAGCATTTCCTTTTTCTGACTTCAGGGAAATCCTGTATAACCAGGGCAGGATTAAACCTGTGTTATGCTGGAAAAAGGGTGAGCGCGTTGCAAATCAATTGAATACGGATCAATATGTATAAAAAAGGTTCTGAAAAAAGCTGGACCGGAAGAACGGATGCGGAGGACGGGGTAAACGGAAGACGCTGGCATCAGATCATCAGGCCGGTGGATCTTGATGATGATGCTGTTGCCATTGCCAAAGATGACCGGTCGGAAATAGTATGTTTTTTAGGATACTGTATCGATGAAGGAGTCATCCGAAACCAGGGAAGGCCGGGATCGAAAGACGGCCCCGACGAAATCAGGAAGTACTGTGCAAATCATGCATGGCATCATGATCAGGAAAATCCCGGATTGGTTGACGGAGGAAATATTTATTGCGAAGAGGGTAAATTAGAAGATTCGCAAGAGGAATTCGCAGTGAAGATCGGTCACCTTTTGCAGAAAGGAATATTTCCGGTGACCTTCGGGGGCGGGCATGACATTGCATGGGCTGATTTTCTGGGAATGCAGAGAGCTCACGGTAAAAGTCTGAAGAAAACGGGGATTATTAGTTATGACGCACATTTCGACCTGCGCGAACCGGCCAGGGGACCGAACTCCGGCACAGCGTTTTACCAGATGGCGGAATGGTGCCGGAAGAAAAATCTGCCTTTCAACTATCTGTGTTTGGGAATACAGCCGCAGTCAAATACCCGGTTATTGTTTGACAGGGCAGGGGAACTGAATGTAACATTTCTGCCGGCCGGGGCAATGACCTCCGGAAACCTGCCAAATATTTTGAATGCGATCAATAACCTGGCTAAAGAAGTGGATGAGATCTACCTTACCATATGCCTCGACGTGTTTGACAGTTCCGTTGCGCCGGGAGTAAGCGCCCCTTCCGTTGCCGGTCTTTCAGCCGGATTTGTGGCTGAAATCATTCACCGGATAATGGAAACCGGTAAAGTTGTGGTATGCAGTATTGCCGAACTGAACCCGCTGTACGATACCGATAATAAAACCGCCAGGCTGGCGGCTTTTATCTTATATACTATCGTAGAAGAGATTTACAAAACGAAAACTGTGCGAACATGATGATGCTTGGTTGTCTGGCCGAATGGTCCCGGCGCTTCGGTCGGGATAAAATAGTCCAGTGCTTCAGGCCGGCCTGACAATGATCAGAATGAATATCGCTTTACAATCTTTTTTATTCAGGGCAGAGGCAAACCATGACACAGAAATGCGATCACATTCCAATAAAGTATTTCTTAATCGCATCCTAAAGGAGTCCTGCATTCAGCAGTTTTGAAAGCAATGAAATCAATGCTGCGACTTTTGCCGATACGTTTTCAATTTTTTTCGATATTGAGCCAAGTTTTTCGGCTGATTCCCTGATCTGTTTCGTGAGTTCTTTAAGGTCAGCTGCATCGGAATTCAGCATTTCCACAAGGTCTTTCCCGAGTTGTTTTACCAGGGAACTTTCCATATCTTTTAGCTTTCCGGATGTTTTCTGCAGGACAATCCGTTCATCATGGGTCAGGGCCATATTATCCAGTGCTTTCAGGATTGCTTTCTGGGCAGTATGGATTTCTTTCAGCGTTTTTGTTGTCTCCGGTAACATGGATTATTGTTTAGCATTATTGATCTCGGATAGTATAGATTTCATAGTTTTCATCTCTTCATAAAACCCCTGAAGCTCTTTTATTGTCTCTTTACCTGTTTTACGTTTCTTCAGCTCTTCATTAAGCTTGCCGTGTGCTTTCCGCAGCGCCCTGGTTGCGCTTATTGTCTGTCTTCGCAACGCACTCAGATCATCAAGCCTGCTCATCAGTTCCACATATTTCGTGTCGCTTTCCAAAGGAGGCAATTGGTTTTTGGAAAGCACCGATGTCAGGTACATCCCGTATTCCTCTTTGAGGTCGGTTTTCTGGTTGGCAATCAGGTCTTTCAGTCCAAGTGAATCGCTGGCAGAAGCAATATATATTTTCTTCTCCAGAAATGCCAGCAGATTACCGGTCATTATTTCAATCAGCGTGTCGCCGCGGGCGACATATTTCTTTATTTCCCCGGCCTGCCTTGACCGGATATAATGCCTGCCACCAAATGCAATCAATTCGCCTGCAGCCTTTCCAATTCCGGCCGGAATCTTATGAATCCCTTCAATAGTATTGTAAACAGTTATCAGCGAATCGATCCCGATCCCAAAAGCTGCGGATTGCTTCTCAAGATCCTTACCGGGTGTTTCTGATGAAAGCAGCATGAGGGCCTGCGCGTATTTATCGATGATTTTGAACGAAATGTCAACCTTTCCCGATAAGGAATAATCCGACCTGATTTCAGTATAAATCCTGTCGAGTCGTTGAATATGCTGTTCACGGTCAATCAGTGAATTGGCATAGAATATCCTGCTTTCTTTTTTGATGAGCGCCAGCTCGGTAATGATCCTATCGGGAAAAGCCGAGAAATTCTGACAGGTTTCCGAAAACCGGTTTACGGAATCGATCTGTGTCCGGGTCAGTGATGCACAGCCTGAGAACAATAGTGCAGCAATCAGCCACAGCGTTGGTTTATTCATTCGGTTGGTTGTTGGTATGCTGTATTCGTTTTTCCCCGTTTGCAGAGAAACAGGGCAGGCTTTAACCTTTCTGATAATTAAACAAAAATGGGAACAATCTGTGAAGAGTTGCTCCCATTTCACATTAAAAAAACCGTAGTTTAGTTAAGTGCCAGGTTACTGTTATTCTGGCCGGCTGTATATAGGCCAGTAGTCTGATATACAACCCTAAGCGTTCAGGAGTTGCCTGTTACGGCAAGTTCATTCTGCTGTCCTTTCGGTATTCCCTGGAGATTACCTTCCGGGACGAAGTGTTATCGGGAACTTTTTTTGTTACATTTCCGAAGATTTGCATACATCCAAAGTGAAACGTCCCGGATCTGAGATCCGTTGTGTTTCCTGAAAACTTACCGAAACCGTAGTCTCTGTGTATTTTCAGTCCTTAAACTCAGTCTCTGAAAGAACGACTAGCGGCTTTCATCGATCTGCCGGATTTGGAGTTTCCTCTACTTCCGGACTTCGGCTCTTTCTGATGTGAGATCCGGAGATCATTTGAAACAAGTCCTGCCTCAGTTAAGAGATCTTCATCATTTCCACATCATACGAGCAACCCTTTATCGCTCACCTGATGAATCAAATATACATCAAAATTCTCCCGGGAGAATGGTTTTTGGACTGAAACTATGAACCCGATTTCCACATGAGTTATGAACAATTGTTAATAATTCATGTGTGTCGCAGTTAGATGGTCCTTCAGGGAAATCCTGTTATCTTCGCACTTTGTTCATAAGGTAACTCACCAGTGGGCGCAACGACTCAGGCATAACACTTTCCTGCAATTCAAATTCATATTCTATGCCGTTCATTTCAACGGTGAGGTGGTACCCGAACTGATCGGGTACCGCCCTTTTCTCTGAGGGTTGGATCTTCAGGTCAGGTAACCGTGCATTATTCAGCATCAGCACTAGTTCATCGGCTTCCTGCTCTGACAGATCATCACTATTTATCCTGGCTTTCATCGGAATTCCCGTAAAACCGCCGTACCGCTCAAAATATATCTGCACGTTGTTATCCATGCTATGTTTAATTTGTATCTATTGAAAGGCAATCAGGATTTACGACCGAAAAGGCTGCCGAAAAACCTGCCGAAGCATCCCTGTCTGGCTCCTGAATTGATGGTTATTCCAACCGCTTCCCAGCCTTTTTTTACGGCCAGTTGTTCGGCACTGTTCTTACCAAAAAGATCGCCGGCTACCTGAAAGGTCATATTTGCAGCTTCCTGAAAATCAGACCGTTCTTTTAATTTGTTGGTTAATGTGATGTACCAGATCTTTCCTGCTTTTTCCCATGCATGGCCGCCTATTTCCATGGCCACGGTATAAAATGCACGATTGGGTATCCCTGAGTTGATATGCACTCCGCCGTTATCCGCAGAAGTCTGCACATAATCTTTCATATGACCGGGTTGAGGATCTTTGCCCAGCAAAGGATCATCGTAAGCCGTTCCGGGTTCTTTCATTGAGCGGATAGCTGTGCCGTTCACCCGTGATGTAAACAATCCTTCACCGATGAGCCAGTTGGCTTCAGCTGCTGTCTGATCCAGATAGCGCTGCTTTACAAGCGATCCGAATACATCGGAAAATGATTCGTTCAGAGCACCCGGCTGATCCGAATATGCCAGGCTGGCTTCATACTCTGTAACGCCGTGTGTAAGTTCGTGACCGATAATATCGATGGCGATTGTAAACCGGTTGAACAACCGTTCCGGTTCAGGCATATCTTCATCACCATCGCCGTAAACCATCTGTTCACCATCCCAGAATGCATTGTCATACCCTTCCATGTAATGTACAGAAGATATCAGGTCCATACCTTTGCCGTCGATAGAATCCCTGTCAAACACTGTTTTGTAAAGGTCGTAGGTTTGACCGGCGCCCTCATACGCTTCATCTGCCGCCTTGTCACTGGTTTCTCCCTGGCCTTCCTTTCTCACCAATTTACCGGGCAGGTCTGATTTGAAAAGAGCATCATAGATCAGCCTGTTTTTTCCGGCCAGAGCTGTCGGAGTCAGCTTTGCTTTCAGTCTCCCGAGTGATTGTCGCCTTCCCCTTATTTCAACGGAAAGTGTACGCGTTTTCAATGCTTTATCTTTTTGGACAGGACTACCGCTCTCAATTATCTTTTCAATGATATACGGCGGTGTAATACAATAAATGCAGTTACAATGTTTGTTCATAATTTGGTTGGTTTAGGATTAATATATGTTGTAAATAATGAATATATTCCGGCAGAATTATGAAGATGATTTTACAAAATTCAGGCTTAAATACTATGAACATGCCCAAGATAATAAAGAGCTAAATTATTGAAATGTTATGAATCACGGATAGATAATTACCCTTTTATTTGTTTTTCTGCAATAATTCCAAATTCCTGTTTCATAACAAACCGTTGATAACAATTCATAAAAAACCGAAATTTGATACCTTGACAATTAACACTGCATTTCCGGGCAACCGCTGTACATTGGTTCTTTTTTTATGCATTGAAGGTGTTGACGGGGCAGACTGAATACCAAATGTCCCGGTGTTTGCTTACTTTTGTAAATTATTGAAAAGAACATACCATGGAAGAAACGCTGACCTGCCGGGTCGATCTGAAATTCAGCGAATATCTTAAACTTCAATTCAGGCTTCTGTTCAGGAAACCTGGATTTCTTATTCTCCTTGTTACCGGGATGATTTTCCTGGTATTTTCCCTGCTGTTTATGCTCAGCGGCGAAAAGATCGATGAAATGTTCTTCTTCCCGGTATTTTTTACTGTTATTTTCCTGGTATTTCTGCCGGCAGGAATGTATGCAGGAGCAAAGAAGAATTTTCGTGTTCACGCCCGACTGCACGAACCTGTAAGGTATAGCTTTCATGAAGATAACATCACTGTTGAGGGGATAAGTTATTCGGATGGAATAAGGTGGGACAACCTCAGACGGGTAATTGAACTGAATGAATGGTTCCTGTTTTATCAAAACAGGCTTGTTGTGTATATCCTTCCCGTAAGATGTCTGGGAAATGAAGGCCTTGAGCATCTGCGCGACCTGGTAAAATCAAGGAAAAACCTGAAAGCCAGGCTCAAAAGCTGATCAGAAGGGACAGGAAATGAGGAGCTATTTGATCATCAGAAAACATTCAATAAACAGGTTAGCAACCCGCAAGGGAAGCAATGTAACAGGATTCTTTATAAATTGGTGGGTCCATGAAGGTAAAAACGATCAAAACATGCCAATTTAGTGTTATCTGCGTTGGTATTAATCCTAAAATCCATTGACCCATGTGGCAATTATTTACCGGAAGCCTTTTGTTAAGCGTCATTCATGCATCGATTCCCAATCACTGGCTGCCTATAATTGCAATAGGGAAAGCTGAAAAATGGACCGTACGGGAAACATTAACAGCAACTGCAATCGCAGGATTTGCGCATATTCTGAGCACGGTTATTATCGGAACAATTGTCGGCTTCATCGGTTGGCAATTGTCCAGCAGCTATGATGGCATAACACACTATGTGGCTCCGGCGATACTTATACTGCTGGGAGTTGTTTATATAGGTATCGATATCATGAAATCAGGCCATTCTCATGATCATTCCCATATTAATCAGAATGTACTGCAGAGCAGGTCGAAATGGGCTATTATTCTTTCACTCAGCCTGGCGATGTTCTTATCGCCGTGCGCTGAACTTGAGATCTATTTTTTTCAGGCCGGAACGTTGGGCTGGGCCGGTATATTTATCGTTTCTTTAGTATATATGATATGCACAGTGACTTTTATGATGATACTCGTTTACCTGGGTACACTGGGAGTGAGCAGGTTGAACTGGAGCTTTCTCGAGCATCACAACCGCCTGGTTACAGGCGGGGTATTGTTCATACTGGGAATAGTGGCATTTTTCGTTGAGTATTAATTTAATGTGAGTTCGAAATAAAAATTTCAATTCAAACGTACTATATTGTTTTTAATAAGCTATAAACGCGAAGCGCCTGCCTATCGGTAAACAGGGTTAAATGTGAATAGCCATAGGTGAAACCTGTGGCTGATATGTTGCTGATTATCTTGTTGAACCCCTTCAGGGTTCTGTTTTAGAGTTTGATGTCTTACCCCCGGATTTTTTCCGGGGCTATTCATATTTAACCCCTCCGGGGTTTCCCCTATAAGAGCATTTTAACCAATAAGATTTTAAATTTTGTTGATCATACTGCATAAGCCAAATATATTTATTATACCCAACTCACATTAATTTATTTAGATTTGCATTCTGTCGAATTAAATAATCAGGTTGAATATGAACAGGCTTGGAGAAAGGATAAAGAAAAGGCGTGAATTTTTAAAGATGCAGCTAAACGATCTTGCCAAAAAAGTAGGGATCAGTCCCAGTGCGTTGTCTCAGATCGAAAATGCAAAGGCTTTTCCCTCTATCGTTACGCTCAAGAATATTGCGGATAACCTTCATTCGAAAGTAGGTGAACTGATCGGAGAGAATGAAACCCTTGGAAAAAATCCATTGCTCAGGTTCAATGAGAAAAAATTCGTTCAGGAAAACGAATCAGGCACTTCGCTGTACCTGTTATCTCATCACGATCACGGAAAACTAATGGAAACATACCTGATCGAGATGAAAAAAAATGGCGATGTTTCAGGCATTATGTCCAGTCATCCCGGCCAGGAATTTTGTCATGTGCTTTATGGTGAAGTGGAATTTACCCTTGACAACACTACTTTTCACCTGGAGAAAGGCGATAGTTTTTATTACAATTCAGATGTCCCGCATTCTGCTCTTAACAGGAAGAAAAAGGTTGCCGGAATGCTTTGGATCGTTACACCTCCAAGTATTTGATAATCAGTATTCAGAATAATAAACAGGCAAAATGTGCCACACACAGGAAAGGAAAGTAATATGTCTTATAAATAACTAATATTCAATAGATTAATTCACAAATTTAAATAATACTTAATTAGTTAAATATACTTTATTCCATTCCTGTTTCGAATAAAAATCTTTACTTACATTTGCAGAAAAAACATGCGTTTATGAATCCACAAGCAGAAGAACTAAATCAGGTGATCCGGGGTAAAAACCCTGCCATTATGGAAATGCTTTCGGAGAAAGGAAAGAATATTTTTTTTCCGAAAAAAGGAATATTGGGTCAGACCGCTGATGCCAAAGGCAGGAAGATCAATGCTACTATCGGAGCAGCAATAGAGGATGACAAGTCACCCATGAGGCTGAAATCGCTTGAAGTCCTTCTGAATATTTCTCCCGATCTTGCTTTTCCTTATGCGCCAAGCTTGGGAAGGCCCGATATCCGGAAGAAATGGAAAGAGATGATTTATGAAAAGAACCCTTCTCTTGCAGGTGCCGGGATCAGTCTGCCCGTGGTCACAAACGCACTGACCCATGCACTGAGCATTGCCGGTTACATGTTTCTTGATCCGGGAGACAGGGTACTTGTATCGGATTTATTCTGGGGGAATTATAACCTCATCTTTGCCAATGCATACGGTGCAGTCATCGAGAAATTCACCCTTTTTAAAGACAACGCGTTCAACCTCGAAGCCTTTAAAAAAGCAATTGAACAGATGCAGGGCAGAAAAAAAGTGATCCTCCTGAATTTTCCGAATAATCCTGCAGGATATACACCAACAATGGAGGAAGCCAGGGGAATTGCAGGTATTCTTAGAAACGAAGCCGAATCCGGCAGTAAGCTGGTGGTACTTACCGATGACGCCTATTTTGGTCTGGTTTATGAAGAAGGTATTGAAAGGGAATCGGTGTTTGCGAAGCTGGCCGGCAGTCATGATAATATTCTTGCTATAAAGATTGACGGTCCCACAAAGGAAGATTATGTATGGGGCTTCAGGGTAGGGTTTATCACCTATGGTATAAAGAACGGAACAAAAGAACTTTATGAAGCGCTGGAAGCGAAAACCGCCGGAGCTGTCAGGGGAAATATTTCCAACGCGTGTAACCTGTCACAGTCGCTTCTGATGAACGCTTTCAGCTCACCGGAATACAACCTGGAGAAAACAGGAAAATACAACATCCTTAAAGCCCGGTATGCAAAAGTGAAACAAACACTTAAAGCCCGGAAGTTTGAAGAATATTTCACGCCATTGCCCTTTAATTCGGGGTATTTCATGTGCATTAAGCTGAAAGACGGCCTCGACGGGGAGAAAATCCGGCAGTTGCTGCTGAATACATACGACACAGGTATAATAAACCTGAACAATACCATCAGGATTGCATTCTCTTCTGTTGCAGAATCGGATGTGGAGACATTATTCGATAATATTTTTAAGGCATGCCGTGATTCGGTCACGGCATAAATACATCAAACACATATAATACTGATTCTATGAACCTAAACGATTTAACCAGGGATATTGAAAAAAGTTATCATATCGATCAAAATCTGTATTCGGATTTTAATGTAAAAAGAGGACTCAGAAACAAAGACGGAAGCGGAGTATTGGTAGGCCTTACGCGTATCGGCGGAGTTACCGGTTATATTAAGGAAGAAGAAGAGATCATTCCGGTTGAAGGAAAACTCCGATACCGGGGTATAGAAATCAATGATATCATTAATGCCATATCCGTTGAAGACCGTAAAGGGTTTGAAGAGATCGCGTACCTTCTTCTATTTGGTAAACTGCCCAAGGCATCAGAACTCGAGACGTTCAATGCCCTTATTGATGAGCAATTGGAACTGCCGGCCGGATTCAAGGAAAATATGATCATGAAAGCCCCGAGCCAGGACATCATGAACAAACTGGCCAGGAGTGTTCTGGCCTTGTATTCTTATGACAATAACCCTGACAGCCTCGATATAACAAATGTGGTAAGGCAATCCATAGAACTTATCGCCCGCTTTCCTGCAATGATCGCTTATGGATATCAGGCAAAGTCACATTACCACGATAATAAAAGCCTTTACCTGCATAATCCTGAAAAGGGCATGGGTCTTTCCAGAAATTTCCTGAGGATGATGAGGCCAACCAAAAATTTTACCGATCTCGAGGCAAAGACCCTGGATATATCCCTGATCCTGCATGCAGAGCATGGCGGAGGGAATAACTCGGCATTTACCACCCACGTGGTTACTTCTTCAGATACTGATACCTATTCTGCGATCTCTGCTGCGATAGGTTCGCTGAAGGGCACCAAACACGGCGGAGCCAACGTGAAAGTCATGGGCATGATGGAGAATATCAAACAACATGTAAAGAATTGGGAAGATAAAGCTGAGGTTTCGGATTATATTGTAAAGATCCTTAAAAAACAGGTTTATGATAAAAGCGGACTGGTTTATGGTATCGGACATGCTGTATATACACTTTCTGATCCGCGTGCCATAATTCTCAAAAGGTATGCCAATGAGCTTGCAAAGGCTACCAACAGGGAGAAAGAGTATGTCCTTTATGATATCGTGGAAAAAGTTACCCCTGAATTGTTTAACGAAATCAAAGATTCCACGAAAGTGGTCAATGTCAATGTCGACTTTTATTCGGGTTTTGTGTACAACATGTTGAATATCCCTCCAGAAGTGTATACCCCGATATTTGCCATGGCAAGGATAGCCGGCTGGTGCGCTCACCGAATTGAGGAGATCATCTGCGGAGGCAGGATAATCCGTCCTGCATTTAAAAATATCGAAGGGAAACAGGAATACATCAGGATGAAAGACAGGTAACGGGCTCCCCGGGCAGACTCCATGTCAGTTCAATATCCGGAACTCATCCGGGGCTATTCATATTTAACCCCTCCGGGGTTTCCCCTATAAGAGCATTTTAACCAATAAGATTTTAAATCTTGTTGATCATACTGCATAAACCAAACATATTAATTATACCGAACTCACGTTAAATCAAAAAATAAAAGTACTTTATACTTTTATTTTATAACAGGTTCATGTATTCCTTGTCACTAACCTGCTGTCATATGTCCATAGCAAGCTCTTAACTTTATTTGCCCATTGCCAACTGCCTTTTGCCAGCTTAACACAAAAATAGTTCAGGAAAGGTGGCGTTATGCTTTCGATCCTGCCGCATACGAATCTGAGCAATTGCATAAATATAAAAAATACCTTTTAGTGCACCGTTTTTTTTATGATTATTACAATCAAGCTTAAACCACTCAATACTGCCATTGCCAGAACGGTTTTGTATATTCCGATAGAGGGCAATACAACAGCTGCTGTAATGAATGCACCGAATGCCGATCCGATAAGATCTGTGCTGTATACCTTTGCAGCAATACTTCGGGGAGACCCTTCCTGAATGGATGAAGCATGGGAAAAATAGGCGCCCACCACGCCTGCAGTAAGGAAGAGCAGGATAAAACTGATCAGGTATACGGCTGCGGGATAAATATCCAGTCGTTTTAACAAAGCGAGACAGGGTAGGGAAATGAACAGCATGGCAACCAATGCCGAATGAATAATGACGAGCCCCCTGAAATCAGCACGACCGAAGATCTTCTTCCTGTATATTGCGCCCAGCGCAAGGCCTGCCATAAAAACCGCAAAAAATGCGCCCATCACCTGATAAATATACCCGTAAACAACCTGGAATGCAATAAGTATAACAAACTCCAGCGATGATGCCGCAAAACCTGCTGTGAACATGCCCAGATTTGCAGGATGCGAGCGGTAACCAAAATACAGCAAAATAAGAAAGACCAATGGTATTCCAATCATTAGAGGGATTTTTGAGTGACTGAATTGGCTCAGCCATAACCTGATCTGCTTGAAATAGCTCACCGGATAGTAATCCCTGTTGATCCTGGAATGCTCCTCCAGTGTGGAAAGTATATATTCCGATCTGTCAATGAGGGATTCATTATCGATGTAGTATTGATTTACGTATGTATTGTCAATATTTCTTTCAGAATACAGCCTTACAACTTTCAGGGTTAGCGGCCCGTCAGAGGCTACAAAATAATTATTCTCTCCCGGAAAGATCAGCACATGGCCGAAAACTTTTTTAACGGTATTGTATATCGAAGAATTCAGTTCCATTGCTTCCCGGCTGATGTAATTGGCTGTGGAAGGCAGATCAAACGATACAATTCCGTTCCTGTTCAGGACAGACTTTAGTTCCCTGTAAAACTCGAGCGTATAATACCTGTTTATTTGCGCTGTGACCGGTTCAGGAAGATGTATCAGGATAACATCGTATTTTTCACCTGTTTTTTTTACGAAGATCCTGGCATCGTCCTTTATGATGTTTATGTTTTTATTCCCGAGCGATGTGGTAAACTCAGCACCGATCTTAAAGAGCCAGGGATTAAGTTCAACATAATCGAGCCTTCGTGGTTTATATTTTTCGATTTCATTGGTTATTCCTGAAATTCCACCCGAGATCAGCAGCACATTGCCGGGGTGTTCCCTCTGGATCATGGCGTAATGCACTGCTTCTTCATTGGCTATGGCATTTTCAGTGGTAAATAACAACACATTATTTTCAAAAAAATTCATCTGTCCGCCATAATCGGTAATCGAAAGATTGCCAAAAGGAGTATCTTTTGTAAAAGTGAGTTTCTGGTTTCTGAACAGGAACTGCCTGGCAAATTTATCAATATGTATTGCGAAAGGTGCAGCGGCCAGAAGGACCAATGCCGGAATGATCAGGTATACGGTTGTCTTTTGACGGTGCAGCATGATAAATACTGCGAGCAGATTTACTGAAAAAAGAATACCCAGGATTTGAAATGTACTGAGAATGCCGGTAAAAATATAGGTGAATAATACTCCTCCTGCAATACTCCCTGTGGATTCAAGAGCGTAAACAGGTTCTATTTTTATCGTGCCGGTCGCCTGTGAATAGAGTGATGACAAGCTGGTAAACAAAAATCCCGAGATCATGCAGAACGGCATCAGCAGGATGGTGACAGCGAATACCATCTTCAGGATTCCGATGGAAGTTCCCGGTTCGAAAACAATGTTCCGGAGGAAATTGATGAGAAAGACCAAAATGATCGGCAGGGCACCCTGCAGGACCAGACCGGAGGTCAGTGTTTTTAAATTTCTGAAACCCGACTGTACAAATTTGCCTGAATACGCGCCAAAACCTGTCAATATCATCCAGATCGCCAGTATAATTCCAATAACAAGCTCATTTCCGCTGAAAACTAACATAAACTCCCTGAGCATGATCACCTGGGTGATCAGCGATGTGAATCCAAGAATAAATGACGGGATCAGAATCTGCCTGCGGGTATTCAGGCCGGACGCATAAAAGGCTGGTTGTTCGGTGGATTCAACTCCCTTTACCGATTTTCTTTTGCCGGTAAACAATCCAGTATAATAATCCCAGTGCCACAGGAAGTGAATAATGGCGATAACCGCCATTCCTATTCCAAAATCCACATGCAAAATAAGCAAACGGGATAAAAAAGATACTTTAAACCTGTAATTGGCCTGAATGGCCAGAAAAAGACCAAGCACGGCGGTAACCAGGAAAGTGATCAGCAACAGAACGTTCCAGATTTTCCGGTGGGTACTGCGTTTGATGATGCGCAACCTGCTCAGCAGAAGGGTAAAAAGGTAAAAAAGGATTACCAGACTGCTCACCGGAATAAGCAAATACGCCTTCTGCATTTGGATATCATTTTGAATTTCTAAATTTATGCATTTTGAAGGAGGAATGTACGAACTTCGGAAAAATTTCCGTGGGAAGGAATCCCAATACTGTAAAGGAAAACCGTTTGCATCTGAAGGCCGGAGCAGAGCACCCCGAAACAAAAAAAAAGGAACCATGTTATTAAAGCGGGACAGCAATCCTTTTAACCGGTGAACCGATTGATAATCCTTTTAGCGATCATGCTTACCCGTACTGCCTCAGGCCAGATTTCGGGCTTTATCATTGACAGCAGCGATGACAAACCACTTCCTGCCGCAGTGGTATCAGCGAAAAACGGGGTCACTGTGGCTGATTCTGCCGGTAAATTCACCCTTGAGCTTTCGCATTTTCCGGTGATCATAACGGTTACCCATATGGGTTATAAACCGGCATCCATCGAATTAAACACGAGTACCTCTGAGCTGAGGATCGGATTGTCTCCCGATGTTACCCGGCTGCAGGAAGTATATGTTTCGGCATCTGAGTTCAGGCAAAAACTCGGGTCGATACCTGCATCTGTATCAGTAATCGCAAAAGATGAATATGTTTCTTCCGACATCAACAGGATTTCAGAACAGCTCAATAAAATACCGGGTGTATTTATGCAGAGCGGAGCCCTGAATACCAACCGCCTGGTCATGCGAGGTTCGGGTTCCCGTTCACCATATTCCACAAACAGGGTCAAAATATATTTCGAGGATATCCCAATCACCAGCGGTGAGGGTGTAACCACAATCGAAGATATCGATCTTCAGTCAACGGGCAGGATAGAGATACTGAAAGGGCCGGCATCAAGCATTTTTGGCTCAGGACTCGGCGGTGTCATAAACATCAGTATGGACAAATCCCTGCCCGGAAAATGGATAGCCAGTACATCAAATTCCACTGGTTCATTCGGGCTGCTCAATACCTCGGAACGGTTCGGCATTGATTTTGGCCGGACATCAGTTTTTGCGGGATATACACTGCTGAAAAGCGATGGTTACCGTGAAAACAGCGATTACCTGAGGCATTCAGCCTATTTTTTAGCCAGGATAAAACTGAATAAGGCTGCCGTTAAGGTGTTTATTTATACCATAAACCTGAACGCATTTATACCCAGTTCACTGGACAAAATTACCTACATGAACGATCCAGCCGCTGCAGCTCAGAATTGGCTGGATGTGAAAGGGCATGAGAGTTACCGGAAAACATTCACCGGAGCTTCCCTTACCAAAAGGATTGGTTCATTTTTGGTTGGTCATGCTTCTGTGTATACAACAATGTTTGATCAGTATGAACACAGACCGTTTAATGTATTGAATGACAATTCACTCTCAGGTGGAATACGGGCAAGGATCAATTTCGAAAAGAAAAGGATCAGGGTTTCGGCAGGAACCGAGATGTTTTATGAATCATACCGGTGGAAAATATTTGAAACAGAGCATATTCAAAAAGGAATGTTTCTTGACGGCAACACAGAATCGCGTTCGTACCTGAGCCTCTTTGCTCATATGAAAAATGAGCTTTGGCCTGGCGGAAGCATTGTTTGCGGACTAAGCCTGAACCAGGTGGAATATCAGTTCAGCAAATATTTTCCCGATTCCCTGAAAGTCAGTCGATCACATAAATTCAAACCTATCTTGTCGCCCCGGATCGGCCTGATGCAGCAATTTGCTATACCGGTATCGGTTTATGCGCTCATCAGCCATGGATTTTCAGCGCCATCGCCTGAGGAAACCTTAAATCCCGAAGGCATTATAAACACGTCTATTAAACCTGAAACAGGGATTAACCTTGAATTCGGATCGAGGGGATCGCTTGCCGGAAATGCATTTCATTATGAGTTATCTGTTTACCGCATTATAGTGAACAATCTTTTGGTAACCAAACGCATCGATGAGGAAATATTCACTGGTATCAATGCCGGTAAAACCAGGCATTTGGGACTGGAACTCTCAGCCGGCACTATTCTTTATAAAAGCCGTTCTGCCGCAAACACTACGATTTCAGTCTTTCTGGCATCAACATTTTCCTCAAACCGGTTTATCGATTTCGCCGATGACACAAGCCGTTATGATGGCAGGAATCTTCCCGGCATTCCATCTGCTGTGGTCAATTCAGGAGTGAATTATAGCCGCAGTAAAGGCTTGAATCTGTTCATCCAACACCAGTATGTAAGTAAGATGTTCCTTGATGATGGAAATACGGGTTCGACCGACCCTTATTCTCTTTTGAATATTAAGGTTATGTATGTTTTTAAGATGATGTACGCGGGCAAGCTGGAGTTATTCGCACGAGTTTCGAATATTTTAGGCAGCCATTATGCTTCAATGATACTGGTCAATGCAAAGGCATTCGGTTCTCAGGAGCCCCGGTATTATTACCCCGGATTGCCTGCAAACTATACATTGGGAATTACGTTCAGGTTACAGAAATAAGAGGTTGCAGTTTACCGGTCGGAATCAAATTTGTTAGAATCAGCTATTCAATAGTTTACATCAACTCATGTTCGCTGAAAACGATGGCTTCGTATGTATAAATTTCAGCATCTTTCCATCCATCCCAGCCAAGGCCTGCCTTATCTCTAGAACAATGGCCAAGAAACTCTTCAAGGTTCCATCCTGTCTTTTCAGCTACCTGGGGCAGAAAAGTCCCAGTATGGTTATCCTTTTTTATATATATTCCATGCTTCCCGAGTTGAATTTCATTCACCGAAGCGATTTTTTTCATGGGTGTAAGCACTGATATTTCAATATCAATTGTTCCAAGCTCATTTTCGGTAACCGGGGAAAACCTGTAGTCATGTGTTGAACTTGAGACGGTCATTTCCTGGACCACTTTGTATAACGGCATATCCTCACCAAAACTGCCGATGCAACCCCTTAGATTATCCTTGACATGAAGGCTGACAAATGCTCCGCACCGCACTTTAGTCTCTACGGGCAACTCGTTTTCATTTACATGCGGAATTTTGCCTGACACAATATATGATTCGAGTGTTTTCCGGGCTATTTCAAGAAGTTTTTTTTTACTCCCGTTACTCAGTGTGAAATCCGGTTCAGCCTGTGCTTTTTCAAGACCGGCCGTACTGTTGTTTTTCACTGATGATACGGCAATGGAATAATAGCCGACAACTCTTGATTTATCACCATAATACTTTGCATCCCCTGAATTCTGGTAAGCTATATCGAAATATTTCAGATCAGGATTGCCCGCTGTCATGTTTAGCAATGTAAGTACCGAAGTCCATCCGCAGAGGCTAGTGGCCAGATCATCAATCCCTTTTTGCTCGTTTTTCCTGAGAACCGATACCAGGTCGTCCGGATTATTACTGACTATGGCCGAGGCGGTCAGATGGTCAACGATGACGGCATCTTCATAGGAGGGATAGTGCGAAAAATCGGTGCTGATGATAAACAGGTTATCGGGCGTGAAATACGGTTTTAGGGCAGTCGCTATTTTCTTACAGGTACCCTGGTTCTGTGTGGCAATAACAATGGGTACGATCCTGAATTCTGTTTCCAGGATATGCTGCAGGAATGGCAATTGTACTTCAAGACAGTGCTCGTGTTCATGTGCCTCGGTCTTGAATTTGAAAACATCGTTTTTATTGATCAGCATATTCGCGGTTTCAAGATCAACAGGAACGATGCCAAGGGGAGTTTCGTAATTCCCTTTGTTATATATTGAAGCGCCGTCGAACATGGTACGGTGGCTCGAACCGATCACAAAAACAATATGGTATTTTTTCTTCGGGTCGATCTGGTTGAATGATGAAGCAGCAATCCTGCCGGAAAACACATAGCCGGCATGCGGTGAGATTATGGCCATCACATCACCCGGTGTTTTATGCGGCTCAGCATCGGCAAACAATTTTATCAGCTCGGCATTCAGTTCATCTTTCCTGGCCGGGTAAAATTGTCCCGAAACAACCGGTTTACGCGTTATGAGTGTTGAATTTTGCATGTCAGGTGTTGTATTAGACTGTGATCTGCAAGAGACAGTGAGCAAAATCTGCATAATGAATGCACAGCAAACCAATCTGCTATTCATATTCATTTGCACAGAAATTAGATTTTTAAACAGGTATTTATTACATGTAAATTTACGAATAAATACACGGTCAATAGAAAAAGTTTCAGGATATTTTCGTAATTTTTAACGCGAAAAAAACCTCTTAACAGAAAAAAAAATGATAATAGTATCTACAGATTTCGTTCCTGGAAAAGAAATTACAGAAGCTCTGGGAGTTGCCAGGGGAAGTACCGTAAGGGCACGCAATGTAGGCAGGGATATATTTGCCAGTCTTAAGAATCTTGTGGGAGGTGAGATTAGTGAATATACAAAGCTAATGGCTGAATCGAGAGAGCAAGCCATGCAGAGGATGGAAGACAATGCCAGGCAGCTGGGTGCAGATGCGGTGATCAATCTCAGGTTCATGACGTCATCGGTAATGTCAGGTGCTTCTGAAATGCTGGCTTATGGTACGGCCGTTCGATTAAAATAAGCAACCTCTGAAAATACCATGATTGCAATTCCCATAATCTTAAGCTTGTTGGCGGCAGGTTTCCTGGTGATTATCGTTTTTATTATTGCCAGAAGAATTGAGGATAAACGGAAGGAAACATTTGAAAAAAGGGACAATTGATGCTCGGCGCAGGCAACTTTTCGCATGCGATATACCACCGGATTATCCTTATAAGGCATATTTTTCGTTATATCCCTGTGCAAGAGCAAGCATTTTCAGAACGAGTGATCAATATTACCAAACGCAGCAGAGATGACACTTGAGATTGGAAAACAAAATCTTGACAAGTTTGTAATGGTTGGAGACCGGGTGCTGATCAAGCCGAAATCACCCCAGGACAGAACAAAAACCGGCTTATACCTACCTCCCGGTGTTCAGGAGAAAGAGAAAGTGCAGGTAGGTTATGTGCTGAAGGTCGGACCCGGATACCCGATTCCTGTTGTGAATGAAAGCGATGAGCCCTGGAAGGACAAGAGCGATGAAGTAAAATATGTGCCGCTCCAGCCGAAAACAGGTGATCTGGCGATATACCTGCAGGCCAGCAGCATTGAGATAGAGTTCAATGATGAAAAGTATGTGATCATACCCCACAATGCCATCCTGATGCTCATCAGGGATGAGGGACTGTTTACATGATACCGGATGGTGGATAAATGTTCAGTGTTCTGTATTTTGAGTTTGGTATTCGGCATTCTTTCCGGAATATGATCTTTAACACCCTAATAATTGAATGAGGGTGTTTATCTTTGCAGTTGGAAAATAGAAATTAAAATAGAAAAATCTGTTGTAAAAGTGGCTAAAGTATTGATCATAGGAGCAGGCGGTGTAAGCAATGTGACTGTGCAGAAGTGTGCCATGCTTCCTGAAATTTTCAGCGATATTGTTCTGGCATCGAGAACCACAGCAAGATGCGAAGAAATTGCAAGGCGGGTCAGGGAAAATACCGGCCGGACGATAACAATTGACAGGGTTGATGCCGATAAAACCAATGAGAATATAACGCTGATTCGTAAACATGATCCTTATCTGGTAATTAACCTGGCATTGCCATACCAGGATCTGGCAATTATGGACGCATGCCTCGAAACGGGCACGCACTATATGGATACGGCAAATTATGAACCGCCTGATGAAGCAAAGTTTGAATACCGGTGGCAATGGGAGTATCATGAAAAATTCAGGAGAAGAGGCATCACAGCCCTGTTGGGTAGCGGATTCGATCCCGGAGTTACGAATGTGTTTTGTGCCTATGCACAGAAACACCTGTTTGGCGAGATCCATAATGTGGATATCGTGGATTGCAATGCGGGGGATCACGGAAAGCCGTTTGCCACTAATTTTAATCCGGAGATCAACATCCGCGAGGTGACGTCAAAAGGAAAGTATTGGGAAAAAGGACAATGGCTCAGTACCGATCCGCTTTCTGTTCATCAACCTTTCGACTTTCCGGAAATAGGAGCACGCGAGATGTACTTGATGTACCACGAAGAGATGGAATCGCTCGTTAAGAATATAAAGGGGTTGAAACGGATGCGTTTCTGGATGACTTTCGGAAAACAATACCTGACGCATCTGAAAGTCCTTGAGAATGTTGGTATGACAAGGATTGATCCTGTTCTCTATGAGGGCATGGAAATTATTCCCCTTAAATTCCTCAAAGCCGTGCTGCCTGATCCGGGATCTCTTGCAGAAAACTATACCGGAAAAACCTGCATTGGTTGTGTTATCGAAGGAAAGGAATCCGGAAAATTCACAAGAAAGTTTATCTATAATGTATCTGATCATGCCCAAACCTATGCCGAGGTTAAAGCTCAGGCGATCTCTTATACGACAGGAGTTCCGGCAATGATCGGAGCTAAAATGATCCTCACCGGTATCTGGAAAGATAGTGGTGTATTCAATATGGAACAATTTGATCCCGATCCGTTTATGGAGGATCTCAATCAATACGGACTGCCCTGGAAAATTGAAGAATGGAACAATTCGGTGCAATAAATTTTACGGAAGATCAGCTGCACGAATTAGAGACACCCTGCTATATTGTGAATGAATGCAGGGTAGAAGAGAATTTGCGGATCATTGAACGTGTGCAGGCCGCAACGGATTGCAAAATGCTGCTGGCCTTAAAAGGTTTTGCCATGTGGAGCCTGTTTCCGCTTATCCGGAAATATATGCCGGGAATAGCGGCATCCTCACTGAATGAAGCTTTACTGGGAAATGAAAAGTTCGGAGGTGAGATTCATGTGTATGCTCCTGCATATGCCGAAAATGAATTCCACGAATTCATTAAACTAGCCGATCATATCAGTTTTAATTCCGTTGCACAGTGGAACCTGTTCAAAAAATACCTGGACAGCTCCCCGGTCAGCCCTGCTGTGAGGATTAATCCCGAGCATTCTGAGGTAAAAACCACCTTATATGATCCCTGTGCTCCATATTCAAGGCTGGGAATTACCCTGAAAAATTTCAGGGATGAGGTTGCATCGCTGAAAGGGATCACGGGTTTGCACTTTCATAATCTCTGTGAACTGAACAGTGATTCTCTTGAACGAACACTCAGGGTAGTGGAAGAAAATTTCGGGTTTTATTTTCCGGAGATCACCTGGATAAATTTTGGCGGAGGGCATCATATTTCACGCAGTAATTATGATGTGGAACGATTGATACGGATAATCAAAAGCTTTACGGAGAAATATCCTATCCAGGTATACCTTGAACCCGGTGAAGCAGTGGCATTGAATACAGGCATCCTGGTTTCAACGGTACTGGATGTAATTCACAACGGAATGGACATTGCCGTTCTTGATACCAGTGCTACCGCACACATGCCCGATGTACTTGAGATGCCATACCGGCCTTCGGTTAAAGACAGCCACCTTCCCGGGGAAAAAAGATATACATACCGGCTGGGCGGAATGACCTGTCTTGCCGGAGATATTATCGGAGACTATTCGTTCGAAAAACCGCTCACAAGAGGGAGAAAGCTTATCTTTGGCGATATGTCTCATTATACCATGGTAAAAAATACCACATTCAACGGGGTGACACTGCCAACAATATATATTTTCAATTCGTTAAAAAATGAACTCACCCTTGTGCGCAAATTTGGATATGAGGATTACAAAAACAGGCTGAGTTGATGGCAGATGGCTGTTTTTTTAGTGGATTAGTTTTGTAACCCTTACGCCATAGGGTATTCCGGTTTTCAGGATGAAAATGGATCTCGGTAATACTAAGATTGCTGCAATCATCTGTGGTGTGTTTATACAACCCAGTTTTTGCGGGTAACCTATCGCCTTTTTCAGGAAAACGATGGGAATCCTGGGAATTATCAGTCACTGTACATGAAAAAACGGTGGATAAGCCGGTTCCGCGCACCAGTATAATTACCATAATACGTTTCATATTCAAGGCTTTGAGATATATGGAAGGATTATTCATGATCTGAATTTATGTTAGCAGCACAAAAGCAAAAAGAATTTATTCATATAAAATCCGGCACAATTCTCTAGGGGTAATATCAACAGGGATGCACGGCATTTTTTATACTGCCTGGTGTAATGGAATGCCTGAAAGTTGAATTCAGGCAACTCATTTTTAACTGACTTTTTGTTGAGCTTGTTAATACTTTCTGTTGCATCAGTTTTAAAAAAATCTTTAATATTACAAATGAAAGCGCTACCTTGATGAAAAAAGATTTGGCAGCCAATAAAAATATCACGGTAAAACCCATTCGCCGGTCAGACGGAAACGAGTCGGCCTTTGCATATATTGTTGAAAATTCACCCGACCTGATCGTGTTATTCGATGAAAACAATTCCTGTATTTTTGCCAGCCCTTCGGTTAATAAAATTTGTGGCTATACAGCAGAGGATATTAATGAACTGAATTTCCTCAAACTCATTCATGCCGATGATGTGGATAGCTATATGAATGATGTCAACAAATCATTGAAAAACAAAGAAAAGACTGCTAAAACAATTTTCAGGATAAGATGCAAGAACGGACAATACATATGGACAGAGAGCATATCTAACCGCAGGTTTGATCAGGATGGCAACATAATGAATACCCTGATTAACTGCAGGGATATTACACCCCGGAAAGAAGCCGAAAAACAGTTGAAAAGCACGGATGAAAAGCTGAAAATGGCCCTCGATATCGGAAAGCTACTGTGGTGGGAATGGGATTTTACTGCTAAATCGCTTTTAACCGATTTTAAGCAGGTCAAAATTCTGGATGTGGAAGTTGGTCAGATTCAGAAGAATTCAGAACATATACAGAAACTGATCCATCCCGACGATCTTCCCGCAATCAGAAAATCAATGGATGAGCACCGGCTCGGAGAAAAAAAACTGTTTAACTGCGAATTCAGAATTGCTACTAAAGATTCGGAATATAAGTGGATGCACTGCAGGGGTAAAATAATGGAACGCAGCGCGGAAGGCAATCCTCTGAAAATGAATGGACTTGTTATTGAAATTACCGATTACAGGAAAGCCCTGCAAAAAGTCAGGGAAAGCGAAGAAAAACTCAGGAACATTTTTGATTCATCCCCGGAAACAATTCTGATCGCCGATGCCGGGTTGAATATTATGGATTGCAATCAGGAAGCCCTTAACCTGTTTGGTTATTCAAAAAAGGAACTGATAAAGATGAATCCGTATATGTTGCTGGACGAAGAAGACCGGGAAAAAGCCGAGATGTTTCTTCAGAAATTCAATGAAATCGGACTTTTAAAGGGAATTGAGTTTACGTTCAAAAAACACAACGGGGACAAATTAATTACAGTCGTTTCCGGCAGTATAGTCTGCGATGAAGAAAACAAGCCCAAACTGTATATTATCGTGATTCAGGATATTTCACAGTTCAAAAAGATCGAAAGTGAACTGGTGAAAGCAAAGGAGAGAGCGGAGGAAGCCGACAACCTAAAATCGGCATTCCTGGCAAATATGAGCCATGAAATACGAACACCGATGAATGCCATCATAGGTTTCAGCGATCTCCTGGCCGACCCCTCGCTTAAACATTCGGATGCAGGGTTATATACCGGAGTAATTAAGGAAAGATGCAATAACCTGTTGCACATTGTAAACGATATTCTTGATATTTCACGAATTGAAGCCAACCAGGTTGAACTCCGTGAAACCAGTTTTTCTGTGAATGCTTTGCTTGAAGAACTGTATATTGTTTATGCCCAGAGGCTGATCAATGAAAACAAATTCCAGGTGGTACTAAACCTGACAAAAGATGCTGTTAATGAGCAGAGTATTATTATTGCCGATGATTCAAGATTAAAACAGGTACTGAACAACCTGCTTGATAATGCCATTAAGTTTACCAAAAAAGGAGAAATTGAATTCGGTTATTCCGTTAAAGACGGATTTCTTGAATTTTTTGTAAAGGATAGCGGAATAGGCATTAAGCCCGATAAGCATGAAATGATTTTTGAACGGTTCAGGCAGATCGATGAATCGCTTGACAGGGAGTATGGGGGGAACGGACTTGGACTGGCAATCTGCAAGGCTTTCGTGGAACTTATGGGGGGAACTATATGGCTTAAATCCGGGGAGAACAGCGGGACTACGTTTTATTTTACAATTCCCTATAGCAGACCCAACGAAATAATATACAAACCGAAACCCGAAACCGACATTGTAAATTATAAATGGAGAAAAAAACGAATTCTTATCGTTGAAGATGATAAGGCAAGCCTTTCATTTATGAAAGTGCTTTTTAAACTCACTGAGGCTGAAATTATCCCGGTTCAGACCGGCCACGAAGCGATTGAACTATACATGAACGATAAAAATTTCGACCTGGTATTGATGGATATTCAACTTCCGGATATTAACGGACTGGAAGTTACCAAGATGTTTAAAAGCATGAACCGGTACATTCCGGTTATCGCACAAACCGCCTATGCCATGCACGGTGATGATGTGAAATGCCTGAACGCCGGTTGTGATGACTATATTTCAAAACCGGTTGAGATAGCCGACCTGTTCTTTAAGATCGATAAGTTCCTGGGTGAGGGAAAAAAAGGGTAATTATCCTGTAATAATTATTAATTAAAGGATACCGGTATTCAGGTCTTATTTTCCTGAATACCGGGCACCACTGTCGGATCAGTGAAACTGTCCAATAGTCCTTGAAATGATCTCAATTGTTTCATAGAGCTGATCCTTAGTGATGACCAGAGGAGGTGCAAACCTTATGATATGTTCATGTGTAGGTTTTGCAAGCAATCCGTTATCTTTCATTGCCACACAAACATCCCACGCCGTTTTCCCCTTAGCAGGTTTTATAACCACAGCATTCAGAAGGCCCTTACCTCTGACCAGTTCAACCATCTCATATCGGCTTTCAAGTTTTTGCATCTCGTCCCTGAAGATCCTTCCCAGGGATTCTGCATTTTCAGCCAGCTTTTCTTCCCGTATCACTTCAAGGGCAGCAATACCCACTTTTGAGGCTACCGGGTTTCCCCCGAATGTTGAGCCGTGTTCTCCGGGCTTGATGCACAACATTATGTCGTCGTCAGCAAGAACTGCAGAAATTGGATATACTCCGCCTGACAGGGCTTTACCGAGTATCAGGATATCGGGCCTTACGTTTTCGTGATCGGAGGCAAGAAGTTTTCCGGTCCTTGCAAGGCCAGTCTGTACCTCATCAGCGATGAACAACACATTCTTCCTGCTGCACAACTCTGCCGCCTTTTCCAGGTATCCGTCATCGGGAACATATACTCCTGCTTCTCCCTGAATGGGTTCAACAAGAAATCCTGCAACATCAGGATCTTCAAGCTCTTTCTCCAGTGCCGGCAGGTTATTGTAAGGTATTTTAACAAATCCGGGCGTGTATGGCCCGAACCCCCTGTAAGAATCAGGATCCGTTGACATGGAAATCACGGTTATGGTTCTGCCGTGAAAATTACCTTCACAGACAATGATCTTGGCTTTGTTCTCAGGAATGCCTTTCTTCTCATAGGCCCACTTCCGACATAGTTTCAGAGCCGTTTCATCACCTTCGGCTCCGGTATTCATGGGCAGTACCTTGTCATATCCGAAATAGCCTGTAACATACTCTTCATATTCTCCCAGGCAGTTGTTGAAAAAGGCCCTTGAGGTAAGCGTTAGTATCTGTGCCTGATCGGTTAACGCCTTTACGATTTTAGGGTGGCAATGCCCCTGGTTTACAGCCGAATAAGCAGAAAGAAAATCAAAATACCTTTTTCCGTCCACATCCAAGAGGTAAACACCTTCACCCTTCTCAAGCACCACAGGCAATGGATGGTAGTTGTGAGCTCCAAATTTTTCTTCCCTGTACATGAAATCCTGACTTGTCATAGTATGCATTGTAATCCGGTTTAAATGTTAATGTAATTATGAATTTTTTTACAAATTTATTGGATTTTTATACATATTAACCATGATAAAAAGCAGCCTTTTTTTGTATATCGTACATTGTGAAAAAAGTTCTGTTGAAAATTCTTATACTTTCTGTCGATGTGATGTATCAGAACCAAACGAACAGGGAAACCTTTTCCTGTCTTGATTTCAATCCTGCCAATCCTTTATCTTTGCTCTACTCCGTTGCAGGTACTCCAGATATTGACATCATATGGCGTGAATTGCTGCGACGAGGAGACGATTATTATTCACTTACATTTGAGTATATTAAATTAAAATTGTAACTTATATCAGCAAACATGATCTTATATGAAAAAGCAGATTATCGTATTTATGATTATTTACATTGCAGCGGGAATTTTGCTGCTGGCGCTGCCGGATGTACTTTTTTCAGATTCCTTCCGGAATGAAAATCAGCTTGTGGTTTTCAGAAAAGTTGCCGATGGCGTTTTTATCGCAATCTCCTTGCTTGTTTTATATTTTCTTACATCAAGAAAGGTCCCGGAAAAAAGCAGGCTTATGGATTCAGTAAGTGAACCGGTGAGATGGTCAGATCTTGTAGTATCTAACCTCCCGGATACTTCAGTTTTTCTTCTTGATACTGATCTGAACCATATTGCTGCGCATGGTAAAGACCTGAAAGATTTTGGTTATTTTTCCGATACTGTGTTGAATAAGCCTTTATATGAGATCGGACTCGAACCAGTATTTCACCAGTTCCTGAAAAAGAATTATTCCATGATTCTCGACGGAGAAAATGTGGTGACTGAAATCAACCTAAATAATTCATGGTTTGAATTCAGAGGATCGCAGATAAAAGATGAGAATACAGGGAATATCCTGATCCTGGCCATCTTCAATAACATCACCGAGAAAAAGCAATGGATAAACCACCTGCAACTTCAGAAAATTGAAATAGAGGATATAAATGAACAGAATGAAAAAATTACCAGTGAACTCACCAATAGGATCAAAACCTTGTCTGAGGTCAACTACAAACTGCTTGAAAGCGAGCAAAGATACAGAATGTTTTTTGATAATATCAATGATGCGGCATATATCCATGAAGTGGTTGACGGTAAGGAACCTGGTAGGTTTCTTGATGTGAACCAGAAAATGGTAGAATATTTGGGATATTCGCGGGGCGAATTGTTAGAAATGCATCCCAATCAGATCGCTTCCCAGGATAGCCTTGAAAAATTCAAAAGTTCTACGAACTTCTTCGAGAACATGAGCCATCAGTATATTGAGATGGAACACCTGACCAAAACCGGAAAGAAAATTCCTGTTGAATTGAGTATGCATTATTTTCAGGACGAGGGTAAACACATGGTTTTTGGTACCGTCAGAGATATACGAGAACGGGTAAAATATATCCGCAAGCTTAAAAAAGCCAAGGAGAAAGCAGAAGAAAGCGATCAGCTGAAAAGCGCATTTCTTGCAAATATAAGTCATGAAGTTCGCACACCCATGAACGGTATTATCGGATTTACCGATCTGATCAGTCAGGTTGACTTATCAGAAGAACAAAAGGATACCTATATACGGTTAATTAAACGCAGCGCCGACCAGTTGCTTAGAATCATCAATGAACTTCTGGATATTTCAAAAATTGATACCGGTCAGCTTAAACTCAACAAGAACAACATGTCGCTGAATGAGCTGATGGATGAACTGATGGGATACATGAAGAGCTTGTTAAATCAAAACAGCAAGAATCTCACCATATCCTGTGTACGGTCGCTCCAGTCGGGTGATGATGTGATACTAGCCGACGGCAAACGGTTGAGGCAGATATTTCAGAATTTGCTGAACAATGCTGAAAAATTTACTGAATCGGGAAATATTGAATTCGGCTATAATGTATCTGATGAAGAAAATATTCGATTTTTCGTCAGGGATACCGGGATCGGGATCAGTTCGGATAAGGTCCTTGCTGTGTTTGAACGTTTCAGGCAGGCGGATGATTCCCACACAAGGGAGTTCGGAGGTATAGGTCTCGGTCTGCCTATTGCAAAAGGTTTGGTTGAACTGATGGGCGGTACGGTTAATCTTGAAACCGAAACAGATAAAGGGACGATGGTCGAATTTATTCTTCCGGTTCAAAAATCAAAACTGGCGAAACGTGAGCCCAGCATACCGCTGGTGTTTGAAGAGCCGGACCTTACAAACAAGACACTGCTGATTGTAGAAGATAATCCCGAAAATTCAGCCTTGTTATCGGAATACGCCCAGTTAAACGGTGCACAGGTTATTGTTACTGCAAAGGGCAGGGAAGCAATTGACCTGTGTATGATGAATCCGAATATCGATTTGATCTTCATGGATATCAGGCTGCCCGATATAAGCGGACTGGAAGTCACAAAAAGCATTAAGAAATTTTTGTCTAATGTGCCTATAATAGCGCAGACGGCCTATGCATCTTCAGAAGATATGAATCTTTGCCTGGAAGCAGGATGTGATGATTTCATAACCAAGCCCATTGAAATGAAAGCATTTTACAGTATGGTCTCCAAGCATATTCATTGAACGGATGCCCGAAAGCATCTGTAAGGTTTATTTCTTTTTCAGGCTTTTAATCTGGCCTTCAAGCTTTTTGATCTCGAGCTTAAGTTGCTTTTCTTTCTTTTCAAATTCCTTCTGCAAAATCAGTTTCTCTTCAAGGCGTTTGTTCATATCATCCTGAATGGTCTGCATTTCTTCGAGATTCTGCCTGAGCTCTTCCTCCTGGGCAAGCAATTCTTCATTTTTCTGCTTTATTTCTATCTCCATCTGAACCCGTTCGGTGATATCCTTTGAAATCCCGAACGTACCAATAATTTCCCCTTCATTGTCTTTCAACGGCATCTTTGTGGTGCTCACCCATGATACCGACCCGTCTTTTTTTACCTCCTTTTCAACCAGGTCAAGAATAGGCTTACCGGTTTTAATAATTTTTTGTTCGTCTTTGAATGCGGGCATAGCATGCTCTTCACCAAAGAAATCGAAATCAGATTTCCCGGTGATTGCATTGACATCGTTGAACCCAAACAGTTGTGAAAGTGACAGGCTGTTTCTGATAAACCTGCTTTCTTTGTCTTTGAAGTATATATGTTCGGGAACATTGTTTAACAGTGCATCCAACAGGTTCTTTTCCCTTGTGAGTTCAACCTGTGCTTTCTTATTCTGTTCAATCTGTTTTGCCAGTTCCTCCTGCGTGGTCATCATTTCTTCGAGATTCTGCCTGAGCTCTTCCTCCTGGGCCTGCAATTCTTCGTTCTTCTGCTTGATTTCCATTTCAAGGGTCATGCTTTCGGTGATATCCTTGGATATCCCGAATGTGCCAACAATCTTGCCATTCTGATCCTTTATGGGCATCTTGGTTGTGCTTACCCATGCAACGGTGCCGTCCTTCTTAACTTCTTTTTCAATCTGATCCACAACAGCCTGACCCGTTCTTATGATTTTTTGTTCATCCTCGAATGCCGGCTGTGCATGCTCTCTGTCAAAAAAGTCAAAATCGGTTTTGCCGTAGATCTCTTCAGCTTTTTTCACATTGAATAATTTTCTCAAGCTGTCACTTACCTTAATAAACTTGCTCTCAGCATCTTTAAAATAGATGGTTTCATGAATATTCGTCATGAGTGTATCCATCAGGTATTTCTCTTTGGCAAGCTCCTCCTGTATTTTTTTGTTTTCAGTATTCTGGCGTACCAATTCATCCTGGGTGGTCATCATCTCCTCAAGATTCTGCCTGAGCTCTTCTTCCTGGGCCAGCAGTTCCTCGTTCTTCTGTTTGATTTCCATCTCCAGGGTCATGCTTTCGGTGATATCTTTGGATATCCCGAACGTGCCAACGATCTTGCCATTTTGATCCTTTAACGGCATTTTGGTTGTGCTTACCCATGAAATGGTTCCATCCTTCTTCACTTCTTTTTCAATTTTATCCACTATCGCTTTGCCTGTTCTTATGATCTTCTGTTCATCCTCCAATGCAGGTTTCGCATGCTTTTCGTCAAAAAAGTCGAAATCGCTTTTGCCATAAATCTCTCCAACTTTTTTTACATTGAATAATTTGGTCATGCTTTCGCTTACTTTGATAAACCTGCTTTCGGTATCTTTAAAATAGATGTGTTCACGAATATTCGTCATCATTGTGTCCATCAGGTATTTCTCCTTTGCCAGTTCTTCCTGCATTCTTTTATTTTCTTCGTTCTGGCGTACCAATTCTTCCTGGGTTGATTGCATTTCCTCCAGGTTTTGTCTTAATTCTTCTTCCTGCGCCTGCAGCTCTTCGTTCTTTTCCTTCATCTGTATCTCAATCTGTTTGATGTGGGTTATATCTTTTGAGATGCCAAATGTGCCGATAGTATGGCCGTGAATATCTTTCAAAGGCTTTTTAGTGGTGCTGACATAGCTTATCCTGCCATCGGCATGTGTTTCAGTTTCAATTTTATCCACAATTGCCCTTCCTGTCTTAATGATCTTCATCTCATCTTCAAAAGCAGGACGGGCGTGCTCTTCGGTAAAGAAATCAAAATCTGATTTTCCGTATAAGTCTTCAACATGTTTGAGATCGAATAATTTGGTCATGCTGGTGCTTGCCTTAATAAACCGGCTTTCAAGATCTTTAAAATAAATGCTTTCATTTACATTGGTAAGCAGAGCATCCATCAGGGCTTTTTCCTTATCAAGCTCACTTTTTTGCCTGTTCAACTCATCCTGAGTAGCTTGCATTTCCTCAATGTTTTGCCTTAGCTTTTCTTCCTGCTCAAGCAATACATCAGCTTTATTCCTTGCTTCCATCTCCAGCTTTTTAAGGCCGGTAATATTTTTGGTAATGCCAAAAGTGCCGATGCATTTGCCGGTTTCGTCAAACAGTGGCATTTTCGAAGTGGATACCCATTGTTCCACTCCGTTTGACATCACTTCATGCTCAATATGGTCGATGAAGCCTTTACCAGTCTTTATAATAGACTGCTCTTCATCATAATATTTCTGTGCATTCTCTTTGGACTGAAAATAAAAATCAGATTTTCCCACTATATCATCGATAGAATCTACAGGGTAAAATTGCAGCATCGACTTGGATATCCTGATGAATTTGCTTTCAAGATCTTTGAAATAGATAGAATCGGGCAGGTTATTCATGATTGAATCGAGCTGTGCCTTCTCCCGGATAAGATTTTCCTGAATTTTCTTGTTTTCGGACATCTGACGGTGGAGATCTTCCTGTGTTGCATGCATCTCCTCGAGATTTTGCCGCATTTCTTCTTCCTGTGAACGCAGTTCATCTGCCTGTGCCCTAGATTGTTCGAGCATCAGCGACATCTTTTCGTTGGCATGGCTGATGGCCAGGGTACTGGCAATATTTTCAGAGAGTTTTTCAACAAACTGTACCTTGTATTCTTCAAGCTTGTTAAACGACGCCAGTTCAATAACTCCGAGTTTGAGCTCGTCCTGGATCAGGGGAACAAATACAATATACTGGGGTTTTGATTCCCCCAGACCGGAAATCACTTTAATATATGTATCGGGGGTATTGGTAAGTTCCATGGTACGGCCTTCGGCGTAACAGGTACCGACATATCCCTCACCTGCTTTAAAACTTCCTTTGATTTGCTCCGGACTGGGAGCGAATCCGCCCAAAAACTCCAGGCGTACATCCGTCTCATTTTCATTTTTAGCAATATATATAGCACCGGAATTGGCATTGAGATAATGAACGATCTCCGATATCAGTTTCTGGCCGAGTACCGCCATATCATTTTTATTCCTCGAAAGGATCTCGGAAAATTTTGAGATGCCCTCTGACTGATACCGTAATTCCATCTCGCCTGAGTTATCTTCAACATGTTCTTTCTTAAACGTTTCAAATTGATTCTCTTTTTCAGAAAGTTGTGTATTAAGCATTTTCAATTGCTCTTCGAACTGCGTTGCTTTACGGATGAATTCCTTATCTTTTCGCCTCATTATAATTCGAAAGAGGAAAGGAAGCACGAGCAAAATAATGAGTAGTGAGAACCACCAGTGTGCGTAAAAAGGCACATTATTATGGTATGATACTGTAGTTTCGCTGGCAGTTTCGGTTGTTACGCTTAAGGCATCTGCCGTGGTATGTTCCATACCGCCGCCTGAAACTTCGGCTTCTTCCGGTACTCTGGTGCTTTCGCCAATACCGGCAATTGAATCGTTTACTGCCTGCTCATCCGGCGCCATTTCAACCGAATCCTGCAAAAAAATTGTGGTATCCTGACTGATTCCGGTTACACCGAATAGCGTGAAAGCGGTAACTATTCCCGGGAGCAGATATTTACGGAATTTCATAGATCATAGTTTTATTCGATTGATTTAAAGATAACAAAATAACTATTGCTAACCCTATTTTAAAACCTGAAATTTATCAATTAAAAATCGGGACAATGTCCTGAACTCCTCTGTTATTAAACAGTGCCCGGAGAATGTTGAATGCACCGGCAAATATGAACGAAAAAAAAAGTCGAAAATTTGTATTGGGTTGCATGAGATATTGGAATGGTTAGGATTAATTTATTCGTGAAACTCAAATTTCAAAAACGCAGTGCTTTGAAATTTGTAAGTTGAACAACCAAGTAAAACGTTCTCATGAGCCACGCATTTGCGTGGTGAATAACTGAACGAAGCGGTCTCATGACCAACGGGAATAATCCCGCCGAAGGCAAAGGGTCTGATTAGCTGCGCTGAGCTCTCCCGCCCTATGCGGGATCGGTTCCCCGTAGCTTTGCTGCGGAATTAGTTTCCAAAGCTTGCTTTGGGGATTCATACCCGTGATTTTGAGTACACATGTCATTTGCGAATACTCTATTTTAAATATGAAATATTCACTATTCGTATTCAGTTAGTAATTAAATATTAATTACTTAAACATATAATAATGATTTTACGATTGGTGTGATAAATCCCGTTCGAATTCATGTAAGTTTATAAAATTTATCGATCTGATCTGTGAATTCCCGGTTCATTTCTTGTATTATTCAACTTATTTAGTATATTTACGGTGTTATTAACCCTAACGATTGAACCCATAATTACCAGAAAGTCTGCTAGCATTGCAGGCTTTCTTCATTTAGGGTGCTTCCTTTACTTATCCCTAATCGGTTTTACTTCATGCTTTCAATATTGATGACTTGATTGTACCCAGAAGACAATGCACATACTAATTCTTCCCGGTAAATATTCATCAGATCGGTCAGAATCATGATCCTGTAAATACTCTGTTGCAATGCCTGTATCAGAGTCATCAGCCGAAACGATAGTGTTTTTTAATTGTTTTTATAATGTTCCAGGTACATTCAAGACCCTGTTCAAATTCAACCCAATCGCCAGGACCAAATGCAACTGAATTGCCTTCATTGTCGGTAACCCTGGCTTCTCCTTCAAGAATAAAGCAGGTCTCCTTCTCATCATAATACCATGGAAATTCAGAAGGCTTCCTGCTCCAGGTTCCCCAGCTCAGGGCTTCTGAAATTTCTGATTGCGAAGGTTTTTTTACTTTCATCATAAGCTTCCGGATTTTCTGTTTATGTTGAACAAAGGTAATAATTATATGGTTTGATAACCCTGCACCGGTATAAATCGTATACCAGATAATAATCAGCTTATAATTGCTTGTGATCACTATATTTGTAATTATTCAAGGTGTATTTATGAAGAATATGTTTTGTTGTATGACTAAATTCCGCCGGCCACTTTTTATTGCAGGTTCAATATTTATCATGATGGGAAGCGGTTTTTCACAGTCAATTCTCATTAATGAATGTTTGCCAGAAAATACTGAGACATTGATCGATTTCGATGGAGACACTCCCGACTGGATTGAGTTGTATAATTCAGGATCTCAGACTGTGAATCTCGCAGGATTCAGTCTTTCTGATACATTTACAATGCCGGCCAAATGGGTATTGCCTTCAGTAACTCTTCCGCCGGGTGGATTTTTGCTGATTTTTGCATCAGGAAAAAACCTCTTTGATGTTCCGTTATACTGGAACACTGTGATCGACCGTGGTGACTTATGGAAATATATATTGCCGCAGATTGAACCCCCTTCAACATGGAAGGACATAGGATTCATTGATACCGCATGGAATTCCGGCGTAACCGGTATCGGCTATGGTGATGACGATGATTCGACAATTGTTGAAAATACGCTTGCTGTTTTTTTGAGGAAAGAGTTCGAAATTTCCGGAATACAAAACATACAAAAGGCTGTCCTGCATATCGATTACGACGATGGCTTTATTGCTTACCTCAATGGTCATGAAATAGCCAGGAATAACCTGGGAACTCCGGGAACTGCTGTTCCGTTCGACCGTCCGGCAGATAATGGCTCGCATGAGGCGCTGATATTCCGTGGCCTTAAGCCTGAAGCTTATGTGACCGATTCGGTTTTTTCTTTTTTGCAGGAAGGAACCAATGTATTGGCAATACAGGTGCATAACGGCGGCATAACTTCCTCTGACCTTTCGGCAATACCAGTCTTTACGCTGGGTTTAAACAGTGCGCCTGATTCTGCATATAAAACATCAGTGTATTTTGAGACCAGCCAACAGGGCCTTCATACAAATTTTAAGATCGATGCATCCGGCGAAACCATTTATCTGTATGACACATCGGGGTCATGTATCGACTCTCTTTACCTTCATGACAATAAACCCGATATATCTATTGGCAGAAAGCCGGATGGCTCCGCTATTGTTCAATATTTTAACCTACCTACTCCGGGCTCCAAGAACACGAGCACTGGATACCTGCCATTTTCAGGATTTATCCCGACGTTTTCACATCATTCCGGCTTTTATTCTTCTGCCTTTGACCTTGAACTTGATGCAGGTTCAGATACCATATATTATACGCTCGACGGGTCAGAACCCGGATACGGATCATCCGTTTATCAGCAGTCCATCCATATTGAAGATAATGCGGTTGTCAGGGCAAGGGTTATGAAGCAAAATCAATTGCCGGGAGAAACGAAAACAAATTCTTATATTTTCAGGACAGATTTTGATATGCCTGTGATATCGATAACTACTGCACCGGCAAATTTGTGGGATATTGACTCAGGTATTTATGTGCTTGGAAGAAATGCTGAACCAAATGAACCTCATTATGGCGCCAATTTCTGGATGGACTGGGAAATTCCCGTACATATCGAGTTTTTTGAACCCGAAGGAAACAGGGGATTTGATATTGACGCCGGTATAAAAATAACCGGCAAATACAGCCGGGCCAGCAATCAGAAGTCACTGGCTGTCTTTGCTCGCAATAAGTATGGTGTGAACAGGATCAATTACGACATATTCGGTTATATACCTGTGGAGTCGTTTAAAAGCTTTGTACTTCGTAATTCCGGCAACGATTTTTTGAATACTACATTCCGTGATGCGTTTCAAACCAGTCTTGTAAGCAGTCTCGGAATTGATGTACAGGCATTCAGACCTGCCGTTGTTTACCTGAACGGAGAATACTGGGGTATTCAGAACCTGCGTGAAAAGATCAGCGAGCATTATATTCAATCGCATTATAATATTATACCCGACAGCCTGGACATGCTTGAAAACTATGCTTCTGTAATTCACGGAAGCGAGGAACAGTATAATGCCATGTTATCCTTTATTGCCGGTAACAGCCTGTCAATTGCCGCAAATTATGAATTTGTCGGCAAACAGATGGATATTGAGAACTATATGAATTATCTGATAGCTCAGATATATATCGACAATACCGACTGGCCGGGCAACAACTTAAAGTACTGGCGAAAGCGATCGGCTGACGGCAGATGGAGATGGATAATGTATGATACCGATTTCGGTTTCGGAATATGGGATGTGAATAATTACAGCAAAAACACACTGAGCTTTGCGCTTGAACCCAATAACACGGCATGGCCCAATCCTTCATGGTCAACCTTTTTATTCAGAAAACTGCTTGAGAATAATGAGTTTAAAACCGGCTTTATCAACCGGTTTGCAGATAACCTGAATACCCTTTTTCTGCCTGGTTATGTTTCGGAATATATCACCCATATCCAAAACAGGTACCTGAACGAAATGCCAATGCACCTGCAACGGTGGAGCGGAAATTACAGCTCCTGGATAAATCAGGTGAATAATATGAAGACTTTTGCACAATACAGGCCTGAGAATATCCGTGAATTTATTCAGCTTCAGTTCGGATTAAACGGAACACATACAATTGCCCTGAATGTTTCCGGAAACAGGGGAGGTACAATTCGTCTGAACTCAATACGGCCCCAGACCTATCCATGGTCGGGTCTCTATTTCAGTGCCATTCCCGTAACCCTCACTGCAATTCCTGAGCCCGGCTACCGGTTCATAAAGTGGGAGGGAGCATCGGGATCTGAAAGTGCAACCATTGAACTGAATTTATTGTCGAATATTTCACTCACAGCTTTATTTGAGCCCGATGGCAGCAGACTTAATTATATTGCCATCAATGAGATCAATTACAATTCGTCTCCTACGGGTAATGCGGGCGACTGGATTGAACTGGTAAATAACGGTCCCGAGCAAATGGATTTGTCGTTCTGGCAGATCAGAGATTCAAAGGACGAGCATGTTTTTGTTTTGCCTTACAGGACTATCTTACTGCCCGGAGCATATCTGGCAGTCTGCAGGGATTCGGTGTTGTTTGAATCCCAATATGCCGGCGTGACTAATTATGTAGGTAACCTTTCATTCGGACTTGCCAAAAGCGGCGACTGCATCCGTCTGTTCAATTACCGGGGCGAACTTGCAGATTCCGTATGGTACATGCCGGTATGGCCATGGGTGGAATCACCCAACGGCAGGGGACATTCCCTGGCACTGATCAATCCTTCGCTCAATAATAACTACTTCGGAAACTGGTCGGCCTCGATTGGCACGGGAACACCCGGAGAGGCAAATGATATCCTGCAGGCCATACCCCAAACCGGAGGAAAGTTGGTTGACCGGGGAGATGCATTGTTCAGTTGTTATCCCAATCCATTTGGCAACGAATTGAACATTGTCTTTCAAATCCGAAGGCCCGGAACCATAAGAATATCGATGATCAACAGCAGCGGAATGGTCTGCAGTTACTATACTGAAACCTTTAGTCAGCCAGGCATGAAAGAAGTGCATTGGGATCTCACAAAAAACCGCCCGGACATCCCCAAAGGAATTTATGTGGTCAGGATTGAAACTTCTTCAACTGTAATAACCACCAGGGTTATCAGGCTGGGTGATTGAACGTATGCTGTTGTTACGGACCTGAGACTGTTATATCTTTGTTGGGTAAATTGTACACAATGAATTTCAGGGAGCAACTGGTAGACAGTTCAAAGTTAATCGTAACCATGGTTGCAAGCAATGTGGGTTGCAATCCGGAATATTACCGCCAGATTCTCAGTCTGGTACTTAGGGAAAAAATGCCTCTGATATCACGGGCAGGCCGTGTGCTTAATATTTGTACTGAAAAGTATCCGTGGCTGTTTCTCCCGCATGTTGATGAAGTAATTCGGGAAGTTCAGGCTGGGATACTACTTCACAGCTCAATCCTGAAAATCTTTGCAGAGCGTAATATTGAACTTAGTGAAGATCAGGAGGGGATACTGGTCGATGCCGCTTTCCGATGGTTAAGTGATAACTCCCAGCCGGTGTCGGTTAAAGTATATTGTATGGAGTTCCTCAAATCTTCGGCACTGAAAGAACCCGGTCTTACACCCGAACTGGTTTCTATACTGAAAGAGCTGATCCCCGGCGGAACGCCAGGTATTAAGAACCGGGCCGGAAAAATCATCCGGACCCTGCAGAAGAGAGGATTATTATAACTTATTCAGGATCAGATAAATAACAATAATGCCTTGTTTTACCTCTGATTTACGGAATTATCGATCATTTGAGTTAATTTTGAAAGCTGAATACAGATTCCGGGAATATGCATACTTCCATCGGCAAATATATTATCATTACAGGCATTTTACTAGTCGTCATCGGAGGAATTATCTATCTGTTCGGTGATAAATTCGGATGGCTTGGACACTTACCGGGAGACATCAGGATAGAGAAGGGGAATACACGGATATTTATTCCTGTGGTTACCATGATACTGGTGAGCATTATTCTTACCCTTTTAGTAAATATCATAAGAAAGCTTTTCTGATCAGGGAAGCAATACCATGCCTAAGCAGTTGCATTTCTATTATATTCAGCACCATATCAGAAAATCAGACATGTCGGGTTTGGTCTGCGTATTGCGGGTAACATTTCTATAACTATCACAAATAAACTCCCTGAATCGGTGCAATTTGGAATGGAATTTATATTTTTGGGATCAAATAGCTAAACTTAATACAGGTAATATGGGAAAAGGCGATAAAAAAACCAGGCGGGGAAAACTTTTTAGTGGTACTTTTGGCGTTCGCAGGCCCAAAAAGGATGCCAAACAAAATGCTGTTCCGAAAATAAAAGCAGTAAAGGATGCTCCGGTGAAGACTGAAAAGCTGGAAAAGAAACCGGCAAAGGCTGAACCCAAAAAAGCAGCCCCAAAGAAACCGGCTAAAACTGAAAAAGCTGTAAAACCTGCCAAATCGAAGGAAAAAAAGGCTGCAAAAGATGCTCCGCCCAAAGAGTAATATCCATACTGATTGCATACGATATGCTCCATATCCCGGAAGGTCTCAAGCTATTCCGGGATTGTTTTTAAACTTCGAAACATGAATTTCTTGCCGGATTTTTTCCTTCCGTTCTTAAGAATGTCAGGATTTTGTGTTGTTCAATAAGCCTGTATTTCGGAACACATTTAGATAGTTCCTGATGAAACTCCTCAGATTTTACAATGCCAACCTGTTGTTATGGGTAATCCCCTGTTTGGCATTGTGGCTTATGCATACCCACCGTCGTTCCTGTTTGCAGGCAGATACATAAACTGGTTTTTTGCCATTACCTTGTTTGGTATTGGCCAGGTGTTAAAAGAAGAGGATTTCAAATACATCATGCGGTCGCCCGGTCCTGTTCTTTTCGGGAATTTATGCCAGTTCACCATAATGCCCCTGTTGACGTTACTGATTTTCTGGATGTTTGCGCTTCCCGATGCAATTGCTGTAGGATTGATTCTGACAGGTGCAGCGCCCGGTGCAATGGCCAGCAATGTGATCTCCTGCCTGTCTGATGGCGATGTAGCATACTCAGTATCGCTAACCGCTGTCGTCACTCTTTTATGTCCGTTGCTTACACCCCTCATTACCCTGATCCTGGCACTCAACCATTTTTCAGAACAGACAGCTCTCCCCGCAGCTATATTCACCATCTGATGTATACTGTCAGCCTTTGTAATGGCCAATATTTGGAAAAGGTTTGAGCGGAAGAAAAGTCCGGTATGAATGAAATGCATCTGAAAATCTGTTGCCTGGGATCAAACCCCTTCAGAATATCCGGGTCAGTGTCGCATCGATAACCGTGAGCAGTACCACGGAAAGGACGTAATAATTGATCCTCATAAAATACTTTCCCGGGTTATATTCCCATCCGGGATGCATTACCGGTTTAATGAACAGGTAGATCAACCGCATCGAAAGTACCCCGATCCCTAGTAAAGTAAGGATAGAACCGGTAACCCCGAACATGGGAATAAACATGGAACAAATGGCGGTTGCGGCAACCCAGTAAAAAACAATTCGTCTTGACTGGTATGGAGAGTATTTATCGGATAACGCCGGGAACCCCGCAAGATAATAATCTTTGCTGTATTTCATAGCCAACAGGTAAAAATGAGGAACCTGCCAGATAAAAAAGAAAAAAGCAATAATCCAAGCATGAGGATCGAGAAGTGATCCTCCGGCTGAAACCCACCCGACAAGAGGAGGAACAGATCCGATGAGCGACCCCGGAATTACCGCATGCACAGTATATCGTTTAAGATTTGTATACACCGCATTATACCAAATCAGTGCAAACAACGCAAGAAGAAACGACACCAGACCGGGACCTGTCAACAGCAATACCGAACCTGCAATTACTTCTGCCGCTGCCAGTATCACAGCCATTAAAACAGTGACTTTGCCGGACGGCAGTGGCCGGTTTTTCGTCCTTTCCATTTTCCGGTCTGATTTTCTTTCCTGCAGGTGATTGATTACAGATGCTCCGCAGGCCATGAAGAATATACCTGCAACCGGCATGATCACGCCTGCATCGATTGTTTTTTTGGAAAGCACATAGCCCGCAATAGTGGTAAATGCCACAGCCACGGTGATCCTGACTTTACTGAGTTCGAGGAACACCTGAAATAGGGTGTTTGATCTATACGCTGTCATCTGTTGTTTAATGCTTTATTTCCGGGATGTGACCAACATCCTCAGGAAGAGGTACAGGGCTGCCAAAATAACCAAAATTCCCCAGGAAATTGTCCATGCCCTGGCATTGGGGTTTGCTTTTTTCAGGTAATTGTAACAATATTTAGCTGTTTCGATCCTTGGTGGTGAAGTTTTATTCTGCCACGCTTTGTTAACAGCCATCTCGAAATGCATCGGCATGAAAAAAGTACCGTAAAAATACTGACTGATCCTTTTATCCGGTGTAATCAATATTATGGCTGCCGAATGGATAAATCCGTCCCCGTTTCGCTTAAATCTCCATCCAGCTGCAATAGTCAGCTTAGCTATGTTTTCTGAATCAGAAGTAAAGAAGTGCCAGTATTTTGCCGCATATTTCTTATCCATTGTTGCAATATAATTGTCCTTTTTAGCCCTGGCAAGCGAAGGGGATTCATGCTCATCGATGCTGATAGTAAAAACCTGGTAATGTGTGCCGATATCGATGCTGCTCTTATCGATCAGTTCGGCGATACCTTTTGTCAGCGGACTGCATAAGCCGGGGCACCGGTAGTAAACAAAGGAAAGAACAGTGGGTTTATCAATGAGCGGCATGATGTTCATCTTCACTGAATCTTCATTCAGCACCCAGATAGTGTCGGGGAGGGATGCGCCTGTATATTCTTCTATTCCATAAAAATAATCGTTGTGTTGTCCGGAAAACAACGTGCCGCAAAGCATAAGTTGCAGGATAAGAGCTATACCGATTGTCTTTTTCATTAGGCTGATCTTCACTGGCAACTAGTAGAACTACATTTTCACATTTTTGTTCAATCTATGATGATTGACGTATGCCAGTGAAGCAACCACCGTGATGACAATGAGGGAATAATATAAGAATGCCGGAACCGGGAGCGGATCACCTGCAGCATACGAATGCAAACCCGAAAGGTAAAAATTTACTCCGAAGTAAGTCATGATTACCGAGCCGAACCCGAGCAAAGCAGCAAGGTTAAAACCGAAAATACCTTTTAACCCCGGGACGATCCGCATATGAAGGATGAACGCATATACGATCACCGTTGCCAGTGCCCATGTTTCCTTGGGATCCCAGCCCCAGTAGCGGCCCCATGATTCATTGGCCCATACGCCTCCCAGAAAAGTACCGGTTGCCAGCAGATAAAGTCCGACAATAAGGGTCATTTCGAGAATATTGGTTAATTCATTTATTATCAGACAAATACGACCCTTATTTCTTTTAGTTTCGAGGAACATTATAATAAGATTAATACCTGCAAGCAGGGCACCAAGTCCCAGAAATCCGTAACTTGATGTAATTATGGCCACATGAATAATCAGCCAGTATGATTTCAGTACAGGTACAAGATTTGTAATTTCAGGATCCATCCAGCTAAGGTGTGCAGTATTGAGGATAAGAAAAGCCAGAATGGAAGTGGCACTGAGCGTCACCGGTGATCTGGCTGAGAACAGTATACCTGCAAGAACCGTCGCCCAGGCAATATATGTAAGCGCCTCATAGCCGTTACTCCAGGGGGCATGTCCCGAAACATACCAGCGGATGGCCAGTGCAGCGGTATGGGCAGAAAAAGCCAGGATGATTATTACGGAGGCAATTTTAACCGGTATTTTCAGAGGAAGCCTGAACCAGAAAATGCCTGTAAACTGAATCAGGAGTAAGATAAATCCGGTAATTCCATACACCGAGGAAAGCCGCTCAAGAATACCTGCATTGTTGTAAAAGATCTCAAGCCTGGTTTTAAGCTCCGGAGGATACACATCTCCGGCAAATTTTCTCTGGAAAGATTTCATCACACCCAGAAGATTATCCGCCTCTTTCCAATCGCCGTTTTTCATCGAATTTCGTACTGTTTCAAGATAATAAGGTAAGATATGATACACAAAAATAGTGTCACCGGGTGGAAATTCTCCCCTCATGGTGACCGGTGAATACCATTTATGAACAGGATCCCTGGGTTTGGGGAATATTTTGAGAAAGGCTTCTGTGTAAGCCATATAGAGTACATTCAGCCGTTCATCTGTCCGGATAACCTCATTGTCGAATTTACTCCGGTAGACCGGCTTTTTTTTGTTCGCTTCGTTCACATATTCCGATAGAAGATAACTGCCGTCAATTTTTGAAAAAAAGCGTACAAAAGGCGCATATTTTCCTTTAATTCCAATGATCTTCCGGATACGATCATGAGAAACTTTTACTATAGGCTCATTCTGCCATGTGCCTGGATCAAGCATTATGCTTAGCAATACCTGATCGCTTGTCATGCCTTTATAGGATGTCCGGCGGGCAATTTTTCTGAGAATTTCCGAGCTCAGGGTATTTAAAGGCTCGATGCGTCCGTTGTTATCCTGAACAAGCAACCCGCCAAATGCATCTGCATGTTCTTTTTTAACCACAGGAATATCATTTGCCGAAGCATGCGCAGGGATCACAGACCCGGCTATAACAATGGCCATTGAAACCAGCAATTTTTTTGCATTTCGTATTTTTCCTGCCTCCTTCGCCAGAATCCTGAAACGGCTTTTTTTCTGCACCAGGGAAGAGAACATACCGAGTGCCATGATCAGGTAACCGCCATACGTAACGATCGTTCCCGCCCAGTCGTAGTTAATGGATAAGACTGTTCCCTTTTCATCCGGATCGTACGATGCCTGGTAAAATCTGTATCCACGGTATTTCAGGATATGGTTCATATAAATTCTTTGCCTGAACGTTTTTCCGTGCCCAGCATCAGTGACCGTAACCCTGCTTTCGAACCACGAGGGACTGTTTGAGCCCGGGTAACGGTTCAGGATAAAATCATCCAGCCTGATGCTGAAGGGAAGGATCACTCTTTTCCTGCCATAAGTTATCCGTATATTATTGCCGTTTATTGCGGCGGAAGAAGCGACCGTCGGGTTTTCATTATTGCTGAAAACATACAAATCGGTTGTTTCAGAGCTGCTGCTTAATTCAAAATGAAGGGCTTCGGTACTGTTTTCTTTACCAGGATCAGCCGGAACTGCTGCAACTCTTGCCGCAGGCAAAAAACTCTTTAAAACGGCCAGATCATTTCCAAAACGATATACCTGCCTGGGGTAAAAGATATGCAGGCTGTCTTTTTCTTCAATACGTACCGACTGGTCTGTCATAGATGTCACTGAAACGGGAAACGGCGCCCTGAAATAAAGCGTATTCTCAATAACGGTAAGTTTTACATCGTCTGAATCGGGTGAATCAAATGAAAATGCAAGATTTCCTATCTTTCCTGATTCGCCCTGTTTGAGGATTAGTGGGTTCCACCCCTGAAAAATAATTTCGGCTATAGGTGAACCATTTTTATCAGGTTCCAACATGATATCGGCCGAAGGCAGGTATCCGGTCATCCTGATTTTAATATCCTGATCACCGATATGGAGGTTTGCCTTAAACTTATTTTTGCCAATTGTACCGAACAATACAGGCCTTATCAGCATATTTTTATTTTCTTTATTACCGGCTTCAATGGTGATATACTTTTTATCGGTAATTGCAGTATTGGACCGTTCACCTTCCCTGATTGCAATTGCTCCCTCAAAACCGAAGTACCTTGTTATGCCTGCACCCATAATGATCAGGATAAAAGCCATATGAAAAAGAAAAACAGGGAGCCTATTGTAAAGCTTTTTTCTGAATGTAACTCCGATCAGGTTGATCATACCGAGAAAAAGCACTATTTCAAACCATTTTGCATGATAAACCAGCTTCTGTGCCGTAGCTGAGCCGAAGTCGTTCTCAATAAACGTGGCAGCAGCTATCGAAAAGAAAAAAACAGCCAGCAGAATGGCCATTGTTCGTGTTGATGTGACTATCCAGTATAGAATCTTCATTGCTCGTCTCGATATTTTGCCATTAGCAGGCAAATATAAAAACAGTTTACATAATTGTGAGATTAATCTTTAGAATTATTCTAAATTAAACAGTATTCAAGCCCGGAGCAGGTAATTTTGTAGAAGTGATGTTTCTTGCAGGTAAGGTGCTGACAAAGAATTTACCAGAATAACAACTATATCATGAGGGCTTTCAGAAGCGCAATAATCAAAAATGAATTATATGGTTGGAACGGTAAAACTGAACGTGCTGCCTTCCTTTTCTTTACTGTACACATTTAGTTTTCCGCCGTTTTTTTCAATGAATTCCTTACAGATCAATAATCCCAGACCTGAACCTTTTTCACCTTCCGTACCTTGTCTTATTTCAGTTTTTTCGGCGACAAACAGGTTATCCATGGTTGTCATATCCATCCCTACGCCGGTATCAGCCACCGAAACCAGGGCGAATTTACCCGAAATTTCGACTGAAATGGTCACTTTTCCTTTTTTGGGGGTGAATTTAATAGCATTGCTGATGAGATTTCGAACGACGGTTTTGACCATCTCAAGGTCTGCAAATATATGGATACCGGTATTCTCCTGAACAACCAGTTCAATACCTTTTTGCCTGGCAACAGGAAGGATGGGTTCAATGCTCTCACTGACGATCGAATCGAAACTCAGCTTATCGGGATTGAACTGTACTTTATTGAGCTGCGAAAAGGCCCATTTTAAAAGATTATCCAGCAAATTAAAAACCTGTTGAGACGATATATTAATACAAGTTGCAATTTCTGTTATCTGAGAAATTTCAAGGTCTTTGAGGTTTTTCGACAGCAAGTCGGAGAAACCGAGAATGGTATTGAACGGGTTTCTCAGATCGTGTGCAATGATCGAAAAAAGTTTGTCTTTTGTAGAGTTGAGTGATGCCAATTCAGTATTGGCATTTTCAAGATGTTCTGCCTGGTTTTTGAGTTCTTTAGCCTGCTCTTTTACCCGTATCTGTCTCAATTCAAGCAATGTATTGATATTATTCAGGTCATCTGTTTTCTGCAAAAGCAATTCATTTTTTTCACGAAGCTCTTTTGTTTTATCGTTTACCAGTATTTCGAGCTTGTTTTTCTGATTTCTGAGCTGAGCCGTACGAACAAGGTAAAACATGATAAATAATCCCGATACCAATAGGGTAATGAATAGTTTAAACCAGATGGTCATCCACCATGGGGGAAGCACCTGAATCTGGAGCTCAGCGCCCTTGGTATTCCATACACCGTCGTTATTCGATGCAATGACCCTGAAGGTATACGAACCCGGGTTGAGGTTTGTATATACTGCCTCACGTTTATTTCCTACCTGGTTCCAGTTGTTCTCAAAACCTTCCAGCATATATTTGTACTGGTTCTTTTCAGGTTGAATCATATTCAGTGCCACATACTCAAGTGTAATGGCATTCTCCTTATATTTCAGGACTATCTTTTTGGTCAGGCTGATATGCTTCTGAAGAATTGAGTTTTTGGAATAGTCTGTTACCTCACGGTTAAAAAGCTTTAGTGCAGTAATAACCACATTAGGTTTTGTATTGTTATACCTGAGTTCTTCGGGTATAAATGTGGTAACGCCTTTAATGCCTCCGAAATAAAGTTTTCCCTGGTCATCCATAAGTACCGATCGCGGGTTGAACTCATTTGACCGGAGGCCGTCTCTGATATCGAAATTTACAGTTCTTTTTGTTTCAGGGTTGATCATAGTAAGGCCTCCGAGGGTGCTTATCCATATATTGGCTGAACTGTCTTCCTGAATACTGCATATATACGGATTTTTAATTCCTTCGAAAAACCTGTGGAAGTTGTTTTTTGCAGCATCATACAGGTTCAGCCCGTTTGCTGTTCCTACCCATATATTATGACGGCTGTCCTCAAACAGGCACAGCACCTCATTATTGCTGATGGTCAGGCTGTCGTTATCGTCATAATAAAAACCGGTAAACTGATCTTTTCCGGGCCTGAGCATCGACAATCCCCAGGCTGTTGCAGCCCAGAGGTTGCCTTTTGAATCTGCCAGGATTTGGAAGACCCATTCATTTGAAAGGTTATTGTTGGCAACGGTGTAATGATGAAAGACCCCTGAATTTCTGTCGAACCGTTCAATATCTTTTCCGTGGGCTGCCAGCCATAAGTTACCGGCGGCATCTTCCTCGATATACCGGATATCGTTATTTGCTATGCTGAGCGTATCTTTCGGGTCATTGACATAAGAAACAAACCTGTTGAGTCTGGTATCGAAATATTGAAGGCCGCCCATATTTGTTCCCACCCACATTCGGTTATACCTGTCCCTGAAAATACAACCGACTGTTCCCTGACCCAAGCTGTGTTTGTCTTTGGGATTATTCATGTAGGTGGTAACCGATCTGTCTTTCCAGGTAAAAACATCGATACCTTCGTTGTAATTTCCGAGCCATAAATTTCCATCCTGATCTGTGGCAATGGCTGTAATATTGTCTCTTGATGTATGCCAGAGATAGGATGTGTCGGCGGTGTAATGCCGGAATCCCTTTGATGAAACCCTGAATCCGATACCACCGGGTGAATGAAGCGTCCAGTAGTCACCCTGACGGTCCTGATAGATCAGTATTGGTGACATTTTCAGGGTGAACTCGTCGGATTCAACATAATGGTATTCATAGAAATTATCGCATTTATCCTCATAGAGTTTCAGGTCCTCAAGATTGCAGGCCCATATTCTTCCGTCATTATCAATGTAAATACTTTTAATAAACAGGCTGTAAGGATCATTTTCAGGATACCTTTTAAAAATCTTTTTGCTGATATCATAACTGTTTATTCCTCCTCCATAGGTAGCAATCCATAATTTGTTATCTTTCAGTGCAATATCAAAAATATAATTGTGTGAAAGGCTGTTTTTATTCGTTGCATCATGCAAAAATCTTCTTACCTGGCCGGTTTTAAGGTTGAAATTAACAAGTCCTCCGTCCTTTGAGGCCCCGATCCATAAATTGTTCCTGCTGTCAAACAGGAAGGATCCTACATCACCTTTCTGGAGAGTAAAAAACGTACCGAAGTCTTTTTTTTGTTCATCATACAGGTAAATCCTGCCGCCGCTCGAGACAAAAATAGTGCCGGCCCTATTTTCATAGATCCTGCTGATATTTATGCTGCTCATACCAGCATAGTTTGTTTCCTGCACAACCCTGATGAAGTTATCGAGATCGGGATTGTAAATGCAAATTCCGAGATGGGTGCCAATCCACAATCTTCCCCGGCTATCGGTATATAAATAGGTTATGTTATTGTGGCTGATACTTGAAGTATCGCCGGAAATTTTCCTGTAAATCTTTATAGTATAGCCGTCATACCTGTTCAGTCCGTCCTGTGTACCAATCCAGATGAACCCGGTAGTATCTTGTGTAATGCAGGTGGCAAAGCTGCTTGAGAGATTCTGACTGTTCGGAATATCAGAAAAATACATATCCGGCTTCTGGGCATTCAGAATGATGCCCATAAAGAAAAATAACAACCAGAGTAAGCAGCGCTTAATGACCATAGTATGGATTGGGTTATATTCCACTATGCATATACATGTTTTTAGTCCTAAAAGTTTGGCATTTTATCAGAAAAATAAGAAAAGTATTTGAATTATTTCAGGATATCATGAAATTCTACCTGAATGTGGTTAGATGGTTAATTTTTCGCCTTCAGATTTTGCAATGATCACCGCTCCACAACTATCGCTCCAAACATTCACCGAGGTTCTGCACATATCCAGTATCCTGTCAACAGGTAATATTAAGGCAATCAGTGCAAACGGAAGTCCGAAAATATCGAGGATTATTGTCAGAATTACAAGGCTTGCCATTGGAATAGCCGCTGTACCTATTGATGTGAGCAAGGCCGTAAGGAGTATGATCAGCTGTTCTTTTGGTCCCATGACCATACCTTTCGCCTGGGCAATAAACATCACCACTGCACTGATGTATATTGCCGTACCGTCCATATTTACTGTGGCACCGATGGGAAGCGTAAAATTGGCGATTTTTTCGGATACCCCTGAATTTTCTTTGACATTGCTCATGGTGAGTGGAAGCGCAGCTGCCGAAGAAGCTGTGGAAAAAGCAGTGAGAAGGGAAGATGCCATATTTCTGAAATGCCTTAACGGGTTAACCTTGCCAACTATCCTCATCAGCAGGGGAAGGGTAAATGCGGCATGAACGACCAGTGCAGCAACTACACAGAACACAAATCCACCAAGGTTTTTGAAAAGTCCTCCGATATTATCCTGGTCAGAAATGACTTTTGCAACAAGACCAAATATACCGAGCGGGGCAAGCGTGATAATGAACATGGTGATTTTCATGACCAATTCAAAAAGACTTTGAAACAAGTTTTTGATAAACAAGCTGTTCTCCTTATTCATCCTGGTAATAAATATTCCCGTAAGCATTGAAACGAATAGTATAGCCAGCAGATCGTTTCCGGCAACCGACTGAAAAATATTATCGGGTACGATTTCAATGAGCAGATCTCTAAGGCTCTTATGCTGAAAGGCAAGTGTATCGAGGTTTTCAAAATGTCCAAGGTCAACATCCCTGCCAGGCTGAATAATATCAATAAAGAATAGCCCCGTCAGAATTGCTGCCAGGCTGGTACTTACATAATACAATATGGTCTTGAGACCAAGTCGGCCCAGATTGCTTCCCGAACCGATATTCACTATCCCGGATACAACAGATGTGATGATCAGCGGGATCACAAGCATTTTCAAGGCCCTGAGGAATACAATTCCGAGCCAGTCAATCCATTTAAGCTGCGGATTATAATAAGCCTGGATGATTATTGTATTTCTATAAGTACGATAATCATCTTCAGATAATAGTTTTTTTAATTCTTCGTCAAAATTAGACTGGGTCTTGAATTCAATATCATTAATGACTGAAATATTGGATATTACACTTTCTTTATTGATCTTTTCCTTTAAATTATTCAAGTCTTTTTCGGTAAGTTTATAGCGTGTTGAAAAAACAATTCCGAAAAGTATAGCGAACAATATCGATGCAAAGATCTGCCAGTGTAGTGGAATTTTACGGATCATAATGGCTATGGTTTATGCCGTCAAATATAGGTATAATCAATAAAAAGGGTAGGATAATCAAATGGAAATACAACATCTTAACTGCATCAGCAGGGAAAATTATACACCTTACAGGTATCGGGAAAGGTGAATATGAAAACCTGAGCTCTTAAAATTGATCGTGCACCTTTCAAATCCATAAAACTTGCACTCACATCTGTTACGAAGGCATTCCTGAATTTAAGATTTCGATTAGCGTAGAATGAATTCTTAAAGACAGTACTATATATAGATTAGATTACATTTGTACAAAATATAACTTAATATCTAATTTAATAATTACTTTTGGAATTCTATTGTTGAATCTTGTAACTCCAATTATACAAATAAAACTAATATTTATAAAATTGAATTTTTTATATTTATAATAATCATTAAATTAGATAATTAAAGAATCTATATAAAGTTATGTTTTAATATAAATCAGAAAATATTCAGAAAATACAATTCAAAATCTAAATTGACTTATTTAGTTATATAATAATCAGTAGATTATATAACATATACAAACTATTAATTCAACACCTTTCCAGGAATTAAATTATATTTTAATGCCATTGGTGTTTAAATAGTTATAAATTGAAAAACTGGATTAAAAATCGTAGTTTTATTGAAGACGGCAATACCACTATCGCTCAAAAACAGCAGTAAAAGACAAAATTTGTACTATTCTATTAAAAAATCTTCAGCCTTATAAGTAATTGCTGTATAATAGAGTATTTATCAAATAATAATGATATGCTGCTTATGATAATTACTAGTTATTATGTTACAAATGTAATTAATGCACAACTATAAAGTTACAAATGTATAATACATTGTTCCTGTAATTAATTACTTTTGTATAAATCTATGCAGTTATGAGAGATCAGCTAATCCAGTTAATGAAGACGGAAAACCTTACTGCCACACGCCTGGCTGATGAAATTGGTATTCAACCTTCCAGCATTTCACATGTGTTAAGCGGCAGAAATAAACCAAGTTACGATTTTATCATAAAAATAATTGAACGGTTTGAATCAGTAAATGCAACATGGTTACTTACCGGAAAAGGAACGATGAAGAAGGAATCGTCAGTGGGAAAAAATGGTATTCATGAAACAGAAGTCAATACTTCAAATTCCACTGAAAAACTAACAAATAAAGACTTAGCTACTGACGAATTCTATAGTGCTTCCGCTAAAGAACATGAAAAAAATTTACAACAGATAAGTAAAATTACAAAAGTAAATAAAATATTCAAAATTGTAACATTATTTCAGGATGGAAGCTTTCTGGAATACATTCCTGCAAATGAATAAATACGACCAACATTTGTATATTTGCTTAAAAATCGAGCATGTACAGATATTTTCTTCGCCCTGTCTTATTTATTTTGCCTCCGGAAAGAGTTCACAAGCTTATTGCCGTTATCCTTAAAATTATTTTTAAAATTCCAGGAATTAGGAGATTGACCGCAATGCTTTTCAGAGTCCGTTCAACAAGACTTGTCACTGAATTTTGTAATTTGACCTTTTCAAATCCTGTTGGCCTGGCTGCGGGTTTTGATAAGAATGCTTCGTTATTCAACGAATTCCTGGCATTTGGCTTTTCATTCATTGAGATTGGAACCATTACACCACAGCCGCAGATTGGAAATCCGAAGCCACGCTCATTCAGGTTGCCAAAAGATAAAGCACTTATCAATAGAATGGGATTCAACAATATTGGTGCAGACCAGGCAGTAAAAAATCTCGCAGGACGAAAACCCGGCATTATCATTGGCGGAAATATCGGTAAGAATTCAAGCACACCCAATTCTTATGCGGCGGATGATTATGAGATTTGTTTCCGCAAATTATACGACCATGTCGATTACTTTGTGATCAATGTCAGTTGTCCGAATATTAGCAACATGATAGAGCTTCAGGACGCCGACATGTTGGAACATATACTGAGAAGGCTAACTGTAATACGTAAAGGCATAAACACATATAAACCAATACTTGTGAAGATTTCTCCCGATCTTGAATCGGGGCAGATTGATAACGTGCTTGAAATATATGAAAAGACCGGCATTGACGGTATTGTGGCCACAAACACCACAATCCTCAGAAAGCATCTTAAAACCGACCGCGAAATGATAGAAAAAATTGGACGCGGAGGATTGAGCGGTCGTCCGTTAAAAGATAAATCAACAGAAATTATCCGCTATATTCATGAGAAATCGGGAGGTAAAATTCCCGTGATCGGAGTAGGAGGCATACTGACACCCGAAGATGCCCTTGAAAAGATCAATGCCGGAGCAAGACTGGTGCAGGTTTATACCGGATTTATTTATACCGGGCCGTTTCTGATAAAAAAAATCAATAAAGCATTGCTTGGCAGGAGATGATTGCCGGTATAAAGTTACCTGAAATTATGCTATTTTCTATTACACCGGTTTCCATCCTGCGTTACATTGATGAACGTATCCGTATTGTACCCTCTTTCTTTTGCTTTATTGATAAGCATATTCAGTGTGGAATCCGCCATTTCGGGCGTTCTTGAGAGAATCCAGAGGTACCTGTCGGTCGAGCTTCCGACAAGCGCATACTGGTATGAGGTATTGTCCAGTTCAAGCACATAATAATCGGCGAAAAAAAACAGAAAAAAGGAGACTTTTAGCTTTCCAGGCTCTTTTTTATCGGGAATTTTGGCTATGCCTCTTGCCTTTTTGTATTTTCCTCCGGATGAAAGCATATATCCTTCATTTAACACATTAATTTTACCATCATTGCGTATTGTATATGTGGCTGTTACACAATCAAGATTTTTTTCGAACCTGTTTGGAAAACGGGCAATTTCGTACCATTTACCGGCATATTTTTCTATGTCAAGTTCTTTAACTGTAGTTTTATCCGGTCCGGATAAGGTACTATTCATACAGCAGCAGATAAACAGCAGAAAAGACAAAGCGAGTGAGACCGTGAATACATGATTCTTGTGTTTCATGAGGGATAAAGATACCATAATATCCTGATTTTTCAAAGTACTGTTTGGAAAGTCATTCTGAAGGTCATTCAGGTCGCCTGCTTTTAACTTTTTCATATACATGCAACTAACCGAGGATGTTCAGGACTATGCCTGAACAGGTAAGCCTATAGCGGTTGTCCCTGATATTGTTGTCCTCATCATATTGAAATGTAGAAAACTACTCTGGAAGCAATCAGTCGCCGGGAGTATTCAGTTCACCGACAGAAAGCACTGTTTAGCCGAATTTCACGTGATTTAGCCGCAGGCCTGGTGTACTTTTGGATCATGAACAATTAAATTTTAACATCATGAATTGCAGCATTTTTTGGGGAATACTTTTGGTTCTGATAGGATTAAGCCTCATTATTAAAGTGGTCTTTAATATTGACCTGCCCCTGATACGCATTTTTATTGCTTTTTTCCTGATTTTCCTGGGAATCAGGCTTTTCATAGGAAAAAACGGCCATATACTCCGCAATCAGGAAAATGCCAGTAATGTATTTTTCACTGAAAGAGTCATTACTGATGTAAAGAACGGCAGCGAATACAACTTCGTATTCGGCAAAGGTGTTCTTGATCTGCGCAATATTACCGTTCCCGATTCTGAGGATTATACCCTGAAAGTAAATACCGTATTTGGCGGAAGTGAGATCCTGACCGGAGATTCATTAAACCTAAGGGTCCGTTCGAATTCGGCTTTCGGAGCTGTGAGAATGCCCGACGGAACTACAGTGGCATTCGGGAGTAAGACTTATACAAGCGATTCCCTGATTAGTAAACCTGTTATCAGGATTGAAATAAATACGGTATTCGGAGGGACTGTTTTTAAGCGGTAGGTTCAATGAACGTGTAAATCTGATTATTTAGGAAACCCAGATGGAAATGCACGTCAGGAGCTGCAAAACATCTCCCGCCTCATGCGGCCTGCATCAGTTCGGAGACTGCAAAGTTATTCATACCGCAGCGTTTTTGCCGGGTCTAGCATCGATGTTTTTAATGCCTTAATGCTGATGATAATCAGGGCCAGTGCAAAGGCGATCAGTGCTGAACCGACAAACAGCCACCCGCTGATCCGGATGTGTTCGGCATAATTGGTCAGCCAATGCAATGTTGTATAATAGGCGAGTGGCCATGCGATAAGGTTGGCAATGGCAATCAGTATGAAAAATTCTTTTGTCATCAGGTAGATAATTCCACCTGGTGAAGCACCCAGTACTCTTCGTATACCGATTTCTTTTGTACGTTTTTCCGCCATGAAAGAGGTGAGTCCCATAAGACCGATAGAGGCAATAAAAATTGCAAGAACGGTCAACAGGAAGGTAAATTGGCCGAATTTTTCTTCATCCGTGTACAGTGAATCCAGTTGCCGGTCAAGAAAGGTGTACCTGAAAGGCCGGGTTGGTGCATACTTCTCCCATGTTTTTTCGATAAATTCGATAATTTCCCGATACTTTCCCGGGCTGGTCTTTATGGCTATGATATTCGCAAAAACTTCCGGTCTTCTGTGCATATCGATTATGAATTTGTTTTTTGGTCTGTGAAGTGACATGGCATAGAAGTCTTTGAATACCCCGATGACCCTTTCTTCGCCATTGGCCGAGCTTATTTTTTTACCGATGGCTTCTTCGTTTGACCAACCCATGTCCCTGGCCATGGTTTCGTTGATCAGCAGGGCATTTGTTGTGTCTGAAGGAAAGTCTCTTGAAAAACTTCTGCCCGCAACCATCCCAATCCCGAAAGTCTCCATAAAATCCCAGTCCACCAGAAAAGCAGGTATATAAAATTGTTGTCCCGGCGTTAATCCTTCGATCTCATAAGGACGTGTATTATGATTTACCCCCAGCACATCTTCCATTCCGGTGACATGCTTTATTGTGTGGAGCGTTAACAATTCTTCTTTAAAGGCATTGTAATTGTTCTGCAATTGCCCGTAATTTTCAATAAGGATGATCTGGTCCTTGTTGAATCCGAGATCGGCATTTCTGAGAAACTTAAGCTGGGCAAAGATCATCAGAGTTCCTATGATCAGGCTTATGGATATCGTATACTGGATTATAACCAGTACCTTCCTGGCAGAAGCATTTCCCGCCCCTGTTCTTATTTTACCTTTGAGGACTGTCAACGGTCTGAAAGCCGAGAGGAAAAATGCCGGATACGTACCTGCGATGATCCCGATAGCAATCCCGAGAAAAAGCAGAAAAAGCACTGACAAGGGTTTGAACAGGAATCCCGAGGTAATGTGTTTACCGGTGAAGGCGTTAAATTCATTCATAAGCGAGATAACCAACAATATAGCCATGATCAGGGCAATAAAGCTTTGCACAACAGCCTCACCAAGAAACTGGCTGATGAGCTGTCTTTTTTGTCCCCCGAATATCTTCTTCACCCCGATCTCTTTTGCCCTTCCGGATGAACTTGCGGTGGCAATATTCATGAAATTAATGCATGCCATTATCAGAACAATAACCGATATGACAGACAAAATATACACATACATGATATTGCTGTTTGACCGCATTTCATAAACGTGGTGTGATTTAAGATGGATATCTTTAACGGATTGCAGGTATAATGAAACATCGGCATCTTTCAGGTCGGTATAATGCCTGTTGTAAAATTCAGGAAATTTTTTGTCGAGCAGTTCAGGATCAATTCCCTTGTGCAGTAAAACATAAGTCCAGCAGGGATTCCATATCCATGTTTGCGGAAATTGTCCTCTGCCCAGTTGTCGGAATGTATTGAGGGAACCCAGGAGATCGATCCTGAGATGAGACTGTGGAGGAAGGTCTCTGATCACACCGGTGACTTCAAAATTTACCCGTTCTTCCAGCCTGAGGATTTTACCCATTGCAGGTTCATTACCAAAATACCTTTTAGCTGTGGATTCGGTAATGACAATGGTACCCGGCCTGTTCAGGGCGGTCTGCGGATCGCCTTCGAGGAACGGAAAGGAAAAAACCCTGAAAACATTCGAATCAGCCAGCAGCATGCATTTCTCATAAAAACTGATGACTTCATCGTCACTTTTCTGATATACTACAAACCATTGAGGCCTGAATCCGTTGAAAAACCTCACCGATTCCTCTACAATGTCCGGATAGTCCATAACAAGGGTGGGACCGCAGGGAAAGGAACAGGTGGCGGCATCTTCATCCACATCGTTGCTGTTATAAAGTCTGTTAACCCTGTAAATCCGGTCTGCATTGGCATGAAAATGATCGAAAGTCAGTTCATCGTGGATGTACAGAATGATGAAAATAAAACTTGCAAGACCTATGGACAAGCCGGCAATATTGATCAGTGAATAATTCCAGTATTTGAGGATATTCCTTATGGCAATGATCAGGATATGACGTCCCATTGCATTTATTTTGCTTAAAATTACGGATATTTTCATTATTCACCTAATGTGATCCGTAAGTTGTAACCGGGACTACCATGAAGAATGGAAATGCGGGAACATATGCCAGGCATGAACACATGTCCGGAAACGGCTTACACCTGTTAGAATGTGCTCTCGAAGTATGCCACTACTTTTTGAGAATGGCTTTCATTACTTTTTCCTTATCCAGTGGCCGTGTACAGAAAAACCAGTCGTAGCATTTCATATCGTCCTTATTTTCCATTCTTTCTTTTGCCACGCCACAGGAGCCGGCAGTAGGAACGATTACATCATCACCCGGCCGCCAGTCTGCAGGTGTTGCCACTGAAAATTCATCGGCTGTCTGAAGGGCTATAAGAACACGGTATAACTCATCAAAATTTCTGCCCAGGCTAAGAGGATAATAAATAATGGCCCGTATGATGCCCTTCGGATCGATATAAAAAACGGCCCGTACGGCTTTCGTACTGCTTTCGCCGGGTTGGATCATTCCGTATTTTTTGGCGATTTCCATTGTAATATCCTCAATCAGAGGGAATTTCACTTCAACATTCTTCATTCCTTTATATTCGATCTTGTCTTTGATGGTCCGCAACCAGGCGATATGGCTGTAAAGGCCGTCAATCGATAACCCAACAAGTTTGCAATTGGCTTTGCCAAACTGCTCTTCCAGTGTGGCAAAGGTTAAAAATTCCGATGTGCAGACGGGAGTAAAATCAGCCGGATGGCTGAATAAAATCACCCAGCCTCCTTTATAATCGGCCGGAAAATTAATGTTCCCCTGTGTGGTTACTGCTTTGAATTCCGGGGCATGATCACCGATCCGGGGCATTGGCATTGCCTGTAAAACCTGAGGTTGTTCCATAGCTTATTGGTTTAAATTAGATTCGTATTTTTCGCAATTCTTCTTTCATCCGGTTGATGTCAGTAATCCAGTCTTCGATATCGTTCTCATGCTCAAGCTCTTCGCCCAATATCGTTGTTGCTATCTGGTGTGTGGTATGGTCTTTACCGCTTGTAAAATCAGCGATTTCTTTGTAACGCTGTATGGCACATCTTTCGCCTTTGAGATTCTGATCAAGTATTACCTCAATGTATGGATCATTAGGCTCGTCGTAATTGCAACGGCTTAGTTCGAACCACTTCAAGGGATGCAATACGGGTGTACCACCCAGTTGAATAATTCTGTCAGCTACAAGAACGGCGTGGTTCAGTTCCTGGCTGGCATGAAGAAGCAGTTCAGGCTCTATTTCACTCCGCATAGGGCCTTCCATGACTTTAGCCCCGATCCAGTACTGGTAATAGGCCAGCCATTCTTCGCTTAATGCGGCGTTTAACATGTCAAGCAATTTGCCTACATCGATGTCTAATATTTGTATGGCTTGTCTTCCCATGGGTTTAGATTTTATATCTTGATATACTCCGTTACAAACCTAAATACTTTTAGCGAAAAAAAACCGGTTCAACCTGCTTCCGGTCTTAATTCAATTGGCGCGGTGATGGTCTGAATGGCCATGCTGGTGCTGATCACAGGTTTGACCCGAATCGGTTACTCTTTCAAGCAAATAAAGATCCACCAGTTCGCGAATATTACCGGAGCATCCCCGGAACACCGATATGCCCGCTCTGGTGAGCTTATCCACTGCTCCCTGTCCCATGTTTCCGGCCAGCATGGTATTCACTCCTTTCTGACGCAGCAGGGGAATGATCGCCGATTTGCACCCACACCCGGGAGGAGCATTTAACAGTTCTACATGTTCCACCTTCTTATCCTCTGATATGGTAAAAAGCGTATACTGCTCACAATGCCCAAAATGATCGTCAACCTGGTTATTTCGTGTGGGTACTGCAATTTTCATGATTGTTTTTTTTAATTGATTTTCCTCAAAGATACACAATTAATTTAATGAACATATGTTCATAATGTAATATTTTGGAAATTTGACATAACATTCAGATTAACAGCTTAAAATTTTTCTGATGCATTCCGGTATTTCAGGAATATTTGAACAGGCCGGCTTTCAGACGGCTCAGCACTGTGCTTCACCACTTTGTTGGCCAGGTATGCTGTTGTTCAGACGGATAATGTTGCTTGAATGGCAGTTTCTGCAGACTCTCATGGGCTTAAGGGTGATCATTGTTTCTTTGCAGTTGCAGCACCTGAACCAAAAATCATCAGCCGTAAATGTGCCACCCCGTATATGAATGGCCTTGCCCTCAACAAAAGCCTTTGCAATGGTTTTGCGTGCATTATCATATATCCGGGTGAACGTGAGTCTTGAAATATCCATTTTAACAGCGGCTTTTTCCTGATTGAGCCCTTTGTAGTCTGCCAACCTGAGTGCTTCGAACTCCTCGTAGAGCAATATTGCAGGTTCAAGATTGCGCATAGGCATACCGAATGGTTTGAAGCCTTCCATCGGGGGAGGCATCATGACTTTTCGTTGCCGCTTTCTGTTGCTCATAGGTTTATTGAAGATTATTTTTTGTGGTGTTTTTTCTCACAAGGGCACGGAACAGACCTGTGGTATTTCTGGGCAGTACAGCCTGAAGCTGAAATTATACCGCTAATGATTATTAGAAGAAAAATACGTTTCAAAAATATTATGGTATTTTTACTCATATGAATACTTGTTGACAATATTATTAAAGATATGAACTTATAAGAACATTTGTTCAAAATAATTCGTTACAACAATTTATTTCCATACATGATAAACGAACAAAAAATGAAATAAATATCTATGTGTTCAGAAAAAATCCTGAACCATGTATCAGAACGATTTTAACCGGCAGTCGTGTCGCTTTTTCCCGGAATTATGTCACTTACCTGTAATAATAAGCCATTTACCGAAAAACTTTCACGTATTGAGATTGAAATGTTTTGAATTGTCAGAAAATTAATTGATAACAGCAATGAATAACCACGTATGTCCCGTCTGGGTCGGATATCTTCTGATAAACCCCTTGCGAAAATGCTTTCAAGATCCGGAAAAAATCTTCGGAGATTATGTTAAACCCGGAATGAACGTTATTGATTTCGGTTGTGCGATGGGTTACTTCAGCCTGCCGCTGGCCAGGATAGTCGGAGATTGCGGTAAGGTATACTGTTTCGATATCCAGGAGAGTATGCTGGCAAAAATTGGAAAAAGGGCTTCCAAGGCGGGTCTGAGCTGCACTATTGAACCGGTATTGATTGATCCTATGAACAATCAGGTCGAGAAATATGCCAATACTGCTGATTTTACCTTGCTCTTTGCTGTTGCACATGAGGTACCTGACAGGAGAAAGCTTTTCGCTGATCTGTATATAATGATGAAAAATGAAGGAATCCTGCTTTTTGCCGAACCGCAGGGGCATGTTACCGATGTTTCATTCAATGAATCGGTTCGTTTTTCCGAAGAAGCAGGGTTTATACAGATCAATTCGTTATATATCAGGAAAAGTCATTCGGTTTTGCTTAAGAAACAGGCAGATTGCACCGGAATATGAATCAGCCGGACCTCATTCCCCGACGTTCATTTTGTGAAACAGGGAATAAGTCTTTTTTCATATCTTTGCCTGAATCCATAAAACAATTTGCTATGATCAGGCTGAAGGTATTGAAAAAAGGGATGTGCGCTTTTATCATCCTGATTTCCGTTTTCCCGGGTGCATATGCACAGCTATCCGAAAAATCGATTGATGCAGGTTCATACCGGTTTCTGAACTGGGAGGAATCGCATACAATCCAGCTCCAGGGTACTATTCCTTTAAACCATATTGCAGTATGGTCGTGTCCCGGTAACCCCAATGTCAGGTTTCAGGCTACGACCGACCCTAAAACCCTGGTAACCTTTCCCCGGCCAGGTTATTACCTGATAATCCTGAATGCAAAAGAAAAAAACGGCAGGTCTTTTTCCGACAGTGTTATAATAAATGTATATAAGCCCTTCGCTTATGGTAACAGGCTCAATGACCTGATTGATCTGATGACTTTGGAAGAGAAGATCAGCCAGCTGACAAACCAGGCCGACCCTGTTCCACGGCTTAACCTGCCCGGATATAATTACTGGAACGAGGCGCTGCACGGGATACTGGATGCCGGCGTCACCTCCTTTCCACAGGCTGTGGCACTGGGTTCGAGCTGGGACCCCGAACTTGTCCTGCAGGTTGCCTCAGCGATATCTGATGAAGCACGTATCCTGAACAGAACCAGGGGTAAAGGACTCACCTATTGGAGCCCAACAGTGAATATTGCCCGAGATCCACGCTGGGGAAGGAACGAAGAATCGTACAGCGAAGACCCTTACCTGCTCTCGCGCATGGGAGTGGCTTTTGTCAGGGGAATGCAAGGTGATGATGCATATTACCTGAAAACAGTCTCAACACCCAAACATTTTATTGCGAATAACGAAGAAATTCGCCGTCATACAGGCTCTTCGGATGTGGATATGCGCAGTTTGTGGGAGTATTACCTGCCGGCGTTTGAACACGCAATTGTTGAGGGCAGGGCATTTTCGATTATGGGTGCCTATAATGAGCTCAATCAGGTTCCCTGCTGCGGCAATTACTACTTACTCACCGATCTGCTCAGGCGGAAATGGGGTTTCGAAGGGTATGTGGTCTCCGATTGTGGTGCCATACATGATATGGTATCGGGGCATCATTTTTTTGAAACAGGTTCAGAAGCAGTGGCCCGTGGCATCCTTTCCGGTTGTGATCTGAACTGCGGGGAATATTACCGGTTGTATATGAAAGAGGCGCTTGACAAACAGCTTATCAGCGAAAAGGACATTGATTCGGCTTTGTATCATGTGCTTGCTGCCCGTTTCAGACTCGGTGAATTCGATCCTCAGGAGAATGTCCCGTATGCCAGCATACCCACAGATAAGCTCGACGGACCCGGACATCGTGCACTGGCTCTGGAAGCAGCACGGAAATCAATAGTCCTTCTGAAGAACAACGGGATTTTGCCGCTCAATACAAATGAAATAAAATCCATGGCTGTGATCGGTCCGAATGCGGCAGTGTGCCAGCTTGGCATATACAGCGGCTGGCCGAATATAGAGATTAGTCCACTCGACGGCCTGCAACAAAAAGCAAAGGAATATGGAATAAATATCAGCTATGCAAGGGGATGCGAGATCGGAGGAAATTTTATGAAACCTATTGAAGCCTGTTATTTTGCCGAGGTAGGTCAAACCGGTAAAACAGGAATGACGGGTGAATATTATGATAATATCGCACTTCAGGGTGATCCTGCGGTTACCCGAATTGATTCGATAATCGATTTCAGCTGGGGTGGGGGCCCACCAGCTCCGGGACTGCCAAAAGATCAGTTCTCGGTGAGGTGGACAGGGAAAATTATTCCTCCCGAATCACGAATGTATACCATTGGTACGCGCACTGATGACGGAGCACGGCTTTATATCGATGGCAAATTGATCATTGACGACTGGACCGAACATGGTGAAAAACCAAACAGTGCCAGTGTAGAGTTAAAGGCTGGCAGGGAATATGAAATTGTTTTTGAACATTTTGACAATATCATGGGGGCTGCTGCCCGTCTTACCTGGGATGTAGGACAAAGGGATTTCAGCAGGGCTGTCAGCATAGCCGCGAAAAGTGATCTCGTTATTCTGGTACTGGGCACATCTCCTGATCTCTCGGCCGAAGAGCTCGACAGGATGAATATATCGCTGCCGCTTGTGCAGCAGGAGCTCGTCAGGGAAATAAAAAAAGTAAATCCAAATATCGTAATCGTGCTGATGAACGGTGGTCCTGTGGCATTGAATGGAACTGAAAATATTGCCGGAGCTATACTGGAAGCATGGTATGCAGGTCAGGCCGGTGGAACAGCTATTGCCGATGTTTTATTCGGGGACGAAAATCCCGGTGGTAAACTTCCCGAAACCTTTTATGCATCAACCAGTCAGCTGCCCGCTTTTTCGGATTATGACCTGATAAACAACCCCCGAACCTATATGTATTTTAACCAGCCGGTACTTTATCCTTTTGGTCATGGACTTTCATATACAACCTTTGAATACAGCGATCTGAAACTGGAGGGCTCAGCCTTCAATACGAACAGTATACTTCAAATCCGATGTACTGTGAGAAATTCTGGTAAACTCAAGGGCGACGAGGTTGTACAGCTTTATGTGCGCGATCTTGAGGCTTCAGTAAAAGTCCCTATTCAACTGCTAAAAGGATTTCAGCGCATTACCCTGGAAGCCGGCGAACAAAAAACGGTGCTGTTTAAAATTCCCGTATCCGGTTTAGGATACTACGATACTGGGACAAATGATTTTATGGTAGAACCGGGTGAATTTGAAATCAGGATTGGGAGTTCTTCTCAGGATATACGGTTGAAACAGGCCTTTCTCATTGAACGGTAATCATGTGTTAAACCGGAAAAATACATGCCACAAACCTTTCAGGGAACCAAATTTTATGTGCAGTCTGTAATTCTGATTCTTGTGAAGGAATAGATACAACTATGTGGAATATTTACACGGTATTCATTCTGTTTCCACATGCATAATAATCCGTAGGTCACTGAAGATCACTTTTTGCTTTTGCTGTAGCCGGTAACCCGCACCGGCAATTTAAATTCCGTTTGTTGCCACCAGGATCAACAATTTATGTATTGTGTAATATGGTATTTAGTTTGAACATGTTGAATTGGTCATACATCAACAATCATAGATTTATATGATTGCAGATGATCAGATCAATAAATAAAAAAGAAAAGTCAATTATGAAAACTCTACTTTCGATAATCAATTCGCCCCATGAATCGGGTGAATTTATCCATTATGCTGCGAATTTAGCCAAAGACCTGAATGCCGATATACATTTGTTATACGTATTGAACCCAGATGATTATCCGCTTGGCATTCCGGGAAGTGTTGGTACGGTTTCGGTTCAGGTGCTGAGTAATCTGACAAAGATGGTGGAAGAAGGGAAAAAGGTACTGATAAAAAAGATCGATGAAATAAAAAAGACATTACCACAGGGTGTTTCTATAGACATTTCTACGGAACTGGGTATCACCAGATTCATTGCCGAAGAATTCATTTCCCAGGGGAAAGCAGACGCGATTGTCCTGGAAAGCCATGAAGATAAGGGATTCTGGTCTCAAAGCGCATCCAACATGGAAGTGATCCGCTACATGAATTGCCCTATATGGGTGATTCCGAAAGGAGCGGAATATCATAAATTCAAGACTATTCTGTATGCCACCAATTACAACGAAGAGGATATACCCACAATGAAAAAGCTGGTTGATCTGACTGGTGGATTTTCACCCGGCATAACGGCGTTGCATATTACAAACAACACCGATTTTGAAGAAAAAATAAGAGAAGCCGGGTTTAATGAAATGTTGCGGGAGAAGACGGCATATGACCACATTTCTGTAAAAACGGTAAAAGAGAATGGTGAAGATGATATAGCAAAACTCATCGACAATCAGGCAACATCCAATAAGGCAGATCTGGTTGTTGTTCTGAAGGAGAATCAACCTTTTCTGGAACGTATATTCAGATCAAGCGCTACAAAAAAGATCATCAGAAATGTGGAATTGCCTGTCCTTGTTTATCATGAATCGCGGTAGACAGAAACAGACCAGGACAGTCTAATCGAATTATTCAAAGGCCATATTTCCATTATCTTTTTAATCTGTGTAAAGAGCGGTAATGAAAAACATCGATCAGTTGAAGATATTGCTTGAAACAGGAGCGGTTGAATTACAAAATGGGAAACAATTTACTATTCAAATGTAAGTTGCTGTAAATAAAGGAATATAAGATATTTTTATACCGGCATATCACTGTTTTTTTATTTTTTCCTTTAGCGCATCCCTCAGTTTCATCAGTTCAGGGCTTATTCCCACCTTGTACCTGTGCGGATTCGTAAATCGCTTATGCTCTTCAGGTAGTTGTTTCAACCGTCTGGACCTGTATTCTGATATCTTATGGGCCGGAGTAACGGTAAACTCCATCCGGCCTTTTTCCATCACTTTACCCATCAGAGGTTCTTTCCGGTATGCAGCTATCTCGGAAAATTTATCAGGATCCTGCGGATGATATATCCGGTTGGTATCGGTTTCCTTATCAAGCAGAATGCCATCGCCATAAAATGCGCCATATTCATCGGAATACCGGATGATCTTTTTAATTCCAGGAAGGATAATCTTTTCAATGTTTTCAGACAATTTAAGCCTGGGTTTATTATCGCTCATGGATAACTTATATACCCCGTCGAGAGCGCCATCATTCCGGCCCGTAATCAGGCTCGTGCCTACGCCGAAAGTATCAATCGGCGCCTTCTGTTCGTTCAGGCTTTTGATCACATACTCGTCGAGCTGATTTGAGGCTACAATTTTTACTTCCTTCAGATTGGCATCATCCAGCATTTTCCTGGATTTTTTACTCAGAAATGCCAGATCACCACTGTCAAGCCTTATTCCGAACAACCGCCGTCCTCTTTTTTCCATTTCCCTTGCCACCTTTATTGCATTCGGAATTCCCTGTTCAAGTGTATTATAGGTATCTACAAGAAGAATGCATGTTTCAGGATTGATTTCAGAGAATTTCAGAAATGCCGTATATTCATCTTCAAAGCTTTGTACCCAGGAATGGGCCATTGTCCCCGTAGAGTTCAGCCCAAACGTGAAAGCGCTGTAAACATTCGATGTACTTTCGGCACCGCCGATGATACAGGCTTTACTGGCATGAATTCCTCCAAGACCCTGGGCTCTCCGGAGCCCAAAATCAATGACCATCCTGTTCCCTGCAGCTTCTTTTATTCTTGATGCCTTGGTCGCTATAAGCGATTCAAAATTCAAAATATTCAATACCAGTGTTTCAATGAGCTGGCATTCAATAATATTGCCCTGAACCCTGAATATTTGTTCATTCGGGAACACAATTTCTCCTTCCTGAACCGAAAATATATTGGCTGAAAATTTGAATGTTTTAAGATATTCAACAAATTGCCTGTCAAATCCGATAGAGAGGAGGTATTGTATGTCTTCTTTTCCGAACTTCAGGTAGTGTAAAATCTCCAGCAAGTCGCTTAACCCTGCGAAGACAACGTATCCACCGCCGAAAGGATTTTTCCTGAAAAAATAATCGAAATTTACCGGTGTTTTTAGCATACCATTCAAAAAAAAACCCTGGGCCATGGTGAGCTCATAATGGTCGGTATAGAGTCCGGCATGTTGTTCTAATATTTTCATCTTTCAGAATTTATGCCTGTGTTTCGTAATAACAGAGTATACAGCATCCCTGACAGGCCGGGGGACTATTATCAATGCATAAATAAGGATGTACAACCCTTTCAGGTTCATTGCGATCCTCAACACCGCATCGGACCTGATATATGCCTTATTGTCGCTGATGAGTACCAGAGAATCGTTGTAGTCCTCAGGCAATCCGTATTGGCCAAGAATCTTCCTGCCTTCTGCCGAGGTGAGCGATAAAAACCGGTATCGATCTTCACCTACGTTTTTCATAATAAATCCGACACTCCTGTTGCATAGCGTACACGTGTCATCTACCAGCAATATCGGTTTTGAGTTCATTCAGTCGGGATTACATAAATCAGCCGAATTCATTATTCTTAAGCTAATCCTTTGAAATAGTTTTGCATTTATGATCCGGTAGCAACATAGTATCATCCCCCAGCATATCACTGATTTTTCCGCAGGAATAGTTGGGTGCATCCATAAGGCCATATTTGTTGATTGACGTTTTCTGAAATACTGTACCGGCCTAACAATGCGAAAAGATTATGCCAACTCTTTAAAACGATAGCACAAAGCATTTTATCTCAATGAGCATGTGGGTATTTTCTACACCAATGGAATTAATTCCCCAATACAAAAATTCCCGGTTTATGTTTTGAATGGACTCACAGAATGCATATTCATGATGCTCAAATCACAAAAACTGTTAAATGGTATAAAAAAGGCAGAGGATAAGGTACAAATGGCATATTATTGGAGTATTTGTATTCGCAATTAGATTAAACCAAAAAATGATGAATACAGGTCAAATTGTACAATTACTCAGTTATGAGGTTTTTACCGGACCTCACAATGATGCTGATTGCCTGGAAACCTTGAATTCATGGGTCATCCGTTCAGATCAGTATGCATTTAAAATTCGGAAACCTCAGCAGTCGACAGGAGTTGACCTATCGGGTCTGGAAAACCGGAAATCAGTTTGCTATAAGGAACTTGAGTTAAATAAACTGCTGGCCAGAAAAATCTACGAAGATGTTGTCCCAGTAAGGAAAACTGCCGGAAATTCATCTGCATTGCAGGACTATAATGCCGAACCTTTGGACTATGCGCTGAAAATGAAAAGGCTCGATGAGTCTAAGAATATTCTTAATTTATTAAAAAACAAGAATATTAATACCAGTCAGATCAATGAAATTGCTGCTATCCTCTCCAGGTTTCATAAGAAATGTGGTATTGTAAGGAACGTTTTCAACAGTGTGGCTTTCCAGCGTGAGTTTGAAGAGATAAAACGGTGTGAAATATTCGTTAACGATTTGATTGATGATGAATACGTTCCCCTTATTGAGAAAAGCATTGAGGCATCCAGAAAATTTCTGGCCAGGCATCAATATTATATGTTGGAAAGGGATTTATCGGGATATATCCGTGACGGCCACGGAAATCTCACCGCCGAAAACATTTTCCTGTATGGCAAGATCATTATAACCAACCGGGTTGTAGTTGAAGAAGGGCAAAGGAAGATGGACGTTCTTTTTGATATAGCCCGCCTTGGTGTAGATCTCGACTATTGCCGTAGGCCGGAATATGATAAGGCACTGTTCATGCATTACCTGAAGAAATCCGGGGATACCTATACTTCTGAGATACAAGCATTATATACGTATTTTAAGCTCTTCCGTACAAATTTGATCATCACGAAATTCATTGACGAAATAACTATCTATCAATGGTCTGCAAAACAGAAAAAAAGAATAAAAGGATACTTTGAACTGATTAAACGCTATATGGATGCTATTGAAGAAATGTAAACATACTGTTACCGGAAATTATCTGAAATTCTTTTGCAGCAAAGTTTGGAAAAAGTAAGCCGGATACGATCGGGTTTTTATTATTCATTGAAAACCTGAGTTTATTTTTTTTAAAAAATCAGAGAAGTATCCTTTTCAAGATGAAAAGCGATGGACATCGCGCGATAATACACCGTACAATCTGGGGTAGCTTGTAATGCAGGGATTGCAGCAATTCATTAATGTGGAATTAAATCCACAGCATCGGGTTACCTGACACAGACAGGTTGGATACAGATGTCCGCTTTTCGAGGAGGGTTAAGACCGGATTACAGGAATAAACAGGTACTTCGGCTTTTGCTTTGCATAAGGGACTTTATACTACCCATCAATATTGCGTACATGAAAATACTGATTACCGGCACAAGCACCGGTCTGGGTTTTGGGCTTGCAACCCATTACCTCTCATTGAACCATGACGTATATGGCATCAGCAGGCGATCGAATGCATTGCTGAACAGGAACACGCAGTTTGCTTTTTTGTCTCAGGATATCACTGAATTTGAGGAAGTAAAAATAAATATTCCGGTATTTCTCAAAGATATCGATTCACTGGATCTTGTGATCTTAAATGCCGGGATACTCAACAGCGTGAAGGATATGAAAGATACCAGCCTTACAGAATTAAAACATGTGATGGATGTTAATGTCTGGGCAAATAAAACATTGATTGACTCCCTGTTTAAAAATATAAAACGTATACAACAGGTTGTGGCTATTTCTTCAGGAATATCTGTTAGCGGATCCAGGGGATGGAATGCATACGCAATTTCAAAGGCATCGCTAAACGTGCTTATGCGGTTGTATTCAGCCGAGCATAAGGATACTCATTTCTGTGCACTTGCTCCGGGACTTGTCGACACAGGGATGCAGGATTACATCTCGGGATTACCCGATGATGAACGGTTTCCGCAAATAAATATATTGAAAAAATACAAAGATACTCCAAGAATGCCGCATCCTGAAGAAGCTGCGAAATTGGTTTCAGATGCCATAAACAAGGCTACACGGTATGAAAGCGGAAATTTTATCGATCTGAGGGATATATAAACGAAAGTTATTTTTTTGGGTTTTGCTAGCAGCTCTGCGCAAAATAAAACAGGAATCACTGAATGGCTGTCGCTGGAGAGAACTATGCACAGGGCTCAAGCAGGGAACTTGCCGCCATTGCCCCTGGTTACCTGGGACAGAAAGCAGTCATTGCCAAGAGTTATACCCGGATAGGGTTTTAGAAACTTGTGAATGCAGGTATTATACCTTTCGTGTTTGAGAATCCTGAAGATTTCGGATTTCTGGAAGCAAAAAATATCCTCAGGTTCACGAATGACCCTGAAACTGTTACAAAAGGTACGAACCTCATCGTATACAATAATTCTACAAAAAAGGGTATAGTGCTGACTTGTATTTTAACAAGCAGGCAGAAGAAAATTCTGCTTGCCGGAGGCCTGATCAATTGCCTGAAGAAGAACCTGGACAACGGATGAGACAGGTATAGGATGTTCAACTTTGAATTCCGGCCTTCTGTTAACGGCCGGGTCTGCCAACACTGATCACTGTATTCTTTTTTCTTTTGGTTTGAGCTGCATCATGGAATCTGTCGATATATACTGTCTTAACATTCACAAATTCCCGGATCCCGTTAATAGCCAGTTCACGGCCATACCCTGAATGTTTCGTCCCTCCGAAAGGCAGCCGTGGATCTGATTTTACAAGGGCGTTTATGAAGACAGCGCCATCATCGAATTCAGGTATGATTTCTTCAGCCCGCTTAAGGTCATTGGTAAAAAGTGAAACGCCAAGTCCGTAAACCGACCGGTTCGACAATGCAATGGCCTCTTCGGCGTCAGCTACTTCAATAACCGGGGCAACCGGTCCGAAAACCTCTTCATCGAAAAGAGGCATACCGGGTTTAATTGCTGTAACCAGGGTGGGAGGGTACATTGCTTTTTCGGGTTTGCCCCCGGTGACCAGGTTTGCTCCTGCATGCAGTGATTGCCGAACCTGACGATATACCGTTTCAGCCTGCCGGATGCCGGAGAGAGGTCCCAATTCTGTATTTTCGTCCATCGGATCACCAACAATGATTGATTTAAGTTTTTCCGCAAACATTTCGGTGAATTGCCGGCTGATCTTCCGATGCACGAAAAATCGTTTTGCAGCAATACAACTTTGACCGGCATTCTGCATTCTCGCTTTAATGCCAATCTCAACCGTTTTATTAAGATCAGCATCGTCAAGCACAATAAATGCGTTGCTTCCACCCAGCTCAAGCACTGTTTTTTTGAGGCTTCTTCCTGCAATTGCAGCGACATCCCTTCCTGCCGCTTCGCTTCCTGTGAGCGAAACCCCCCTAATAATTTCGTCTTCAATAACCAGCCTTACCTTTCCTGAGCCGATGACAAGGTTTTGAAAAACACCTTGGGGAAATCCTGCCTTTTCGAATAGATCTTCGATAGCTCTTGCACAGAGTTGTACGTTTGATGCGTGTTTAAGCAGTACCACATTACCTGCCATTATCGTTGGTGCGGCAAACCTGAAAACCTGCCAGAAAGGAAAATTCCATGGCATAATCCCCAGGATTGCACCCAATGGCTCATATTCGACAAAAGTCTTGTATGCTTCAGTAGCAATAGCTTCCCTTTGCAGCAATACTTCCGCGTCGTTGGCATAATGTTCGCAAACCCAGGCACATTTTTTCAGTTCGGCCCTTGATTCGTTTATGGGCTTGCCCATCTCATCGGTAATGGTTTTTGCCAGTATTTCAACATTTTCTTCAAGCTGGCGTGCGACACGCATCATAAGCCCTTTCCTGTATGCAAAGGTGGTTTTTTTCCACGATACTGCAGCTTCTTCAACCCGCTTCAGGCTATCCCTGATCTGGTTGTCATCAAACTCATTGATTTCTCCAATAATCTTATTGGTATATGGATTTATGCTTTTGAGTATCATATTGTTCAGTTTTAAGTTATGTCGTTCAGGTAACCCATACACCAATTGCATACCGTCTGGTATACATTATACCACGTTAAAACAAATATTGCTATAAAAAGCATTCAACAAAGCATTTAGGGCATACTTTCAATGCATGAACATAAGTTATCGGAGGTAAAGATGGGTATTAAATTCCACAGGTTTCAGTCAGGGCTAATTCAGAATTTTCAATACATTTTTAACCAGTCGAATGTTCAGGTTTTCGATTCTGTCGATAGATGCAGTGCTCCATACGCTTAATAAAGGTTTATCGATACAGGTGAAATCACCTGATTCGATGAAAAACGGGTAAGTAATCTCAGAAATACCTGCATAGCGCTTCATTGAGCATAATAAACTCCCAGATTAGTATAAGTTCATTAAAAACGGACAGATAAAAGTACAATAGACTTTTATTTTATCTGAATTGAGGAGCATAGTAAGATTCAAAATCTATTATGAACAAGAACACTTTTCAACAAGGCATCCATTCATATAAATTTTCATTGAATTTAAATATGTTGAAGATGTATGGGTAACAATTACACAGGTATATTTCTATGGGTTGACCTATATTATTTTCAAATAACTGAAAATTAATAAGATGCGTAAGAAAGAATTTTTTCTGCATGGAACGCAATGAATTGAATGCTTTTTGTATTGACAACAAAAAAATGTGTGTAAAATGAAAAAGATAAATAAAAGGTATCTGTTCAGCACAGCGCTGGTTTCCCTGTTCTGGCTGTCTGGTGTTTCGAACATGTCATTACTTGTTTATAAAATTGATGTATCGAAATCCAAAATAACCATATTGGGTACTTCCAATGTCCATAACTGGGAAACATATGCTGAGAATATTACCGGCACCTTCGAAATAGATAGATCGGGTAAAAAAGTAAAAGTTATTAAAGCTGCTAAGGTTACCATACCGGTCACATCGATCGGGAGCGGAAAAAGACTTATGGACAGCAAAACCTATGATGCGTTGAAGGCTGATAAGTACCCATTTATAACCTTTGTATTGAAAAATGTTATCTCCATTGATAATGTATCAGATGCACAAAAAATCACCGCTGCGGGAACATTGAGCATAGCCGGAGTTACCAAGAACGTGACCCTTAATGCAATGGCTGTAGAGTTATCTGACGGACGGATCAGGCTTGAAGGAACAAAAGAAATTGTGTTGTCAGATTTCGGTATAGAGCCGCCTACGGCAATGTTTGGCGCCTTAAAGACAGGTGGGAAAGTGAGTGTTCAATTCACAATATATGTAACTAAATAGAAATGGGTTAATCTCTAAAATATAAAATTATGAAAAGAATACTACTTTCGTTATTTGTCCTTTTTAGCCTTGTGCTTAGTGGATATTCACAGCTTGATGTTTTGATCTTCAAGCTGAATAAAAACGACAGCCTGCCGGTCATTAATTTCTCTGGAAATTTTGCCATGCAATATCAGGCCCTTGATCATTCAAATAGTCCTGATACTTTTCCTGCCAATCGGCTGAACAATATTGTGCCAGGATTTAATAATGCAGTCGGTAATTTCGGAGCGACTATCAAATTGTATGATGGCATATCAAGCTATATCGATTTATACCTGTCCTCAGAACATCATACCGAGATGTACATGCGTGAAGGGTATATAATCATAGATAAACTCACCATGTTCAATAGTGAATGGTTAAACAATCTAATGAAATATGTATCGATTAAAGCAGGTCAGATGGAAATAAATTACGGGGACTGGCATCTGCGCAGGTCAGATAACGGCAATGTGCAACGCAATCCGCTGGTTGGCAATTACATCATAGATGCAAATACTACCGAAATTGCCACAGAGCTATATCTATCCTTCAATTCGTTAATGTTTATGGGTGGTTTTTCGGGAGGTACAACTACAGGAGATATTTCAAAGGGCCACGGATATGGTATTTACGGCAAAGCGGCATATGACAAAACCCTGTTAAGAGATTTAAGGTTCAGGCTTTCGGGATCAGTATATCATGTTAATCAGAGCGCTAATGGCGCTGGTTTTGGTGTGGGAACCACAAATTACCTCTTCAGTGGCAATCGTTCGGGTGGAAGGTATAAAGGTGTGATGAATATGGAAACCGAGGCGGGACAGATAAAACCTGCTGCAGGGCAGAACGTATTCGCGTTCCAGGTAAATCCCTATCTTCAGTTGGGTAGAATCGAGTTGTTTGGCCTGTATGAAAGAACAAAGGACTCAGACATCAACGGTAGCGCTGACGGAAAACCACAGGAGGAATGGTCGCAATACGGCATGGATATGGTATACAGGTTCGGTATGAACAGAAAATTTTACCTGGCCGGAAGGCTGAATTCTGTGAAGGAGATCACCGGAAGTGTTAAAGATGCTTCTGTAAGAAGGGTACAGGCTGGGATGGGTTATTTTCTTACCGGTTCCATCCTGCTGAAAGGAGAGTATGTAAGTCAGAATTACAGTGATTTTCCGGTTTCCAGTATATTCCATGAGGGCAAATTCAACGGAGCCATTATTGAAGCCTCCGTCACATTTTAGGTATGGTATGGCATGAATATTCATGCTGATTTCCTTCTTGAAGCCACCAGGTCCCGTATGATATCCGGTCAGAAATATTGTACGGTTCATCCGTTGAATGCATAAGTACCTCAGAAAAATATGTCAGGAGGTGCAGGACGTGTACTTTTGATTCAGGGCGAAAAGTTAAAGAATTTTTATGTTGAACTATAATTATAATTCCGCATATTGACATCTCCTGTAACGCCATCCAGTCATCCACCCCTTCTTTCTTTTATTTAAATATGCTGCATAATTTTCATGAACTCTTCAGAAGTAATGATTTTTGCCCCCTTTTCTTCGAGTGTTTTCATGGTATTGTCATACGCTTCCTTTCCACTGACTGCTTTTACAGCGTCACGCACTACATATGTTTCATATCCAAGCTCAAGCGCATCCAGTGCGGTATACCTGACACAGATATCTGCTGCAAGGCCTGTTAAAGCCAACGAAGTAACTCTTTTTTCAAGGAGAAAATCGTGCAGACCTGTGGATCTTTTATGCCTGTTATCGAAGAACCCGCTGTAACTATCGATTTTGGGATCAGTCCCTTTTTTAAAAACCCTGGTCACCTTACCGGTTTCCAGATCATAGGCAAATTCAGCACCTTCCGAATCCTGTATGCAATGATCAGGCCACAATACCTGTTCCACACCATCGAGTTCTATTATATCACCGGGCTTTTTACCCTTATGAACAGAAGCAAAACTGCCGTGGTTTGCCGGATGCCAGTCCTGTGTTGCGATCACAAGGCTGATATTCTTTTGCAGTGCATTCACCACCGGTATTATTTCATCACCTTCCGCTACAGCAAGTGAACCTCCGGGCAGAAAATCGTTCTGAATATCAATTAACAATAGTGCATTCATAACTTTACAAATTGCTTAGGGTAACCGTTATACCCTTTTCTCATTATGTAACAATCTTACCTGTTTGATGGTTCAGAATAAGTAAGGATGGTTTAGCCGATGATGACTGAAGACTATATTTGGTTAAATATCTGAATTTCATATAGTTGTATTACAGGATTACCTTTGTCAATCGCTGAACAGCAGTTACTTGCAACCTGTTCCCCGAAAAAAACCGATTGAACCTGATCTGACTGATTGTGCATTTATTCTACAATTTATGGGTAAAATCTTTGTTTCAATAGTATCGTCAGACATTGGCAATTTTTCAAATACACTCCGGCAGGCTAAAAAAGAATCCTTCGGAAAATATCTGGTATCACACTTAAATGGAGTATGCACCACAAAAATTCACAAATTTCATTACTTTTGGCAGGTTTACCGGCTTAAATGTTTCAACGGTCAGGAAAGACATATACTTCAGGCTTTTAGCCATACAATTGTTTCTATACTTGACCATTGCATGATGAATTGCTGATCGGACCGGATTGTGCCGGAAGAAATCAATTTTAATTGAGAATATGAATAACAGACGATTTCAATATACAGTATATCTTATCCTTTCAGTATTTTTTTTGCTGTTTTATTTTGGAATATCAGCAGGATTCGGGCAAATTGTGCCCGAACCTAAATGGAAATGTTTTTTGAAATATATATCGATCGAGGGTGAAACAAATATCAACAATTTTCAGTTTTATTATTCGGTGCCTTACAGCGACTCTATTCCTGCCATATATGGAACTCCAATTTGCAGGTCGGATACCGATGTGGTTATTTATACCATTCCTGTGTTAGCATTTAAAGGCGAGAATCCCATGATGCTGGATGATTTTCACGACCTGCTCAACGCTTCTGAGTATCCAAACATCATTGTGCAAATTGAAAAGGAAGTATTCAGGAATATTGTAATGGAGAAATCGCCCAGGCTTGATCTGCAATTAACCCTGGCAGGAGTTACAAACCGTGTGTCAACGCATTATTTAATTAGGAAGCGCACTTCGGAAAGGATATTGATCGAAGGCAATTTTTCTGTCCGGCTCGAAGAGTATAACCTAAAGCCCCCGAGAAAATTTTTTGGATTGGTTAGGGTCAATGATTACCTGACGATTGATTACAATATCATATTGTTTAAAGTGGCACAATAAAAATGCTTTTCTCATATCATCAGAAGCTCAGAATTTATCTAAACCAAAGTGCCGCAGCACCTCAAGCCTGCAGATTACTAAATAAACGCCGTTACAGGACCAAAGACAAACATCGTCAATGGCTTTTTTTTGTTCAGATAACCTGAAACAAACGTTATGGTAAAAAAAAGTGCAGGCATACTTGCTTACAGGAAAAAAGAAAGTTCGTACCAGGTCTTTCTGGTCCACCCGGGAGGACCTTTCTGGGCCAAAAAAGATGCACACACCTGGTCTATTCCCAAAGGTGAATTTGAAGTGCCGGAAGAGCCATTAAAAGCGGCATTTAGGGAGTTCAGAGAGGAAACGGGTTTTGACATTTCTGGAGATTTTATCGGCCTAAATCCCGTGAAACAACCCAGCGGTAAAATAATTTATACCTGGGCTGTGGAAGCGGATTTTGATGAGAACGAGATGGAAAGCAACCTATTTGACCTTGAATGGCCACCCCGGTCGGGAAAGTTCGTAAAATTCCCTGAAGTTGACCGGGGAGGATGGTTTACATTCCCTGAAGCAGAATACAAAATTGTAAAAGGGCAGATGCCTATTCTTCAGGAACTCAATAGAAAACTGGAACAGCCATAATTTTATCACGGTGCCGGATCGGTTTGCGTCATTTTAAGATTTTTAAGCACAACGAGCGATCGTGATTTCACCTTATATACATCTGTGATCTTTCTCTTGTGATCATTGGCTTCTCCGGTACTGGTATCAACAAGCACTTCCCATTCGCTGCTGACATCTTCGAGCGGCATGGTAAACGATATGGGTTCCCAGAAACTGTTCACAATGATCAGCAGGATATCGTGCACAATAGGTACTCCGAAATGATCTTTTTCATTGATCAGCGGGCCGTTCAACAACATACCCATGCACCTGATAAAATTGGTGTTCCATTCTTCTTCGGTCATGTCTGTTCCGTCGGTATTCAACCAGCGGATATCCCGTATTTCCTTCCCGTAGATCTTACGTCCTTTAAAATACCGTCTTCTGTGGGTAACCGATTGTTCTTTACGTATGGCTATGATTTGGCGTGTGAACTCAAACAGCGCTTTTTGCCTGTCATCCCAATCCCAGTTCATCCATGACAGTTCGTTGTCCTGACAATATGCATTATTGTTGCCCTGCTGAGTGCGACCATATTCATCTCCATGGCTTAGCATGGGAACACCCTGACTGAACATCAGTGTTGCAAGGAAACTTCGCTTACGTCTTTCACGAATCTCAATGATTTTTTCATCATCCGTGGGACCTTCGATACCTGAATTCCAGCTCAGGTTATCTTCGATGCCGTCTTTGTTCTCTTCTTTATTGGCTTTGTTATCTTTCTGGTTATAGCTTACAAGATCGTGGAGGGTAAATCCGTCGTGGCACGTGCAGAAATTTATGCTTGCTGACGGCAGTTTACCATTGTCTTCATAAAGATCACTGCTCCCACTTAACCGGTAAGCCAGTTCCATAACCTGGCTTTCATCTCCCCGCCAGAATTTACGTACCGAATCACGGTACTTGCCGTTCCATTCAGCCCACAGTACAGGGAACCCACCGACCTGGTAACCTCCTTCGCCAAGATCCCATGGTTCGGCAATAAGCTTGCACTGTGAAATTACGGGATCCTGGTGTATGGTGTCGAGGAATGTGGATAACCTGCCGACTTCAAATAATCCCCGGGCGAGTGCAGACGCAAGATCAAACCTGAACCCGTCGATGTGCATTTCCGTTACCCAATACCTCAGACTGTCCATTACAAGCTGCAATGTACGGGCACTTAACATATTCAGTGTATTACCTGTTCCCGTGTAATCGGCATAGAGTCGCTTATCATCTTCATTAAGCCGGTAATAATTGATGTTGTCAATACCTCTGAAACTGATCGTAGGGCCCAGATGATCACCCTCACAGGTATGATTGTACACCACATCCAGAATTACCTCGATACCTGCCTTATGAAAAGCCTTCACCATTTCCTTGAATTCATTGACCTGTTCACCGTTCATGCCCGATGCACTGTATTCTGCATGGGGTGCAAAGTACCCGAAGGAATTGTATCCCCAATAATTGGTAAGGCCTTTATCGAGTAAAAATTTATCGTGTGCAAAATGGTGCACCGGCATAAGCTCAATAGCTGTAATCCCCAGTTTGGTAAAATAGTCAATTGCCACAGGAGTGCCGAGGGCCTTATACGTACCTCTCAACTCTTCAGGAATATCCGGGTGCCTGGCACTGAAACCCTTTACATGCAATTCATAAATAATGGAATTATGCATTTCAATATTCGGGGGCCTGTCGTCTTCCCAGTCAAACTCTGTATCCACCACAACACTCTTGTTTACGACATCCGCATCGTTCTGTATGTCTTTTCTCAGATCGGGGTTCTTAAGATCCGAATTGATGGGATAACCGAACATTTTACCGGTTATATCGGTACGTCCACATAATGCCCTGGTGTAAGGATCGATCATTAATTTATGCGGATTGAAACGGAAACCTTGCCTCGGAATATACCGCCCGTATACACGATATCCGTATAACTGGCCCGGCCTTATGTCAGGCAAATACACATGCCAGATATGATCGGTATATTCGGTAATGCTGATCTGTGTATATTCCTGTTTGTCTTCCGGTGAATGAAAAAGGCACAATTTTACACCGGAAGCATATTCGCTGAACAATGCAAAATTCACTCCGTTCCCATCATAATTTGCTCCCAGTGGATAGGGTTTTCCGGGCCAGACCCGTCCGTGGTATTCTACCATAATTTTATTGCTAAACGATTTTATTCAGGTATTGGACCATTATTAACGAAAGTATTTCGGTGATGGATAAATATAATGCCAAAATTCCAGGTCCGAAAACTCCCGGCTTCAAATTTAGTGCAATTGGCTCTTAAATAATACTTCTGATTTGCAAAAATGGAAAAACTGTTTTAATCCTGTTTTTCCGGTATTGTGGATTTTTTCCACAGTGCCGGATTCATCAACACTACAGTTAATTAAATATAAATGGCTGTCATTCAGTAGAATTTACCCGGATTTCTTCTCTAAAATTAATTTTGGCATAATCTTAACGTTATTGTTTTCTACATTTGTTAAAAACAATAGATTAAGATTGCAATCTCGGCAATTCCTTCCGGAGATTTTTCATGAATTTTAAGTGTTGTCGCAGAACGGTATGATAATGAGCACAACCTCTATTTTTCAAAAAGCTGGCGCTTTGGTCAGAAATGACCATGGCTGTGATTTTACGGTATGGGCACCATTTGCCCGGCATGTCAGGCTCCATCTGATCCATCCCAAAAATACTGAAATAGAAATGAATGGCGGTGATTTTGGTTACTGGCGGGCATCGCATGAAAAATCCGGCCCCGGAACCCTGTACTTATACCGGATCGATGAGAAAGATCCGCTTCCTGATCCGGCCTCTTTTTGTCAGCCACAAGGTGTTCACGGGCCTTCTGAAGTAACTGATCTGAAACGCTTCAGATGGACAGACAGCTCATGGAAGGGAATACAACCGGATGAAATGCTGTTTTATGAGCTTCATACCGGAACATTTACTGAAGAAGGAAAATTTGAAGGGATCATACAAAGGCTCGATTACCTGCTTGATCTGGGGATTACAGTCATCGAACTGATGCCTGTGGTACAGTTTCCGGGTCAGCGAAACTGGGGCTATGACGGCGTTTATCCTTTTGCAGTGCAGCAATCTTATGGAGGAGCCGAAAGATTGATGCAGCTTGTAAATAGCTGCCATAATAATGGTATTGCAGTATTTCTGGATGTAATATATAACCATCTCGGACCCGAAGGAAATTACCTCGGAGAATACGGCCCGTATTTCACAGACCGTTACAAAACCCCGTGGGGCAAAGCCGTGAATTTTGACGACAGGCACTCATATGGTGTACGGAATTATTTTGTTCAGAACGCTCTGATGTGGCTCGAAGATTTTCATATTGACGGTTTACGGCTGGATGCAGTACATGCCATTTACGATTTCAGTGCCAGACACATTACGCAGGAACTGGCTGAGCATGTTCAGGAACTGAATAAACACTCTGCACAAAAACATTACCTCATCGCCGAATCGGCACTGAACAATAACAGGTACATCAATGACATCGCTTCAGACGGTTATGGACTCGACGGGCAGTGGAACGATGATTTTCACCACGGCATTCATGCATTGGTTACCGGTGAAAAAAACGGGTATTATGTCGATTTTACTGATCCGGAATTGCTGGTCAAAGCATATACACGCGGATATGCATATAGCGGTCAATATTCTGAATTCAGGAAACGAAGGTTTGGAAATGACAGTATCGCAAATCCTGGCAAGCAGTTCGTGGTATTCTCCCAGAACCATGATCAGGTGGGAAACCGCAAGCTCGGCGAACGATTGAGCACACTGGTTGATTTCGAGATACTGAAAGTGATTGCAGGAGCCGTTTTTATCAGCCCGTTCATTCCGCTGCTCTTTATGGGTGAAGAATACGGTGAACAGCATCCGTTCCTATATTTTGTCGACCACAACGATGCAGAATTGAACAGGCTTGTGCGGGAAGGGAGGCAGAAGGAATTTGAATCATTTTATCCTGATGACATTACCCCGGCACCAGATCCGTCAGATATCCATACATTCCTGAATAGCAGGTTAACTGATGATCCTTTACACGATAAATCCCGTGCTGCATTGCATAGTTATTACAGGATGCTCATCAACCTGAAAAAAAACCACTCTGTATTGAAAAAACTCAATAAAAAAACTATAAGGGTCACACAGTCAAACAGGGTATTTGCCATTGAGAGGTGGAACGAAACATCACGGATCATGGCCTGGCTGAACTTTAGTGATCAGCCGGCCGAAAGAAAGCTGCCTGAAAGCTTTGATACCGGTGAAGCAGCTGAACTTATTGTGAATTCATCCGACAGCCATTGGGGTGGACACGGCCGGAAAGCCAAAAGCAAAGCAGTTGCAGGAGAAAAGATAACTGTTGCTGAAGAGACAATCCTAATTTACTCATTTATAAAAGACTAAACACTATGGAAGGAAGGAACAGAGCAATCATCGAAAATGTGAAACCTGAAATTGATCATGGATTTTTTCCGGCAAAAAGGGTGGTGAACGACGATGTAATTGTGGAAGCAGATATTTTCTGCGACGGACATGATTCGGTGCGTGCAGAATTGCTGTTCAGGCATACTGGTGAAAAAGATTGGCATATAACAGAAATGAAATATAAGCTAAACGACCGATGGGCGGGATCATTTGTTGTAGAAAAACAAGGAATATATCTATATACATTAAGAGCATGGGTTGATTGTGCTAAAACATGGTATCACGACATCCTGAAAAGAATAGAGGCAGGAGTGGATTTTAAAAGCGACATGGAAGCCGGGGTTGAGATTATAGAAAACGTTCTTGCAGCACATCATTCAATGGAACCGACCGACAGAAAATACCTGAAGGATGTGGCAGCGTTGTTTTCATCAGGCAAAAGCGATACAGTCAAATCAGAGCCGGTCGTGAACTCTTCCTTTTACAACACGCTGCAAAAATATCCTCTCAGAACCTTTGTCACAATTTATGAACGTGAATTAAAGGTGATCTCAGAGCGTCACAAAGCCGGATACAGCGCCTGGTATGAATTGTTTCCCCGTTCGCTTGCTGCTGAAGGTAAAGAATACGGCACACTTAAAGATTGTATCGGTCATCTCGATTATGTGGCCGATATGGGTTTCGATGTCCTTTACCTGCCTCCTGTTCATCCCATCGGGGAATCGAAGCGAAAAGGTAAAAACAATTCCACAGTTGCACTGAAAGGTGAACCGGGTTCACCGTGGGCAATAGGATCAAAAGACGGAGGGCATAAATCGGTAAACAAGCAGCTTGGAACGCTGAACGATTTCAGGGAACTCGTGAAAAAAGCTCAAGAGCATAACATAGAAATTGCTATCGATATTGCCCTTCAATGCTCGCCCGACCACCCATATATTAAAGAACATCCTCAATGGTTCAGGCACCGTCCTGATGGCACCATTCAGCATGCCGAAAACCCGCCTAAAAAATACGAGGATATTTATCCGTTCGACTTTGAAAGCGAAGACTGGGAAAATTTATGGATGGAGATAAAAAGCATATTTGTATTCTGGATTGGGCAGGGAGTGAAGATTTTCCGTGTGGACAATCCGCATACCAAATCGGTGAGGTTTTGGGGATGGCTGATTTCAGAGGTTCAGAACGAGCACCCCGATGTTTTATTTCTTGCAGAAGCCTTTACACGGCCGAAATTAATGTATCAGCTAGCCAAACAGGGCTTTACACAATCATATACTTATTTTACATGGCGCAATACCAGATGGGAAATTACCACCTATTTTGAAGAGCTTGTAAATACTGACGTACGGGAATATTTCCGTCCCAACCTTTGGCCAAATACCCCCGATATCCTCCCCGAGTTCCTGCAGGTTTCAGGCAGGACCGGATTCATAATCCGGGCTATACTTGCAGCAACACTGAGCTCGTCGTATGGAATTTACGGACCGGCTTTCGAACTGATGGAAAATTCACCGAAGAGTTTTGGCAGTGAAGAGTATCTCGACTCGGAAAAATTCGAAATTAAAAAATGGGACATCAGCAGTAAACACAGCCTGAAACCCTTGCTTAAGCTGATCAATAAGATCAGGCATGAAAACCCTGCGTTGCATAACAATCATACACTCCGGTTTCATGAGACTGAAAACGAAAAGATCATCGCTTACAGCAAATACACAAACGATCATTCCAACATAGTCCTGATGGTCGTAAATCTCGATCCCTACAATACCCATTCGGGATGGGTACATTTCCCGTTCCCGGAATTCAGGATTGATGAACATGAAACATTCCAGGTCCATGACCTGCTGGGAGGATCGTATTACCTCTGGAGCGGACAGGTAAATTTTGTGGAACTCAATCCGGGCGTTTCACCGGCACATATCTTCAGGATACGCCGTAAGGTTCGCACGGAACACGATTTCGATTATTTTATGTAAACCGAACAATTATGGCAGCAAAGAAGTCACAAAATAGATGGTTCAAGGATGCAATTATTTATCAGTTGCATGTGCAGTCGTTTTTCGACAGCAATAACGACGGTACCGGTGATTTTCCAGGCATGATCCAGAAGCTCGATTACCTGGGTTCTCTCGGTGTGAATACCTTATGGTTATTGCCGTTTTATCCCTCCCCGTTATACGACGGAGGATATGATATTTCTGATTTTACGGCAATTCATCCCTCCTACGGTAAGCTTACCGAGTTCAAAAAGTTTATTCGGGAAGCTCACAAACGCGATATCCGTATCATCACCGAACTGGTGCTGAACCACACCTCATTTCAGCACAAATGGTTCCAGAGGTCACGAAAAAGCAAACCCGGGAGCGTTTACAGGGATTTCTATGTCTGGAGCGACACACCTGACAAATACTCCGATGCCCGCATTATTTTCCAGGATTTTGAAACATCAAACTGGTCATGGGATGCAGAAGCCAAAGCATATTACTGGCACAGGTTCTATTCCCACCAACCCGATCTGAATTTCGATAGTCCCGGGGTGCAGAAAGAAGTCTTTAAGCTTATTGATTTTTGGTTTAATACCGGAGTCGACGGATTGCGCCTTGATGCCGTTCCATACCTGTATGAGCGTGAGGGAACAAACTGTGAAAATCTTCCTGAGACCCATGAATTCCTTAAAAAGCTCCGGGCATATACCGATGAGAGGTATGACGATAAAATGTTGCTGGCCGAGGCCAACCAGTGGCCCGAAGATGCCCGGCAGTATTTCGGAAATGGCGATGAATGCCATATGGCCTTTCATTTTCCGCTGATGCCAAGGTTATTTATGGCTATGAAAATGGAAGACCGGTTTCCGGTGATCGATATTCTTGAACAAACGCCGGAGATCCCTGATACATGCCAGTGGGCTATTTTTCTGCGTAATCACGATGAGCTTACTCTCGAAATGGTATCGGATGAAGAGCGTGACTACATGTACAAAAGTTTTACGAAGGAACCCAAACAGCGCATTAATCTTGGAATTCGCCGACGACTAGCTCCCCTGATGGATAATGACAGGAGGCGTATTGAAATGATGAATATCCTGTTGTTTTCATTACCCGGAACACCCATTATTTATTATGGTGATGAGATAGGCATGGGTGATAATTACTACCTTGGTGACCGCAATGGTGTAAGAACTCCTATGCAATGGACAGGGGATAAAAATGCCGGCTTTTCACACTGCAACCCGCAGCAGTTGTTTTTACCGGTTATTCTTGATTATGAGTATCATTACGAAGCGATCAATGTCGAAACCCAGGAAAGAAACCCTACTTCGCTGTTGTGGTGGATGAGGCGTGTGATTGCAATCCGGAAGAACTTTAAAGCTTTCAGCAGAGGATCAATTCGCTTTGTAAATTCCAACAATCCCAAAATCCTGTCGTTTATCCGTGAATACGAGGATGAAGCTATTCTGGTTATTATTAACCTGTCGCGTTATTCACAGGCAGTCGAACTCGATCTTGCAGATTTTTCAGGATATACGCCGGTAGAGATATTCAGCCGGAATCATTTTCCGGTCATCAGCGAAAGTCCAACATCCTATACCCTGCAATACCGCGATCATTACTGGCTGGAGCTTACCATGCAGGAAGAATCAGGTTTTCAGCAGGAGGGAGTTGCATACCAGATGGCCTTTACCCGGAAAGACTGGAACGCATTTACTCCGGCCATAAACCAGATGGTACAGACTGCTTTTACTGACTATATGAAACGCAGCAGGTGGTTCCGGGGCAAAGCAAAAAAAATAAAAGGGATGATCGTGGAGGATGTTTTTGTGATGGATAAAGACCCGTATAATGCCTATTTGTTCTTTATACAGCTGAATTATCTGACCAGTCCCTCCGAAAATTATCTTCTGGCGGGTAAACTGGAGTTTGGAGAAGATGCCCATGAGAAACGCGATGAATACCCTCAGGCTGTAATGGCAGAGGTTGATATACAGGGTGAAAAGGGTATTTTTTACGATGCAGTTTACGATACTGAATTTCAACATTCGATTTTGCAACTGATCTATAACCGGAATAAAATTAAAGGTAAACACGGTGAGCTGTACGGATTACCTGGCAAATATCTGCGGAAGAACCTGAATAAGAATGAGTTGCCACTTTCTTCAAACCTGCTGGGTGTTGAGCAGTCGAATACATCAGTATTATACGATCACCGGTTCTTCCTGAAACTTTACCGGAGTCCGGATGAAGGTAGCAATCCCGAACTGGAGATCATCCAGAATTTAACAGAAAGAACCGGTTTTGAAAACCTTCCCCCGTATGCCGGCACTTTAATGTATATACACCCCCAGAAGCAGGAATATTCGCTGGGTATACTAACCGGGTTTATTCCCAATGAAGGGAACGCCTGGGAACTCACCGAAAGGTTTACCGAACAATATTTTGAGAACATCCTTACACGAAAACATGAATTGCCCGAAGCACCCCGGTATATTCCCGGAATACTTGAAGATTACGAACCCGAAGATGCAAAGTTATTGAAAGACCTGGCGGGTTATTTCTTCACCGAGATGATTGAAAAACTCGGACAGCGAACGGCAGAAATGCATCTCGGCCTAGCTTCGCTGACCCAGGACGAGGCATTCAGGCCTGAGAGTTTTTCGCTGCTGTATCAGAAATCCATTAACCAGAGTTTCAGAACCCTGATTAAAAAAACAATTTCAGAACTGCGTTTGCAACGGCAAATCCTTGATGGACAGGTAAAAGAGATGTGCGATAAAATTGTGGGTAGCGAGAATGCATTGCTGAAGACAATCAAAGAACTGCTTGAATCCGAAAAGATCAGATCACAAAAAACAAGGGTACATGGTGATTATCACCTCGGCCAGGTGTTATTTACCGGGAAAGACTTTATTATTATCGATTTCGAGGGTGAGCCTGCACGAACCCTGAGTGCCAGAAAGCTCAAGTACTGCCCGTTCAAGGATGTGGCCGGCATGCTGCGGTCTTTTCATTATGCCATTTATATGGGATATTTCAGGATCAGGGACAGGGGAACTGATAACTCAAGCATACTCGAGCCCTGGATAGAACATTGGTATCATCTCATATCGTACCATTTCCTGAAAGCCTATTTTGATACTGCAGGTAATGCACCCTTTGTACCGGAAACCGCGTCGCAGATCGTAAGCCTGCTGAACCTTTTCCTCATCGAAAAATCGGTGTACGAATCGAGTTATGAGATCAATAACCGGCCTGACTGGCTTATTGTGCCTCTCAACGGGCTCGATAAAATCATAGATAACCTCATCATATTTGAACATCATGTTGAACCTTAGGCGTATACTGTTAATCAATTTTCATTTTTATAATATTCAAAAATAATGACTAAAAAAAGAACAACCGGCAAGACAAAAAATACAATCAAAAAAAGATCGACCGCAGGACCTGTCAAAAAGGCAAAAAGAATTTCTTCAAGTCCATCGGCGGCTAAAAATTCAGAGCAGAAGGCAGGGGAGAATCAACGAAACCAAAAAAACGCCGGCAAAAAGAGTGTGAAGACGGGAGCAGAAAATGTACTATATGATGTGGATATAATTTCGGACTATGACATCCACCTTTTTAAAGAAGGCAAACACTTTACGCTATACGAAAAACTCGGACCTCATATCATTTCGCATAAAGGTATGCAGGGTACTTTTTTTGCTGTATGGGCGCCCAATGCCAAAGCCGTTAGCGTAATAGGTGAAATGAACAACTGGACTCAAGGTGACCACCCGCTTCAATCCAGAAGGGACGGATCGGGAATCTGGCAGGGGTTCATTCCGGGGATTAAGCAAGGCGATCTGTATAAGTACCATATTGTTTCAACCAATAACAATTATACAGTGGAGAAAACCGATCCGTTTGCAAAGTATTTCGAAAAACCGCCCAGAACATCATCCGTTGTTTGGAATCTCGATTATACATGGAATGACCGGGAATGGATGAATGAACGCAAGGATCGCAATTCTCTGGGGGGGCCGATTTCGGTATATGAGCTTCATCTCGAGTCCTGGAAACGTGTACCCGAAGAAATGAACCGTCCGCTCTCTTATCGCGAAATGGCAGTGCAACTGGCTGATTATATTAATTATATGGGGTATACACACATTGAACTGCTGCCGGTTATGGAACATCCGTTCTCGGGATCGTGGGGCTACCAGGTACTCGGTTTTTTTGCTCCCACAAGCCGTTTTGGCACTCCCGAAGAGTTCATGCAGTTGGTTGATGTCATGCACCAGCATCATATAGGGGTGTACCTTGACTGGGTACCCTCGCATTTTCCAGGAGATATTCACGGCCTGCACTTTTTTGACGGCACATACCTGTTTGAGCACGAAGATCCCAGGCAGGGATTTCATCCCGACTGGAAGAGCTTCATCTTCAATTATGGACGCAATGAAGTTCGTGATTTTCTCATCAGCAGTGCACATTTTTGGCTCGACAAATACCATATCGACGGAATTCGTGTGGATGCTGTGGCTTCAATGCTATATCTCGATTATTCGCGTAAGGAAGGTGAATGGATACCGAACGAATATGGGGGTAGGGAAAACCTGAATGCAATCTCATTTCTGCGTGATCTGAATGAATCGGTCTATACCCGGTTTCCTGAAATTCAGACGATCGCCGAAGAGTCCACTGCATGGCCCATGGTAACCCGGCCTGTATATACCGGGGGTTTGGGTTTCGGGATGAAGTGGAATATGGGCTGGATGCATGATACGCTCAATTATTTTTCCAGGGAACCCATTCACCGCAGTTATCATCATAACCAACTGACATTCAGCATATGGTATGCTTTTAATGAAAATTTCATGTTGTCGTTATCGCACGATGAAGTGGTGCACGGCAAAGGATCGATGATGACCAAAATGCCCGGTGATATCTGGCAGAAATTTGCCAACCTGCGCTTGCTGTTTGGCTATATGTTTGCCCATCCGGGTAAGAAAACGCTCTTTATGGGCATGGATATCGGACAGTGGAACGAGTGGAACCATGAATCGAGCATCGACTGGCACCTTCTTGACTATGAAACGCATAACGGGCTTAAAAATTGGGTACGGGAACTGAACAATACATACAGAAAATATCCCGCCCTGCATGAAATCGATTTCAAAGGCGACGGATTTAAATGGATCGATGCAAACGATGCATACAATTCGATCTTAAGTTTTATCCGTTTCAGCCGTGGGAAAAAAAATACCGTTATTGCCGTTTGCAACATGACCCCTGTGCCTCGCTACAATTATCGTATCGGCGTTCCTGAAGAAGGTCGCTGGAAGGAAATTCTCAACAGCGATGCACTGAATTATGGCGGAAGCGGACAGGGCAATTTCGGCGGAGTGGAAACCGTGCCCTTGCCCTTTCACAATGAAGACTTCTCAATTAACATTACATTGCCTCCGCTGGGGATTGTATTGTTTACCAAAGAATAACATCAGGTTCCGGATTACCTCACAGTGAAGAATGAATACCGTTCCGGTGTAAGCTTACTGATCCGGTTCAAGGACTAACAATTCCAAAAAATGGTCTTCAACCCTGTATCCACATACCGCATCCAGTTTTCGAAGAACTTTACGTTTACCGATCTGAAAAAGGTAATCCCTTACCTCAGTAAGCTGGGGATCAGGACAATCTATGCATCACCGGTTTTCAGGGCAGTTCCCGGAAGCGAACATGGCTATGACATTACCAGTCCTCTGGCTCTTAATCCTGAAATAGGAACAGTTGATCAGTTTGCAGAGATCGGAATGATCCTCACCGAATCGGGTATGGGATGGATCCAGGATATTGTTCCGAACCATATGGCCTATTCGATTCACAATCCATGGATTGCAGATATTCTTGAGAAAGGTGTGAAATCACAATACAGCGAATTTTACGATATCGACTGGAACCACCCCGATAACAACCTGAACAGGAAACTGATGTTGCCGTTCCTGGGTAGATCTTTCACAGAAACAATAGCAGCGGGTGAACTAACCGTTGCATGGAATGGCAATCGCTTTGTTTTGAAATACTCTGAAAATGAATATCCGCTGAATTTTGCTTCGTACCTGGCAATTCTTGACAAAAGTGCAAAAGGAATGCTGCCCGATGGATTGATCAGACCTGTATCTATTTTCAACCAGGCGCTCGATCATCCCGAAGCGGGTGATGAGGGCAGGAAAATATTGTCTGATGTATACCTTAGGGACCAATCCGTCAGGGATTATGTGGATAAAAGCCTGAAAACCATGAACAGGAGCGCTGAGCTTCTAATAGAACTGGTGAAAATACAATACTATCTGCCGGTATACTGGAAATATAGTGAACAAGTGCTGAACTACCGCAGATTTTTTACGATCAATGAGATGATATGCCTGAGAATGGAACAGGAACATGTGTTTGACGCCTACCATTCATTTATCGGTGAACTGTGTAAAAACAACCTCGTGCAGGGCTTACGGGTTGATCATATTGATGGTTTGCATGATCCGGGGACATACCTTGAACGGCTCAGATATCTTGCAGGGAAAGATAAGCACATTGTAGTGGAAAAAATACTTGAGAAAGATGAACATCTTGAGAGGAGCTGGCCTGTGAACGGTGAAACCGGATACCATTTTCTTGCGCTGGCAAATAACTTGTTTACCAACGAAAAAACACGGCAGGCCTTTGAAAAGTCATACCGCCTGTGGAACAATGACCAGTCAGGTAATTTCAACGAAGTAATGTATCAGAAAAAGCAGTTTATCCTCTATCACCGGATGGCCGGAGACCTTGACAACCTCTGCCGGTTTTTCATGGATCTGGACCTGGCCGGTTCAAAACTGTTTACTTCTCATAAAATTAAAGAAGCTATCGGTGAGTTTCTCCTGAACTGCCCGGTATACAGAATTTATAATGCTCCGGGTAGTTTTACCTCACGTCAGAAAGCCGGAATTATCCGAATATTTGATCAAGCCATGGTAAAAACTCCCGGTCTTATCCATGAGTTGCTGATGCTGAAAACTGTATTTCTGCAATCTAAGAACAATTCGAAGGACAAAATAAAAGAAGCAGCGTCTTTTTTCAGGCGTTGCATGCAGTATACGGGTCCGCTGATGGCAAAAGGAGGCGAAGATACCGCTTTTTATACTTTTAACCGCTTTATTGCCCATAATGAGGTGGGGGATTCACCCTCTTATTTTGGCATTTCCGGTGAAGATTTTCACGACGAAATGAGTTGGCAGCAAAATCACTATCCACTTTCCTTAAATACAACCTCAACACACGATACAAAGCGGGGTGAGGACGCCCGGGCGAGACTGGCAGTGTTAAGCGATATGCATAAAAGCTGGATAGAACATGTGCAGTCCTGGCGGATACTCAACAGAAAATTTAAAACATTTGACAGTAAAAATGAGATTCCTGCACCGAATGATGAATACCTGATATACCAGACCATAGCGGGTTTTATTCCAATGGATTTAGCATCAGGTACCGATTTTGAGGAGAGACTGGTCAGGTATATCACGAAAGCACTTCGTGAAGGCAAGGTGGAGACAAGCTGGTCGGAACCCGACAGGCTTTATGAAACCAATACACACCTGTTTATCCGTTCCATTCTTGCCGAAGGTACAGCATTCAGGAATAGCCTGCACTCCTTTTTAAGAAAAACAGCATATCCTGGGATTGTCAACTCCCTTTCGCAAACCTTGTTAAAATATACAGTTCCGGGAGTACCCGATCTGTATCAGGGATGTGAAGACTGGAATTTCAGTTTTGTTGATCCTGACAATCGCCGCCCGGTGCGCTTTGGCAAATTACAGGAAAGACTGACGGGGATAATTAAAAGTAATAGTGAAAAAGGAATTGACTGGAATGATCTGAATGATAATGACCTAAAATTAGGATTGACTTACCTGCTTCTCAAATGCCGCAACAACTACCCCGAATTATTTCTGAACGGGGAATATATCCCTCTGGAAATCAATGGAAAACTAAGAAATTTGGCAATTGCCTATGCAAGAAGATATCGGGGAACTATTTTTATTATGGCCATGTCTCTGCATACCGGCATCTTATATGATAACAATATGAATGCGGGATTGGATAAAATCAACTGGGATGATACACATATAATACTTCCCGAATTCTGGAACACCGGATATGAAAATCTGCTGAATGGAAAACTGCTGAAATCGAAAAAAAGGATTTATCTTTCAGAATTGTTTTCAGAAGCACCGGTTGGATTTATGAAGGCTCAGGAGAAAATATCCGGACGAAAAGCCGGTATTCTTATGCATATCACTTCACTGCCCGGCAAATATGCGATCGGTGATCTGGGCCCTGGAGCATATCGTTTTGCCGATTTTCTGAGGCGTAACGGACAAACTTACTGGCAGATGTTGCCGGTCAATCCGATATATAAGCGGGGTGGTTATTCACCATACAGCTCAATTTCGGCATTTGCAGGTAACATTTTTCTGATAAGTCCTGAACTCCTCGCTGAACAGAACATGATCGGCGAACTGCCTGAAAGCCTGATTGCACACACATCGTCGAAAGTAAATTACGAACAAGCCGAACAAATACGCGAAATTGTTCTGAATGAAGCCTATGCAAAATTCAGGGACAGGCCGTTTAACGTTCCGGAAAATGAATTTGAGGATTTTTGCAGAAAGGAAAGCTACTGGCTGTATGATTATGCGCTTTTTATTGTTTTGAAAAAAAAACATGGTTTTGCTGCATGGAACGAATGGCCGAAAAAATTTTGTGACCGTGATGAGAAAACCCTGAAACAGTTCACCCTTGAAAATGAATACCACATTGAACGGGAGAAATTTGCACAATACCTGTTCAATGCACAGTGGAATGCACTGAAGAAATATTGCTGCGAACGTGAAATTAAAATATTCGGCGATATTCCCATGTATGTAAATTACGACAGTGCTGATGTATGGTCGTTTCCGGAAATCTTTAACCTGAAAAGAAACAAGGAAATAAAGGCTATGGCAGGAGTTCCGCCGGATTATTTCAGCAAGACCGGGCAACTTTGGAGAATGCCTGTATTCAGATGGGATGTGATGAAAAGAGATGGTTATGACTGGTGGGTAAAGCGCATTGCCAGAAACCTGGAAATATTCGATATACTGCGCCTTGATCATTTCAGGGGGTTCTCGGCCTACTGGGAGGTAACGGCCGGAGAAGATACCGCTATGAACGGTAGATGGGTCAGGGGACCCGGAAAAGACTTGTTTGACATCCTTAAAAAAAACTTTCCTGATATGCCTTTTGTGGCTGAAGATCTTGGTGATATTGACAAACCGGTGTATGCTCTGCGCGACCGGTATCATTTACCAGGCATGCGTGTGCTGCAGTTTGCCTTTGATTCCGGCAACGGAAGATCGCTGCACATGCCTCATAACCATATTGAAAATTGTATTGTGTATACCGGTACACATGACAATAACACCGTGAAAGGATGGTATACTCATGAGGCTGGCCGGAAACAACGCAAAAACCTGAAAAAATATGCGGGCCGTAAAGTCACTGCAAAAAACTGCCATCTGCAGGTTATCCGCCTTGCATACTCCTCAGTGTCGAAGCTTGTGATTATCCCTCTCCAGGATTTTCTCGGACTGGGGGAAAATGCCCGGATGAATATTCCTTCAACCGAAAACGGAAACTGGACCTGGAGGCTGACGGAAAAAAAACTCCTGCGCAAAATCGGGAAGAAGATAAGGCACCTGCTAAAAATATACGGACGAATATAGTATTATATCGATTCAAAATAGGGAGGGAGTACATATCATACAGAATCTCCGGTCGAACGGGTAAACATCATATGGGAACTAATATAGAATATATTGAAATATGGCGAGAGTATTGGTAACAGGTGCAAACAGTCTGCTGGCTACCCATGTCATTATTGAACTTCTCGAAAGAGGACATTCCGTAAAAGGACTCTTGAGGAACATACATGATTTTCAGGGAAGTATGCATTCCGGACTTGAACTGATAGGTGGAAATTTTACCCATGCAGAAACTGCAATGAGGGCTATCAGAGGCTGCGAATTTGTTATTCATGCAGCAGCCGTTACCAGGCAGGACCTTACAGGTTATTCTGAATATGAACACGTCAATGTTAAGGCCACAGAATACCTGGTCAGGTTATGCATCGCAGAACATGTAAGAAGGTTCGCATATGTGAGTTCGGCTAATGCATTTGGTTATGGAACAAAGAAATATCCAGGGAATGAAAATACACAATCCAGATTTCCGTTCACAAAATCGCACTATGCCATAAGCAAATCAGAAGGGCAGAAAGCCGTTCTTTCTTATAAGGATAATATTGAAATTGTGGTTGTTAATCCGACTTTCATTATCGGCAAATACGATTCAAAACCCGGATCCGGCAGGATAATCTTCATGGGATATAGAAAAAAGATCATCTTTTATCCACCCGGTGGAAAAAATTTCATCCACGCACGCGACGCAGCAAGGGGAACGGTAGATGCCATGGAAAAGGGAAAAAACGGCGAAGCCTACGTGCTGGCAAGCGAAAATCTTACTTTTAAAGCGTTTTTTCAAAAACTCTCGGCGGTGACAGGAAATAACCCCGTTTATGTTAAAATTCCCCGCTCTATATTGTCGGCTCTGGGAGTATTCGGAAGTTTTTTAAGGTTTCTGGGAATAAGAACTGCCCTGTCAGCCGTCAACATGAGAATCCTTTCAGTTCACAATTATTACAGCAATAAAAAAAGCTGCAATGAACTCGGCCTCAGATTATCTTCTGTTGAGCAGGCGATTGCCGATGCTGTGAATTGGTTTACTGAAAAGGGCATGCTTAAAAAAAAGATTAAACAACAATCACGACTATGTGCCCTGTCCTGAAAAATTAAAAAACAACCATTTGGTAACTGATGATGTTGTATTAAAAAGACCATACATCAAATGATTTGCAACCGAATAATGTAGACAAACACAATATAGAAAATCATGAAACAGAAACACATTGTAATAGTTATTTCAATTTTTCTGATCGCAGCACTCCCTTCGCAGTTATTGGCATACGAAGGTGATGATGAAAGTGACACCATAAGGAATAGTACCGAATTAAGAAGCCAGTCCCCTCAGTATGCATCAACATCCGCTGAAAACAAAGAGATGGATAAAACATCAGTTTTTTCTCCCTTAAGCGATTTTCCAAATCTTCACCCACTGGTGGTGCATTTCCCTATAATGCTGCTGATTCTTGCAGTTTTTTCCCAACTCGCAGGATTCTTTGTGTTCAGATACCAGTTAAGCTGGATTACCTTGTTTCTTCTGTTCGGAGGATTCATAGGCGGAATTCTGGCAGCTAATGTGTTCCATGCACATGCTAGTGGAGTTACGGAACACGTTCGCGAAATATTTGAAACACACGAAAGACTGGCAAACTGGACCATCTGGCTTACAGGAATCGCCCTGGTATTCAAAGTGATCAGCCATTTTCTGCTGAAAAGAAAAGTCTGGATGGAAATTCTTGTTTTTCTCGCAATACTTAGTTCTGGTATAGCGGTAAGCCTTACCGGGCATCTTGGGGCTGAAATGGTATATCTGTACAATGTGGGTCCGGAAAACAAATTCGTTGAACAGCATGATGAGTAAACACAATATCAGCAGGGCTACAATAAATTCCGGTTTATAATGTGGCTTCGCGAACCATCTGGTTTGCATAGCCCCATTCGTTATCGTACCAACTCATGATCTTTACAAGATCGCCATCCACAACCTGGGTCATGGTAAGGTCGATTACTGAAGCCCTCGGATCTCTGATGACGTCAGAGGAAACAATCGGATCTTCAGATACACCGATTACATTTTTATACTTTCCACCCGATGCTTCTTTTCTGAACATGTCGTTTATCTCTTCAACTGTTACCGGCTTCTTTGTCACAAAAACAAGATCGGCCAGTGAACCTACAGGAACAGGAACACGAACAGCCACACCGTTGAAGATACCCTTGAATTCTGGCAATACCTTGGTGGTGGCAATTGCCGCCCCTGTTGATGTGGGAACCATATTTGCTGCGCCGGCCCTTCCCCGGCGGTATTTTGAAGCCGGACCGTCCACGATGCCCTGGGATGCTGTGTATGCATGAATAGTGGTCATTATTGCCTTTTTTATACCGATGTTCCTTCCCATAATTTCAACCACCGGAGTAATACAGTTTGTTGTACAGCTTGCACATGAAATTACCTTGGGTGTTGATTTTGAATTATCCACACCATAAACAACTGTAACTACTTCCTCGCTTTTTGATGGCGCCGATAATATTACTTTCTCAGCCCCTGCAATCACATGCTTATCCAGGTCTCCTTTTTTGGTAAAGACCCCCGTGCATTCAAAAACAGTATGTATATTCAATTCCCTCCAGGGTAACTTATCAGGTTCTTTCTCGTGCAGTGTTCTTATTTTGCGCCCACCGATCACCAGGTTGCCGTCCTCAACTTTAATTTCTTTGTCATATCTGCCGTATACAGTATCGTATTTAAGCAGGTAAGCGATATTTTCTACCGGTACAAGATCGTTCACGGCCACGAGTTCGAATTCCGGATTGCCGAGAAGTATTTTCAATGTTGCACGGCCAATTCTGCCTAGTCCGTTAATAGCTGTTTTTTTCATGATTTTCAAATTATGTTGATTCAATATTCCATTTTCTGTCTCTGATGCTATAAATGTTATGCCAACTTTTTAGGGCATTGCTGATTTTCGTGGTATGACAATACATACGGTGGTGATTCGAATCGACGGGCATCCGAGGTGTGTTGAATTTAGTCCACATTCGTGGAAAGGTTCTACAGAAGAGGAGTGCAGTGAAAACACACCTCAATCTGTTCATATTTTTAGGCAGGCACTTATACTGTTCATTTATAGCAGGAAAATTCAATGAGTTGCACTGAATGATTTTGTAATTGCCGAAAAATCCCATGCTCCGATGCTAAATCTCCTGATAAAAGTACAAATGACTTTTATTCTGAAGTATTCCTGCAATCCTTGATATTGGATAAAAGACATGTAAATTTGTGTACCTGTCATGATAAATACCTGAAAACGAATAAATTGGAATAGTCTCAAAGAATAAGAAGGTCGGTTTTAATGAATAGTTCGATACGATTAGCATTAGATGGAATGTTGTTCGTGTTTGCTAATTGGGAAAAAAACAAACTTTGCCTGAATTTGTTATTACTCAAAAGAATATTATGAAAAGACTTATTATTCCGGTTATTTTATTAATAGCATCAGGCATTTGTTACGGGCAAATGCAAAAATCTGAAGAAATTTCACAAGCTTCAAAGGATGCTTTTGCCGCTGAGTTTCCAGAGGCTCAAAAGGTAAAATGGAGTATTGAAAAACCCGGTGAATATGAAGCTGAATTTGTGTTAAACGGTACCGGGTCCTCAGCATTATTTGATGCACAAGGCAATCTCGTTGAAACCGAAACAGCGGTCAAAGAAAATGAACTTCCCCAGGCTGTGAAAACTGCAATTGGTAAAGAATATGCCGGTTACAACCTTGAGGAAATAAAAAAAACTACAGATTCTGAAGGGAATATTTCATTTGAAATGGAAGCATCAAAGGGCAACATATACGTTGAATTGACTTTTGATTCCTCCGGAAAACTTCTCAAAAAAGAAGCACTTAAAAGCCGGGACATGGAAGAAAAAGATTAATTTCAGATTGACTGAGTTACCTTCAATTTAAATATGGCACGTTTCCCTTCCACTGGAAATGATTCAGGTCAAGACGCTGGATTTGCAGCAGCATATGTGCTGAGAATTCCTATTCAATTCTTGTCACTTATTATTGAAAAAATGGTAATTTGGACTCCCAAAATGGGAATCGCAATCGATCGTTCGGTATCAAAAAACAGGATTGAATGAAACTGTTGATTTATCTGCTGACACTTGTATTTTTTTTAACGGATTTGGCCGCGCAGCAAGTCAACCTCAATTATTTTACAGATCAGGCATTGGCAAACAGCCCGTTATTGAAAGATTATCAAAATCAGATAAGATCGAATGGGATCGACAGCCTGAGGGTCCGGGCAGGATTTGGTCCTATGGTTCGTGCTGAAAGCTATAACGTATATGCACCGGTTATAAACGGGTGGGGGTATGACGAAGCCATTACAAACGGAGCAAATATCAGCGTCCTGTTGTCAGTCAGCAAAGAAATACCTGGCAGGCATTTCCGGGAAAACCAATACAGGGCAATTCAGGTTCAGGACATCTCATTGAAGTACGCCCAAAAGATATCGGAACAGGAACTTGTACGCAGTGTCACTGATCAATATATCAGCACTTACGGCCTGTGGCAACAGGTGGTCTATTATCAGGAAGTACTTGACCTGCTGAAGAAGGAAGAACCTGCACTAAGAAATCTTACCGAGAATAACGTGTATAACCAGACCGATTACCTTTCTTTTCTGGTCACTTTGAAACAACAGGAATTTCAAATGGCACAAACGAAAAGCCTGCACCGGTATAATCTGGCAATGTTAAATTATTTATGCGGAATCGAAGATACAACCTTTTCTTCCCTTACCGAGCCGGAGCTTACGGTTTCCACTCCGCCGGAAGTTGAAAATTCAGTGTTTTATCAGCAGTTTATTGCCGACAGTTTAAAATTACTGGTTGACAATAAACAAATAGATCTTTCATACAGACCCAAAGTAAATCTTTTCGGCGACGGGGGATATACTTCTTCATGGGCATACCAGCCATGGAAAAACTTTGGGGCCAGCGCCGGGATTAGTCTGAGCATTCCTGTCTACGATGGCCGTCAGCGAAAAATGCAACACGATAAGAACCGCATTGCGGAACAAACACGGCAAAATTACAGGCTATTTTACGTTAACCAGTATCATCAGCAGATCAACAGGTATCTTCAGCAGTTAACCGATAACCGGCATCTTGGTGAAAATCTGGATCAGCAACTGGTATATTCCCGGGCCCTTACCGAAGCAAACCATAAATTGCTGCAGACCGGCGATGTAAGGATCGCCGACTATATTTTAGCTATACAGGCTTATCTCAATATTAAAAATCTGGTCATTCAGAATACGATAGAAAAGTACCTTATTATTAACCGGATAAACTATCTGAGCAGTACCAAATAACGACGTGATGAGAACAACCGGCTTAATTTTCAGCTTTATGTTAATCCTGACAGCTATGTCCTGCAGCAAAAGCGGGAATCTGCAGGACGGTGAGAATATCACTACGTTTACTCCCGTTATGGTAACATCACCAGCAACGGGCACACTGGCCGATACCGTATCATTAAATGCAGTTTCGGCTTTTCTTCTCAAAACCCAGATAAAAGCTTCAATAAACGGATACCTGAGGGAGGTTTATGTTAAACCGGGAGAAAACGTGAAAAGAAATCAGGCACTGTTTAAGATCATTTCAAAAGAAGCGAGTTCAATCGGAAATACGATCGGCAAAATCGATACTTCTTTACATTTCAATGGATTGACCATCATCAGATCTCCAGGAAATGGATATATAACGCAGGTATTTTATCAGACGGGCAATTATGTTCAGGAGGGTGAACCGCTGGCTACAATAAGCGATATTAACAGCATGGTTTTTTTGCTGAATCTGCCGTATGAACTGTCGCCATATTTATCGAACAATAAACATGTTACATTATATTTACCGGATGGAGAAATGATCAGGGGAACGATTTCAGTTTCACTACCTTTTGTGGATCAGGTATCCCAGACACAGAATTACATTATCAATATGGATAAGCACCGGCCTGTCCCGGAAAACCTTATCGCCAAAGTGAGTTTCATCCGGCAAGTGAAAAACCATGCTGTTTCCCTGCCCAAACCTGCCATACTGACCGATGAGCAGCAGACCGGGTACTGGATAATGAAAATGACCGACAGCACCACCGCAGTAAAAATTCCCATAGAAAAGGGAATTGAAACTTCAGACAGGGTGGAGATCATTTCTCCGGTTCTTAGACCCGAAGATAAAATCCTGGTTACCGGAAATTACGGTTTGCCTGACACTGCCAAAGTGATCGTCGAATATACTGATCGCTGATGAACCGTATGTTCACCACATATAAAAATCCGCTTACCGTTATCATTGCTATTGTTATTATGGGAGGGATATATACCTACCAGAAAATGCAGGTATCCTTATTTCCCGAAATTACCTTTCCAAAAATAAAAATTATTGTCGATGCAGGACAACAGCCGGTTGATCAGATGATGATGAAAGTAACCCGCCCTCTTGAGCTGGCTGTCAAAAGGGTTCCCGGACTGAAAACTATCCGCAGCAGTACCAGCCGGGGTAGTTGCGAAATATCTGCCTTTATGGACTGGAATGTCGATATCAACGTGAGTCAGCAGCGCATAGAATCAAGAATCAATGAAATCAAGAACAGGCTTCCGCAGGATATTCAGATTACAGTGGAAAGGATGAACCCGTCCATTCTGCCGGTTATAGGCTATACCCTCGAAAGTAAAAACCTTACTCCCATTGATCTGAAATACCTCGCAACTTACACGATCAAACCTTTCCTTTCGCAGGTTGAAGGTGTTTCTGAAATCCGTGTTATAGGCGGTAAGGAAAAGGAATACTGGCTGTTGCTGAATACCTTAAAAATGAGTTCTTTAGGTATTACTCCCGAAATAATCAATCATGCCCTTACGGAAACCAACTTTATTAAATCCAGTGGTTATCTGACAAGTTACCGGTTGTTGTATTTAACAATTACCGATGCCGGTGTAAACAATATACATAAACTGGAGAACCTTGTGATCAGCAATAACGGCAAACGCATTGTCACCCTCAAAGACATTGTCTCCGTAAAAATACAGGAAGCTAAAGAATACGTGAAGATCAATGCCAACGGAAAAGAAAGCATCCTGATAGCCGTGGTAAAACAACCCAATACCAACCTGATTCAATTATCGGATGATATGGCTTTTAAAATTTCAGTACTCAGAAAGACGTTACCATCCGATGTGGTCATTAACCCCTATTACATACAGGCTGATTTTGTCAGGGATGCCATAAAAAGTGTAACCGACAGCCTTTGGATCGGACTGATACTGGCCATTCTTGTCGTAATTCTTTTTCTGCGTTCGGTAAAGGCCAGCGCCACTCTACTTATAACGATTCCTGTGACGTTATTCCTTACTTTAATTGTTCTGTATGCCACAGGACAGACGTTCAATATAATGACATTGGGGGCTATTGCCGCAGCTTTAGGACTGATTATAGACGACGCCATTGTTGTGGTTGAGCAGATACACCGTACGCATGAAGAGAACCCGGGACAAAAATCCCGGGCATTGGTGCATGAAGCTATCCGGTACCTGTTTCCTGCTATGGTGGGCTCCTCACTTAGCACTATCGTTATTTTTCTTCCTTTTGTTCTAATGACAGGAGTAGCAGGAGACTATTTCAAGGTCATGACCAATGCCATGATCATTACCCTGGTGTGTTCATTTTTTGTCACATGGCTGGCCCTTCCTGTTGTCTACCTGTTGCTCACGAGAAAAGAAAACAGCCATACATTTAAAAAGCAGCAAGAAGAATCTCACCAGGTAAAAAAGCAGACATGGGTTCTTTTTTTTATACACTGTCCTTGGATAAGTATATCTTTCATGGTTTTGCTGATCATTTCGATTTTTCTGATCTTCCCAAGGCTTGAAACCGGGTTCCTTCCGGAGATGGACGAAGGTAGTATTGTACTAGACTACAAATCGCCCCCGGGAACATCACTTGAAGAAACAGACCGGATCTTAAGGGAAGTAGAAAAGATTATTGTAGAAATCCCTGAAGTCCGAACATATTCAAGGCGAACAGGTACGCAAATGGGTTTTTTTATTACCGAACCGAACGACGGCGATTACCTCATTCAATTGAAAAAGAGAAGGAAGCGTACAACCAACCAGGTCATTGAAGATATTCGAAGCCGGATTGAGGCAACACAACCTGCACTGCAGATCGATTTTGGTCAGGTTATCGGCGATATGCTTGGCGATCTGATGGAATCGGTTCAACCCATTGAGGTGAAGATTTTCGGCAACAACCGGAGGGAACTGGAAGATATGGCACACAAAATTTCAGCCATTGTTTCCAGTGTTCAAGGAACAGCTGATGTTTTTGACGGCATTACCATTGCCGGGCCTTACGTAAGAATTGAACCTGATGACGCTCAACTGGCACAATTCGGAATAACCCCGGCAAACTTACAATTCCAACTGCAGACCGCGCTTGAAGGAAGTGTCTCGGGCCAGGTGTATGACAACGAACAATTTACGAACATCAGGCTAATTTATCCTTCTAACAGAACATTGGATATAAGTGATATTAAACAGTTGCAGGTTTTTCTTCCGGACGGCAGGTTAAAACCGATCAATAAACTGGCACAGGTAACACTTTCATCCGGCGATGCAGAGGTCCAGCGTGAAAATCTTCAGAATACCGTAATTATTACTGCAAGACTGGCCAACCGTGATTTAGGCAGTGCCATTGCAGAAATACAACAGGCAATATCCAAAAAAATAAGCCTGCCGAAGGGATACAGCATTGAATATGGAGGCGCTTATGCAGAGCAGCACCGGTCTTTCAGTGAGCTGTTAATGATATTGATAACAGCCAGTCTTCTTGTTTTCTGTGTTATTCTTGTGCTGTATAAAGAATTCCGTATTGCTCTCGCTATTCTGCTGATTGCAGTACTGGGAATTTCAGGAAGTTACCTGGCGCTTTTCATTACAGGAACTCCGTTAAATGTTGGAAGCTATACCGGGTTGATTATGATCGTTGGGATCATCGGTGAAAATGCCATTTTCACATACATGCAATATCAGAGCGCCAATAAGACAATGAATATCGAAGAATCAATAGTTACTGCCATCTCCACGCGGCTGCGTCCAAATCTTATGACGGCGCTGGGTGCCATAGTTGCTTTGATACCGATCGCACTGGGTATCGGGGCCGGTGCCCAGATGCACCAACCTCTGGCTATAGCTATTATCGGCGGTTTTCTGGTCGCCATGCCTTTGCTTTTAGTTGTTTTACCTTCGATAATATGGATCCTTTATAAAAGAAGGAGCAATTAAGATTTGCATATTTTTTTTCACGATTGAGGATTTTGCATGATTCGTTGAAGATTCAATCATAAATTCGTATAGAACTTAATACTACCAAATTAAATCCTTAAATAATTTTGCCTATCTACTAATAGGTAGTATATTTACAAAAAGAATGAATAATGTCAATGCGGGACGAAATCATAAAACTTGCAGATAATCTTATCCGGGAAAAAGGTTACAACGCCTTTAGTTTCTATGATATATCCAAAACAATAGGCATAAAAACTGCTTCCATTCATTACCATTTTCCTTATAAGAGCGACTTAGGCATTTCAGTGATACAGGAACAGCTTCAAAAATTAAATCGATTAAAACAGGAATTGTCAGAAAAAAATCCGGCAGAAAAGCTGGAAGGTTTCTTTGATATATATTCCCGAATGAGAAATGAGAACAAAATTTGTTTGGTCGGTTCCCTGGCAACTGATTATAATACCCTGGATGTATCTGTTCAGGGAGAACTGAAAGTATTTGCAAAGCAGGTACTTCAATGGATAACCGAAATTTTGGCTGAAGGAAGGAAAAAAAGGATATTCTGGTTTAACGTGTCGGCAAAAACAAAAGCAATGATGATCATATCAACTGTGATGGCAATTGTTCAGCTATCGCGATTATCAAAAAGAAATGAGTTCGAATTGATTAAAAATGCGATCATTAAAGAATTAACATATGAAACCAACTGAGCGTTCAACACTCCACATCTGTTGATCTCATGGATCGTGCATAAGATCGCCAGATTCCCCGGTTTTAAGAGGCAAAAAGTTATGATAACCAGAAAAAACACGAAAAAGAGGACAGGGATTTGGGTTGAGTCCAATAATCTATGAATCAAGTGAATAATTCTAAAATAAAGTAGAAAAAATGCTGAACAGGGTTGTAATAACAGGCATGGGTGCAGTCACACCAATTGGAAACGATGTGAATGAGTATTGGAATTCGCTTATAAACGGTACCAACGGTGTATCACTCATCACCAAATTTGATGCTTCGAAGTTCAAAACAAAATTTGCATGTGAAGTGAAAAATTTTGAGCCACTGCAGGTGATAGACAAAGCTGATCTAAGAAAATATGACCTTTTTACCCAGTATGCACTGGTTACGGTTGATGAAGCCATAAAAAATGCAGGGATACACTTCGAAAAGCTAAACAAAGAAAGGATTGGTGTTATTTGGGCATCCGGTGATGGCGGAGTTTCGACTTTTGAAGAACAATTTGCGGAGTACAAAGCCGGAGACGGAACTCCAAGATTTAGTCCGTTTTTTATACCTAAAAGAATAATCAATATTGCATCGGGAATTATTTCAATAAAATATGGTTTACGGGGTGTGAATTATGCCACCGTTTCCGCTTGTGCAGCGAGTAATACCGCTATTATTGATGCCTTCAACTATATACGCTGGGGCAAAGCTGATATGATTATTTCCGGTGGCGCGGAGGCATCAATAGTAGAAAGTTCTATTGGCGGATTTAATGCCTCAAAGGCCTTGTCAACCAATAACGAAGATTATAAGCATGCATCCAGACCGTTTGATACGGCAAGAGATGGTTTTGTCCTGGGAGAAGGGGCAGGGGCGATAATTTTAGAAAGCTATGATTCTGCGATAAAGCGTAGCGCCACGGTTATTGCAGAAATTGTCGGTGGTGGACTGGCTGCAGATGCGTATCATTTAACAGGAACACATCCTGATGGCGAAGGAGCCTTTTTGGGTATGACACTTGCACTGGATGAGGCCGGTATAGGTGCAGAACAGATCGATTACATCAATGCACATGCTACCTCCACACCACCAGGTGATCTGAGCGAACTAAAAGCCATTGAGCGGGTATTTGGATCAAAGCCAAATGCCTCCATAAGTGCTACAAAATCCATGACTGGTCATCTCCTGGGCGGGGCAGGGGCTGTTGAAGCCATCGCCTGCATCAAGGCAGTTCAGGATAATAGTATACCTCCGACTATAAATTCCACGAATATTGAACCGGATTTTTCAGACAAATTTGATTTTACCCTGGGCAGATTAACTCGTAAAACGGTTAATTATGCGCTTAACAACACCTTTGGATTTGGTGGGCATATCGCATGTTCGGTTTTCAAAAAATATAAAGGCTGAATAATACAGGAGAAAGTAGAATATGATCGTCGTTATTGCTGATGATTACCCAACACAAAGAGTACGCAGCTAATTATCTCATACATGAAGGACTGAACTCTCTGACAACATATTCAATAGTTTCGTTTACACAACAACAATGTTTCCTACATATATGCCATTTTATCCGTCCTTTGTATCAGCGCCAATAAAATCAATGAAAACGTGGACAGTATCGCCTGAGTATTGGTTAGGAACAGTCAGAGTTTGAGCTCAAGGCAATCCAGGCTGCTCCATTGGTGGCCAGGAGATATTGTGTATTTTCCTTATCCCAAATAATATTGTATTCATTTCCCAATAGATCCTGGTAATAAGCATCAATCTGAAACAGATTTGTTGGTGACAGAGGCGTAGTCAGCGCAAAATTATATTTTTCCATTTCAGATGGATTCTGATCTGAATAGAGCGATGCGCCAAGGGAGATCACCTGATTACCTGACATCAGCTGTATCTGTATCAGATATATGAAATTGTCAGGGTTAACTGTGCTGCCATCGAATCTTTTGTATCTAACTGAAACGGAGGTAATATCACCGTTGCTGTTGGTATGCAGGGTTGGCTCTGCAAATATGAGATAAATCATGGGGCAAACAGTGGCATAGTTTATTGTATAATCAATACCATTAACTGGTCTGTCAATACAGGATCAGATACAGCAGGTATAGCCATTGGTTCGATCAAGGAAGTGAACGTAGACTATACCTATAAATTAGCCCAAAACCTGGCGCTTGATGCAGAAACCGATTATTGGGGAATGGTGGCAATCGATTCGAGTGCTCAAATTCCAAACCGGCTTTTCTGGTGGGGATTAAATCAATTTGCGTTAAACGGAAGCTCTCTTGACCATACCGATTATATGACAGCTGATTTATTTAAAATTGTTAAAAGGGCTGCCGATTGGGCTTATCCTGGAATAGGCGGATCAACTACTTCGGTTAAAGAAAAAACCATTACCGGCAACTTTAACCTGTCATCTTATCCAAACCCTGCATCGCATATGACGACAATTAGCTTTTACATCCTGAAAGCAGCAAAAGCAAAAGTAACATTGTACAATGTTAACGGACAGCAGGTTGATGTATTGTTGAATAAAATATGCATACAGGGTATACATACAATCAACTTCGATGCAAGTTAATATAGCGCGGGGGTTTACCTTATTAAACTTGAAGTTGATCCAAAAACGGAGTATACAAAGTTGGTTATCAAATAAAGGTTTCCGGGCATTTAAATAGTATGCGGGAGACTCTAATTTCGATTGTGAAGCGTATTGACCCTGATATCAATCAGGGGTAAGTCGAATACGTGTCTGCCGACAAGGCAGGTTGCTGTGAGGTTATTCATAAGATACTTTTACACTTTTTGGTACAAACCTGAGTACATTTATTTTACTTCGGTAAATAGATCACAATCTCGACTTTACGGTATTTTTCGAGTTCGGATTCGCTTAAATCTTTCCAGTTTACTCCTTCTTTTAACGCCTGTGTGGCGCCATAGGAAAAGGTCCGGATTCTGCTTTCACCAATACCGTTATTTATCAGAAAATCTTTTACTGCCTGTGCCCGGTTTTTTGATAACTTTTCATTATGAGCAGCATCTCCGAGAGGATCGGTATAGCCTTTAACTGTCACGTAAAGCCGGCTGTCACTTCTCAATGCCTCAATTACTTTATTTGTAATAGTACTTTTTGCTTCGGGCCGGATGGAATAATCATTTAAACTAAAATTGATAATAACAAGATCAAATACAGGGTCCGTGATAATGCTATTTTTCTTTTCATCCAGGATTTTATTGAAGGATGTTGTATCCACTTTAATGGCTATAGTTGCAGGGTCAAAATTTTCTTTCACATAAGCCAGATCAGTCTGTAGATTAATTTTTTCATTTCCCTCAATTTTCAGGTTTACCTGCATCTTTTGGTTTGGGGTAATGAAATATTTTCTGCCGTCAACAGACAGAGTTGTGAGCACATTTCGGGCACCGGTATTTTGTGAACCAATTTGCTTAGCGGGCATAAGATTAAACACAATATCTCTTGCTGACAATATATCCAACTCTTTGGATAATACAGATATATCAATCAGTTCTTCACCGGGATTGTTACTGCCTGCCTGACCTGATGTGACTTGCGAAAGAGCTTTGGAGTATTCGATTTTCGATTCGGCTCCAGTACCCAGATTGTATTTTACACCTTTGGTTAATGGAATAATAATTCCCAGATCTTCCGCACGGGCGTCAATATTACCAAATGTAAGAATATACATAGTGCCGGGAATAATGGTAAGTTCGGTAGCTGATATTTTCCTGGCTGCTTCACCGGAAGACGCCGTATTAACCAGAATAGGAAATCCTTCCGGCAGTTTTACATGTTCCTCTTTATATACCGTTCCTGTATCAATGAAAACTCTTCCAGTCTTTTTAGGAGAAAAGGTTTTTTTGAAGTAGGCTATGTCAGTGGCAATAGCAAAATTTGCCTCATTCTTTAGTGGGATAACGATAAAAAATGATTCACCTGAAACATCTATTGTTTTATCATTAAAAAATATACCCGATGATTTTTTCGACTTATTATCCGAATACACCTCATCTCCTTTAACAAATTGTATTGAATATATTTCACCCTCCTCCAAAGACAATTCTTTTAACAATAAAGTAAGATCCATTGCCGTGGTGATGTTCTGATAATCTTTTGTTGTTTCAGTAATGGTATTTTTGGTTTCGCTGCTTATAGGATTCATCCCTAATGTAAAAAGATACCTCATGCCTGCCTGAAGCTTTATTTCTGATTTATTAAATGGTTGGGGATTAAGAAATTCATTTCTTCTTAGATCTTCCGTTAATTTTTTATTATAAATAACGTTACTGGAAAGTGGATTTTCATGCTGGATTACCATTTTATAATCTTCTTCGGGCAGAAAAGTAAAACTAAAGCCTGAATTATTGGATGCAATGTTATATTCTTCACCATTGCTCAGGTAAAGGTTAATTTTATTATCTTCCATGGCAGTTTTCTTTTTGAACCTGTAAGCCGGATACCTCACCTTTATATTAAGAAGATGTACCCTGTAAATATCCTCTTTGCCAAAGCCTCCTGGTCTGTTTGAACAGAAATATCCCGTTAAACCATCGGAGGAGAAAGTAAGGCTGTAATCGTCGTATGATGAGTTGACTTCACTGCCAAGGTTTTTTGGAGAACTGTTTTTTTGATTCAGGTTATATGAAAAAAGGTCAAATCCTCCTTTGCCATGATGGCCGGCCGAAGAAAAATAGAGTATGGTGTCGTTCAAAATAAAAGGATACATTTCATCTTTGACAGAATTGACTCCTGTTCCCAGATTTTTTGGTTTACTCCACTTACCACCGGTCAATTCGGTGGAGTATATGTCTAACCCGCCACTACCGCCTGGAGCATCTGCCACAAAATACATTGTATTGCCTTCGTTGTCAAATGCAATTTGACCGATGCTGCTGAAACCTTCCAGCAAAAATTCTTTCATGGTCAATACCTCATTGGCATTCGCAGGAATATTAGTAACATATGTTTCTAAATTTGAATTTACCGACTTACCCCTGGTAACATATAGTTTATTTGTATTGTGGGAGCAGAGGATGGAAATTTCGTTTTGAGCAGAGTTAAGGCTTGTATTAAACAGGTTTAACCTGCCTAACTGGCCGTTGTCCAGGTAGTCGGCCGCAAACAAATTATAATCATTCCCGGCGTTCCCAGTTAAATTTTTTCTTGTTGAAGCAAATATTACATTATCCTGATAGATTTCAGGACTTATTTCAGATTCGGGAGTATTTAGCACACTCTCATTTTCGACAATTACAATAGAAGAATCATAATACATTTTTGCCCTGATATCGGTAGCGGTGAGATAATCATAAATTTCACTATGGACAATATCGTTATACCTGCCCATCCATTCCTCAAAACCTTTGATATCCTTATTTTTAAGTAATAATAACGCAAATTTCAGACGGAATTCGTTTGGAATATCCAGTTTTGTGTCAAACAAAATTTTATAACTCTCAGATGCCTGATCGTAAAGGCTTAACGAAGCAAAAGCTTCTGCTTTTTTAAGTACCGAGTAATAATTATTGGCATCGCTTTGATATGCCATATTGTAGTAAACGATAGATTTCTTAAACTCATTTTTATCGAAGTAATAATCCCCTTTTTCGTCGTAAATGTTTCGCACATCATAAATACTTTTTTTTGCCTGAGAGAAACTTAAGTTTGTAGACAATCCAAATAAAAAAAGTATGAGTAGCGCTCTCATAATTTAAAAGTTTTAATACTAAATTTATTCAAATAATTCCATAAATGAAAGAGGATTGAAATAAATTGTCAAACAGGTGAATATTTTCCTGGCAATTTACAAACCCGCAAGCACTATTGATGGCTGAGAATTAGCTATCGACTATTTAAGCAATCTCTCCTGATTGAAGTCATTTAGGCAGGTTTGGCAGACTTCAGAAAACAAAAATGCCTCTTTTGGGGTACGTGTTTTACTTGGCGGTGAGAGGGGGATTGAACCAGACTCATATCCGGCTAAATATCAATATTTTAGTTCTATGATAATTTAAAAAAAAGGTATAAAATCAAATCGATCTATCAGAATCGTGAATTTCTTTACCCATGAAATAAGGGAACATTTCAGCCACGAATCGGGGGAATTTGATTGTAACAGTTGAATTTTGCTGGCGTATGGATTTCCATATAGGCAAAGGAACTCCTAAATTTGAACGCCATTATATTAATGATATTGGTATCATTGATCAATTCAATATTAGTTTGGGGTACATTCAGTATTAGATCATATAAAGCTAATAATCAATTATTTACTGATACAGAAAGTAATTGTTGTTGTTATATATAGCTTTGATTTTAGTCGGGCAACAAAAAAACAATGCTTTGTGGTTGAAGGTTAACGGATACAAATCACGGTAGGTGCTTCATCTTTGGATCTCAATTTACAGGATACCATTGAAATCGTAAACTCCGGTGTTCTTTATGAGCTTACTATTTAAGTTTTCAATACCTGTCAAGGTACCTGTAACGCCGGACATAGTCACCCCATCTTATGGCCAGCATAATTTCATGAGTGCCGTATGAATAATTTTGTAATGCTTTGAGACTGTAATCGAAAGAATATCCGACAAATAATTTATTTATGTTTACGCCAAATGAACCGATTAAAGTCATTCCGGATCGATAACCCAGGCCGAACCACAACTTTTTGTCATGAACATATTTTACGGATACATCCAGTTGAAAGTTAAGTTGTTCGGAAGATTTGATGTAAAACGAAGGTTCCAATACATCCTTTGTGTTCAGGTTGTATTTGTATCCGCCAATCAGATAAAACTGTCGGTAGATATGAAAATTTTCGCTTTTATAAGTCCCAAAATTTACTGTTGACTGCAGCAATTGTAAGATCGAAATCCCGATATAGGACTTTGAATCGGAATAATAAACCCCAAAATTGGCATCGGGAATATTCAGGGAGATATTGCTGCCATAAGCCGGATCATCCAGGTTATCAAGTAATTTCAAGTCGTCTTTTTTTATTTTATATTTCATAAAGCCCAGCGATAAACCCAGAGAAAGTTGTGACCTGCTATTCAGGAAGATATGGTAGGCATAGGTAAATTGCAGCCAGGTTTGATCAATCTGTCCTGCATGATAGTTATAGGCATGAATACCTAATCCCACCCGTCCGCTGTGAAGAAGTGGTTTGTTTTTTCGCCTGATTCTTGCGTTTTTAAAGATGTGGCTTTTTTTCATAATTCTTGTCTGCAAACTGGCAGCAAATACAGTTGGAGCGCCTTCCACGCCAAGCCATTGATTTCTGTTTGTAAGAATAAATGTTGTAAAAGCGTCAGCACCTGCTGCAGCCGGATTTAGGATGAAAGGACTGAAAGTGTACTGACTGTAATATGGTATTTGTTGTGCATGAACGCTGGACAGCGAGCATAGCACAATGCCAAGTCCAATAATGAAGTGAAAATGTTTTAACCATTTTGTATGTGAAGTCATGGTGTGATTCATTTTAATATCGTATTGTGTAAGAAGCTTTCATTTTTTTTGGTTTATTAAGTTTATCTGATCAGTGTAATACTTCCCACGATTTCTTTAGAACCGTCGCCCGGATTGATAACATAATAATAAGCGTTCACAGGCATTTTTCTGCCATTCGATGTTCCGTCCCATGGCTGGGTAAATCCCCGGTCAGACTCAAATACCCGGATTCCCAGGGGATCATATATCTTCACGGTAAGGTTCGGATAATTCTCAAGACCTGTTATCTGCCAATAGTCGTTATGACCGTCGCCATTGGGTGTAAATGCATTCGGTATGGTCAGCTTGATTTTACTGATACAATCGAGAATCTGTATGGTATCGGTCCCTGTGCATCCATTTACATCGGTGACTCTCACCCATATTTGACCGTCCCCCTCACGGGCAATGACAGACTGGGCAATATCACCGCTGTTCCAGGAATATGATCCGTCGTAATATCCGGCATCGAGCACCAGTTCATCAGGAGCGCAAAGGATTGTATCCCTGCCCAGATATATATCAGGTGGTGGATTCGCGATCACCAGAACCGAATCGCGATACGAACAGCCATCCTGACTGGTGACCTCTACCCAATAAATCCCATCGACATTGGCAGTTAAAGTGGGTTGTGAACTGCCGTCCTGCCAGAGATAGGTATCAAATCCTTCACCCGGGTTTAGTTCGGTTTGTCCGCCAAGGCATATATTTCTGATATTTCCCAGGTCCACAAAAGGAGAAGCATTTATTTTAACGTTGATCCTCATGTTATTTCCCAAACAACCTGAAACTGATTCTTCATAAACCGAAATGTCATATTCACCGGGTATATCGCTCCAGATTACAGTGATGGTATCGGCATTCGGATCGGATACAATCCGACCTCCCTCAACCGTCCAGTGATAAATCGAACCGGCATTATCCGTAATTTTGTACTGAATGCCTTTCGGGGATGCACAAAGCGTATATTGACCCTGAGCGTTCAGACCAACAGCAGCATTTATGAATACCGGTAAAAGAAGGCATTTGACAAAGTTCATGATCTTCTTGTAAAAGGTTTGTGTTTAGTATTACTCCTTAACATTTTGTACTTTTTTATCCTGTTAACAATCAAATTGTAGTTGACATTGTGACATTGCATCCTTTCATTTTCAATTTTTCCAACCGTCGGGCAGATTATCAAATCATCATAATTGAATAATACCGGATGTTCCGGGTGTCGGTTCAACCGTTACAGTATATATATGTAAAGCCGCATCTGGCTCTGTGCCAGTATAAATCACCGTATGATTATCAGGTGTGGTGACCGAGGAAATACGGATGGTATGAATTGCCTGTGTCGTAGCCGATAGATTGATGAACCCATCGATCGTTACACTTGCATGGTTACCTGCTGCAACGTTTACAGTTTGTCCGGCATCGCCATCGATGCTGTATGTTAAACTCCAGGCACCGGTTAAACCGGCATAATCAACATCCACCGTAAAATCTCCTGACTGATTATCTGTTTTAGGGCATTCTGTTGAACTGGTGCCGGACCATGCAATAGTCATCTCCACCACTTCAACCAAAAGAGTATGACTGCTTCCTGCACAACCTGAAACAGGTTTTGTAGGATAAACAGAAATTGTATACATACCTGTGGAACCATCCCATAAAACATCGTTCGTGGTATCAGCAGTTCCAAAATCAGATAAGGTACCACCGGGAGTCACCGACCAGTGATAATTATAAACGGGTGTACCGATAACAGGCGAAACCGAATAATGGTGTACAGACCCTCTTGTTACCTGAACCTGCGCTTGTGTCAGGTTAAAGCTGAATAACAGGAAGGCGGTAACCAACCAAATAAATATAATACCGATTCGCTTCATTGACTTACCCGGTTAATTTTTTCCGTTTTTTTTTAATACTATTCTGGTATGAGTCAATCATTTGACATTTATGAATAAACGGGATCATTATTGCCCTGATCAGGTCCGTTGCGATTCAGTAATTCCTGTAACATCGAACACGAAGGGTTCCGCAAAGAGTTCTTTATTAAATCTCTTTGCGGAATTATCTTCTTGTCCGTTGCTCACCGGTGAACTTTTGTCACCTTCCAACAGGAACCTTAAATACACAACATTATAAAAAACTACATTTCTATCTGATCAGGCAGTTACTTTATTAGTCATGATATATCGGTGTGGTTGCCGGCAATGACCATACAGAAAGTGTATGAGTATTCGTGCCACCAACAGTAAGATCGCCTCCGAATGAATCCTTTGCCCCTGTAATTGTCACACTACGAGCCAGGTCATCACTGGTTGTGGTATTGTTAACAAATCCTACCAGAGCAGGAATATCAAGTGCAACAAGTGCATCGGCAACAGAAATGGTCGCTGTGCTTGTTGCTCCGTTAATCGTATATTGAACATCAACCGTTATCGGATACGTAATCGTTCCTGTATAGGTCAAAGCAGGAGAATATCCACCGGCTGCAGGACACTGGTCTGTACCGGTTGCTGCCAGAAATTCAACAGTACCTGTTGGACCGACTAAGACATTAAGCGATTGTAAGGCTCCGGCGCAACTTCCGAAACCTGCCGGATTGTTTTCCTGAAGTTCAATCACGTAATGACCGGCTGCCAACCATATAATATTCTGAAGGGCGTCATTTGCACCCGCAGCAATCGTATAGTCGACACCTGCCGTGGCGGCAGGGCCTTTCACGTAAAAGGCATCAGCAGTAAAAATGGTCCATGCATACACATTGGGGACAGCACCCCTTACCGTATAGGCGACGTCATAAATGTGCGTAGAATTAACCCCTACATTATGCGGTGCAGCTACACTGGGCTGAGTAGGAGGAGTAGTGGTCTGGGCAAATGAATACCCGGTCAGCAAAATAGTCAGCGTTACACTGCCTATGATCTTCATAAAATTGTTTGTTTTCATAATGTTACTTTTTTCATTTTTATTAATAATTATTAAATTTGCTTTTGTTAATTATCTTCAAATTCATGGTATATAAGCGTTGTGGGTGGTAAAGAATATACTGTTACATCCAGAGTGAGCGGCAAACTTGTTCCGCAACCATTGGTTGTTGTGACATTTAATGTACCACTTGTTGCTGTTAAATCGTAATCGAGGCTGACTGAACTTCCGGCCCCGTTAATCGTAACACCGGCTCCCGTATAATTCCAATTATAGGTCAGCGCAACATCATTGGTTACGGAATAAGCCATACCCGTCCGGTCCTGACAAACCTGATCCGTATAAGCAATGAAGGAGCCGGGTTGCACAGGTAATAGCGGAAAATTGATTATTGTATTGTCGGAGGAAGTGCAATTGCCGTTGCTTATTGTCCACCGCAATGTGTAGGTTGTGCCATTAGTACCATTGAAAATGCTGTTATAAACAACAGGTTGCACCACTGTTCCGCCTGTTCCGCCAATAATGGTCCATAACCCGTTACCGACCACCGGAATGTTACCGGCGAGGGTAGCGCTTGTTCCGCCACAAATGGACTGATCGTTTCCGGCAGCCGCAGTAGTTGGAACCGTGTATGTAGTTACCGTAACTGAATCAACCACCCCTGCTTCAGGAGGTCCGGCATACGGGGGATTGTTACAGGTGAATCCTGTCAGCTGGTATGTTGCTCCTGTTGCATCTGTAGGAAGTATAAAGGGTAGTGAACTGACTGTAACAGGTGTTTGTGATACTCCATCTTTTTTATAAAAGAGAATATAATCAAGGTTTATCGGAATAGAAGTCGTAAAAGTCACAGGTATTCCTGCCGTACCGCAAACCGGTCCTGCCGGGGTTAAGGAGGCCCTTGGTTTTATGCTATTGATACATGCTACGGCATATTTTCCTGAACGTGCTGAAGGAATGGTAATCAAGGCTGATGTATATACAGTACCATTATTATTGTCGCCGAAAGCATCGGAACCTATTTTCTGCCAAAAAAACGTTACTGAATTATAACCGCCTACATACATATCGCTTAATCCATTTTCGGTCATCAACGGGGTTAAATCGCTTAAAGGATCCCATCTTATATTTACAACTGCGTGGTCTCCCGACTCTGCACCTACTGCCCAGTATTCCTTTGAGTTTACATAAGTTAAGGGTAGAGAAAGGCTTGTAGAGGTTAAATTGGGTGTAAAATATTCAGCACTCCAAAAAATTGATCCTGTCCGTGAAGATGAAAGTATCAGCTTATTCCCTAATACAATGCCCTTTCCGATCGGAAAATGGAAATTATCACCCTGGTTGATCTTCTTATATAGTGGTCCATTCACAAATGACGAAGAACTACCACCTGACGGGATGACACAGTTAATTTCCTCGTTGGTAATCGTTAGTTTATTGGTTAAAGTTGTTTGAATGGTGCCATTAGTCAATAATAAATTGCCAGTTACTTCAATTTCTCCACTGGAATTGATGGTAAGACCTGCAGGGTTATTTATTTCCAGGTTGTTGAAGCTGTTTGAACCGCTAAAATCACCCAAGATGCCACCAATGGTTTGGGTTGCAGTTCCCGTAAACGATACGGTTGCACCTGCTCCTGAACCCCTTATAAAAGCACCTGAATTATAGCGTTCCAGGGTACCCTGAATAGTAAGCTTACGGTTATTTAAACTATTGTCAAGTATAGGGCCATCGATTAACAGTTGCCTGCATATGGTAAGATCCATATCGGGCAATATTCTTGAACCGCTGCCTACTAAATGCAAGTTTGCGATAGAGGTGTAAAGATCAGCAATAAGTACATAATTTGTGGTTCCGCCATATTCTAATGTGCTGTTACCGGAACAATCTAAGAAGGAAGTATATTTTCCTGCCGGGACGGTTCCACTTTCCAGATAAAGCGTCCCCTCACCATCAACAGTACCCAGATTATGACCATAATACGGGGCAATGATATTGAGTTTTCCGTTTATTGTTGTTCTGTATGCCGAACAGTAACTGGCATCTACATTAATTTCATGATCAACGTTAACGATAAAACCGTTTGGTCCACCCACGGGACATGCATATAAATCACCTCCTGTTTGAACCCAGTTAGTTTCGTCAGACCAAACACCATCAGCAATGCTTATATATTCAGGTACCTGATCCGGTATGGCAAGATCCATTCCGGCAGTATATTCACCACTGAGATTACTTGAATTGTTGAAGGTATATGTTATAGTATTAACTGTTTCATCTACATTATCAGTCACTGCTCCGGGTGCGGCTTTTATCCAGCTGGTACCGGGTATCAGCAGCCTTGCTGCTATATAATCGGCTTCGGTATTCGAACCTGTAACACGAACATCGGCATTCTTGTAGTTGAGTACAAGACTGCCGTTAAAGCTTTCAATACCTGAACTTTCAACTTCCCAGTAGTATTGGAGCACGTTGTTTTGATCTAAAACTCCCGGGTGGTGATCATTAATATTGTTAAGCCGGATTGAACCAACGTTTGTGTTCGAGGTATAGGTCAATAAGGCTGGTGTATATTTTGTGGCGGTCCCCAAAGGAAAGGTAAAAGTTTGCTCCAGACCACTGTATATACTGAAATATTTTTTAATTCCCACGTTACTGAAAACTCCATCAGATGCAATCATTTTTGTGGCGCTGAATGAACTTCCCTCAATATTGCTGTTAACTCCAAGGGTCAGCAAGTATTTATTGATATCGAAGACTCCGTTGGTTAAGATAAGATTTTTCTGAAGTGTAATATTGTTGAGGATTCTCGCTCCTTCGGTATTATTCAGTTCCAGACGGCCGAAAGTTCCGGTTCCTGAAACGTATTGAAGTACAGTCCCGTTCAGAATTACTCCACCGGTGCCGGGATCTCCATCATAATTGGCATTGTTCACTAAATCACCTTTCACATTAATAGTAAATGTACTGCCCAGTAATTGCCCTGAACTTAGGGTGAGGTCGTTAAGTACGGTGATGTCCCTGATCAAGGAAAGTGAGGTAAGCGGGGCAACCAGCATATCGTAAAAATCGGTGGCTGTTGATCCCTGTAGTATTTGGGTGCCGCCATTAAAAGTAGTAAGATTATTATAATGGTTATAGGTACCATTGTTGGTAAAATCGCCTTTAATAGTCACAGCAATATTATACGTTGCATTAGCATCAAAGAAGCTTCTGTTATTGGTAAGGTTGAGATTACCTTTTAGCACAAGCGGGCTGATCAACAAAGTGGCCGTTGCATTGCGGGCTGTACCAGTAGTTTTTCCGGTAATAGTCAGGTCATTGAGGGCTGTATTGGCATCTAATATATAATTTTGGACAGCGTCAACTGCCGGTCCGACAGAGGGACTTTGTGAAAAGATAATTTCACCACCGGTCACGGAACTTGTTGCCGGTCTCAGGTATAGGTCTCCACAGGTATTGCCTCCACCGCCACGCACAATGGTAATGGTACCTGCAGACATGTTAAAAACACTTCCGTTGTTTAAAACTTCAAGTTTAGCATTTGTGTTAATGGCCGCCTGACCATTAATAACAACTGTACCTCCGCTTTGCATGTAGCGCAGAATTCCGTTGGTTGTGGCAGGATTCCGACGAATTTGGCCGTTGACAATTAATCTACCGCCTTGCATATCTATCGCAGAGGCGCCACCTCCGGAATATTCTATGTCGTTATGGTTGTTAGTTGTTCCATTGGTTGGTCCGATGTATACGTTACCATTTATTATAGTAAGCTTGCCGTTCAGGAAAAGATCGTTTGTATTAGAAGCTGCATTTGCAATCAGAATATTTGTGTTATTGGCATTGGTATAGTCTATATTTAAACCCGCAGTAGATGGGATGGTAATACTGCTTCCCTGGGTAATTGTAAAATCGGTTCCGGGGTCAGTACGCATATATCTGAATGTTCCGTTTTGAAGGGTCAACCAGTTATCTGTTGGTGTAGTTAATGTTCCGCCTATGTCGCAGGTAAGGATTGTAGACTGTGATGTACCCTTATTTACAATTACCGTTTCGAAAATTGTTAAGGGACTATTTTCTGTATTCGATATGGAGGCTGAAGTATTTCCAAAAAAGAAAAGAGGGAGAAGTCTAAAGTCGCATTGACAACGCGTAGTTGTCCCGGTTTCAATTGTACCAGTTGTATTATTGATAAGATTTCCGCCAATAGACATTTTTTGATTGGTGGCACTACCATAAACATCTATCGATGAATTTGTTGCAACAGTAACATTCCCATAAACCACAATATTTTGTGCGATCGCATTATTCCCATACCAAATGAGTGACCCTCCTTGTATATTCAGATTACCGTTAATGGTAATGGTTTTAGGGACTTTCGTTATTGGTGGGGTCGGATAATCTGCATTCCAGGTTAGGCAGAACCATGAATCGGCATTCTGACCCCTGGTGACACAATTTCCATATATTAAAAGGTCCCTGTTTGGGAAAATAATATTGGAACCACCAAGGGGTGATATTATCAGGTTACCATATGAACCAACATTATTGGGCAACCAATAGGTGGTACCGGCAATCGGGTTCACCGAATACAATTCGGTAGTTCCCAGGTTAATATTGAAATCGGAAAAATCACCAGAAGGAAAGGCATAGGTACTTCCATTGGCGTAATTGGTTGTTAATCTGAAATTGCCATTTCCACCGGCATGCGATCTTACTATTCCAAAATTGCAGCCCGGGTTGTTTTCTATATCGAGTACGGAACCTGATTCTATTCGCAGGCTGGCACAACTGACTACAGCGTTGTTTAACTGATAATAGGTGGCAGGCGGAACAGGCGGAATAACAATAACTGGGGCATCATATAAATATACAGAATCATTTCCGCCAATTATAACAATATCGGACGCTCCGGGAACTGTTGCCGGCACATCATCGACCGTGTGGCCGGTCAATGACCATGTGTTCACGTTACTCCACAGACCCGATTGCCGGCTGTAATAAATCCTAGGGATGCCGAATGGGTCGGTTGCATCAATGTCCCCGGCTGTATACTCTCCATCAATAAAATTCACATTTTCAAGGAAATTACCACTTCCGGGTTCACCAATGATATTCGTGGTTTCATCCACGTCGTTCACTGTACCTTTGGTCCATGTATAGGCAGAGCTGTTATACCTGGCAGCCACATAGCCGGTTTCAGCTACATCACCGCCTGAAACAACATCATTATCAGCATAGTTATAGGCATGATTGACGGTAGCATCACCCAGTGTAAATCCTGAAGATATCACCCTCCAGAAATAAGACAGGCCTCTTCCGTTGGTGGTAACATTGGGATGTTCATACCCTACAGGGACAACCGTTATTGAGCCATAAACCGTAGGCGCAGCGCCAAAACCAATGGAGGCAGGTGCATAATTAGCTGTCACATGACTGGAAGAAGGCGATCCAACCGGGAAATCGAAAGCCGTGGTGAATGAATAAACTTTAGTAAGTCCACCATCACCAGCATTACCAAGTGTTTGTAAGTATCTGTTTGCACTGACACCTGAAATGGAAGCCGAAGCTCCTAGTTTTAAATTATAGGAACCAATATTAAATAGTTTATCCTGTGAAAGGGTGAGTGTGCCATTGATTGTAATATTGGCAGCTAAAGAAACAGGTGCTGACTGCGCATCAGTGTTGTTAATATTGATATTTTGGAAAATTCCGTTTCCATTGCCATCAATAACCTGTGGATCATCATCGGCTAATATAATTGTGCCGGTTCCAGAATGAACACCTGAATTATATAAATAGGATGATGTTGAGGTTGCTGAGGTGTTAAAGTCAATGGTTTTTCCACCATCGGCAAGGGTGCCGTTTAAAATCATCAGAGAATCGGCAACTGAAATGGTAGATTGTGATCCGTCCAACGTCAATGTCGTTCCGGCGGGTTTATCAATCTTTAATTTTTTCAATGCAAGGGCAGTGGCCGTATTTATTATGAAGTTCTGGCTACCTATACCGTTAAACAACGTCCAATTCGTACCTGGAGTATAGGAAGTTCCATCAGCCAGGCTGAAATTTCCACCAATTGAAACATTGAGGTTGTTTGCGTCCAAATCACCCGATATCAACGTAAGGTTTTGTAAAACATTTAAGGAATAGGTATTCAAAAGTACCACCGATGTGCTACTTGCCCTGTTAATAGTAAGGTTTCCTAAGTGGGCATTGGAAAGTATAATATGGTCTGGAGAATCCGTACCTGTTCCGGTTGTGGGAATTAATTCCAGCGTTCCACCGGTAACGTTAATATTTCCGGTAGAGGATAGAACTTCAAAAACTTTCTGCTGGGCTGCTACCGTGCCATCACCGCAAACATCATAAATGCGGATTGTACCTCCGGATAAAACAAGCACATTGGCAACATTGTTCATGTTGAAAGTTCCCTTGATGCCTTCCAGACCGGCTGCGGACCTAACGGTATTCAAGGTTGTTGTTGTGACATCAATCAAATCACTTACACTTGTATATGCAGTCGGGGTTCGTTGAAAACGTCCTCGCAGTATAAAAGTACCGCCTGACTGATCAAAAGAAGACAATCCACCGGTACCTCCTGCTGCACGAAACTGCTTGGCATCTAAAGTACCACCATTAATAACAAACTGTCCCGAAGCCAGGTCCCAGGTGATAAAGCCACCCGATTCGCGGGTTGAGAAATAGCCATCGTTGATTTGTATCTTTCCATATATTGAAAATGAACTGCATCCACCCTGACCAACACCATTTACAAGGCCGGTTCCTCCCGAAACGCCGTAAAGCACATTCACTTCCCTGTAATCATCGGCAGTTGATAAAACAACCACATCGGGCCCATCGAGAATCAACGCACCATTGGCCGGAATATAAAAATCGGAATTCGGACTTGCACCACCTTCGGCGCATGTGCCTTCCGAAAGAGAAGGGATAGCCGTTAATCCTTTCAGGATCAATGCACCTGTCCGGATCCAGAGTGCTTTTTTCAGGTTGGGATTGCTACCCCCTCCATCACCGCCGGCAACATTGGCCCCAAAAAGTCTGAAGTTTGGATATGCCGTAGCATACACGGTTAATGAATAACTCTGGTCTATACCTTTATCAATAACAAGGTTGTAGAAATCAGTAGTGTTATTACAGGTGACTGTATTACTTGTTGCTCCTCTGAAGTAAACAGTAGCAAAACCGGTCGTGGTTCCTAATGTTGTTGAAGGAAATGCATCGTAAACCGGATAGTTAAGATTTGTAAACCGCACGGTACCGTTATTGGTAAAATTGCCATAAAGCACGATCCTGTGCGAATGTGCATCGTAATAATTAATAAAAGGTGCGCCAGTTGAAGTGCCAATATTCAAGGGATTAGTTGTTGTGTTTGTAACTCCGGTGCCAACTGTAATTGAAGCTCCGTTATCCACTGTCACATCTCCGTATATGGTCAGTTGTCGCCTGTTTGCGGTGTTATCATTGATACGTAAGGTTCCCTGTTTTACATACAAAAAGCCATTCAGGGTTAAATTATTTAGCTGTGTGCCAACCACTCCGGGAACATTTATTCGTAAATTATTGTAGGTGGTTTGAGCAACTGACAGCGTAAAATCTGTGGCATTATAATATTCCGTTGTACCACCCTGAGTATTTATAAAAGTATTTGTAGCCACAACAGGAAAATTTGCAGAAGCCAGTTTCAAGGTACCCTTTCCTTTCAGTTTGGCAAGTCCGCCAGTGAAGCTATAGGTTTCCATATCGAGAATACCACCGCTGTTAATATTTATTTCAAGGTTGGTAGCGATAATATTGGCCTGTAAACTAACAGTCCTGCCATCGAGAATCACAACCACATCATTGTTTCCGGGTATCGTAGATCCGACCTGTGTTGTCCCACCCGGATCCGATGTCCATGTTGAAGCCGTATTCCAGCTTCCGGCCTGATAAGAATAGTATGTTCCTAATGCACTGGCCGTCCATGAGGAAATTGAGGTGCCAATATTAGTTGTACCTGCAATGGTAAAATCATTGGTGCCAAAACTTGCAGTACCTGTTGGAACCTGCCACACACCTGCACCGGGTTTCACCCAAATATTTGAAGGTGGGAGAACTGCTTCTGCAGGATTGTATTGAAAAGTAGCAGTTATTGTTTTTCCACCTGTGCTGCAGATAACATCCCAGTACTTGCTGACATTTTTTGAACCCAGCGCCCCTGAAGGAACTGCCTTTATGCTTATGGTGCCTGTAACTGTACCCGAAATTGACGAAATACTTACAGGCGAATAATAGCCACCTGCACCTATAGGAAAAAGAATAGGTGTTGTTGCCTGGGCATTTCTGATAAGGTTACCGTTGCCATTGGTTTCAACCATGCTGGTCGGCCCCGGAGTGCCCTGAACAGCATTTGCTGCATTGTTGGTAAGCGTGAGGTTATAATTGCCAAGCTGTATTACTCCCGAGGATAAAGTGAGAACCCCTGCAACTGTTGATGCTCCCTGTAAGGTTTTGTTTCCGCCATTTGAGGCGGTAAGATTATAATAGGTATAGGCACCTAGATTTTGAACTCCATTATTGTTGTAATTAATTGTTCCTGAAGTAGGCGCACCTCCGCCACCGCCGAAAGCGCTGGTAATACCTCCACCGGCAATGGTTCCACCAACATTTACAGTGCCTGCACCGGTAAAACGAATATAGGTGCGTGCATTTGTGTTATCCATGGTAATATCACCTGCTACGTTAACAGTACCGGTACTTATTTCAATATAGGCATCACAATTGTCATTGTTTGCAGCACTCAATGAGACGGAACCGGTGGAATAGGTTCCGGCATTTACTAAAATTGCCTTCCAATCACCGGATGAATTTGATACAACGGAAGTAGTGCCGACAACAATAAGCGTGTATGCACCGGAAAATGATATCCGTGAATTCTGGTTACCACCTGGAATATTTAAATTACCGATAGAGTTGGCAGGAGATACGTTAAGTGTAATGACATGATTGTTACGGATTGTTACTGTACCTGTCCCTGCATTCTGACCGGGATATGAAGTGGCAGCAGACCAGCTTCCTGCAATCATGCATTGCTGCCAAGTACCCGGAGCACTCCAGTTTCCGGTTGCGTTTGACTGGTAATCTCCCGCTGCCTGTCCACATATCTCAATACTTAGTAAAAAATAAATACCTGTTGCAAATACAGTTATTCGAATTAAACGTATGAAATTGGCCGGGGATTTTCCGGTACAACTATGAATTGATCTATATTTGATTTGACAGATCACTATTAAGGAATTTATTTTTCCGCATTTTATAATCTCCAATAATTTGATGACACCGTGTCAGGTCGAATATTTCCCAGATCGGCATTTTTCCTTGTTGGCAGAAAATCTGTATCTCTGTTAGAATTATTATCTGTAAATGCCAGACTTGACTATTAAAGGTGGTTTCAGCCTGAGGTAATATGGAAGGGGCTTTATTCTGTTTATTAAGATATCATTCCGGCCTGTTATATACAAACTTACGTAATAAAAACACTTACGTTGATCAGTGCTCAATGATTTCCATCATCAGGTTCGATGATTGATCTCACTTTTAAAGGCAGAAACCCTGGCAAATGAATACCCGGTCAGTAAAATAGTCAACGTTACACTGCCTATCATCTTTATCAAATTGTTTGTTTTCATAATGTTACTTTTTTCATTTTTATAGTAAATACTAAATCTGCTTTTGTTAATTATCTTCAAATTCATGATATATAAGCGTTGTGGGCGGTAAGGTATTCATAGTTACGATCACGCTTCCCGACATGATGCTTTCGCAAAATGTTGTATTATTATATTCACGTACGGTATATGTACCTGGGCCTGTCTGGTTTCCAAAACTGATGGCTGAGCCGGTTCCTCCAACCGGACTGCCGGTATCAGCGCCATGTATCATTAAGTAATAGTGTACACCTGACTGGCTGTTGCTTAATCCGACTGCTACGCCGCCGTCGCCTTCACAATAGCTTCCTCCGCCTGTGACGTTGTATGCTGTTGGTATAATCAGGCATGTTGAATTGACAAATGTGCTGATGGGGTCGTTTTGCAGGTCCTCATCAATATTTCCGTAATTGCAATTGGTGATATAACCCGGTGCTCCGGGACAATCTGTTACATTCCCGTCGACAGGTTCCACCGTGCCGCCGATAAAAACACTCGAGGGGGATTCGGGACTGGAAAAAGTGGTTTGAGAACCCGATGCGGTAAAATTACCGGTTACAACAATGTATGAATTTGCCAGAATATCTGTTTTGTTTCCGGCCTCCAGGTTTCCCCGTACTATTAAAACTCCGCCGGTATTAACCGTTAAGTTATTGTTACTTCCAAAGGTTAAGTCCCCGAGAACAACCAGGGTATCATTAATGTACAGATCACCGCCGGATCCGGAAAAAGAAAGTGAACCGTTAACAGTGATATATCCGTTGATGGTTACATCATAACCGCTGATACTTATAGTGGGGGAGGCCCAGGTCGGATTCCAGCTGGTCGGGGTCAGCCAGTTGCCTGTATAATTATCTTTACTGATTTCCTGTGAAAAAATTGTACAGGAGAAAATGGTCAGGTATAGGAATATCAACCGTAAACGGTTTATTTGATTACCATTTCCGGTGATATGGCTTAACTTCCTCTGCATTATTCGGATAATATCCTCATTACGAATGAATAATTGAGAATTAAGATATGATCAAGCTGCGAATTATAAATGTTAATGACAATGATTCCTGGTCAGGGATCATTTTGAATTGTTTTATATCGGTTCATTATGTTCCGCCAGATGCATTGTATATACATAATTACGCAATAAATACGCTTACGTTGATCAGTGCTCAATGATTTCCATCATCAGGTTCAATGATTTCCATCATCAGGTTCAATGATTGTTCTTGCCATTTAACATGTAAAAAACAACCAGGAGAAATGATTACCTGTATAACTTATTTATATTCAATCTGTTGTACTAAGGGGCGCTATTTCAGCAGCAATGCTTACAGTTACTGCCAACGGTATAACATGCAAGCAAGGGGAAGTTAATCCTGAATTTAGAATTACCTATTCAGGTTTTGTAAATGAAGAAACAGATGTTGTTATAGATACTAAACCAGTAGCAAGTTGTATTGATGATGCCTCAAGCCAGACAGGCGAAAATAATTTTTATGATTGTTCAGCGGAAAGTCCCAAAGGCCGCAGAAATATTTGTTACGACCGCCAAGCGCTGGAGTCGAGAAAAGAACACAGACCGGAAAATAACGCTATTGATATGGTTGCTACCATGGGCATTGAGCTTTTAACGGAAGAACAATACCGGGAACTGCAGAAACCTGGAAATTTCGACATGAAAACGTCGAGCTGGGTGAAAACACCCCCTGGTATAAGAAAACTCGGTGGTGCCATCTTTGCTGATTTCCACTACAACAATGTCTTCGTGTACCACAATGGTGCTCCCTCTTACTATGCTGTTAGGGGGGTCCGTGGCTCGCTAATTGAGAACGACAGCCACAAGAGCTTAATATAGTATCAACCTGTGTGACGCAGGAAATAAATGCGAAAACCCGGAGAACGATAAACGTAAACGAGCAGCCACCAGCTGCCCAATTTACAACAAACTATGCAGCGAAAAATAATGCCCTTGCGGTCACAGGTTGGGGGCGAAAGATGCAAGGGCAGCCCAAAAAATATTCTTTTTGTTTTAACCCTTTGGTTTTCGGGCAAAAGAAAAAGAAGATTTTTTGAGGCTGGCGCAGCGATGGAATTATATTGTGAAATATCTCTTTTAAACCAGAATGCTACATTAACCAATCCAATCATTACCGGAACTTCAACCAACGGACCAATTACTGCTGCCAGGCTACCCATTCGGTAACCTATCGGCATATACGGACATTTGTGTCCATGAAACTCAAATCCCTAATCCGGAATTTAAGCATAATTAAAAAGTTTTAAATGAAACATTTAAATTGACCAGGGTATCTTTAAAAGGTTTATTAAGGGTTTTTAGAGGTATCGACCTTAAAAATTTTACTTTCAAACTGATTTACATTTTTCGTTATAGCTTAAATTGTATTTGTGTCCGTTCAATTTTCATCATAGGTTTCAAATTCGATGGTTACATGATGGCGATGATTATGTTTCATGTTTTTGGCATTTATTAATTAGAATATCAAATTAAATATGAACCCGACAATCAAAATACCGGTGTCAACAATGCCAATAAAAGCTAAAATCAACGGTAGCTTTAGAACTTTTTTAAGGATAACCATTTCAGGCAGTGACCGGCCAATAACAGACATCATAAAAGCCAGGGCAGTGCCAAGTGGGACACCTTTTTCGATAAGCACGCTTACGATGGGTATTATTCCGGCTGCATTAGAGTAAAGCGGCACTCCTATAAGAATGGATAAAGGCACGGAATACCATGTGGATTGTCCCATCAAATGCGCCATAAAGTTCCCGGGAACGTAACCATGGGCGGCAGCACCAACGGCAATGCCGGCCACAATATATATCCAGACTTTCCCAACAATTTCTTTTACTGCGGCGAAACCATAATTCAAACGTTTTTATTTTATTATAATAATGGGCTACATTGCCGATGGCATACGCCAGTAACCATGCAAAAATGATAACAGGCAAGCCTGTACCAACGGCAAACACTACCGGCAGATATAAACCACTAATACTTGCAATGGCTAAAGGAACTAACATTACAAAAAACAACACGCCACTGTATGGGCAAAACGCCATGGCAAATACCATTCCCAGCAGCAATGTACTCCAATAGCTTTTTTTGCTCCGTTCTCCTATTTTATCAGTTAAACCGGAGAAACCTGGTAATTTTAATTTTATGACATCAAGCATAAACAGCCCGATAAAAATTAGAACAGGACCAAGCAGTTTTTCTCCCCAGCCTTGAAATATCATGGATATTTTCAACCGGCTTACCCCTAAAAACAATATAATACCCAGCGCAATGTAGCTAATAGCCCTTCCGAGGGTATAAACCAATCCACTGATAAATACACGTTTTTGATTCTCAATATCCCTGCTTATAAATCCTATAGCTGTAATATTGGTTGCCAAAGGGCAGGGGCTGATAGCTGTCATCAGCCCCAATATGAATGCGGTAATGAAAGAATACTGGGAATTTTCCAGAATGCTTCGTAAGAATTCCATACGGGTTAACCTTTTGTTACTTTTTCAACAGCTTTTTTAATTTCTTCTTTTATTTTGTCAGGGTCATGCGCATACAAGAAGCCCTGACTAGTAAGGTCAATTTTTTTGTCGCCACAAACGACCAACAGGGTTTGACCGCCAACTCCCAATTTTTCGGCAATTGTCTTAGTACCGGCATCATCAAGATTTAAACCCTTAAAGGCATAATCGCCATTTTTTATTTGTTCAGGATAAAGACTTTCAAAGGCTCTTTTTGCATTGTCCTCAACAGCATGACATGTTGAGCAACGTGCAGTGAAATGAAAGTAATATACTTCTACTTTTGTCGAAGCTGTGCTTTTTGCATCCTGTTTTTCATTGGTTTGTGCATTGCATGAGCAACTGCCCATTATCAAAACAAGAGCAAAACTGAACATTACGATATTTTTCATGCTGGAATTGTATTTAATTAATATTTAGATAATACCTGTTTGATTTCATCAGCTGATGGAACGCGGCCTTTAATCTCGACTTTTTCATTTACCACAAGTGCAGGTGTAGCCATAATGTTGTATTTCATAATATCAACGATATCTTCTACTTTGGTAATGGTGGCATTAAACCCGTTTTGCTCAACCACTTCACGGGTGATTTTTTCAAGTGTTTTGCACCGTGAACATCCGGTGCCTAAAATTTTAATTTCTATATATTATAATAATTATAAGTGTTTCGGCGAATCACGAAATTTAATTGCAAATTTTTTTATCGTTTAAAGAAGAGTTCAAAAACCTTTGAAGCTTCTGCCCAGTTTTCCTTATTGATACAATATTTTATATAAGGTGCGTTTATCTCTCCCTGAATCAGTCCGGCATCTTTTAATTCACTTAGATGTTGTGAAAGGGTTGAACGGGCAATTGGAAGTTCTTCGACCATATCGCCACTGTAACAGCAACGGTCAGCATTTTTTACCAGGTAGTCTATGATAAAAACCCTCACAGGATGCCCAAGAGCTTTAGCATAGCGTGCCATTTTTTCCTGCGTATCGGTATAATATTTTTCTTTTGTTGTTTGCATACTTAGTATTTCGTCTAAAGACGAAACGAAGGTATGAAAATTTTCTGAGTTATGTAAATTTTTTCAATTATTATTATAAAAACAACAAATTATCTTTTCCGAATGTTCAACTATGTAAATTCCGTTCACTCGCGTTCAAACTATGGGTGTTTTAATCACACCAGGGGCGTGATGGATTCGACCATCAAATTTCATGAGCGTCAGCGAAATGAAATTTGGGTCTCATCACTTTCCGATACATAAGTTATATTTTATTGATTATCAGATAATTATATGGTTTAAGCAACAAATAAGCAACAGAAATAAACTTATTATGTATTAACAGAAGATAAACATAAGTATATAAGACATGATAAAAATTAACAAGTCTTATGTTGAATAGTTACTAATTTGAATAATATAAATTATTTCTTACTTTACCCCAAAATATCAGTCAGGACAATTCATGATCAGAACATTTTACGATAAAAATCAATACTTCTTCAACCTGTTAGCTTTCAATATATTTTGGAGTGCGATAAGAATCATACAAGCATATTCTTAAAACGATTTAAATATTGATATAATTAAAATTTTAACGATATGAAATGTCGGGCAGCCTTACTCTTTTTAATTTTTTTGAGCAGTGTAAAACCTTTTTGTCAGGATAATTCTGATGCTTTACAGGTTGGAACAGCAAAAATTAATATTACACCCCGGGAACCGGTATTTTTGACCGGGTATCCGATGCAGCTTGAAAGAATAACAGATCAGATCCATGACAGCTTATTATATGTAGCCATAAGCTATATACTAATCGTAGTATCCGCTTTTTAATTTTTTTCTCAATGCACGGGAAGTTTTATTTTCATTTACAGGATTTCCTTTAACTTTCAATAAGGTAAGTTTCTTAAGGCGCAATAGACTTTCCGGTAGTTCAGATATTCTATTTTCAGAAATATCCAACTGGCTTAATCTACCAAGTTTACCAAAATTATCCGGTAATTCAGTGATGTTATTCCCTGAAAGATCCATACTAATTAATGTTTTTAATTTTCCAATTTCAACAGGAATATTTGTGATTTTATTTTTGGCCAGATATACAATTTTTAACGAAGGATTATTAAATACATTGGGAAACGCTGTCAATTTATTTTCCTGAATATCTATGTATTCCAATTTAAGAAGATTCGTAATAGCAGGAACTTCTTTTAAATTGTTTTGATTAAGTTCAAGCCTTACAAGTTTTTGAAGTTTGCTGAAATCTGAAGTCAGAGTATTAATTTGACAATTTGTCATTACAATTGACTCGATTTGAGTGAGATTGTTAAGTGCTTTAGAAGGATCATGATATATGACATTTTTAAATGAAATCTTTTCAAGCTTAGGAAATTTTATTATAAAATTATCCGTAATTTCTATTTGAGAGTCTTCGATGATCAATTCCTTCAGATTAGGTAAATCAAAAACCGGAGTATTTTCCTTATCGTTGTCTATTACGATAATATTGGAAAGTGTAAGAGAATGAATATTCTTTAATTGGCTAATGGCTTTCAAATCTCTTTGTTTTAATTCTCCTTCCAGGCGAAATCTAAAAACTTCTTCAGGATTTTTAAAAGCCTCACACAGGCCATTAATTTGTTTTTTACTTTTAATGACTTCATCTAATGGCAAATCCATTATTTTCTCGGTAGAAAATACTACGGGTTTACATAATATGGTTAATGGCTGTGATGAAATATCAAATTCAGTAATGGAGAGCGCTTTCTTTTTCGCAGGTGCGGTCATTGCGTAATAAGTTATTACTTTTCTTCTGCTTGATATAATATTATACAAAAATGTATAACTTCCGGGTTCATAGATTGTATATTCAATGGTATCAACAATCATGCTGTCTCCGGGAATAAGATCAATAATATTGTTTTCATTAAAACCGGATGTGGGCTCTTCCATTAATTTAGGGAGTGTATCCTTTTTTTGTTTATGTGTACAGTACCAGTTCTCAATTACTCCATACCAGGCAGGCGCTGTATAATCTTGTCTGAAAAGTGATATTGGTTTTGTACCGTTATTGTATAACCATGCCTTCATAAGTATATTAGTATAAGGGCTTACATTAGTTTGCTGTGATGTAATTTTAAGGGTAAGTTTAGGTGTGTTTTGGGCATGAACAATGGGGGAGCAAATCAAGAAAAGTATTAAAAATGAAATCTGTCTCATGGTTTACAGGATATATTATTATAAAATTAATGAACCTAATGAATTATATTACGTAATATAGCAAAATTCCAGGCGCTAATCCTAATGGTGTTCACAAGATTCGACATAAGAAAAAGTACTGCATTTATAAATTATAAGGTTATAAATATACTTATATTTTCTTTTTGCAAAGATATGACTAATTTGAAAAAGCATATTGTATTCTGGATATTACCAAAATAAACTTAGAACCCATGAAAACATGGTACTTCTTGTTTCTGATAGCAGCATTTATTATTGTAGTGCAAAAACCAACATATGCCCAGGTTGGTACAAGAATCACTCAAGTTTCGCTGGTACAGGTAAAACTTAGCTCGGTATTGCACGAGTCCTGTTACGGTGATCAAAAAGGCGCGATAGATATAAAGGTTACCGGAGGTATTCCTCCTTATACCTATCGATGGAGCAATGGCGCAACCACCCCATACATTGCAGGTCTTGCTGCCGGTAAGTACACAGTTATAGTTGCTGATGCCCGAAAATGTCCGGACACCCTAACGGTAGAAGTAAAGCAACCCGAAAAACTATCAATTCGGATCGATTCGATTGCCGATATTTTATGTTACGGATTCAACAGGGGAAGTATCGATATTACTGTAAAAGGTGGGGTTCAACCATACGCCTATAATTGGAGTAATCAAACGGCTTCAGAGGATTTAAAAAATGTTCCTGCCGGTGAATATGCACTTTTACTAACTGATGCATACCATTGTCAGGAAATTATTTCAGCTGAAGTCAAACAGAATCCATTGATTGTTCGTTCCGACGAAAAAGTGCAAAATGTTGAATGTTCAGGTGACAAAACGGGTAAAATAGACATAAGCGTAAATGGTGGTGTTGCTCCCTATTCATATAGGTGGACATCGGGCGAAAGGACTGAAGATTTAGATAACCTGAGTGCCGGTACATATACTATCCAGGTTACTGACAGTCGCGGATGCCTGGAAACATACTCAACAAAAGTTTTAGAACCCAATCCTTTAGCTATTAAACTTGAAGAAGTCAGAAATATTTCTTGCGCGGGTAATAAAAGCGGCGCTATTGATATTAGTGTCGAAGGCGGTGTAAAACCTTATTCCTATAGCTGGAATGAAAATTTAGCCACAACCGAAGATTTAGTCGGACTTTCAGCAGGTACTTACAGACTTGTATTAAAAGATTCAAAAAACTGTGCAAAAGAATTCAAACAGGAAATAACAGAACCCGAATTGATTAATGTTAAAATTGCACTGGTAAAAAATGTCATAAATTTTGGCGAGTCGAACGGTGCTGCTTATCTTGAGGTAAAAGGAGGAATTCCCCCTTACAGATTCGATTGGAGTAATGGACAGAAAACAAAGGACATTGTAAATATACCTGCAAATAATTACACCTGCAGGATTACCGATGCTAATAAATGTGCCAATGCTGTTAGTGTGAACATTGAACAGCCTGCAATGCTTGAGCCTGAAATCAAGAGACTGGAACATAACAAATGTTATGGTGAAAAAAACGGATCTATAGATGTCGAAATTAAAGGTGGTGTAACACCTTATAAATTTGCCTGGAGTAATGGTGATACGACCGAAGATATCAGGAACCTTACAGCAGGTACCTATAGCCTTATAGTGACTGACGCGCATGGAATGACTAAAACAGTGAAAGGTACAATCGAGCAGCCATCTGTATTAGTATCGGGCATACAATCGATCAGTCACAATCCTTGTTTTGGTGACCACCGGGGTATAGCCGACATCAATGTATCAGGTGGTACCCCTCCATACTCATATAACTGGAGCAGTGGCGACAAAACCCAGGATATTGCCAATGTTCCTGCCGGAAACTATATTGTTCAGATTCTTGACAAAAATCAATGTGTCGACACTTTAAATGTAACTATTGAACAAAATACAATGCTTAGTGTAAAGGCTTCAGAAACCGCAGATGTTAAATGCTTTGGAAAGGCCGAAGGTTTGGTTAATACATCTGTTACCGGGGGCGTAGCACCTTATAAATATGTTTGGAGTAATGGCGCAATAACCCCTGATCTTTCAAATATTAAAGCCGGACAGTATAACCTTAAAGTCAGCGATACAAATGGTTGTGAAAAAACCCTTGATGTTAATATCAGGGAACCTGCCCTTCTTGAATCAAATATTGATGAAGTAATCAATGTTAAATGTAAAGACGATTCAACAGGATCGATCAAACTAAACACTAATGGTGGTACAGCTCCGTATGCTTTTCAGTGGAACAACGGGCGGAAAACCAAAGATAATTTACAAGTAAAAGCAGGAAATTATAATGTTACAATTACTGATGCCAAAGGATGTATAAATGCACTAAGCGCAACAATTGAAGAGCCAACGAAACTTATCAGCAGCATCGATAAGGTAATCAACATTGATTGTTTTAATGAGCTTTCCGGAGCCGTCGAAGTATCCGTTGGTGGCGGTATCCCTCCTTATACATATAAATGGAGCAACGGTGCCACAATGCAGAATTTAATAGGAATCGAGGCTGGTGATTATAAGCTGGCAATAAAAGACCAAAATGGTTGTGAAACCAGACTTCAGGCTAATGTTGTACAAAACGACAAGCTATCTGCCACTGTCGATAAATTGACACATATCGGCTGCTTTGGTCTCAGTACAGGTGCAGCGGAAATTGGAGTTAAGGGTGGTGTGGAACCCTATGCCTTTAAATGGAGTAATGGAGCCAAAACCAAAGACATTTCGAATATCGGGGCTGGTAATTATACATTAGTTGTTACTGATGCAAAATCATGTATTACAAGTATAAATTTATCAATTAATGAACCCACTGAATTCAGAGGCGATATAACCGATGTTACTAAGATACGGTGTCACAACGACTCAAATGCGAGAGTCCTGACATCGTTCGAAGGCGGTGTCGTTCCATATACATACTTGTGGAATAACAGCGAAACGACAAAGGATATCGATAACCTGAAAGCTGGAAAGTATACTCTTATTGCCACAGATAAAAACAATTGTAAGGACACACTTGAAATAGTTATTGAACAACCCACAGAACTTGAACTTCAATTAATTTCGACTGACAATATTCCATGTAATAGCGAAAATAATGGCGCGATCAACATTTTTGTCAAAGGTAGTGTCACGCCTTACACCTATGCATGGTCAAGTGGAGCAAAAACACAGGATTTGATAAACCTTCCGGTCGGAAAATATACAATTACGGTAACTGGCGCAACAGGTTGTGAAAAAAGCCTTTCAGCACAAATTAAGGAGCCTGCGCCGCTTGAATTATCAATTGTTTCCACTGAGGACATAAAATGCTTTGGCGGAAATAATGGAAAAATAGATTTAGCTGTTAAAGGTGGCGTTCAACCCTATAAATATAGCTGGAGCAATGGGGCAATTACCGAAGACATGGTTGATCTCGTTGCCGGAAATTACTCAGTAAATGTGGTCGACAAGCAGGGTTGCCGTAAAGAGATCAGTACTTACATTAAACAACCTGATCCGCTTATTGCATCGCTTGCCGATGTTAAAAACATCAACTGCAACGGCGATAGTACCGGCGCAATCAACATCGGTATAAAAGGTGGCACACTTCCTTACAGTTATAAATGGAACAACGGGAATGCTATTGAAGACATCTCAAATTTAAAGGCTGGTGAGTATAGTGTTATCATTACTGATGCCAAAGGTTGTTATCAAAATCTTACTGCATCAATTACTCAGCCTGAGCCTCTCATTGCAGGTATTGTAACGGTTCAGGATGTTTTATGTAAAGATGAAAAAACCGGCAATATCGACATATCAGTAAAAGGTGGGGTTACTCCCTACATATACACCTGGAGCGATAGCAGCAAGGAACAGGATATCAAAACTGCCGGAGCCGGGAATTACAGCGTAAAAGTTCAGGATGCCAATGGTTGTATTAAAATGCTCGAAGCAAAAATTACAGAACCTCCAATGCTTAATGCTGCTATTGATGAAGTTAAAAACATACTTGAATATGGCAGAGAAGATGGCAGTATAAACATAAAAGTTGACGGAGGAAAATCGCCATATCTGTTTAGCTGGAGTAACGGGGGAGTTACACAGAATGTTAAAGATCTTGTAGCCGGAAATTATTCCGTTATAGTAAAAGATTCCTACGGGTGCCGTAAAGATCTTGATGTTAGCATTAAACAACCCGAAGAAATAATAATAAATATTGATTCCATACAGCAAGTATCATGTTATGGTGAGAAAACCGGCTATGTTAAAGCTTCTGTTCAGGGAGGTGTTCAGCCTTACAATTATTCCTGGAGCAATGGAGTTAAAGTGAACAAACTTGAGAAAGCAGGTGCAGGGGAATATATGCTAACAGTTACCGATGCAAACAATATCAAAAAAATGAAGAAAGTATCTCTCATACAACCGCCAGCGTTCTCTCTTGATGTTGATTCGGTTTCGCATCCTACTTGTTATGAACTAAATAATGGAGTGATAAAAACATCTGTCAGGGGCGGTACAGCACCTTATACCTTTGCCTGGAGTAACGGCTCACTTAAGCAGAATCTTAAGGATTTAACCTCTGGAAGTTACAGGATTACAGTTAAAGATGCACGGGGATGTTTGCTTGAGAAGAATATTACGCTTAACAAGCCTGAACCTCTGGAAGTAACATTGTTAAATATCGAACATATTAAATGTAATGGTGATGCGAAAGGGAAAGTTAATGTAGATGTTAAGGGTGGTACGGCGCCCTATCAATACAACTGGAACAATGGTTTAAAAGAACAGAACCTTACTAATGTTTTGGCAGGCAACTACACATTAGAAGTTATTGATGCCAAACAGTGTTCAAAAACTATTAGCGCAGCAGTAAATGAACCAACAGCTATGCTTGCAGGCTTTGCCACTATAAAAAATGTTCCCTGTAAAGGTGAAAATAAAGCATCGATTACTACTTCTGTAACAGGCGGAACACCTCCATACAAATATTTATGGAATAATGGCAGGTCTTCGGATTCAATCCAAAATCTTGTTGCTGGAAAATATAGTGTAACCATAACTGACACCAATGGATGTGTAAATAAACTATCGTCAGAGATCACTGAACCAACTGTTTTAACAGGCCATATAGTAAATGTTAATGATATAAACTGTTTTGGAGCGAAAGAAGGCTCTATAAATATTGATGTTCAGGGGGGAACAGTACCATACCGGTTTAACTGGAGTAACGGTAGTAAAGATCAAAATTTAAGTTCGATACCTGCCGGAAACTATAATCTAAAAGTAACTGATAAACAGGGATGCGAAATCTCTCTTGAAACAACCGTTAAAGAACCAACCCAATTGTTGGCCTCTATATCAGGCATACAGCACATTAAATGTTTTGGCCAATTGGTTGGTGAGATAGATGCGTCGGTAAAAGGAGGTGTTGAACCTTATAAGTATTCCTGGAGCAATGGTGCCACAACACAGGATTTGTTAAAAGTAGCCGCTGGTAAGTACATTCTCAAAGTACTTGATGCAAAAGGTTGCTCCAATACAGTAACTGCAAATATTGAAGAGCCACTCCCATTGATTGTAGAAAATAGCCCGGTAAATAACCGTTGCAATGGAGAAAAAGCAGGCAGTGTTACCATTTCAGTTAAAGGAGGTAAAGAACCTTATACTTACAATTGGAGTAATGGTGAGAAAACCAAGGATATCCGGAATGTAGCTGCCGGCAAGTACGATCTGACCTTAACTGATGCAAATGGATGTGTGAAAACAACTATGGCGACAGTTTCGGAACCACCAAAATTATATAAAAATATTGATGCGGTAAATCATATTTCCTGTAACGGTGAAAGCAATGGTTCAATACAAATTTCCGTATCGGGAGGCACAGCGCCATATTCATATCAATGGAGTAATGGACGTACCGAACAGGATTTATTAAATGCACCGGCAGGTTTATATTCGGTAATCATAAAAGAGGGAAATGGTTGTGAAACAAAACTTGAAGCAACGCTAACAGAACCGGCACCATTTGTTTCGAACCTGTTGGCTGTTACAAACAACAATTGTTTTAACGACAAAACCGGCAGCATAACTATAAGTGCCGATGGTGGTACCAGGCCATATTCATTTAAATGGAATAATAATGCTGCTACTCAAAACCTGATGAACTTAGGTGCCGGTGATTATACTGTGCTTGTTTCGGATGCAAACGGTTGTAACCGTACTGTAAAAACCACTATAACAGAACCTCCAAAACTTGTTCTGAAAATAGACTCAGCAAGGAACGTAAAATGTTGTGGCGACACAAGTGGCGCCATTTTTATTTCAGTAACTGGCGGGGTTGGTCCTTACTCATACTTGTGGAACCACGGTAAAACTACACAGGATGTAACAGGCTTAGCTGAGGGGCAATATAGTGTTTTAGTTACCGACAATAATGGATGCGTAATAAATACACCTGAAGAAGGAACAACCATTTATGAAAAGATGATTGCACAGGGTAAGTTTATTTCACGCGATATATTATTTGATGTGGGAAAATCCATTATTAAAGAACAATCATTTGTTGAAATCAGCCGCATAGCCTCGTTCATGAAAGAACACTCTGAATTAAGGTTCAGTATAGAAGGGCATACCGATAGTCAGGGCGCTGATGAAGGTAATATGGTCTTGTCAAAACAAAGAGCGGAATCTGTCAGAAGAGGTCTAATTAAATTTGGAATCGATCCCTCAAGGCTTGAAACAAAGGGTTTTGGTGAAACCAGACCAATTGATACCAATTCAACTGTCGAGGGAAGGGCAAGCAACCGAAGGGTTGAATTTATACCGTTGTAAGTTTTTTGCTATTTGGCATATTATTGGATTATCGTGAGGAGGATTCAACCTAACGCGGAAAATCAGGGTTTACAAATGAAATAGAAGTAATTATGACTTGATATAGTAATAGTATTGAATGTATTTTAACGATAGTAATATATTGATTATTAGCTATTTTCCGATACAGAAAGTAATTTTTGTTACTATATCTGGCTTTCAATGTAGTCGGGCAACAAATAGGCAACAAAAATCAACTTAAAATGTATTATCAGGAGATAAATATAAGAAAATCTCCTCTCAGTTAGCGTTTACACAATCTAATCTAAACTACCTTTTACTTTCAAAAATGCAGTCCCGAAGGACTGCACTCTCGACAACATACTCAATAAACCCGTTTATTCAACAGTTAGCTCACCAATATACTTACTGTTCGAAACTTCTTTTCTGTCTTCGCTAATGAAAGCGATAAAAGTGTAAACAGTGTCTCCTGAATACTGGTCAGGAACTGTTAAGGTGTGGTTTCCGGTGCTTCTGGCTGAACCATCAGTAACATACACTGCTTCATTTCTTGCAGGATTATAAACCAGAACCATAGCCCTGTCATTCGGTCTTTCATTTCCATTAATCGAGTTATCCACCCAATTAAATTGAACCTGACCAACTCCGGGAGAGTTTACAGTCGGGTTTAATGCTCCGGTTAAACCACCACGACTAATCAATGCGCTTTCATAGTCAATTACATAATCAGGATAAACTCCGATAACAGCGTTTTTAACGTTGTAAGACATGGCATTGTTAAATTCGGTCATCTTTATCGCATAATTGCGAAAACCGATTTTTAGATGGCCCCTGAGAGGTTGCAAGAACCCTAATACAGTTGAGAATCTTAACCGCTGGTCAACCTGACCTTCGGTTTGTGGATTTGATACACTGGCAGGACGTACCCTCATGTAATCAATCCCTTTCCAGTTTCCCCCGATAACGTTTCCAACCTTACCTGAGAAACCGCCTAAGATACCTTGAGAAATTTTTCCCATTTTTTAACGATTTTAAATTAAACCATTCAGTTTTTGCTTGGACTTGGCACGGAGGAAACCCGGTTTTGTCCTTGCTTTCGATGGGAAAATTATATCAAATATCAGGCATTCCTTTAATTTACGGTTCTTATGCAAGTCTTTGCACTTGTTTGCTTTTCAGGTCTTTAATTTGTGTCAGAATAGCGTTTAATACGGTTATTTCATATCCATTTTTCAAAAGAAGAAAGAAAAAACAGAAAAAAAAAAGCTTTTCAACAGGCGGGTGAGGGGTGGTGTCAAGGTTTTTGTGATATTTTTTGATACCCTGAGAATCTATGGACAATATATCAAAAAATATTGCAAAACCCAAAGGGCTTGACCTTGACAACACTTTGAGCGATGGCATTGAGCGAACCCGCCTAACTTTGCTTTCTTCTTTTTGTTTTTCAAAATGCTTTTCATTCGTCAGACAAGGTGGTTCTGATTTGCCAAAAAAAAGTAAGCCACCCTTTAAAAGGGCAGCTTACTAATTGAGAAGGACAGCCACAAGAGCTTAATGTAATACCAGCCGGTATGACGAAGTAAATAACAACGAAAACCAGCAACACGATAAGCGTAAACGAGCAGCCACCAGCAACCCAATTTACAACGAACTATACAGCGAAACATAATGCCCTTGCGGTCACAGGATGGGGGCGAAAGATGCAAGGGCAGACCAAAAAATACTACCCGACGATAGGAGGTGTGGAGATTTTTTGAGGCTGGCGAAGCGAGCCCTTGTCAGCTTTGGCAACCATGCCTGTAACTTTGCTATTATGTTTTGGCGTATTAGAACATATTCTGATTTCTTTATTCCTGTCAGTTTTTCATAATTTCAACTGTGCGGTGTGGTTTCTCTATGTCGGGATTACGAAATATTTCCTTTTAAAGTAAAATGCCACGTTTACAAGAGCTATCATTACAGGCACTTCCACCAAGGGGCCGATTACAGCCGCAAAAGCTTCGCCCGAATTGATTCCGAAAATAGCAATGGCAACAGCAATAGCTAATTCAAAGTTGTTACTTGCTGCTGTAAACGAAAGTGTTGTTGCCTGTTCGTATGTTGCCCCAACTCTTTTGCTCATAAAAAATGATAATACAAACATCACGGCAAAATAGATGGTTAAAGGAATGGCAATCCTGATTACATCCATTGGGATTTTTACAATATATTCTCCTTTAAGGGAAAACATTACTATAATGGTAAACAGCAATGCTATTAATGTTAATGGGCTAATCTTAGGTACAAATTTACTTTCGTACCATTGTTTGCTTTTTATTCTTATTAAAGTAAAACGAGTTATAAAGCCTGTAATAAAAGGTATTCCAAGATATATGAAAACACTTTTTGCAATTGCGCCAATGGTTATTTGTGAAACACTGTCGTTTACTGGTAAACCAAACCAGCCGGGCAAGATAGCAATAAATACATAAGCGTAAACTGAGAAAAGTAATACCTGGAATATAGAGTTAAAAGCTACCAATCCGGCTGCATATTGGGTGTCTCCTTTGGCAAGGTCGTTCCAAACTATAACCATAGCTATACAACGTGCAAGCCCAATAAGGATTACGCCATACATATAGTCGATATTGAATCGAAGGAATACAATTGCCAATAAGAACATTAATACAGGGCCAATAATCCAATTCTGAACCAATGAAAGGCCAAGTATTTTAGTATTCTTAAAGACATCGCCCAACTCTTCGTATTTAACTTTTGCTAAAGGCGGGAACATCATTACTATTAAACCTATTGCAATAGGCATATTAGTTGTTCCTGATGACATACTATTCCAAAATTTGGAAATGTTGGGGGTCAACCAACCTGCGAAAACCCCTATAAACATTGCAAGGAATATCCACAGGGTTAAATAGCGGTCGAGAAATTTTAAGCGTTTTTTAGATGGCATAATATTAATTTGAAAATGAGACAATTTGAAGATTTGATAATTTGGTATTAGTTTTCATAGCCTGAAACCGTTATACTGAATATGCCTGTTTTACCATTTTTGAAACTTTCCATTTCTTCTTTTGAAAGGTATTTTTCGAGTACTTCATCGGGAATTGCAATTTCCTTTTGCTTGTGGACTGTTACGTTTTTGAAACCTTGTTTATTAAAAATTTCAAGGTATTCATCTATATCAACAGCACCCGAAACGCAACCTGCGTAGATTTCAGCATCCTTACGAAGCTTTTCGGGCAAACTTCCTTTTAAAACAACAAAACCTAAATCGGCATCGGGGTTATAGCCTTCAAGTTTATCGTAGCTTTCACTCATAATAGAGTAAGTAGAATCATTACAACCGCATGTGCTTCCGCAGCAGGATGATTGGTTTTGTAACTTGCTCTGAGTGGCTATTTCGCTGTATTTTTCTTTTACTACCAATTTTAAATCTTCTGCTTTCATGTTACTAATTGAGGTTTAATTTGTTCAACATAAAATTTGTGAAATCCTTCTTTAATCTCATCCCTGACCCTGTGAAACTCACTCCAAATAAATTCATCAGAGCCTTGTGCATGAGACGGGTCTTCAAAGCCAATATGCAAGCGGTATTTAACTTTACCAATAAAAACGGGGCAGGTTTCGTTGGCATCGTCACAAACTGTTATTACATAATCCCATTCATCATTAATATACTTGTCAACCATTTTTGGGTAGTGTGAACTGATGTCAATGCCTGCTTCGGCCATTACCTTAACAGCTTTTTGATTTACCTGTTTGGCAGGCACTGTTCCTGCCGAATGTACTTCAATACTCTTGTCGAATGATTGTAAAAAGCCGTGGGCCATTTGACTGCGGCAACTATTGCCTGTGCATAGAATCAATACTTTAATCTTTTCCATATCGGAATTTTATTTACTATTGGTTTCGCAATTAGTGTCAATGGATACCATGTCCTTGAAAAAGTCGTCAAACATGGCCTTATACTTCAAAATATCAAAATTGCAAAGGCAATAATTAACCTTTAAACCGTCTATTTCGCCATGAATCAAACCCAGTTCTTTTAAGTCGTTCAAATGTTGTGATACCGTACTGCGGCTTAATGGTAAATAGTCGGATATATCACCAGATATACAGGTTTTTGTTTCAGCCAAATATTTAAGAATAGCCAGACGGGCAGGATGCGAAATGGCTTTGGCAAACTTTGCCAGTTCCTGCAGTTCGGTGCTAAATGCTTCCGTTTTTATCATAGTATTTAGTTTTGGTGTTTTAATACAAGCGTGAATAATCCATAAACTGGCTAACCCATATTGATAAGATACCGGATGGTACACTTACAAACAACAAGTACAATAAAACTTCCTTGTATTCTTGCAGGATTTATTTTAAATGAATTATTCCTGTTTTCATAATCCTACGCTTTATGTTGTATGACGTAAAATTACGACATCATTTTAAGGAAAAAGACTATTGGGTATTAAATTAATGTTAAATTTCAACCAAATAATTAAAACCTTACATGAAGGACTGCATTCACGACAGATAATGACAAAACAACCTGAATGAACCTTTTGAAGCTTCAGAAAGATATTTTACTGTTTGATAATTTTCAATAAACTAAGGTTTTATTTTATTATAAATCCCAGTCAAATACTGGTCGTAATATCCTTTAATGGTTTCTTCCATTTCTCCTAAAGGTTTTACAGGTATCAAATCGACAACTTCACTATAAGAAAGGCCAGATTTATAAAGAGTTTCTGTTGTACCCCAAAGCATATCCGAAATAGCGGTTTGGGCTTCTTTTTCGTCCATTCCAAATGTCACAGCCAGTTCTTTTAGTTTCTGTAACTGAAAAAAGAAATAGGTGTGCCCCATTGCAGTTATAACAGCATACGCCTCTATTTTTGATTCTTCCACTACGGGCGTTGAACCAAGTGAACGCATTAGTTCCAATAGTTTGTTTTTTATTTCCACTTGCATTCCCTGAGAAAAGGCTATGGGGTTCACACCTTTGTTTACTATAGCAGACGCACTTGGATTCATACGAACAATGTTAGTAAAGCCACCCAAGGCTGTAGACATCTTTTCGATTGTGAGTTTTGGAGCTAATGAGACAAATACAATATCCTTACTCACGAAATCTTTAATTTTTGCCATAGTTTCCATTAATACAGGCGGATGGAGGGCAATAAATACTACTTCATTTTGAACCGCTTCCTGTAAATTGTCGGTTGTTACCGTAATTTTAGGAAACTTTAATTTTAAGGAATTCAGCACATCCTGATTGGTGTCTGTTACAACTACTTTTTCGAACGTTATTCCACTGTTTTCAAATGCCTGGAGGATAATTTTTGTAATACGGCCACCTCCAATAAAACCTAATGAATTTGTTTGCATGATAATTTAATTTTTAAGATTAGGAAATGAATTTAGTTATTTGAATAGCAATTATTTAACTCCTTTTGTTTTCAAAATCTTTACCAGTTCTTCTTCAGGGAAATAACCTTCGTGGCGAAAAAATTCCTTTCCGGTTTTGTCTAAAAATACTTGTGTGGGAATGGCATGAATATTATACTGGGTGGCAAATGGTTTGCCTTCGGGTGTCCAAACATCGTAAAAAATAACATCTACCTGGTTGGGATACTTTTCCTTAATAGATTTCATTACGGATTGCATTTTCTGGCAAGGGATACAACGTACCGAACCCAGTTCAATGAAAGTTACTTTGTATTTTACTACATTCTTTTTCTGCGTAATAGTCTCATTCGGTTTCTTGCCCTGTACAGAATTCTGGGCATTACAACTGAGCATAAGACTTACCAGCATAATCAGTGCAATTGAAAATCGTTGAAAATATTTTGTTTCCATTTTTTAGTAATTTTTATTTTAATACGTTCATTCATTGCATTATTTTTTTAATATGTTCAATAATCTCATTGGCTTTTTCAGCGCTAAAAGGTGTATTTCCTTTTACAATATCAAAGTCGGTTGTGTTGATGTGCTGAAAATTCTCAAGGCCATTCATTTTCATAAGCTTTTCAGCACAGTTGATGGGGCGCCCGTCCAGTACTACCAGCTTTTTAATATCGTTTTTTGAGTTTATGGCAAATTGGTTGTCAATGACAAAACGTGCCAGGCATTGCATTTTTGCTTCGCCGCTGCCCATAAGTATCCGGGCTACTTCGTCGGAATATTTTCCAGTATTTGAAGCACCGCTGCAACTTAAAATATGATATTTTGGTAAAGTTTCCATGTAGATTTATATTAATTTGAAAATGAGATGATTTGGAAAATTTGAAAATGAAGTAATCTTAGAGTCGATAATTGGCTATTCTTTGATTTACCCCATTCTCAAATTTTAAAATCGACCTTTTTATTTAGCTGCACAGTCAATACAAACCTTTTTATCGCCTTTGATGCGCCCGTACTCCATTACGGTCATTTCTCCACATTCTTCGCATACAAAGCCATCAAAGCTGTCTTTTTTAGGGTCGAGTTTGTATTCGAAAATTGGTGATACAGTAAGAAGCATTTCAGCAGGGACGTTCATTACATTGTTGACCAACGGGGCAACCACTTCGGCAGGTACCGTACTGGCTGGTTTACCCAACATACGGTATTCGGTAAAGAATGCCGTTTTTTTGTTATTAAGCATAGCTTCGGCTTTAGGAGTGACCCTTACAGCCTTTCCGGTTGCCCTGTCAACAACAGTAACAGCCCATTTTCCTTTGTGTGTTTTCTTCAGGTTTCCTTTACCAAATGTAGTACCCATAATAACCTGCAAACCATCGCCAAAGCAAGTGGCGCAATGGTCATCACCTAAATCAACAAAGGCAACCAGTTGGCTGTCTTTTGCACGTTCAACACCAAGCGCATTCATTGCGGCTGCGCCAACTCTTAAACCCATAGGCATGGCAGGGCATTTATGCCCGTGAAATTTTTGCCCGAATTCGAGCCAATCTTTTGGATTAATCATTGTTAAGTTCTCCTTTTAATTAAAGAAAATTTGTAATTGAATATCACCCAGATAATTTAGTTTGGTGCCGGACTTCCGGGTTTTTAAGTCTGTCATCAATTTTGTTTTCCCTGAAATCTGATAGTTAAATCCCAAACCGTACCATTCATTGTTGTTGGTAGCTGGATTTAACGATGTGTATTTTTCAGTAAGGGCTACGGCCTGGTATTTTTTCAGGAAGGTATAATTAGCCAGAGCATACCAGCCATTGGCTTTATCCTTATTAATGTTTACCTGAACATATTCGCCCTGTAATTCGAAATTATCCCAATGCAGTTGGGTTTCAAGCCCCCACCGGAAATCGTTGCCAGTAATAAGACTGTCGGCTTTGTAAATGGTGGTAAGGGTAGTTTTATCGAGATGCCTGTAAGCTGCCGAACCGCCAATATTTAACCATGTATTACCGTGATTGATAATTATATATACCAGGCGCGAAGTATAAAGCAAAAAATTATCCGTGCTGTGTGCAGGTTTATCCACATTGGCATTAAAAACCCCAAGGCTGAAATGAACCGGTAAAGAATCGTGCTGAAAAGTATATTGTACGCCTGTTTCCCGTGCCATTTGCTTTTCGTTGTGAATCAAACTGTTTATAACAGCAGCCCGTTCTAATACCGGTATTTCATAATCGGGTTGCATGCGTTGCAACATGAAATCGGGCACGAACCGGCCTGCACGGAGCGAACCATAACTTTTAAGCCGTATGTCGGCAAAAGCATCCTGGAACATCAGCGATTCGTCTTTAAACGAGCGGTACACAATTTGAAACTTATAGCTGATATAATCCGCTTTTGGCACATTGCCATAAATCCACAACTTGGCACGCCGGATGGTGAACTCTGTAGTTTTATCGAAATCACTCCCAAGTCGGGTCTGGATATAGCCATTCCATTTGGGAAGGTTTTCTGTTTGAGAAAAGACTGGAATCGATGATAACAGCAATCCGGTTCCTGCAATAACTGATAAAAAATACGGCTTCATAGCTTGGATATTACACTGTAAACCATTTGAACGGCAATGAGCAAAAGCACTACAGCGTAAATTATCTTTACCTGTTTCGATTTCGCCTTATTTGTCATGTACCTGCCGCCAAGCTGCG
>CAZDCD010000007.1:0-175151 GCA_964503885.1 uncultured Bacteroidales bacterium
GACTCGAACCTGGATTTACGGTTTAGGAAACCGCCGTTCTATCCCTTGAACTATGGGGCCGGTTCATACCGCTGCAAAGATAATCCGAAATCCATTTCATGCAAAATTTTTTATTCCGTACAGCATGTTCGACCGGTATTGAATACGATACCGGAATCGTATAAAAATGAAATTTTTTTATTCCTTTTGAAAAACAAAAGATTTGATTACTTTTAATAGATTATCGGCAATACCTATGATTGAAGGTCCTGAAATAGTTACATTGGTTTTCAACTTAATTATTCTCGCCATCTTTTGGTCGGTTTACAGGAAGCTGAATCTTGAAATTCCATTTTTCCTGAATCTGGCGCTTGCCTTCATCCTGCTTTCGAATTTCTTCACGGTTATTGAAGGATTTATTCTCTTTGATCTTTTCAATATCCTGGAGCACCTTTTTTACCTGTTTGCATTAATAGCCATACTTATGGCTGTGGTAAAATTCAAAAGAACCGTTTAAACATGGTGATGACCCTGGTGGATAGTATTGATTTTACCTCGCTTTTTGTATGCGTGCTGGTCCTTTTTCTGATCATCAGGAACAATAAAATTTTTGATGGCCTTACCATTACCTTTTTGAGCATTTCACTGATAATTATAACATTAGTATTTATTTCAAATTGCATTGAGGATTTTAATCCGGCATTCAAACTCGATCAATATGAAGATTTCCTTGAAATACTTATTGTGCCGCTCCTGGTTTTCTCACTCTATTCATTTTCACTGAACAGGGAATTGAAAAAAAGAAAATCTGCAGAAGAATTGCTTAAGGAAAAATCGGTTCAGCTTTCGTATGCCCTTGAAGGTGCCGGTGAGGGATTATGGGACTGGAACACCAACGACAATACCTTTTATTTTAATGCGGAATTTTATAAAGTATTGGGATATAAACCGTTTTCCTTTCCTGCAGACAAGGAACATCTGGTAAGGCTAATCCATCCTGATCATTTAAAAGCTGAGGATGAATATATGACCAGTTTCTTCAACGGCATACCCGATTCGAGAAGCCTGGAGCTTATGCTGCTGAGTGCCGACGATACCTATAAATGGATGATGCTCAGGGGCAAAACGGTGAAAAGAAACAAAGACGGATCTCCTGCCAGGATTTCGGGAATATTGCTGGATATTTCAAGGTTAAAGAAAGTCGAAGGGGAACTGATACAGGCAAAGGAAAAGGCTGAAACCTCCGACAGCCTAAAATCAGCATTTCTGGCGAATATGTCGCATGATATAAGGACTCCGCTCAACGGAATTCTGGGATTCTCGGAATTGCTCCGGGCTGACGACCTGACGCGAAAAAAACAACTCGAATACTTTACCTTCATAAACCAGAATGGTCATCACCTGCTGAACCTGATCAACGATATTATTGAAATTTCGAAAATCGAATCGAATGAAATCAGCCTGAATCTTTCGGATTTTAATCTTAATATCCTGTTGGAAGAGATATTTACATTTTACAGGACTACCCAGAATGATAAAATCAAAGACCTGACATTTTCATATTCACCTGGCCTGAGTGATTCAGAAAGCGTTATAATATCCGATAAAACACGGATCAGGCAGGTATTGATCAATCTGATCGATAATGCACTGAGATACACAGATGAAGGATATGTAAAGTTTGGTTATGTTTTAAATAACAAGGGTCTCCTCGTTCTTTTTGTGGAAGACAGTGGTCTGGGCATCAGTAAAGATGACCAGAGGATCATTTTCGAGCGGTTCATGCAGGCCAGCCATGGTGACAATTCCCGCAGGGGCACAGGACTGGGACTTGCGATTTGCAGAGGCCTGATCAACATGCTTGAAGGAGATATCTGGGTAGAATCAAACCCTGATAAAGGGTCTAAATTTTCCTTTTCAATCCCCTATAAGCCGGGTAAAAATGTCATCCAGTCCTCCGCAGAAAAAATTCCCGACTCGATAAACTTTACAAATAAAAAGCTGTTGCTGGTGGAAGATAATCCAACAAGTATGATATTTCTTGAAGAAGTATTGGGCAGTACCGGGGCAACTCTGCTGAAAGCATCTACCGGAAATTCTGCATTCGATATTCTTTCGCAGCATGATGATATCGATGTCATCCTGATTGACATCCAGTTGCCCGACGTGAGCGGGCATGAAATTGTCAGACATATAAGGAAAACCGATACTACAATACCTGTAATTGCACAGACAGCCTATGCTTCAGATGCAGAACGCGAAAAAGCCCTCGAATCGGGTTTTACTGATTTCATGGCCAAACCCATCAATCCGGCTTACCTTCGTAAGATGATCAGGCGTTATTTATGACCCATATACCCGTCACATCGGGAACTTAAGGCAGGAATTAAGGACGATTAACCGGTACGGATTAATTCGAAAATATTCCGGTTTTTCGATCAGATTTTTGTTATTTTCGAAAAATTAAATCCGGACATGGTATTTCCATACATGTCGGGATGCCTGTTTTAAATGAACTACATAGATATATTGTTTCTTCTGGTGTTTGCATGGAGCGCCTATAAAGGGTTCACAAAGGGCTTTGTGATTGCTGTGGCTTCACTGATAGCTCTTCTTGTGGGTATCTTCGGAGCTATCCGTTTCTCCGGATTCACTGCCGGATGGCTTAAAGACCAGTTTGAATTGCAATCCCGTCATATCGACCTGATCGCTTTTGTCATTACCTTTATCCTGATCATCATTGGGGTCCACCTGATCGCCAGGTTGCTGGATAAACTTATTGAAGCCGTTGCCCTCGGTTTTGTGAACCGTATTGCGGGAGTCCTTTTTAACCTGGTAAAGACTGCATTTATTATCAGCGTCATACTTGTAGTGCTGAATAAGATCAACGAACAGGCCCCGTTTCTTCCTTCACAGAAAATCGAGAACTCGGTCTTTTATAAACCGCTTAGTGCCCTGGCACCAGCTATTTTTCCGCGTCTCAGGTTTGAATACAGGAAAATCAGGGAAGAATTTCCGTCGCAGGATGAACTGGTGACTGAAAACCGGTTTTTTTACCGTTAATTCATACCAAATAGTATCTTTGCAAAAATTTTACTGATGAATCTTGTAGAAGAACTGAGATGGAGGGGTATGCTGCATGATATCACCCCCGGAACAGAAGAGCAGCTCGCCAAAGAAATGACTGCAGCATATATCGGGTTTGATCCGACATCCGATTCACTACATATAGGAAGTTTTGCGCAGATTATACTTTTAAAACGGTTTCAGATGGCCGGCCATAAGCCTATTGTCCTTATAGGAGGAGCCACCGGCATGATCGGAGATCCATCGGGAAAATCACAGGAAAGGAACCTGCTGGATGAGGAAACCCTGGTAAAAAACCTTGAGGGGATCAAGAACCAATTATCCCGTTTTCTCGATTTCGATAAAACCAGGCCCAATGCTGCAGAAATGGTGAACAATTACGATTGGATGAAAGATATCGGGTTTCTTGAATTCACACGTGATGTAGGCAAACATATCACCGTAAATTATATGATGTCGAAAGATTCGGTTAAGAAGCGCCTCGGAAAGGATTCCAACCAGGGAATGTCCTTTACCGAATTTTCTTACCAGCTGGTGCAGGGATTTGATTTCTTATGGTTATACAAAAATAAAGGGTGTAAGCTGCAGATGGGGGGATCGGACCAGTGGGGAAATATTACGACGGGCACAGAGCTTATCAGGCGTAAGGAATCAGGTGAAGCTTTTGCCCTGACCATTCCCCTGATCACCAAATCAGATGGCGGTAAATTCGGAAAAACCGAGACAGGAAACATTTGGCTCGACTCGGAAAAAACTTCACCTTACATGTTTTACCAGTTTTGGCTTAATGTATCGGATGAAGATGCAGAAAAATACATTAAAATATTCACCTTCCTTCCTAAAGAAGATATTGAGCACCTGGTAGCTGAACACAAGACGGCCCCGCATTTGAGGATCCTCCAGAAAAGGCTGGCCGGGGAACTGACAGAGCTGGTACATTCCCGTGAAGAACTGAATGCAGCCATTGATGCTTCTGAAATATTGTTCGGAAAAGGGACTACCGAAATGCTAAAAAAACTTAATGAATCGACATTTTTAAATATTTTCGAAGGAGTTCCGTTATATGAAATTGACAGGAGTACTTTTGCAAAAACTATCCCTCTGGTGGATCTGCTTGTAGAGATGACACGGATTTTTGAATCCAGGGGTGAATTCAGGAGGCTGGTGCAAGGTGGGGGCCTGAGTATAAATAAGGTAAAAGTGGATGATTTTGAGACGAAAGTTTCGGGATCGGATCTGTTGAACAGCAAATATATGCTGATACAAAAAGGGAAGAAAAATTACTATCTGGTAAAAAGTGTATAAAACTATCAATTAAAAACAATCATGGCTAAAGAAAAAAAACCGTTCTCATTTACATCGGTCGATCTTTTGGTGTTTGCATGGGACAAAAGGGTTATTCTCATCATTGTATCAGTGGCTGTGGCCGTATTATCGGCCATTCTTTCATTCAGGATAACCGAACTTTATAAATCAAGTGTAGTGCTATTCCCGGCATCAAGTACTTCAGTATCCAAGGCATTGCTTTCTGACCAGTACGCGGGGAGGCAGGCATTGCTCGAATTCGGGGAGGAGGAACAGGCCGAACAACTGCTGCAGGTATTGAACTCTGATCAGATCAGGAACAGGATCATACAAAAATACGACCTGATGGACCATTACGATATCGATCCGGACTATAAATACAGACATACACTTCTCAATAATAAATACAGCCAGTACATCACCTTTAAACGTACCAAGTTTATGTCGATAATCATCGAAGTGCTCGACAAAGATCCCGTTACCGCGGCCAATATTGCCAACGATATCGCCATGCTAATTGATTCAACGATGAACACGATCCAGCACGAACGGGTAATGCTGGCATACCGGACAGTTGAGAACGAATACCTGGAATTGCAGCACCAGATAAAAGACCTGGAGGATTCACTGAACGTGCTGCGAAACCTGGGTATATATGAATACGAATCACAATCGGAGGTTATGAACGATGCTTACGCAACTGCCATATCAGAGAACAATGTGAGGGCACAGAAGATCCTCGAAGACCAGCTTAAGCTGCTTGCAAAATACGGAGGGGCTTATGTTTCCATCAGGGACTTCCTTAAATATGAAAAAGAAAACCTGAGCGAACTGAAAGCAAAATACGCCGAAGCTAAGGTGGAGGCCGAACAGGTGCTTCCGCATAAATACATTGTTAACAATGCCTTTCCGGCCGAACGGAAAAGCTACCCGAAGAAATCAATTATTGTACTGGAATCGACCTTTTTCGCGTTCATTTTCACGTATATTATTCTTCTGATCATCAACCTCATCAGAAACAGGAAAAAAGAGCTGATACAAAAATAGCCGCATATCTTGACACGGATCAATAACATACCCTATCATTATCTTTTTATCGCGTTAGTCGTTCTGATAAACACCATACTTGTAGTCAACGGCTTCTACTATTTCAGCCTCCTTCCGTTGTTGCTCACTGTGATGCTTATTGCATTCCTCAGACTTGATGCCTACCTTCTTCTTATCGTTTTCTTCACACCCTTGTCGGTTCCCCTGAGTGAATTTACCGATAAGTTTGGCTTTGATATGTGGATCCCTACAGAATTGATGCTTTCAGGCATGTTGTTGTTGGTTTTATTAAAATTTTTAAACGGAGAAAAGCTGGACAGGAAAATTTTGTCCCATCCGGTATCCATTGCCATTTATTTTAATATTGCCTGGATCGTGATCACAGCTTTAACAAGCACGATGGTTCTTGTTTCCATGAAATTCCTCCTGGCACGGCTTTGGTTTGTTGCAGCATTTTACTTTGTGGCCGCTGAAATTTTCAAAAAATACGGCAACATCAACAAATTTCTGTGGTGTTATATTTTACCGCTTCTGGCTGTTATCGCCTATGCCGTTAACCGTCATATTTCTATCGGTCTTTTCCAGCAGCAGGCTGCACATTCGGTAATGAATCCCTTTTTTACAGACCATACATCATACGGGGCAATTCTTGCCATGATGATTCCCGTTACTGCAGGTTTTGTTATCAACAGGTCGAATAAGCCGGCGATCCGTATTCTTGCATTTCTTGTGTTATCGGTGTTGATTGCAGCCATTATCCTGTCGTATACCAGGGCTGCCTGGGTAAGCCTGCTGGTGGCAATAGGTATACTGGTAATCCTTTTGTTGCGGCTGAGGTTCACCACCATTCTGATCGTCGGGTTTATTGCAGGATTTTATTTTTTCAACCACAGGAATGAAATTTCACAGCAGATTGAAAAGAACAGGCAACAATCTTCATCAAACCTTTCCGAGCATGTGCAATCGATTTCCAACATATCCTCCGATGTTTCCAATCTTGAGCGCATAAACCGGTGGAATTCCGCGCTCAGGATGTTCAGAAAAAAACCTGTCTTCGGCTGGGGCCCCGGAACCTATATGTTTCAGTACGCTCCTTTTCAGCTCAGCCGTGAGAAAACCCGCATAAGCACAAATGCAGCAGACGGCGGCAATGCGCATAGTGAGTACCTTGGTCCTCTTTCGGAATCGGGTTTACCCGGTATGATCACATTCCTTTTCATCATCATCATAACTACATATACCGGCATAAGGGTTTACAGCAATGCCAGGGAACAGCGCCACAAGGTACTTGTAGCCTCGGTATTGCTCGGGCTGATTACTTATTATATTCATGGAATCATGAACAATTTTCTCGACACCGATAAAGCATCGGCTCCCTTCTGGGGATTTACAGCAATTCTTGTGGTGATGGATATTTATTTTTCCGGCAGTAATACGAAGAGTAAGACCGTGGAAGTCTCCTCAGAATAGTTCGATTCCCAGAATGGAAATATCGTCGAAGATGGCCGTGCTGCCTTCTTCTATTCCCTGAATTTTTATGATATCCCTGATATTTGATTCAATAGGATCTTCGTTTGTCATGCATTGCTCGATCTCTTCAGTACCTATCGAAACCCCTTTCCCGTCAAGCAGTTCTGTCAACCCGTCGGTATAACACAGGATTTTTGTGTGCTCTTCAATGGTAATGGATCCTTTCCGTATCATGGGTATCTCATCAAGCATACCCAAACCTACACAACCTTTTGTAAGTAGAGTAAGCTTCTTATAATCCTTCTGATACATAATGGGCTGGTTGTGTCCGGCATTGATGTATTCAAGCTCACGGGTTTTGAAATTAAATTTCGCAACAAACAGGGTTATGAATTTTTCACCGAAAGTAGATTGCATGACACGGTGATTCAGCGATTCGATCAATGCTGCCAGTGAAATCTCATGGGTGAACAGTGCCCTGAGATTGGCCTGGAAATTTGACATCAGCAAAGCAGCCGATATGCCTTTCCCGGAAACATCAGAAATGCAGAATCCGATCTCATCCCTGCTTAGTGCAATATAATCGTAATAATCTCCGCCGACTTCGAGATGGGGGTGGTAATAAGCGGTCATAAAAATTTTATTGTTCTTGGGCAATATCGATTCGCTCGGAATCAGCATGCTTTGCATCTTCGAGGCCAGCTCGAGCTCCTTTTTAAAAGCTTCCTGCCTGAGAAGTTCTTTAAACAGCCTGATATTTTCAATGGCAACGATAATGATGTTTGAAAGGGTCTGGATAAATGTAAGATGCTTGATGGTAGGGCTGATTCCCTCACTTTCTTCGTCAATGTCCCCAATGATCACAAAAGCAATATGCTTGTCCTTATGGATCACCGGAATGATAATATCGAAGCCGTCAAGTGCTTTATTGGGTGAAGAGGTAATTGAGGTAATTTCAGTGAGGCATTTTAGATCCTGCTCGATATCGATTGCCTGGTAATTTTCACCAACTTCCCCTGATTTCAGGATGCACTTCCACCCGTCCTCAAATTTAAAAATAAGTACTTTCCCAATTTTCAGATCTTTTGTCAGCAATTCTTCATACCGGATCAGCAATTCTTCCTGTGTCAGATTCTCATTGATCGCTTCGGTAATGTTCAGCAACGATCTGAGTTTGAAATTTGTAAGTTGTAACCGGCTGATTGAAGAAGCGCTTGTCATTCGTTCCAGTCCTTAAAATAATGAATGCTATTTGACCCTTTCGGAATACGACCTGTCCCTGGTATCGACCCTGATCTTTTCTCCGGTATTTATGAATAAGGGGACCATAATACTTGCCCCGGTTTCGAGCGTGGCCGGCTTTAGGGCATTACCCGAAGAGGTATCTCCTTTAATCCCCGGTTCGGAATACGTTACCTCCAGGGCTACAAAAGGTGGTAATTCAACAGAGAGAACCGATTCGGTGTCGGCATGAAAAACAATTTCCACATCTTGTCCTTCCTTCATCAGATCAGAGTTTTCCACCATTTCTTTATTTACCAGAACCTGTTCATAGGTTTCCGTATGCATAAAAGTATATCCCGAATCTTCGCCGTATAGGAATTGATAAGGCCGCCGTTCAACCCTTGCAACACTAATCTTGTGACCCGATGAAAATGTATTTTCTATAACCCTGCCGTTTGTGAGGCTCTTCAGTTTGGTTCTTACAAATGCGCCGCCTTTACCAGGTTTGACATGCTGGAACTGCACAACCGTATACAAATCGTTATTAAACTCAATACACAATCCGTTCTTGATATCACCTGTGGTTGCCATACATTTACATTAATTTAACTCAATTATTTAACCTGTTAATGAGCCTTAACAATCAGGATACAAAGTTGCAAAGTTTATTCAAAAATGCAAAAAAATGATTTAATCCCGGCAAAGCCGGATTTAAATATAGTAAATATAGTGTGAATCTGAGATAAATATGGCTGTTTCTTAACATGCGTTAAGTATAGAGCAGTCAACGGGAAAAAAGGTTACAGGGAAATAACCTGTCGGATGGCAACAGGTTAGCACTGATAAACCTGGTTATTTCCACACCGGTTAATTCTTATTGAATTTCAGGGCATGTTTCAGATTTGAAAATCCATCAAGCTCGCATTTTACCGAACCGACCCACATATCAAACTGTACCATGACCGGGATCAGGTTCTGATCCGCAGAGATCCATATCGTCATATCATCTTCGGATTTGAAGATCCTTCCTGGTTCAACAACCGGGTCAAACCGGTAACATTCAATTTTCCCGAATTTTGACTTTATGATCTCTTTCCCGGTATACCTGATCTTAAAGGGAAAAATCTCATCACCAAAAAAAGTGATCACTTCAATTGCATCTCCCTTATTAAGCTGCGCAATATTTACACTCCGGATATAATACAGGGTGGAAACCATATCCAGAATATCGGGCGCTACCCGGAATACCGAATCGGAACGCTGGCTATACAACGAGCTGTCCTCATGATTGTAGTAAACTTCATTATAATACTTGTAGTTACCTTCCCTGATATTGCGGATTGCCTTATACGGCAGATTGGTCCTGGTATCGAAATAACTTTCGTAAATATCCTTAACACCGAACAACTTTTCTGCCAGACCGGTAGTTTGTGCAGTTACCTTAGCATGGTAAACCGTTTTATCCTCATACTTGACAAGTTTGAGTTCCGATTGTGCCTCACCGCCGTGAACAAACCCGTAACGTATGACATATTTTAATTGTTCTCCTGCAACGAATGATTTATTTTTCCTTGTTTCATTTCCGGGCTGACCCGAAATTCCCTGCTGAATCATAAAGAGGGCTATAAGTATACATACCATTTTCATACAGGATGTCATTTGTCTGTCAGGCAAAAATAGCTATAACCGGAATATCAATATCAATGCCATAACCAAATAAAGATAGCTAAATTTTACGTATTTTGAGACAGGTTGTTGCAGCGTCAACCTTCATTTTACCTTTGGAACGATCCGGGTTAATTCCCCAACTTATTCCTGCAGGGTATGGTTGCAATAAAATCTTTCAGATAATATGGCTCGAAGTATGCTGTATTTTCAAATTTCTTAAGTCTGAAGGCTTCTTCAGACAAAGCAGCCATATTTTTAGCGCTATATGAAAAGCCGCCGGGGAAAAAAGCATTCCGGTGATCAATAATGCCCCTGCATTTTTCAGAACCATCACCAAAAAAAAGCACCCTGTTTTTTGTCAGCAGAGCATCAAAGGTATTCTTTTCAATCACTTTTGCCTGCACAGGCATGATCGGTTCCCGCCGGTTATTGAACACAGCCATATAAACCTCCATTCTCCGGGCATCGATCATAGGACAGTACAATACCTGTTCGCGGCCGGTAAAATCATACTGATCCTCAAGATGATTTCGGACAGCTCCGTTTGTCATTGCTTCGAGTGTCGACGTTCCGATTAAAGGACCCCCCGTTCCGTAACAGAGGCCTTTTGCTACAGAAACTCCGATCCTCAGTCCGGTATAAGATCCCGGTCCTTTACTTACAGCCACGGCATCAATGCTTTCAGGAGTGATGCCGGCTTCGTGGAAAATCTCCTGTATAAAAACCGTGAGCAATGCAGCATGCGATTTTTCATCGCTGCTCTCTTTGAAAGCCACAATTTTTTCATCCGCGGCCAGGGCAACCGAACAAATCCTGGTAGCGGTGTCAATGTTCAGTATGAGCGCCATCCGCCTGTTGCATTACTTCTTTTTGTAAAGTTCATCCCTGGATACTTTATTTACCAGGGTACCGTCTTTCAGTTTTTTAGCGATCACATCATAAGGAGCAACAATCACAAACTTGTTTTCGTCAAGGCCCTCGCGTATTTCAATATAGGTATTGTCCTGGATGCCTGATTTGACATCAGTCTTCACGGCCTTACCGTTTTGATATACAAATACCACCACATCAGGTTCTTTTTCAAGTGCGATCTCCGGAATGGTATCGGCTTTCTCCAGGGTATCTGTCCGCGTGGTCACAGCCTGAATGGGCAGCGATAAGACATTTTCTTTTGTTTTGGTAAGGATATCGGCTGAAGCCGACATACCCGGAAGGAAAGGTTTTGAACCGGCTTTTCCCAGTAAATCGGCATATGAATCTTTCAGAAGCAGAATCTTAACCTGGAAATTAGTGACCTGATCGGTGGTCATACCCGTAGTAACTGCAGAATTGGCAATTTCTGTAACAATTCCCTTAAATTTCCTGTCGAGGTAAGCATCGACTTCAATCAATGCCGTATCATTGAGTTTTACATTGATGATGTCATTTTCATTCACATCGACAACAAGCTCCATTTTACTTAAATCGGCAATCCTGAGGAGTTCTGTACCTGCCATAAACTGGTTACCTGCAACCCTTTCACCTTTTTCAACAAGCAATGCCGAAACAATACCCGACATCGGGGAGAAAATTGATGTTCTGTACAGATTTTCCTCGGCTTCTTTCAGATTTGCCACAGTACTTTTTACGGCATATTCCGCTCCCATAACAGTTTGTTTGGCGGATTCCACATTCGCACCTGCAATTTTATAGGAAGCCTGGGCAGATTCCCAGTCAGCCTTTGATATTGCTCCTTCGTTCCATAAGCTCTTATTCCGATCATACGAGAGATTAGCCTGTTCGAACTGTGCTTCAACCTGCAGCAACTGCGCCCTGGCGTTCGCGAGATTTGCCTTCTGCTGTTCAACATTGGCTTTGGCACGGTCCCTGGCGGAGATATAAATATCGGGCTTGAATTTAAGCAGCAACTGGCCTTCTTTTACCTGGTCGCCATCTTTCACGAACAGTTCAACGATCTCACCCGAAATTTCAGGGCTTATCTTAACCTCGGTTTCGGGCTGGATTTTTCCGTTTGCAGTTATGAATTCTGTGATCGTTCTCTTTTGCGGTTTTTCAACTACCACATCATAAACCAGGGATTTTCCAAACCATCCTGATTTTTTTCCAATAACAGCAAAAACAATTAAGACAGCTGCAGCTATCAATAAATAACGGAGAAGTTTATTCGTGTTCATTTCAACAGTATATTAATTTGAGCTTATGGATATGGGTTTTCCCTGGTAGAAATCCAGGATCTTCATCTTAAAGATATATTCGTATTTTGAGCGCAGCAAATCCGATCTTGTTTGCGCAAGCTGGTTCTGGGCAGTATTGTAGTCGACCGTATTGATAAGTCCCACCGAATACCTTTGCTGTGTATAACTGAACGATTCCTCCATAGCAGCCAGGGCTTTTTCTGAAGCATTATAATTTTTCAGGGCAGCTTTTGCATCGGCATACGCCTGCTGAATCTCACGGTATAGAATGTTTTTAGAATTTTCAAGGCTGTATTTCGAATTGAGCACGGAGATTTTGGCATTGCTTATGGAATTGTTGACCATCCAACCGTTGAATAATGGGATATTTATATTCAGAGATATGCTTGTGCTGGTATTATCCGAGAACTGATTCCAGAAAGGATAGCTCACAAGCTGCGGATTGGACTGGTAAAGGGTAACCGATTCACCGCCCGAAGTAAATCCTGCATTTGGGATTTCCAGGGGTATTCCATAACTGCCCACTCTCTGTCTTGCGTCAGAGTATCCTGTATAATAGGTGCCTGATATAGTTATACTCGGACTCCTGCCGCCACGTGCAACATTTAAACCCCTGTAAGCACTTTCGAGTCGGTATTCCGCGCTTTTTATCTGAGGCAGCACTTCCAGCGAAACATCGAATATGTTGTCCACATCTGCAATGACCTCACCCTGTCCGGAAATTTCAATCTCGGGGATGTTAATCTCAAAACCCTGCACTGAATCCAGTTCAAGAAGTTGCACCAGGGTCAGGTATGAAAGTTCGAGCTGGTTCTGTGCATTTACGATCTGTACTTCTTCAGATGCTGACTGTGCCTGAATTTCCAGAAGGCTGGCCCTGGCAAGACTGCCCGCATTATAGAGCTTCTCTGTCCTGTCGACCTGTTGCCTGGTTATCTGATTTTGATTTTTTGCCGCGCTGAGCAATTCGGTATTCAGGATAATCTGCAGGTAAGCAGCGGCAATATTCAGGGAAACATCATTTTTCAGCTTTTCAAGGTCTTTTAAACTTGTCAGAAGGTTATACTGATTTTTTTTAATGGTATTCATATTTTGAAATCCGCTGAAAACAGTGGCAGAAGCGGTAGCTGAAATATTGCTGGTAAGAATCGTCTGGTTATCCCTGAATTGATATGTGGTCTGGTCGAGTGCACGGCCTGCCGTATAGCTGTTGTTCATGCTGCCGTTCAGCGATGGTAGTAAACCTATCTTCGACTGAAGCAGGGCATTTTTCTGCAAACGGGTATCCAATTCCTGTTGCTTGATCTGGATATTTTTATCCAGGGCATACTGAATGCATTTTTCAAGAGTCCATTTCTCCTGTGCATAAGTCGTGCATAAAAATATGGATATGATGCCGATTGCAATGACCTTTTTTTTATTACTTTGTTTTATGCCGTTCATCAGAATTGAGTATGGAGTTGATTTGAAGCGGTTAAAATAATAGTTTTTAGCCTAATTTTTGCAATTATTCGGAATAAATATGACCAAAGAGATTTCTGTTGAGGGTATAGGAAATATCAGGCTGATCAGGAGTGCTCGGTACAGAAATTTGAAAATTTCAGTCAGGCCGTTCCGGGGTGTGGATGTTTCTATTCCGGAAAAGGTTTCGTTTACCGATGCCGGCAAGTTTGTGCATATGAAAAGGGACTGGATCAGGCACAACCTTGAAAAAATGCATCGTATTGAAAGCCGCCAGTCTGTATTCGATGAAAATACACAGTTTTCCACCCGTGAACACAGGCTTAAGATAATACCACACCAGGAGAAATCTATTAGAATAATCATTAAGAAGAACTTCATTTATGTGTTCTTCCCCTCGTTAGTGACTGTTAGCGATCTAAGGATTCAGGCAGCCATACGCAAAGCCATTATTGAAGCATGGAGACTCGAAGCAAAAAAACTGCTTCCCCGGCGTGTGGATGAACTGGCAAAGCAGAATGGGTTTGTGTATTCGAAGATCAGTGTAAAGAATGCTTCCACAAGATGGGGAAGTTGTTCGTCTTCAAACAACATCAACCTTAATGTTCAGCTAATGAGGCTTCCTCCTCACCTGTGCGACTATATAATCCTTCATGAACTGGCACATACAGTGCATAAAAACCATAAGGCCGAATTCTGGAAATTGTTGGATAAAGTCACCGGAAGAGCAAAAGAACTGGACCGGGAGATGAAAAAATACAATCTGAAGGTATGGTAACCCATCCTGAAAGATCGTGCCTCCTGCCAAAAGAGCCTATCCGGTTGTAAAAAATAGAAAATTCATTTAATAGTTGCCGTCACTTGATTAGCCAATTAACGGATGATATTAATTTTTTTACCCTCTTAGCGATGTGAAAATTATTATCACATCACGATAATTAATTATCATATTACGATAAGTGAATTATCATATCACGATAATTATTCAACTGATTTTCCTGGTTTTTCCGACCGGTCAGGCACTTAAAAACTGTACTTGAACCGCAAAAACCCCAGGTTAAAATTTTGCCGGTTACTGTTAAATTTTCCGCTGAAAAGCTGAACATACAGCGAAAAATCAAGATTATCCGTGAGCGAGTAGCTCAATGAAGGCCCCACGTAATAACCGCTGATTTCGGGGAACGACATAACAGCCAGCGTACCGTTTAATAAAGGTGTGATGGGATAGCTGCCCTGTACGAATAAATTGTAACTGGTAAACGAAAGATTTTTGACACTCAGGGGACCGGAGTAGAATTCGAGGAAATTGGAAACATTAAAACTTTTGGGTACCTGCATATACAGCGCTTCAAACTGCAGGTAAAATGAATTACCGAACAGATAATCCAATCCGATTGTAAAGTAAAACAATCCCGTAGTATCCGCGAAGTTCCTGTAAGGATGGAAATAACTCATTTCTCCCCTGAATGAAACACTTTTAATATTTCCTGACCAGCCCATTCCCAGCGTCAGATCCTGGCTGTTCAACACACCGGTAAGGAACTGAATGTCATAACCAAACTTGTTGAACCGGTACAAACCCGCAGCCGTAATATTACCTGCACTGTCAGCTTTCACGGCCATATCGGCGACAGAAGTTGTGTTCGGATAAAACTGCAACCTGATGGCGTCGCTTCCCGGTTTTTCGGGATAATCGAAATCAAAAAACGAGTAGGTGTTAAAAATATCGTTCGGATTCCATACGAAAGTCTGTCCCCAGTTAATCCGCTGCCTCCCGGCCGTAAGTTCGAATTTATTCAGGGTATATTGGATCAGCGCTCTGTCTATCATGCTGTTAAGAACATAGGATTTTCCATGTGCCAGGTTCCATGACATATCTGCAATACCGTTATCTTCAGCCAGACTTTTAATATAAGTCCCTCCGGTGTCCCCTTTTATCTGGTCCCCGTACATGAAGCGATTACGCATCTCAATTTTAACTGACAGGGCTTTACTGGGGAACCAGTGAAAGTTTAACCTGTTGTGAAAAAGATTATCATTGATCCAGTAGTCTTTTAAGGAATCCATAATAATGACCGATTGAACATTGCTGATATAGCCGTCAAGCGACCATTTTTTATCCTTCTTCTGATCCTGTGCGAGGACTGTATTGGCAAGCAGTATTGCGATTAACGCAATTGCGGTAAATGTTTGTTTTGTCATACTTCCGTCGTTAGATATATTCCTGCAATCAGGAGACTTGTAATGCCATGCACTCTGTTTTTACTCATATTAACAGGTTTCATTTTCAATTAACGATAACATTAACTATGAATTGAATGTCCGAAGGCCAGAGCCTCAATTGCCGAAACCCGGAACCTGAAACATTCTCATCCCCTTTTTTCATCGCTTATGACTTTACCGTCTTCAATGGTAACAACCCTTCTGGCTTTTTTCACTACCCTTGCATCATGGGTAGAGAAAATAAACGTTATTTTTTCATTCCTGTTCAGCTTTTCCATGATATCCAGAAGGTTTTCAGTAGTTTTGGAATCCAGGTTGGCTGTGGGTTCATCGGCAAGAATAAATTTAGGTTTGGATGCCAGCGCCCTGGCGACTGCAACTCTTTGTTGCTGTCCGCCGGAAAGTTTTGCCGGACGGCTGTCAATACGATCGCCCAGACCAACAGACTCGAGCAACTCTTTGGCTCTTTTAAACCGTTCTTGCTTAGGTCTTCCCTGCAGGTGCATAATAAATTCGACATTTTCTTTTGCAGTAAGAACAGGGATCAGGTTATAGGCCTGAAACACAAAGCCGATATTATGCAATCTGAAATCAATCAGTTTGGATGAGGTGAGTCCTGAGATATTGATGTGGTCAATAATAATTTCTCCGGTTGTCGGGTTATCGAGGCCGCCGATCAAATTCAGAAAGGTGGTCTTTCCCGAACCTGAAGGACCCACAACCGCAGTAAACTCACCTTCTTCGAAAGCAAGATCGATACCTCTGATGGCATGAACTTTAACTGCGGAATCGTTATAGATTTTTTCAAGATTTTTAACTTCAATTACTTTCATATCAGCAAAATTTATTGGTTTGTACATACACTATTTCATTGAGACTAAACATCAATTCTCAGGGCCTCAGCCGGTTTGAAGCGCAAAGCTTTAATGCCGGGATACAGGGCGGCCAGAATCCCTGTTATAACAACCATTACTGTAATTTTAATTACAATTCCAATACTTATAACAGGATAGACAATCGTTGCAAAGCCCATTGCTTCATATGCCTGGCTCCAGGCCGATAAATCAATTCCGGTATGCCGGGTTAGCCAGGTAAGCAAAGAGCCTACGATTATTCCAAGTATTCCCCCCGTGATCGATAAAAAAACAGTTTCGAGCACGATCATTGAAAAAACCCTCAATTTATTCATTCCGACAGCCATAAGCATACCCAGTTCCTTGATCCTTTCAAGCACAGCCATAAGCATGGTATTAATGATCGCAAAAAGCAGTCCCAGAAGGATAATACCCATGACGACATACATGGAGAAATCCATTGATTCTTCAATCAGGCTGACATCCGGCAACAGTTCGCGCCAGGTTTTTACATCCAGGTCAGGATAAAGTGATTTTAAATTTGCGTCTACCGTATTCAGCAAACTATTATCGGTTAATAATACCGCAATTTCATGGGCCCTATCTTCACCCAGATCAATGAGCCCCTTTAAATCCGAATCCCTTACAAAGACATTAGTTTCATCGTAAACACTGTTCGAAGTCTTGAAAATGCCTACAACCCTGAATTGAGCTCTTGTAATGGTACCGTCCATCTGCTGAAGGGTAACCACGACCTTCGACCGGAGCCTGACATTCAGCTTTTCGGCCAGCTTGTTTCCGATCAATATGGGATTTCGTTTGATGCCTTCAAAATAAGCGCCTTCTATGACTTTCTGATAAAGATCCGTTACTTGTTTTTCCCTGTTGGGATCGATACCGATAATCCTCACCCCGGCACCTGTTTCTGCTGACATGATCATGGAATTGAGCATGGTGCGATAGGTTGCGGCCTTAACTCCTTTCAGACTGCTGATCACGCTTACTTTTTCTTTGACACTGTCGATATAAAATTTAACGTCGGGATCTTCGAGGTAGGCAGCATTATGCAACTGAATGTTTGACGATTCGGTTTTAATGGCGGTATCTATTCGCTGGTTTACCATTCCGGCGTAAAATGCCCACATAAATACACCGGCAAAAACGCCTATTGTAATTCCGATAATAATAACCGTACTTCTGAGCTTATTCCGCCAAATATTTCTCCAGGCAACTGACCAGATCATGATAACTGTTTTTAAATGTTTATTAATTAGCCTCTGATTGCATTCACCGGTTTAAGGTTGATTGTCTTAATAACCGGGTAGAATGAGATGATTATTGTAATAACAAATATGGTTAATGCTTGATTCACAAATACTCTTGGGATCATGCTGAAAAACATTGCCGGTTCAATTCCAAATGTTTCATAAACCTGGGCTACCTGTGAGGGAAGAGGGATAGGATGGTTAACCAGGTAGGCAATAAACGGAAAACACAATGCAAATCCTGAGATTACGCCAATAAAACCAAGCAATATCGTTTCATAGAATAAAATGGTTGAAAGCCTTATTTTTTGCATTCCCACCGCTATCATAATTCCGGATTCCCTTCGTCTTTCCGCTACCATCATGATAACCGTACCAAAAATACCGAAGGCGATCACAATATAGAGTATGGCTTTCATAACCACTCCGCCGGCCCGGTCTCCCTCGATCATTTGCACGAGTTCAGGGTTCATTTCACTCCAGGTCATCACCCTGTAATTTTTCCCGAGCGCTGCGATCAGGTGTTTTTTGGCTTTATCCACGTCATTGTATTTATCTACCATCAGGGCAATGGAAGTTACCATTCCCGGGGCAGAGAAAAAATCCCTTGCTTTGTCAATGGATAAGTAAATGCCAAAATTGTTAAGTTCAGGCGATGGAAATTTCAGGATACCTTTAACCGGGTAGAGACCTGCGGCGCTTGCTCCGTGATATCCCTGGCTGATAAGTATGACCGTGTCGCCCAGATGAACATTCAGATGTTTAGCCAGGTTAACGGCGACAAGTGCACCATCATCACCGGGTTTCAGATAGCTGCCCTGTGCAACCCATTTTGACAAACCTGTGAGCCTGTTTTCCTTCTCAGGATCGATACCGATCAATGCCCCTCCCCTTGTATAATCGCCGGATGAGATTAGCGTATAGGATTCCAGGCGCGGAACATAATAGGTTACTTCAGGCACTGAATTGATGGAATTATACAGTTTATCACCGGGTTTAAAAACATCGTTGATGGATTTGCTTTCCCAGTATTTCGGATTCTGGATCTGTAAGTAACCCGAATAGAATTTGACTATATTTTCAGTCATTTTTGCATACGTGCCTTCCTGCATCGAAGTCATAAACGTCGACAGAAAAACCGCCACAAAAACAGCTGCCACCGTAATGAGCGTTCTCTTTTTGTTGCGCCATATATTCCGCCATGCTATTGCTAAATAATTCATAATTAATTGGTTAAATTGTACTTAAAAATATCCGGATAATTTATCAACTCTGTTGATGTTATCAGCCGGTAACTTACCTTACAGTCTTCAGGTTTTGCTGAGAAAAGAAATTATCGGAAACGGGAATATTAAATTGAACCGTGTCCCATGAAACTATTGTTTTATACCCTTCCTTATCAGCAGGGATAAGTTCATATTTTGCCGGTATAATCCTGCCGTCCATATCTTTTATATCAGATCCCAGTTCGGTTTTTACAAGATAATTATCTTCATCGTAATATTCGCTTTTAAGCATCAGGTACTCGTTTTTGGAAATCCACAGAAGAATTTTTCCCCAAACCACGGGGGCATTTTCTTTTGGAATAAGTTCTATCTTATAACATTCTCTTTCCTGAAGCGTTTCGCTTCCGGTGATTTTATGCGTATAATCCACCACTATAGAGGATTGATTCAGCAGGTCATCGTTGGTAAAATCCGATCCCAGCCATCCCTGTGAAAGCATGGAAGGAGGAAGTTTGATCATACGGTTGATGGAGGGGTTCCAGTTCCACATTTCATTTCCTCTTTTAAGGTAAGCCTGTCCTTTTTCCTTCGCCGGCGCAGTAACGAGCGCCAGGGAGTACTGTGTTCCCATAGTCCACGTTTTGAATGAGATGGTGCGTTCCCATGTCGGACGGATAATTTTCATCGACATGATGCTGTAACTCGATTTTTCGCCGTTCATTTTGTCATTGGCCTTTATCACGATTTCAGTTGCATCCTGAGAAAAGGACGTGAGACTTGAAATGACTGAAACCAAAAATGGTAGAAATGCGTTTTTCATGGTGCTGTTTTTTTATGATTGCAATACCTTTCAATTAATTCTTTTTTGATCTGATCAAGCGGGAACATATCGGGTTTCATCACATAATCAAGTGTTATACCGTCAAGAAGTGAGGCAAACAACATGGTTTCCATAAGCGGATTACCAAACCCGGCATTTTTAAAATAGCTGACCAGCATATTCATTACAGGCCGGTATAAATCATCGATGCGTTTTTCAAACTTTTTAAAAACTGCAGGCTGAAGGGAAACCGACAGGTAAAGTTTCCAAAACTCCCTGTTTTTTTCGACCAGCCTGAATGATTCATTGATGAAAAACTCAAGCTCTTGTTCCTCAAGGATACCGTCCTTATTCGGATCAAAGAACTCCATCAGCTCATCGATACCTGTATTCAATATGGCTTCCAGCAATACATCCTTGCTTTCAAAATAATTATAAAGGAGTCCCTTTGAAATACCGGCCTTTTTTGCAATATGACTGATGGTGGTATTCTCAAATCCTTTCTGGGCAAAGAGCTCAAGAGCTGATCCCATGATCAGCTGTTTTTTCCCCTGCCTTATTTCTTTGTATTGCTCTTTGGTACGCGGTGACATGAAGAGGATTTTATTTTAAAACTGAACGGTCAGTCATAAACACCCGTTTAAGAAAAAGCAGCATGTCTTTTTTGATTGAACGTTTGGTCAAAGGTAATATATTTTTCTCCCGATTGTCAACTTTTCAGGGAACTTTTTTTTAAAAAAAATAAATAAATTTGTAATAATTTGTTTTGCAGAATGTTAAATATGAGGAAAAATTCAAAGGACCTGTAACTTTTTCCTTCTCGGAACGTCTTACAATCATTCAGAACTGAACGATGACCATAGGAGAATATAACAGGAGTGTGGATGAATATGCCGACAGGCTTTACCGGTTTGTGCTTAAAAATTTTCGTGATGATGAAGGTGCAAGGGATATCGTCCAGGAAACATATGCGAAACTATGGGTAAAAATTGCAGATGTATCGGCAGAAAAAGTCAGGTCGTATCTGTTTACAACAGCATACCATACAATGATTGACATGATTAGGAAGGATAAATACCGGGCTGACCTTGAGGAAGTGAAACAGGAAAAATATTCACACAACGATCAATATTCGGGTCTTTCAGAAATTTTGCATGAAGCCATTCAAAGGCTTCCCGAAGACCAGCGATCGGTGATTCTTTTACGTGATTATGAAGGCTATTCGTATGATGAAATAGCCCAGATTACAGGTTTGAACGAGTCGCAGGTAAAGGTCTATATTTACCGTGGAAGGGTATTTCTGAAAAACTACCTGGGAAGCATTGAAGCCATGATATAAAAAACAGGATGAAAATCAATCAACATAATTACGAGCTTTGCTTCATCGATTATTTCGACGGCAAACTTAGCCCTGTTGAAACGGCTGAGCTCATGTACTTCCTATCTGAAAATCCCGATCTCGAAAAAGAATTCAATGCTTTTGGTCCCCTGAATGTTCCCGGCACGCATGTTTCTTTCCGGGATAAAGATGCACTGAAGAAAGACTTTAAGGACGTGGATGAAATAAGCACATCGAACTTTGAGGAATTTTGCATCGGTGCCATGGAAAACGACCTCGACGCCGGTTCTCATAAAAAGCTGATGCAATACCTGCAGCAGCATCCGGAAAAAAAGGATAGATTCACTGCGTTTGAAAAAACCAGATTGCATCCGGATCTGTCCGTTATCTATACAGGTAAAAATGCCCTGAAAAGGATCCCTGCCCCGGTATTTTTCCGGAACCGCATTCTGTATATTACCGGTGCAGCAGCTGCAATTCTGTTGGCCGTAATAGTTTTCAGAAACAGGGATTATTCAACGGGTGAAGTTAGTACGGGTTCAGTTGCAAATAACGCGATAGTTACCGGTAAACAGGATGAATCGCTTAAAACAGACAGCAATGCAGAGGAAGATAATAATTCAGGAACAGTCAGATTAGCTGCTTTACCCCGAAAGCCGGAAAAAATAAGCTCAATGGAGCCGGCTGATACGTGTAAAATATACCCTGTGCAAAAAAAGGAACCCGCTCTTTACAGGATGAAACCTATTGAGGTCACAACGATCAGCAGAGGGAAGATACGTGAAGATTTACTGATGGCATCACATCAAATTGACAATACTGTTGACGGCACCGAAAAAAAACAGGGTATGCCAGGGCTTACCGGAATTCGGGATAATCTTTCCGAATTGCATATTTCATCATCTTCAGGGGATCTGAATTTCTGGACCCTGGCCAATGCCGGTCTGAAAGGGGTGAATTATCTCACCGAATCAAACCTTGAAATCATCAGAAAAACAAATCCCGAAGGAGATATAACCACATACGGCATTAAATCTGAATCGTTCAGCATTTCAACGAACCGAAAAAAATAGCCGGCCTGTAACTTTTCAATTACCCTGTCCGTCACACAAATAATAAAGTCATTTTTCAACTAACATGCAAACTATGAAAAAAATAAACGCGATTGTTCTGATACTCTTCCTGATTTGGGGAATAGCCCCCGGACAGGAGGCAGATACGGCCTCAGTGCCTGAGAATATTGAAGAGAACGCCCCGGATATTGTTAATGATGATGAACAGGGGGTATCCATTAATATGGATGAGGTGGTCAAAGAAGAAAAGAGAGACACCACAAAAATTAAGATTGGAGACAGGGATATCAGTATTGTGGAAGACGAGGATGGCAATACCTCGGTAAACATAAAAGAATCTGACGGTGAGAACGGTGAAGAACCTAAAGGAAAAAAATTCAAGGGCCACTGGTCAGGACTGGAACTGGGGTTGAATAATTTCCTGGACAACGATTTCAGCATGTCAAGAACATCCGAGAACCAGTTTATGGATTTGAATACCGGGAGATCATGGAACGTTAACTTGAATTTCCAGCAGGTAAGTCTTGGAATCATCGGTAACCGGTTTGGGCTTGTTTCAGGCCTCGGAATTGAGTTTAACAACTACCAGTTTGATGGAAACAACAGCATCATGGAGGAAGCCGGAGTCATAGTCAGCAAAGAATTCCCTACCATTTCGCTTACCAAATCGAAATTGACCGCAACATACCTCAATGTTCCGTTGCTGCTTGAACTGCAAATTGGGGGAGAGAAGAGATCAAAGCGTGTGTATATTTCCGGAGGGATTATCGGGAGTTTAAAGCTGGGGTCACATACCAAGGTCGTATACCTTGAGGACGGTAAGAAAAAGAGAGAGAAAGATCAGGATGATTACAATATAAATCCCTTGAGGTATGGATTAACCGCCAGGATCGGATATAAAAACCTGGAAGTATACAGCTATTATTACCCCACTCCCTTTTTCGAAAAAAATAAAGGCCCTGAACTTTATCCCTTCAGCGTGGGACTTTCAGTCGGATTTTAAGAAGAATTCTGTTTTTGAAATAAGCAAAAGGCTGCCATAATATATGGTGGCCTTTGTTGTTAGATAACAAGGAGTACCAGTTGTCGTTAAAATTTCTATATTTACCAAATTTTTTAACGTATGAATTCAGAAATTCTTACACCTCTTGAAATCAGAAGGTACTCGAAACAGATTTCTTTGCCTTCTGTAGGCCTTAAGGGGCAGGAAAGAATAAAAAAATCCAAAGTGCTGGTGATCGGTGCCGGAGGCAAAGGAACATCGGTCATGCAAAATCTCGTTGTCTCGGGATTAGGCAAACTTGGAATTTCTGACAACTTCCTTGTTGAAGAAGATATGGTGGCAAGGCAGACTCTTTATGGGAACAGTGACACCGGCAAACAGAAAGCGATTATTTCAAGAATTAAGCTTGGGGAGATCAATGAACTGACGGAAATTGAACTGCACAATATTTGCCTGGATGAATCAAATATTGATACGATATCTGCTGATTACGATATATTGGTGGATGCAACAGATAATTTTCCGGCACACTACCTTATTAACGATGCCGGAATACGGTTAAAAAAACCGGTTGTGTACGGACACATTTTTGAATCGGAGATTGGTGTAACGGTTTTTAATTACAAAGGGGGGCCATCGTTCAGAAATTTATACCCCCGTGTGCCCAAAGGAATTGAAAAACCGGTACTCGGCGGTATTGCTTCATTCAGCATACTGACCCATCTTACAGGAGGTATTATGGCCCAGGAAGTATTGAAAATCATCCTGGATCTTGATCATGTGCTTACAGGAAAATTATTGGTATTCAATTTGCCCGCGTACAGGATGGAATTCAGACCCGTAAATGTGAAAACAGAGCCTTCCGGCAGGAAGTAAAACATATAATAGGTTCATGAACACCATTTTCTCAAAATAAAACGTAATGTGAAAAACTTTTGGACTTTTGTTTGCTTAATTGAGTTAATTATGCTTATTTTCAATATTTGCACGAATTGTTATCTGGTATATGTTTAATTCATTGCGATACAGGTTTTTATTCTGGCTGATAGCCTTTGTTCTTTTTACCGCTTCGCTGACAATTCCATTAAATTACATTGTACAGGCTAGAAAAGACAGGATAAATTATGTTGTTGATGAAATCAAATCGTTGCATCTCAGCTTATTAAAACTTTTTAAAGTATCGGATAACTTTCTGTATGCCGAAACAGTAAATCCTGTTTTTTTCATAAGCGGGAAAAGCAAATACCTGGATGAGCAGCAGATACTGGCTGCCGAAATAAAGAAGAAGTTATTGGTGATTGATCATTCGAGGTATTCAACATCCTTCAATTACAATGCCGAAGTGGATCAGATACGCACAGACTTCGATTCGTATTCTATTGTTTTTGACAGTCTTGTCTACCTGATTTTCAAACACGGATATAAAAATTTTGGGGTTGAAGGCGAAATGATCGATTATGTGAATACGCTCGAAAAATCCAGGGGAATTGATAAAATGCAGTTACTGCAGGTCAGAAGAAATGAAAAGGACTACTTCCTCAGGCGCGATAAATTCTATATTGAGAATTATGAAAGGCTGACCGATGGACTGATCCAGTCTGTCAGGCGGAACCGGGTTCTCTCCCGTAGCGAAAAAAGCAGAACTGTTGCGCTGGTCAATGATTACCGGAACACGTTCCGGATGCTGGTTAACATGGAAAATAAAATTGGCCAGTCTGACAATAAAGGCCTGAGGTCTGAACTGAACGAGGAAGCCGACAACCTTCACAAAAGTTTGTCGGTATTGTATTCTACAGCCATGACGACCCAGAAAACCCTGCTGGCAAGGTTGAAGCTCTTATATATCGGGTTTATTGTATTGGCTGTTCTCATCGCCATAATGGTGAGTTTTCTCATTTCAAAACACATTCTGGTACATCTTGAAAAATTAACAGGCTATATTTCCAAATTCACCGAAAACAATTTCATATACAATGAAAAGCTTGAACTGAAAAATCCTTCCAATGAAATCTATCAGATATACAAGGAATTCAGAAATTTAATAGCACAATTGTATATACGTGAACGTCAGAGAGATAAGGCACTCCATACCGCCGAAGAAAACGAACTCCGTTACCGCGAACTTACCGACATGCTGCCGCAAAGCATATACGAAACCGATGAGCTGGGCAACTTCACGTATGTCAACAAAGCATGGTATAAAAAATTCGGGTATTCCGATGAGGACATGAAGCAGGGACTGAACCTTATTGAAACTGTTATATCGGAATCCAATGACGATATCCTCGGGAAAATAAAGCTTGAAAATTCGAATTTTGTGGCAATCAGGAAAGACGGATCAAGATTTCCTGCATCGGTTTATTCCGATAATGTGGTTTTAGGAGACCGGCTGGTGGGTAAGAGAGGGATCATCATTGATGTAACCGAAAGGAACCTCTATATTTCTGCACTGAAAAAAGAAACCCATAAGGCACAGACTTCCGATAAGCTCAAATCTTCATTCCTTGCCAATATGTCGCATGAGATACGCACACCCATGAATTCCATCATTGGTTTTTCAAGTTTGCTTGGAGCGGAAGAAATACCCGATGAACAGAAAAAGAGCTTTGTGAATTATATTCGGTCGAGCGGGGAACTGCTTATGAATCTCATCGATGATATCATTGATATTGCCAAGATAGAGGCCGGTGAGATTAAGGTCAGCAAGAAAGAGTGCAATGTTACCGAAATGATGTATGAGTTGTACAAAACGTTCGATGAGATTAAGAATAATGTCGGGAAAACTCATATTTCACTTAAAATAAAGACGATAACAGGTGATTTTACCATCAAGACCGATCCATTCAGACTTAAGCAGGTCATGTCGAATCTCATCAGCAACGCCATAAAGTTTACTGATAAAGGCAGCATTGAGTTTGGATGCAACCTGAAAAACGAAAAATTTGTAGAGTTTTATGTCAGGGATACCGGAGTAGGCTTATCAAGAGACGAGATAGGCATTATTTTTGAACGGTTTAAACGAACCACCCATTCTGAAGAACAGAACATTGTGGGCACCGGTCTGGGACTTGCCATATCCAAAAACCTTGTGGAGCTTATGGATGGCGAAATGTGGGTTGATTCAGTAAAAGGTGGAGGCACAACATTTTATTTTACACTACCCTACATACAATCTTCGCGGATCACAGGCGAGAATTTAATATATGAAACCCTCGATGCCTATAACTGGCAGGGAAAAACAATCCTTATCGTTGAAGATGACGAGCAGAGCTTTTATTTTCTGAATGAGCTGTTGAGAAGAACAGGGGCCAGGATTGAACGATCGGTAAACGGTGAAGAAGCGATACAACTCTGCAAAAACACCGACACCATCGATCTGGTACTTATGGATATTCAGATGCCCAAAGTGAACGGTTACGAAGCCACAAGGGAAATACGAAAATACCGGAATGAATTGCCCATAATAGCTCAGACAGCATATGCCATGTCAGGTGACAAGGAAAAGAGTATCATGGCAGGGTGCGATGATTATATTACCAAACCGCTGAACATGGAGATTATTCTTCCAAAAATCAACCAGCTCATTCACAGGCAATCGGTGCTCAGATCGGCACCAGGTAAGGTTAAAAGGATCAAAGACGAAACCCTTAAGAACGAGATCAAGCATTAATTTTGCTGTTTAGTCTTCTTTACAGATTTAAAAATGAGGCTTCTACTGTTCAGCAACTCCACGAATTCAGGCGAAGGATATCTTCAATATCCGCTTCCACATATTTACGATTTTCTCGGTGCGGATTGTAAAGCTGTGTTGTTTGTACCCTTTGCGGGGGTAACCATTGATTTTGATTCCTATACTGGGTTGGTGAACGAAAAACTCGGAACTATAGGAATTCACGCATCGTCAGTGCATCAAACGAAGAATCCTGTGAAAGCGGTTCATGAAGCCCGGGCTATTGTGGTCGGAGGAGGAAATACATTCAGGTTGCTTACATTACTGCAGGAAACCGGACTTTTTCCGGCAATTCGTGAAAGGGTACTTGCCGGGATCCCTTATGTTGGCTGGAGCGCAGGGGCAAACCTGGCCTGTCCGACTATATGTACTACAAATGATATGCCTGTCATCCAACCCGAAAATTTCAGGGCATTTAACCTGGTCCCTTTCCAGATAAATCCCCATTATCTTGATTCAAATCCGACAGGTCATGCCGGCGAAACCCGTGAAGCAAGAATTAACGAATTTATTGAACTAAATACGGGGATTTATGTAACAGGATTGCGTGAAGGTACTTTCTTCAGGATTGAACAGGGAAATATTCAGTATTATGGGAACAAGACGTTGAGAATATTTAGAAAAGGAATTCAACCTTACGAACTCCATCCTCACGATGACATGCAGTTCCTGCTTAAAAAAACAGCAGCAATAAAATAAAGTGATGCAATCTTTGTTTTAAAATTAAAACAACTCTTACCTTACCTGTTCAGGCAGAAAAGATAGGAATAATATGGGGTATCTGTGTGTACAGAAAATCTGATTTTTCTTTTCACTCTTATCCCCAAATTGCTAATATTGTACCAGTTTTCAAGAATGCGGGTATGAAGAAATACAGGTGGTTACTGATTGCATTGTTGTCGTTTTTTTTGATCTGTCTGATTACCGGATTTATTTTCACGCTTTCATATGAGAATACGGTTATAAGGTATATTAAACGATACCTTGACAAGCATCTGATTACCGAAGTCGAAATCAGCAAAATTAATTTTTCTGTGTTTAAAAGGTTTCCAAATGCCTCGGTTGAATTAAAAAACGTGATGGCTAAATCAGGCCTGGGTATTTCAACTTCCGAATTTTTACCTTCTTCAGCCGATACATTGCTTTTTGCCAGATCGGTTTTCTTTGAGTTCAGCATTCCGGGTATTATCAGGGGGGATTACGGGTTGAAGAACCTTCGGATCGCAGATGCAAAATTAAATCTGCTGGCTGACCGGAAAGGAAATACAAATTACCTGATCTGGAAAAGATCACAGAAAGATACAGGCGAATACAACATCAAATTGCAGAATCTTGTGCTTTCAAATATCCTGATCAGCTATACCGATCTTCGGAACCAGGTGCAGATCGAGACACATTCGAAAAAGCTTGCGGTGAAAGCAAAATTTACCGATAAGGGAAATCACCTCTTGGTAAGAGGTTATGTTTCATTATTGCATCTGGGTATCGGAAAAGATGTGAGTTATTCCGGTAAGTATATTCTGGCCGATATTGACCTGTTTTTTAACAAAACGGACTACCGGTTTAATCCGAGCAGTTTACTTTATGGCAAAACAATAGTATATTTCGAGGGAAACATAAGAAACGCTGCACAGACCACAATAAATCTTTCAATCAATTCCGATAAGGCTAATCTTGAAGATTTGTCGGAATTTGTTCCAGTTCCGTTAACTGCAATAAGGGAAGATTATGAGATATCCGGCCTGGCAGATATAAAAGGCACGCTAACCGGACCGGCAGGGAGGAACGCAATTCCCCGTATTCATTTTAACTTCGGGATAAACAAAGGGATTATACAGAATCGGCATAACCGCAGAAAAATAACAGCTTTAACTCTTGACGGGATTTATACAACAGGCACATCAGGCAAAGTACGGATATCGGAATTGAACCTTAAGGGATTCTCTGCACAACTTGGCAAGAGTATGCTTACCGGTGCTGTGAAATTCATCGGATCAGATCCCACCTCTGTTGAAGGATCTTTCTCAGCGGATTGTTTGGCGGAGGAACTGAAAGATTTTCTGAATCTGGACACGCTGCAGGAAGTTTCCGGAAGAATTAAGGCTGAAATAGGGCTCAGCGGTAGGTTGATGCGGTTGGGAGAAATGAAAGGGAGCGATTTCTGGCCGCTTCTTAAAAAAGGCAGGATAACCGTATCGGATCTGTCATTCAGATACACGAATGCCAGGAATGCATGCAGGCAGGTAAACGGTACTGTGCTGGTAGATGACAATATTCAGTTCAGGGACTTTTCATGGTTTCTGGGCAACAGTGATTTTACGGCTAATGCTGTTTTTAAAGGATTACCCGAATACCTGAACAAGAAGGGGAGCTGCGATGTGGAAGCCGAATTTCATTCAAACCGTTTAGACCTGAATTCAATACTTCCTGAGGCTGAATCCGATACCGGTTCAGTGCCTGTTAAATTTCCTGCCGATTTTACCGGCAGGGTCAATTTTACGGTAAATACTTTCATATTCAGAAAATTTGTCGCCAAAAATGTTACAGCTTCGGGTACATATATTCCAAAGAAAATCCGGTTCCACTATTTTAAGCTGATAATTCCCGACGGATATGTTGAGGGATCGGCAGACATCAGGCAGCTGGATAATCTTAAATTTGCCGTGGATTGCTCCTCTGAGCTTTATGAAGTGGATATTCAGAAATTATTTTATGCTTTTAATAATTTCGGACAAGACGTAATTCTTGATGAAAACCTGAGAGGAAAACTTACCGGAAATATAGATTTCAATGCATTGTGGGATAAGCGGATCAATTTTGAGGGAAGTACTATAACCGCCAAGTCTGATTTTGAGATTGTTAACGGAGAATTGCTCAATTATGAACCGATGCTGGGCTTATCAAAGTTTATTGCCGTGGATGAATTGAGAAATATCAAATTCAAAACACTAAAAAATCAGATACTGGTTGCCGATCAGAAGGTGATTATTCCGGAAATGGATATCCATTCTTCGGCATTCAATATCAAAGGCTCGGGTATACATAAATTTGACAATAGCTACGATTACAGGATTCAGGTTGAACTCAACGAACTTCTCACCAGGAAAGCCGGTAAAAAGCGCGCCGAAATCGATAAATTTGGTGTCATCGAAGATGACGGACTGGGTGGAATACGAATACCCATTAAAATAATAGGAAAAGGCACGGAATATGAGGTTTCACTCGATAAAAAAAAGGCACTGGGGATCTTCAGGAAGAATATTTCGGAAGAGAAAGAAGAAATGAAAAGATTGCTGAAAAACGACAATGGCGGGAATGATGAAATTAATCCGGATGCAGATCCAAACAAGCGATTTATTATTGAGTGGGATGAGGGGAATGATAAAAAAGATTTTAAATTTGATAAGAAAGAACAGAAAACAAACAAAAAGCCGGAGTTTATTATTGAATGGGATGATGAGGATGATGTACAGAAAAGCGATTCATCCGGCAATAAGGAATATTAAAAACATTTAAATTGAATATTTATACCCAAAAGATACGTTGGAAGTTTCTTCTCTTTTTGAGTGCAGTGTTTATTGGTGTCAGTTCGCTTTGGTATACCAGCAGACTTGTGAAAAATCTGGCCGCAGAAGAGAGGAAGAAGATAGAAATATGGACTGAGGCACAAGAGTATATCACACGGGAAGAATCAATTGACCAACTTGGGTTCTATCTGAAAATTATTGAAGGTAATGAAAGCATTCCGGTTATTGTAGTCGATTCCAGTGATAACGTATTGTTCTTCAGGAATCTTGATTCAACGCTGACATCAAATCCATTATATATCCGCAAAAAGCTGCATAAGCTTAAACAGGAGCAGGAACCAATACTCATCAATATCTCCGATAAAGAAAAGCAATACCTGTATTACGATAAATCGACCATCATCACCAGGCTCACCTATTATCCTTATGTTCAGCTTGCTATTATCCTGCTTTTTATTATAGTGTCTTATTTTGCTTTCAGTGCTTCCCGAAAAACCGAACAAAATAAGGTATGGGTCGGTCTGTCGAAAGAAACTGCCCATCAGCTGGGTACACCGATATCATCGTTGCTTGCCCTGCTTGAGATTATGAAAAATAAATCGGGTGAGAAAGACATGCTTCTTGAATTTGAAAAAGATATCAAACGGCTTGAAAAAATCACCGAACGGTTTTCAAAAATCGGCTCGAAACCATTGCTGAACAAAGAAAACATTCAACAGGCCATAATTCGTGCCATCAATTATCTGAAGACACGTTCTTCAGGAAAAGTGAACTATGTGCTTCATCTTCCACATGATGAACTTCTGGTACCGCTGAATCCAGAACTATTTGAGTGGGTAATTGAGAATGTGTGTAAAAATGCCATCGATGCTATCGACGGGAACGGGAGCATTGAGATTACCATTGCAGATCATACACAGGTCGTTTATGTGGATATTACAGATACCGGCAAAGGAATTCCCAAAAACAAATATAAAACCATTTTTAAGCCCGGTTACACCACAAAAGAGCGCGGATGGGGATTAGGATTATCGCTTTCCAAGAGGATTATTGAGGAATATCACGACGGAAAAATCTTTGTCAATGATTCGGAGGTGGGCAGGGGCTCGAAAATCAGGATTGTTCTTAAGAAGAATCATACATAAGCATGCCTGAGATAAACTGCACTCGTTCGGATAATCACTTAATCAGCACCATTGATGAACAGGTTCTTTTTTAAAAGGGAAGAACGTCTTAAAAGCGAGAAACAGATCGGCCGGTTGTTTGCCGAAGGGAAAACATTCTCAGTTCCTTCGTTCAGAATATTTTACCTTCCTGCGGAGACCGATCTCAAATACCCGGCACAAATCCTCATTTCAGTTTCCAAAAGAGTGTTTAAGAACGCAGTGACCAGAAACCTGCTTAAAAGAAGAATGCGGGAAGCCTACCGGTTAACTAAGAAGCCCCTCTATGACAACCTCACTGTGAAGAATAGAAAAATAGTGCTGGCATTGCTCTATACCGGAAAGAAAGTGGAAAATTATCAGGCTATTGAGGAGAAAATCAAAAAAATCATCCATCAACTGATCAACAGGATTTGATTATTTCCAGTAGATCATGATTAAAATTGATTACAGTACGAATTGGATTTCCATATAGAACCAAAAATGACAAGGTAAAAACTGTTTTGTCTTCACCAATAATGGAATTAAACATTTCACAGCCTCATCCAATTGATAATTCCTTTGAGATAAAAAAGAGCGAAGGCCCTGACCTGTGAAATGCTGGCAAAGCCAGCCATGCGAAGCATGATTTCACAGGTCGGGGAAGCATCGTTTTGCCTTGATTCTTTTGCCCGTCTGCCGGTAGGCAGGATCCTATTCTCATTCAAGGAGAAAAGGATAAAGGTGAATTATTTAAGTTCTAATGAGTAATTAATAAGCTAATCATTGTTGAATTTAATTCATATCAACTTAATGTATCCTTAACTTTGGATACAACATTCGGCCTTAAATTTGTACTTTAGAAATTAATGAATAGCAAGAATGAAAAGCCAAGAAATGTTGCTGAATGATTTGTTGGAAAAAGACGAACTGATTTCTGACTATAGCTTCTCAAGCCTTTTGCGCAATTCCGGCAGCTCAGATTTCGATGAGGATGATCTTTCCTGCCCGGACTATTTCTATCAATGGATTCAGCTAGTTCAATAAGATCACTGATCTGCTCTCTCATAGCATCTTACCCAGTCGACTTCCATGCTTGCCGGCAATACCGAGCCGTTTATATTTTTGTATAAGGTTGATGATAAGATCACATACATGGGTACCTGGGGCACTCCTTCAGTCGACGTGGCAACTGTAAGGCTGTTAATTTTCCAGGTTAGCCGTTCTTTAGACCACTCCAGGGTGTAAATATAATAGTCGCTTGTAAACCTGGAAAGCCCTATTTTGGATACTTTAGATTTAATTCCTTTTGTTTCAGCAAGATTCCCCCATATATTACTCATAACCAGTCTTTTATGTGTCTTTGCTACTTCAATGTGGGGTACTATCTGATCGGCCAGCATCCAGAAGGCATGGTTTACAGGATAATTTTTATTGAATTTTATTTTGGCTTCAAACGTTCCATAAAGCTGACGGAAACTATTCCCGGTGCTGATGAGGCCCGAAGTGTATTCAAATTCTCTGGGAAAGAAGCCTATTTTAGGATTCCAGGCTTTTCCTTCGATCTTTTCACTTTTAGTCACAATTTTCAAAACGGAATCATTTATTTCGATGTTTTTGCCATCGGTAAAAAATTGTTTTTCATATGCAGGTGAATAGCTGTCGTGCAAAATGGTATCTCCCCAGAAATATCTGGTTATCCACTTTTTCCGGTCGAGCTTATCCGAGGTAAAATCGTCTTCAAAGCTTATTTTCCATTGTTTCAGGAAATCAAACTTGTTGGAATTTCTCACGGAAAAATACCACTTGAATTGATCGGAATTTTTTAAAGCCAGAAATCGCTGTTCCTGCTTGTATTCATCAGAGAGCTCATATTTTTTACTTCCGGGCAGCAACATATATTCCTTAACCTTTTTAAATTCCGCGGAATTCATCAGCGCCTGCAATTCCTCATGTTGATTCAGTTTCTCAGAATCCTTTATAGCAAGGAAACTCCGGTATTGTTTCGAAGCCCTGAACCTGAAATTATCTTTGAATAATTTCGAATTTTTTAATGAAAGGTATTCCTGTTGTTTCCTGTATTCCTCGGTATCATTGAATTTGGCCGATTCTATCTTCTTTTTTTCCTGTTTGAAATCATTGGACAACACGTGTTTCTGCAATTCCTCAAAAGCCTCTATTTCATCCGAATTGTCCAATTTCACATAATCATTGTAGTAGGGTAGTTTCAATATTTTGTTGTAGTTCTTTATTTCTTTGGATTTAAGCATCTGGTTGAATTCCAGTTGTTTCCTGTATTCATCCGACTCATGAAATTCGGTCTTGCTTAAATTTTGTCTGGCCTGGGAAACTTTACCCGATCCAATAAACTTTTCAAGCTTTTCAAATGCTTTAATACGGTCGGAATCAAGGAGGTTTTTATAATCGACAAACGATTTGTTTTTCAGGACTTTGTAATAATTTTTTATCCAGCTCGACGCAGCCTGCTGATGGTATTGTTGTTCGGTTTTATGCAGGTCACTTTGTTCATACTTTTTTTTGGGCGGCAATGCCATATACTTTTTTACAGCAATGTATTCATCCGATTCAAGGAACTTTTCAAGCTGCTGGAACTTTTTCAGCTCTTTAGATTTTTCAAATTCTTCCAGGTTTTTAAGTTCTGCCGAGGAATTGATCCTGAAAAAATTCTTAATCTCTTTGTCTTTGGAAAGTTTCAGGTACTCTTTTTCTTTTTTGAATTCTTCCGTGCCGCTGTATTTTTGCGACATAATTTGTTTCTTTCTTTGCTCAAAATCATCGGTATTAACAATTTTCTCCAGATCAAGGTATTCTTTTAATTCCTTTGATTTCAGAAAAGCCTTGAATTCTGCATATTCGGTTTCCAGCGCTGCCCTTGTTGCTTCAATGTCGGCAGTTTTGGGGAACAGCCCCAGAAGGACTTTTAAGCTTGTCATTGTTTAAAACTGGTTTAAATTATATAACTTAAAAAAGCGTTATAATCGTATGTCAAGTCTAATTTTCTTAGCTAAAGATACAAAAAAGACGGTTAAATTAACTAATTTGATAATACGTTAATTATTCACTGTAAGTTACTAAATGATCCGGCAAACATTTCAAATTTGAGAAATAAATGCAACATTTTGTAAATATGTTTGGATCGTGAAAAATTGCTTTTTTTTCATACCCGATCGTTATAATGTTTTAATCAACGCAAATCTTATTATCAGGTATAGATCACCGCTACGCGGCTTTGTATGGTGTTGATGTTATATTTTCTACAAATAGGTCGTTGCTCTGCAGCTTTTTCTGTGTGCCGGGAATCTTCTTTTTGTATCAAGACAAAAAGAACGGGAAAATAATCATGGTACAATTATGAAGATGAATTATTCCGTGTCATACAAGGTTGTATCCCGAATAATGTTTTATTCAATACAAATCATACTGTCAAACAACTTAATGGCTAAGGTTTTGTGCAGGAGACTGAGAAGAATACAGAAAACATTATTTTGGATATCAATATACCCTAAATCCATAAAAAGCTGCTTTACCAATGGTACCAGTATTTGTAACCCTAATATAAAAAGTATCTGAAGTGTTTAATGAATACATAAAAGAAATTTTAAGCTTTTCATTAAAATTATTTGAAGATGGCCAGGAATCAACATTATTATTTTGTACAACCAATTCTACTATTTGACCTTGTAGTGCTTCATAAATCAGATAAAATGAATATATTCCTTCATGTAATACGGTAAAAATCCCACTTGCGGAATTATAATTAATTCCTTCCATTTTGGTTACAGTAAAACGAAGAGGTTCAGGATTTTGGGTAGCAGTACTGGAAGACTTTTTCTCAACATAAAAATTTACACTTTCCGGATTCTTTAGTTCCGAAATACTTACCGCATTACCGTCTGAGATTCTCAGCGAATCGGTTTCCATGGTCAGGGTCTGGTCATCGGTATTGTCGAGATACTGGTTAAGGTTTATATCGTTGGCATCGGGGTTATTGGTGATCTTCAGGATATGATCGGAGATCAGGAGATCCTGGATCTCGTTTTTCGGATCGAAATCGTTCTTCAGGGATGACTGGGTGGTTCCGTCGGGGTTTTTCAGCAAGATCAGCGTGTCGGTCTGTGCCAGTGATTGTATTTCATTGGCCGGACTGGTATCCCCGTCTGATCCCCCGCCGCCGGCATTACCGGCAGTATTGGCATACATGGCATAGGGAACTGAAAACAACCGGTGCCTTTCTGTGGCCAGAAAGTCGGCGCCCCCGTTGAAACTCAGGTCAACCTGAAGATAATGTGCTGCCGATCCCCATTGGATCTCAGAAAAGTAATTTCTGCGGCCTCCTTCATGCGTCCCTTTCCCGATGATCAGGTTGAACAATCCGAAATTGTTTGTAGTCACGGCATGGATCTCACGCCATTCCAGAATTCCCGTTTCACCCGAATAAATGGATATCCTTACCTGGATATCGACATTGCTCATTTCTTCGCCGTTAAAATCACGGGCAATTGCCTGGTAATTAAATCCGTTTGGTGACCCTGCTTCCTGCCCAGGGAGCATTCCTGCATGAAACAATAGGATTAAAAGTAATGGCAATATTCTTTTCATAATGATCATTTCGGCACAAATCAATTTTTCACAATCTTTTCGACCAGCTTCATTTTGCCATTTGAGGAATATACGTTAATCAGGTACAAACCCTGGGAAAATCTGGCGATATTGATCGGATTCACCTGGCCGCTGAACACATTTTTTATTTCCGATTCATACATAAGGTTGCCGACAATGTCAAAGATCCTGATGGTAAAATCATCAATATCTCTGACAAAAAATCTCACCTTAATAATATCGCTTGCTGGATTTGGATATACTTCGAGCTTAACCAGATATTCTTCCGGCGGCCTTTCCGATGGTGAAGGTTGCTGGAAACCTTCAGTCAGGAAAAAAGTGCTGTTATCGCTGAACGTAAATATGGCAGGTTCACCCACTGTAGCTTGAACACTCTGAAAGTTATTGTCATAGTTGTCCCCGTAAGCTGAAATCACATAACGCGATATGGCTTGCGAATAGGTGGCAGCGACAAGTGCTTGTGCAAGGAATAACAGCGGTAACCTGCGGATAAGAACATTTGCTTTAAACCAAGCAATATTACTGAATGCAACCATGGCTGAGAAATTAGGCAACCGGATTATCAGGCGTTAACGGCACCAAATTTAAAAGAATTTTTTTATGGAACAAGGGAATTGGGGATAAACATCAACCGGATTTAGCTAATCTTCATTTGTTTATACTCATTCAACGCAACCTGTATGCAAAAAAAATGCAGATTGTTTATGTCATAACTCAGATATTCAGTTGTTTACATGTCAGATGTGTATCCAGTCATCGCACCAGCATGGATGCATTCCGGATTATTGCAAGTGTACCCTTGCTTGCCCGGGCCAGGCGGGAAACTTCCGGTGCCTCGATTTTATGGATGTCCATTATCCTGCAGAACTCTTCGGGGAGTGAGGTGACCATATGTATTTTTATCCTCCCGGTTTTTGCTTTCATTGCCAGCGCCGTTCCTCCGTTGCCCTCATAGTTGTGTGAGAAATGTTCAAACATCGCATCCCAGGAAGGTTCTTCAAACAGATGAATAAAACCGGGATTTCCCACCCCATCGCGGCATTCGTTGAAAATTACAAGGTCTCCCCCGTCTTTCACGAATGCGGCGGCATGATGCACCGATTTGTGGGCCTGTATGAAATTGATATCTTTGGGATACCCGCCTCCCGAGGCAATAACCATATCAAATGTTTCGTCATCGCCGTTTTTAAAAAAAGAATTGTGCATTTCACAAGCCGTTAAAAAATCGGAATAGGTTCTGCCGAGTATAAATTCACATACCCTGCCGCTGCTGTTCAGGATGCCGTGCAGGGATAATCGTTCGGGAAACATGGCATCCATTTCCATCAGGTCTTCGGCAATGGGATTACCCTCCAGTTGTCCGGGTTGACACCCGGGATCGAGCTTTTTCTGTTCCCGGTTAAGGAAAAGACTGTGGTTGTGATAAATGGCCCTTTTTTCTCCGAGACCCGGAAATATGAGCTTTCTTCCTCCCCCGAACCCGGCAAAGTAATGATGGGAAACTGAGCCAATAGTGATCAGCACGGAAGAATCAAGCAGTTCTTTTCTGATAAGAACAGGCGTTCCCCTGCCGGTTTCTCCCAGGCTGGTAAACAACGATAAATCACTGCAATCGTGATGAACAAAGGAATAGTTCTTAAAGAGTTGACCATAGCTGTTAACGCTTTCCTTATCCGACTGCATGGGGTGTGTACCATATGCAATATAAAAGGTAATGTTCTGCATGGTGGCTCCCTTATTTTCAAGAATTTCCAATACCCAGGGCAGGTATATGGGATAGTCACACAGCCTTGTTTTATCCGAAATTACGATACCCACCTTACTAAAATTCTGACCAGTCAGGAGTGACAGCAGATTATTGCAGAAATTGTCTTTCGTAATATTGAATTCCGGTTCCCGGATATTCAGAAATGTAACCGCATCCTGCACATCAACAGGTATCTGGCCGGTACCATATTTAAGATCAACAACCATGCTATTGAACAATGAACAGGTAAAATCAACCAAACAGGTCAAAAAAGTGATGCATATGTTACCATGTTGAAATTATTCCTGATTCTTTCGAAATTCAGCATAAAACGATACAAAAACGAGAATGATCAGCAAGATCGATCCTGCCAGGGATACCTTCTCCCCGGTATAATAGCTGCGGGGATGAAACGTAAATTCTATGATATGCTCTCCGGCCGGGATCAGCATGGCCCTGAGGGCATAATCAGCCCTGAAATAGGGTGCGGGCTTCTCATCGATATAGGCATGCCATCCCTTATTATAATAGATTTCTGAGAAAACAGCCAGTTGTTCGGTGGCTGATCGCGACCGGTAAACCAGATCATTTGGTTTATAGCTGATGAGTCCGATTTTAGCCAGGCTGTCTGTACCAGGTTCAAATCCGTTCAATTCCTTCCTGAACCGTTTATCGACAACAGCAACGTCTCCCGGACTAAAGTCCGACAGGGCCCCGATCTCCTCATCAGCATTGTCAACCAGTTTATAATCCTGAACGAACCATACATTTCCCAGTTCATAGTCGTTTACTAGCGGAGGTGCTTCCCGGTTATAAATTATATAGCGTGTATTCAGCATATTGAGTACATGCAGGTTCATCATGGCACTATCAAGGGATGAAGGCGTGGGATTGGTATTAAACGCACTGACCAGGGTATTGATCTCGGGAAAAATATGACGATCGATTAATTCCTGGTACCTTCTCAATTTGGCCCCATGATATCCTCCGATGGAATGATGAAAATAAGAAGTGGTGGCATCCTGAAAAGGACTTACTGTAAGATTCAGCACCCTGAAATCGGGATCTCTGTCTTTCATTATGATCAGATCGGCTGTTGAAGGGGTAAATGCCGCCTTTTGTTCACGTTTGCTTATGAAATCACCGCTATTTACATAGCGCCTGTCAACCGGCCATAAATCAATCAGGAACAAGACCGACAATCCAGCGATCAAATGCGTGGATTTTATTTTTTTCGTAACATAAAAATAAATAAGTCCGGCAGTCAGCAGAATAAAGATGAGAGACCGGAATGCGTCGGCCCGCAACAGGCTTTTCCTGTCATCTATTACGGCATCATACAATTGTCCAAGCTGTTGATCATTGGGTCCTTCGAGGCTTAAAAACGACGGAAAAAGTGCGAATAACAGGGCAATACCACCGGTTATATACACACTAAATTTCAAATATCGGATAAGTTCTTTTTTATCCATTCCATTATTCATCAGATCCCTGACAGCGAGAATTCCAAGCAGGGGTAATGTAAACTCTGCAATGACCAGGGTCATTGAAATAGAACGGAATTTGTTGTAACCCGGAAAATGGTCGAGCATAAAATTGGTCAATGCGGGGAAATTTCTGCCCCATGAAAGCACTATCGAAAGGACAGTGGCCGAAAGGATCCACCATTTTATTTTTCCGCGGACTACAAATAACCCGAAAATGAACAGAAAACAGACTACAGCTCCTGCATACACAGGATGTGTGAATGGCTGGTCGCCCCAGTACGAAGGCAATCGGGGCAGCATTTGCCTGGCATATGAAGTGCCTCCCTGTGACCTGCGAAGGAGGTCGTAACTTTTCGATTTTGTTGTGAATGCTCCGGGAGCACCTTTGATATTCGGGATCAGCAATGAAAGCGATTCACCGATACCGATACTCCACTGTGTGGCATAATCTTTATCCAGTCCGCTGGTCTTATTCCCGGTGTCCGACGTCAGCTCCGATTTCCCGCGGATGGAATATTTTCCGTATTCATAGGTAGTCCATAAAGCAGAAAAATGGCTGGCAACGGCCATTATTACTGCCACCATAAGCATTCCGATAGCTTTAAAAAAAGTTTTCAACCGGTTTTTCTGAATGGCATCAACCAACTCGAATATTCCTATAAGCAAAATGATGAGGAGGGTATAATACGTTATCTGCAAATGATTGATCAATAGCTGCAAGGCCAGGAACAACCCTGTAACGGCACTGCCGAGCAACACCTTTCCCCGGAATGCCACATATACACCCGCAATAATAGGGGGCATATACCCAAGTGCCCAAACCTTGGCGATATGTCCGACCCCTATGATGATGATAAAATAAGATGAAAATGCGTAAGCAATTGCACCTGCGAAACTGAGCCATGGCTTTACACCAAACAATAAAAGTGCAATATAAAAACCGATCAGGTAAATAAACAGGTATGCAAAGGGACGAAAGTACTGACTTGTAAGAAAATTGAGATATTTAATAAGATCTGATTTGTAGGCAGTGGAAATCAGGTAAGCAGGCATGCCGCCAAACATGCTGTTCGTCCATAAGGATTCCTTGTGGTACTCAGTCCTGTAATCAACTAGTTCTTTAGAGGCACCTTTTGACTGGATCAAATCACTTTGAAAGAGTTCTTTCCCCTCAAGTGCAGGATAAAAATAGATCATGGAGATGATAAGAAATAAGAAGATAATCAGTACCTGATTGAGGACATTTTTTTTGAGGTCTGCTGATTTCATATCCTTGAATTTAGTATGGGTTTCCTTGAACAAGCGTGAAATATTTGGAACTGCAAAATTGCATTAAATACCTTTGGATATTTTCTTTCCCGATAAAATGCGCAACAAATTAACTAAAAAATTATTGATATCTGCAGATATTTTTGTGGTTAGCAGGAAAACCAGGAAAAATACCGATAAAAATGCCGATTTAATGACAATGGAAAGGTAAACATTTACATGAAAGGAAACCAGGTAGTTCAGCAGGATACATGCTGCGAGAAAAATACCAAAATAAATCACTTCACGGGTAAACGTAGTTACATTGAATTTAACATATACAAAAATCCATCGGGCAGTACTGTTAAGAAATATGCTGATGGCTGTTGCCATGGCTGCGCCGTTAATTCCGTAAAGCGGTATAAAAATAATATTGGTTATTATGGTCAGGATCAACAAAGACAGTTGGAAAATAAAATCGTATTTATAATATTTTGAATATACGATCATGCTCATATTTAAGTAGTTAAGAGCTTCATACAGTTTAGATGAGGCCAGGATCAGCACTACCACTTTTACCTGTCCGAATTTTTCTCCGAGTAAATACATCAGGCTGTCGATATTAAAAACGATAAAAAGGTAAATAAATCCCGAAGTAATGAAAATATTGATCATCGTTTTCCTGTAGAGAATCCTGTATTGATCGTCGTTATTCTGAATGAATTGTGAAAATAAAGGAACAGCTATCGAAATAATCGAGCGCACTGGAACCATCAATACGGTAATAAAAAAATAACCGGTTGCATAATAAGCCACAGCTTCAAGACTGATCATTTGACCTACCATCACAATATCAACCCGGTTGATGAGTGTAATAGCACCGCTGCTTAAAATATTGATCAGACCGTATACGGCAATTTCCTTAATATACGGATTCTTGAATACATCGAATGAAATCCGCAATTTCAATAGCCTGCCGGCATACAGGTAAGCAATAACAGACAGGGTTTGGAGAAGGTATCCGAATGTATACAGCCACATAAACTGGTTAAAGCTTATCAGGTTGAACCAGAATAACAGCATAAGGCCCAGGGTAATGAATTTAATGAAACTGTCGTTGAGAAAAGTAGGGAAGGAAGTTCTGAAATTCATTCGTGCATAGTTCATAAAAATGCTGAACAGCACATAAGAATACAGGATGATAAACATATTGAACAAATATCCGGTAAACAGCTCATTTTTTTCCTGCCCGATTTTCATTACAGAACCCCGAAACACAAAGAAAAGAATGGCAATGACCAGAAATCCGATGCTGGCTATCACCAACCCAAAAAATAAGAATTCAGGTTGTTTTTTCGTTTTAAACAGATTTGAAAACCTGATGAAAATGCTTGGCATTCCGAGCATGGAAAATGTTGACAGGATGGTAACGTACGACATGATCAACTGCACCAGGCCCCAATATTCAGGATGATCATTGAATACTTTAGGCATGATGAAAATGGTGTAAAAAGTAGCCAGTCCCAATCCCATGAAACTGTAAATGGTATTTTTTACACTTTGCCTGGCTACAATTCCCATACCGGTTCGGATAATTTGTTCCTAAAAACCATATTCAGACAAATTCAATTTGATTTTCTTAAAACGATCAGTATTCTGGGAGCCACAAGATCGATGAATGAAGCGTTCGGATAATTTTGCCTGCACTGTGTCAGAACATCTTTATTCACCATTCTTACATGTTGTTCCTTAATATATGGTAAAATGGTTTCCAAAATCAAGCCTGCATTGCTGATGCATTCCTTAAGACCGGCAATCGACATCCTGTTTAATCCTTCCTGATAGAATGACAAGGCTTTTTCCTTTTCCTGTGGTCGGATCTGGGTTATGTAACGCTCAAAATCGGTTCCGTTTAGTCTCACATGTCCCCATAAAAAATCCAGGGTACAAAGACTGTGTCCGCCATTCAGGCAAAAGAAGGGATTGTATTCATGAATTGAAATGCCCCCAGGTTTAAGCAACCTGGCTATGGAGATAAGCGCTTTCTGAGGATCGTGCAGGTGCTCCAGAACTTCCCAGCTGCAGATCAGATCGAATGTATCTGATGCAAGTCCTGAATCGCAGATATCATCATCTGCAAACTTCACATTTTGCTGGTTATTAAAGAGTATCCTCAATTTCTCCCTGATCGCATTCAGCGTTTTATTTACTTCAGTGATGGAGTTTTCTGAAATGGGGGATGTTTCAACAGCACGGACTTTATAGCCTGAAAATTCCGTTCCTGTTACCGATTCTGCACCAAGAGCGGCCAGAGCATATGATACGGCACCCGAATGGCATCCGAATTCAAGGATTTTTTTATTTTTTGGGTTAAAATCAAATGTTTCAAATACCGGCAATATTCTGTCAATCGTCAGTAAAGCATCATTTCTGAGTTGATCTATATACCTATCCGAAATCACAACCGGTTTGGGATTTAGCATATTCTGCCAGCCCGGCTTGATTTTGTCCCTGAGGCCCGCCAACAGTTCAAATGTATTGCCGAAAGCGTCCGGAAATTCTCCGAATCTGGGATATTTCCCGAGTTCAAAAGGTGCCTCGAATAAATTCTGGATAAGCCTGCTTCGTTTGGCTTTTTTTATGGCATATCGAATGAATGGTGCAATGATTTTTTTCATGCTTAAAACGGATTGATCATATCTAGGCTGAAAGGTTCTCCTCTTTTCAAATCCCTTATTGCAATTTTGCCCGTTATTTCAGGAAGGAATTTTGGGTGCAATCCATAGCCGGGTCTTATGGAACGAACATTTTCAGTGGTGATTATTTCACCCTGCCTGATGTCTTTCACCACGAATAACGACCGGGCATGCTCTTTTGATCGTTGTGCTTTTAGTGTAAGCTCAAAATTCGCTGTTCCCAGTGCTTTTTCCACATTGCGTATGGCGTTGACCATTTCCTTAAATTCAGCGGGATTCATTGAGAATGCGGCATCTGGCCCTCCGAGCGACCTGTCGAGTATAAAGTGTTTTTCCACAACGCAGGCGCCCAGAGCTACGGCAGCTATGGCCACTTCGCATCCCGGTGTATGATCGGAAAGTCCGACCGGTAACTTGTAATCAACCGCAAGACCGGGTATAGTTCTGAGATTAACCTCTTCGAATGGCGCCGGGTATTCAGAAGTACATTTCAATAGAATAATATTGTCATTGCCCTCTTCCTTACAGGCACTAACTGCAAGATCAATATCAGTTTTGGCAGCAACGCCGGTGGAAATAATCACAGGTTTTCCTTTGGCTGCGATATATTTTATCAGCGGGATATCTGTTATCTCAAATGAAGCGATTTTATAAGCAGGACATTGAAGGGTTTCCAGAAAATCAACCCCGGTAAAATCGAATGGTGAAGAAAAGCAAACCAGTCCTGATTCACGGGCAATCCGAAATAATTTTTCATGCCATTCATACGGAGTTGCGGCTTCCCGGTATAAACCGTATAGTGTCCGGCCTGCCCATATTCCCTCCGGATTGGTCATGAACATGGGTGTCTTCATATCGATTGTGATGCTGTCGGCAGTATATGTCTGCAGCTTTACTGCATCGGCACCCGAGTTTTTTATCTCTTCAATCGTTTTGACAGCCAAATCGAAATTACCGTTATGATTGGCCGATAATTCGGCGACGATAAATACCTTATCTTCCTGTATCCGAAACGAGTCGATCTTGATCATGTCACTGGTTTAATATTTCCTTTAGTATTTCTGCCTTCCCGGATCCCGATTCCGTATTTTTGGCAAACTCTGTATATTTACCGAGTTGTTTGAAAAAGCCGGTAATCAGATCCTTTAGATCCTGTTCTTCACTAAAGTCGTATATATAGGGTAACCCCTTAAAATCGGTCCGCTGACTGTTGTTCTGAAAGAAAGCGATGACCGGCAATCCCAGACAGTAGGCTTCAAACAGTGTATTGCCTGGTGAACATAATAGAAGATCCACCGAGAGCATAATCTCTGATGGATCAGCCAGGTTGCTGAAAAAGTGAATTTTATTCTCGGGACACAGGGCAGCCAAGTTGGTCAGCTGTTCATAATAAGTATATGCTGCTCCGGTTACAACATATAGTTCGTACGATAAAATGGGCAGCAACTTTTGAAGAACTTTTACCGTTAGATTGTCCGGATCTGCTCCCCCCATCATAATCATGATTCGGTTGAAATTCCCAGAACCTTTCCATCTGTTGCGGTTTGTTAAGAATTCATCTCGCAGGAAAATATACCTGGGACCTTTAAAATATAATGTTCCCGATTCCTTATCATAAAATCTTTTATTACCTTCATAATACTCGGAAGCAACATGTATACAGATATCAAACAAAGGGGCAATGTCTCTTTCGATTCCAAACGCAATCAATGTGGAACCTATCGATTGCCTGATCTGTTTGATTATGGATGCATCGAAATTCTGTGAGTCGATCACCACATGTGTAGGGATGATTATTTTTAGAATACCCTGCAATTCGTCAACTGATTTATAAAGTAAAGTCTTGAAACCTGCAGCATCGAGAATATCAACAACATAATGATCACTCCTTGTAAGAAACACAATGTCTGAGGATTGCAAAGCATCGGCAAAACTTCGTGAACGGTAAACGTGGCCTAGGCCTGTTTCTTTACTTCCGTCAACCAAAATAGCAATATTCACTTTATTTTTTTTCTGCATGGAAAACCCACCAGCTATGTGTTTCGGTAAGATTGTTCTTTTTCAGTTCCACATATTCCGAGTTGATAACCGAGAAATTAGCCTGATCCATCAACTGCAGGGCTTCATTCAAATCAAAAAAACCATATAGCATGTCTTCATAAGGACCGGCATCAGCGTTCAGCATAAATATGTTTTTTTCGAGCTGTTTCCCTTTACCATAAAACCAGTTGTTCTTGGAGCGGAAATTACAGATAAATTTCCCACCGTCCGCGAGCAGACTATTTATTATACCAAGATTTTTAATGATATTATCCTGCGTAAAAAGGAATACCAAACCCCAGGCTATAATTACGTCAAAAACCCCCTTCTGAAGGCTGGAATCCTGAATATCAGCTTGTTTCAACTCTCTCAGGTTGGGCGTGTCATTAAAATATTTCCTGGCAAGATTCAACGCTTCCTGACTAAAGTCGATACCGGATACCTGGAAACCGTAATCCAGCAATATTTTCAGGTGCCGCCCCGATCCAAAACCAATATCGAGGGCATTTTTATGGCTGTTGGCCTGAAAGTCCTTAAAATATTTGGAAAGGAACGTGACAATGCGCTCATCGGGATATAACAGCCTGTGCTTTTTCAATTCCTCATTCGATGGTAAAAAGTTAGTCTTATTCTGCATAAGCAATTAATTCATCATTTATTTATAATGTCATAGGTTATATAATGGGTGCAAATATTTCGATTTTTTTTTATTTATCGCAGCTTTTTACCTGATCTGTTGTTAATTTATTATAAAGGAATCAATTATAGAATCTGAAAGTGGGTGTAATTTTTCATAAGGGGCATTCAGCAAATAATACCCGCGATAGATAAGGTCGTTGACATTTCTCACTATTTCGATATGTTCACCTATCCTGAGATGATTCACATATTCTGTAATGTAATCCCGCGTATTAATTCTGTCAGCTTCCGGAACTTTGATGATTTTACCCGGAGGCAGATTAAAAAATCCAAGCATTGCAGATTGAGTATAATTCGGAAGGAAGGCTATTTTCTTATCCAACAACATGTTTATACAGTTTCCGATAAAATCAAATCCGGTTACCAAAGGAACCAGTTTTTGGGAGATGAATAACCCCGACGGCCGTCCACTCATTTCGATAACATATGGGGTCTGATCTCCCGCAATTACAATGTCTGCATGAAATGGGCTATTGTTGATTCCCAGAGATTTTGCACAATTTGCTAACTCAATACTGATCTTATTCCGGGTGATCTCTTTTAATGGCGCAGGAGCAAAATAGGCGGTTTCGACTTTATACGGATGGGGTGTTATTTCTTTTTCCCTGATCAGAATAATGTGAAATTCATGATTATCTATATAACCATCAACTCCAAGGCCTCTACCATTTATATATTGTTCAACAAGGATTTCCGTTTCTCCGGGATAAAATACGTCGTTCTCTTCAAGAATAGCTTCCAGATTTGAATTGCTGTCAATAACCATTACGCCTTTACTGCCTGAACCATGTCGGGGCTTGATAACACAGGGTATTCCGAACTCAAGAATTGCTTCTTTCAACTCTTTGTAATCACTCAATACAATCTGATGTGGGTAGTTTAATCCCGATTTTGCAAGCAAAGCATTAAATTTTCGTTTATCGGTACAGTTCACGGCAGCATCCCCTGAAATGCCCTTAAGGCCAAGATGATCGTTAACCCGTCCAATGGTTGTCAGATACCTGCCTATCGGAACAGGCAGAAGGCATGAAACCGAATACTTTTTTGCCGCCGCAATAATCTCCTCGGTGTTTTTAATGTCAATAACCAGGGGAATATCGGCTATTTTAAGACCCGGTGCATTTTTATTGCCGTCGGCAACGATCACGAACAGACCCATTTCCCTGGCATGAATAATCGACGGTATTTGTTCAATCCCGGCGCCAAGGCTCAGCACGTTCTTCATGGAGTATCTTTTAGAAGGTTTTATTACTTTCCGCGGGAGATAATGCCTGTCAAATTTAACGTAAAAATATCAATTCAAGACTGACGCAGATTAATCTGGTTTAACCTTACAGGAGTACCAATGCAATTCATAGAATACTATCTGACAAAAAAGCCGATAATCTGCCGGCCTAATCCTGCTCTGGCAAGAGATGCATATAAATCCATTTTCTGTCCGATACCGGTTTCGTGCAATAGCGTATCGATCATAATCATTGAATTATGTACTGATTTTCCAACGCTCCTGTTCTCGTAGTAATTAGTGTTTTCATTAAAAAGGAACAGATCAACAGGAAAATCAGCGATCATCTCTTTACAGGTAAACCCGGATAATTCACCAATTTTTTTCAGGCTGTCTGCATTAAAATAGGATATATGATCCGGAACGACGACCCAGTATTTTTCCTTCAGGAGTGAATGCTGATAAAGATATTCCTGAAGAAAGGAGAAATCATTCGGCACTTCAATGACAAGAACTCCTTTATTTTCAACCACTGCATAGAGCTGTTGCAAAAGTTTTACCGGATTTAGCACATGCTCCAGGATATTGTCGAGCCACACGATTGTATATACCCGCTTTTGCTGTATGATTCCTGTCAGATTTTCATAAATGTCGCCAACTTTAACATAAGCGGCCATTTCGGGGTTATGTGCTTGAATCCCGAAGTCGCTGTAATCAAGTCCTTCTACCTCAAAACCTTTATTGTGAAAATAGCGCAATGCCCATCCTTCACCACATCCCACATCCAACAAGGATCTCATCCGGAGATCCGGGTCAAACAGCTTTTCGATGATATAATTGCGTTCTTCTATTTTGTTGTGAATATATTGTAATTCTTCCCTGCTGTAAGAATTCTGATAGCTCCCTTTATTTTCCTGGTAATATTTTTTCTTATAATATTCTTTCAGCTCCTCGTTTGAGGGTTTGATTTCAAGTTCATAATATCCGTACTTATTTTTAATAATTTTTGGGTTTACCATTCTTTATCAGGTTTATGGTTCCAGTTACAATGTTAAAAGTGCCGTTTTGGCCACTATTTTTCAGGCTATCTCCGAAATGTTTTTTCGCACTTTATAATTGTCCATCCGGTTGATTGCTTTCAGGAGCTTGCCGCTGAAATCGAGGTCATCCCCGGTTACCGACCGATAATAATGCATTCATTTTTTCCCACGACTCGGGATTTTGCTTCTGATTACCGGCAATTACAAAGGCGATAACAGGTAATCCGTCAGATATTATGATCAAATCCCGGAATAACAATCATCAATAGTGTTCCTGATAATGATCATTCAGTTTTCCGGCAATAATTACAAGCCAAATTTAATGTAAAAAAGGGAATCTGAAATGGTTGGCAGTTTTTGAAAAACCTCCTTTCCCCGGGAAGTGAACTACATCTCGTTTTTAAAGTTTCCGGGCTTATAAAGAAAGAAATTGAACAACGATATCCAGCCATTAAACAGCTGTACTTAAGGTTTTATTTATCCTGGAAATAATATCCAAAATTGATTGGTTAACCGGGCTGTAGTTAGTATACCTTAATAAATCCATGCCGTTCAGCTTAATCTTGTTAAAAGCCTTCTCGGTTGCCGTTAAAGTACTCTGCAGATCTTCGCCAACAGCAATGATAGCTCCGAATCGTCCGCCTGAATTGGCAAGTGCGGGTATCTTACTTCCTTTGCCAAGCCGCACATAGCATTTTTTGATTCCTTTTATGGAGGCTGCATCATCCAGACCAGTAATTGAGGTAATTTCTTCTATTTTCTCGCTGATATTCAGTCTGGTAATAAATTTAACAGAGATTGAAGGATATTTATTTCCGTTTGCAGGCATGCTCATGGATATAGGTAACCCGAGAGACTGGAGTATACGGAAACGGACCATATCTATTCCGCTCTGGTATAATGCAACCTCACGCATATGGCCTCCGGGTATCCTGGCGGCTATTTCAAGCAACCTGGGCCCTGTATGGTCTATAATAAACTGGGGATAGGCGACACCATTTTCAAGGTTTATGGCCCTGATTGCCATAATCGTTTGTTCCTGCAATTGCTGCTTCTGGTCGTGCGTAAGATAAGCTGGTGCAAGATGCCTTACGGCTATACCAAAGTAAGGGTTGTCAAGTGTTACACGGTTTGATATCGATAATATCTTCACTTCTCCGTGAATAACCAGTGCGGTAACATTAATCTCGGGTCCCCTGACGAATTCATTGACAAGAACACTATCATCTCCCGACAGGTCTCTGGCAATTTCAAATGCCTCGGGTATTTCGCGCAGGTTTCTTATTATCCGTACTCCTTTTTGCCCCGATAAATCACTGGGTTTAATCACCAGGGGTTTTTCCATTGATTTCGCGAATTTCATAACCTCATCCAGTCGGGTGGCCAGGGCAAATTCAGGCACATTAACGCTGTTAGAAATCATTTTCTCGTGCATAACCCCTTTATGCGTAGCTGCTTTTGCAGTATCCTCTGACAAACCAGACAGTCCTGTTTTTGCGGCTACATGTGCCACCACAGGTACAGCTGTCTCCGAGCACAGGGTCATCACCCCGTCAATCTTCTCTTTAAGGGCAACCTTTAGATTGCCCTTCGGGTCGTTCGTGCTGACAGTATATTTTTTGTTTGCAAATGAAAAACCCGGCGCTTTTGGATTCATATCCGTCACCACCACATAAAGGCCCATCTCTTTTGCCATTTTTATGGCCGGTACTTGCTCTACACCTGCACCTACAATCAGCAGTTTTTTCATCTCTGGTTTTCTTCCTGATGGATAACGCTTTATATCCCAAATATGTTTAATACGATTTGGAACCGGAAAATGTTTTTAAAATAAATTGTTAAACATTTATACTAAACGCTATTAGTAGCTTGTTTAGCTTTACTAAGTTGCCCGGAAAGCTTAAAAATAGTCAAATTTGCTGTATAAAAAAAATCTGTAATATATACCGGATGATCATGGTTCAGGGAAATATTTCCCTGTTACCGATTCCCATTCATTCAGCACATCATTTGCTTAAGAGGTCAGAAATCCCGGCTGCAACCTTTCTGCCGCCGGCCGGGTCGATAAGCTTTTTCAACGCTGCAGTACGGATTTTTAACCAACTATTGCTTTCCAGAATATCTTCAAATATTTTATTCAAGCTTCTGACATCAGGAAAATCCGGAAAACTACCGATTCTGATGCAGTAGCTATTATCGTGCAGGTACTGTGTGGTTTTCAATTCCCTTTCAGAAGAAGCGATCATTAATGCAGGCACTTCATTCAGGGTGAGCTCCCAGAAAGTAAGTCCGGAGGAAACAATAGCCAGATCGGTCATTTTCATGAGGTCTTTAATATTGGAGGTATTTATGAAAAACTTTACCGGAATAGTGAAACTTTTAAAGCTTTTTTCCAGACTTTCAATATGCCTGTTCATTGGCCCGGCAACGACCAGGATCTGTGAAATATAATGTTGAAGTCCGGTTAACGCGTCAATTGTCAATCCTGTTAGGTTGAAATGATCGACTCCTCCGAAAGCCACGAAGAGCGTAAGCGGCGGGCCTGTTTTCACGGGCAAGGGCCTGGAATTGCTGTCCTGAAATTTTTTATTCATGATAAAATAGCCGGGGCCCAGCAGTTTTTTTGTGTAGGGTTCCGTCTGGAATTTTTGTGAAAGAGCAATAATATTTGGATTGAGGAGAATATGTGAATAATAATGAAACGTATCGTTGATCGTAATGTGCATCAGCTTAATCCCGGAGCCCACTATTTTTCGCTGAAATTCAGGCCGGTAGTACCTTTCTTCATCACTATCCACCAGCAGCAGTGAATTGGTATAACCTGATTTTTTAATGGTCGTAATAATATTCTCAGCTTCCGGGTTATCTCCGGTCTTCATACAGGTGAAACCATGCTTTTTCACGATATTCATGATATGACTGTTTTCATTTGAGACCAGAAAAACGGGAGTTATTTTTTTTTGAGTGGTTTCTTCCGCCAGGATGAGGCACCTGACCAGGTGCCCTCTTCCTGTTTTTGCACCGGCAAAAACAAGAAAAAATACGGCTTTACCGGTAATCACCAGACAACAGTTTTAAAATGATCATGAAAAAGTTTAGCATTATTCTGAACGTTTTTGCCTTTTCTCAAGATACCGGAATTTCCATTCTGCAACAGCCCAATCTTCTTCTGTATCGATATCATGAGCACTGAGCTCAGGGATTACGATCGCTCCTTTCCGACCATACCGGATTCCTGTTTTGGTTTTCATCCAGTAAAACATTCCGGCATCGTAATAGGCAGGTGGTAAATCCTGTGAACGGGTAACATAAAGCTCAGGATGGAACATTTCTGTTTCATTGCCGGATAATTTTAATGCGCGCTGAATCGGGTAACTAAACCGGATTATAGGCCTTACCGAATCAAAATCCTCGTTTACCATCAGTTCGAAACCTTTCTTAAGCAAATCTGCAGTTATGAAAGGAGCAGTGGGCAGGATACAGCAACAATATTCAAAATTTTTGCTGTTTTTATGATATTCTTTCAATGTTTCGTCAATCACATCCTGAAGGATAGCATGATCATCTGCAGTTTCTTTACTCCGGAAAAAGGGTATTTCAGCATGATATTTTCTGGCTACAGCAGCAATCTCTTTATCATCTGTTGAAACCATTACCTTGTCAAAAAGCCCGCATTCCAAAGCTTTTTCAATGGAATAGGCAATAATCGGTTTGCCCAGAAAATCCCTGATGTTTTTGCCCGGTATTCTTTTGCTACCGCCTCTTGCAGGTATTATAGCCAGATTATGCATGTGTTGACAACCGTTAAAATTTCAGGAAAAATAACCCAGTATAGCATCGATTACGTATTGCTGTTCCTCTTCAGACAGGGACGGATAGATGGGAAGACTTAAGCACCGCTCATAATATGCTTCGGCAACAGGAAAATCACCCCTTTTCCATCCCATATGCCTGTAGTAAGGCTGCATATGCAGCGGAATATAATGCACCTGGGTAAATATATTTTTGTCTTTCAGGTAGTTATAAAGTCCTTTCCTTTCATCTGTCAGGATCACATACAAATGATACGCATGGAATACCTGTTTCTGAATAACAGGAGTGGGTATTCCGGGATGGTTCTGAAATGCATTATTATACTTCTGTGCAATTTTATTTCTCTGTTCCAGATTCTTATCGATTTTTTGCAGTTGTGAAATACCCAATGCACATAGAATATCGGGAATCCGGTAATTATATCCCAGTTCCTGCATTTCATAATACCAGCCTCCGTGATTTTCTTCGAGGATTTCCGGATCTTTTGTAATGCCGTGTGTTCTCAGGAGCTTTATTTTCTCGTATATGGTCCTGTTGTTTGTGGTTACCATTCCACCCTCTCCGGTAGCAATATGCTTGACCGGATGAAAGGAAAATACGGCCGCATCGGCATAATTGCAGTTGCCGCAAGCCTGCCTGTTTCCATCCTTATCTGTATAATAAGCGCCGGGGGCATGACATGCATCTTCCAGTATCCTGCACCCGTATTTATCGGCGATGTCCCTGAGAAGATCAAGCCTCACGGGATACCCTGCAAAATCTACAGGAATAATGCATGTGTAGGTTCCCGGTTTGTTTTTTTTTAGTTTGTCTTCAACCCGGTTAAGATCAATCAGGAAGGATTCTTTATCAATATCCACAAAATCGACCTTACCACCGGCATAGATCACACAATTTGCACTGGCAGCAAAAGTTATGGGAGTGGTAAGCACCTTATCGCCCGGTGTTATTCCAAGTGCAAGAGCCGACAGATGAAGGGCAGCAGTGCCATTCATGGTGGCTATGGCATATTTGCAACCTGTAAATTGTGCGAACTTCTGCTCAAATTCGTCAACCTTGGGTCCCTGGGTAAGATATTCAGAACGGAGTGTTTTAACAACAGCCCTGATATCATCCTCAGTGATATGATGTTTGCCATAGGGTATTCTGTTCATGATCAGGGTTTAAAATCTGGATCGATATGTTTTATGATGAGTGCTCTGATTTTATCGGCAGAAAGCCACTGGCTGTTAGCACCCGAATTGTACCTGAATCCGATGGGTACCTCTTTTGCATGGAAATGCTCCAGGTAAACCTGTTTGCTTATATAAGAAGCCAGTATGGCAAAATACCTGCCAAAATCGATGGTATTGTGTGAGTCGCTTTCGGTAATCATCTCCTCGTGAATTTTCTCACCGGGCCTGATCCCGATAAACTCCAGTTTACAATCCGGAGCAATGGCCTCGGCCAGTACTTTTATTTTATAGGAAGGCAACTTCGGGACAAATATCTCCCCGCCAAGGGCATTGTCAATAGCCCATAACACCATTTCAACACCTTCCGTTAGTGTGATGTTAAAGCGTGTCATATCTGAATGGGTTATCGGTAAAAATCCCTCTTTTCTTTTTTCCATAAAAAACGGTATAACCGAACCTCTGGAACCCATTACATTCCCATACCTGACTACCGAGAAACGGATATCGCGTTTCCCTTTTATATTATTGGCCGCGATAAACAGCTTGTCCGATACAAGCTTGGTAGCGCCATAAAGGTTAATCGGGGCCGCAGCTTTGTCGGTGGATAAAGCGACCACAATTTTGACATCTGTTTCAAGGGCTCCTGCAATTACGTTCTGGGCTCCGAATATATTGGTCTTTATGAATTCATCGGGATTGTATTCGGCGGCGGGCACCTGTTTCAGTGCGGCAGCATGCACGATAATATCAATACCCTCGCATGCGCGCTTAAACCGGTCTTTGTCCCGCACATCGCCAAGAAAAAAGCGTATACCCGGATACATTGATTTCGGGAACATCAGTGACATTTCATATTGCTTGAGCTCGTCGCGAGAGTAAATTACAAGCCTTTTGATCTGAGGGTATATGCGCAATACGGTTTCGGTCATTTTTTTACCGAACGAACCTGTTCCGCCTGTAAGTAATATACTGCTATCGGTATTGATGGTTTTTATTAAATCAGTCATAGGTATTTTTTTTCAAATGCATCAATAATTGATCCGGGAGTAGAATTGTATATTTTTACTTTCCGTTTTGTTGCATAATCTTCGATAATAAAATAGTTACGGAAAGTTAAATAAAATTTGTGAAGTACTTCAAACAATTTTCTGTCGTGTTTACCCCTCATTTTCATGGTGTCGGGTTTGGTCTCTGTTTCGTCATAAAAGTGTTTCTGGCTTAAGTATACTTTATTGTCATCGGAAACAAAAATTTCTTTCATCCAGGAATGGTCGGCCCCTAATAGATGCATTCGCTTATATCCGGCAGCAATAGCAATCATAATGGAAGGAATGAGCACATTATGCGGTCGTGGCATACCCAGACCAAGCCTGAACATCAGGAAAGTAAACCACTTGAAACCTTCGATCGGTGTACTATTATAGAAATAAAATGACACATACTGATTTTTCTTAAACAGGGATTTAATGATTTTATGTTTTTTTGCATGGTACGGAATGCAAAATACCATTGGCCAGTTTGTTTTACCAATAATGGCATCAAATACCCGTTCCCTGTTCACCCTGTAATTTTCATTGACATCTTCGATCCAGTATTCGGGTGCCGCAATAACACAGATACATGGCTTTATTTCTGTATACAGGTTCGTCAGAACAAAATTATTTACACATAAGGTATGAGATGTGCATAACAGCAATTTATTTTTTTCGTAAGCCTGGTTGAGTGATGGTCCGTTTCCCAATAAGTATAGCGGGGAATTATCTGGCCGGAAAATTTTTCTTTTTTGTGGCCACCTGGTCCATACCAGAATTTTAACTACCGACAGGCAGGTATTGATGAAATTAAAAAATAAATCAGTCGTTTTTTCCAAATTCATTGCCGGATCTCCTGCAAATTAAAATTTAGGCTTGATAAATAAATAACCCAGAAAAGTCCGGGACAGTATCTTAGTCAGGTAGACTGCTTTTTTGGGTTTCCCTTTCAGAATAAAGAATATACCGAGAATAACGGCGGCTCCACACTTGAAAACATATTCGAAAAATTTTACCAGCTTCGCTCCGATGCCCTTTTCCTTCAGCCTCAGTTTTTCGCCATAACCAATCTGGTAACTCTGGTTTTTTAAATATTCAGGGGTAAGCCGGTACGCATCAATATGGTGATGAACAATCACATCAGGGGCATAAACTATTTTTTTATTATTTGAACGCAATTTCAGGAACATATATTTATCATCGCTTCTGATGGTCAAACTCGAATTGAAGGGCCCAAGCTCCTGAAATAATTCTTTTCTGAATGACATATTGCAGCCTGCCGGATATTTGTGGTTAAAATCCCCAGGGCTGTTCCCATAATCGACCTTGGTTACCATTCCGTTGAGGTATTTCGACAGCCATTCCGGATCTTTCCCGTCAGGAAATACGGGCAATACCTTACCCCCCAATGCATCATATGCAGGATTCTTCTCAAATGTCCTGAGAATATTCTGTGCAAAATCTTCATTGGCTATAGCATCATCGTCCATATAGGTTATTATGCCGCCTTCGGCGATTTCCAGTCCTTTATTCCGTGCATTTGAAAGACCGGCTTTTGGTTCAATGGCGTATTTAATGGTATGCCGGTTTTGAAATTCCTCCAGAAAATACCTGCATAATTGATCTGTTTTATCTGTTGAATTATTATTGATGATGATAATTTCATACAGCGTGTTATCAAGCGTTTGCCTGGTCAGGCTATGCAAGGCTTTTGTAATGTATTCCTGGCGGTTGTATGTGCAAATAATAATTGAAAGTTCTATCATCTAATGTTTTAAAATTTTAAGGCAGTTAAAAGTAAAATATATCGGTGAATTATCCTTATGGTTACTTTTTATTTTAGCAATGCAGTGTTTATTGCAGGAAAATAACTATTTATTTGATTGAAATTATAGATGGTGTATAGAAGAGTTATTTAGTATTTTATTTTTAAAGTTAAACGCTTGTTGATATTTTAGCTGTGTTCTAATAAACGTTATGACAGAGCAATAAATAAAAAAGTTTATATTCGCATTAATGAAACGCAATAGATAGACATGCAATTATACCTGCTTCGGAAGCTTGACTTTTACAAATAATTATGAGAATTTTATTGATCAGTCCGTTGCTGACCAGGCGCAAGCCATTCATATATAATATCGGGCTCTCCTATATCGGATCAGCGTTGATTCAGGCTGGCCATGATGTTGAATTATTAGATATTGAAGCATATAAGTATTCTAACGAAGAGGTAGAAGAAGCAATCAGGAAGAACAAAGCGGAAGTTATTTGCATTGGCACGTTGGTTACCGGATTTAATTATGTCGACTGGTTATGCACAGCAATAAAGAATATCAAACCCAACGTACCGGTTATAATCGGAAACAGCATAGCAACTACAATCCCGGAGATTTTACTTGAAAATGTTAAAGCTGATTATTTGGTATTGGGGGAAGGTGAGCTGACAATCGTAGAGCTGGTGAATGCCATATCAAATAAATATGATATTTCTGGCATTAAAGGCATTGCTTACAGGAATAACAGTAAGATAATTATTGCGGAGCCTCGTGAATTAATTTTGGACCTTGACTCAATTCCCTTTCCGGCGCGTCATTTATTTCCCCTGAAGGAAGTCTATTTTAAGAATGCGAGTTCAAGTTTAAAACCTCCAATTGGAGTTGTTAGTACAACAAGAGGATGTCCGTATAAATGTACCTATTGTTATCATGCATTTCAAAATCAAAGAATCAGGTTTCATTCAGCAGAAAGAGTGGTTGATGAAATTGAATATCTTGTGAAAGAATACAATATAAGAAGTCTTGGATTCTCAGATGACTTGTTTGTCATAAAGAAATCCAGGGTTTTTGAAATATTTGATTTGCTTGAAAAAAGGAATATAAAAATAAACTGGCGTGCCTCGTGCAGGGTTAACTTTTTTGATGATGAGTTGATAAAAAGGATGAAAAGAGCCGGATGTGTTGAAATTGGAATTGGTATTGAATCAGGTAGTCAGAAGATTTTAAACAATATTCATAAACAATCAACTGTAGAACAGGCTCAAAAGGCACTTCAATTATGTAAAAAATATGACATTCATCCATACACAAGCTATATGATTGGCAATGTCGGAGAAACCAGAGAATCTGTCTATAAAACGATTGAGTTCAGAAAAAAATACGATCCCGGTATGGGTGGATTTTTCTTCACCACTCCATATCCCGATACACCATTATACAGGTATGCGATAGAAAAAAAACTTATTAGAGATGAATTGTCTTTAATAAAATCCTATGGTGAGCAAAGTGCACGATTATTGGTGAATTTTACTGAGATGACCAATGCAGAACTGGTCAGATTAAAAAAGGAAGCAAATAAAGAGCTCATTAAGGACTATCTGATCAAACATCCGATAAAGGGCGGATGGTTCTTAGGTAAAACACTGGCAAAAAAATATCTGAATGCCTCTTAAGTATCGAAAGATCTGCATCTATATTGTAAGACAAAGGTTGATTATTCTATGTAGGGATTTTGGCGCTAAGACAGGCTTTATCATAAAGAGCCCTGATATTCAACTATTGCTTTGAATACAAATATGTTACTTCATCATTATCCAATACTTTATCAAATATCACTACTTCGTCGATTATCCCCTTAAACGTGTTAATATCTCCACAAACATCTCCATCACTCCTTACAGTCACACCAATTGATAATTGAGCGGGTCCATCGTGAATATAGCTTAATGTTCCTTCAGAACCATCTAAAATGGTGAATTCAGGTTCCTTATTGACATAGAATTTTACCCGGTCAAGTCCATTATTCGAATCAATGGAACCATCATAGCACATAACAATATGGTACCAATTGTATCCGGAAAATTCGGTTTGTCCTGTAATCCTTCTATATCCACTACTTGCATACAACCCATTTCTATATGTAAATTTTAATTTTCCATTGTAAAGGCCTAAGCTAAATTGCCTTTCATCTGCATCGCAATAAGAATCTGCAGACTTAGCAATAATAGTATTTTGATTATCAATTTGAGATGGTTTAATCCAGAAAGAAAATGAAAATTTCTTATCTTCTCCGGAATAAATGTTGTCCAACACATCGCCCATATTTATATAACTGTTACCATCTAAAAATAGAGCACTCTCTTCAAACCCAACTATGTCAGTCGTAAAAGAAACTCCATGAGAATTACCATTATATCCGTTACCTGATTTATCATCTGCATCTCCGTTGAATGGGTAGTAGGCAACAACATTTGAAAGTATGTCTGATTTTTCAAGAATTAATTCAAACGGAGGTTCTCCTTTTGCACAATCATAAAGTAAAAGACTATCCAAAGTCAAAGTGGTGTTGAATTCCCTGAATCCCGGTCTGGTTACTTTTATTGAATATTCATCTTTTTCAGGAAGGACAATATGATTGGTGACAACATCGAGAGAACCTGAATAAATATGCTGTCCATCGGAAGAAATGTTTATCGTTGTTCCGATCAATTCCAGGTTGGCCGAATCATCCACATATTCAAAAGCGGCGATGCAAAAAGTCAATGTATTGACAATGTTAAAACTAAACGTTGCATAGCCGAAATCTTCAGGTTTACCTGCATATGATGAGATAACCTCAATACTTACCTTAGTGGTCTCATCATTTGAAACAGTAAAATTTACAGGTAGAGGATATTTTACCAAATAAGCCAAATATGAACCTTCACAGGGAGTAAGATAAATGACGCTATCGAATTTATTGATTACAAAAAAAGAAGTGACTTTATAATTTCCAGGCTGAAAAGCCAAAGGTTCACTTATATAGTCATTATTAAATTTAAACAATTCAATTGTTTTTAGCTCGCATTCAGATATTCCATTTTCTTTTTTGATACTGATAACCAACTTATCAGCATCAGGAATTGTATTTTGCGTATCTTTAAAATAACCTGATCCGTCAATTGTAAATGTAACATTTCCAGTAAGGCTGGAATTGTCTTTTTTTTCGCATGAAGTTAGAAGGATCAATAAGACTGTAAAAATTGAAAAAAGTCTTTTCATGGTAAAGAAGTTTGCTTTGTGGTATATTAGCAAACGAAAATATTTCCTAGTACGTTGTATCTGTATAGTTTTATAAAAGTCATATTTCGTTTAATTCTTTCTGGTGAAAATAGTTCATTCTAAATTAATTATAAATATTAATTTAACAAAATTATACTTGGGAATAAGCAGCTATTTTTGACTCATGCTTGCATATTATTGATTAAACAATGTCTATTAAAATTTTTCCTTTAACAATCTATCTACCAGATTAATGAAATATCTCTACTGCAAAGCCAAAGCATTTGTAGCAAATTAACTACAATTTTTCCAGCAACTTCTTCATACTCACCTTTTCTTCCATGATCTCAGGCAATCGTTCAATGGGAACCCGTTCCTGCTCCATGGTATCCCTGTACCTTATGGTCACTGTATTATCTTCATGCGACTGGTGATCGATGGTAATGCAGAACGGAGTGCCTATGGCATCCTGTCTTCTGTAACGTCGACCTATTTGATCCTTTTCTTCATAATAGCACATGAAATCGAATTTCAACCTGTCCATGATCTCACGGGCTTTTTCGGGTAATCCGTCTTTTCTGGTGAGGGGCAGTATGGCCAGTTTTACCGGGGCAAGTGCCGGGGGCAATTTCAGTACTACCCGTTCTTCTTTTGCACTGCCTTCGCGCTCTACCTTTTCTTCTGTATACGCATACGAGATGATCGAAAAGAACATCCGGTCGACACCTATAGATGTCTCCACCACATAGGGGGTATAGCTTTTATTGGTGTCAGGATCGAAATACTGTATTTTTTTGCCTGAGAATTTTTCGTGATTTCCAAGATCAAAATCGGTGCGCGAATGAATTCCCTCAACCTCTTTAAATCCTATCGGGTAACGGAACTCGATATCAGCAGCTGCATTGGCATAATGAGCCAGCTTGTCGTGGTTGTGAAACCGGTAGTTATCGTCTCCCATTCCAAGTGATTTATGCCACTTCATCCGTTTTTCCTTCCAGTAATTATACCATTCCATCTCTGTTCCTGGCCTTATGAAGAACTGCATTTCCATCTGCTCAAACTCACGCATGCGCATGATCCACTGTCTGGCTACTATTTCGTTACGGAATGCCTTGCCGATCTGGGCTATTCCGAATGGTATCTTTGCCCGGCCTGTTTTCTGTACGTTCAGAAAATTAACAAATATACCCTGGGCAGTTTCCGGTCGCAGGTAGATGGTATTGGCTTCTTCGCTCACTGAGCCCAGCTGTGTGCTGAACATCAGGTTGAACTGACGTACATCTGTCCAGTTCGCAGTTCCTGAAACCGGACAAACGATATTGTTATCGATAATGATCTGCCGGATCTCTTTAAGGTCATCTTTAGCCGAGGCATTGACATACCTGTTCTTCAGTTCATGGTATTTCTTACTGTTTTCCTGGACTCTGGGATTGGTTTCCCTGAAAAGTTTCTCGTCAAAATTATTGCCAAATTTTGCGGAGGCTTTCTCTACTTCTTTTTCGATCTTATCTTCGATTTTCTGAAGGTATTCTTCAATCAACTGGTCAGCCCGGTATCTTTTTTTAGAATCCTTATTGTCGATCATCGGGTCGTGAAATGCGCCCACATGCCCCGATGCTTCCCATGTTTTCGGGTGCATGAAAATCGCCGCATCAATTCCCACGATATTTTCATTCATCTGCACCATGGCTTTCCACCAAAACTGTTTGATATTGTTCTTCAGTTCAACACCATTCTGTCCATAGTCATAAACAGCTCCCAACCCGTCATAAATTTCACTCGAAGGAAAAATAAATCCGTATTCTTTGCTGTGTGCAATGATCTTTTTGAATATATCTTCGTTGGCCATACCTAATATATTGTTCTGAATTTCGTGTTTAATGTTTTGTACCTGCCTGCCGCAAGCAGGTTCTGGGTTCAAAGTTAATCGTACGAATACTAATTGTGTTCAAATTCAGAGTTTATTTCTGCATAGCCAGGATTAACCTTGAACATTGAACCTATGCGGCCGCAAATGTAATGGAAAATGTCGGGTTTTCAAAAAGATGGATAAAGCAGTTTAACGGTTATTTGCTATATATAAATATTAGATTTAATTTCGGATGTATCAAATTTGCACATATCATGAGCCATGAGGTTGACTTTCTTGTAATTGGTTCAGGACTTGCCGGATTAAGCTATGCGCTGAAGGTGGCTGAGCATGGCAAAGTAGCGGTAATCACAAAATCAAACATCGAGGAAACGAATACAAGCTATGCCCAGGGAGGCATAGCTGCAGTTACCGACAAACACGACAACTATGAAAAGCACATTGAAGATACACTTATAGCCGGCGACGGGTTATGCAACCGGCAGGTTGTAGAAATGGTGGTAAAGGATGCTCCCGGGCAGATCAGGCAACTGATCGGGTGGGGAGCACAGTTCGATCGTGAATCGAGCGGAAAATTTGACCTGGCCCGTGAAGGAGGTCATTCCGAGCACAGAATTCTGCATCATAAAGACAATACAGGCTTTGAAATTCAGAGGGCGCTCAGTAAGGCAGTGTCCGACCATCCGAATATCTCGGTATTTGAAAACTATTTTGCCATCGACATCATTACACAGCATCATCTCGGGAAGCTGGTCAAGAGGTATTTTCCCGATATCGAATGTTTCGGGGCGTATGTGCTTGATCTGAAAAGCGGTCAGATTCATACATTTTTATCGAGAATTACCATGATTGCAGCCGGGGGCATCGGCAACCTTTATCATACCACCACCAATCCGTTAATAGCTACCGGGGACGGCATAGCCATGGTTTACCGCGCAAAAGGTATTGTTGACAATATGGAATTTGTACAGTTTCATCCCACATCGCTCTACCAGCCCGGCATCCGCCCTTCTTTCCTGATTACCGAGGCATTGAGAGGACACGGTGCAATGCTTCGAAATCATAAACATGAAGATTTTATGCCGCGTTACGATTCACGAGGATCTCTTGCCCCCAGGGATATTGTGGCAAGGGCAATAGATACCGAAATGAAAACCAGCGGGGAGGAATTCGTTTATCTCGACTGCAGGCATCTTGACCAGGAAGACCTGAAGATGAATTTTCCGAATATTTATGAGAAGTGTACCGGTATGGGAATCCGCCTGGATACTGATATGATACCTGTTGTTCCTGCTGCCCATTATCTTTGTGGCGGAATAAGGGTAGATATCAACGGATGTTCCAGCATCCACCGGCTATATGCATCTGGAGAAACATCATCAACGGGTTTGCACGGGGCCAACAGGCTTGCCAGCAATTCGCTTGTGGAAGCCCTGGTGTATGCTGAACGGTCAGCCCTGCATTCGATCGAGCATCTGAAGGTGTACGCCATTCAGAAAGGCATTCCTGTATGGAATGACGAAGGCATGACCCATCCCGAAGAAATGGTGCTGATTACACAGAATTATAAGGAAGTACAGCAGATCTTCAGTTATTATGTAGCCATAGTCCGCTCAAATCTCAGGTTGCAGCGTGCAATGGACAGGCTTGAAATAATCTTTGAAGAAACTGAAAAACTGTACATCAAATCAAAATTATCTCAAAAGTTATGTGAATTACGCAACATGATCAATGTAGGGTACCTGATCATAAAGGCTGCCCAGCAGCGTAAAGAAAGCCGCGGATTGCATTATACCATTGATTACACACAAAAAAATCCTTCAAACGACCTTGATAATTGATGAATAAAAACAGGGTTTTTATTGTATCCGGTCCTGGTAACGCCGTTGAATACTATCCAGAACACCTTCTATTTCTTCTGCATTCAGTGAAGTTACAAGATTTTGCTTAATTTCCGAGAAATGAGGAAGGGCTTTAAAATAGTGGATAAAATGCCTTCGCATTTCGTAAATTCCCCGTGGTTCTCCTTTGGATTCCACCGATTTCTTAAGATGCAACCTGGCAAGTTCAACTTTTTCAGTTATCGAAAGATCTTTCATATGGTGCCCAGTATCAAGGTATTCCCGGATCTCCCTGAAGATCCATGGTCTTCCGACAGTGGCTCTACCAATCATTATTGCGTCTACACCAAACTTTTTAAAAGCTTCCTTTGCAGATTCCGGTGAAAAAATATCGCCGTTTCCGATTACCGGAATTGTTATCCTGGGATTGCGTTTCACCTTACCAATGAGTGTCCAGTCGGCAGTGCCTTTATACAACTGCGAACGGGTGCGGCCATGGATAGTAATGGCCTGAATTCCCACATCCTGCAACCGTTCAGAGATCTCGGATATGTTCCTGTTCTCTTCATTCCATCCGAGGCGTGTTTTAACGGTTACGGGTACTTTAACAGCTTTTACAACAGCACTGGTCATTTCAACCATCAGGGGAATATTGTTCAGCATTCCGGCTCCTGCTCCCCTGCTGGCGATTTTTCGTACGGGGCATCCGAAATTGATATCAATGACATCCGGACATGAAGCTTCTGCGATCTTCGCAGCTTCCACCATGGAATTGATGATATGCCCGTAAAGCTGAATTCCGATCGGCCTTTCCTCATCGGTAATTTCAAGCTTCTTAATGCTTTTAAATCCATCCCGGATGAGCCCGTCCGAAGAAATGAATTCAGTATACATCATATCGGCTCCAAACATCTTGCACAGATACCGGAACGAACGGTCTGTGATATTCTCCATGGGTGCCAGAAACAGGGGCCTGTCCCTGAATTCGCAGATTCCTATCTTCAAGCTGTTGAAGTTTTAGTAATTTAGCCGTAAAATTACCATTTTTCATGAAGTTTACGCTATTCCAGTATTCGCCCGCATGGTATAAGATTACCATTGCACTGTTTGTTGTTTTAGCATGCCTGATCCTGGCATCACTGATCAGCATTGTGATAGCTGCCCCCATATTTAATCTCGGACTTGATGATATCAGGGCATACCTGACGGGGAGTATGGACAGTCAAAATATTCCATTACTGAAATTCATACAGATCATCACCTCAGCAGGTACGTTCGTGCTGCCATCTATCATTCTTGCATACCTGTTTTCAGGGCAGGCCGGAGAATATCTGAAGACAAATAAAAAGCCCATTGGGGTAAATGTGATCATTATCGTTTTCAGCATTTTTATAGCCATTCCGTTGATCAATTACATCGCCTGGCTGAATTCCATGCTCATTCTGCCCGATTCAATGAGCGGGCTTGAAAATAAAATCCGGGAACTTGAAAACCAGGCCGGAGATATGATGGAATCATTTATGAACACGACCACCATTGGAGGGTACCTGGTAAATCTGCTGATGATCGCCATACTGCCTGCAATTGGTGAAGAGTTCCTGTTCAGGGGTATCTTTCAACGGTTATTCTCAGAATGGACAAAAAATATTCATCTGGGGATTTTCCTGGCGGCAATCCTGTTCAGTTTTACCCATCTTCAGTTTTATGGATTTGTTCCACGGTTGCTCCTTGGGATTTATTTCGGTTACCTGCTGATCTGGAGCAGGACAATATGGATTCCGGTTATTGCCCATTTTGTCAATAATGCGGCTGCGATCACGTTTTATCAATTCGAAAGGGGGGGGACGAATTCAAACTCCGTCGACCGGTTCGGCACATCACCGGATGACCTGTTTTATCTGTTGCTTTCGTTATTCCTGTTTATAGTGTTGACGGTTACTTTTTACTATCTCGAACGGAATACCAGGAGTATACAATCCGGAGGCTAAATCATATTGTGTATCAAGCAGGCGTGAGTTTTTTCAATTCGTTCTTTCTCATAACATATACTATTCCATATAGTTTGCTTTTATCTCTTTTAACATGATCGGGTTCGTGTTCGAATTTTTTTTCAACTTCGTTCCAGATTTCCGTAACAAGTTCGTTTGCCTGTTTTCTCAATTCCTCCATTCGTTCCTGTGTCCTCTGGGAATTCTTCTGCAGCATCTTCTGAAATTTATAAGCATCAAGGAATTTTTCATACCTAACCTTAACCACCGCCATGGTAGGATTGGTGATAGATGCACGACCCTCCATGGTTCTCAGTGTTTCGCCATGAATAATCTTCTCTCCCCATTTGATCAGATCGGCTTCGGTATGCAGTTTAGGCAGTTTCCTTGCATTATCCGGCAGTCCGAAAAATGCTTTTTCATGTCCTGACAAATCTCCCCGCATTACAGCCATATTGATAACCTGGATAAAATGTGAAATATAAAGCTTTGCCTTTTTCATCACAGACACATAATCTTTACTTTTATTTACCTGATTGCTGAATGCCTGCCTCGATTCGATCATAGCTTTTTCATACCCCGGAAGAAAGGACTGTATTTTTTGAAGTGTGCTCTGGCTGAATGCAAGCTTGAACGGAGGAAGCTCTTTACCTTTTTCATTGGCGAGTTTAAGTGCCCTTAATCTCGATACATCTGTGTTGGGTAATCTCCTGTAAGGCATAGATAGGTAACTAAGAAGAATGGTTAGTATATACGAAGATAGCAAAATTTCGCAAAAAAGCAAGTTATTCGTACAAATAATCGGATTGTAATGTTAAAAGAACAATCTTCCGGTTCATTGGTAATCAGATTTTGGAATAAACCCGAATGAGAAACTGAAAAATAGCGTAATTTTAGGTTGAAATAAACAAAACCATAACCATGTTTCCTACTGAAATATATATACAGAGAAGAAAATCCCTGAAGGATGCACTGAAAAAAGGAGTTATCCTTCTGTCAGGGAATAAGGAGAGTGCCATGAATTATCAGGGAAATACCTATCCTTTCAGGCAGGACAGCACCTTTTTGTATTTTTTTGGGATCGATAAGCCGGGTCTGGCTGCGCTGCTGGATATCGACCATGATACAGAGACCATCTACGGCGATGAACTGGGTATCGAAGATTTGATTTGGATGGGAACTCAGGAGAAGATGGCCGATATGTGCATGAAATCAGGTATCAATCGCGTCCAACCCTATGAAAAACTGGCTTCGGATATTTCCAAAAGTCTGGCCAAAAAGCAGAAAATACATTATCTGCCGCCTTACCGGGAAAGAAATGTTTTTGAAATTTCATTTCTATTGGATATCAATCATGAGAAAGTGAAAGAAAATGCGTCGGCCGAACTTATTCAGGCCGTGGTACATCAGCGCTCGGTTAAAGATAAGTATGAGCTATCAGAGATGGAAACAACCATGAATGAAGTCACTGTTCCTGCCTATGTCGAGGCGATGAAAAATATCAGGCCGGGAATGGTCGAATACCAAGTATCGGGTCTGATCGAAGGGATTGCCTTAAGTAAAAACTGTACAATGGCTTATCCTGTAATTTGCAGTGTAAACGGGCACATATTGCACAATCACTTTCATGGGAACAAGCTGAAAAAAGATCAGCTTCTGCTGATTGATGCTGGTGCAGAATCTCCGATGCATTATGCCACCGATATTACAAGAACTTACCCGGTATCGGGGAAATTCAGCAGCATGCAGAAAGATATCTACACTATTGTACTTCAGGCAGAAAAAAGATCTGTTGCAGCCATAAAACCCGGTATCCCTTATAATGAGGTTCATATGCAGGCTGCCATGATCATTGCTGAAGGTCTTAAGGACCTCGGCCTGATGAAAGGAAACACCCGCGATGCAGTTTCCGCAGGTGCTCATGCGCTTTTCTTTCCACACGGACTTGGACATATGATAGGACTCGATGTACATGATATGGAGAATCTCGGAGAAGATTTCGTGGGCTATGATCAGGATGTGAAACGCAGTGATCAGTTTGGAACGGCTTACCTGCGTCTCGGCAAAAAACTGCAGACAGGTTATACACTCACCGTTGAACCCGGCATTTATTTTATTCCGGTTTTGATTGATAAGTGGAAATCCGAAAGGCAGTTCCGGGAATTCATCAACTATGAAATGGTTTCGAAATACCTTGATTTTGGCGGTGTAAGAATTGAAGAGAATGTAGTGGTCACTGAAAATGCCTTCAAAATTATCGGAAATATTATTCCCAAAGAAGTTGCAGAAATTGAAGCAAAGATGATTTCCTGACAAATAACTTCCTTTGAAATAAAAGGCTGATTTAAATCACCGCGATTACACGATCTTTACCCGGAATTTTTCGTTAAAGCGAAGAGCCGGATGTGTTTTACGGCATCTGAAGAGGTAGTTATTTTGCAGTAGGCTGGAATCGGCACCGAAAAATCTCATTAAAAAGTGAGGGAGTTCCTGATTTTTAACAGGATAGATGCTGATGATGCAGCCAATACAAAAAAAAGCGCTGTAAATTGCAGAGATTCATGCGAGGATGGAATGAATTCTCCCAGAAAATATTAATTTTATAATATTAACATTATGTTAACGATAAAACCGTTGGTAAAAAATTGGGTAATACTGTTTTTACCGGCACTATTTTTCAGCGCCGTTACCAGGGCACAAATTCCTGCCGGAATTCAGCAGGAAATCAACAGCAATAACAGGTTGGCTGAAAAAAGTATAGGTGAAGGCAACCTGGCCGAAGCTGCAAGGTATTTCAACCAGTCGGCTTATGTGTTGCGCAACAACCAGTTGAACGAAGAGGCCATACCGTACTATGAACGAATTCTTGAAATCAATAAACAGCTCAATAACCAGAAGGGTATATTGCTTACATGCAATAACCTGGGAATGGTTTTTCTTGACCTTGAACGTTACGATAAAGCGCTGGCTTATCTTGAGAAAGGTCTTGAACTGAGCCGAAAAACAGATACAAAGGAAGCCGTTATCTCGGCTATAAGCAATGTAGCCGTTGCCCTGCAGGGACTCGGACGTTACCAGGAGTCAAACAAAAGGATTGATGAAGCCATACAGATGGCTAAAGACATTAACAACCTAAAATTATTGCGCAGGGGATATGGAATTATGTATGAGAATTATGATAAACTGGGACAATCGGATAAGTCATACCAGTATTTTGAGCTGTATTCCTCTCTCGACAAGGAGATCAAAAAGAGGGAAATGAAACAGGTTAAGCAGGAGGCGGAAACGGAGGTCAGGCAGATCCATGCAGAAAAACAATTAACCGAAACTGAACTAAGTATTAAGAAACAGGAACTGGAAATTACGGCAGATTCACTTGTTAAAGCTGAGAAATTAACCCGTGAACAACAGCTGGAAATAGAACTTAAGAATGCTGAACTGGGAGAAAAAGATGCCCTGATAAAACTTAAAAACTTTCGAATTAAGGTTATTACATATGGGCTTGTGGTACTATTCGTTTTCCTGATTGCATTGACCCTGCTGCTTATTAAATTACGAATAGCCAATAAGAAAATTGTTGACCAGAGGGATATTCTCGACAGACAAAATAAGAATATTACAGCAAGCATACGGTATGCTATGACAATTCAGCAGGCCATGCTTCCGGATGAACTTTCACTCTCGAAAATATTTGATTCATTCATCATCTACCAGCCAAAAGACATTGTTTCAGGAGATTTTTATTGGTTTTCAGGATTCGATGAACGAAAAAACGGATATGCCAAGAATTTTGTGGCAGTTGTGGATTGTACAGGGCACGGGGTTCCCGGTGCTTTCATGTCGATGATCGGAAACAGGCTTCTCAATGAAATAGTGATCGAAAAGAAAGTGGAAGACCCGAAAGAAGTGCTTGAACTGTTGAACGAGGAGATCAGGATTGCGCTCAGGCAGGAACAGACAGACAACAACGACGGAATGGATATTTCATTTTGTCTTTTTGAAAAACAAAAGAGCGGTAATTTAAAATTGGTATTCTCAGGCGCCAAACGCGTTGTTTATATAGCAAACAAAAAATCAGATGATGTCATTTCCCTCAAAGGCGAAAGAAAATCAATCGGTGGCCTGGGTGAGAAGAAGGAACAACTTAAATTTACCAACCAGGAAATTGAAATTCAGAATGACGATATCATATATTTATCTACAGACGGATTGATCGATCAGAACGGGCCAGACAGAAAACGTTATGGAAGCAAGCGTTTTGAGGACCTTATTGCAGCGGTTAAAAACCATCCGTTGGATCAACAGAAAGAGAGTATATTGAATGATATTTCAGAATACTCACAAGGTGAGGAACAGAGAGATGACATAACAATTATAGGATTAAAAGTAAAATAAATACTTGATGACGTATGTTCAACGAAGGTTATAACAAGGAAAACCTGCTCTCTTACAAGGGTCCGATTACAGTAAACCTGGTATCCTTCATGGGGAATTATTTAAAAAGCATGCTAAAAATTGACCATATGCTGCTGAAACGGGTATTCAGGATTTTTATTGAACTAACCCAGAATGTTTCCTATTATTCTGCCGAAGTTATCGAAATGGACAGCGGTATCAATTCCGGAGCGGGATGGTTTGAATTTAATGAACTCAAAGAAAGCTATAAAATAACTACCGGTAACCTGATATTAAAAGCAGACGGGATCAAACTAAGCAGCAATTGTAACGAAATAAATACACTCAATGATAAACAATTGAGAGAATTAAAGAGAAAGACCAGGGGACAGGCAATGATTAAAGATGTGGGTGCGCATATCGGCTTGATACAGATAAGCATTTTAAGCCAAAGCAGATTGAATTATAAAATAACCGAACTAAATGACAACCTTTCATTCTTCACGATTTCAGTGAATATTGAGAAGTAAACAATAGGCAAATAGTAAAACAATAAATATGGAAAACTTAATGATCTCAGCGGTGAAAGATGCACCGTATTATCCGACTGTAAAATTTCATGCAGCTTCAGGCAATTGTGAAATCGCCGGAGAATCGTATATGGAAGAAACCTTTAAGTTTTATTCTCCATTACTTGAATGGATCAAACGCTTTTTTGCAGAGGAGGGAAATTCATTGACTTTGAATTTTAAGCTCACATATTTCAATACAAATTCATCCAGGCTGATCCTTGATATGCTTGATATTGTTAAGAAAAATAAGGATAAAGGAAAAAAGGTCCTGGTAAACTGGTATTACGACCCTGCTGATCCGGATATGATCGATGAGGTTGAAGATTTTGAGCTTGAAACGGGATTGGATATAAACCTGATTGAGATGAAAAAATAGGCTGCAATAAAGACAATTTTTGAATTATGCGGATAGATGATCAGGTGTATCTGAAATAATTGAAGCTGTAATTTTTAAATTACCAGGATCGAATAACCTGCCTGTTTGGAATTTTCATCCAAGAGAAGCTGCAAAATATTCCCGGTTCATTCGTGCAATATGCGATAGCGATATTTCTTTTGGGCACTCAGCCTCACATGCTCCGGTATTGGTGCAGTTTCCGAAGCCCAGTTCATCCATCTTTTCCACCATCCGGATAACCCGTTCTTTAGCTTCTATTTTGCCCTGTGGCAGCTTGACAAGATGCGAGACTTTTGCAGCCACAAAAAGCATGGCAGAAGCATTTTTACATGCCGCAACGCATGCGCCGCATCCAATACATGCTGCAGCATCCATAGCAGTCTCAGCGTCAGCCTTGTTTACAGGAATGGCATTGGCATCGGGCACTCCTCCGGTATTCACAGAAATAAAACCGCCGGCCCTAATGATCTTATCGAATGCGCTCCTGTCCACCACAAGATCCTTGATTACCGGGAATGGTTTGGCTCTCCATGGTTCTATAACTATGGTGTCACCGTCTCTGAATTTTCGCATGTGCAGCTGGCATGTAGTAATGGCACTGTCAGGTCCGTGAGGCCGGCCATTAATAAACATTCCGCATGCGCCACATATCCCTTCACGGCAATCATGATCAAAGCATACTGGTTTTTCAAATTTATCGATCAACCGTTGATTCAAAATATCCAGCATTTCAAGGAAGGAACAGTCAGGGGAGATTTCATTGACCCTGTATATTTCAAATCTTCCACTGGTTTTAGAATGTTCCTGCCGCCATATTTTCAATGTGAAATCCATAATGCTTATAGTGTTATGTGTTCAAATCCTGTATGTTCTCTTTCCACCTGTATCCGACTGGTAAAAGCCTGTAAGTGACATAGTCCTGATGGCCTAACCCTCCCTAACCCCTCTGCTCCATTTTCAACTCATCAACCTTATCATCTTCACCTTACGTCTTATAATTCCTGGTTTGTACTTTAATAAACTCATACTTCAGGGGCTCTTTATGCTCGACGGCCTCCTTACCGGAACCTTTATACTCCCATGCCGAAACATACATAAACTGTTCATCGTTACGCAAGGCCTCTCCATCTTCGGTCTGATGTTCTTCCCTGAAATGTCCTCCGCAAGACTCTTCCCGTTTAAGTGCATCAAGCGCCATAAGCTCACCGATCTCCAGAAAATCAGCTACCCTGCCGGCTTTTTCGAGTTCAGGATTCAGGCTGCCCGTTTCACCTGGAATCCTGATCTTTTTCCAGAATTCTTTTTTGAGTGCGCGAAAATCAGCAAGTGCACGTTCAAGATTGGCATTATTTCTTGTCATACCAACAAGTTCCCACAATTTTGTCCCGAATTCCTTGTGAAATTTATCCACGGATTGATCGCCTTTAATACCCATCAACCGGTCGATCCTCTCCTTTATTGTTTTTTCTGACTGCGCGAACTCGGGAAGATCCACAGGTATTCGAGGGGTTAGAATTTCATCCGCCAGATAATTTTGAATGGTATACGGAAGAATAAAATATCCGTCAGCCAGTCCCTGCATCAATGCCGAAGCCCCGAGCCTGTTGGCACCGTGATCTGAAAAATTCACTTCTCCTATGGCATACAATCCCTTTATGGTGGTCATCAGCTCATAATCAACCCAGATACCTCCCATGGTATAATGAATGGCAGGGTAAATCATCATAGGGGTTTCATACGGATTTTCATCGACGATTTTTTCATACATCTGGAATAAATTCCCATACCGTTCTTCCACAACATGTTTACCAAGCCGTTTAATGGCATCGGTAAAATCGAGGTATACTGCAAATCCTGAACCCACTCCAAACCCTGAATCACATCTTTCCTTTGCTGCTCTCGAGGCGACGTCACGGGGAACAAGGTTGCCAAATGCCGGGTATCTTCGCTCAAGGTAATAGTCACGGTCTTCTTCAACAATATTCACAGGTTTAAGTCTTCCTGCACGTATTGCCTCGGCATCCTGTTTCCTTTTGGGTACCCATATCCTCCCGTCGTTTCTAAGGCTTTCGCTCATCAGTGTTAGTTTCGATTGATAATCGCCATGTACAGGAATACAGGTAGGATGGATCTGCACAAAAGCAGGATTGGCAAAGAAAGCACCCCGCTTATAAGCCTGCCATGCTGCACTTCCGTTTGATCCCATCGCATTTGTCGAAAGGTAAAAGGCATTGCCGTATCCTCCCGATGCAATAACGACGGCATGGGCTGAATGACGCTGTAATTCACCAGTTACCAGGTTGCGCGCAATGATCCCACGGGCTTTCTGATCAACAATTACCAGATCCAGCATTTCTGTTCTGGGGTAAACGGTTACGCTTCCACTACTTATCTGGCGGTTTAGTGCGCTGTATGCTCCGAGCAGTAATTGCTGTCCTGTCTGTCCCCGGGCATAAAAAGTCCTTGAAACCTGAGCTCCTCCAAACGATCTGTTGTCCAGAAGCCCGCCATATTCCCTGGCAAAGGGAACGCCCTGTGCAACACACTGGTCGATGATCTGATTGCTTACTTCGGCCAGCCGGTAAACATTGGCTTCTCTCGACCTGTAATCACCACCCTTAATGGTATCATAAAATAACCTGTATATGCTGTCTCCGTCATTCTGATAGTTCTTGGCTGCATTGATCCCGCCCTGTGCTGCTATGCTATGGGCCCTGCGCGGACTGTCCTGGTAACAAAAAACCTTCACATTGAATCCTAGTTCTCCGAGCGATGCGGCGGCTGATGAACCTGCCAGCCCTGAACCCACCACAATGATATCCAGTTTGCGTTTATTTGCAGGATTTACGAGTTTCTGTGTGGCTTTATACCGGGTCCATTTATCTTCCAGCGGTCCTTCAGGTATTTTTGCATTCAGCGTTATCATAAGGCACAAAATTTCTGGTTTCTACTTGAAATAATAAATAAAAATCGGGATAGCCATGTATCCGATGGTGATCACAATCGAATAAAAGATCCCAAATGTTTTGATGGCTGGCGTATATTTATGATGATTCAAACCCAGGGTCTGAAAAGCCGACTGAAATGCATGGTGCAGATGAAATCCCAATCCCAGCAACAATACTACATAAACAATTACAACCCATCCAATCTGAAACCGTTCGATCACCAGAGGAGCTAAATCATGGTAAGACTTACCGTTCGAATACATGATCTCATTTACCTCTCCCAGGAACTTGTTCTTAACCCAGAAATCGAACAGGTGAATGACCAGGAATATGGTAATGATAACCGACGTATGAAACATATATCTCGAAAAGAATGAGGTCTGGGAAGAATGGGTCTTTTTATAGCCAACGGGCCTGGCATACCAATTCTGGATCTGCAATATTGTTCCGTAGAACATATGCAGCAGAAACCCTCCGAATAAGACCACTTCCATGATCCGTATAACCGGATTTGTACCCATAAAAGTAGCAGCCTTGTTGAATGTTTCGGCATTGTGCGATAAGATGAGCGAAAGATTAATGGCAAGGTGCACTACCAGGTATATCAGCAGAAATATTCCGGCAAGCGACATGATGAGCTTTTTGCCGATAGATGATGTAAAAATATTGCTCATGAGTATGTTTTTATTGGTCTTATACTTTTTTATCGCTAACTTCACTATGCATTGAAGTATATGCAAATTTATCCGGTTAATCCACTTTTCACAATGCTAAAAATTAATTTTAAATTATTTAGAACGAAAATAAACAATGCGATTTCAACCGATTGATTCATCATTCTTTATTCGCAACAGAAAGAAAATTTCCGATATGCTGAAGGGAAAATCAGTTGCCATAATCCATTCGAATGATGAAATGCACAGATCAGGTGATCAGCACTTTACATACAGGCAAAATTCAAATTTATATTATTTGACCGGCATTCTGCAGGAAAAAACAATATTGTTTCTCGATCCCCGGCACAAAGATAAGCATTTGCAGGAAGTTCTTTTCATCAGAAAAACCAACAAGCAACTTGAAACCTGGGTGGGTCATAAACTAACACATGATGAAGCAAGGCAACTGTCAGGAATAGAAAACATCAGATGGACGGAGGATTTTAACACATTTCTGAATGAGCAGTTAATCCCTGCTGAAACCATATACTATGACATAGAGGAATATCCAAAATTTCAACCCGAAGCACCATACAGGGCCCGAAGGCTGCTTGAAAGCCTCAAGGCAAATTTCCCGTTGCACCGGTTCGAAAGGCTTTTTCCGCTTGTTTCCTCATTCAGGATGTTGAAAGAACCCGAAGAGATCGAAATGATCAAAAGAGCCTGTAAAATTACACGCGACGGATTCATCAGGGCATTGAATTTCATCAGGCCCGGTCTGAAGGAATATGAAATTGAAGCTGAATTTACATACGAATTCATCAGACTGGGTGCCGGCGGTCATGCTTATGCTCCTATAATTGCATCGGGCAGCAATGCTTGTGTGCTGCATTATACGGCTAATGATCGGGAGTGTAATACGGGTGAATTGCTGCTTATGGATATTGGTGCTGAGTATGCCGGCTATTCCAGCGATATGACACGTACAATACCCGTTAACGGGCAGTTCAGTGAACGACAGAGAGAGCTGTACGATTCGGTTTTAAGGGTATTTAGGTATGCACGAGAACTTATGAAACCAGGAAATACAATAAATAATCTGAACAAAGAAGTGGGCAAGAAATGGGAGGAAGAACACATTCGTCTGCAGCTTTATTCAGCCGATGATTTGAAGGAACATAAAGGTGATGAATCGTTATTTACCAAATTCTATCCTCATGGCACCTCGCATTTTCTGGGACTTGATGTACATGATGTTGGGAGTAAGGATGATGAATTTAAGCCGGGAATGGTTCTAACATGTGAGCCCGGAATTTACATTCCGGATGAAAAAACGGGAATCAGGATTGAAAATGACATTATCATAACCGATTCGGGGAATATCGACCTGATGGACGACATACCGGTTGAACCCGATGAAATTGAGCATATTATTAATCATTAACTAGTTATCATGATCACGAAATTAGATTATAAAGGACATCTCATTACCATTGCTGATGAAGGGAAAGGAATTCCGGTTGTTTTTGTTCATGGATATCTTGAATCCATGGAAATCTGGAAACCGTTTTCTGATGGTTTCAAAGACATGTTCAGGGTTATCCGGATCGATATACCGGGCCATGGCAAGTCCGGGATATTGAATGAAGTTCATACAATGGACCTTATGGCCGAAGTGATCCGTTTTGTTCTCGATGTACTTTTTATAGACAGGTGTGTGCTTACCGGGCACTCACTGGGAGGGTACATCGCACTTGCTTTTGCTGATCATTACCCCGAGAGGTTACTGGGATTCTGCCTGTTTCATTCGCACCCCTTTGCTGATAACGAAGAGAAAAAACAAAACAGGGACCGGGAAATCGAGCTGGTCAGGTCGGGTAAAAAAGACCTGGTATGCAATACGAATATTCCGAAACATTTTGCCGGACAGAACTTAGACAGATTGAAAGCTGAGGTGGAAAGAGCGAAAAAAATCGCTGCGAAAACACCCGAAAAAGGGATAATTGCTATTCTCGAAGGTATGAAAGAAAGACCGGACAGACAGAAGGTTATCAGCAATACGGAAGTGCCTTTGTTATGGATCCTTGGCAAAAAAGACAACCTCATTTCTCTGGATACGATAAGCGCCAAAGTTACCCTGAATGATAAGGGGAAACTTTTTATCCTCGGGAATTCCGGGCATATGGGTTTTATTGAAGAACCAAAGGTGAGTATGGAAAAATTAAGATCCTTCATTCAATTATGCGGGAGCTGACAAAAAGGGCAATTGTATTCAGAATATTCACGGCTTTTTGGCTGACAACCTTAATAAATAGGATTTCAGCAGCGCAGATCATGTATCTTGCAAACACACCTGAAAAGGCAGATATTGTTGTGTTTGAAGTGACCGACAAAGCCAAATGCGATCTTAGGATATTTTTTGAGGAGGAGCCTGAACAACTTGGCAAACCGGGGGTATGGATGGCTACGTTTGATGAGGGATAGGCCGATAAAAAAATATACATCATCCTGGATGAATCTGAAGCCGGATGGAAAAATTAAGCTAATAGAAAGCTTCTGCAATCAGAAAATCCTGTCATATCCCTGTCAATATACTTTGAATTCACACATTTTACGGTATTTTTGTACCGGAAATTTTGAATTGCATATATTTTATCAATACAGAATATGGAACCTCTATTGGAAAAAATTGCATATTGTGTGGAATTTGGAAAAATAAACAAGATCGCTCCCTATCCGCCGGATATGAAAGGGCAGGACGGAGCAGACGAACTGACAAAACAGGCTCTTGAGCAAGGTATTTCTGCCAACGAATTATTGAAAAATGCATTGATACCGGGTATGGAACGTATAGGTGTGAAATTCAGGGAAAACAAGGTATTTGTACCCCAGGTGCTGATGTCGGCTAAAGCAATGCATACCGCAATGGAACATCTGAAGCCTTTTTTTCAGTCGGGTGCGGTAAAACGGAAAGGAACATTCATCATCGGAACAGTTGCCGGTGATCTGCATGATATCGGGAAAAATCTTGTATCCATGATGATTGAAGGAAATGGATGGGAAGTGATCGATCTGGGTACAGACGTAAAATCAGAAAAATTCATTGAAGCCTTAAAAGCACATCCGGGTTCTATGGTCGGATTGTCTGCATTGCTTACCACTACCATGGCATGTATGGAAAAAACAGTAAAGGATATAAAAGAACAACTTCCCGCAGTTACGGTGATTATTGGCGGTGCGCCCGTAAATGAAGGTTTTATGAAAAAAATAGGAGCAGATTTCTATTCACCCGATCCACAGGGTGCCGTCGAATTTCTGAATAAGCTTGTCGCGTGAGCCGTTTCAGCATCCGGAACATAAGTTTTGTACCTGTTTATATTCACATGATATGACAACGATGACGGCAAAAGATCTGGTAAGGAAGGCTATCTTGTTGAACGAGGTTGAAAGAATACCTTGGGTACCCTTTGTTGGCTGCCATGCAGGCAGGTTGATCGGTGTAAACGCAAGCGAATACCTGCAATCGGCTGGCCATATATTTAGCGGAGTAACGGAAGCGATAAAAAGGTATAAGCCCGATGGGATACCGGTTGTCTTCGATCTGCAGATCGAAGCTGAAGCGCTTGGGTGCAAGCTTATATGGTCTGATGAAAATCCTCCTGCCGTTGTGTCCCATCCGTTGCTCGAAAATAAAACGGTAAATGATCTGCCGCTTCCCGGAAAAAATTCAGGTAGGATTGGTGAAGTCATGAAAGCGGCCAAAAAAATCAGGGAAGCAAATCCCGATATTGCACTGTACGGATTGATTACTGGTCCGTTCACCCTGGCATTGCACCTGCTGGGAACCGATATATTCATAAAAATGTTCGATGACCCTGATCTCATTCATACGATCATGTCGTTTACCGGTGATGTGGCCAAATCCATGGCTGAATATTACCTTGATGCCGGTTGTGACATAATAGCCGTTGTCGATCCGATGACCAGCCAGATAGATACCAAGTCATTCGAAACATTTGTATCGCCGGTGGCTTCCGATATCTTCAACCTGATTAGAAAATCGGGCGCTTTGAGCTCTTTCTTTGTCTGCGGGCATGCACAACAGAATATCGAGGTCATGTGCGGGTGCAAACCCGACAATATTTCAATCGATGAGAATATTCCCCTCGATTATGTGAAGGATGTATCTTTGAAAAACCATGTTAGCTTTGGAGGTAATATTAAACTTACAGTCGTTCTTCTCATGGGGACAGCCGAGGATGCACAGCGCAATGCTCTCGAATGCATGGATCTTGGCGGTAAAAAAGGTTTCATTCTTGCACCGGGTTGTGACCTACCGATGATGACCCCTCCGGAGAACATTGAAGCCATTACCAGACTGGTGAACGATCCTTATCAGCAGGATGTCATAAGGGCAATGGAAAAAAAAGATATTGATATCGAATTGCTCAATATGAAAGACTATGGCCAGACCGACAAGGTAATCGTGGATATCATTACGCTCGACTCGGAATCATGCGCACCATGCCAGTATATGGTCGAAGCCGTAAAAAAAATCGCACCCCATTTTGAAGGCATTGTAGAGTGGCGTGAACATGCGATCAAAAGGATGGAAGCGGTAACTTTTATGGCCTCACTGATGGTCAAAAATATCCCGACCATATGTATCGACGGTAAGATAGCGTTCGTTTCAAAAATACCTCCCCAGTCCGAACTGATCGCGGCAATACAGAAACGCGTCAACGAAAAACTTAAGCTGAAAATTCGTTCCAGAAAAGGTGAAATAACAATTCTATGCAACGAAAATGATGTTACCGTTCCGCTTGAGGAAAAAATCATACAGGCTATAAAAGAGACGGGAAAAGATATCAGGCTTTCTATTGTCCGGGATGAAACTTTAATGAGGACATTTGGAATTCATATGACCCCTGCTCTGCTGATCACCGAATACAAGCTGAAATCCCAGGGAGATATCCCGTCGGTTGATGTAATAAAAGAATGGATTAAGGACATTTAGAAGAGGTTAATAAAACAATCATGAAAATCCCTTTTTTTCTGGTTACAGGATTTCTGGGGAGTGGCAAAACCACATTGCTGAAGAGGTTTCTGAACAGGTACGCCGGTTCTAAGAAAATAGGGATCATTCAGAATGAATTTGCACCGGCCAATATCGATAGTGTGGAACTCAAATCAGGAGGTGATGATTTCGAGATTCTTGAGATAAACAACGGTTCGGTTTTCTGTGTTTGCCTGCTTGGCGATTTTATTAAATCGCTGAATGCTTTCATTGATCGAAAATCTCCCGATGTCATTCTGCTTGAATCTTCGGGACTGTCCGATCCGGTTGCTATCGCAGAATTACTGCAACTTGGAGAGTTAAAGGATAAAACATACCTGTGTTATATCTGGTGTGTGGTTGATGCATTAAATTTCGACAAGCATGACAAGATGGGTACACGCATTCATCACCAGATAAGGGTTGCTGACACCGTGATCATAAACAAAACCGACCTGGTGAATACCAATACGGAAAATATCAGAACGCGTATACATGCTATGAATCCTTATGCCGAAATTGTACAGGGACCATTTTGTGAGGTTGATTTTGACCATGTTTTCCGGCCTGTCAGAATGGCCCCTGTTGCGATGATTAGGGCAGGAGAAGATATAAACTTTGAAAGCTGTGGAAGGCCCGATATCCAGGTTTGTGTGGTAAAAACCACTGAAAAAATAGCTTTGGAAACGCTTACCTCGTTTATATCAAAATATGCTGCTAAAACATACAGAATAAAAGGATACGCATTTGCAGATGATGGAAAAGCCTATGCGTTGCAAACTACCGGTACGTCAACCAGCATAAGCCCTGTTGATTATTACGACCGGCAGTCGGTAATTATTCTAATGGGGGATCAGCTGCCTATGGGTGAGATCAGGGGAGATCTTAAAATCAGGTAAAAACAAATGAATGTATTGACGTACTCGGTGAATTTCGATGAACTCAGGATAACTCTTGGGGATGTGGCTGAAATGATGGGTTACAGGAATGAACCCGTACCTTCTCCTATCGATTCCCTGATTAACCAATCGTTAGCCGATGCCGGAAAATATGCTGAAATTAAGGGAGGATTTAGTATTGTGGAGGACATACAAATGGATCCCCGTAAAAAATCGGTACTTGCTCATAGGGAAGAATTCAAGGTAAAATTCAGGATATTCAATGAACTGAATGCATCTGAAAAAATCGCACTATTCATTTGTACTGCCGGACCTGAGATCGGGAATATGTCGAGAAAATTTATGCGATCAGGCGAATTGTTGCAGGGATATATAATTGATGTGATCGGATCGGTTGTTGTGGAGAGGGCAATGGACAAAATACAGCAGGAATTGGGCAATCTGATGCGTCAGTCAGGGTATAAAATTACCAACCGCTATAGTCCAGGTTATTGCGGTTGGCAAACCGAAGAACAACATAAATTATTTGCATTTTTCCCCGGGAATTTCTGCGGCGTGAGGCTTACCGATTCAGCCCTGATGGACCCGGTTAAGTCGGTAAGCGGAATTATAGGTATCGGGCATGATGTGGTTTATCATGAGTATAATTGCGACGTATGCGACGCGGTAAACTGTATCTACAGGAAAAGTTAGGAATGATAGCCAATGGCATCTCCCCGGAATGTTGAACCTTAAACACCGGCTATTCGTATAGCATTTTCATCCCAAAGATCCGAAGTTTCAATAGCATGAAGCAGATCAGCAGGATGGTCGATGATTTTCCACATTCTTAAATGATCAGGACGCATAAAATGTTCATCGACCATTTTATTCAGCAAAAGTACCAATGGATCATAAAAACCCACGGTATTAATAATGATGATAGGTTTTGTAAATTTACCCAGCCGTTTCAGCGATATCACTTCCATAAGTTCTTCAAGTGTGCCGCTTCCTCCCGGTAAAGCCACAACGGCGTCAACATTTTTGATCAGAAGTTTTTTCCGTGTATGCATATCTTTTGTAATATGCATCTTTGCAATACCCCGGTGGCCCCATTCAACCTTCATCATAAATTCGGGAATCACACCCTCAATTGTTCCTCCCTGCTGCAGGATGTGATCGGCCAATACTCCCATAAGCCCTACAGCTCCTCCTCCATAAACTGCTGTTATGGAATTGGCGGCAAGTACCTCTGCAAGCTGCCGTGCGGCTTCGAAGTATTTCTCATCAGCCATTCTGCTGGAGGCACAAAAAACAGTTATACGTGTTAGCATAAGAAATAATATTGGGTAAAAGTACAAAAACCCGGGATGAATTGAATACCCGGTTGTGCCAAGACCGGAATGAAACCCGGTGATCCATGGTCTGAATTTTTCAACCTGATTTTTTGGCAACAATACAACTGTTCTTAAATTTAAGGATTTTACCGGTAAGGGTGAAAAATTCGGAATAGATCAGGTAAGGACCAACAGGAACAATATGCCCGTATTCATCATGACCATCCCACATGAATTCGCCCGATACTCCAAGCTGAATATTTTTGGCAATTTTTTTTACCATGCGCCCGTACCTGTCGAAAATGGTAATGTTTGCTAAATAGCCGCGGGAATCAAGTTGATAATGGATGGTTAATGCATCATTGAAGCCATCGTTGTCCGGACTGAATATATCGTAATCAGTAAATACATCATTTTTGGTTTCTTTCAATTCATTATTTTGCGAATTGATAACTCCGGGAGTGGCATAGAATGCGCTTCCTGATGCTGAAGTCCAATTTTCCACGCTGTTTGAAGCCAGGCAACTGCTGATCCTTTCCAGCGATACTCCCCGGGTATTGCCAGATAATTCAAAATGCATGTACGGGGAAAAGCATACCTCATCGATGATACGACCGGCCGGATCAAGCAGTACAATATCACCGCCGTCATCAGGCAGGGAGGGAAATTTTTGCATTTCAACAATCGACAACGGATCACAACTTGAATAATATCCGACAACCAAATCCCTGTTGAGTGTCAACGCCAGGTATTCCTGTGAGTTAATTGATAAGGGATAAGAAGATACCGGGCAGATATTCCTGAAGTCTCCTGTCGCTGAATTCCGGTTGGCCAGTTTAAAGCCTTTAAGGTCAATGGTTTTTGCCGAGCGGTTGTAAATTTCCACAAACTCACCATTACGCTCAAAAGCGCTGTACAATATTTCATTGATGATAATATCCGAACTGTCGCATGAAGACGGTTTTTTGAACAAAGCCGCAATTTCGGAGTCCAGAGGATTTCCGGCACAATCTGCAATGTGCTGATCAACCCTAATCCGGTAACTTACACCCGGTTGAAATGAATGATCATATTTTAATTCCACCACATCAGCAGGAAGCTTAACCTGGTTTACGGCAAAAGGATGGTTAAAATTATTATTGACCGTATAGGATTCCTTTGCATAAAGATTTTCCCCGTAAACCGGTTCACTGAATGAAACATATACCGATGAGGTATCGGTAATGCATATGTTGGTGAGATGAGGCTTCAACAAATCGGGATTAAAGGCCGCTACCGAATTTTTCTCACCGGGTGTCCCTCCGCGGTAATCTTCAGAAGCCCTCCAGTTTTCTTTTCTCCCGCAGGGGTTATTGCAATCGATCATTTCAAGCGACCATCCGCCATCGGCTTTGTCATAATCTGCATACCACCCTGAAGAATATGCCATTACAAAGATCAGGGATTCCTCGTTATCCCTCAAAACCAGTGACTGTCCTGAATTGTTTATTTGTGGTAGCTTGTTGACAGCCAAAATATTTTCAGTCTGATCAAATAGCGCCGAATACGCATCATTTACCAGTACAAGATAAGATCCGGGTGCCAGGTAGCAGAATGGAAGCAATGTACAGGAATTTCCCAGGCATATTTTCCAGTTCATAAGATTAACCGGGTATTCCAGCCTGTTGAAGATTTCAATATATTCACTCTCAGGCAGAAGAACCGAGGGCGATGGATCGGCCATGATCTCGGAAACCACAATATCGTTGTACCCGATCGTATGATAGCTAAGCGCGACAATTCCGCCATCGATAGGATTTCCATAAATATCGTGAAGACAATCATAGGTTACCGAATATTCCGACCCCGGCTGAAAACTTTTCTGAAAAAAGACAATAACCCGGTTGATTGAAACACTAATGGAACGGATAACATTACCTGAGAGATCGGATGAGAGCAATTGTACGCATGCCGAATCATCGAGCAAAGCGTTGAATTCAAGAATGATAGTGGAATCAGAAGAAAAGCAGGCACCCTGGATGACAGGAATAATGGTGTCATTCCGGAAAATTGAACATGATGCCTCAGCAAATTTTGAACAGCCAGAACCTCTCTCGGTATAAATAACTTTAGCTAAAACAGCAAAAAAAAATACAATAAGGATTTTCATTACTCAATAATTATTGCGAATTTTGCCAATAAACGGGTGTGTAAATTACACATTTACTTTTAATTATTCAAATCCCTTGACAGGGATTTTTTTTACTGGATGTTTAACCTTTAAAATGGAGAATTATGCGTGTAGCAGTTGTTGGCACCAGCGGTGCTGTAGGGCAGGAATTCCTGCATGTGCTTGAGGAGCGGAATTTTCCGCTGAGTGAATTGATATTGTTTGGCTCGGAAAGAAGTGCCGGAAAAGAATATACATTTAAGGGTAAGAAACATATTGTAAAAGAACTGAAACATAATGATGATTTTAAGGGCGTTGATATAGTGCTGGCTTCGGCCGGGGCATCTACGTCTAAAGAGTTTGCAGACACAATCACACAGCACGGTGCCGTGATGATCGACAATTCCAGTGCTTTCAGAATGAATGATGATGTACCGCTTGTTGTTCCGGAAGTAAATCCTGAAGATTGCAGGAACAGGCCGAGAAACATCATCGCCAATCCGAATTGTTCCACTATCATTATGTTAATGGCCATTAAACCGGTTCACGATTTATCGCCGATACGGCGGATACATGCCGCCACGTATCAGGCAGCTTCAGGTGCCGGGGCCGCCGCAATGCAGGAAATGGAAGACCAGACCAGGCAGGTACTCGCAGGGCAACATGTTAAGGTGGAAAAATTCAAATATCAGCTCGCATTTAATGTTATTCCCCATATTGATGTTTTCCTTGATAATGATTATACCAAGGAAGAGATGAAGATGCATTATGAAACCAGGAAAATGATGCATGCAGATATTGCTGTAAGCGCTACGGTGGTGAGGGTTCCTGTTTACCGGGCCCATTCCGAAGCCCTGTGGGTTGAAACCGAAGAAGAACTGTCGCTGGAAGCGGTTCGTGAAGCGCTGGATAATTTTCCTGGCGTAAAGGTTGATGACGACCCGAAGTCCTTCAGGTACCCGATGCCTCTGTTTGTGGCAGGCAAGGATGATGTTTATGTGGGCAGGTTAAGGAAAGATTTGACCAATCCGAAAGGCATAGCCTTCTGGTGTGTCGGTGATCAGATAAAAAAAGGTGCGGCGCTGAATGCTGTGCAGATTGCCGAGTATCTGGTTGGAAATAAACTTCTTTAGGTGTTTAAAATGTACATTGGGACCAGGGTAGTCTTTGCATGAAGCACCCCGGCTCCTTTTATATTCATAAACACACTACCGGAACAACCTAAAACAGGAAATCATTAAAAGGATACCTGGTAATATGGATCGCTTTTACCTGCTGATATATCAGATGTTTAAGCTCACCGATGTTTTTATTCTGAGTTGCCGATATGAATATGCTTGGACTGTTCTGCCGGGCTATCCAGCTATTCTGCAATTCTTCATTCGTAACAATATCTGTACTCTCGAAATCTGATTCCTCCTCCACAATGCCCGAATGAGGATAGGCGTCGATCTTATTGAATACCAGGATTACCGGTTTGTTACCTGCATCTAATTCGTGCAGGGTCTGGTTAACGATATTGATCTGATCTTCAAAATTAGGGTGGGAAATGTCCACAACATGCAGTAAAATGTCGGCTTCCCTAACTTCATCGAGAGTAGATTTGAAGGATTCGACGAGGCCATGAGGCAATTTTCTGATAAACCCCACTGTATCCGACAGCAAAAACGGAAGATTCCCGATAATGACTTTTCTGACAGTAGTATCGAGTGTGGCAAATAACTTATTCTCGGCAAAAATATCCGATTTACTGAGCAGGTTCATCAGTGTGGATTTTCCTGCATTTGTATAACCGACAAGGGCAATTCTTACCAGCTTACCCCTGTTTTTCCGCTGGGTTGCCATCTGCCTGTCGATTTTTCCAAGCTGCAGTTTTAACCGGGCTATTTTATCACGGATGATCCTGCGGTCGGTCTCAATTTCTGTTTCACCCGGTCCCCTCAAACCTATTCCTCCCCTCTGTCTTTCGAGGTGGGTCCACATTCTGGTCAGACGGGGCAACAGGTACTGGTATTGAGCAAGTTCCACCTGGGTTTTGGCATGTGCTGTTTTAGCCCGTTGTGCAAAAATATCAAGAATAAGGTTGGTACGATCAAGGATTCTTACATTCAGCTCATGTTCAATATTTCTGAGCTGACTCGGGGTAAGTTCATCATCGAAAATTACCGCATCGATGCCGTTGGTCTCGATAAAATTCCTGATCTCTTCCAACTTTCCGGAGCCAACAAAAGTCCGTGGATTGGCTGTTTCAAGTTTCTGAGTAAACTGTTTCAAAGGCTCCGCACCTGCAGTTTCAGTCAGAAATGCCAGTTCCTGCAGGTATTCGGCAACTTCATGTTCTCCCTGCTCATGATTAATGATACCCACAAGAATTACCCGTTCCGGTTTGCCATTTGTGATATATTCTGTCATTGATCTTATCCGGCCTTTATTATCGGCTTGCAAAGATAATCAATAGGATATATTTCATATGAACCGTCAAAGAAGTATTAATCGGATGTTACCTGATATATTGCCGGTTACGCCTGATCACATCCATTATGGCTTGCTTCAGTCCTTCGCTGGTATCATACACCATGGTCATATCATCGGGGAATGGGATTTCCTTGGTTTCAACAAGCTTTCTTGTTTCGGTATCCAGTGCATCGAGATCACCTACAGCCCTTGCAGAAACATGCCTGAACTGGGTTGTGGCAGATATCGGATCTTTACTGATGACACGTTTGGGATTGCTGGATATTGTTTCGACTTCACCCTTAAGGGTTACACTTTTTTCCTGTGTCTTATCGATCACTGTACAGGATAGTTCTTTATATTTTGGAATTTTTATGTCGTTGCCGGTACTGTCTTTCATAACATTACCCCTGGCATCAAGGGCATAGTTGAAACCGTCTTCGACTTTCTTCTTGAACTGACGATCAGAATCCCTAACAATTTCAGGTGATACATCAATGATCTGCAGGTTTATATCCACATAGAAATCGAAATCTATATTCTCATCAAGGGGCCTGAAATGGTATTCCACCCATTCGCTGTTTAAACCGGTGCTATTCAGGGCAAGCAGATTCTCCATAAAATCCTGAGGAAGGCGCAGCTGGGAATTATTTATTGCCGAAACCAGTACCCTGCTGGTACCGTTAAACCTGGCTTCTGTGATCAACTGGTCAATATCGGGGTATGCACCTCCCGAATAGTTGTTTGCCTTGTTCAGCTCATAATAAGCCTGTCTGAACGACTCTTTTGAATTGTTCTGCATCAGTGATTTACCATGCGTATAAAAATACTCTGCTGCCTTACGCTTTGCTTCGACCATTTCCCTGTCGTAATCGACAAACTCATAGTTTATAGTCCTTCCATGCAGCTTGAGCGGCAGTACCTTCCTAACTTTGGTCTGACGGTCTTTTAATCGCGCATATAGCGAAAGCACCTCATCCCAGCTATTGGGATTATTTTCGAGCTTCAGGTAATTGATCCGTTCAATATCCTGCTGGTTTGCCAGTTTGTATGCTTTATCAAGCAGTTCAACGTCCTCTGAGCTATTGGGGTCTTTAATGATCTTTTTGATCGATTTATCGATCAGGGCGTCATAATTTCCTTTCTGAAGCAGTTTTTCCGGTGATGAACATGCAAGCAGCACTATCAGCATCAATATCATTGAGTAGACCTGTTTCATGGTAAAAGATATTTGGTTATAGTATTAAAAGTATAAAAAGAATTTGAAAAAACGAACTTCGTGGGAATAAAAAACCCTGATCTGTGAAGATCAGGGCAGTCATTTTATCATGTTAATTTACTGCAAAACAAATACAATTGGAAAGGTGAATTGCACCTTAACCGGTTTCCCCCGTTGTTTACCGGGTGTCCATTTTGGTGAAGACGTAACCACACGCAATGCTTCCTTATCCAGTGCAGGATCCACTCCGCGGACTACCTTTGCATCCACAACCTCACCTTTGGAGTTGACAGCAAATTGAACGAAAACTCTTCCGCTAATGCCATTTTCAGCGGCAATTTCAGGATAACGCAAATTTTGCTGTATCCATGCTCTGAAAGTGGTAGAAGCTTCACCTCCCTGGAATTTAGGCATGTCTTCAACGATAATGAATACTTCTTCTTCCTGGATCTGTTCTTCGTCAACCGGAACCAATGCCATTTCCATATCGGTTTTTGCAGACTGGTCTTCAAGTTCCAGTGCATTATCAATCTGTACATCATCTTCCACGATATTCAGTTCGAAGACCTGTGGCGGTGCCGGTGGAGGAGGTTGCGGTTCCTGCTGCCTGGTAATGGGTACAATTTCTTCATCACCCACATCTTCTGTAGAAGCAGTGAGCATTGCATTATCTTTTGGTCTGGTTGTCCACTCAAATGCAAAAAGGACGATTGCCAGAACAACTACCAAGCCAATCTCAAGAAACAACAACCTTTTTTTCTCAAGATCTGCTTTTTGTGATTTTTTTGCTTCCATTTTTTCTGGTATTAAGATTCCAAAATTAACCAAATATGTAGTATTGCCAAAATTTCATCCTCAGAAATTCATGATTTTATCATATTGAACCTCACCGGAAAGATAAAAGAAACTTTAACCGGCCGAAAATTCTGAATACCGGGTGTCCATTTTTCTGACATGTTGATAACCCGCAGAACTTCTTTATCGAGAGACGGATCCACTCCTTTATAAATTCTGGCATCAGTAAGATTCCCCTTTTCATCAATAACAAATTTTACAAAAACAGTGCCAAAAACACCATTTTGCGCTGCCAACGAAGGATATTCAATATGCTCATACACAAAATATATAAACTCATTGTACTCTTTACCCCTGAACTTTGGCATGATCTCGACGAAATCGTATATTGAATCGGAGACCTTTTCCGGCCTGTTTACCGGTACATATGAAAAAAAATCATCAGGTTTTGCGTCTACAGGCAGTAGTTCCACAGGGTCGATAATGACTTTAGTATCCGGAACTATAGTCAGATCAATGATAACACCAGGAGGAGGAGGTTTGACCACATCCGGACTGTGTGGTGCAGGCGGTTCTTCCCAACCCCTCTCGTCGCTTGACCCGTCATAGATCTCGTACCTTTCTTCACCCGACCATTCGAAAGCAACCAGCGCGGCTGCAAGGGTTATAATCATGCCCAATTCGAAAAACAACAACCGTTTGTTTTCAAGGCTGGCTTTAATGGACTTCTTTGTTTTCATAGCTGTAATTATTGGGATTAACTCATTTTAAATAAAACAAATACCGTACCATAAATTAAAGATTATTGAAAAATCGGGAGTAACGTAAGCACTGTGCTCAGAAGATCTGAAATATACCGTGTATTTCGAATTTGTCCGGGGTAATGGAGTAAGAATCATTTTTCCAGAGCCACACAGGGTATTGAAGAATTTTCAGGAAGTTATGATTACGAATTTAGCGATAGTGAAGGAAAGTGAATCTCTCCTTAACTACCACCTGTAGACTTCGTCCACCGAAGCTCGACGTAGCGATATGAAGTCTTTCACAGCTCTCCTGCACTTAAGCTAAGAAGAGTGAACCTGTCTGCCGGCCTGGGGTGGAGAATAGGGGAGTCGAACCCCTGACCTCCACGCTGCCAGCGTGGCGCTCTAGCCTGCTGAGCTAATTCCCCGTAAAGCCACTTACATATACCGTTCACCTTAGTGAATCACAGGTGAATGTAAAAGCGACTTTCTGCCTCAAAAATATCAAAATATAATGAATTAGCACTTCATCGGTATTAAAATTTTATAAAGTCAGTATTCGGAAGTACTTTTGCCTGCATATTGAGTGAATCATAACTATCCATCCGCCAGATGGCTCATTATATTAAAAATCTTATCGAACAGGGCGAGCATCAGCAACTCGATTTTAAGTTTGAGATCTCGGATGCCCGGAAGATTGCCAAAACATTTTCTGCTTTTGCAAATACGCAGGGTGGAAAAATCCTGGTAGGGGTTAAAGACAATGGTGTGGTTTCGGGCATTCGTACCGATGAAGAAGTTTATATGGTTGAATCTGCCGCTCATTTGTTCTGCAAACCCCTGGTGAAATACCGGATCAGGAAATGGAACCTTGAAGGTAAATGGATTCTCGAAATTACCATACCTGAATCCAGAAATAAGCCGCACTATGCAAAAAGCGGGGAGGGCAGGTGGCTCGCCTATGTGAGGGTGAACGATGAAAATTTTCTGGCAAACCCTGTATTGCTGAATGTTTGGAAATTGAAACGCAGACCGGGGGGGATATTCATCCGGTACGGTCCCAAGGAAAGAGAGATCCTGAAGGTACTGCCGGAAAAGAACGGGCTTTCCATTAAAGAACTGGCCAAACTGTCCGGCATCAGGAAATTTTATCTCGAGAAAATACTTGTCAGACTTATCTCGGTGGGTGTGGTTGAAATTGTATTTACCGACCATGAAGCATATTACAGGCAGGGGAATATGTATGAACTAACAGGCTAATTTGTTGTTTTATCTTAACCTGAAAATCATGTCAAATTTGCATGCAATTCAAAGTTACACGATTCTTTTTAGCTTTTGGCACGATTTATGATATATATGTATTTAAATATATCCATATATAAATAACATGCAGGCTATTTCAGAAATTTCATCGCATAACCAGCTTCATGAAATCCTAAAGAAGAACAGGCGAAGCTTTCTCCTGTTGTTCAAGAAAGGAGCCGATTCTAGCGATTGTGCTTATACGATCTTCACTGAATTTGAAGTCGAAAAACCTGAGGTCACGCTTCTTTTTGCGGATGTAAACCGTGTAAGGGATATCCATGTCCGTTACGGCATAACCAGTGCCCCATCGTTGCTTGAATTCGATAAAGACAGGCATATTAATACATTCAGGGGATGCAATAGCAAAGAACAGCTTAAAAATATAATCGGACATGCAGTTTTTTTGCCGGATACCGGGAAATCGGAGACAAAAATGAAACGGGTGACAGTGTATTCCACACCAACGTGTTCATGGTGCAATACCCTTAAACAGTATTTGCTGAAAAACGGAGTTAAATTCACTGATATTGATGTTTCCGGGAGTTCACAGGTCTCTGCGGATATGGTGCGGAGAAGCGGGCAGCAGGGTGTACCCCAGACCCTGATCAACGGTGAGCTGGTGATCGGGTTCGACAGGAAAAAAATTGACAGATTGCTTGAAATTGTAAATTAATTAAATAAATAAATCATGAAAAGATCATTTGGTATTCTGATTTTGGCGACAACCCTGGTAGTTGGGTGTGGAAGTCAGCCAGGTAAAAAAAATGCGGACGGAGAAGGGCTTAAATCGGACAAAATTACCGATATCAAAGGGCGGGCCATGGCTCCAAAAAAAACAGTACAAACTGAATATTCCGATAAACCCATCCATTTGACCAAAGCTGAATTTCTCGCTAAGGTAATGGATTATGAGAAAAATCCTTCGGAATGGATATATGAGGGCAACCTCCCCTGCCTGATTGATTTTTATGCCGACTGGTGTGCTCCTTGCAAGATCACTGCCCCGATCTTGGAAGATCTGGCTAAAGAATATGCCGGTAAGATCCAAATTTATAAAGTGGATGTTCAGAAAGAACAGGAACTGGCCAATGTTTTTGGCATACAGGGAATTCCGGCATTTCTTTATTGTCCGGTACAGGGAGATCCGAGCATGACCTCCGGAATTGCCCGTTCTCCTGAGGATACAAAGAACATGTTCAGGCAGAACATTGAAAATATCCTATTGAAAAACAGTTCATCTTCAAATCTTTTAGAGTAGTGTCCATGAAAGAGATACAACCGGTTAACCAGAATATACTCCTGGAATACGACGAAGAAAAAGCAGCAAAAACGCCAGCCGGCATTATCATTCCAGATACAGTTCAGGAAAAACCGGTCATGGCCAGGGTTGTGGCAATGGGCACTGTCGATAAGCCGGAAATAGCAGTCGGAGATATAGTGCTGTTCAAGAAATATTCGGGGACCGAAACCGAAATCAGGGGTAGGCAATACCTGCTGATCCCTTATGTTGATATACTTGCCAGGGTAGTGGATACTGATACGATCTGACAATACCCTTAGTGCAGGATTCCGGGATTACCCGGAGAAGATTATTTTAAATGCTTCATAATCTTTAAAATTCAGCCGGCACGGGCTTGTATTTAACTATGCATATGGTTCCTGCAGCGGTTAATAACCGTTGACTGAATAGCCGAGGAAAGACAGCCTTTTTTTTACAGGTAATTTATTACCTTGCAAAAAAACAAAGATCCATGGAAATCTTTCTGCGGCCCGAAAGCTGGATTGCACTGTTAACGCTTACTTTCCTCGAAATTATATTGGGTATTGATAACATTATTTTTATATCCATCGTCACCGACAAATTGCCTACGCAGAACCAACCTAAAGCCAGAAATATAGGCCTTTTGCTGGCTATGATGTTCAGGATTTGTCTTCTGCTGATTATTGCCTACATAATAGGGTTGACGAAGCCCCTTGTAACCATGGCCGGATTCCAGATATCTGCCCGCGACATTATTCTGGCGGCTGGAGGCATTTTTTTGCTGGTAAAGAGCATTAACGAGATCCACCATAAGATGGAAGGTGCAGAAAATAACATCAATATTGGCAAGCAATCTGAAATGCTGAAAGTTATCCTTCAAATTGGTATGCTGGACATGGTCTTTTCTTTCGATTCGATATTAACGGCAATAGGCCTTACAGAAAAGCTGCTGCTTATGATATCTGCCATAGTCATTGCCATAGTGGTGATGATGATCTTTGCGGGACAAATTAGCCGGTTTATTAATTCCCATCCGACATTGCAGGTTCTCGCCCTCTCTTTCCTTATTCTTATCGGATTCACCCTGGTTCTGGATGCATTGCATGTTCATGTTCCGAAAGGGTATATTTACTTTTCCGTTTTCTTCTCCCTGATCGTTGAAGTTATAAACATGCGTGTTAGAAAAAGAGCTTCTCCTGTGATACTGAGGAAAAAAGGCCGTAACTAGTCACATAGTTATATATATTAAGTACATCTCCATTTACCCTTGCCGAGGGGGAAACATTTTTCATACTTGACGGTTATTACACTGGTATTGTAGAATGCAAATATAGCGTGCCGGGATTCAGCAGGAAAAGAGAATTGTTGATGTACCAAAGAAGGGTTCGGTGATTAATCAGGCACATTACAAGGTTTTAAGGATACGATTTACTTTTCCATTTTTATTAACAACAATATTAATTTGACATCTTTTAAAGTATTTTTACAATATACCCTATTTTAAATTAACAGGCAGATAATTAATGGTTTAACTTTTAGCTTTTATGTTTTTCATTTTTGACACGGAAACAACAGGATTACCCCGGAATTACAATGCACCGGTATCTGATCATAATAACTGGCCCAGAATGGTCCAGGTAGCCTGGCAGATCCATGATAAAACGGGGAAATTCCTTGAAGCAGAATGTTACATCATCAAACCCGAAGGATATACCATCCCGTTCAGCGCGGAAAAAGTGCATGGGATTTCCACCACTAGGGCACTGGAAGAAGGCGTCGACCTGGCATATGCACTGGAAGAATTTAACCGCGCACTCGAAAAATGTGCAGTAGTTATCGGACATAACATCGAGTTCGATCTGAAGATCATTGGTGCCGAATACCACAGAAAAAGCATCAAAAACATTCTTCCTTCTAAGAAAATTATTTGCACAAAAGAATCCACAACTGATTTTTGTGCGCTGCCTGGAGTTAAAGGTGGCAAGTTCAAATGGCCTACTCTTTCAGAGCTATACGCTAAACTATTCAATACTTCATTTGAGGAGGCCCACAGTGCTTCTGGTGATGTTGCAGCAACGGCAAGATGTTTTCTCGAGCTGATCAGGCTTGGAATATATAACTCAGGGATCCTGGGATTAACAGCAGCAGAAATAAACGATTTTTTTTCGAAAAATCCTGAAGTTATTGAAACAGTCGACCTTACCACCATTGAAGACAATATTTTAACCCCGGAGGATTCGGAAAGCGAAAGCGCTGCAGGTATCCGCGAAGAACCGGTCGTTGGGATCTCATCAGAGGTACCGTTCACCCATCTGCATGTCCATTCACAGTATTCAATCCTGGATGGTGCATCGGATATCGGGCTCATGATCTCCAGAGTGAAAGCAGATAATATGGTTGCCCTTGCCATAACAGATCACGGTAACATGTTTGGGGCTAAAGAATTCCATAATGAAGCCCTGAAAAATGGGATAAAACCCATACTGGGCTGTGAAGTCTACATTGCCAGGCGATCTATGCACGAAAAATCCGACAAAATCGACGGGGGAGGATTTCACCTGATATTGCTGGCAAAGAACCCGGAAGGATACCATAATCTCATCAAGCTGGTTTCATTATCATGGACCAACGGGTTCTACTATAAACCCCGGATCGATAAACAGGTATTGCAGCTGCACAGCATAGGACTTATTGCTACCAGTGCCTGTCTGAACGGGGAAATTGCTTATACACTTCGTCATGAAGATTATAAAGCTGCCAAAAAGGTTCTGCAGGAGTATGTGAAGATCTTTGGTGAAGATTTCTACCTTGAGCTGCAGCGGCATAAATCAGGTGATCCGCAGATCGACCGTGAGGTATATAACGATCAGGTTTTTGTGAACGAACAGCTTATCAGACTATCCAAAGAAACAGGCGTTAAAATCATCGCCACCAATGATGTTCATTTCATCAACAAAGAAGATGCACCGGCTCACGACAGGTTACTCTGCATAAGCACAGGAAAAGATCTCGACGATGAGAACCGGTTGCGGTATACCCGTCAGGAATGGCTGAAGACACAACAGGAGATGAAGGAGATTTTTGCGGATATTCCCGAAGCACTATCGAATACTTACGAAATTATCGAAAAAATAGAAACATATGAGCTGAACGGACCACCACTGATGCCAAATTTCGAGATCCCTGACGGATATGCCGATGCCGACGAATACCTTAGATATCTTACCTATAAGGGGGCAGAAGAACGGTACAGCGAAATTGCTGACTCGTTAAGGGAAAGGATAGATTTTGAACTGGATACTGTCAAAAAGATGGGATTTCCAGACTATTTTCTCATTGTCTGGGATTTTATTAAGGCAGCCCGCGAGCTCAACGTATCTGTGGGTCCGGGAAGAGGATCGGCGGCCGGCTCGGTAGTGGCCTATTGCCTGAGAATTACTGATATCGATCCGATAAAGTATGACCTCCTTTTTGAACGATTTTTAAATCCCGACAGGATTTCAATGCCCGATATTGATATTGATTTTGATGAAGACGGAAGGGAAAAAGTATTGAAGTATGTCGTAGAGAAGTATGGCAGGAAGAAAGTAGCCCATATTATTACTTTCGGGACAATGGCACCTAAAATGGCGATCCGTGATGTGGCCAGAGTACAGAAACTTGACCTGTCAGAAGCAGACAGGCTTGCAAAGCTTATCCCTGAACGCCCGGGTACAACTTTTTCAAAAGCTTACGAAGAAGTACCGGAACTTATCGCGGAAAGGAACTCGGAAAATGAGCTTGTTTCCCAGACCCTGAAATATGCAGAAGTTCTTGAAGGATCGGTAAGGCATACCGGAGTGCATGCATGCGGAATAATCATAGGCAGGGACGATCTTGAGGAACATATCCCTATATGCACCAGCAAAGATGCGGAACTCTACGTAACCCAGTATGACGGGAAGCACATTGAATCGGTAGGGATGCTCAAAATGGACTTTCTGGGCCTTAAGACCCTTTCGATCATTAAGGATACGATCGATAATATTAAAAAATCAAAAGGCATTGAACTGGATATCGATGCAATCCCGCTTGACGACATAAAAACATTTGAACTATACAGCAGGGGTGATACAACCGGACTTTTTCAGTTTGAATCCGACGGAATGAAAAAGCATCTGCGAATGTTAAAACCGAACCGGTTTGAAGACCTTATCGCAATGAATGCCTTGTACCGTCCGGGACCGATGGACTATATCCCGAGTTTTATCAACCGGAAACATGGCAAAGAAGAAATCTCCTACGATCTTCCGGAGATGGAAGAGTTTCTGAAAGGCACGTATGGTATTACCGTTTACCAGGAGCAGGTGATGTTACTCTCACAAAAGCTGGCCGGATTCACAAAAGGTATGGCCGATTCACTTCGCAAAGCCATGGGCAAAAAGATCAGGGCTATGATGGACCAGCTTAAGGAAAAATTTATTCAAGGATGTACGGGAAACGGATATCCTGAAGAAATAGCTCAAAAAATATGGAAAGATTGGGAATCATTTGCTGAATATGCATTCAACAAGTCACACTCAACATGTTATGCATATGTTTCATACCAGACAGCTTACCTTAAAGCACATTATCCTGCCGAATTCATGGCTGCTGTGCTGAGCCGTAATCTTAGCGATATCAAAAAAATAACGTTCTTTATGGACGAATGCAAACGCATGGGGCTGAAGGTGCTTGTGCCGGATATTAATGAAAGCCATGCACGGTTTACGGTGAACAAAGCCGGGGATATACGGTTTGGACTTGCAGCAATCAAAGGGGTGGGTGAATCGGCTGTAGATCATATCATTCTTGAAAGGGAAAAGGGCGGTCCGTTTAAAAATCTTTATAATTTTGTGGAGAGGGTCAATCTTTCTATGGTGAATAAAAGATGTCTTGAGGCGCTGGCCATGTCAGGCGGATTCGACAGTTTCGGGGAAATAGAGAGGCACCAGTTCTTTGCAGCCTCTGAAAACGAACTTTCGTTTATAGAACAGCTTCTTAAATATGGGAATAAAATTCAGATGGAAAACAATGAATCGCCTACACTTTTTGGGGACATGGTAAGCATTGAAATTGCCAAACCGGTTATTCCGGCCAATGTAGATCCCGTATCTATAGGGTGGTCAACACTTGCAAGATTGAACAGGGAAAAAGAACTGATAGGCATTTACCTTTCCGCACATCCTCTGGATAATTTCAGGCTCGAAATAAACACATTCTGCAATACCCAATTGTCAGAATTTAAAGAAATTGAAAAATTACGGGGCAGAGACATAACGTGTGCAGGTATTATCACGCTTGCAAAAAATTCAATGTCGAGGAATGGCAGGCCATACGGTACCATGAACCTCGAAGATTATACAGGATCGCATTCCATTACCCTGTTTGGAAAGGACTATGAAACATACCGCAATTATTTTTTCGAGGGATATCCGTTGCTCGTCAGTGGAACGGTGATTGAAAGTACATGGAAAAAAGGGGAGCTTGAATTCAGGATAAAGTCGGTACAGTTGCTCAGCAATGCCAGGGATGAATTGATCCGTATTCTTTCCATTCAGATACCGATTGAAGATCTTAACGATGATATTATCGATGGGATCAAGAAATTCACGCATAAGCCCGGAAATGTGTCCCTGAAATTCATGGTTTATGATCCTCATGAAAAAATGAGTGTGGAAATGTATTCAAGATCACAGCGGATTGAACTTTCAAATCAGCTGATTGATTTTCTGGAGGAAACTCCCGAGCTGGAATTTAAGGTTTCATGAGATATACTACCGATAAATATTGGTTTTTTACATAGATTTTCATTCATTTACTATTTAAAAAAAGGAAACATGGCAATAGAACTGACGGATTCAAATTTTGATGAAATTGTCCTGAAAGCCGACAAACCGGTAATTGTAGACTTTTGGGCAGAATGGTGTGGCCCCTGCAGAATTATTGGCCCGATTATTAGCGATATAGCAGAAGAATACAGAGAAAAGATAATTGTCGGTAAACTTGATGTAGACAATAATCCCGGAGTGACCAGCAGATTTGGTGTGCGAAATATACCCACGGTTTTGTTTTTTAAAGAGGGTGTAATTGCCGACAAACAGGTAGGCGCCGTACCCAAAAGCAACCTTGTCAGCAAGCTTGAAGCATTGTTCTGAATTACTGATCCATTTTCTGCTGTTAGCAATTTATAATCGGCATTATGAAATAATATGATTATTTTTATGCTGGTTATGAACTGCATGATGTATGTTTTTGAGATTATTTAGGAGCAGCAGCCCGGCACTGATCTTGATCCTGCCAATATTGATACTTGCATTATGGTTTCCTGCATTATTCAATGCACAGGTTCATATTTTTCATTTTGACAATTATCCGGGATTGTTTTTTAATTCTCTTGAGAAAATTTCGATCGATTACCCGGCGATTTCTAAAATCGCGGCGTTCATCAGCTATTTACTGATCGCTTTTCTTCTTGTATGGCTGAATACGAAGTTTTTCTTTATTACTGCCCGTTCACAAATGTCAGCGCTGATCTATCTTCTGATAATCAGCAGTATTGTTACACTGCAACGATTTACCCCGGTACTGGTTGCTTCAATTTTTCTGATTGTTATAATTAACCGGTTGTTTGCCTCCTACAAATACGATGGCCTGGCCATTCATTATTTCGATGCAGCGTTTCTGGTATCCCTGTCCAGCCTGTTTTATATCTATTCGTTGTATTTTATGATGTTTATTTGGGTAGGATTATTGATCTTCAGGACTTTTCGCTGGCGTGAGTGGCTCTTTACTATTCTGGGGCTGACGTTACCATACCTGTTTATCTTTACCTATTATTTCATGATTTCCCGTAACCTGCATAATGAGTTTCAAAATTTGTGGATAAGCTTTACCGGTGAAAAAACAGTGGTGAATTTCAGTCTTGAATTCAAAATATTTACAGCTTTTACCATGCTGCTGGTGCTGATTTCAAGTGCATTCATGATCAGGAGTTTCGACACAAAAAAAATTCAGAGCCGTAAGTATTTTTTGTTTTATTTATGGACATTTATCCTGTCGCTCCTTGTATATTTTATAATCCCATCGCTGGGTATCGAGATTTTCTGTATCATAGCGATATCCCTGGCTTATCTCATCAGCCATTATTTCATTTTTGCTCGGAATAACTGGATAAACAACCTGCTGTTCATCTTTTTTATACTCGGGGTATTTCTTGTGGTATACTTTAAACCCGTTTTGGAAAGGATATGAAAAAAGCCGGCATTTGTAGTGCATGCCGGCTAAATATTAGCGAATGTTTTTTACAGATCTTTTACAGCCGTTTTACAAAAGATAAAATGCCAACTGCCTCACCTGCTTTTCCTTCTTTGAAGGTGATAAAGACATGATAAATCCCTGTTTTCTGGCAATTGAGATCAAAGGAAGGGTAGTCTTTTCCTGTGGCCTCAAGAAATGTACTTCCAAGCAATGTATTCATGTCAAAAACCTGCAGAATAGCCTCCCCGTCGGAATTGGGGGCAGTACAGATGGAAAACCTGTATTTGGTATTTTTGTTTAACAAAAGGGCGAATCGGGCTGAATTCGGGGCTCCGCCAGGTGTACTGGCATCGAGTTTGACAGGAAATTCCTTCAGAAAGGTCACATCTCCGGCGCTTGCAGCACACTGGGCAGTAAGCTGACTGATATCTTGAGCATGGGCCGATGTATATAAAAAGGGAATAGTCAGGATCAGGAGTTTGATATACTTCTTCATAGGATTTTGTTCTAAATATTGATTAACCTGTTGCGAACATCTTCGGTAGTATTGATGATATTTGTAAGTTGTTCATCAGTAATTTTAACTACACTTTTGTCATTCTGTATAAATATCAGCATACCGTTTTCTTCACGGGGTTCAGGCTCTCCCGGAATAATCACGATCTCAACGCCTTTATATAGATCATTTAACCTGGAAATCTGTTCCTGCAGGCTGGCGAATTGTTTATCCTTAGAAAAGTTTTTAATAATGAGCATCAATTGTTCCAGGATAATTTTTTGTTCACCAATTCGTTCAGCAAGATCGGAGTGAGGAGCTTCTTTATATACCTGTGTGGCGAGGTAAAGACCTTCAACCCAGACGCCGATCACCATTAATGCACTAAGATTACTCCTGTTGTTATCACGAAGGTATTGATCCATCTGATTGAAACTGTGTACAGAAAGGTACATCAGTGAATCGATATTCTGACTATTCTGAGCAAGCCGTTTGAGTGTGGTAAAATCAAAAAACTGTCCGACCCTTATCTTGTCTGCAAGCGACTTTATGGCAGAGATATAATCGATGACATTTGCTGTTTTATTATACATATTCAGGTAACCCAGGTCGGCACCGTAAACGCCCAGATTGAAGGCCTGTTTGAAGCTTGTGCTCAATTCATCCACCCTGTCGGTCGGTGCAAGATACTTATTTGAGAACTGAACCCCCAGGCTTTTTACAAGAGCTGCCATCTCAACGGGAGAGGAAACACTCTGAATGATATCCTGCATCACCTCACCGGATATTTCAAGCTCTCCTTCAACAATATCAGAATCATCAATATCCAGGTTGTCCTTGGTTCCGTTTGATTTACATGCCATAGCCAGTGCAACAATGAATACAACATAAATGATTTTCTTTGTTCGCATATGAATTTCTGAATTACGTTTCTGATTAAACAAATTTAACAACATTATTAAAGATATTAAAAATAAGTCTCAATAAAAACCTATTTGTGTCTTGCTAACCTTCCTGAAATGCTCAGGAGTTTCCTGAAAACTTCATAATAGAGCGTAATGTATAATAGTAGTGTAAGTACCCATACCACTGCAATGTTGAACCAAAACGTATCAAAATACCTTCCCATGAATTGCTTTTCGGGGGAGAAGAAATGCGCCCTGAAATCAAACTTATTTTTAACCACAGGATCTTCGAAAATGGGGTCGTAATGCTGCACAAGCTCATGCCTGTATTCCAGCATTTTATTCGATTCGTAAACCTTCTTAACGATATCGGCAACACTCAGGTTATAATAATTATCATAAAATGCTTTATATACTTCAGGACGGTCTTCAAGCAACAGATTAATAAGCCTGTCCTTTTTGTCAACCGCGGTCAGGAATTTCATATTGTAGTATTTCTGAAGCTTCTTCAGGTATTCATATACACTCCGGTACGTTGCTTTGTTAAATTTACCGGGATTCAGGTTATCCGATTCATTGAAAGGGATATCCGGCACATTGCCGGTTTCTTTGCCTATCTCGTTTTTCACCAGCAGGAGATCATCCGAAGTCTTGTCGATTTTACCTGCCTCCTTGTATTCTTTGTTTATCTTCTCCAACCTGTCGAACATCTCAGGAAGCCAGTACACCATTTTAAAATCCGACTGACTAATCTCTTTTTCCCGGTTATAGAATTTCTTACTGTATTCATTGTCTTTGAACTGGTGCACCATCAATGCTTCATATGTCCATTTGGTAACCATGAATTCAGCGATAAGGGGTACCTTATCCAGCCGGCCAACCGTGCGGTTCAGCTTGTCAAAGCTGAACATGGCCCCGCTGAGGATCATCATGGGGATCATTAACAGGGGAATGATGATATAAATGGTTACCGCCGAATTGAATGAGGCCGATACATTAAGTCCGAGTATATTGGCAAATGCAGCGGTTGAGAACAGGGCAAGCCAGTAAGGGAAATACATACCGCGTATGCCCAGTATTGAATTGGCGATCAGTACAAAAAGGAATGCCTGGATGGCAGAGATCACAAAAAGGATAAAGATCTTGGAGATCAGGTACGATGATCTGCTCAGGTTCAGGAACGCCTCCCGTTTCAGGATCTTTCGATCTTTGAATATCTCTTCGGCGCTTACCGTTAGACCAAGGAAAAGGGCAACGATCAGCGACATAAAAATAAAAATGTGGATATTTTCATTTACCCTGAAAACGTAATGATTGCTTTTGGGGTCTTCGATATACCTGATGATATAGGATAAAATAAGTCCCAATACAGGCGCTTCAAGCAGGCTTAGCGCTACATATTGTGTATTGCTGATTTTTGAAAGGAAATCCCGTATCGTATATATTCTAAGCTGTTTAATCCAACCGGGGATCTTTAAGTTTTTCGGGGGAGATTCCTTAACGGTTTCAACGGGCTGTTGGTTGAATGATTCGCTGTAATATTCCTCCCATTTTTGTGGTGATGTTTTGCGGGCATCGGTATAATTCCCGAATTCATCAACCACCTTGGCTTCAATCACATTGAATACCAGCTCGGGATTTACATTCCCGCATGTAGGACATTCACCCACATCGCTGTTGATCTGAGAGTCAAGTTTTTTGAAATACATAACAGCCTCCACAGGGTTTCCGTAATAGATCATATACCCGCCTGTATCGAGGATAATCATCTTATCGAACATCTTGTATATTTCGGAAGAAGGCTGATGAATAACTACAAAGATAAGCTTGCCTTTAAGTGTTAGTTCCCTCAGCAGGTCCATGACATTTTCAGAATCGCGCGAGGAAAGGCCTGAGGTGGGTTCGTCGACAAACAAGATGGAGGGTTCCCTGATGAGTTCAAGAGCAATGTTCAGTCTTTTACGCTGGCCCCCGCTAATAGTCTTTTTCAGGGGTGAACCCACTTTAAGATCCTTTCGGTCAAAAAGCCCGAGGTTTTGCAACGTTTTGTAGACCATCTCCACGATCTCCTCTTCGGCTTTATCGCGAAAACAAAGTTTTGCATTGTAATAAAGGTTCTCGAAAACGGTAAGTTCCTCAATCAGAAGATCATCCTGTGGAATCAGTCCGATCACACCTTCGAGTTTTTCTTTTTCGGTATGCAGGTTGATCCCGTTAATGATCACTTCTCCCTTCGAAGGATTGTCGATGCCTGCAAGAACATTAAGCAATGTGGTCTTTCCGGCACCGCTGGCCCCCATAATGCCGATAAGCCGGCCATGGTTCTCTGAAAAGCTTACATTTCGTATGCCAATATTGCCGTTCGGGAACCGAAATTCGATATTCCTGGCAACGTATGAGATCTGGCTTGCTGCCAGGTCTGCAAGAAAATGAGCTGCCACATCGCTGTAATATATTGGGGCTCCCTTTGGCAGTTTTACTGTGCTGCCGTTGGCAAACAGGTAAATCCGGTTATTCCTTACGGTCAGGCCGTTAAGATAAAGATCTTGGTTGCCGGTATATTTTAAGAAATACAGATCAACACTTTTTATCCTGAGGATGATGATATTAGCATCCAGATCTTTCGAGCGTATTTTCTTTGCATGCACAAAACTGTCCGGCTTGTCACTGATGATCATGATATTCATATCATCCAACTCTCCGGGTTCATTTTTTATCACAAAAGACTCGATGCTTTCAAATTCTTCTTTGGTAACTTTAAAAACTTCGGCAACCGTATTTATAATGGCCATACGCTGATCGGTGAATTTGCGGTCGGCGTTGACTATTTCAAATAACCTGACAAGAGCGACGACTTTCTGTTTCTGAGTAAGTGTTTTATTGATTTTCCTGCATAATCCAAGAATTCTTACCGAATCCCTGACCGAAGTGAGCTTTTTTTTATTTTTTTCTTCTTCGTCTGCTGCTTCTTCCTCTACCCCTTCTCCTGCTACAAGGCCTGCATGCATTTCAAAGAGATTGAAATATTCATTGACCTCTTCTTCACGCAACTGCTGCTGAAGAAAATTCTTCACATATTCAACCTGAGTGGTTTCAACCCCTTCATCCTGTTTTGCAATGATTGCAAACAGTTGCATCAGGGCTTTCAATATTTCTTCACTCATGCACTAACGGATTAGAGATAAAAGAATCTTGTGTGTATCGCGTGATCAGCCTGAATAAGCAACCTGTTCAAATGGCACATCTACAATATCGGCATATTCTTCGCCCGCTTCTTCCATATCTTCGTCGTCTTCAGGATAGTGCCACCTGATCAGGACGTCGTGTCCCTTTTCATGCAGTTCTTCAAGTTTCATGAGAATATCCAGAAGCAGCTTGGATGAAGCTGTATTAAAATAAGTCAACTTAAAATTGAATATGGTTTTTTGTTTTGGGTTTTCAGCATACTCATTTAACCAGGTTAATACCGGTTCATAGAATGCTGATACATCCTCAGGCAATGACCGTCCTGAAATTTCCAGCAATTCATTATCAGCGTCCAGTATAATCCTCGGAGTATCTTCTGTTCCCTGAATTTTAATTGTTTCCATATTGTATAAGTGTTAAATCTCAGTTCTTGAAATGGTGGAAGTTAATAAAAAGAAAGAAGTATCGTCGGAGATAGGTAAGAAATGGTATTCCAGTTCTTTCCCTGTTTTCCGTTTTATATCAATAAATCCCAGTCCGGCACCTCCCTTATCGGAAAGCCTTCCCTCTTTCATCTGCCTTTTGTAGAGTTGTTTCAATTCCTCCTTATCCATTTTATTTATTTTCTCCAGCATATCCGTCAACTCTTCGATACGGTCGTTGTCAACGGCATTACCGGTAGTTACGCTGTATTCATCATCGTTCTTGCTCACAAGAAATATCCCTCTGCCTGAAAACAGGTAATCGTTCGACGTAAAATCATCGGCATGTTTGCTGATATTCTGAAGACATTCAACCATAACATGAAATACCTTTCGCTGAACAGTACCCGCCTCATCGTCTTTTTCCATATTGGATTCGGTTAACGATGTGAATGCCTTGGTGATCTGATGAGTGATCTCACCCTCATAAACAAGTGTGATTTCATGTGCCTTCATCGACTTGTAGAATTCATATACAAATTCCAGGAAGCCTTTTATGTCCTTTTTGTTGTCCATATTATAAAGAAGTTAATTGCAGCATTTTAAAATTCTATTCCGATTAATAATACATCATCAATTTGTTTGCTATTGTCTTTCCATTTTTCAAAATCTTCAACAAAATAAGCATTTAATTTTTCCATTGTCAAATCTTTATTCTCTAAAATCACATCACGTACCCGTTTAGGAGAATATTTTTTTTCTTCGGCTCCGCCTAACTGGTCGGTTAATCCGTCAGAGAAGAAAAAGATCCTGTCACCACGTTTGTAGTTTATTACGTGATTTGTAAAATTTTGTTCCTCTTTTTTACGGTGAGGAATTCCTCCGATAGCTTTCCGGTCGCCTTTGAATTCTAACAGTTCATTATCCCGGAGCAGGTACAAGGGCCGGTGAGCTCCTGCATACTGTACTTCCTTTTCCTGATGATTGATCTTACAAAATGCGATATCCATACCATCGCGTGCTTCAGCATCCTCCATATCCTGTTTCAGCGTTTTGCGCACACCGAAATGCAGCATATCAAGAACTTCCGAAGCTGTCAGTTTCCGTTCATGATCAACAATGCTGTTCAGTGAGAAATACCCGATAAACGACAGCAGGGCGCCCGGTACGCCGTGACCCGTGCAATCAACTACTGCGATGTAAATATCTTCGCCACGTTTAAAAAACCAGGGAAAATCTCCGCTGACTACGTCCCTGGGAATATAAAATATAAACGATTTCGGAAGGTGTGTGCGTATCAGATTGTTGTCGGGAAGAATACTCGACTGGATGCGCTCGGCATAGTTAATGGAATCTTCTATCTTCCTGTTCTTGTCTTGTATTTCAAGCTCAATTTGTTTGGCTGCCGTAATATCATGCCCTACAAACAGGATCGTTTCGAGTTCATTTTCATTAAATTCCGGAATAGCAATGATGCTCATGATCCGCTCACATTTCTCACCGTCAATAGTAGCCGGGATGGTAAGCTCCTTGGTTTGTTTTGTGGGATCTGCTTTTATGGAAATGATGGTGTCTTTAAAGTAATTATAGAGGATTTCCGGGCAATCGATATCGTTAAGGGTCTTATTGATCAGTTCCCTGGGATCGATATTCATATAGTCTTTCACCACGGGGTTTGCATAAAAGAACTGTCCTACCGTACTCAGCCTGATGATCATATCGAGCGAGTTTTCGGATAATGACTGCATTTTGCTTTTCAGGCGTTCTTCGCGTTCGGCCCTCTTGCGTTCGGTAATATCGGTTGAGTTTATGATGATTCCTTTAATGGCCGTATCGTGCAGCAGATTTCTTCCCGTTGATTCGATAAAGATCTTCTGCCCATCCTTCTTCATGTAGGTGTACTGGATAGTAACGGGCTCGTCGGGATTTTCGAGAAGACTTTTGAACATTTCATGAGTGCTGGTTTCACCTTTTCGTGTCAGGCGGTCCATATCTTTGCCGCCCATCATTTCTTCGGGCGAATAACCAAGGATTTTGGTAACGGATGGGCTTTCATAAGTCATTACCATGTTTTCGTCGTAAATCGAAATGATTTCGGAGGCGTTTTCAAGCAATGAATACAACCTCTTCTGTGCGTTTTCAACCTCCACGATCTTTGATTCAAGCTGCTCATTCGATTTGCGAAGTTCTTCCTGTGTGGCACGCATTTCCTCTGCATTCTGCCTGAGCTGTTCTTCATTCTCCTGCAATTCCAGGGTCATCTGCTGCGATTCCTTGAGAAGTTGCTCCGTCTGGTACGTGACTTTAAGATTGAAGAAAGTGCGCGCAATAATTTCACCGAGTTCCTTTAAAAACCGTGTGGTTAGCTCGGGCATTTCCGGTTCAACCGATGCGAATTCCATCACTCCCTGAAGTTTCTCTTCGCTGATAAGCGGAACGAGAAGAATACTCCGGGGTTTCTGATCGCCCAGGATACCCGACGTAATCGTTGTATAATCATCCGGGATCTCCGTCCGGTAGATAGTTTCCATTTCATAGGCGCACTCACCGATAAGGCCATACCCCAGCTTGAATTCCTGTGTGACATACTTACGGCGGTTAAATGCGTATGTTGCAAAATTTCTGAGCAGTTTCTTTTCTTCGTCATACAGGTACAGGGCACCCTGAACCACATTAAGGTATTTGACGAGGGCCCTTAATACTTCATTGGATAATTCATCGAGCTTATTGTGCATCCTCAGGAGGCTCGATACAATTTCCTTACCTTCTGCAATCCATGACTGTTCAGATTCTTTCTGAAAATTGGCCAGCAGGTTATCACGCATCAGCAGGAGTGAATGCCCCAGAATATCATGATCGGTGGAAATATCCAGACTGGCTTTATAATTTCCTTCTCCTATTTGCTTGGCGAATTCAGCCATCTTGTTCAGCCTCATTTCCCTCTCCCTGATCTGTTCATCAAAGCTTTCTTTCTCACTGATCCGTTTCTGATTGATAAAGTATGATGTAATGACCAGCATTACCGGAATGAAATCAATGACGATAAGTACCGGGTTGTCTTTATGCATCCTGATGATTCCCGCCATTGAGACCACCACTTTATCACTGATGATGGCGATGATCCACGAAACCAGCGGAAACAGAGAGCCGATCAGCAGTGACAACAAGAATACCCTGGTCCTTAAAAAAGTATATATTCTGTTTCTGATGTCTTCCATCATACCGCTTTATTTCTTGATGAATTTACTAAATAGCTCTCCCATTTCATCTTTCATGGTATTGAAAATTTCGAGGATTATGCCATCGAATGGTTTAAAACCTGCCAGCTCAAGCAGAGCAATAATTTTTTTGTCCTTGGTTATCGGTACGAATGCAAGTGATTTTGGCAGGCTCTTACCCAGGCCCGATTCAACATTAAAGTAAGTTTCAGGGATATTGTCAACCACCATAACGGTCCTGTCCGCCACCGCCTGGCCCGGTAACGTCTCCCCGCTTTTAAAATCTGCCGGCGTGTGTTCGCCGGTAAATGCATATTTACCGGCCACGCTAAAGGTGCCCTTAATATTCACATAACACAGACCCTGAACAATCTCTGCTTCATTTGATAAATTGATAAAAAGGGCTTTGGTTAGATCTTCTAAATTTTTAACCTTCTTACTGTCGGGTATTAGCTTATCGTAGATCGCCCTGACATCGGCCTTTTCTTTGGTCTCTGCCGGTTCTTCTGATTTCAGCTTCTCAATCTTATTGAGTACTTTTGATCTTTCTTCGTTCCTGACACTCTCGAGTTGTTGGATAAACCGGAACCTGTCAGACAGGTTGTACACAAGGAAAAAAAGCCAGATCCCCGCGCCCAGGATCAGCACAAGTGAAATGGCTGTGATAGCCACGTCCCGGTAATTTCCGGATTTCATAAGAATATTCCAGATAAATGCCGAAAACAAAAATACTACGACGATCATACCCGCCATGAGTATGAGGCTTGTGGTCCGGTATTTTTTGAAATTATGCATCTGGTTCTTATAGCTTTTGTAAAAACCTAACTATCTGATCGGTTGAATATACGTGATCAACTTTCGTAAGTTGCAGGGCTGACTGTGTCATGGTTCTTACCTCACATTCGTTCGGGTCCTGCACCATAGTGATGCCTCCGTTGTCATGTACCTTCTTTAGTCCGAATGCTCCGTCTTTGTTTGCTCCTGACAATATCACCCCCACCAGTTTCTGCCGGTAAGCATTGGCTGCAGTGATGAAAGAAAGATCAATTGATGGACGGGAATGGTTCACGGCATCTTCAGTGGACAATGCAATACGGTTTGCCAGTTCAACATACATGTGGTAATTTGCCGGAGCAAGATAAGCCCTGCCGGGCTTCAGCAGATCTTTATCATACGGTTCCTCTACCGGGATATTTGATTTCAGGGTAAGCGCTTCCACAAATCCCGAACGCACATGTTTGAGCCTGTGAAGACAGAGCAATACCGGCAACGGAAAACTTTTAGGCAATGAACTCAGTATCCTGGTCACTACCTGGAAGCTCCCTGCTGATCCTCCTATTATTATGGCTTTATAATCCATTCTGGCTAACTTGCTAATTTTTTCCTGTACACACTTTCCGACTCATTATATATATCAAAATCCCTGACGCTGTTCAATCCTTTAATTCTTTCGCGAGTCCCGAGAACAAGCAGCCCCCCTGTTGAAATACTGGCATGCATAATTTCCAGAATTTTATCCTGTAGGGAAGGGTTATAATAGATCAGGTTATTTCGGAAAAGGATCAGTTTAACATTCTGCGGCGACTCATCAAAATTAATGTTTTGTTTCTTAAATTCAACATCGCTTATCAGATCGGGATCACGGAACGCATAATACCTGTCCAGCGTATAATATCCGGTAAAATCGCTCAGACCGTGAAATCTTTTGTAGTTATCGTTGGAGACCTCGATCTTCTTCAGGTCGTACCTTCCTTCTTTAATATATTCAATGCTCTTGTTGCTGATGGTTGTTGCAATAATTTCCACCCTGTCGAACAACTCAATTTCTTTCAGAAGAATAGACAGCGAATAGAGTTCGCCTCCCGATACACAATTTGGAAGCCAGATCTTGTATTTGCCGTGTGATTTTTCAACGGCTTCGGGGAAAAGTTCTTCACGCATCCATCTCCATAAACTGGGATCGCGAAACATCTCCGTCGATGGTACGGAAACCTCAAAGAGGAAGAGGTCAAAAAATTCGGGATTGTTCTTTAGCCTGGCGATCAGGCCGTCCGCGGTACTAATATTGTTTCTGATCATCAGCCTCTCGAGTCGCTGCTTGAAAGAGGTTAATGCATACTGTGAAAAATCGTATTCATAGACATTGTCCACTGTCTTAAATATCTCCCGCAAATCTACTATTCCAAGCTCGGTCATGTATTGTCAGCTAAGTTTCAATAATTACACTCTTTTTATCATTGGTCTTCAATTTCAGTACCCAGGCACAGGATTTTTACGGGAATGGAATCCCTGTTTAAAACCGATGCAAAATAAAACTGAATATGGTATTCTTTCTTTCCTATTTTTACTGTGTCTGAGATTACAGCAAATTCCCCGTCCTTTACCTCATCGAGGAATTTCTCATTCACCGTTTCTGATTTCCTGCTCCTAATGATTTGCTTAAATCCCTTGCCTGTTACCTCTTCTCTCGTTCTTCCAAGGAAAATCAGGAACTTATCGTTTATACCTATGAGTTCTCCGCTTAAATTAAATTCGGCCATGAAAACCGAATTGCCTAGTGCGTCGACAATGCCCCGAAATTCTTCCTCACGTCTGGCTGATTCTTCCTGCGTGGCTTTTAGTTCCTCCATGTTTTGCCTCATTTCCTCTTCCTGCTCCGACATTTCCTCTGCCTGCTGTTGTGATTGTTTGAGAAGCCTGGATGTTCGTTCACTGATCCGTGTTGAGGTTATGGTTGAAGCGAGGCTGTCAGCAACCTGCTCTATGAATTCTATCTGGTAGTCGGTAAACGCAATCAACGAGGCGATCTCAATCACACCAAGCACTTCATCCTCAAGTTTCATGGGTACAAGCAGAATATTACCGGGAGGTGCATCACCGAGTCCCGAAGTGATCATTATATAATCATCTGGAATTTCGGTAAGGTTAATGGTTTTTTTCTCCAGGGCACAAGTGCCGACAAGTCCCTCTCCGTAACCGAACCTGCGTTCGAGGTATTTTTTTCTGTTATACGCAAATGCTGAAGAGAGCTCTAAACCGGGGGATTCTTCATCCTCCTCAACAAGAAAAATGCCGCCCTGGAGGCAGTTCAGGTATTTTGTAAGCTCCCGGATAAAATTATCCGTAAGCTTCTCAATCGAATCATATCCGGAGTGGCTCAGTTCCGAGAATTTGGTGAGGCCTTCATTGATATATTGTCTTCTGGCTGTTTCTTCTTCGTGAGCCCGATGCTCCTCGGCACTTTCCTGTATGTATTTCTTCAGCTTAATCATCTCTGTCCCCAGTAAATCGCCTTTTCCGGCCAGGGTAAGGTTCCTGGTAAGTTCACCTTCATTCAGGTCCTTTAATATCTCGTATTTTTCCTTCAGGCATGCGACCAGTATGTTCAAATTTTCACCCACATCAGATACATAATTCTGTGAGTTATTGCTGATATTTTTCTCAGGCAAACCGCCGATTTTCAACTCGTCTGTAAAGGCAACGATTCTTTTTACCGGCCGGATAAGACGCAGAAATGAATTGTACAGGTAAAGGTAAATGAACAACCCTGTAAGGAGAACAACCAGCAGGATAAAGAACAGGGAAAGTAAAAACCGTGTTTTCTTCAGTGTTTTAGCAAGCAGAATCCCGATATTACCGATTTGTGCATCCAGGACAAGGTTAACCGATTGAATATCAGAAAGAAGGCCGTAATTGCGGTATACAGATCCAATGGATTCATTGATATTATGTATGGCAACTGATACCGAGGTAATGGAAGGAATTTCATTGATTATGCCGCTGAAGTCAATTGGTTCGGGGTTTTCTGTAAGCACTTCCCCGATCTGTAGAAGTATGTTCTTAATCTGCCGCAATCCATCATCATCTGACTGGTACACAAATTGCTGCTCAAGGGTTTGCAACTCAAGAAGAAGAATTCTCGCTCGTGCATTGTCGCTCTGACCGGCAATCTGCAGGCTTTTTCCGGTAATTGAGAAGAGACTGCCCGTGAGTCCCGAATCCGGGGTCCCTTTTTGCAGGAGGTAAGACAGCAGTTTTGATATGTTACCCGCCTGAACCGAATAGGCGCGTTTAAGCGTGTCAGTCAGGGCAAGGAGTTCTGTATTATTTCTTATCTGCCTGAGCCGTGAGAAATCGTTCAGAATGCCGTAAAATTCAGATTCTGCCGTATTTAGCTGTGTTGTAAATGCACCGGATTGCCCGGCATCCAATCCGCTGTTCTCTTGTGCATATGCCAGTATTGCTGATTTCAGAATATTTAATTGCAGTGCCTGTGACCGCAGGTCACTTGCATAGTTCTGTTTTTGGATCAGGGCATTTTTCCGCGCCGCAAACAGCACGCAAAGAATGACGATAAGGATGGTAAATAGCAGGATAATAAATGCATTTAAAAATATTCTAAATTGTATAGGTATATGGTGGTTTTTTGCCATTTCAGTGTAATTATCTATACATTACCTACGTATTGATAAATTTAGAATGTTAATTTCAATTTTTATAATATGCATGGCCTTTTTTTTGAAATTTTACCGAATACGATCCCAGAATGGTCTCATGCAATCCCAGTATCAGGCATCCCGTATCATAAAGATTCTTATGGAAAAGGTCGAAGACCCTGTTTTGCAGGTCGTAATTGAAATAAATGATCACATTCCTGCACATGATTATGTCAAACTTAACATATTGCGTATTGTCTTCTGTAACAAGATCATGCTTTTTGAATACCGGTTTTTCCCGTAATGAATCGTTCATTTTGATCACATCTGCTGTTTTGTCGATGGTTAAATATTTTTCGTAAGCTATGTCGTTGTACTCTTCAAAATTGTAAGGGTTTTCCTTGATCACTTTGTCAAAATTATCAAGGTAATTGATGTTAAACCGGTATTTGTAAAATCCCTGCCGGGCATTGTCCAGGACATCGGTATTCAGGTCGGTGGCATATACTTTGGCCCGGTCAAATATGTCCAGTTCATGGAGCAGGATGAGCATGGAATAAACCTCCTGTCCGGTTGAACATCCGGCATGCCAGATATTGATCACAGGGTTGTTTTTCAGTTTCGGAAGAACGGCATATTTAATGGCCTGCCATACCTGGGGGTCACGAAAAAGTTCTGTGGTGTTTACGGTAATTTCTTTGACAATCTTTTCAATGAAGGGTATATCGCTTTTCATCCTGTTAATCAACGCATTAAGGGTCATGCGGTTATCGGCAAGTACCTTTGCAAGTCTTCGTTTAAGTGATTTTTCTGAATACTGGCTAAAATCATATTTTGAGAAATTTTTCAGAGCATATATAAACAACTGAAAATCCTGATCGGTTACCGTCATATATTAATTATTATTCAGAAATCTTACCTGCCTATCTATTCCAACTTTTTTTGTAATTAAATCTAATTAAAGTTTGCGAATAATTAAAACAAAATCAAAATATTTTGAGTTTTGATTCAGCAGGAATGGTTATATTGGTTGGGTTTTTATACGGATAATGAAAACAAAAGTTAATAAAAATCTGTTGGCAATTTATGGAATTCAGGATTCATCCGATGAAAAGCATGCGGTAATGGTTCATGACCATTCTCTGGCATATTTCGAATCGGGCCGTATAAGCCGGTTTTGCCAACTCGAAAGGGTCACCGGGATAAAATATGACAACACACTGCATACGCATATTGACAAGCTGTTGCGGCAATCCGGCTTAACTAGGAACAGGGTTGACATTGTATCCGTTGATCATGAACTGGGCAGGGCATTCATCTCTGGTTCGGGAAAAATACGTATTGAAGCCCCCCTTCATGATTCGCTGAAAGCAATACCCGAAAAGGCAAACCTGAGATGGATGGGAGAAAAAGGAACCGGGTTTGCAGTGAACCATGAGCTTGCCCATGTTTACAGCTGTATTCCCTTTTCGGGAATGTTCAGGAACAACAGCCTTCTGGTCCACTATGACGGCGGCGCAAGCAAAAGCAATTTTTCGGCGTGGCATTACCTTGACAATACAGTATCTCCGGTCGAATACAATTACGATCTCAAATGCCTCACTTCCATTTTCAATGCCAATGCCCTGGTTTTTGCGATCCTTAAGGGCAGCATAAAGAATCAGAACAGCGTTCCGGGTAAGCTTATGGGGTATGCAGCTTACGGTAAATTCAGGCCGGAACTTGAAGAATGGCTCAGGTTGAACGGGTTTTTTGCACACATCTGGAATAACAAGGAAGAGTTCTTTGCCAGATCCCGTGAAGACATGAAGATAAGCATACAGGGATTTGATCAGAAAAATCTCTTTCTGCAGGATATTGCGGCCACACTTCATACTCTTTTTGTACGTGAATCATTCAACAAGTTCAAAGAGCTGCGACAAAAAACCGGCGCAGAATTCTTATACTATTCCGGCGGATCGGCGTTGAATATCAAACTGAACACGGTACTCGTGCGATCAGGATTGTTCAGGGATGTTTTTATTCCACCCTGTTCAAACGACAGCGGGTTATCCATCGGTGCCGGGGCAGCGTGTCAGCTTTACCGGGGCATAGAGGTGGCATTGCACAGTCCTTTCCTGAACAACTGGGGCATCGAGGATTACAAAACCCTGTATACTCGGGGGGATATTGAACGTATAGCAGAACTGTTGATCAAAGATCAGGTGATCGGGATATGCAACGGATATGGCGAAGCAGGTCCGCGTGCGCTGGGTAACAGGAGCGTTATAGCTCGTGCCTCTTCGCTTTCTCTGGCACAGAAGGTCAGCATCCAGCATAAGGGCCGGGAATGGTACAGGCCTGTTGCTCCGGTCATGACCCTGAAAAATGCATGTTACTTTACGGGTGAAAACCCGCATCATCTTTCAAAATATATGCTTCTGGATCATGCCATTCTTCATGATAAGAAAAAGGAACTTGAGGGTTGTATTCATGCTGACGGAAGTTCAAGAATTCAGGTCTTGTATGAACCATCAGACAATCCATTCCTGTTTGAACTGCTGGATCACCTCGACAAGTACCATGATGTAAAAGCCCTGATCAATACCTCATTCAATTACCGGGGAGAACCGATGGTGCATACTGCTGAAGATGCCAGGAAGGCCGCTGTGCTTATGAAACTCGATGCCCTGGTGGTTAACGGACGGCTCGATATCATCTGATAACATCATATTATGCCGATCGTATAGCATAATCAAAAGTCCGCGGCATGGATTGGTGATGCACTGGATAAATAGGACAGTTGACTCTGGGAAATGGTGCCGAAGATAGTTTTTGAATTCTACTTTACAAAACTGGCAAATCTATACATAAGAAATATCTCATGTGATCCAAAGGTCTTCGCATTCAACCCGTTCAGTGTCAGATCAAAGGAATACCCTGTGACCAGGTCTTTGTTCTGATAACCGAGCTGAATAACCAGCGCTTCCGAGGTCCTGTAAGATAATCCTGTGAGGAGCATATCCCTGAAGATAAGCCGTGTATTGATATCGGCCTGGAACAACCCGGCTTCCACGAATTTAAAAAGAAGCGAAGGCTCCAGTTTGAAGTCGGTGCCCAGATCGAACATATATCCCCCTTGCAGGTAATAATGCCTTACCTGTTTCTGCTGTAAAATCCTGTCGGTCTTCAGATCGACATTACGGTTGAAAAGCTGGGGAACGGAAATTCCTGCAAAGTATTTTTCACCGTACAGGTACATGCCGAATGATGCATCGGGTACGATCATCTTATCAGTACCCAGGAATACAGGGTCGTCGGGCGTTTCAATAGTGAAATTCGATTTGTCGAGGTACAGCTGGTAAAGCAATGCAGACAGGCCGAAAGAAAGCCTTGTTCCGGAAGAACTCACCTCTATATGGTAGCTGTAAGTTCCTTCGATGCCCGTTTTGCGCAGGGGACCGGTCTGGTAGTTGAAGATTTTCATTCCTGCACCCATGTCTTCTGCAAATTGCATGTCGCCCGAGAGATATTGTATCGACGGTGATTCCCGGATACCTGCCCAGAGTTTACGGTAAGTAAATGCAACCGGGATTTTCTCGGTAATGCCTGTAGCGGCGGGGTTTATGGCATAATGGTTGAGCGTGTATTGACTTAACGAAGGGATCTGCTGTGCCCGAATATGCGGCACTGCCATTGCAGTAAGAAATAACAGCGTAATTAATTTTTTCATGGCAGTGAGAATTAGCTATTTTACTATGTTCACCGGACCCGTAAGCACTTCGGAGCCATCGCCCGGATCGATCACGTAATAATACGTCCCTGATGGCAACTCTTTGCCGTTATATGTTCCGTCCCATGGCTGAGAATATCCGCCGGAGCTGAATACCTCAATACCCCATACATTGTAAATCTTTACCGTACTTCCCGGGTAAGTACCTATGTTGCCTATATTCCAGACCTCGTTGATGCCGTCACCATTCGGACTGAATGCATCATAAATAACAAGGTTACTGCCGTTCGTAAGCAGAATGTTTACGTCGAGCGTATTCGATTCGCACAGGTTGGTGTCGATAGCATACACTTCATACTGGCCGGCCTGAAGCCCTGTGAATTCACCTGTTGCGCTGGTCAGGCTGTCTGATCCCTCCGGTTGCAGAATAAAAGTTACCGGCTCTGTACCTCCTGTATAATCCAGTACGATCGCTCCGTCCAGTGTACCTGTCTGATGGCTTACTTCTGTTGTGTCGATGATCAGCAACCCGGGGTCAGTGATTGAAAGCAGACTGCCGGGTATCTCGCATTCATCGTCAGTAACCACTACAGAATAATCGCCTCCGGGGAGACCTGTAAATATGCCGTTGTTGTCGAAAAACGCATTGCCGCCGTCGATAGAATACCTCAGGTTTGCGGCTCCGCCTGAAGCCGAAATAGTAATGGCTCCGTCGCCGGCTCCGTGGCATGAAATATCTTGTACTTCTTCCGATCCAATTATAATGCCCGCCGGCTGGTCAATCGAAACCAGGGAATCGGGCGATTCACAGGCATTATCATCCATGATCCGCAAGGTATAATCACCTGCAGGAACCTCAAGTACCGGGTTTGCCGAATATTCGGTCCCACCGTCGACCGAGTATCGGTATGAACCTGTACCTCCGGCTGCACCTATCGTTATGGTACCGTCGTCGTATCCGTAACAGGTGGCATCGGTAAGGCTTACAGACTGATAGGTCAGCGGGGAGGGTTCATCAAGGAAGAAATCAAACTCATTGACACAGTTAAATGCATCGGTGATGGTGAGGGAATAATCTCCGGCGCCTATATTGTCGATAACCCGCTGGTTCCAGCCGGTGTTCCACTGGTAATCAAATGCCGGTGTACCGCCTGAAACTGCCGGTGTTATCCGCCCGTCGGAATCTCCGGTGCACGAGGGTAAAAGGTATGCGGGAACAGCCAGGATCTGGTCCGGTTCGGTAATGTTTACCTGGTTGGTGATAAAGCAAAGGTTGGCATCGTTTACCGTAACGGTATAGAGGCCTGCACCAAGTCCGGTTGCAGTGGGTGTGATCTGGCCTCCGGGATCATTCCAGAGATAGGATAACGGTGCTGTTCCTCCGCCGGCATTTGCAAATGCTTCGGCATTCAGGTCACCATAACAGTAATTCCGGTTTATCGGGTCGGGGATGATCGTAAGGGATATCGCGGGAGGCTGTGTGATCTGCTCGGAGCCGGTCTCCGTACATCCTTTTGAATCAGTGACCGTGACCGAATAGTTGGCCGCAGCGACATTCACCAGGTCCTCGGTAGTCGACCCGTTGCTCCAGTTGAAAGAATAGGGCAGTGTTCCGCCACTGACAGTAAGATTGAGGACTCCCGAATTGTCGTTGTTGCACCTGAGGGGGAAGCTGTTCAGCAGCAACGAGACAGGTGCCGATGGTTCGTTGATCTGTACCGAGGTTTGTGCCGTTTTGGCATCGTTGTCGGTAACGGTGACATAATACAGGCCACCTGACATGTTCGTACGCACCAGCACACTGTCGCCCACAGAATTGGGCCCGTCCGACCAGTTGTAGGTATACGGGTAAGCGCCGTTCAGAACAGTGATTGTGGCCGAACCGTTGGCGCTTCCGTTGCATGTTACATCGGTTTTTGCCGTTACCTGGGCAATAAGTATGGTCTGGTCGAACACAATGAATAGGGTATCGCCGGAACATCCGTTGTTGTCGGTAATATTGATCAGGTAATTGCCCCCGTTCAGGCCTGAAATATCTTCATCCGAAGATGTAAAGCTAGCAGGACCGGTCCAGGAATACCCGTAAGGTGCTGTTCCGCCGCTTACCGTAAGGTCTATTGCCCCGTTGCTTCCGGGCGGAATGGTCACATCGGCGACCATGGAATTCCCGAAAGTTATGGGTTGAGGCTGGGTGACAATAAAAGTATCTTTCCTCTGGCACAGGTTTTTATCTTTCAGGGTGAGGATGTATGTTCCCCTGTTGATGTTGAGCTGGTCCTGGGCAGTGGGATTGATCCCCGATCCGTCGGGCGATGTCCAGCTATAGGTATAGGGCAGCGTTCCTCCGGTTGGCGTAACATCGATGGCGCCGTTGCTGCCGTTGTAGCACGAAACGTCAGTGATTATTCCGGGAGCGGAGAGGGGCAAAGGCTGGGTTATTGTTATAGTAGCAACAGCAACCGAATCACGGCTATCTGTTACTGTTACTGAGTATAAACCAGCTGATAAACCGGAAGCAATAGAATCATCTATACCAGAAGAAGGTGCATGACTCCATTGATATGTAAATGGAGGTACTCCAAAATAGGGAGTAACTTTTAAAGAACCTGAATTATCATCAGAACATTTAAGATTGTTAACGGTAGTAAAAACCGCCGAATAGGGCGGTGTATAGCGAGCAACCAATCCATCAAAGCTTCCAGGATTGTTATTTACAAGCGAAGATTCTCCGACATAAAGTATGGAAGATTTGAAATAACCTGTAATATAAATATTGTTATTGATATCAACAAATATTGCATCAGAAATATCTTTCCGCGAATCAGATCCTTTGATCTGTGTGCTTTTTAACCTATTACCCTGCAAATCAAAAGTTCCTATAAACATATTGGTGTCGGAAGGGCTGTTTCCGGTCAAAGTATCTTGGCCAAAAATCAATTCACCGGTATAATACCCTGAAAGATAAAGAAAATTGTTTTTTTCCTCAATACTTACAGCATATTCTGGATTTGAAGAACCATAGCTTTTGGCCCATTGGAGTATTCCGTTTTTATTATATTTGACAATAAATATGTCATTGTTTCCCTTATTTTGAAGTGGATTTAAAGATTGAAGTGTTGCTGTAGAATCGAATGTAAGAATTGGACTGCGAAAATAGCCGCTAAAATAAACATTACCAAATGCATCGTCAGCAAGTGAGCCAGAAATATCTATATTATTCCCACGCGATCGCCTAACCCATAGACCATTACCGTTGATATCTGTTTTGTAGAGAAAAAGATCGGAAAAATTTGCTGCATAGCTAGTTATAGTATCGATATCAAGATTTAACTGATCCCTAAAATATCCATTAAAATAATATCCATCAGTGGAAGCTTTTACATTAGTAAATCGTGTTGAAATATTGCTTCCTGTAATATTTTTAGCCCAAATAAATTGTCCGTTCTGATCAAGCTTTAAGATAAAATTATGAGTTCCGATTTGTGTAAAAGAATTACCATCAAAATTTACCTGATTTAAATAAGTGCCAGTGATAATAAGATTATTTGAATTATCAAAAACTATTGATGATGGATTATTATTAGTATTGCTAATGGCAATATTTTTCTTTAATATACAACTTCCATCTGAAGTAAATTTAATTAGTGCAGTATTCCTAACACTAGGTGTTAAAACCAGAGTATCTGTTGTACCAATGAAAATTGTATCCATAAGTCCACCGACGAAGTAAAGTACATTATCCCTTAAGGTAATATCCAAGAAGTTGTCAATTCCTTTACCCCCAATTTGTTTGAACCATAACAAAGTTTTTTCTGGACTCAATTTTGCAACATATAAATCTCTGGCACCATGAGAATTATAAATATCATAAGATCCCAAAAAATAACCTGATACATAAACATTATTTACATCATCATTTATTATTTTCAGAACAGCAAAAGTTCCGTTCGATTGAAAATGGAATATACTTTCCCAATCTTGCGCTATAGCAAAAACGTGATTGAATAGTAAGAATAAAAAAATTAGGTTCTTGAAATTACTTTTAAGCATAGTAAAATGGGTTATTATGGGCTTACAGTTCCATTATAGGTAGTACCTTCTATATCTCCAGCATATACTCCTCCATAAGTATTATGAATACCTAAGCTTTTTATGTTCGGTGCCAGCCATTCTTTCTTGTTTTTAAACTTAACTTTTTCTAAGTTTTTCATCCGAGCGTTTTTTTGGTCTGAATTTTAAGCTTTTGAGTTTAATCTTTCTATCCTAATTTTTGTATTTAAAAATCATACTATAGATTGAGAATTCAATCCACAATTAAAAAAAACATATATTATTTTAGTCAAATAAATAAATCGTTTTAAAATTCCTTTTCCCAAGAAATACCACCCTCTCCCCCACCTTCACAAAAGCATGTGCCTTCAATAGTTGAAGCCGGGAATTGTTCACCCCCAGGGCAATGGTGCTTTCCACACCCAGTTTATTAAGCAGCAGCTTAAACACGATCGATCTTACCAGGCAGCTTAGCGTTACCGGACTAAATCTGCTGATCCGGCGCATGGTTCTTCGTGTAAGCCGGATCATCTGCAGCCTGTGCTCTTCGTCCGCCCTGAAGCTGGGTTTTGTTTTCAGCAGGTGCATATAGGTCTTCAAGGGGAACAGGTAGACCAGCATAAATACCGGCAGGCTGAGCAAAAAACCCTTCACCAGCAATCGTTTTTCAACAGCCGGGACCTGATAAAACCGTCGTAAATAATAAGAAAGCTTCATGCTCTAACCGTGTCTTTGTTTATCCTTCGGGATGGTCACGTCAACCAGTTTTTTATCGGCCAGTTGCTCAATGAACGTCAATGTATCTTTTTTACACTGCTCTTCGTCGATCTCATACTCGTCAAGCAAGGTTGTGATGAGGTGCTTCCAGGTAATTCCTTCTTCGAGGAGCTGCCATATGTGCGAACCCACCCTATCCATGCCATAATACTCGCTGTTCTCAATGCTCAGCATCACTACCTCACCGTCTATTTCGCTGAAAAGCTGGTCATTTTTTCGTTTCAGCACCGTCTGCGGGGAAAATTCCCCGCTTTTTTTACCTGTCCTGGCCATCTTCAGTTACACTTTTACACCCCCGATAGTGCAGGGTATTCTGTCACAAAAATAGGCAATTGGAACCGGTGATGCAAATCATCTTGAAATTTACGAAAAAAGCCGGCTAATTGTTATGAATTCACATGTAATTTTAAACAAATCAGGAGTTTTAATTAACAAAGGAAATGACCGGAGGCATGAATTGCCAAGGTTTGATCTGCACCACGAGAACCAGTAATCGGTAAACGTTGATCTGTAATCAGTACCTCCATGGCGGGATTTTTACTGTGCTTGGATAATTTGTATGCTATGTCTGAATACCTATATTTTAAAAATACTCATGGTAACTCCTCCTTATTACTTGTTTATTTCAAACAAATACAGCTAATGTCACTGCAACTGCCGCTTTTTACCAAATCGTTTCGAATTATCGATTGAGGAATAAAAGTACTTTTTACTTTTATTCTGTATGCATAACCTCACCCGGTCGTGTCCCATTCCTCACTGTTTTTTCCAGTTGCCAACTGCCTTTTGCATATAATTACTGTCGCTGCCACTGTTCCTGCTGCTGCTGCCTCTTTCCACCACCCGTTTTTTGCTCTAATGTCCGGAGTACATCGTTATACATTCCGTTTTTGCAGTCCTCCTGACGGCTACTCATTGCATTTAACAATGATTACCGGTTACTGTTTACCGCTTGCTTTTGCCCGTCAGGCCAGTAACCAAATCTCACCATTGCTCTCCGGTGCGTATTCACGATCTTTTCGACCTGCCTGCCGGAAAGCACATTTTTCCAGTCGCCGGAGATCCCTTTCCGGAAAAAGCTCTCCGATCGTGCAGCTTTCTCTCGGAACCCCTTCTCCTTTTCCTGCTTTTTCATGATGTCGAATCTACTGAATTCCAGCGCTCTTCTGATTTTTTGATCGGTTGCCTTTATGCCGGTAAATTCTGTAGCTTTTCTAAACACTTCGAAGGTCTCGGCCAGCATGTCTTCATAACGGATTACCAGAACAGGGAGTCCCGATATATCGATCCAGCTTTCAGCATGGCCGCTCCACGTAAGCAGCCTCTGGCGGGTCTGGTTATGCAGTTTTGTTTCCCTGCTGCAGAAAGAATATCCGGGATCATTCATCATATCGATGGTTTTATCGATGGTGATGGCCGAATGGTGCGCAAACGATATGGCCACGTCCAGGGGGTTGCGGATAAAATAGATCACTGCTCTGGTCACCTCGGCGGGGACAAGAGGTTTCCCGTTCGGAAGGATGATCCATCCATCATGTATCTTATGGTATATCACTTCATCTGAGCTACCGGCCATAAACCGGTAAACTTCAGGGCGTAGCATCTCGATCTCATCCTGTGTGAGATCGGATGAAGGAACTCCTGTGGCTTCGTCAAAAAGAGCACGGCTGCTGGCAATGGTGGTGGGATAAAGGTTGTTGATGTCGGCCGGTTTGTCCGAACCGGAAAGCAGATTGGTCAGATATACCCTAAACCAGGTATTTCCTGATTTGGGATATGAAGCAAGCCATACTATTTTTTTAAGGTCGTTCAGTGCTCAAATGCTTTTAAAAGAATACTGTCAATCAGTTCCGGGATCCTGAACCCGTTGTTCGGACGTATAACCTGGGTGACGGGCACAGCTTGCGCAAGGGTATTGCAAAGGGCGAAATGGTGCTGCAGGATACCGGTCTTATTCATTCCCCTGAAAAAATAGGTGTTGTTTTTCAGCAGATTGAATTTCTCGATCCCTTTCACATCACGTATTTCAAATGCTTCGCGGTTGTGGGTGGCGAGCATAAAGATCCTTTCAGCCTCAACGCTTTCGGTCCTGTAATTTTTTACCGGCATGAGGTATTTTTTCAGATCTGCGCGTATGGGGTTGAGGTTTCCGGGATCTTTACCCAGCTCCATGAGGCTGTCTTCCCATATTTTCATTCCGGGGAAGGAAGGTGTGATGAGCGGATGTTCTTCCTCAAGGCTGATCACTGTGATATCATCGGCCATCAGTGTTGCCCCTTTTTCAAGAAAGGCCGCCGCCAGGGTCGATTTACCGGCACCCGACATTCCTGAGAAGACAAAGCCTTTTCCGCGAAAGAAAACTGCGCTGCCATGCAGCGGAAGCAGTCTGCGCTGGTGGAGCAAAGCACCGAATACCGTTCCCAAAAGAAAAGCCGAAATATCACTCCAGGAGGAATGTCCGTTCCGTTCAATCACAATACTCTTTCCTTCAGTTACATGGTACCGCGCAAGGTCGTCAACCTTCAGCAGAAACTCCTTTTCTGTAGCCTGGAAGAGTACCCCAATGTTCAGCGGATTATCGAGCTTCTCGGGTACCTTCCCCTCACGGATCACAATATCTGCATCACCTGTATCCGAGACCGCCAGTCCGGTTACCGGAACCTGTGAAAAAACATTCAGGGCAAAGGCTTTGTAGCGATACGGATAATCTGTTATCTTTACATGCATGGTGCAAAATTAACGAAATAACAGAATATCCGGCCGGCTGAAATGACTAATTTGGGCATCACACACCAGCTGGAAAAAGTATGGTCACTGAAATATTCGGATACGCGGATCTTCCCGGAGGTGAAAGGTATTGCCGGGAAATAATGGGGAAGCCTGTTTATCAGGCCGGGCACAGTTATCGTGAAACAGAAACCGATGTCGGGAAGATTGGGGCATTATCCATCGGCAATCGCCGATTCCTGACTGATCCGGTCCACCTGTGCAAATTCGGAGCGTTTACGGCTGCTGCTGATATTACCCTGTATAACCGGTCAGAACTGGCTCACTGGCTTGGAATAAAGGACGGATTGCTGGAAAAAACCGGCGATTGCGAAATGGCAATACAGGCATTTGCAAAATGGGGGTACCGGTGTACGGAACATTTCCAGGGAGATTTTGCAGTTGTTGTGTATGATGAAAAAAAGGGTGAGCTTTTTTGTGCACGCGACCATATGGGCATCAGACCCTTTTATTATACTGTTGTGAATAATGGTTTTGCCTTTGCATCGGAACTGAGAATGGTGAAGGCATTCCGTGGAGAGAACCTGAGGCTGAACCACGAATACCTGCTCGATACCCTGGTAACCGCCATATCGGAAAAGAAAGCCACAGCTTATGAAGAGATTTTCAGGTTGCCGCCCGGTCATAACCTTGTTTACAGGAAGGGCAAAATAATCATCCAAAAATACTGGGAGCTTAACCAGGTCACGAAGGTCAGATACAAAGACAACCGGGATTACTTTCTTCAGTTCAGGGAGTTGTTGACAGGTGCCGTGGAATCGCGTTGTGCGGAATTTCAGCCGGTGGCTACTGAGCTCAGCGGAGGCCTGGATTCAAGTACAATAACCTGCATTGCCTCAAAATTCGCCGCAGGCAGGGGAATCCCTTTTACCGCTTTTTCAAATACATTGCCCGGTAACCATGGCACCCGCATGACCGATGAAAAGGAGCACATACAAAAAGTCCTAGACTGGCAGCCTTTGATATGGAAGGAGGTGAATACCACTGGTGAGGATATGCTGACCCTGATAAGAAGATCGATTGCCGTGCAGGGTTGTTTTACCCAGCAGCGTTTTCATATGTTCAATACTGGCATATACAGGGCCGCAGGTCAAGCAGGCGCACATATCCTTCTGTCGGGTTTCGGCGGTGATGAAATGGTATCGGCACGAACAGGACCGTCATGGAATGACCTGATCATAGAGAAACAGTGTAGTGAGTTCTTACGGGCATTGCGGAAAAATACTGTTCTGCCTGTGGCAGTGTTCAAAGGGATGATGCGTATGGCTGCATATTGCATGGAAAGAAACAGGCAACCGGGTAAAACATCGGGAGTTTTTACACCTGAATTGTTGAGCCGCAGGTTCGAAAATCTGGCATTGCTTCCTGAATTTGCTGCAATCAATAATCTGAAAGAGCGATATTCCGGCAAACACTTACGGCAGGTAGAACGTTTTCTTGCAGGCCGTCAACTTCAGAGGATCGGACACCAGCATGTGCTGCAACGGATAGAATATTCATGCGCAGCAGCGGCACAGTTTGGGATACAGTACCGTTATCCGCTGCTCGATATCAGCCTTTTGGAAGCTTGTTTGTCGTTTCCCTCCTGGGTTAAACATCAGCCGGGAACCGACCGGTACCTTTTTCGCAATGCCATAAAAGACCTGGTACCGGAAGAAATAAGGATGAGAAAGGATAAGACCGGGGCAGTCATACCGCATATCAACATAAGGTTGCAGTATGACCGGATGCTGATCACAGGTTTTTTGAATACAATGGCAGAAGATAGGTTTCTGAGCACCATATTTGATTTTTCCAGGTTCGGAGACTGGATTGATGCACTTATTGAACGCAAGCCCGAAGACATGAACTACCTGATGCCGGGAGCTTTTTATAATGATCTGATGATTATGCTATGGTTCAGCCAGGATCCAACGGACCGGTAAGCAGAACGCCGGATTTCACCGGTTTTTCAGCCGAAATGAAGGCCCTTCTTCATTACCTGGCGGATGACCGTTACTCCCAGGTGAAGAGACGCATTTACAAGGGGGTGGATGACGTGAAATTTGCTGAACTGGCAGAACGACACCGTCTGACCACTCTTATTTACAAGCAGCTATTGCAATACCCTGAGCTGGCCGGTACTCCGCTGATGGCCAGGCTAAAAGAGTTGAGCAGGAAAGCGACCATACGGTCTCTAAATCACCTGGCGGAACTGATGAGTGTATGCCGGGAGTTTAACCACCGGAAGATTGATTTTATTGTCATGAAAGGGCCGCAGCTTTCCCATTTTCTTTATGGTGACGGTTCAGTAAGAACGAGTGTTGACCTGGATATTTTTCTGAAATATGGGAACGACATCGAAAAAGCTGGTGAAATATTGCGCAAGCTTCAATACAACGGCACAGATTACCCCGGAAAAAATAAGCGGCTTAAGAAAATGTTCTTCAGGATCGGTAAGCACGAGAGCCATTTTCTCAATGCCTGCAATGGTACCTGTATCGATCTGCATACAAAGCCTGCAGGAAACACCCTTATCACCAGGCGGCTATACCGGTTTTTATTTGAAAACACAGAACAGTACACAATGCACGGGGTATCCGTTCCGGTTCCTTCAAGGTCGGATTATTTTCTGTTCCTCTGTTATCATGGTGCCGTGCATCAGTTCGGAAGCCTTCACTGGCTGGCCGACATTTGCGATTTTCGTAGGCACGCAGGTTTGGCAGAAACAGCTCTGCTGCAAAGATCCGTTTCGTTAAACCTGAAGAGATACCTTGTGATAACTTTTAAGATCATGAACAGGTTATGTGGCCTTCCGGTGCCGGACGGCTTTCACCCCCACAGCGGAAGATCCGGAATGACCACCAGACTAACCGATATGTGCATAAACACTATGAACCGGGAGAAAGGGTATGGTCTTACCCTAAATGGCAGGATCACCAAAACTGTGTACAAGTTGATGCTGGCTGAAAATTTTATGTCACGGATCGACATCCTCATCAGCATCATTGCGCGTTATCTTTACCGTATGCTTTAGCAGGCATGTAATATCCCGACATTGTGGTCCAGGGATTGCAATTCGGATTTTGCTGGGTATTGATAAATTCGAAGATACAAAAGGTGATAAAATTGGTGCTTACCTGATCAATGCTTCCAGGGTTAAGAATAGGGTTTACCCAAATAAACTCGAATCTCTCACGCATCTAGCAGGGACAAATGCTGGGGAATGGTCTTCGTGGTATATCCTTTATCCGTTAAAAACTCTAATGTTCGCGGTAGTGCATACATCATCCTTTCACCTGCTTTGGGCGAATCGTGAAAAACAACAATGGAACCGGGTTTTGTATTGCAGATCACATTCTGAAGGCATTTTTCTTTTGAAATGGTCTGATTAAAATCGCTTGACATCACGTCCCACATAATGATGTTGTAGAACATCCTGAGATGTTTCAGCTGAGAGCGTTTTATTTTGCCGTATGGAGGCCTGAACAGCGGAGATTTAATGAGTGTATTGGCCAGTTCGATATCCGAATAGTATTCCACATTGGGTGTTATCCATCCCTTAAGGTGACTGAAAGTATGATTGCCTGTGGTATGGCCGTTTTTCAGAATACGTTCATAAATTCCGGTGTGCCGTTCTATATTCCTGCCAATGCAAAAAAAAGTGGCCTTTGCCTTGTATGTATCAAGGATATCGAGAACATGAGGAGTGATATCGGGATTCGGGCCGTCGTCGAACGTAATATACACTTCTTTATTCCCGTTTTTCAGATCCCAGATCAGGCTGTAATAAATCTTCTTAAGGATAAAAGGTGTTTTCGCCGTGACCATTTTTCAGTACATAGCAACATTCAGGGCCATCAGATAATCCTGGAACTTAAGTTCCATTTCTTTTTGCAGATCTGCTTCACCATACCCTTTGTATATTTTTGATAATTCATTAATTATATGAAGGTTAAGGCGTTTCTGGTAACTCAGGTAGGTTTTATATTTGCCTTCGAGGCTTGCCAGATAATCGAGTTCGCTGATTGTGTTGGCTGCCAGAATTTTCCCCATCTCAAGCGCTTTATCCCTTTCACCGATCCTGAAATAACTTTCGATGATCGACAGGTTGAAAATATTGTATTCCACTTTATTATCAGGAATAACTTCGGTGGACTTATCCAGAACAACCCTGGCCGAATCGAGCTTTCCCTCGCTAATGAGGTTTTCGGCAAGCCGCGCGAAACTGTTCCTGAAATTGGTGGACATCCGCATCACATTTTCATCGAGGTAAGTGGTTGAGTCATTGATACCGCCCCATTTAAAGGTATTGATCATTTTGTCGTACACTATTTTGGTATCGATACCTCCGATATTCTGATAATCGGAAGGGGATTTAATAGGCACAATCCTGTAAGCCAGGCCCTGGACCTGAAAATAATTCTCAAGGTTTAAATAATTATCGCTGGCTACAGTGATGGCATAATAAATGGGGCGCTCCCAGTTATTATTGGCGAGGAGATCGAGGACCATTAGCTGGTTCTTTAGGATGTAGCGGCTGGTAAGTTCAAACCTGACTTCAGGCACAATCTGGCTGGCAAATCGCGGGCTTACCGTACCATTGGCAAGAACTTTGACAGAATCGACCGGAATATAGAACCGCGTATTGGGAATAAAATCAATATTTTCCTGGTAATTCGGCAATCTTTTGGTCTGCGGGCTGTCATCAGCCAGAAAATCGATGGCCTGTTTAAGGTCTGTATACCCGTTGATCATGTCGAAGAGGTAAACGAGGTCACGTTTTCCCTGGATGTATTTATCCTTCTTGAGTGAAAATGGTACAGGATCCGATTCATAGGCTTTTCGCTCCATTTGTTCAATATACCAGTCGGCACTAAGGTAGCTGAGGTTAATTACGCGCACGTCGGTGCGTGTACCTTCTACTTCCTGTACATACCACAGTGGGAAGGTATCGTTATCGCCGTTGGTGAAAAGTATCGCATTCCTGGCGCATGAATTCAGGTAGTTGTATGCAAAATCGCGAGCCATATAACGCCCGGAACGATCATGGTCATCCCAGTTCTCGATGCCCATGATAAGCGGAACAGCCAGTACGCAGATAATTCCAGAACCGATGGCCGACGGGGTCTTTGGCAGAAATCTATTAAGCAGATCAGCAACAGCAATCACTCCGAGACCTATCCATATTGCAAAAGCATAAAATGATCCGGCATAGGCATAATCCCGTTCCCTTGGCTGAATGGGATTCTGGTTAAGGTAGATGACAATAGCCAGACCGGTCATAATAAACAGGGCCATCGTAATCCAGAACCCTTCCTGATGTTTCCGGTAGTGATATATCATTCCCAGTAAACCCAGGATCAGGGGCAGCAGATAATATTTGTTCCTGGCTTTGTTATCGAGCATGCTTCTCGACAGCTTGTCCTGGTTACCCAGCCTCATTGTATCGATGAATTTGATGCCGGATATCCAGTTGCCTGCATTGATCTCAGTCTTGTAATGCGCCTGAATGTCGTTCTGACGTCCGCTGAAATTCCACATAAAATACCTCAGGTACATAAACCCGATCTGGTACCTGAATAAAAACCTGAGGTTCTGGGCAAATGTGGGGCTTTTTCTTGGTTTTGAGCGATCATATACAATTTTGCCGGAATTGTCCCTCATGATATTGCCGTCCTTATCGCGCCTGGGCTCGTAGATTTCTTTTTCTTCAATTCCGGCCCATGAGAGGTATGCATCAACATGATCGGGATCGGAGCTCCACATTCGGGGAAAAAGGGTTTCAAACCTGGGATTATACTCATAGGTGATCTTATGGTTGGTAACCACATATTTACCGTCGATAGGGGTATATACAGGTTTGCCTTCCTTTACTGATATGGGTTGCGCATTAAAGTATTGCCCTTTGAACAGGGGACGGTCTCCATACTGTTCACGATTCAGGTAACTCAGCAGGGCAAAAGGCTGATCTGGATTGTTCTGGTCCATAGGCGGATTCGCATGCGACCGTATCACAATAGCGGCATAGGATGAATAACCAAGGATGATGACAGTCAGGGAAACCATGATAGTGTTAAGCAGTATCCTTTTTTTCCTGTACGAAGAGTAAATGCCCCATATGAGCAGTGAAAAAAGGACGATCAGGTAGAAAAAAACGCCTGACCAGTATGGCAATCCGAAGGTATTCACAAACAGCAGGTCAAATTGGGCCGCTATTTTTACATAACCCGGAATTATGATGTACATGATACTGCCAAGGATCAACGCCGAAATGACAAGTGCCTTGATGATGCCACTGGTGGTGAAAGGATATTTTTTAAAATAATATACCAGCACTATTGCAGGTATAGCCAGTAAATTCAACAGGTGCACCCCAACAGACAAGCCCATGAGAAAAGCGATCAGCACGATCCACCTCATGGCATAGGGTGTTCCCTCATCGTTTTCCCACTTTAATATCGCCCAGAAAACCAGCGCTGTGAAAAGCGATGAGGTGGCATATACTTCGCCTTCAACGGCCGAGAACCAAAATGTATCTGAAAATGTGTAAGCCAGCGCTCCCACCACGCCGCTTGCAATAACAGCTATAACACCGGAACCTGAACGATCGTCACTCCTGATGAGAATTTTCCTGGCCAGGTGAGTGATCGACCAGAACAGGAATAATATCGTAAATGCACTGGCAAGAGCAGACATCGAATTGACCATTATGGCCACCCTGGAAGTATTGCCTCCTGCAAAAAGCGTCGCAAAACGGGTCATCAGCAGAAAGAAAGGCGCTCCCGGAGGATGACCGACTTCGAGTTTATATCCTGCGGCGATAAATTCGCCACAATCCCAGAAGCTTGCAGTAGATTCTATGGTTGAGAGATATACAAAAGCGGCAATGATAAATACGATCCAGCCGGTAATTGTATTAATCCGTTTAAAATTTTTCATCAAAGTCGAAATAGGTCTGTTAATTCAACCACAAATAACGAGAAATTTTACCTAAAAAGAAAATGTGCCTGTTAAAATATTGTTAAATGTTGTTAATGGTCAGGGGTCAGAGTTCGAAGTTCAAAGCCTGCCTGGTCGGCAGGTAGGTGCAGGCAGGTTTAAGGTTTTATGTTTGGTGTTTAAAATAACTATGACCAACATGTAGTTGATTAATTATCAAATAACGATAATTAATTATCTCAGATCGATAACATTTTTCTCAATCTATCAGATTTTTATCTTCCTGATTTGTCCCTATTCCTATGTATTGGATCCAATTCTATCACTAACGCCTCCATGCCGCATGCATTATCCAGCCACTAAACAATAAAATACCTCCAAGGTCTTGTCATCCAGTATTCACCCGCATAATCAATTCCTATTCTATGGCCTGTAGCCACAGAGCCCTGAAGAGGCCCTTCCTCAACCCATATTCTGGCTGATTTTTCAAGGTTTTCGCCATAAAAGCTCCTGTCGATTCCCAATTCACGGGTAAGCTTACCGGGACCGGCAAACCCCTCAACCGCTCTTATCAGCACTGCCTGCGGTTCTGCTGCCGGCCCCGTGACAACATTCAGCATCCAGTACATTCCATAGATAAAATACACATAAATAAATCCCCCGTGCTCATACATGATATAATTTCTCGCTGTTTTCCCCTTGCTGGCATGGCATGCAAGATCGTCCTCACCCCGGTATGCTTCCACCTCCGTTATCCGGCATCTTGCTTCGGCATCTTTTTTTTTAACAACAATATTTTTCCCGAGCAGATCGGGAGCAACCTCCAGAACATCACGAGTAAAAAACCCACCGGTCAGCCTGGCTGAATTCATTCTTCAGCATGGTTAGTAAATCCGTATAGGAAAAGAGAGAAAAAGAACGAAAAGAAACTTATGCCGACATGTGTTTCAAGAGTGTCTTCATTCAGCATGGACAGGAAGGCAATGAGCAGAAAAACCACGAAAAGAAAATCGCGGTATTTTTTTTCGTAGATTACCGCATAGACAAACACAAAAATGATCCAGAGAAATCCCGGTATGCCGAATGTGAGGATAAACGTTACAAATTGATTATGGGTCCTTAACCTCCACTGCATAAGGAGTTTTGAACCTGAATTCTCGTATTGCCTGCTGATCTCAGCCTCCACATCTCCCGTACCTACACCGAACAGCGGATGATTTCTAATGATCCTGAATGCATTCTTAAGGTACTCCAGCCGCTGGGTCAGGGAATGTCCATTCGGGTTGCCTGTTTTTTTATACATGTCAAGTTCCCAGATCAGCTGGTAGATACGCGAATACAAACCAAATTTACGCTTAAAGATATAATTGGAGTATCCTTTTTCAATGGCTTTGATATCGCTTTCGGATAATGCGGCAACACCTGAAGAATCCTTCGGCAGATCTAGTGATGTCAGGTACCTGATGAGGGTATATTTAACCGACTGGCCTTTTTTATCGAGGCTGTCGTATTGGATATTGCTCCTGCTATTCCATGCCGGCTTCAGCTCTTTTTCACAAACATAAAGCCAGACATAGTGGCCGTTCTCGAGCATTTTATCGCCTGCATTGTGGAAATACCGGTTCCCGTTTGCCGTTTTCTTCCGGAGATTTGCGATCTCCGGCTCCCTTACAGGATAAAACCGTGTGTAGGCATGGTTAACATAAAGCATAACGGAGGCAATTCCCATGACGGTGAGTATAAAGATCAGTACCCTGGATGTTTTCCCTGCAAAATGCAGTGCCCAGTTCAGGATAAACACCGGCAGCACGACAAAGAAAATGACAATTCCTGTAAATGATTCCAGGATGATAAGAAAAATGATCAGCCATAAAGCCACCACACCATATATCAGTTTTTCCGTTAAGTGGGTATTAAACCTCGGAAACAATATCATGTAGAGCAATGAAAAAACCGCTGTATCCACAAGAAGTGAATACCGGATATGAGAGATAAACAGGGATATATCACGATTATCTATAATTTCATTCCCGGTTAACCCCAGGTATACCCAGAGGCTGGTCAGCGAACTTACAAAAACCGATGCGATGAAGAACAGGAACAGTATTTTAATCCGTTCGAGAGGGAGTGGCCGGGATGTGCCGATGATTAACGGAAGGATAAGAAGAGGCAGTTTAATCCTGAGATCGTGCAGGCCATAGCTGAAATTCCTGGTGTAAATCATTCCCAGCACATGCAGCAGATAAATACTTAAAATGAAAAGGATGCTTTTCCGGCGAATTAGGGTATGCAACCGGTTTTTTATTCTGTCCTCAAGCAGCCAGTTAGCCCCCAGTAAAAACATCGACATACTCAAAAGGAAAACCGAAAACGGCAGGCTGATAACCAGGATAATAAGGCTACTAAAATAAATATTCCGGTGAATTTCCTGACTTCTCAAATCAGTATCGTCGTTGATGCTATGCGTGTTTTTAATCACGAACAATTCAAAAATAAATGTAAAAAATCAATTCACATTGAATTTATGATAAAAAACCGTTTTAATTGTTGTATAATCAAAAATAATTGTATTTTTGCACTCCACAAAATTCAGAACTTTTCCTATACTGTGGTAATAATTAAAACATTAAGACTAAGTGAACACGATAAGCTATAGAACCATTTCTGCAAACAGCAACACCGTTCAGAAGAGATGGTATGTGGTGGATGCAACCGATCAGATTTTGGGCAGACTGAGTTCGAAGGTTGCAAAAGTTTTGAGAGGAAAAAACAAGACTGATTTTACGCCGCACGTAGATTGCGGAGATAATGTTATTGTGCTGAATGCTGAAAAAATCAGGCTCACCGGGAAAAAGCTGACCGATAAGGTTTACCGCCGTTATACCGGTTATCCCGGCGGAGAGCGGTTCACCAGTCCCGAAGATCTCTTGCACAAAAATCCTGAACGGATCATTGAGAAGGCTGTCAAAGGTATGCTCCCCAGGAACAGGCTTGGGAACGTGATCATTAAGAATCTTTATATTTACAGGGGTTCTGAACATCCTCATCAGGCACAGCAACCCAGTGAACTTGATCTGAATTCAATTAAATAAAGGATATGGATATCATAAATGCGCTTGGAAGGAGAAAATCTGCTATCGCCAGGATATATATCAGTGATGGAAAGGGAAAGATTACCGTTAATAAAAAGGATTACAAGGATTATTTTACTATTGAGCAACTGCAATATATTGTTGAACAACCGCTTAGAACCTTAAATGTAGCCGAAAAATACGATATTTCAGTCAATCTTCAGGGTGGCGGAATAAAGGGTCAGGCTGAAGCCTTGCGCCTGGCTATTGCAAGAGCACTTGTGAAAATAGATGCCGAGAATAGGGAAGCGCTTAAAAGCACCAAATTTTTAACCAGGGATCCGCGGGAAGTTGAACGAAAAAAACCCGGCAGACCGAAAGCAAGAAAAAGGTTCCAGTTTAGTAAACGTTAGTCTCTGAGATTGTTTAGCATCTAAATTACCGGGACTCACAGGCAAGATCCGTCGTGGCTACCCGGCAATTGAGTAAACAGAACGTAAACAAGTTAACATATGCCAAGAACTACATTCAATGACTTATTAGATGCAGGTGTACATTTTGGTCACCTGAAACGCAAGTGGAATCCGAATATGGCTCCCTATATCTTTATGGAGAAAAACGGCATCCACATTATCGATTTACAGAAAACCATTGCCAAGATCGACGAGGCGAGCGCTGCATTGAAACAGATCGCCAAATCAGGGCGTAAGATCCTGTTTGTAGCCACAAAAAAACAGGCTAAAGAAATAGTGGCCGAAAGAGTAAAATCGATCAACATGCCTTACGTAACCGAAAGATGGCCCGGCGGCATGCTCACCAATTTCCCCACAATAAGGAAGGCGGTAAAAAAAATGACCACTATTGATAAGATGGCAACCGACGGCACATTCGATAACATGTCGAAACGTGAAAGATTGCAGATCAACCGCCAGCGGGCAAAGCTCGAGAAGAACCTGGGCAGCATATCAGATCTTACCCGTTTGCCTGCTGCCATGTTTATCGTGGATATCTCCAAAGAACGTATTGCAGTCAGGGAAGCCAAGAGGTTAAACATACCTGTATTTGCAATCGTAGATACCAATTCCGACCCCAATGAGGTCGATTTTCCAATCCCTGCAAACGATGATGCATCAAAATCCATAGCCCTTATAGTGGAAGCCGTGACAAAAGCAATTTCAGAAGGCCTGGATGAACGAAAATTTGAAAAGGAAAAGGAATCGGTTCAAAAGGACAAAGACAAAAAATCAGGACAGGGGGCAAAACCCGTTACCGGCGATGGGGAAGAAGAAGAAATCGATGAAGAAGGTGAAGAAGAAACCCTTAATGCAGTTGACAAAAAGGAGATCCTGAAAAAATCTGCTGCACGGAAAGAAGCTGCATCGAAGCTGAAAATTGAAGACGACCTTTTGGAAGACGAAGAAGAGACAAATTAACCAATGACTTTTTAATATGGCTCAAATAACTGCAGCTGAAGTAAGCAAATTAAGGAAAACCACCGGGGCGGGTATGATGGACTGCAAAAAGGCTCTGGAAGAATCAAATGGCGATTTTGAGAAGGCAATTGAAATCATCAGGAAGAAAGGACAGGCAATTGCCAACAAACGTGCCGACCGTGAAGCAGGAGAAGGGGTTGTTCTGGCAAAAGCTTCAGGCGATAACTCCTACGGGGTAATGATCACACTCAATTGTGAAACCGACTTTGTAGCAAAGAATAAAGATTTTGTCGGCTTTGCTTCGAAAATACTCGACCTGGCTTTGCAAAAAAAACCTTCCGATCTCGAAGAATTGAAAAAGCTGACGTTAGACAGCAAAACTGTCGCTGATAAGGTGGTTGAACAGATGGGTATTATCGGAGAAAAGCTCGACCTGGCTTATTATGAGTTGGTGGAAGCCCCTATGGTAGTGCCATACATTCATCACGGAAACAAACTTGCCACACTGGTCGCCCTGAACATGAAAGTCGAACTTCAGGTAGGAAAAGACGTGGCCATGCAGGTTGCAGCCATGAATCCGGTAGCTGTTGACAGGGAGGATGTTTCTGCAGAAACGATCGAAAAGGAAAAAGAAATCGGCAGGGAACAGGCACGCAGGGAAGGAAAACCTGAAAATATGCTCGATAGAATAGCCGAAGGCAAACTTCAGAAATTCTTTAAAGAAAGTACATTGCTCAACCAGGATTTTACCAAAGACAGTAAAAAAACGGTAAGGCAATATCTTCAGGAAACCAACAAACAGCTTGCTGTGGTTTCATTTAAACGATACAGTCTTACAAACTGAGCGATGCAATTCAACCCTATATTAGAGAACCCATTCCGGTTCTCTTTTTTTTGCGAAATACATGGTATTTCGCAAATTTATCTTAGATTTATGGGATTCTATAACAGGTAAAGGTATGCTAAAATATCACAGAATCCTCTTAAAGCTTAGCGGTGAAGCTCTTGCAGCTAAAGATGAATCGGGCATCGATTATCACCAGCTTGATGAATATACCGATCAGATAAAGCAGGTATCAGAACTTGGGGTGAAAATTGGCATTGTTATTGGCGGTGGAAATATTTTCAGGGGCGGAGCGGGTATACATTCAGGCATCGACAGGATCAGGGGGGATTATATGGGCATGCTCGCAACCGTGATCAACGGCCTTGCTATTCAATCGGCACTTGAACAAAAAGGTCAGTCCTGCACGCTTGTTACTGCTATTTCAATGGAGCCCGTCGGCGAGCGATACAGTAAACAAAAGATCAGCAGTGCATTAACAAATGGTAAGGTGGTGATCTTTACTTTTGGCACGGGAAATCCGTTTTTCACCACCGATACAACAGCAGCGTTAAGGGGAGCAGAAATGGGTGCCGAGGTTATCCTTAAAGGTACGCGGGTGGATGGTGTATACTCTGCCGATCCTGAAAAGGACAATACCGCAGTTAAATATCCGGAAATCACATTTGAAGAGGCCTATCATAAGGGCCTTAAAATTATGGATCTGACTGCATTCACCATGTGCAGTGAAAACAGCATTCCTGTTGTAGTTTTCAATATGAATAAGAAAGGCAATCTGCTTGATGTGGTCAACGGTAAACCTGTTGGTACGCTGGTCAGACCTTAGCACGGGTTGTGCTCCGGGATAGTGAGGGTTCACCGGATTTTGTATTGACAATTGGTTATTTTTTCTATTTTTGTCTACATATTTTTAAACCATTGAACCATGGAAGAAGAAATCCAACTTTATATCGACGATGCCAGGGATAAAATGGATAAAGCACTACATCACCTGAAAGATGAACTATTGCATGTAAGGGCCGGTAAAGCTACCCCGAATATCCTGGACGGAATCATGGTGGACTACTATGGCGTGCGTTCGCCCCTGAGCCAGGTTTCAACGGTTAATACTCCCGATGCAAAAACAATTTCGGTGCAGCCATGGGATAAATCAATGATCGAACCTATTGAAAAGGCGATTCTGGCCGCAAATATAGGTCTTACCCCCATCAATAACGGGGAAATGATCAGGATAAATGTTCCGCCGCTGACCGAAGAAAGAAGAAAATCGCTGGTAAAACAGATCAAGGTCATGGGTGAGAATACAAAAGTAAGCATCAGGAATACGCGAAGAGAAACAAACGAAGAATTCAAAAGGCTTAAAAAGGACGGTCTGGCAGAAGATCTCGAAAAAGATGCAGAGAACCAGGTACAGGAACTTACCAATGACTATTCAAAAAAGGTCGATGACCTGATTATTACCAAAGAACAGGATATTATGACCGTTTAATACTGGTGTAACCGCGAAACCACATTGCTTTTTGCTAAACGAAAACGTTCCTTAAACCTTCCGTGCAATTCCTGCACATCACAATCATGCCCCTTTTTTTCAGGATTGCTTTTCTGAACCTGTAAAAACTTTCTCCTCTCCAGACTTCTCCGACAGTCGAACCGTCCGATAAATTGCCGGCAGGATGTTTTATATCTTTATCGAAACAGCAGGGAACAATAGAGCCGTCGTAAAGAATAACGAGCGATTGCCATATCCGCAGGCACCGGTTATGCATCTTCTGCTTTGAAACGACCTCCCCGGAACGGTTTGTCGTATACCTGGAATAAGAATCCTTATCCGGGATAAGGGCGCTGTTTCTTTCCATATCCTGAACATGAGCAGTTTTAATGACCACCTGATCAGCCCCCCATTCCTTTCCGAGCTTCCTGATCTCCCTTACCTGGTGTTGGTTATGCCTGAATACTATGAACTGTAAAGTAACAAAGGGCAGCACCGTTCCAGATTCGTGTTTGGCTTCCGCCATATTTCTGATCCCATCAATTACCAGCTGAATATTTCCGCCTTTCCTGTATGTTGTGTATGTTTCGCTGTCCGTTCCGTCGAGTGATACGATCAGGTTGTTCAGCCGCGATTGAATAATTTTCAGGCAGTTCTCACGGTTAAGAAAATGACCGTTTGTTGAGGTAATGGTGTAAATACGCTTCTTTCCCGCATAACCGATCATATCCGTAAGTCGCGGGTGCATAAAGGGTTCTCCCCGGAAATAGAACAGCGCAGCAATGAGATTGGCCGACAGTTCACTGATGATGCTGCGGAATATGTTCATATCCATATTACCTGACGGGGCATCCGGGGATTTATTCCCTGAAGGACATCCGGTACACTTCAGGTTGCATCGGTTTGATGGTTCGACCGAAATAAAGGCAGGATCTCCAAGGAGAATTACCCTTTTCAGAAGCACCGATAGGAACAGGGAAATTCTCAGAGTAAAAAGGTTAATGATCTTTCCCGGTGTAATGGTTCCTAAGAAGCCTTTTCCGTTCCTCTTCATCCGTTATTGAATTTTTAATCCCGGGAGTTTGTGTTACTCCAGTATCTTGAACAACTTGTCGAGTTTGGGCGTGAGGATGATTTCAGTACGCCTGTTCTTCTGTCTTGCTTCGGGGGTTTTAGCACGATCGACAGGAAGGAACTCACCTCTTCCTGAGGCAATTAGTCTTGTGGGATTTATGGTTGTTCCGTCCAGCAAGATCCTGACGATTGAGGTAGCGCGCTGAACACTGAGATCCCAATTGTCTTTAAAGGCCGAACCCTGAATTACCGGCACATCATCCGTATGGCCTTCGATCATAATGCTGATATCGGGATTTTGTTCGAGCACCCTGGCAAGTTTTTTCAGGGCGGAAACACCTTTGGGGTCAACATCGGTGCTGCCACTTTTAAACAGGAGCTTTTCCTCGAGTGAAACGTATACTTTACCGTTTTTCTCGGTTACAGTCAACCCCTGGTTTTCAAAACCAAGCAAAGCATCAGATACTTTCCGTTTAAGGGTATTTACCGCAGAGTCTTTCCTCGTGAGGATATTTTCGAGTTCAAGCAGGCGTGCATTTCGTTGATCAAGTTCGGCTTTCAGCTCTTCCAGGTTTCTCCTTTTTTCGTCAACCGATCTCGAGAGGACATTCAACTGGTCTTCTCTTTTTTGAAGATCAGTCTGGGTCGACTGCAACTGCGAGAGCAACTTCCTTGTCTCTGCCTCGCTTCCGCTCAATATAGCCTGCTGTGAATTCTTCAGGTCGTCATATTGCCGTGTAAGTTGTATGTTTTCCTTGTTAAGCTTATCATATTTTTCCTGAAACCGGATGCTGTCGGCTGCTAACTTATCACGTGTATCCTCGGCAAATTCCAGCTTTGACCTGAGCTCTGTGCTCTCCACAGTGAGTTTTTCATTCTGCTGCATCAGCAGGTCCCTCTCATCACTGCACTTTCTACTCTTATCCCGGGTTTCGGTAAAAATACCCGGGGCAACACATGAACTCATGAGAATAACCAGTGGCAATATTATGGTACTTCTTTTCATGGCGTTTTCATATTGATTCAACATTCTTAAACGAACCGGCAATAAAAATATTTGGCATTTTGTTCTGAAAGTTCCATGGAATGCCAGTAAATATTAATTGCTGAATTTACAACATCAGCCAATTAACCTCAAGCAAAGTGAATAATAATTATTAACTTTGAACCGCAAATTATAAAAAGCAGATGCCTGCCAGACAATATAAGTTCCTGGACAAGATCGTTTATCCCGAGGATCTTAAAAAGCTGAACATTGAAGACCTGATTGACGTGAGCAATGATCTTCGTCAGTTTATTATTGATGAGGTATCATCCAATCCCGGTCATTTCGGAGCAAGTCTCGGAGTAGTGGAATTGACTGTTGCCCTGCATTATATCCTGGATACGCCGTTCGACAAAATTGTGTGGGATGTGGGTCATCAGGCTTATGCACATAAAATCCTTACCGGCAGAAAGAAGGTTTTCAATACAAACAGGAAATATAAAGGTATAAGCGGATTTCCGAAGATGAGTGAAAGTGAATACGATAGCTTCGGAACAGGACACTCATCTACCTCAATATCAGCGGCATTGGGTATTGCCGTTGCCGATAAGAAAAAAGGGATCAAAAGAAATGTAGTGGCTGTGATAGGCGATGGTTCTTTGACTGGAGGAATGGCATTTGAAGGGTTGAACAATGCCGGCATTGAGAATACCGATCTGCTGGTTGTGCTGAACGACAACAACATAGCCATTGACCCGAGTGTCGGTGCACTGAAGGAGTATCTGACCGACATTACAACTTCACGCACATACAATAAAGTCAAGAGCGAGATCTGGCACCTGTTTGGCAAAATAAATAAAATTGCGCCGCATGCCCGTGAATATGCTCAAAAGCTGGAAAACGGACTTAAATCTATCCTGCTGAAACAGAGTAACCTTTTTGAAGCGTTAAACTTCAGGTATTTCGGACCTATTGACGGACACGATGTTATTCATATATCACGGTTACTTGAGGATATGAAAAGCATACCCGGGCCAAAACTTTTACATATTCTCACGGTTAAGGGTAAAGGGTTCAAACAGGCTGAAAAAGATCAGACCACCTTTCATTCTCCCGGTAAATTCGACAGGCTGACAGGTGAACTGATCAGGGTAAAAGATGAAAAATTTCAGCCGCCGTTATACCAGGATGTATTCGGATTGACCCTGGTTGAGCTGGCCGAAAAGAATGAGAAAATCGTCGGGATTACGCCTGCCATGCCAACAGGTTGCTCATTGAAGTTCATGATGGATTCCATGCCGGAAAGAACCTTCGACGTGGGCATCGCCGAACAGCATGCAGTTACATTTTCAGCAGGACTTGCTTCCCAGGGACTGATACCCTTCTGCAATATTTATTCCACGTTTATGCAGCGTGCTTACGATCAGGTGGTTCATGACGTTGCCCTGCAGAAGCTTCCGGTAATATTCTGCCTCGACAGGGGTGGCCTCGTAGGTTCTGACGGTCCTACCCATCATGGGGCATTTGATATCTCCTTTATGCGGAGCATACCAAATATGACCGTGGCTGCGCCAATGAATGAGGAAGAACTCCGGAACATGATGTATACGGCACAGAAAGTGAATAACAGCCCGTTTTCCATACGTTATCCCAGGGGAAGAGGTACAATGACGGACTGGAAAAAACCTTTCAGGGAAATTGCGGTTGGGAAAGCAAGAGAACTCCGGAAAGGATTTGACCTCGCGATACTTTCCCTCGGACATGCAGGTAATTTTGCTTCAGAAGCTGTATTAAGGCTTGAGGCTGAGAACATAAACGTGGGCCATTATGATATGAGGTTTGCCAAACCGCTCGATACGGAAATCTTGCATCAGGTATTCAAAGAATACAAATATATTATAACCGTTGAAGACGGGTCACTTGTCGGTGGCTTCGGTAGCGGGGTGATCGAGTTTATGTGTGATAATGCCTATCATGCAGAAGTAAAACGGCTGGGTATTCCAGACCGGTTTATCGAGCAGGGTACACAACAAGAACTCTATAATGAATGTGGATTTGATGCCGAAGCAATATATAAAACTGCCAAAACACTGGTCAAACCACACGTTTTTTCAAGGGTAAGCTGATCAGAAAAATTTTCTTCCTATCACCAGCACATCATCAATCTGGTCAAATGTGCCTTTCCATTGTTCAAAACTCGATTCCAGGATATAGCGCTGCTCATCCATCGATTTTTCGGAAAAGGTCATCAGCAGGTCTTTAAAATTCTTGGTTTTGAATTTCTTTCCTTCATCGCCTCCGAACTGGTCGCTATACCCGTCTGAGAACAGGTAAACAACATCATTTCGTTCTATTTTCAGGATATGATTGGTAAATTCGTTTTCCTTTCCTGTTGAACGGCCAATGGCAAACCTGTTGGCTTTGACTTCGATGATATCAGTATCGCGCAGTATCCATAAAGGATTGAAGGCACCGGCATACTGCAGCTCGCTTTTCTCAGGATCGTAACATATCAGGGCAATATCCATTCCATCGTTTACAATTTCTTCACCCTTCTGGTGAAGTGTTGATGCCACCTCCTCATTCAGTTGATTAAGAATTCCGGCAGGCTCCAAAATGTCGTGTTCGATCACAATCTTATTGAGCGATGTATAACCTATGAACGACATAAATGCGCCAGGAACACCGTGTCCTGTACAGTCGACCGCAGCAATGAATTCTTTTCCGGCATGGGTGGTAAGCCAGTAAAAATCACCGCTGACAATATCCTTCGGTTTAAACAGGATAAATGTGCCGTCAAACGGGATATCCGGCGGAAGAATGGCAAACTGTATGCGCTTGGCATACTTTATGCTATCGGTAATATCTTTATTCCTGACGGCAAGCTGTTCATTGGCATTTGATAAGGCTACTGTGCGTTCCTGCACCTTAGTTTCCAAAACTCTTTTTTCATGCAGAAGGTTTCTCTCCCTGATTTTGATCACCATAAAAATGAAAAATGCAACGATGAAAGCCGCCGAAATAATAAACCATCCCCTCTGGTAAAATGGCGCAAGTATAGTAAAACTAACGGTTTGCGGTTCTGAATTCCAGTTGCCCGTATTATTGCGTGCAATCACCTTAAATGTATAATTTCCCGGAGGCAATTGGTATATGATCGAATTCTGAATGCCCATATCCACCCATTCCGATTCCCATCCCTCAAGCATTATACGGTAACGGACTGCATCGGGGTCTGAAAGGCATATGCTCGAATATTGAAAAGCAACCTGCTTTTCAGTATGCGATAGCCTCAGCTTCTTCCGGAAATCCATTGGTTCAGAGTTCACAAGCATCTTGTTGATGTGTGTCAGCGGTTCAATGGCAGTTTTTCTTTCCAGTGCAGGGTCGTGGCACATAACCCCGTTTACGGTTCCGAACCAGAGCTTACCGCCGTGGTCTTTAAATGCAGCATTGGTTTTTGTCTCAATACCTGTAAAACCACTTTTTTTTGTGTACACAAAAATCTTGTTCTCCCCGGGAATTATTTTGTTCAACCCGTTGTTTGTCCCCACATAAATGTTATTGTTGTCATCAGTAATAATAAAATTGATCAGATTCGAAAGCAACCCCTCATGAGTAGTAAACCTTTCAACTGCAGTATCCTTAAGTGAGAGCACGCCGTTAGCATCTGTGCCGATCCATAATCTTCCGTTCCTGTCTTCTGTCAGACAGGTTGGTGTAACATCCTTTACAGCATAAATTCTGGAAAATCCCTGTGGTGTACTGAGGGTTAGACCTTTGTTCTTCACGCCGATCCAGAGATTGTTTTTGGAATCGGCGTACAGGCTGCTGATCGTATTGCCCGGTAAACCGTTAATTTGTGTAAACGTCTTGATCGTCCCTTGGCTGTTATCATATCTTAATAATCCATCGAAAGTACCCACCCATACGGCATTGTCTAAATCAGTTTCAAGCGCGTACACATCATTGATATATATTCCTCCGGCTCTCGGGAAATTGCTGTTGATCAAACTCATATATTCAAACGAGTTTCTTTTTGAATGGTATTTTATCACACCCTGGTCGGATGTTCCGATCCAGATATTCCCGTCTGCATCCCTTTTAAGGAACCGTATCATGTTACTGATATGGTTGTTTTGCTGAGTAAAGTAGTCAAACGTCTTCTGTCTGGGGTTAAATACCGTTATACCTCCGTAGGTCCCGAACCATATCCGGTTGTTTACATCTTGGGTAATGGCCGATACCTGGTTATTGATCAGTCCGTCCTGTGTGGTATAGGTAATGAAATGTTCGCCCTTGAAAATATCCATGCCATGTTCGGTTGTTCCGATGAGAATATTGCCTTCTTTATCGGCAGCAATGCACCAGATCTTATTGTCGTGCAAACCGTTCTTTGTGTTGAATACTTTAAGGTTACCGGAATTGTCAATTCGTGTTACGCCTCCTCCTTCAAACTGATCCCAGTGACCTACCCATATATTACCGGTCACATCTTCGGTAATTGCACTGATCCAGTTGTTGGCCAGTCCGTGTTTGATGTCATAATAGCTGAATTTTCCCGAACTCCCGTTCTGTTTATACAAGCCACCGTTGTAAGTACCAAACCAGAAATTATTATGGCTGTCTTCATAAATCAGTGAAATGGCAAAATAGGTATCCAGTCCTTTGGGTATATACGTTTTAAAGGTGTTGGTCTCAGGAATGAATTTCCGGATCCCTGCATCAGTAACAAAATACAAGGTCCCGTCTGACGTAAGTATACTGCTGAAAATTCTGTCGCTGAGTTTTTTCCCTTTAAAGTGATCGTACCTTATTTTTCTGAGTTCATCATGCGGATTGAATATGCGGTATACTCCGTCCATTGAAGTACTTACCCATAGATTTCCCTCCGGACCATAGGTTATTGATGTGATATTCAGGTTCGGGATCTTATCGGTAATATAAATGCTGTCGAAATTCTTCCCGTTGTACCGTGTTATTCCTCCCCCCTCATGTCCGAACCAGATGATCCCTTCCACATCCTCATATATAACACGAACACCTCCGCGTGCAAGACCATTTTCAAGGGTATAATTCTGAAAGGTGAGGCCGTCGAATTTTGAAAGTCCGGCTTTTGTACCCAGCCAGATATAATCATCTTTTGCCTGGATGATGGAGAATACCTTCGATGATTCCAGTCCCTGTTCCGATCCGTAATTGTCAAAAAAATAGGTTTGAGCATATGACGGTATTCCACTGCATACAAGCATAGATAATAAGAGCCGATGCCCTATATGGATCAGGCGCCTGTATGTTGAATCTTTATCCGGCAGCATCAATGGTCTGAAGGCTTAATTCTTGGAAATGAAAAAGAATGTACCGTTCTCATCTTCAAGTCCGGTAATCTTTCCGAATTTTGGTCTTTGCTGATTATTTTGCGAAACTGCAAGGGTTACTTTTGATACGATAGATTCTATCGGGATACACGCATTCGGATTGTTTGCCAGAGTATTGGCAAAAGTTCTAGTAAATTGTGAATTGTCTACTGCAAGTTCGTATCCGGCCGACGAAAATACCTGAGACGATTTAAGTCTTGTGGCTTCCCAGTCCGTGCAACTTCTTTCTTTTGGTATCTCGCGCATAGCCTGGTAAAATGTTGGTCCCGATTCACAGGCGTCTGTTACAACAAGCACATGGGTAATATAATTGGAATATGACTGAAGTGATGCCCTTAATGCATTGATATTGAAGTATGTAAATTCATCATCCCTTTTTGCATCCACTGGTATCCAGTAACCTGTTTCATTGATGAATTTGCCATGTCCGGCAAACCACACCAGGAGTGTATTCACGCGATTGCTCCTGATAAGATCTCTCAGTTCTATTGAAAAGAATTTTTCCATATCTCTTTTACCAAGATCTTTCTTATGGATGATTTTATGCACGTCATAGCGTGATAGAGCCGATCTCATCAGGGTAATGTCTTTTGAAGGGCCATCGAGACTGGGGAACGATTCGTAATTTGAATTTTCCACAAATACGATCCAAGTGCGTCCCATCGGGTTGTTTTCCAGCAGAGAAATTCCCTCCCTGTTCAGCAAAAAATCCTGTTCTCCTACATTGCCATATATGTCAATAGCCCGGACTGTAAATTTGCTCTTGTTCGTTATGGACAGTGTGGCTGTGAAGGAAGGATTCATTTCATCTACCTTAAAACTTGCCGATACTCCGTCGATAAGTATAGTTTTGATCATGCTTTCATCGGCAATTTTACCCTCCACATATACCGAAGGATCATTCGAATCGAGATAAATTTCCCCGTTGTCGGAAGCATATGGTGCAATGATTGCGATTCTGGGAGGGTTTATCTCAGTTCTTTCGATTGTATAGGTTATTGTCTGCAAATTATCATAAACATCGATGGCCGATATCGTAAACAGGTCGAGTTTCGAGACATCCACATTGGCATAAAATTCATAGCGATTGTCGTTTTTTACAAAGGGCACATTCATGCCGTTGATCGTTAATGATTTAATGTCGCTTTCATCGCTAATTTTGCCTTTGACCGTTATCTCTTCTTTGTTTTTGGGCACTTTTATTACATTCTGTTCAAGAGGTTCCGGTTCAGCCAACGTGATAACCGGACTTTCCGACTCTCGGTTGAGTTCAAACAGCCGTTCTTTCGCCGAATCAAGGAGTTTTTTGGCTGTCACATCGTATTCTGAAAGTTTTGTCAACGACTGGTAATCTTTAATCGCAGCTTTGAAATTTCCGATCTGTTCATTCGAAAATGCCCTTTTATAATAGGCTTCCGCATCTTTATCATCAAGCATGAGTACTTTGTTGAAATCATTGATTGCATTCTGATGCTGGGTAAATTCCTGGTAATAATTTCCCCGGATGAAATACATTTTTTTATCGTCAGGCTTAAGAAGAATGTTCCTTGAGATGTCATCGATAGCCTTGGGATAATCAAGTTTTTTTACATATACCTTGCTCCTGGTCAGGTATGCTTCGGTGTTATTCGGGTCAATGCTTAAGGCAGTATTGCAGTCATTAAGTGCCTGGTCGATCTTATTCAGGGTTATCCTCAGGTTAGCCAGGGCGATATAGGCTTCAACAAACCGTTTATTTTTGGAGATTGCTTTTTCATAATCCTCTTCGGCCTGAACAGGGTTATTCAACATTTCATCAACTCTGCCCATGAGGTAATGATCGGTCTCATTGTCTTTAAGTGCAAGCGCTTTTTTCGCGGCAAGTTGTGCATCGGTATAATCCCCGAGTTCAATCAGAACATTTATCTGAAGCTGGTAGGCTTCAAGGTACTTGCTTTTCAGATCAATGGCATTCTCAAGATATCCGGCAGCTTCTTCATATTGCCCGAGCTTGGTGTCTAACCTGGCTGCATCATAATAAATTTCGGGTTTCTTGGTTTCAAAAACCAGAGCTCTCTTAAAATCCTCAGAGGCGCTGACAATATTACCGGTCTTTTCATATGCATATGCCCGTTCAATATAGGCGTCGACATAATCAGGGTCGAGTTGTATAGCTTTGCTGAATTGATCTATCGCATCTTTCTGGTTATCGGATTCTTTAAAATTGATTCCTGCCTTAAAAAATTGCTTGGCATTTTGCGGATATGCCTGGAACGAAAACAGCAATACCATTAAAACCGGAATACACACATGTTTTTTCATGACAACAGGTTTATGTTTGTGACGTAAGTATACCAAACTACACGCTAAGAGCAATCAAATATACAAAAATATTCAATAGACGTATCGAAATTTTGGTGAATTGAGAGAATATAATGACCTAAAAATGAGGATTATGTGCAAACCGTCCGATCTTATTGGTCGGCACTTCATTATACAGTATTTTCTATGCCTTCAAAACACATCTGTATAGCATTGATAATCAACTTTATATTTGGTCATTGGGCGAAGTGTTGAGCAAGCTCATCAGGCAGCTGAACGTCTGACTATTTTTATATATTACCAGTTCATCGTTTTCTATATTTACTATGCTTTCAGGTATGTCCTCTATATCAGGGGCCCGGACTCCCCGGTGAAATTTCATATTCCCGATAAAGATCCGGGCTTCATCCCAGAGTCCTTCGGCAATGAAGGTTTCCAGGAGCCTTTTTCCTCCTTCGATCAACAGCGATTGAATACCCCGTTCAAATAAAAGGTGCATGAGTTCATCCGGAACACGGTTTGTGAAGGATACCCTGAGAAATTCCGTCCGGTCTTTTTTTGAATTAATCTTTTCATTGATGACCAGGGTATCGGAGGTATTATCAAACAGATTCAGATTTCCTGGAAGCGAAAGATTTCTGTCGATGACAATCCGTAACGGATTATTGCCTGACCATTCCCTTACATTCAGCGAAGGATTATCAAGCCTGGCCGTATTTGTACCCACCAGAATGGCCTTTTCTTCGCTGCGCCACTTATGCACCAGTGCCCTTGAGAGTTCATTCGATATCCAGAAAGGCCGGTTCGGGGCACCTTCTTCCCGCACAATATCGATAAATGAGTCTTTTGTTTGTGCCCATTTCAAGATGATATACGGACGTTTCAGGGAATAAAAGGTAAAGAACCGTTTATTCAGCTCAATGCATTTAGTGACCAGGATATTGTTTTTTATCCGGACGCCTGCGGACTTCAGCTTTTCAATGCCTTTTCCTTTCACCAGTGAATTCGGATCAATGGTTCCAATGGCTACTGCCGGTATCTTACTTTCGATGATCAGATCGGTACAGGGCGGCGTCTTACCAAGATGGGAGCAAGGCTCAAGGTTTACGTACAGGGTGGAGTCCCGAAGCAATGATTTATCTTTTACTGCGTTGATGGCATAAACTTCAGCATGGGGACCTCCATAGAGCCTGTGAAATCCTTCACCGATTATTTTCCGGTCATGCACAATCAGCGCACCCACAAGTGGGTTCGGCGCAGTTGTTCCCAGTCCTGACCTTGCTAGCTCAAGGCACCGGTTCATGTAAGTTTCATCAAAATCTGACTCTGCCGGCACAATCGTTAATTTTGTATATTTGAAAAATGAATTACAGGACCCTGGAAGAACTGATCCGTGAAATCAAAAATAGTCTTTCCGGATTATATCCCGATCATGAGATCGGACAATTTTCTAACATGATCGTTGAACATTTGCTAAATTACAGCAAAATTGATATTCAACTTAAACGAAATGAATTCATTGCCGAACATTTTTTTCAACAGGCCCTTGAAATCATTGATCAGTTGAAAGAGTTCAGGCCGATTCAATATATTTTCGGAAAGGCACATTTTTACGGATTTGAACTGATGGTTGACGAGCGTGTACTTATTCCCCGTCAGGAAACAGAAGAACTGGTGCAATGGATCGTGGACGATTATTCGGGAATACCAGTAAAGATTATGGATGTTGGTACAGGAAGCGGCTGCATAGCCATAACCCTGGCCAAAGTGCTACCAAAAAGCAACTTACATGCATTGGACATATCGTCCGGCGCCCTTGAACTTGCCGGAGAAAATGCCACCTTCAATAGTGCAGATGTTGCTTTTTTTGAGGCAGATATTTTCGATCCCGATTATAAGCAATTCGCTCCCGAATACAATGTTGTAGTGAGCAATCCTCCTTATGTGAGGGAATCGGAAAAAGGGGCGATGGGTAGAAACGTGACCGGTTACGAACCCCAAATTGCACTTTTTGTTGAAGACAGCTTTCCACTGTTATTTTACCATGCTGTTGCAAGGTTCGGGAGGCAGGTCCTGAGTAAGAACGGCATACTGTATTGTGAAATCAACGAAGCCTACGGCCATGAAGTTCAGAATCTTTTAAACGTATACGGATATTATGATATTGAACTCAGGAAAGATATCAATGGCAAAGACAGGATGGTAAAAGCAATTTGTAAATGTAGGGAATGATGACCGAAAAAGAAGCCCTCTTACGCCTACAGGATTTATGCAGCAGACAGGAAAAATGCACTCATGATGTGATCCGGAAGCTTTCCGGATGGGAGTTTTCACGGGGAAAAATAGAAAAGATCACCGAAAAGCTCAGGTCGGAAAGATTCATTGATGATGAACGATATGCCCGTGCTTTTGCAAGGGATAAGTTCAGGTTAAATCAGTGGGGAAAACTGAAAATTTCGGCACATCTCAGGCAGAAGAAGATCGGCGAATCGTTGATCCGGGAAGTGCTGGAAGAAATCGATCCGGTGTATTACAGGGATACTGTAAAAAGATTGCTGCTCAAAAAAAAGAAAACGCTCAAGGATAAAAACCCGGTAGTTATAAAGTCAAAACTGGTGCGGTTTGGGCAGTCAAAGGGGATAGAATTCGACATGCTGATGGCCATGCTGAACGAACTCACAGACTAAGCCAGACAGGTATTCAGGCAACTCTTGTTGCATGAGGTATTGCCGCTTCCCTGTTCAGCTGTTTGACGCCTCATTATGGCTATCGGCTACAACAGGTTCCGTTTGCTCCTTTTTCTTTACCATATTCCTGAAGAAGAGCGGGTCTTTGCTTAAGAGAATAACAAGGACCGAACAGATGACAATACTGAAAAGTACAATGGAGTATCCCAGGTCCATAATCACGTCGCCATTCGGGAGTCCTTCCTGCAGGGGAATGGAAGCCAGCACTGCCGCTACCAGTCCTTTTGGTGTCATCACCGACATGATGGCAAACTCAGTCGAAGAGGTGCCTTTCTTTGTAAGCAGCTTGATGCTGAGGGGACGTACAAGAATGACAAGGGTGACGATGAGAAGGCCAATGCCATATACGTAAATGGAACCAAATTGCAGGCTGATGCCCACATAAACAAAAAAATAGGTCTGCATTATGAAAACGATCTCCGCAAAAAAATTCTTTTCATTATCGTTGAATCCCGATGTATTGAATGTAAAGATCTTCCTGAAATATTTACTGGTATTGATCACATCACTGTTGCCCAGTATGATCCCGAATGAGAGAGCGGCAATGCCTCCGTTGAATCCGAGAAGCTCAACGATACCGTAAAGAATGAAGACAAAGGCGAGTGTGGTAAACATCGAATTTTTAATGCTCCTGATCAGCTTGATGATGATTGACCAGATCAGGCCTCCGGCAATGCCCAGTAAAACAGCGAAAAGCAAAGCCTTCCACATTTTCGAGAAGACTGCACCCATATTAAGAGCTCCAAGCTTTATTCCTTCAAGGACTGCAAGCCCCACGATCAGGCAAAGTACATCGCTGAGGGCCGATTCAAGGAACAGTATTGATGTGCTTTTTTCGCTCATTTTCAGTTGACGTACCATGGGAATAACTACTGCAGAAGAAGTTCCACCGATAATAGCACCTACAAATACCGATGATATCCAGTCGAGTCGTGTAAGCATATTGGCAAGAAAAGCCGTAATGATCACTGTAAGTATAAAATTAATGAGGGTAATGAGCGAAGCGGCGCCGATGCTTTTTTTCAGTTCACTGAACCTGAGTCCTGATCCGCTTTCAAACAATATAACAATCAGGGTGATGGTGGTAAAAACATTCCCCAGCTGGCCGAAAAAATCTTTGGTGACAATGCCGCCTATAGGTCCGATCAATATTCCAATGAGCAAAAGCAACAATACATTAGGGATTTTTGTACGGTCGAAAAGTTCGTTAAAAGCATGGGAAAAGAAGATCAGCAGTCCCAGGGAGATAACAATGGTAAAAATATCCATGGCAGCTACATATTGATAGTGTTAATTTACAACAATTATGGTATTTTTCAGTAAAAAAAGCATGATCGGATAAATTTTAATAAATTTGCTGGCCTTGTGAAACCAGTTTAACAACACTGCATGATTGAACAAATTGTTTGCGGCATATACCTGGTTTAACGATCAGGGCGAAACACGAAAAGTTAGGTCATCAATTCGTTTTACCCTCAAACATTATAGAATATGATTACCGGCGAACAACATAAGGATCTGGTAAAGCGCGAGGAAGCGCTGAGGAGGCATCTTTGACTTCGACAGAAAGATGCAGCAAATAGCTGAAAAAGAGAAAGATACACGGGAACCGGATTTTTGGAACGATCCGAAAGAAGCTGAGAAAGAACTGAAATTCATCGCATCGTTGAAATCCTGGACGGTAGCTTACCTGGAAGCTAAATCAGCCGTTGATGACCTTCAGGTTTTGCTGGATTTCAATCAGGACGGGGAAGCTTCTGATAAGGAAGTTCAGGAACAGTACGATAAAGCCTTGTCACTTATTGAAGACCTTGAATTCAAAAATATGCTTGGCAAAGCAGAAGATATCCTGGGAGCTATTCTGAAAATCAATTCCGGGGCAGGAGGCACAGAAAGCCAGGATTGGGTTCAGATGCTGATGCGAATGTATATCCGTTGGGGTGAACGAAATAACTATTCGGTAAAAGAATTGGGGTATCTTGCTGGTGATGATGCAGGGATTAAATCTGTAACTCTTGAATTTACAGGAGATTACGCATACGGATATTTAAAAAGTGAAAACGGTGTTCACAGGCTCGTGCGTATTTCACCATTCGACTCGAATGCCCGCAGGCATACTTCATTTGCCTCGGTTTTTGTGTCCCCGGTAGTTGATGATGAGATCGAGATCATCATCAATCAGGCTGATCTGGAATGGGACACGTTCCGGTCGGGCGGGGCGGGTGGACAGAATGTAAATAAAGTGGAAACCGGTGTACGGGTGCGGCATATACCTACAGGCCTTACGGTTGAAAATACCGAGACTCGTTCACAACTTAAGAATAAAGAAAATGCCATGCGTATCCTGAAATCCCATCTGTATGAGCTTGAGTTACGTAAAAGAATGGAAAAACAGGCCGAGATCGAAGGACAAAAGAAAAAGATCGAGTGGGGATCCCAGATCAGGAGCTATGTGCTTCATCCGTATAAGCTGGTGAAAGACCTGCGTACAAATTATGAGACGGGCAATACACAGGCAGTTCTCGATGGCGATCTTGCGGGTTTTATCAAAGCCTACCTGATGGAGTTCGGCATGAAGGATTAATGTGCGGGATCATTTAAGTTGCAGATGTATTCAACAATAGGCTCTTTCCGGTGTTGATCTTTAAAAGCCGGAATATCAATTATTCTTATGTCTGAATTGCTGAAAATACACCTCTCAATGCCCTTTAAAGACCCGGTGCTGATCTTTGCCATACTCATGGCTGTAATTCTTCTCGCTCCTTTTCTGTTCAGAAAACTGAGAATTCCTCAAATTATTGGGTTGATCATTTCAGGGCTTATCATTGGCCCTTACGGGTTAAAAATTCTTGAGCGGGATAGCAGTATAGAGTTATTCGGTACGGTAGGACTTCTCTATATAATGTTTCTTGCCGGCATCGAGATCAACCTGAATGATTTTACAAAACGAAGAAATCAAAGCATAATTTTCGGTATTTTATCCTTTATCATTCCTTTTACAGCAGGCACTTCACTGGGATATTATATTTTTGGTTACCCGCTGACATCATCTCTCCTGATCGGCAGCATCTTTTCGTCACATACTCTGGTAACTTATCCGATAATAAGCCGGTTCGGACTTGCCAGAAGAAGATCAGTCAACATAGCCATAGGAGGAACAATCCTCACAGACACCGTTTCACTGCTGATCTTATCGGTAATTGCAAGTGTTGCCAGAGATACCGGAAACGGGACGTTTTGGCTTAAGTTGGGTATTGCCGTACCGGTTTTCGGCGCCGGAATCATCTATGGCATACCCATGCTGGCACGCTGGTTCTTTAAAAAATCCTCCGACCACATTTCACAATACGTTTTTGTGATAAGCATATTATTTCTTGCAGCGTTTATCGCTGAAATGGCTGAGATTGAACCCGTAATAGCCGCTTTCCTTGCCGGTCTGGCCTTCAACAGGCTCATCCCGCATACTTCAGGACTCATGAACCGGATTGAATTTATGGGAAATGCATTATTTATACCCGTTTTTCTGATCGGGGTCGGAATGCTTATCGACCTGAAACTACTTTTCAGCGGATGGCATGCATTTTATGTGGCTTTCCTGACCATTACCTTTGCCATACTTTCAAAATTTTTGGCTGCTTACAGTACTCAAAAAATCTTCGGGCTCGGCATCCTGGAGCGGAAAATGATCTTTGGACTAAGTAACTCAAGAGCTGCAGCAGCATTGGCTGCAGCCATTATAGGATTTAACATTATCATTGATTACCAGGGAGGAGAAACAGGAAAATTGCTTGGTGAAGAAGTACTGAATGCCACTATATTGCTCATTTTATTTACTTGCGGATTGAGTTCGTTTGAGGTTGAAAAAGCAGCACGTGAGATGGTTACCCATGAAGAAGCAGAAAGTACGGATTTGTTGCCGGATATTCATGAACGCATACTTGTTCCTGTTTCCAATCCCGATACTGTAGAGTCGCTGGTTGAATTTGCCTCGATGATCAAATCACCGAATCTGCCCGAACCGGTATATGTTCTGAATGTGATTGATAAAGCCGGTGACGCGAAAATAGTCTTGGAATCAAAAAAGTTGATGGACAAGGCAGTTAAAGCGTTAAACCTTGTGAATCTGAACGCAGTTCAACTGACCCGTTTTGACCTGAACCCGGTATTGGGTATTTTACATACTATAAAAGAAAATCAGGTATCAGACCTGGTGATCGGTTTATTTGGAAAAAAGTCGTACATGGAAACATTCTTCGGGAACATCAATGAAAATGTGATCAGGAGGACCGCAATTTCGGTATTTATTTCAAAGTTCATTCAACCCCTGAATACGATCAGCAATATTCTTGTTTTTATACCTCCCAAGGCAGAATATGAACCGGGATTTGTAAAATGGCTGGGAAAATTGCGGAATATTGCTTTGGTCACCGGCAAAAAAATGATCTTTTATGCCGAACAAAAAACCATCAGGCACCTGGAATATTTTATTGCCAATCAGCGGGAATCTCTTAACAGTGAAATCAGGAATTTTAACGATTGGAAAAATCTTTCACGACTGAAAATCAGTAAGTCAAAAAACAGCCTGATTGTAGTCGTCACATCCAGACCCAAATCAATTTCCCATTTTCCATATCTTGAACAACTGCCTTCCCTGCTGACAAAGCATTTTGCAGGAAACAATATTATCCTTATTTATCCGGAAGTCTACGACAGCATTCAGCATATGAATATCCGCGATCTGGGCGGTACACTTACAGGCCAGATAGAGCAGCAAAATACTTTATTTGCTACTGTGGGAAACAGAATAAAAAAGGTGATCGGTGTGAAAAAACAATCCTGATCTGTTACCGGTTCAAACGGCCCGGGTCATGGTCAATTTCATACACCGGTGGATAAACAATAACTAAACTCAACTGGCTGCAAAATACCGACACTAATCCCGGCAGTGATCAATCCAATTATATCAGGGATCTTAAGCTTTTTAACCAGAAACGGAACGATAAGAATAACCGTCAGAACAAGGCAAAATATCATTACAGGGCTTTTCAGCGGAAAAGTAAAATCGGTGATGACGGCAATAACCATAAAAAGAAAGGGGAAATAAATTTGGTGGGTAAATGTAACCAAAAAACCTGTCTGAAATAGCATGCATAAGGAAAAAATGGTTGGCACTTGTATTTTCCCAATACAAGATTTTTAATGCTTCAGGCAATACCTTGTTCCCGAACAGAATCGGAGATTCCATAGTGTTGAAATTCAGGGAATTTTTTTCCTTTCAGGCATTCGTTTACATAAAATGGCAGAGGTAATTGAAGGTCGGATTATGAATAATTTCACCCAATAAATATCCGGTTGGTTGCGTTTTATAAAAAATGTTAAAAACAGCATATTTAACACAACTTTTAAGCCTGTTTCTGTGTCATAATTTTATAGAAACAATTCAGTAAGGCGCAAAATAAGACAGGTAGCTATGAAAGCGCTGAGAATACCATTACCGAAAAAAAACGCGGGTATGATCAGGCTGATGATCTGTGCCATTTCAGGATTGATCACGGTCCCTGCCAGCGGACAATATTTTGGCAGGAACAAACCAGGATATTCTGTCTTTCATTATGATGTGCTCAGATCACCGGATTTTGATCTGTATCATACCTTTAAGAACGACAGCCTTATGGATGAGCTCGCTTCGGCGGCTGAATACTGGTATACTCTCCACAGCAAGGTTTTCGGAGATACTCTGCATGAGCGGAATCCTATACTTATTTATGAAGATCAGGCTGAATTCCAGCAAACCAATGTTTCATCAGGACTGATTGGCGTTGGGGTCGGGGGATTTACTGAAGGTCTTAAAGACAGGGTGGTAATGCCGGTTTCTCTTACATTCGGCCAGACAAACCATGTGCTCGGGCATGAGCTGGTGCATGTGTTTCAATATAACCTTCTGGATGGTGATTCATTATCCATGCGCAATATGAACAACATTCCGTTATGGATGATCGAGGGACTGGCCGAATATATATCTATCGGGAGTATTGATCCGCAAACATCAATGTGGATAAGGGATGCCCTTCTGAATAACAAATTTCCGTCGGTACAGGACCTTTCCCGAAAACCGGAATACAATCCCTACCGTTTCGGACAGGCATTCTGGACATTTGCTGCAAGAACATGGGGCGATACAATAATTGCACCCCTTTTTAAGGCAACCGCCAGGCTGGGGTATAAAGATGCCTTTAAAAAGATCCTCGGTATGGGTGAAAAAAACGTTTCGAACATTTGGAAGAACGCCGCAGAGCTTCATTTCAAATCTGTAATGAAAGATACGGTGGACAGCCTGGTGGGCACTGAACTCATTTCCGATGAAAACGCAGGGGAGATCAATATTTCTCCGGTGATCAGTCCGAACGGAAAATACGTTGCTTTTTTTTCAGAGAAAGAACTCTTCACTATTGATCTGTACCTGGCAAATGCAGAAACAGGCAAAATAATAAAAAAGCTCACGAGTACAGTCAAAAATGATGAGATTGACGATTTCAATTTTATAGAATCAGCCGGAAGCTGGTCTCCGGACAGCAAAAAATTCGCCTATGTGGCTTTCAGTAAAGGCAGGAATAAACTGATCATCACCGATGTTAAGAAGGATAAAATTACTTCAGATATTGATATGAAAGAGATAAAATCATTCAGCAATCCTGCATGGTCACCTGATGGCAATAGGATCGTATTTACAGGTTCGAGGAACGGGATCGATAACCTGTATATCTATGATCTGACCCTCGATGAATTGAGGCTGCTTACCGATGATAGTTATTCCTATATCCATCCTGCATGGTCACCCGACGGGAAGAGCATCGTTTTTTCCACGGACAGGAATATCAGGAACAACAATACCGGGATTGTCCCCAATGCGTTTGATCTGGGAATCCTAAACATAAAAACCGGTAATATTAAAATGCTGGATCTTTTTCCTGGGGCAGGGAACCTTAATCCGGTGTATTCGGATGATGGCACCGTCATTTATTTTCTCTCCGATCGCGACGGATTCAGGAACCTTTACAAGTACACTCCTGAAAATAAGAAAGTGTACCAGCTTACCGGATACCTTACCGGAATATCAGGCATAACGTTACTTTCACCTGCAATCAGCATATCCGGCGACAACAGAATCGTTTACAGCTATTTTTCCGATCGCAAATACAAGGTTTATGCAGCACAGGCAGATGAGTTCGTGGCCATGGAGGTAGATCCCATGGAGCTGAATTTTGAAGCTTCAACGTTATCGCCCTGTAAACGACTGGGTATAAATATTGTTGATTCTGTCCTTAGTATTCAGCCCAGGCTGCAGCAGTTGAAGGAAGGCAATTTCAAACCGATGCCCTACAAGCCGAAATTCCAGCTCGACTATATCTCAAATGTAGCGGTTGGAGTGGCAACAGGTAGAATAGGTACCGGAATGGCCGGAAGTGTATCTGCATTGTTCAGCGATATGGTAGGTGATCATCAGCTTTTTGCTAATCTGGCACTCAACGGAGAGATCTACGATTTCGGGGGACAGGTCGCATATATCAACCAGAAAAAAAGGATCAACTGGGGTGCGGGAATATCTCACATTCCTTACCTGTATGGTTCATACGGAATTACAGCCGACACAATAGATATCAACGGTGAACCTGCACCGGTGAACAATTATTTCATAAACCTTTACAGGATGTTTGAAAGCCAGCTGTCGGTGTTCGGATACCTTCCCATTTCAACGACCCGGAGAGTGGAAGCAGGATTGTCCCTCTCGCGTTATAGCTACCGTATCGACAGGTACAGCAACTATTATGATGATCTGGGAAATTATTTAGGCCAGTCGCGCAAAAAACTCGAAGCACCTCCTGGATTTGGGCTGGTTCAGACGGATGTGGCTTATGTGTATGACAAATCGTATTTTGGTGTTACATCACCGATGAAGGGAGCAAGATCAAGATATGGTCTGATGAATTATATGGGTGATTTTAACTTTTTCACCACCCTTATTGATTATCGCAAGTATTTCTTTATCAAGCCCATAACTCTTGCATTCAGGTTTTATAATTACAACAAGCTCGGAACCGATGCCGAAAATCCTCGTTTTGCTCCCCTGTATATTGGGTATTCATGGTATATCAGAGGGTATGACGGTACAACGGGCAGGAATAATTTCATTCCGGAACTTACCTTTAACCAGTTGCAGGGAAGCAGAATGATTGTGACCAATGCCGAGATAAGAATTCCGTTTACAGGTCCAAAAAGGCTGTCGCTCATTAAATCGCGGTTTTTGCTTACCGATGTATCATTTTTCCTCGATGGTGGATTGATCTGGGATTCAGCCCATCAGCCCGACCTGAAATGGAAATTTACTTCTCCCGATGACCGCATTCCATTGATAAGTACCGGTATATCTTTAAGGATCAATGTTCTGGGATATATGGTCGTTGAGCCTTATTATGCCATACCCTTTCAGAACGGAGGCATTCAAAATGCCTCATTCGGGCTTAATTTCCTGCCCGGTTGGTGATGTTCGATCATCTTGCTGTCAGCAATTGTGGTATCCAAACATGTTAACAAATTAACTTAAGATAATGCCTGGAATAATCTAATTTTACCTTTTCACCAAAGCAAAATCCTTGTCAGAAATGAAATATATACAATTACTGATCGCAATCCTTCTTCTTCCAATAATTCCCGGTCATGCACAAAATATTCCCGATGGTTATCTGCTTCAGTACCAACAGAATTTCTCCGCCAAAAATGCCGTTCAGGATTTTAAGTTCAGTGATGCCGGTTCGTGGCGCATATCGGTCGAAAAAGGAAACAATTTTCTTGAATTCACCGATACCGGTCTTTATCAGCCTCCTGTTTTGTCGCCCGGTATTATTGCTATAGTTGATGACCGTATCTGGGGAGATTTTATTCTTGAGGCAAATGTAATGCAAACCGGCCAGGAACCGGCCAAGAGGAGCATGTGCATTTTATTCAGTATTAAGGATTCTGCAAAATATTATTATGTTGACCTTTCTTCTGGGTCTGATGAAAACTCAAACGGTATTTTCCTCGTGAACAACAAACCCGTTGTAAAAATAGGGACCGATTCCATACCCGGTATAAACTGGGGAAACAATAAATGGCACAAGGTGCGTATTGAAAGAAACATCGTCACCAGAAACGTGAAGGTATTTTTCGATAATATGGAGCAACCGTTCATGGAATCAACCGACTGGAACCTGGTTATGGGTTATGTCGGTTTTGGTTCTTTCAGTGACAAGGGGAGAATTGACAATATAAAAATCTGGTCACAAACTTCAATTCCGGAACCTGCAGGATTTTTCAGAAAGAAATAACAACCGGTTATTTTATGCCTTTTTCCAGGGCAATATCCACCCAGCCGAAATTCCTGCTGCTCACCCTCCATCCCGTTGTATGAAGATCGGGGGCAGGAAGTTCCGTAAATGGAATATCCCGGGAGACGGCATCAAGTAAAAAAGCTTCATCCCCTATATTCACCAGTGCGATTGTATGATTGAACTGGCCGTGCACAGGGAATACAGTTTCCGGATACCCGAGATCATTGGTTCTTATAAGAACAGGATCTGCATGCAGGCCTGCTTTTCGCAATAAATAGATCAGCAACATATTTACCCCGGCACTAGACCCTTTGCCTTCTTCCAGCACTTTTTTCAGCTCTTTTTCAGGGTACATCGAAAAAGTACCATTCCAGGCAATAGTATTCCTGACAAAATTGAAGACGGTTTCCATTTTTTCCTGTTCATTCATACCATTTGCTAAACTTGTATCGAGGATGGGTTTATAGTCAAAATGCCTGATCAGCTGTAGCCCGAAGTGTTCACTCTTAAGGAGTTTTTCATTGAAGTCGGTCCATGTATCCAGCCTGTACTGCACATAACCCGTTTGCCGCATTTGGTTATGTAAAAGTTGTCTTCTTGATTCAAAGTCGTAGTCTTCGGTTGTTGTAAGCAACAACGATCTGTAAATCCAGGGCAGATTTCCTGAAGATTCAAACAGATCGAAACGAAGTTTGGGATAGTAGTCATGAACACTTAAATATCCCCTGGCTGAAGATATACCAGGCAGGTTTTTCATCACGATCTTCTTCTTCAAATTGTTCAATACATAAACGCGGTAATTTCCCGCGGAAGATTCGAACAGGATATGATTTGATTCGCCAAGCCTTGCTCTGCGCTGAAACCTGTTGGCTGAGTATAGCCACTGCAGTTTATCGGCATAAGCCGATTGTTCCGCGGTGGTAAGGAATTCCCCGTCCTGAAATGTCATTAAATAGTAGAAGGGTGGCGGTACGTCTATTCTCAGTTCACTCCACAGGGTTGGGATTTCCCGCTGAAAGTACCACGTATCGAGGGTAATAAAATCAAGTGAGGCAATTTCATAAGAGAATTCAACGATCATTCCTGGTTTAACACCCGGAAGTTCCAGTATCTTAATTTTGGTTGTTGCATCTTTGGGTTCAGTTTTTGCCTGGGTCATGCCATACCTGAACTTTAAAATTTCTCCGCCGGCGAGTTGAAAGGCATTCGCTTTGAAGGCGAGAATATCGTCGTGTTTTTCTTTAAAGCGGTAAGGAAATTCAAATCGTGCATACTTCAATCCTTCTGCATTATTTATCTTTATGCGTATATGCCTTTTATAGAACGTTCTGTTGCTGATGGATATTTCACCGTAATCACACAGTACTATGGCGGGAACTGTTGAATCGCCCCGGAAGTCCTTTATACCAAATTCATCCTTCGAAACCTTGCCGAATTTTACCGGAGGTTGTTCGGTAAAACCATATCCGGAAACTGCAAGACCTGAACAAAAGGCCGCAATAATCAGAAATTTCATGGTGTAGTTTTTAAAGATGGCATCAAAAAATATGCCATCTGGGTGAATAAGTTTTGTGATTTTTTTGTTTTAACACATTCGGTTTATGCTAATTTTGTTTCAAACCTGAAGAATTAAATACCTAAATGTTCATACGGCTTACTCTTTTTGTATTGTTTACCTTGGCGCTGTCAGGATATGGAACCGGTCATCTGAGACCCTCTCCCGGGGAAAATGATTTTTCCGGAAATACTTATTCTGACGAGGGTATAATCCGCTTTTATGATGAATTGAACCTGCCAGAACTCGATTTTACCTGTTTCAGGGTTGCTCTAAGGGGATACAGGTCGATACTGGATAAGGATCCGGATGCAAATAAAAACCTCCTTGTCATTATAGATTTCAGTAAATCTTCCACTACCGAACGGATGTTCATTATCGATACCCGGGATCATAGGTTGGTTTCCAGGTCACTTGTGGCCCATGGCAAAAATTCGGGACTTAATTATGCCACCTCATTTTCAAACAGGCAACATTCTAATATGAGTAGCCTGGGATTTTATCTTACCGGTGAAAGTTATGCAGGTAAACATGGTTATTCACTTAGATTGATCGGCCTTGAACACGGTGTAAATGACAATGCTTTTATAAGGGCTGTGGTAATGCACCCTGCCGATTATGTGACGAAAGCATTCGTTGAAAGGCATGGGAGGCTCGGCAGGAGTTTTGGCTGCCCGGCTATTCCACCCGAACATCATCGTGAGATCATTGATCTTATTAAGGAAGGAACGTGTTTATTTATTTATTATCCCGACAGTACATACCTTTACAGCTCAGGATTTTTGAACGGATCTGGTGCGCAGGGTTGAGGATCTGTTCAGTTCATCATCGCAATGATTGACTCCTTGTCTTTTCCGTAGATATCTTTGTAGAAATGGATGTTCAGATTTTCATCAGCCTCTACGGTAAAGTACCTGATATGGATATTTACAGGTTCCGAAAGTTCAATTTCCCTGTTTTCGTGAATACTCAGCAATGAGTGGATGTCAGGCGTATTTTCTCCGGTATGATAATTTTCAATAAGGTACTGAGCGAACTTTTCCGGATTTTGTAATCGTATACAACCATGAGAATAAGCCCTGATATCATAAGCAAAATACTTTTTGGAGGGAGTATCGTGGATGTAAACATTGTACGGATTTCTAAATGTAAATTTCAGTGTACCCAAAGCATTTGAGTTTCCCGAATTCTGGACAAAATAATAGTCAAACGATTCGGCATTGGTATTTTCCCAGTTTATGGTTTCAGCATTCACTTCGTTCAGCTGTTTGTCAATAATCTTGAAATTATTCCTCAGCAGGTAGGATGAATCTTTGATCACACGCGGTAGTATTTCGTTTACGGTTATGCTTCGCGGAACATTCCAGCGGGGATTGGCAACAATGTCTTCAATTTTGCTCGACAACTCAGGTGTCGGGGTTAAAGGCTTTCCAACAACCACATTATACCTGTCCATTATTTTGTTGTTTTTTATCACCCTGAGCTCATAAGCCGGAATATTCACAAACACATAGTCATGATCTTCCGGAATTTCCTTTCTCATCCGGTCAAGATTCAGGGCAATCCTTTCATACCTTTCACGGGTTGAACTGGAAAGCGCTTCACGGGTATTCTTATTCAGCTTACCGTTCGGGGTCAGCCCGTTATGGATCTGGAATTGCATCAATGCACGGATGTATATGGAATCGTTGGTTTTATGTTCAGGACTGATATATCCGAGTGCAGTTAAGATCATTACTGTTCTTTCAACACTCATTCCGGATTCTTTTGACAGGTCTGGCCGGTCATTCGCGTCTGTTCCAGGGTTCGCATGGGAAATGTATTTTTCAAGAGCTCTCTGAAGATAAACATAACTGATGTTTACCGGTTGCATGGTCAGCAGCATACTGTCGACATGCTGCGCACGGATTATGTCAGAAAGATAATACGGAAACGAATGAAGAGATGCCGGCACAGAATCGAGATCAATAAATCCTTCACGAAGATTAACCATAAATGCTAGACATGATCTGGTGAGTTGAAGTTCGAACTCTTTTCTGAATTTCACAAGCTCTCCGGCATCTGATGATTCTTCGATTGCCTTGCGAAGCCGCTGAATTTCCTGAACATTGTATGCATCCGGATCCAGTCCGTAATAAGGGGCCTTGGAGAGCAGATTAATAACCGAATTTGCCGCAGGAGTGACAGAATTGTTCAATGTCCAGGCCGGCATGAATGCGTTCGATTGATAGAAAATGATGACCATCCGTTCAAGACTGAACCTGGTGGTATTCTTTACAGTTGTATTATGACAGGCACTGAAGTATCCTGTAATGGCGACGTGCATCTCTCTGGAATTAAGATCCTGGTTAAGAAACTCGGACGCTTTTTCCTGGCTCATATAGCTGGTGCTGATGAAAAAAACTACGGAAAAAAGGATCAGTGTGCCGATTCTAATCATGAGTTTCTCAAAAAAATAATAAAATACTGTTCTGTTTACGGGTTTAATTTGAGCGTAGGTGGCGTCCGATGATCGGAATGCTGAGATTTTCATGGTGCCCAAATTTTGTTGATACTATATGAATATACGGCTCAGATCAGGCAAGGTCATTTTAATTCCATTAACTCGATTTTTACCATGACGAAACCTCATTACCAAAATGCGAAAACACATCACATTGATAATCAAGAATATAGCTCTAATTGACTGGAGTGTAAAAAAATAGAGAAGGCCAGGATGGCATAAATCCGGTAAAACACCACTAACTTACAGTAAATTAAGGCATTGAAGTGTAATATTCAACTATGATCTGGGAAACTAAAGTGCTTTATTCAGTTCTTTGAGTTTTTCCCATAACTCTTTTAACTCATTCGGATTTATTTCCTCGACAACAACCCTGTTTTTCTTTTCGGTTTTAAGATTATAAACGGTTTTATTTTTGTCCATATAATCGGTTGTAATAAGTTACGAATAGTTCAATGCGTAAAGATACAACAGTCAGTTTAACATATCAATTTATTGTGATTACCAGAATAAACACGTTGACCAATATTCAGGATCAATGGATGAACACGGTTGTTCAATAAATAGTTTCCCGTTATTCCACGAAAAATCTAAGCATACGGCTGGAATAGATCACACGGATTCCTGCGGCATCATAAGCCCATACTCCCCAGAAATAGATATGTCCGTTTTGCAGGGGTATCGGAGGTACCAAATTATCAATATCGGAATCAATCATCCCGTAACCATCAATATATTCACAACGCTTGTTTTCACCTGACTCCAGCCCCGAATGCCATATCCACACAATATCATCATCGTTAGTTATACCGGTTTGATTGGTTTGGATCGGATCGCTGAAAATGGCGGCTATTACGATTTCTGATCTGACAGTATCCCATTCGAGCACAGGCATAGAGGAGACTGTGTCGATACCATTCAGGGAGAAACCCGAATCTCCGCTAACAGTATAAAAGAGGATGGAATCGGTGGTATACCGGTAGGGAAATACTTTTATTTCTTGTGAACCGTCGAAGATCAGCTCTTTATTTACTATCTCTACCTGATTCTTTCCGCAAGACCAGGTTACCACAGCAACCACAAATACTACCGTCGCAATTTTCAAAATATGTCTGTTCGTTCCTGTCATATTCCGTGCATTAGAAATTTACCTGGATTCCCGCATTGACCAGCAGCTTATTAATTGAGATGGTCTTTGTCCTGGCTGAGGCATTTCCAAGGTAATTGAATGTATATTCTTTAATATCCAGATTGTAACTTATATACCGCAATTCGAGGCTTAATGATTTTCTCATATCCAGATAGATCCGCGTTCCCGCAAAAGGCTGGATCAGGATATCGCTGTTATGAACCGACAGCATAAGTGTCGCCCCCAGGTATGTGGCAAAATATCGCCTTGCAGGTTTTGTCAGATAAAGAATTGCCGAAGGTCCGGTAAAAATATCGACATAGGTTGTATCAAACTGGGATTCCTCGAGGCCGGCAAGCGTTCTTACCATAAGATGTTGTTTGTAAGAATATGTGGTAAACTCCCAGCCTGCTGAAAACCGGTTAAAACCTTCAGGAAATAATTGCCTATAATATGAGAGGGAGAAAAACCATCCTGCATTTTTGCCGACCGGAAAAGATAGTCTAAGACTCAGGCTGTTGCCCGGTAAATCCGGTATACTGTCTGCATATCGCATTCTGAAACGGAGAAGATCCCCTGAATATTCAGAGAATTTCAACTTGTAATCCTGCGGTTCAAATCCCAATTTTGACATATGAAGGGCAATGGAATCCCTGGGATTTTCCGTAGTGATCTCTGTTTTAAACATACCCAGGAACAGGCAATTCCAATAGTCTTCGTCGTCGACATAACAATCCAGGGTTTTCAGATGTTGTACCTTTCCTGCATGCAATACATTTACATCCACACCTTCGAGCGGGGAATTGCCGGCATAAATTCTTCCCTTAAGCAATATCTTATATTTTGGTATCAGCCGTATGATCAGGTCTTCGTATTTTTTGCCTTTTTTCACTATGAAAACAGTATCAAATGATTGGTAATCATCGCCATAAAAACGAAGACTAAGTTCATGGCCATAGGATTTGGCATCTGGTAAAATTTCAAATGCAAACGAACCGTTTTCAAGGGTATGGGCGGTCGTATGTATATTTTCCAGTGTGGCTTCAATGCTTACACTGTCTGCAGATTCGTTAAAAATGGTCAGAATCTGGCCGGTTAGTTTTATCGAAGGCAACGTGTCCTCAGGATATAGGCTGGTACTTTGCATGATAAAATGATCAACAGCAGGGTTTCGTGAAAGACAGGTTCCGTTAGTGTATAGCAGGATCAGCGGAAGCAAAAAAACAGATAGTGGTCGTTTATTCCTCATCTGGAAAATCATTTGTTGAAACGATAAACCGTTATTACCTCCTGTGAGTAAACTCTGTACTTTTTCAATAAAGGTCAATCAGGTGTTATTATGAATAATAACCCGGTTTATTTCATGTTTTAAGATAGCAATTTTTCTCAGAATAAATGCTTATTTAAATGGTTTTTTTACCCCGCAGATTTTAAAAATAATAGTATCTTTAGTTCAGACATTTCATTCTTGACTGCAATACTAATGCTGTATTTATTTGAAAGACAAGCGCTTCATGATAACATTCAGACGATCGCAAACAATCACGGGTTGTTGTTGATTCTGCTTCTTATCCTTATTATTTTTCTGGTATTTGCCGGCATCAGACAGGTAAAATTGAAAAACAGGTTACTTCAGGTACTGGAAATCCTGGATGAGATTGGTAAATTCGAACCGGCTGACCCGGTAAAAAAAAGCAAAGAATTCTCAGGAAATGTTTTGAATCAGATCTTGTCTGCAACCCTGGAGTTAAAAAAAGCCAACAATGCTTTCGAGGAAAAAATCAGTTCAAGGAATATACAACTTGAAGAGGCCAATGCAAGACTTGAATCAAGGCAGAAAGAGACTGTTCATCAGAACCTCGAGCTTAGAGCGGCCTATGAAGCCCTTCTGGAAAGTCAGAACCGGTATGAGAAGCTCATCGATAACCTTAAGGATGAATATATTTTTTTCTCGCTGGCTCCCTCAGGAGAGATATTGTTTATCACACCGTCAGTTAAGGTAATTCTTGGATTTGAGCTTGCCGAACTCCGGAAAAAATGGGATGGCCTCTATACCGACAACCCGTTCAATGATCAGGCAAAAGAAAAAAAAGCAGCCTCGCTTCAGGGTACGAAACAGGAGAAATACCTTGCCGAGCTGAAAGATAAAAGTGACAGCCCGCATGTTTTTGAAGTAACCGAGTTCCCTGTATTCAATGAAAGCGGCCTGCTCACTTCGGTTGAGGGAGTACTCAGGGATATCACCCGGGGTATCAGGGCCGAAGATCAGATCAGAGAGAAAGAAGAGAAATACAAGCTGTTGTTTAACAAAGCTTCTGATTTTATTTTCTTTTATAATCTTGATAAGGATTTGCACTTCAGCCATTTCATTGAGGTCAACGATTATACGCTTGAACGGCTAGGATATTCTACGGAAGAGCTGTATGAAATGACCCTGGATGATCTCAGCAGTGAGGAATTCTGGGATGACGAAGACAATATAAATGAAATTACAGGCAACAAAAAATACGAACAGATCTGGGAGACAAAAACAGGAGAGATCATCAATGTGGAAATAATAAGTCATACCTTCAGGCTGAATAACAAGAATATAGGGATTGCCATTGCACGGGATATCACTGAAAGAAAAAGGGTGGAAGAAGAAATACGGTTTGTGAACGAAGAACTTGTTAACCAGAAAGAAAACCTCGAAGCGCTTGTGGATAATCTCACGCAGACCCAGGAACAACTTGTGCAGTCAGAAAAAATGGCTGCCCTTGGACAACTCATCGCCGGTGTGGCCCATGAAGTAAATACTCCCCTAGGTGCAATAAAAGCCTCCATTGGCAATCTTAATGACTCCTTAAGCAAGGCTTTATCTGACCTTCCTGTTTTCATCCGGACACAGGATCCCGAAGGCCTGAGGTTGTTTGTGAAGATATTGGAAATCACAAGATATGACGATGAAAATCTTTCATCAAGGGAAAAACGAAAGATGAAAAAGGAAATTACTCAAACCCTGGAGAAGGAAGGAATAGCCAATGCCGACACCATCTCGGAACTGATCATTTACCTCAATGTTCAGGACAAGGTTAACGAGATTTTGGACATGATTAAATCCGAAAATGCTGAATATGTGCTGAAAACAGCCCGCTATTTTGCATCCATAATAAAAAACTCCAAAACCATTTCGGTGGCTGCAGATAAGGCTGCAAAAGTTGTTTTTGCACTTAAGAAATTCGCACACCGCGATATGGTTGAAGAAAAAGCGCCAACCGACCTTATCGATTCACTCGAAACAGTACTTACCCTTTATAATAACCAGCTGAAACACGGCATTCAGCTGGTTCGCAACTACGATACGCTGCCTGTAGTAAATTGTTATTCCGATGAGATAAACCAGGTTTGGACCAATCTGATACACAACGCCATTCATGCAATGGACCAGAAAGGGGTACTCACCATTTCAGCGAAAAACCAGGGCGAATATGTGGTTATAGGGGTCGGGGATAACGGCTGCGGTATTGAACCCGATATCCAGGATAAAATATTTGAACCTTTTTTTACCACTAAAAAACAGGGCGAAGGCAGCGGACTAGGCCTGGATATTGTAAAAAAGATCGTTGAAAAACATAACGGTGAGATCACTTTTACCAGTGAATTGGGAGCAGGAACTGAATTTTTTGTTAAATTACCCGTAAATTAAAAGGCATGAGCAAAGCTGCAATATTGTGTGTGGATGATGAAGACATTATCCTTGAGAGCCTCAGGGAACAACTGGAAAAGCATTTCGGAAGCGGATTTATTTATGAAACTGCTGAAAATGCAGAAGAGGGACTGGAGATTATCGAAGAATTATCTGAAGAAGGAATAAATATCCTGATTATTGTATCCGATTGGCTGATGCCCGGGATAAAAGGAGATGAGTTCCTTATAGCTGTGCATAAGAGATTTCCGTCAATTGTTACCGTTATGCTTACAGGCCAGGCAAATGAAGATGCAATATGCAGGGCAAAAGAAGAAGCCAACCTGTTTGCGGTTATCCATAAACCCTGGTCGGATGAAGAGTTATTTTCAATTATAAAAGCCGGATTGAAGAAAAATGAATAAACTAGCTATTCTCTGTATCGATGACGAAATCATAGTGCTTGATTCCTTAAAAGAACAACTGGAAATAGAATTTGCAGATCAGTATATTATTGAAACCGCTGAAAATGGTACTGAAGCACTTGAAATTGCGGAAGATATTATTCATGACAAAGATTTCCTGGCAGTAGTGATTGCTGATTTTATCATGCCGGGAATGAAAGGAGATGAGCTGCTCGAGAAAATCCATAAACAGAAACCCGACATAAGAAATATTCTTCTTACCGGTCAGGCCAGCCTGCAGGGTATTAGCAATGCAGTCAACAAGGCCGGTTTATACCGGTTTATTTCCAAGCCATGGGATAAAAACGATCTGGTGCTGACGGTAAGGGAAGCCATCCGGAGCTATGAACAGGACCGGACAATCCTGAAACAAAACGATGAACTTAAAGAGCTGAATACAGATCTGGAATTGAAGGTAGAGCAGCGCACGCAGGAGTTAAGGGAATTAAACGCCACTAAAGACAAATTCTTTTCCATTATTGCCCATGACCTTAAGAATCCGTTTAATACCCTAATGGGGTTTTCAGAGCTGATGCTTATGAATATGGCTGCATTCAAGAAAGAACAAATCCAGGAATACATCAATATTATATTTACCACATCAAAGAATACTTATTCACTGCTTGAAAACCTTCTGGACTGGTCACGTTCACAAACAGGACGCATTCAAATGGATCCGGGTTATATAAACCTATCCAGGATCGTTGAAGAAAATGTGAGTCTTATGGGAAGTATTGCAGAGAAAAAAGGCGTTATGCTGGTCAATAATGTGGATAATAAATGCACTGCTTATGCCGATGAGAACATGATAAAAACTGTGGTGAGAAATCTGATATCCAATGCAATAAAATTTACTCCGAAAGGAGGGGAAGTCACCGTTTCTTACAGCAGGGACAAAGACAAAATGATTATTTCGGTCACTGATACAGGCGTTGGTATTAAACCCGAAAACCTTGAAAAACTGTTCAGGATCGATGTGAATTTCACGCTGAAAGGTACCGACGATGAAGAAGGCACAGGTCTTGGGTTGATCCTTTGTAAAGAATTCATCACCAGGAACAAAGGGGAAATTAGTGTAAAGAGCACATTTGGAAAAGGCAGTGAGTTTTCATTCGGCATCCCGGCAAAGGAAGGATAACATATTGAGAAACATACTGCTCTGAATAACCACTACGAATATATTCAGAGCAGTATATGGGGTAACAGGAAATTATTTTACAGAAGTTAAAACCGTATAACCGCTTAATTTGCCATTTGATGCATAACTTTCTGTTTTTACCAAACCGAAATCTTTGGCATACCATTCTACGGATTTGATTTTTACGGATACAAACGATTTCGTTGTAATATCAGAAGTAATTTTAAAACATACGAATGTTCCTGCCGGCGTAGTTACATTTTCTTTGGCCATAACCATCCTGTTGGATATGGTAGTTGTCATGCTCATGATCTTCATTCCGTTATTGCTCATGGTTATGGTCAGGGATCCGTCGTTAAGCTGATCACCTACTTTCATGTTTGAGGGCATCTGAAGGTTGGTGCTTTCGAATGAGGCTTCCATTTCGCCCGTTGATGCAGCTGATTGCGGATTCATAAAATTCTTCATATCCAGGTAAAATATACCGTTCTCACATTTAACGGCAAATTCATTGTTCATGAGCTCTTTCATATCCTTATCATAGTATTGTACGTCAATAAGGGCTGAAATTGAGTTTCCGGTCTCTGTGATATCTTTGATCTGGGTTTTACTCATACCCGTCAGCTTATCCTTATTGTCGTAGCTTTTGTATTCGAGTTCTGCACCCTTTGTTTTGGGATAATAGAAAACACAATCCTGTGCATTTGTGAATGTCATGAACAGCATGATTGCTGAACTGATTGCAAGAAGTTTTTTCATGGTTATGTTTTTTTAAAATGGTTGTTAAATAGTCTCTGGTAAGGTATATGCTTAAAAACCTACTATAAAAGGCGATTCCAATACTTCAACCAGTTCATCCGAAAGAAATCCACGGGCTATTTCCTGAACTTCACCGGTCATTCGAATGTCCCAGTTCTTGCTGATGCTGATGTCAAGTGAACCTCCCTGCATCCTGATGGTCACATCACTGCCGGTAAGGTTTAATTTCGCCAGCACACTGGCAACTGCACAGGACGAGCTTCCTGAAGCAAGGGTATATCCTGCACCCCGCTCCCAGATCAGTATCTGCGCTTCTGTTGGTGACAATACCTTCGCAAATTGCACATTTATCCGGTTAGGGAACAGGTTGTGATGTTCGATCTGGGGACCAAATTCACGGATCTCCGCAATGTCAAGATCATTCTTAATAATGACACAGTGCGGATTGCCAACTGAAACACAGGTAACGATATATTCTTTATTCTTGAGCTGTAATTTTTGGCCGGTAAATTCAGGAAGATCGGAATGTACTGGAATTTCTTTACTTGCGAAGATAGCTTTGCCCATATCCACCGATATCAGGGTAGCCTTGCCTTTTGCTTCTTTCAGGATTGACGCTTTTACAATTCCTCCCAACGTTTCAACCGTGAATTCCCTGTTTTTTGCAAATCCGTAATCGTACACAAACTTGCAGAAAATCCTGAGACCATTACCGCTTTTTTCGGCCTCTGAACCATCGGGATTGTATATCTTCAATCCGAAATCGGCTTTCCGGGATTCTGTTTTCAGCAAAACACCGTCTGAGCCGATGCCGAAATTTACATTGCACAACCGTTTGATGGCATTAGTTCCTGGCCTGAACCCGATATTTGTGGCATCAAGCACGATATATTCATTTCCCAGCCCGTGTGCTTTGACAAAGAAGTTCTTTTCCATGGCGGTAAGGTATTGTTCCGGTTAGCCTTCAAAATTCCTGACCAGGTCTTTCAGGGAGTCCCTTCTCCTGACAAGCCGGTGACCGCCTTTCAGATCGATCAATACCTCAGCGGGACGCAACCGGTTGTTGTAATTCGAACTCATTGAAAAGGCATACGCCCCGGAATCCAGTACCCCAATGAGGTCATCTTCAAAAATTTCCGGCAGTTGGCGGTCTTTTGCAACAATATCGCCCGTTTCACAAATATTTCCCACGATTCTTACGGTCTCATCCTTTCCGGAAGGGGTATTGGTTCTTCTGTAAATTTCCACATCATGATGGGAATCATACAAAACAGGTCTGATCAGGACATTAAATCCGATATCCGTACCCACATATTTGATGTCGTAATTCATTTTTACGGAATTAACGCTTCCCAGCAGAATCCCGCATTCGGCAACTATATACCGGCCGGGTTCGATCTTAAACAAAATATCTTTACCATAGTCCCGGGTCCAATTAGAGATGATCGTATTGAGTTTTTCGCTTAATGCCGGAAGATCCAGCCGGGGTTCATTTTCCTGCTTGTGGTAGGGTATTCCGAATCCGCCTCCCAGATCCACGAATTCAAGGTTGTCGAACTGACTGGCTGTTGCCAGAATGGTATCCACACTTTCGACAAATGAATCCCCGTCCATAAATAACGATCCGATATGCTGGTTGATGCCCGTGAGTCTCAGGTTATATTTTTTCAGGATCTTGTACACCTCAGGAAGAAAGGTGATCTCGATGCCAAATTTGGTTTTTTTCCCGCCAGTGACTACCTTTTTGTTATGACCTGCCCCGATACCGGGATTTAACCGAATTGCAACTTCCCCACCCGGGTTCAGGCGGCCAAACCGTTCGAGTTGCGATACGGAATCGACACTTATTTTAACACCGTTTTCAATCGCATATTTGAATTCATTATCGCTGACGTTATTGCTGATATAAAATATCTGTGAGGGACTGAAACCGGCTTTGAGGGCAACATAGATCTCGCCCGGTGACATGGCATCGGTCCACAACCCCTCGTCTCTCACAATCTTTAAAATTTCAAGGTTACTGTTTGCTTTCGGAGAATAATTCACCACGTAGTTTTTATAGCTCACCAGATTTTTCAGTTCCTGGCAGCGATCACGGAGTATTTTCTCATTGTATACATAAAGCGGTGTACCGAATTTATCAGCCAGCTCAACTGGATCGGAATTCCCGAAAAAATTCAGCTCTTTGCTTATCCTGGCGAATACGTAATTCATAATGCTGATCCGGTTATTGTTCTGTTCGACGGACAAAAATTAATACGAAATCCATTAAAAATATTTTCAATACGCTGAAAACTAAAAAACTTCGGGGGCTTTTTGAAAATATTCTATCTTTGCGCCCATAACACCTAGATATATGGCGAAGATAAATGAAAATTATTTAAAACTACAAGCAGGGTACTTATTTCCGGAAATCGGAAGACGGGTAAAGGAATTTCAGAAAGCAAATCCGGCTGCAAAGATCATCAGTATGGGAATCGGAGATGTCGCCCTTCCACTGGTACCTGCGGTTATTAAAGCTTTTCATGAGGGTGTTGACGATATGGGCCGAAAAGATACCTTTAAAGGGTACCGGTCCGATCAGGGATATGAATTTTTGCGTGGAGCCATTGCAGAACATGCCTATAAAAGCAGGGGAGTGAATATTTCAGTCGATGAGATATTTATTTCCGACGGCTCGAAATGCGATACAGGAAATATCCAGGAGATCTTCGGTGTAACAAACCGAATAGCCATTACCGATCCGGTATATCCGGTTTATGTGGATACTACCGTTATGGCGGGTAAAACAGGAAAGGTCAGGGACAACGGGTATTTCGACGGAATAATTTATTTGCCGTGTAATGAAAACAACGGATTTATCCCCGATCTGCCCAAAGAAAAGGCAGATATTATTTATTTGTGTTTTCCGAATAATCCTACCGGAGCAAGTGCATCGAAAGAGGAACTGAAAAAATGGGTCGATTATGCCTTGAAGAACAGATCGGTCATATTTTTTGATGCAGCCTACGAAGCCTTTATTACCGGGGAAGAGATCCCCCATTCAATTTACGAAATTAAGGGTGCAAAGCAGGTTGCCATTGAGTTTCGGAGTTTTTCAAAGACAGCCGGATTCACCGGAACGCGATGTGCTTACACGGTTATTCCTTCGGAGCTAAAGGGTTATTCTGAAGATGGAAGATCTTATTCTATACACGCATTATGGGACCGCCGGCAGGGAACGAAATTCAACGGTGTATCTTACCCGGTGCAGAAAGCGGCAGCCGCAATCTTTACCGAACAGGGGAAGAGAGAAGTGCAGGAGGTCATCGATTACTACATGGAAAATGCCCGAATTATGCGTGAAATCCTTGGATCACAAGGATTTAAAGTATTCGGGGGAGTTAATGCACCCTATATCTGGGCCCGATCAAAATATAAGATCAGTTCGTGGAAACTCTTCGACAAGCTGCTGAAGGAAATTCATGTGGTGGGGACACCCGGATCGGGTTTTGGCCCATCCGGTGAGGGATATTTCAGGTTTTCAGCTTTTGCTTCGCGGGAACATGTTGTTGAAGCAATGGACAGATTGAAAAATCTTTCTGATTAAACGGTATAATGCGCATTGGATTTGACGCAAAACGGGCATTTCACAACCAGAGCGGACTCGGAAATTACAGCAGGAATCTGCTGAAGGCTCTTTCCGACCATTTCGGTGAACACCGGTATATCCTATATACCCCTCAAACGAGGGATCCCTTGTTCGATGGTTCCCTTTCACCGTTCGAAATCAGAAAACCCGAACGTGTTTTTGATAAAATGTTTCCGTCATGGTGGCGGACATTCGGGCTGACTAACCAGCTTATCAACGACAGAATTGATCTGTATCATGGTCTTAGCCATGAACTTCCTGTGGGAATTGACCGGACGGACATAAGGAGTGTTGTCACGATTCATGACCTTATCTTTATCCGCTATCCGAACCTTTATTCGGTCGCCGACCGGTTTATTTACCACAGAAAATTCAGTCATGCATGCCGAAAGGCTGGTCGTATCATTGCCGTTAGCAGGCAGACGGCCGATGACCTGATTAAATTTCTGGGGATAAGGGCCGGAAAGATCGATGTGGTATACCAGGCGATAAACCCGCTTTTTTTCATCCCATCGGAAACTATGGTAAAAGATGACATCAGAAAACGGTTTGACCTGCCCGAACACTATATCCTGTATGTGGGAACTATTGAAAAAAGAAAGAACATGCTGTCACTTATAAAAGCACTGCATACCGGAAAAATTGAAATACCGCTGGTGGCAGTCGGACGAAAAACATCCTACTTCAATGCCATCGAAGAATATATTGAAGATCACGCTGTCAGGAATATCCGCTTTATCGATGAGGTTAAAAACGAGGAGCTGCCGGCAATATACCAGATGGCCGATCTGTTTGTGTACCCGTCGCTTTTTGAAGGATTCGGTATACCTGTGCAGGAAGCCCTGGCTTCGGGCATACCGGTCATCACTTCTGATGAGGGGTGTTTTCCCGAAGCCGGGGGACCTTCGAGCTGTTATGTGAATCCGCTCGATGTGAACGATATTGCCTCTGCAATACGTATGGTATTGAATGACAGCATATTGAAAAAAAGGATGTCGGATGATGGTACCGGGTATGCATTGCAGTTTACTCCTGCCAGGTTTGCCCGGGATACCATGCAAGTATATGAAAAAGCATTGAAACGATGAAAGAAGATCTCACCGCAGCGTTGCAGGTTTTACAGCGGGGAGGGATCATACTCTATCCGACCGATACGGTCTGGGGCATCGGCTGCGATGCTACCAACGCCGAAGCCGTAAACATGATTTATGAGATTAAGCAACGCGAAGACTCAAAAAGCATGATCATCCTGCTGGATTCTGTCAGCCGGCTGCAACAGTATGTAGATGTCATACCTGATATAGCATGGGACCTGGTTGAACTTGCAGACAAACCATTGACCGTTATCTACCCGGGAGCGAAAAATCTTGCGCCGAATCTTCCGGCAGATGATCATTCCATTGGCATACGGATCGTCAGGGACGAATTTTGCAAGAAGCTTATCGAACGGTTCAGAAAGCCGTTGGTATCCACTTCAGCCAATATAAGCGGACAACCTGCACCGGCCATCTTTTCAGAAATTCCGCACAGGATCATCAATGCGGTTGATTATGTGGTTGCCTGGCGGCAGGGCGATTCCACCCGCAGCAACCCTTCCGGCATCATCAAAATCGGCCCTAAAGGCGAAATCGAAATCATCAGGGAATAAGCTGGTCAGGGCCTGCCGGCAGGTAGGCCTGCCTACCGAAGGTAGGTTCAAGGTTCTCCACCTCTGCTTCCGGCTTCGGTGATTCATGTAAAGTGTTCGGCAGGGAAGTTGGCGATGATGGGAGGCGAGTGACGGGTTCATAATTCAATTGGTAATTGTCACCCATGGTTGAGTTTCTTTAATACAATAATAATCTCAGTTGATTAATTATCGTGATACGATAACTGAGTTATCTGATGACGATAATTAATTATCGCAATACGATAACAATTTACAGAGTTCAAAGCCTGCCGGAAATGCGGGAACCTACCGTCATCGTGAACGCATCACACTGATTACTGATCACTGATCACCGATTATCGAAGCGCAGCGAAGATCCCGCCCTGGCGGGACTGATTACTC
>CAZDCD010000008.1:0-74817 GCA_964503885.1 uncultured Bacteroidales bacterium
GAACATTGAAAAAGTGTAGTTCCACCTGAAACATGCAATAATGTTAGGGGTTGTACTGTACCAATGCCAATCTATCCATTACACTTAACTTTTAGCTGAACTGTTGCGTTTAGTGATAAAAATAGGATACCTAATAATATCGATATTTTTCCGAATGTTTTCATTGTATTAATTTTTTTAAGGTTAATAAATCAGTCACAAAGTTTAGGTATTAAGTTTAATTCAGCCCCTAATGGAACAGTAAATTCACCGATTATTGTAATTTCATTTGAGGCTCTAAACGTTTTGTTATCAGCATTTGATAAAGAAATAGAACTTTCCGCTGCACCAATTGTAATGTTTCTCCTCACACCAAAAACAAAACGATTAAGTTGTGTATAGTTTTGTATATTCGCATCTGTTCCACAGTAATCATCAATTAATTTGTAGTATCTGAAATAATTCACTTGATACTCCTGAGGTATGGGAATATTAGTATCAACGTATCCAGAACTCATTTGCATTGCCATTACAACAATCATTGTATGTTGAGGAATTCCTATACCTTCATATTCATGTATTGGAATATCATCAAAATAGTAAACTACCCTGTTTGGTAGCCATTCCAGAGCATACTTATGTTCATTCTCAAAAAGTGGAGTACTGTTCAAATATTGACATCCATCTCGACTTGCAACACTACATGCGGTGACAGATGGATCAAGTGATTCTGACACTTTATCAACAATGCCCACCATCAATTAGCTTGGTATCCTCAGATGGATCTATTCCATCTTTATAATCACCATAACAATTATCTAACATATCGATCTCGTCATGATAACATGTACTACCAGCTTGAACATAATACAACCAAAATGTTGGCCTAATACCAGAAAGAATTGGCTGACTACTTGAATTATAGTATCCCGGATATACTAGCCTAGCTGAAATTTCAAAATAACCAAATGAATAATCACTATTCAAGCTTTCTACTTGTCCAAGTCTCAACAAACTAGGATTAGTTCCAGTAAGTTTTAACCTAAGATAATTATTGTTTACAACAACATTATTTGAATCAACGATCAAATATCTCCCTATATCTGATCTGCCAAATCCCCAGCCATTACCTCTGGAATTCGGCTTTTTACTCTATAATGAAATGTTCAACGTTGTATCATTAAATTCATCACTCTTAGTGGTAATCAATTCATGGTTTGGATTAAGGTTTGGAGATACCTGTGCATTTAACTTCATCCAATATCCAGAAGAAGTTAAAATTGCTAACAAAAAAATTTAAAGGTTTCTTTCCATTTTTGTTCACTTTTTGTTTCACCTACTCTTTTTATGCTTTTCGGTATCCGTATGAATTATTTATGCGCTAATATTCATATCATTCTGAGTACTGCCAAAAAAAGTATGTGTTTTGCAGCGTAGCGATGATTGTATGATTAGGATGCCAAACTCTTGCTTTTGTGCACTATATTTTCCCATATTATTTTTTTGTAAGTCGTAAAAAAAAATCAAATCAACACTTTCTTTTCACTTGAGCATACCTTGTTCATAAACATCCCCATAAACGCAACCTGCTTGCCTACCGGAGTTTATCACGAAGGCAGGACGATTGCATCGGGATTTTTTTATTTTTGGTTATCATGTTCTTTCCGTTCATCACGGTATTTTATCTGATGGTTTTCGGTGCTGGAAATGATACAGGCATGCAACAAAACCATCTTCGGGAATGTGCCTGTCAAAAAATTGCCCTGCCGGTTTTCAGGTGATTGCCATACCCCGGACTAAAGCTCAACCCCGTTAGTCACGTGGAGCTATTGTGAGGCTGAACGGGCGCGTTAATATCAATGCAAGATAAAAAGAATATCGATCCGTTATTCGCCAGATAGTCATTTTTTTCGATGGTAAAAATCGTTGATTTTTTATCGTGGTATGATAACTGGATTATCATATTACGATAATTAATTATCGTTGAACGATAACAATTTTTATGTTTTAGGTTTCGGGGTTTGTGCCGGACGCTTGTTCATTCCTGATTTCAGTTTAGTCTCCAGCGTTTACTTTCATTATAAGGAACGCTGTGATGAAACCCATTCTGCCGCCCAGGTCAGACGTTTGGAACGGTATAAAAATTTTCGGCCTTAACGGCTGATACTAAAATTGGATTGATTTTTTGTTTCAGGCCTGGGTGCCTGAATAATTTACTGGTCTATTGTCAATTCAATAGCTATCTGAGTGCAAAATCCTTCAATATCGCCGACAATATTTTCCGGCGGAAAAGAAAGTTTAATGCTTTTCCCTTCAGCAGTTACCAGATCTCCTCTTCCGACCCACATAAACTCTTCCCCTTCGGCAAAATAGCCCAGGTTCTTTTTCAGGCATTCTTCACCCGTTAACGTATTGGCCTCAGCGACAGCTACCTGTGCCGGCCTTATGTTCAGGTTGGGAACAATGGAATAGTTCCAGCCGTTTTTATCATTCTTCCAGCTGAACATCACCTGGCCTTTCAGTGATTTTGACATACTGCGTGCCAGGGTATCGGCAATGTAAGGTAAATTCTTACACCCGTAGGTTTCGTCTCCTCCTGTTTCCGTTTCTTTTGTGCAGGTTGCAAAAAACAGGGAGCATATGATAATTCCAATTGACAGTGCTTTAACCATAGTTTGGATATTCGTTTATAAATACCAGATGAAAAATACAGCAAATAGTTGCGTGAAGCGTATCAATTCAAGGTTCAAAGCTTGCCTGCCGCAGGATGGTGCAGGATTTCGCAATGACGCTTATGCCTTTCACAGCATGCCGCATGTCCTATCACCGATTACCGGTCACTCTGTAACACTCCCCACTCGTCACTCGTCACTTCGTCACTCCTTTACGCCCCAATATACTTCTCAAGCAGCTTTTTGGAGGCAAGGATACCTTCCTTTTCCGACAGGTTTCTTCCTTCGAATTCAATCCCTATGTGTCCGGTATACCCGGCATCCTTAACGATCTGCATCATCCGTTCGTAATCGATGGCGGTTTCGTTGCCGTCGCTGTCGAAATCGTATGTTTTGGCACTTACCCCTTTTGCAAAAGGCATAAGGTCCTTTACTCCCTGGTACCTGTCGTAGTTTTCGACACAGGTCCGCCGGCCGTTCATTTCTTCTGATTTAATGCAAAAATTTCCGAAATCGGGCAGGGTGCCGCAAAACTTGCTGTTTACCTGTGAAATCACGTTCGAGAGCCATTTGCCGTCGGATGAGTAACCACCGTGGTTCTCCACGATCACATTGATCTCTTGTTTTGCCCCATATTCGGTCAATCTGCCCAGGCCGTCGATGGCCGCTCTTGACACTTCGTCCGCTGTTCCCTCTCCCCGGGCATTCACCCTTATGGAATGGCATCCGAGAATCTTTGCCGCATCGATCCACCTGTAATGCCTCTCCACTGCCTGAATACGTGACGGCTCATACAGGTCTCCGAGGTTTCCTTCATTATCGATCATGATCAGCACGTTTTTCATGCCGCTGCCGGTTCCACGCTTAAGCAGTTCGCCGAGGTATTCCTTTCCGGTACCCTTAAAGAACTGGCTGACATATTCCACGGCGTGGATCCCGAACTCGTCCTTGGCACGCTCCGGAAAATCAAGATTGGTAATCTCACCGGCAAACAATGCTTTATGCAGCGACCATTCTGCAAGGGATATCTTCAGGGCATCCCCATCTGAATTGAAGACTTTGAACATCGGGCTTTTGGATACGATCATCGCCCCCATGGATGCCGACAGGGTGTTCTTTACAAATGTGCGTCGGTTAAGTGACATAAGTTTACTGGTTAAGTTGTTTGTACATGTTTTGGATTATGAAAAATTCAACTATGACATCTGTAGGGGAACCCGGATCGATGATCCGGGATACTTTCCGCTGTCATGAGTTTTAAACAGGCAACGTGGCGTCCGGCAATTACAGTTCTTTCAGCTTAATATTCCTGAACCATACATCGTCTCCGTGATCCTGAAGCCCGATATACCCCTCCTCTGCCGTATTGATGAAATCTTCCCATCCTGCGAACTTGCTTTTTGCGATCCTGTTCTTCCAGTCATCGGTCCACAGATGGTATTCCACCACATTTGCCCCGTTCATCCAGTGGATCACCGTACCCTTGTACACCGTGATCTTAACCTGGTTCCATTCCCCTGCCGGTTTTGCAGTCTGTGGTTTGGCCGGTATCAGGTCATACAGCGATCCCGCCTGGCGGTTGCCGTCGACACCTAGCTTCGCATCAGGATGTCTCTCATTATCTAATATTTGCATTTCAGGAGCTGATTTCCAGATGGGTTCTCCGGGTACCGAGTCGTTCCCGCATTTTTCACGGGCCAGGTAAAAGATGCCGCTGTTTCCGCCTTCGGAAACTTTCCATTCAAGGCTTAGCTCGAAATTTTTAACCTTGTTCTTATATATGATATCGCCGCCTTCGGCAGCCCCGGCTTCACCTCTTCCCGATCCCTTGATATGAATGGTCCCGCTGTCGACACTCCATGCCGAAGGGACATAATCTTTGCAATATCCACGCCACTGATCCATGCTGTTTCCGTCGAACAGCAATATCCATCCTTCGTCTTTTTCCTTTTTCGTAAGTGTGTTCGGTTCGTTTTGCTTCTGACACGACAGGATCAACAAACCAAAAGAGGCAGCACACAAAACAAATAAATTGGTTTTCATAATTTCAGTATTTTTAGTTGGTTTATTCCTTTTTTTTACCGGTTTACAGGCTCCAGCCTGTCCTGTAGATATGTTTGATATATTCTCCGGCCGCTTCTTTGGCATTTATGGTCGCGTGTTCCGTATCAAAATGCGGGTGGCCGTCGATCACTTCAAACTTATCCGAAGTCACAACCCTGATCTCATCGTTGTCTGAAATATTCAGGAATTTCATGTTCTCACCATCCCACTGCAATTCACGTTTCAAATCCTGAAGCCTGACAGCCATTACTCCCATGACCACCATCTCATTCAGCGGTCCGGCATAATTGAAGTTTGAGCTGGCTTCCACACGGCTGGTAGGACTTTCCTTGCAGGCACGGACCCAGTCGAGCTGGTGGCCGGTATCGATCTGCCGCTCTCCATCAGTTATATAATGTGATTCAACCCTGCGGAGCGTCTTCGGGGGACGGGTATAGGACTCATCGAGCGATAAGGGCAGCAGGAAGGGATTTGCCGCATAACAACCGCACATCAGTTTTCCTTTTGACCCGATAAACAAACAACCACCGTCCCGGCTTCTTCCCATTATTTCACCATCGGGCAGCTCGGCAGGTCTTTCAGGCATCAGTCCTCCGTCCCACCATTTTATTTTTACTTCGGGCATGGCCACTTTCGGCAAGCTTTTCCTTTCCGGAAATGTAAAGGTAACCACTTCGGCCACAGGCGCCGATTCCGTATTCAGCAGGGTTGAAGAACCCTGAACCCTTGAAGGATACTGAAGTTTTAAGGATTTGAATATGGGATCGATGATATGGCATGCCATATCACCAAGCGCCCCAGTGCCAAAGTCCCACCAACCCCTCCAGTTCCACGGGGTATATATGGGATTGTAAGGCCGTAACGGAGCCGGTCCGATGAACAGGTCCCATTTTAATGTATTCGGAACAGCTACTGTTTCTGTCGGCCTTTCCAGTCCCTGAGGCCATATCGGTCTGTTGGTCCATGCATGTACTTCACGGATCTCGCCTATGGCTCCGTCCCATATCCATTCACAGATCTGACGGATGCCTTCGCCTGAATTCCCCTGGTTGCCCATCTGGGTAGCCACCTTGTATTCATTGGCGATTTTTGTCATCATACGCGATTCCCACACCGAATGGGTCAGCGGTTTTTCACAGTATACATGTTTGCCAAGCTTCATGGCGTGAATAGACACCAGGGCATGGCTATGATCGGGAGTTGCCACCACAACTGCATCGATGCTGTCTTTCATTTCATCGAACAGCTTTCGCCAGTCGTAATACCTTTTTGCATCCGGAAATTCATTGAATATGCCGGCAGCATATTTCCAGTCGATATCGCACAGTGCGACAATATTTTCGCCCTGAAGGGCTTTAATGACTCCGCCGCCTCTTCCGCCAACCCCTATTCCTGCAATATTCAGCTTATCGCTCGGAGCCTTATGGCCGAGACCACTGATCACATTGCTGGGAAGGATTGTAAATCCGGCAACTGTGACCGCAGAATTGCCCAGGAATTTTCGTCTTGAGATGGTTGATTTTTGTTCATCTTTTTTCATGACTGTCAGGCTTAAGGTTAATATAATTAAGTATCTGGTTCAGCGTTTAGAGTCTGACTAATCCGGATCGGGTTGCTGATAGCCGGAAATCATATGATTTTCTCATTTTCAGCATCCCAGTACACCTTCCGGTTTTCCCTGTAAGCGATCGTGGCCATATGTGCCGTAACGGCTTCCTGAAATCCCTGGTCGATATTACAGCTGGGCTGTTTGCCCGACCTGATGCAATCGAGCCATTCCCTGATATGCAGGTGTGTGGTATCTACCCTTTTGCCATCGACATAGGTGTATAACAATCCACGGCTTGCAAAATACTGCTCTGTTGCCGAAGTCACCGCATCCGTGTTTTTTCTGCCCGGGACATAGGTGAATATCGGTACTTCAGGATTGATGATTCCCTTTTCAATGGGGTCTTTGTACCGGGTTGAATTCCTGTCGGCATATACCACGAGGGAGTTTTCCATCTCCATATTCCCGTCATGACCCATGATTACTTTTCCCCTGAAGCGCTCGCTCGAAAGCGATGCACTGTACATAAGCGTAATATCCCGCTGCGGGTATTCAAACACCGCCTGAAACACATCAGGCACTTCACGGCCATCCTTAAAAAAATAAATCCCGCCGGAGGCGACCGCCGAGTAAGGGATTCCAAGATCAAGCACCTGGTTTACCGCGTCGTATTCGTGTGTAAGCAGATCGCCGGACAGGCCGGTGCCGTAATCCCACCAGCATCTCCACCTGAAAAATCGTTCGAGACTGAAAGGATGAAAAGGTACGGGACCTATGAACTGCTCCCAGTCGATCGTTTCAGGGCTTGCATCGGGATGGATATCGTAAACCCATGCCCCGTTGGGATCATTTCTGTTTGTGCAGACTTCGATAAGCGAAATCCTGCCCAGGATATTTTTATCGATTATTTCCCTGGCTTTCCGGTAACTGGCTGTCTGCCTTCCCTGGTGTCCAAGCTGAAAAATAATGCCACTGTCCTTTACCGCCTTGCGGATCTGAAAAGCCTCTTCAACGGTCCGGGTCATTCCTTTCTCTACATAGACATGTTTCCCTGCTTTTGCGGCTTCAATGGCTATTTTAGAATGCCAGTGGTCGGGAGTTGCAATGATCACCGCATCGATATCCTTCGCAGCAATAAGTTCCTTATGGGTAGTGTATCTCCTGGCCTGTGTTCCGAATTTCCCGTTGCTCCCCTCCCTGCCTTTATTTGCTGAGGCTTCAAGACCTCTGCCGGCATTGACATCAAAAACATCACAAACACCGTTCAGGGATACGTTCAAATCATCCTGTCCAAGGTAGTCGGAATAGCGTTTATCGTTCCGGTCGGCCGAAGCGGCTTCTTTCCATTCATCGATCAACACCGGATGAGCAAATCCCGCAGCTCTTGCCAGTTGCTCTCCGCGTGTTCCGTAACCGATAAGGCCAAGCCTTATTTTTTCGCCGGATGAGGAAGCCATTTTTGCCGGATGCACATCCTCATCAGTCAGGTTTAGCTCATTCCGTAAACTCTGTTTCAGCAGATTATCAAACCTTAGTTTTCTCAGCAATCCGTATGTAAATGCCCCAAGAACCGGAATGGTGGCAAGACCTTTCAGTACATCACGACGATCCATTATTTTTGGGGTTATTTTCCCGTCAGTGTTGTGGTGCGTTTTTTCAATCATGAGTTCGATCTAAGTTTTGATCGCTTCCCTGCCCGAATATGAGCCTGTCGAGCCCGATTATTTTTCCTGTCGGGAAAACGGTCAGGATCAGCAATAAAAAAATATCAAGCATGATCTTATTCACCCACAAATAATTGCCTTCAGATGGCAAAACATAATCGGCCCCGATGAAGGCAGGATGCGACAGGTAATACAAACACAAAAGCACGATTCCCGATACGGATGCGATGCGTGTAAAGATACCCAGGAGCAATCCCGCACCGATTGCAATAAGTCCCCAGATATTTAAAAAATCAGCAGCGGTTACCATGGCCGGGCTCGTTGCCAGAGCATGGAATACTCCGGACAAAAAACCTTTTGAATCAACGAGGTAAGCCAGCGAAGTCCAGTTAGGATTGAGTAGTTTCACCATTCCTTCGTATAGAAAATACCAGCCGGCAATTACCCTTGCGGTAACCAATATGGCGAGCTGAAAATTGGTGTATTGGTTGTTTTTTAGCACGGGAGTAGAAACTTTAAATTTCTAAATTAGGTAAAAAAAATGAACTTACACAAGAACTTTTCTCATACAGTCAGCAAAATAGAGCAATAATATTCACGTTCAGTTTTTGTAATCTGTTGCCTGTTTCAAAATTATTTATGTATTTTCGTTCACATAGTCCCGACACCTGATTTTAAGTTCAACAAATCCAAATGATATGGCCGAAACTATCCTTTCCCCGGAACAGATTACCCGGATAAAAAAATTTCAGAAAAACGAGATCACTGAATACCAGATCTATAAACGCCTGGCCAGAAAAATTAAAAATGAAGGAAACCGTGAAGTCCTGCTAAAAATAGCTGGCGATGAACACAACCATTACAGGTTCTGGAAACGGTATACGTCAACAGAATTATTGCCCGACCGGAAAAAAGTATTTTTTTATACCATGATCTCCCGGATATTCGGATTGACCTTCGGCATTAAATTGATGGAACGGGGCGAAGATAATGCGAACAAAAGCTACACCGCATTCGCCGTGACTATTCCCGAAGCGGTTAATATCGCCGAAGATGAGGATGCGCATGAGAAAGAACTGATCAACATGATCAAAGAAGAAAAATTGAATTATGTGGGGTCGGTGGTACTGGGATTGAATGACGCCCTGGTGGAACTTACAGGTACACTTGCCGGACTGTCCCTTGCCCTGCAGAATACCCGCATAATTGCACTGGTGGGGCTCATCACAGGTATTGCAGCAGCACTGTCAATGGCTGCATCGGAATATTTATCCACCAAATCGGAAGAGAGTAATAATGAAGCGGCACGGTCGGCATTATATACAGGAATAGCCTATATCTTTACGGTTGCGGTGTTGATCCTCCCCTATTATCTGTTCAGCAATTACCTGGTGTGCCTTGCTGTGACCATTGCGTTAGCCGTACTCATTATTTTTCTTTTCAATTTTTACATTTCGGTGGCCAAAGACCTCAATTTCAGGCAGCGCTTTCTTGAAATGCTTGTCATCAGCCTTGGAGTCGCCTTGATTTCTTTCGGAATCGGTTTTCTTATACGGAATGTTTTCGGCATAGAAGTCTGAGCAAAAAGCTCACCTGTGCATAATGTCTGATAGCGATTATAAGTAAAACCTGCTTTTGATCAGAAAACTTTTTGAGCCCTTTGTTGTTTGAAGTGATAGGTGATTTGCAATTGAAAATTAACTGTTTATGGACACAAAAGGTAAAACAATATTGATAACAGGTGCTACTTCGGGTATCGGAAAAGCCACTGCAAAAGGCCTTGCAGAATTGGGTGCCAGTCTGATCATCGCCGGCCGGGACCGCGAGAGGTGTGAAAAGACCATAGAAGAAATCAGGTCGGTAAATCCCGGTATCGAAATCAGCTATTTCCTTGCAGACCTTTCCTCATTGAAAGAAATCCGGGAGCTTGCGGAAGAGGTTAAAAAGAACTACAACAAGCTGGATGTCCTTATCAATAATGCAGGATCGATATTCGACGGAAGAAAGACTTCGGCCGACGGATACGAATACACATTCGCCTTCGACCATCTTAGCCCATTCTTGCTTACGGGATTGTTGCTTGACCTGCTGAAGAAGGGAGCCCCTTCGCGGATTATCACGGTAAGCTCTTCGGCGCATAGATCGGGGAAAATTGCCTTTGATGACCTGATGCTGGAGCAGTCCTATTCATCATTCAGGGCATATTCACAGGCCAAGATTGCGAATGTTTTGTTCACCTATGAACTGGCACGAAGGCTTGAGGGCAAAGACATTACATCGAATGCCCTGCATCCGGGTGTGGTAAACACGCATTTCGGGAATGAATTCAAAGGGGTCCTGAAAGCCCTAATGAAGCTCATGAGACCTTTTTTTATTTCTCCTGAGAAGGGCGCTGAGACATCTATATATTTGGCATCTTCGCAAGAAGTTCAGGGAATGACCGGACGCTATTTCATGAAGAAAAAACCGGTAAAGTCGGCACCACTGACATACGATCTCAAAACAGCCGAAAAACTCTGGAAAGTCAGTGAGGAACTGACAGGGTATTCTTACCGCTTTTAATCCGACCGGGCGATCAGATTCCGGTTCAAATCGTATAACCCGGATATTTTATAATAAGCGAATGGCAACCCGTGTATAATTCTTAATATAATGCAGGGAACGTTTGGGATCGCTGAATGAGTTCATATCTTTTTTGATATAACGTATCAGGCCCCTGATTTTCCGGCATAATTCTTCGAAGTTTACCGGGGTTTCTCCCTCGGGCCTCAGGAGTTTTTTCGCTTGAATGTCTTTAATTACAGCTTCGGTTACATGTTTATTGCAAATGATCTTTTTCGGAAAAGGGCATTTCAGAAATGCATCAAGCTCGGTGATCTCCAGATTGTCCACAATTTGACGGATCCTTGAATCATCGGTGGATCTGCCTGTTTTAATATCCTTTAAAAATTTCAGGTTAAGCCTGAATTCATCTTTTAGCTCATCCCGAATATTGTTTCTTGCTGTGGCATTCTTGGAAAGATCAACAGCCAGTTCGAATATATCCCTGATAGCACTCATTTTATCTGGGTTAAGATTTACTCTTCTTCCGGTAAAATAAACCTTCGCAATTTACTGAAAAAGTCAACACATTTCATCAGCGGGAAAAAAGCAACCCGGGTGTTCACTGAATTTAGTTTTTACATGGGTATCGGGTGATAAACCCGTATAAACGAAATTTTGGCATCCTTGATACATTATGTCCGCATTTCAGAAATGGTTACCCTGGTCTTCTTTTTGTTCACCAGAGAGCCTGAAAATTCGTCTGAGGGGCAAAATAAGGGAACAATATCCGATTGGGGTGATTGTGGTTTTATGAATACCAGGTTGAACGACTTGTAGTAATAAAATTACCTAAACTACAATTATGTGCAGTATGCCGAAAAATACAATCTGCACGATGAAATAAAGGAATACCACAGGTTTATTCAACGGCAATTCGCGGATAAAATATGAAGCTATCCATGCGATGATAAACCAGCAGGCATAATTTTGCAGGGGTACCGTGCCGTTCGTCCAGTTCCAGAAATCAATCTTCATGGCCACAGGTTCCATAATCACATCAAATGTGGTTATCAAACCTGCAGCAATAAACGGGATATGTATACCTTTCCCCGCTATTCTCTGTGCCAACCCTGTTGCCGTAAGGATAAGTATGGCCCAGTTGATCCCGATGACCAACGGAACATCAAAAACACGGAACAAAAATCCGTTTCCGTATTCGTAGGTCCCGAAAATAATCCCGGTTTTAACTCCTGCTATTTCTAAGAGGTATGTGAACAGCGAAACGCCAAGAAACCAGACGATCAATTTCTTACTTTTAAGTTCATTAACTATTAAAATAAAAATAAAGGTATGGGTTAAGAAGAGGAAAATGTCTGTTGTTGTGTGTGCGATTGTTTTGAGTTCCGGAATACAAAAGAGAATGATTCCGATACTATACAGAATTGAAATGATTAAATAACCGGTATCTGACCTGGAGCTAAGTGCCCTTTTGTTCATGCATCTAAATTAATCAAACCATGAAATAAACAAAACACAAAAGTCTTTGTTTAAGAATTATCAGTAATTACCTAAACAAGAATTACCGTATGAATCCATCGGTAGGTATAATAGGAGCAGGAATTTCAGGTCTTTCAGCGGCCGCAGTACTGGCAAAGGAAGGAATTGAAGTTACTGTCTTTGAGAAGAATTCGACACCCGGAGGGAGGGCAAGAAGTTTTGTTGAGAAGGGTTTTACGTTTGATATGGGTCCTTCATGGTATTGGATGCCGGATGTTTTTGACCGTTTCTTTGCCCATTTCGGGAAGAAAGTACACGATTTTTATGCACTGAAAAGGCTCGATCCTGCTTACAGGATATATTTTGCCGATAACGATTATTTTGATGTGCCAGCGCATCCCGATGAACTTTTCCTTGCATTTGAAACCATTGAAAAAGGCAGCAGCATAAAACTGAAGAAATTTCTGAAGGATGCAGAATACAAATACACGATCGGGATCCATGAATTGATTTATAAACCTGGTCTCTCATTGACCGAATTTGCGGATATACGAATTCTCTATGGTCTGCTGAAAATGGATATTCTTAAATCATTGTCTAAAGTAATCAGATCTAATTTTAGACATATTAAATTAATACGTCTTTTAGAATTTCCTGTACTTTTTCTCGGAGCAACACCATGGAAGACTCCTGCGCTCTATAGTTTAATGAACTATGCCGATCTGGTGCTTGGCACCTGGTATCCGCATGGAGGAATGTATAAGATTATTGAATCTTTGGTTGAGTTATCTATGTCTTTTGGTGTGACTTTCAAGTATTCATGCGCTGTAAGTGGCATTGAGGTCGAAAAAAATAAGGTTGCAGGACTGACTGCGGATCAGCATTTTTATCCATTTACCCATATTATCGGTGCCGGGGATTATCACCATATTGATCAGCAACTTTTGCCCAATGGGTTTCAGGGCTATTCTGAAAAATATTGGGAGAGCAGGGTTTTGGCTCCCTCATCGTTACTGATCTATCTCGGTATCAATAAAATGATTCCGGGTTTGCTTCATCACAATCTTTTTTTCGATATCGATTTCGAAAAACATGCTGCTGAGATCTATGAAAACCCCTGTTGGCCTGAAGCTCCGGCCCTTTATGTGTCGTGTACATCTAAAAGCGATGAAAGCGTTGCCCCTGAAGGACAGGAGAATATGGTTATTCTGATCCCTGTAGCACCCGGGCTTGTAGATACCGATGAAATCCGTGAATACTATTTCAATTATGCCATTGACAAAATTGAATCACTGACCCACGAACCCTTCAGGAATAATATAGTCTTTAAAAAAATGTACTCCCATCGCGATTTTATATCCGATTATAATGCATTCAGAGGTAACGCATATGGCCTGGCAAATACGCTGATGCAGACCGCCTACCTGAAACCCAGGATTAAAAGCAGGAAAGTAAAAAATATGTATTTTGCCGGTCAGTTGACTGCTCCGGGTCCCGGAGTGCCCCCGTCGTTGGTTTCGGGTGAGCTTGTTGCTAATAGTATTCTGAATTCCATTAATAATTAATATATAGATTAATTTGAATTATTAATTAAACTTATACATTAATCATGAAAGAGATTTTTGACGAGTTTTCTATAAAAACCAGCAGAACATTAACCCTTTTGTATAGCACCTCGTTTTCGCTGGGTATACGGTTCATTTCAAAAAAATACCGTGAATCTGTTTATGCTATTTATGGGTTTGTGAGGCTTGGGGATGAAATTGTCGATTCTTTTCACAACTTTGATAAATACGATCTCTTCGAACGGTATAAGGAAGATGTATACCGATCAATATCCGAAGGCATTAGCCTGAATCCTGTCTTAAACAGCTTTCAGGCAGCGGTTAACCGGTACGGGATTGATCATGAACTTATCGATTTGTTTCTGAAGAGCATGGAAATGGACCTGAACAGAAATCAATACGACGAGAATGACTACAAGGAGTATATTCTGGGTTCTGCGGAAGTTGTAGGATTGATGTGCCTGAAGGTATTCTGTGACGGAGATAACGGACGGTATGAAGCGTTGAAAAGACACGCGATGAGCCTCGGGAGCGCCTATCAGAAGATCAATTTCCTCCGGGATATGAACGCCGATTTTTACACGCTTGGAAGGGTTTACTTTCCCAACCTCACCATTTCATCGTTTAATGATATCCAGAAAAAACAGTTGGAAAGAGACATCGAATATGACTTCAGGGAAGGATTCAAGGGGATTAAACGACTTCCTTCAGGAGCAAGATTTGGCGTTTATTTGTCCTTTGTGTATTATTATAATCTCTTTATTAAAATCAGGAATACCCCATGCAAAGTTATTCTTAAAGAAAGAGTAAGAATCTCAAACAGAAGGAAATATTATTTATTGGGTAAATCGATCATTAAATATAAACTGGATCTGATATAGAATCAAGCTCCTAATCATGAATACTTTACAAATTTTTGATTAAATATATACTTTATTTAATTTTATTTTGAATGCTTTATTTATGTATATTAAAGCAAATAATATATTAGTGAATCGTTTTTTAAATTGAATAACCAGCTAACCATTGAACATATGTACCTGATCGTTGATTTTTTGCTCATCCTTACTGCATTTCTGTTTATGGAATTTGTGGCCTGGTTTACACACAAATACATCATGCATGGTTTTTTATGGGTATTGCATAAAGATCATCATAAGGAGGACCACAGCAGGCTTGAAAAGAATGACCTCTTTTCCCTTATTTTTGCTATTCCGAGTATTTTATTGATTATTTACGGATCTGTGAACAGGTTTGACTTCAGGTTTTGGCTGGGTACCGGAATCGCGTTGTATGGACTGGCCTATTTCCTTTACCATGATGTATTGGTGCATAGGAGGTTAAAGCTTTTCGGCGACCTGAATACAAAATATTTCAGGGCGGTGATAAAGGCACATTATGACCATCACCGGGGGAAAAAGAATTACGGGTTTCTTTTTATGGTACCCCTGAGGTATTTCAGGGAGGAATACTCCAAATCATCCCGTTAAAAGTGGTACAATTTTGAGCACTTATCTTACCATAGACCTTTTAGTACTCGCCATTCCCTTTCTCCTGAGCTTCGACAAAAAAGTTGCTTTTTACAGGAATTGGAAATATGTGTTCCCTGCAATATTGCTTACAGGTATATTTTTTGTAACGTGGGATATTCTGTTCACTCATTTAAAGGTATGGAATTTTAATCCCCACCATCTTACCGGAATTTATGTGTTTGGCCTTCCTGTTGAAGAATGTCTTTTTTTTATTGTTATTCCTTATTCATCTTTATTTAGTTATGAAGTAATTCGTACCTATTTGCGTGTACATAAAGCTGTCTTTAGGAAATACAATGCAATAATTAGCTATATATTTATATTTGTTTTCATTGTATTAGCTCTCTTAAACTTAAACAAGATATATACCTCTGTAGTTTTTTTACTTACAGGATTTTATCTATTCATTCTTATAAGGTTTGTCAGAGCCGCATATCTGGGTTGGTTTTATATATCCTATGCTATTCTTCTTATCCCGTTTATTCTTGTAAACGGAATACTGACAGGAACAGCTCTTGCAAATCCAGTTGTTATGTACAGACCTTCTGAAATTATGGGAATATATATTTTTACAATTCCGGTAGAAGATATAGCATATGGTATGCTGCTTATCCTGATGAATATTTCGCTCTTTGAAAAATTCAGGGAGTAGCACCACCGGATCAGTGCAGCACCTCCCTGAGGATCGGCAATGATTTGAGCTGCGACATATTCTCAAAATGATACTGGTAGTGGTTTATGATATGTGACAGGAGGTAGTTCCTCGTGTTATGGTCGAGATGGATCTCACTAAATGTTTGAAAGGAGCAGTTGTATAGCATCATCAGGTTTTTTCTTTCAGGTGCTGATATATCGCTAAAGAACCTGTCGTTGCTGTCAGGAAAGTCGGTAACCCGGTTTGTTGTCAATTCCAGGTTAATATTCTGATCTGCTGAAGGGAATATCCCAAGGTATTTTGAAAGGTGCAGCATGAATACCAGGTGAAAATTACCGATGTCCTTATCGGTCATTTCCAATACCTGAATAGCATTCCATATAAATCCAAACATTCTTTCGTTCGGTTCTGCTTCGCGCAATGTTTTATCAAGCAGCTCCGCAAGGAACAAGACAACGGAACTTTTTCTGATATCCGCACCAATCGTGTAAAAAGGCATGAAATAGTTCGCTTCCTTAATTCGGTGAAGCTCGGAATGATTCTTAAAGTATGCCTCAAGGTTTATTAAGGTAAGAGGCTGAAATAGATTAAGTTTTAATTTTGAGTGTTTACTTCTAACACCCGCGGCAATAAATGACTGCCTGCCGAATGCTTCGGTATAGATATGCGAAATGACACTGGTTTCGCCATAGCGCAAGTAATGAAGTACAATGCCGTTTGTTTTCTGAAGCATGGTAAAGATGCATTGGGCCACACAATATTAATGAATGAAAAGCAATTTTGTAACAAACGTTTTTGATCCGTCGTCGTTGGTACAAAAGATCAGGTAAACACCCGTATGAACTTTTTCACCCCTGAAGTTTTTCCCGTCCCACAATGCCTGTCCGCCAAGGGCTTTGGTTTCATAAACCAGATTGCCGCTCACATCGGTTATTTTAACATTTGCATCAGCAACCAGTCCGGTAATTACAATATCGCCCGTATAGTTTTCCCGTACAGGATTTGGGTAAACATACGCATTCTTAAAATCTTCATTCCCTTTTGTGGCCTCGCCTTTATAAGATAAGATCCCCTTTTCCGTTCCGAAAAACACCTCTCCGGTCTCATCATTGATGGCAATTGAAACAACGTTGTCTGCAAACAGGGGACTGTTCTCCGCGGTAAAATGATGAAGCTCTTCCTTTCCGTCGGCTGAAGTCAGAAAAGCCCCGGATTTTTCGGTGCCGAACCATTTTCGGTTTGCACCATCCACCACGATACAGTTGATCTTATCGTTCTTAAGCAGGAAATCCCCGAGATTGGTTCCATCATTTCTGGGGATCACTACCTGGTATCCGTTTATGGCATCCCCGTTAAAAACGTCGGACGGCCTGTAATACTCCACCGGACCTTCGTCAGTACCCACCCAGATGTTACCGTCAATGTCCTCGGCCGCTGAATAAATCCGGTCAAACAAATTCCCGTCCTGATCTTTCACGGTAAAGAATTTCTCTGAAATGGTTCCGTTGCCGTTCTCCCGGATGGCAAGTATACCCGAACCTTCGATAAGAAGCCAGATATCTCCGTAGGAAGTGGTGATGATATCACTAAGGCTTGTATTTATCCCAAAACCGTCGTAATCCAGTTCAATATTTTCCCATGTCCCGTCCGGCCGTACCACATATACAGGATTATTATCCAGTGAGGCACACATCCACAAATTGCCTTTGGTATCATAACTCATGCCCGTGATCCTGATGAACCCGTGACCAAAACCTTCAATGGGTTGGAGCACACCATCTTCTTCATCGTAAATGGTAAGATTTCCCTGGGTATTCATTTCAATAACCCCATAACCATACGACCCGCCGTAAATATGATCAGGATTCCCCGGATCGATGGCGATCTCACTAATATTTAAAAAGGGTTCCAGAACCGGGTAATTTTCATCGTTGTAACTTTCCCAGATTTCATTCTTAAATAAATATGCGCCCTTTGAATTCCATTGATTTGATAAATTTCCAGCAGCCACCCAGAGTCTTCCGTTAAGATATTGCAATTCACCCACATCATTATATTTAGGCCCGTTGGGAGCGTCTCCATCTGTGAGCCATTGGTCCAACCTTCTTAAGCCTGTTTCCGGATCGGCAATCCACAGGATGTGATCACGATCATAAATGGCATACTGAGGATATATAGTCCCCGCACCGGCTACCGGATTATTCAGCGTATCATAAACCTGTGTTCTGTAGGTTGAGATGACGATCAGGTAGTTATTGCTTACATGAATGGTCCTGAAATAATCGGGTGAATAATTGCTCCAGACCGACCAGTTGCTGTCATCGAATTCAATGATTTCGTCGAACCCGGTGACAGAGTTGTAGTAATATGCAAGAAGTTTTCCTGCATAAAAAGCAACAGATTTGTATTCAGCCCCTATTTCTGGAACGTTGGATAACCTTTCCCAATAAGTATAATCGACAAGATTGGGACTATTAATATCCGCCTTATAAATACCCTGGTTTGTAGTGGCATAAATATTCTGGTTCATCACCGCAACAGCATTCACTCCTATCTGATTCCCCAAATCTCCGAACTGATAGGTATCTTTTATTTCGGATTTTTGCAGGTCCAGCAAAACAATGCCAAAACCGCATGACAGGTAGGCATATTGGTTATAGAAAAAGATATTGTAAATGGACTTATCTCCGAGAATCAACTTCCGTTTGATATCCGAAACATTTATAACGGAATCGGCTTTCACACGGATAATATCGATATTGCCGTTGCTGTAACAGACAACCAGTGAATGGTATGTTTCCGAATATCCCATTGTGCTGATGCCAATATCGGATAACCCGTTGACCTTTGAATATTTCTGAATGCTGTTGTCTGATTTGTTGTACGAGAACAGCCCGCCTTCCGTCGCACAGTATATTTTGTTGTCCACCTCAGCAAGCCTTGTTGCATGGGTATAGGATAGGTGATCTCTCCAGGTTCGGCTTGGAATCTGCCCGAACGATACCAGGTGCATAAGAATTACAATTCCTGAGAATACGAATATCTTTTCATTTTTCATTCAACCGGGAAAATAGTTAGATAAATACGCAAATGCCGCAGTGATTATTATTGTCTCGTGTATTTATTTTTCAGGTACGTCGCCAGTTTGTTCATCGCAATACTTCTGTGCGATATCCGGTTTTTCTGTTCCAGATCCATTTGTGCAAACGACACAGTATAGCCGGCAGGCAGAAAGATCGGATCATAACCGAAGCCATAGTCCCCGAATTTTTCAGTCAGTATCTCACCCTCTATTCTGCCTTCAAACAGGTGAAGCGAACCTGTTTCAATAAGTGCTGTGATTGTTCTGAACCGTGCCCTGCGGTTATTAATACCGTCCATTAAGCTCAGCACCTTGTTCATATTGTCATCAAATGTGCAGCCCGGTCCGGCATATCTTGCCGAATATACTCCGGGTTCACCGTGCAGTGCATCAATTTCAAGTGCGGTATCGTCGGCAAAACAATCGATACCGAACCGGCGGTATATAACGGATGCCTTTTCTTCCGCATTCTCTTCAATTGTTTTATGGGTTTCTGGAATATCATCCCTGAAACCAAGTTCTGACAGGCTGATCAGACTGAAAATATTTCCCAGCGTATTCCTGGCTTCTTCAAATTTAAAGCGGTTATTGGTGGCAAATACCAGTTTCATGACTGTTCCTGTTTTAAACAGAAAAACAAGGAAAGTTTCCTTGTTTTTCTTCCGAGAACCATATTGTATGCAATTGTTATCCTCCCGAAGTGCTGAATCCGCCCCCGATCTTTGCAGGTTTGGGATTGATGCAGATTACCGGTATCTTTTCATAATTGGAGATAATGTATTGCTCCTGAGCCCCGAGCACGTAATCGGCAAATCCGATATCCCGTGTGGTCATAATCATTATGGCATCGGCGTCGATTGTCTTGGCGAATTCCACCACTTCCTGATGAAATTCATTTTCGCCCTTGGCCGATTGCAGCTCATAACGGATGTTCTTCTGGGCAAAAAATTTATTGATAAACAACAGGTTCGACTCGACTCCCTTAATAAAATTCGAATCGGTATACTTCCCATAGAAGATATGGAACCTGGAACCGAAACTTTTGCTGAAATAAGTTGCCCAGCTGATGCTTTCTTTATTTTCTTTCCTGAATCCGATGGGTAGTACAATATCCTTATATATTTCTCTCTTCGGGGATTCCTGCACCACAATAAAAGGCGATTTTGAGCCTGCGATCACTTTCAGGGCCCAGCTTCCCAGAAGTTTCTGCATGCCTTTCATGCCGTGTGTGCCCATAACCACCATTTTTGCCTTAATTTCGGTCGCCAGCTCGGCAATGGTATGAAAAATAGTCCCCGATTTTACGATAATTTTAGGTTTGACACTTATGTTTTCAAATTTACTGCCAATTTCATCGGCAATTCGCTTTTCCACTTGAGGAATTTCGGAATCTTTCTTTACGATATGAATTATTGCTATATCATGCTTGATGAATTTTGCAATATTGATCGCATGATCGAGCGCCATAACCGATTTATCGGTAAAATCCCAGGTAACCAAAATTAAGTCGTTATATTCCATGGGCTTAAAATTTTGAAATTAGACAATAAAAATAGAAAATTTATTGTATTCCTTCGACATAAAGTCATAAAAATATACGTGAATTGCTTTAATAAATTGTGTTTTATATCTTATTTTGTATCTTGCACCACTGTCAAAAATCATAAAAACCGGGGGGTAAATTGCAGAACATTGAACTTCGAGAGTACATTGGATCAATCCCGAAAAATAATAAGCATGGAGCATACAGATTGGAAAAGCCTGCCATTCAGTTACATTAAAACGGACTATAATGTTAGGTGTTGCTACAAAGATGGCAAATGGGGCAAGCTTGAGATCACCTCATCGGAATATATAATCATGCATATGGCTGCTACCTGCCTGCATTACGGGCAGGAAGCCTTTGAAGGAATGAAGGCATTCAGGGGAAAGGACGGCGTAATACGGTTATTCCGATGGCGTGAGAATGCAAAAAGGATGCACAATACCGCCAATGGCATAATGCTGGCTGTTGTTCCGGAAGAGCTATTCAGGGAGGCCATTTTTACAGCCATCGGTTTGAACCAACGGTTTGTGCCGCCATACGGCCACGGTGCATCGCTTTACATCCGGCCTTTACTTATCGGAACGGGAGCTGAGGTAGGTGTAAAACCGGCGAAGGAATATATGTTTATGGTATTTGTAACCCCCGTTGGCCCGTATTTTAAATCGGGCTTTTCGCCTGTAGATATCATGATATGCCGAGATTTTGACCGGGCTGCACCATTGGGCACCGGCAGCTATAAAGTTGGCGGCAATTATGCCGCGAGCCTCAGATCTCTTGAAATGGCGCATAGCAATAATTTTGCAACCGCTCTGTATCTTGATGCCTGCGAAAAGAAATTTATTGATGAGGCAGGTCCCGCAAATTTTTTCGGTATCAAAGACAATACCTATGTTACCCCCGATTCAAAGTCAATACTGCCCTCGATCACTAACATGTGCCTAACGGAAATGTGCAAAGATCTGGGAATGAAAGTGGAGCGCAGGCCGATACCCCTTGATGAACTGGCGACATTCCAGGAAGTCGGTGCATGTGGTACAGCTGCCGTTATCACTCCTATCCGCAAAATCGTTGATCCGGTATCCAATAAAATCTATGAATACTGCAAAGACGGAAAACCGGGCCCGGTAAGCACACGACTCTATAACTGGCTGACATCCATACAAACGGGCGACTCTGAGGATAAGTTTGGCTGGATTGATATTATTTCATAGATTATCCGGCACTGCATAAAGGACAGAGTTTTTCCCGCGGTTTACAGGTGGACTGATCAAATGAATAATCAAGAAGTTCTTATTGATACCAGTTATTTCAAGCTTACTATTTTGGGAATTTTTAACATAATGTACATCAGGAAAATTAATCCAATAATTTATATCTTAGCAGCACTATAATATGTGGTCATGCAGAAACAAGAAACCAGGATAACCAAGCAGCGACTGAGGAGTTCCTATGTTACTTCCGTCATCAGCATATCCCTGGTCTTGTTTATGCTCGGACTAATCGGTTTTCTTGTGCTGAACGCTAAAAAACTATCGGATTATGTTAAGGAGAACATCGGGTTTACAGTATATCTGAAAGACGACAGCAAAGAAGCCGATATTTTTCAACTGCAAAAAATTCTGGATACCAAGCATTATGTGAAGGAAACTAGCTATGTTACTGCTGATGAGGCTGCACGTGAATTTCAGAAAGAAATCGGTGAAGATTTCATTGATTTTTTGGGATTCAATCCATTGACACCTTCCATTGATGTAAGGTTGTATGCAAGTTATACAAACCCAGACAGTATCGCAATGATCGAAAAAGACCTGCAGGAATTCACTCAGATCAAAGAAGTATACTATCAAAAATCGCTGGTGCATCTGATCAATGATAATGTCCGAAAAATCAGTTTTTTCATTCTCATCATCAGCGCTGTGTTGTTTCTGATCGCACTTGCCCTGATCAACAATACCATCAGACTTGCCGTTTATTCAAAACGGTTCCTGATCCGTACCATGCAACTTGTCGGTGCCACCGGAGCATTTATCCGGCGACCTTTTCTGTATGTGAGCATAGTTCAGGGCATGATCGGTTCACTCATTGCCATGGCGATGCTCAGCGCAATGATCTATTTCCTGCAGGGTGAACTTGAGGGTATCATTGGGTTCAGCGATACCAGAATCGTTGTATTCCTGTATCTGATTGTGCTCATTCTCGGGATATTTATCGACTGGATTTCAACATATTTCGCTGTAAACAAATATCTTAATATTAAAACCGACAATTTATACTCGTAATTAAATGGCAAAAATTAAAGAAGAACCCAAAAAGCCGGAATTTGCCCTGGGCAAAGAAAATTATATTCTGCTGATCATAGGCTTTGTAATCATCATTGTTGGTTTCCTGCTGATGATAGGAGGCAGATCAGATGACCCGAATGTATTCAACGGCAAAGAAATCTTCAGTTTCAGAAGGATCACCCTTGCACCGATCGTCGTATTGTTTGGTTTCCTTTTTGAGATCTATGCGATCATGAAGAAGCCAAGGGAACCTCAGGAAAATGCATCCTAAACCGAAAGCCACTATTAAATATACCAATGCACTGACGCCATGAGTTGGTTTGACGCACTTATTCTCGGAATTATTCAGGGACTGACAGAATTTTTACCGGTCAGCAGCAGCGGTCACCTGGAAATAGGCAAAGTGTTGCTGGGAGTAACACTAAAAGAGGAAGTAACGTTTACGATCGTTGTTCACGGTGCCACGGTTTGCAGTACAATTGTAGTGTTTTACCGGGAACTTGGAGATATTTTCAAAGGGTTGTTCAGGTTTCAATGGAATCCGCCCACCATCTATGCAACAAAACTGGTATTGTCCTGTATACCCGTTGCAATTGTTGCTTTGTTTTTTGAAAAACAGGTAGAACAATTATTCTCCGGCGATATACTTCTGGTCGGCTTTATGCTGTTGGTTACTGCCCTGCTTCTGGCCATCACATTCTATACAAAACCGGGTGAGAAAGAAATTTCCTTTATCGGTGCACTGCTTATAGGCATTGCCCAAGCTATAGCGGTTATACCAGGAATATCGAGGTCAGGTGCAACAATAGCCACCGGCTTGTATCTCGGAAATAAACGGGAAAATGTGGCAAGGTTTTCTTTCCTGATGGTCCTTTTACCCATTATCGGCAAAAATCTGCTGGATGTTTTTTCGGGCAGCCTGGGAAAAGATCAGATCGGTGCTTTGCCGCTGGTAATCGGTTTCCTGGCAGCTTTTTTTACAGGATGGATAGCCTGCAGGTTAATGATCGAAGTTGTTAAAAAAAGCAAACTGATTTATTTTGCACTCTATTGTTTTGTGATCGGAACAGTTGCAATTATCTTTACTGTTTTACCGTAAAGCAGTTTATTTAAGAATGCCTGATTTTATTAACGGTGAAATTCTCCTGTTGGATAAACCCCAATACTGGACATCTTTCGAACTTGTAAAAAGAGTGAGGTACGAAATACAGAGAAAACTTAGCTGCAAAAACCTAAAAGTGGGCCATGCCGGCACTCTCGATCCGCTTGCCACAGGACTGATGATCATATGTACCGGGAAAGCGACAAAAAACATAGTAGAATATCAGGATCTCAGGAAAGAATATATAGCAAAAATTAAGCTGGGTTCCACTACCCCCTCGTTTGATCTCGAGACAGCTGTGGACCATGAATTTCCCACTGAACACATCACTCCCGATTTGATCAATGATGTTTTAAATGGTTTTGAAGGCAGCAGCATGCAGGAACCGCCGGTTTACTCCGCCAGGTTTGTTGAAGGGAAGAGGGCTTATGAGCATGCCAGAAAAGGGAAAAATGTCAGCCTGAAAGCATCCGGAATTACTATACACAGCATAGAACAAATTGAATTTGCCAAACCGGTGCTGGAACTCAGAATATCGTGCAGCAAAGGAACCTATATCCGCGCATTAGCCCGTGATATTGGCATCAGACTGAATTCAGGCGCTCACCTGATCGGGTTGAAAAGAACCGCTATAGGGCAGTATAACCTTGGCAGTGCATTGACTTTCAATGAATTTAAGAATTTTATCGCTTTGATGTAACCTTTTTTGAACTTTTACGTATATGGTGGGTTTGCTAACCAGACAGATACAATTTTACTCTTGAAATCTCACACTTAAGGAATTGAGCGGGTGTAATTAAGACTTTTATTCAACTTTAAACATTGAACGGATGAAATTATCGCAATTCAAGTACAATCTTTCAGATGAATTAATTGCCAAGTATCCATCAGAAAACAGGGACGAGTCGAGGATGATGGTGTTGCACAGGGATACCCGAAAAATTGAACATAAGATATTCAAGGAAATCATCAATTATTTTTCCGAAGATGATGTTATGGTATTCAACAATACCAAGGTATTTCCGGCCAGATTATATGGAAACAAGGAAAAAACCGGGGCAGAGATCGAAGTATTCCTGTTGCGTGAATTGAATAAGGAACAACGGTTGTGGGATGTGCTTGTTGATCCGGCACGTAAGATAAGGATCGGCAACAAATTGTATTTTGGTGAGGACGATATCCTTGTTGCAGAGGTTATAGACAATACCACTTCAAGAGGCAGAACCCTCAGATTTCTTTTCGACGGGGATTACGACGAATTCAAGCAGACACTTTATAAACTGGGGGAAACCCCTTTACCCAAATTCATTAAGCGCGATGTACAGCCCGAAGATCGTGAAAGGTACCAGACAGTTTTTGCAAAATATGAAGGTGCAGTTGCAGCGCCTACCGCAGGCCTTCATTTTAGCCGCGAACTGCTTAAAAGGCTTGAAATAAAAGGAGTTCGTTTTGCGGAAATTACCCTGCATGTGGGATTGGGAAATTTCAGAACAGTGGATGTGGAAGATCTCACAAAACATAAGATGGATTCTGAACGCATCATCATCCCCGAATCGGCAGTTGAAACCGTCAATAAAGCCCGGGAAAGTGAACACCATATTTGTGCAGTGGGTACTACAGTGCTACGTACCCTTGAAAGCTCGGTCTCAACGAACGGATACCTGAAACCTTACGACGGATGGACAAACAAATTCATTTTCCCTCCCTATGAATTCAATGTACCCACGAGCATGATCTCGAATTTTCACCTGCCTTATTCAACATTACTGATGACCGTTGCCGCGTTTGCAGGCTATGATTTTCTTTTTGAATCGTACAAGACGGCGATAAAAGAAAAATACAGGTTTGGTACCTATGGTGATGCAATGCTGATCTTATAACAGAAAGAACAGCGATACTCCGCATACACTCAGTATTGCCCCGGCAATTTCAAGAGCTGTGACCTTCTGCCGGAAAAAAATAACAGCAGGTGCAATAATCAATACAGGAACCAGAGCCATAATGGTTGAAGCAATCCCTGTCTCTGTATATTTTACCGATAACAGTGAAAATGAAACCCCCAGGAACGGACCAAAAAATGAACCGAGAGTTATACCGGTCATAGCTTTCTTGTTTTTTAAGGCATTCTTGACCCTGTTCCAGCGCCCCAGATAGGTAACCAGCAGTATAAATCCTGCCAGACCCGCCATGATCCTGATCTGGGTTGCAGCAAACGGATCATAGTTTCCCATACCGAGTTTACTGAGTACAAGTCCGGCTCCCTGGCCCAGTGCACCGCAAAAAGCAAAGAAGATGCCTCTTGGTGAAATTTTGAGCAGCAAGCCCGAATTTTTTTCCGGTTTTCCGAAAATAGCGAGAGATATGCCTGAAAAGGTTAACATCATCCCGGCATAGTTGAACAGGGTAAGGCGCTCATTTAGGATGATCCATCCCAGGAGCGCGGTAATAGGCGGAACAAGGGTCATGATCAGCATTGAAACGCGTGATCCGATTAGGGTATACGATTTAAATAAGAAAAGATCGCCGAAAAAGAACCCGATAAGTCCTGATAATACAAGCCAAAACCAGTTACCAGCCGTTGCATCGACAGGAAGTATCAGCCCACGGGATATCCATACAAAAATACTCAGGAAAATAAATCCGATGACAAGCCTGATGATGTTTACCGCAATCGATCCCACTTTCATGCTGGCCGACTCGAATGCAAGGGCTGTGATCGTCCAGAAGACTGCTGTTGCCAGGGCCGCAAATTCGCCTGCATATTGATGGATCATCGGATATAGGCTATTTATGCTTCATCCTTAACCAGCTCTTGCCCCGATTGACAGCATTCACCGGCCGGTATATATTTTTATTGACAAACCGGATGTCTTCAATAGTATAGAAAGCATTGGGGTTGAATTCTTTCATAAATCCTATAAACCTGGCAAGATCACTGCGTTTGATCACTGAATAAATAATCCCTACCTCACCCTGGCTTCCGTTTGCCGTAATGTAGGTGACCCCATATCCCTGTTCTTTCAGGGTCATTATCAGACCTGTGGCATCTTTACTGGTAATAATCCTGATAAGTTCAACGCCCAGCGCTATCTTTTCTTCCACAACGATTCCTATATAGCTGCCGGTGGCAAATCCAGCTGCAAAACCCAGGTAGCAGGTCCAGTTATTCAGGTTTTCAAAGATCCTGGTGATGGCGAGCAGCCATATAATTATTTCGATAAATCCGAGAAAGGGGGCGATGTATTTTTTGCCTTTTGAAATAAAAATAATGCGTAAGGTACCCAGGGTCACATCAACGATCCGGGCAAGGAAAATAAGAAATGGCAGGATCAGGTATGAATAATAATCAAGATGCACAGCTTTTCTTATTGAGTAATGATTCATACAAAAGTAGTATATTCTGCACGCAGTTCACTGAAAAAAATCATATTCATACTTCCCTGAGCTTCCATTTCCCTCTTCTGAAAAGCAGGGTTGCCAGGATACCCAGCATCGATTCCGCAATGACTATCGATATAAAAATCCCGGTCTCATTCATTCCCATTTTCATCGAGAGATAGTAAGCAAGGGGTATTTCGAGCATCCAGAAACAGGCAAAATTCACCAGGGTAGGGGTAAAGGTATCGCCCGCGCCGTTAAATGCCTGCGACATTACCATACCCAATCCGTAAAAGCCATACCCGAAACACAATATTTTCAGGCACAATATTCCCGCCTCGCGTACATCAGCATCCATGCTTATGGCACTAACAATAGGTGTGGAAAGGAAGAAAAAACAAACACCCACAATCAGCAGGAATGAAATATTTACCCGGGCAATGACCCATACTGCTCGTTCCGCCCTGCCGGGCTTAAGTGCACCAAGATTCTGTCCTACCAGAGTTGAGGCGGCATTGCTCAGTCCCCAGGCCGGCAACAGCGAAAAGATGATCAGCCTGATTGCAATGGTATATCCGGCAACAACGTTATCACCGAATCCGGTCATAATTCTGTATAACCCTACCCACGATGTAGTGGCGATAAGGAACTGTCCTATCCCGCCAAGAGATAATTTCAGCAACCTGAATATTATTTTCAGGTCCACCACCATGGCATTCCGGTTCAGCTGTATTCTTCGCTTTTGTTTAAAGAACATGTAAAACTGAAGTGTTACACCCGTTCCCCTTCCGATTATGGTGGCAACGGCTGCCCCGGTAACTCCCAACCGGGGGAAAGGTCCGAGTCCGAATATCAGGCATGGATCGAGAACAATATTGATCAGATTTGCTGATACCATCACGATCATAGAAATCATGGCATCACCTGCACTCCGGAATATGGCATTATTGATGAACAGCAGCATAATGATCACGTTGCTTCCGATCATCAGCGATGTATATGCTGCACCAGTGCTCTGAACACCATGGCTGGCTCCCATCATATTGAGTATTTCCCGGCTGTAAAAAGTCCCGGCCACAAAAAACGGGATGGAAAGAATGCCCCCGAGAAGGATCGATTGTGTGGCTGAACGTGCTGCCATTACCGGACGGTTTTCTCCGATCCTGCGTGCAACAATACCTGTTGTTGCCATGCTCAGGCCCATTCCAATAGCATAAATTATGGTCATCAGTGATTCGGTAATGCCGACTGTAGCCGTGGCTTCGGGGCCAAGTCTGGAAACAAATACAATATCGGCAAGGGCAAACAACGATTCCATGATCATTTCAAGGACCATGGGTATGGCTAATAAAATAACAGAACGCCTTAATCTCATGCGGGTAAAATCCTGTTCAATCCCTTTAATGGACTCGACAATATCCTTAAATAAATCAGACATAACGATGAACAGATATGTGTAATTGGTTAAAACTAATTAATGAATGTGATAGATTGCCCCGGAATGGAGCACAGGCAAAGGATTTCCGCATAAGAGCGGAAAATCAGCCAAGTATGGGTACTACAGGAATTTTCATCGAATGATCCTCCATAACGATTGAACTGCAAGTTTAATTAATTTCTTAAAACCGCACAACAGTTTATATCCATTTATTTTATCATATTTGCTACATCCTGCCAAAAAACAGGATAAAGACTCTCGCATGAAAACCGGCTTAATCACTAAAACCACAGGCAGCTGGCATACTGTCAACGATGACGGCTCTTTTATCCGGTGCAAGATGAAAGGGACATACAGGCAAAAAGGGATAAAAACCACAAATCCTGTTGCCGTAGGTGATCATGTCGATTATGAATCCGACGATAATAAGACAGGTCTGATTACCGAAATACACCCGAGAAAAAACTACATCATAAGGAAATCCATTAATCTTTCGAAGGAAGCACATATACTTGCGGCAAACCTTGACCAGGCAATCCTGATTTTTACCCTGGCTTACCCGGAAACACCCCTGGAATTCATCGACCGTTTCCTGGTATCTGCCGAAGCGTATCATATCCCCTCCAGGCTGGTGATAAACAAGACCGACATATACGATGAGAAGACTACTTCAGTTATGTATGACCTGATAGCAGTATATTCGAAAATAGGATATCCCTGCCTTCAGGTATCTGCGGTCACCCATTCCAATATCGAAAGATTGAAGGATGTCCTGAAAAATAAAACGTCGTTGGTGGCCGGAAATTCAGGTGTGGGAAAAACTACCCTTATCAACTTTGTTCAGCCTGGTCTTAACCTTAAAGTAGACGATATTTCAATGTACCATAAAACGGGGAAACATACCACCACATTTTCAGAAATGTTTCCTCTTGATATCGGAGGGTATGTTATCGACAGTCCGGGAATAAAGGGTTTCGGAGTTATTGATTTTGAAAAATCAGAGGTCGGATTGTTTTTTCCCGAAATATTTACGACATCGGTAAACTGTCAATATTACAATTGTTCCCATTCACATGAACCCGGATGTGCAGTAAAAGAGGCTGTTGAATCGGGCAGTATTGCCCGATCGAGATACAGGAGTTACCTGAGCATACTCGCTGACAGCAATAGTAAGTACAGAGCAGGAAGCTGAACAAGGTTAATCCGTTAGTAACTAACGGTTATACGTGGATAAATAATTCAGGAAGGATTTTTTTTTCATGGTAAATATTAATATTTTAGACTCCTCATATGTGACCGACGGTGTGCCACAAAGAATACCCCGACTGAAATGAAAAAATATTTCATCTCCATTGTTCTTGTAATCACAGTTGTGATCGCCATTAATGTTTATTTTATCCGTGTTATTTATAAACAACAGGTCAATTTTCAGAAAAACATCATCTTCCAGCAGGCCAAAAACTGTGCAAATGAGCTTGAATCTTCCATGTTTATGTTTGAAAGCAATATCAATAAGATTATTTTTTCAGATGATTTGTCGGAGATTTTTAAAAACGAATCTGTAAAAGAAAGGACCCTGCGGAAACTGGAATTGTTTTATTCAACCTATGAACACCTGATTAAGAATATATATGTGTATGACAAAGACAGAAATGTGTTAAACCTTTTTCAGGATAAGAACAGGCAATTTATTACAGACGTTTATATTGCTCAACGGCAGAGAAAACTCGAAGACAAGGAAAGGATTGTATTCCGGGAAGGTGTCTATCAGTATTCCCTTCCGGTTTTTAAAGATAATGTAGTTCTGGGAAATCTTGTTGTTTCGCTCGATTTTGAGAATTACATTCATTCCGTGCTTGAAAAGTTTCACCTCGAGCATTCAATTTGGCAATGGATCGTTGATGAAAAAGGCAATCTGGTATCTGCAAATATCGGTTCCAATATATCGGGAGAAGTTCCACATGAAATCGCTGCAAACCTTCACAACGGTCAGAAAGGGTTCCTTGTGCATACCATGATGATCGACGGGAAAATCCAGAAATTATTATCGGTCTACTATCCCGTGGTGATGATACAACAACAATTCGGGATCGTTTTTTCGTTGAACAACAGCATCATATTCAGGGTGGTTATAAAGTATATCCTGCTTCTCGGGGTATTGAGCTTTCTTATCCTTACCCTCTCCATTTTTATTCTGTTGCGAATCATCAGCCGTAAATTCAGGTCTGAGAGAATGATTTCCAATGAACTTAAGGAAATCCACCAGGTGCTCGAAAATTTACCTATAGGAGTGATGATCATGGACAGTCAGCGGAAAGTCAGATCAATGAACAAGACAGCCCGTGATCTTCTGTTTATAAGGAGCGATGATGATATTGCAGGCAAGGATATTTCCGACCGGTTTATGATGTCAAAAAATTATTTTCAGGATGAGGTTGGGGACTCGGCATTCGATACGAACCAGTTTGTGCTCTATCAGCAGGAAGGCAATGAGGTTGTTATTTACAAGAAAGAATCGGCCCTTATCATGGATGGCGAAGATGTGTTCCTTGAAGCCTTTATTGATGTCACCGCAATCGAAAAATCGAGAAAGTACGAAGCCGCCGCAAATACAGCAAAATCGGAATTTCTTGCAAAGATGAGCCATGAGATCAGGACTCCCATGAACGGTATTATCGGCATGACCGATGCTCTTGACCGGGATAACCTTACAAAATCCCAGAAGGAATATATTCAGATCGTTAAAAAATCGGCTGACCTGTTGCTGAGCATTATCGATGACATCCTTGATTTTTCAAAAATTGAATCGGGGAAAATGCAGCTTGAGGAGATCCCGTTTAAGCTGAGGGAAGAAGTTAAACTTTCCCTTGACCTTTTTCGTGCTATCGTTGAGGAGAAGAACATCTCCCTGGAAACTATTATAGCTGACGATGTTCCCGACCAGATCATCGGTGATCCCTTCAGGCTTAGACAGGTTATATCTAACCTGGTCAGCAATGCGGTTAAATTTACTAACGATGGCAAAATTGTAGTCACCGTAGCTGTTGAAGAATCGTATAACGGCAATCTTACCCTCGGGTTCTCCATAGAAGACACAGGGGTTGGAATCCCGAAGCAAAAGCTGGAAAGCATATTCAATTCGTTTACCCAGGCAGAAGAATCCACTTCTAGAAAATACGGAGGATCGGGACTTGGAACAACAATTTCGAAACAACTTGTCAATCTTATGCATGGTGAAATCTGGGTTGAAAGTCCGTCCTCAATTTCCACCGATCCGAATAATCCCGGTACCAAGTTCAATTTTACAATCGAAGTATTTTCGAACGAGAAATTATCAAAGAAACCGGATTTCAGCGTTATTACTGAATTCAGCCAGTTAAAAACACTAATCATCACCAAAGACAGTGAAAACAAAAAACGGTTGTATGCTTTTCTCGACCTGTATAAAATCACTCATCTTGCTTATAAATACCATGATAATAAAAAGGAAAATCTTTTTGAATTGTTGAAAGATTGTGTGAACGAATACCATTTCCTCATTATCATCGATGAACCGAATTTCAGCGGTATTCAGATAGCTAAATATTTGAAAGATAAGAAAATTATCGATAAATTCCTGGTTTTCATACTGAGTTCAAACCATAAGCCCGATAATTATATCCAGTCAAAACGTGTGGATGTGGATTATTATCTTACTCAACCATTTGAACAGGATGAATTCATTGAATACCTTAAGGAAAACTTCCCGAATGCCACACGGCTGGAAATGGATGAAGAAAAAAAGTTGAAGCCGGGATTAAGCATACTTGTGGCTGAAGACAATGCCATTAATCAGAAAGTTGCTGAGACCATATTTTCAGCCCTGGGATATCCGGTTGACATCGCTGTTAACGGGGAAGAGGCCGTCAGCATGGTCCAGAAAAAAAGTTACGATATAGTATTTATGGATATCCTGATGCCGGAAAGAGATGGAATTCAGGCCACTGTGGATATCCGTGGCATGGGTTATCAGATGCCTATTGTCGCCATGACCGCAACAGCTACCAAAAAAGGTAAATACAGTGCCATATCGTCCGGAATGAACGATTACATTATAAAGCCTGTGAAGATTGAACAGGTAAAAAAGACCTTATATAAATGGTTTAGTTAAACTTGTTAAAGTAATTAGTTAACTTTAAATTACATTGTTTTATTATATCTAATTCATGACTATTTTACTGAAATTGGATCACTGGTATTAAACTTTACATCTTTGCTTTAGATAATTCATAATAAAATTCTTTTGATCAGAAACTTTATATATGAATTATATAACTTACTATCGTGATTTGTTCGTCCCAACAAATTTGCTTAAAGAATCTATTTCCCCGTCTGCATTTTAACCCCATCATTCGGAAACCTGAATCCCTGCTTTGTCCATTTCCCAGGTGCCTTTATATGGCAATGCATTTTGTAATGATACCTTGTAATCTTTACTTCTCAGGGTATTCGGAACCGGATTGATTAAGCTGATCTTAAAAGTTATGCTCACAGCTTTAGGAACTTACTCATTGGATGCACGGCGATGATATCCCTGAAAAATAAAACGTGCTATGAATAGCATACTTTATGCCTCGTGTGCAGTATAAATTAGGTATATATAACAGCTTGAATGCAATTAAATAAAGAGAATGATGTAATTTTGTTTTAAAGGATCTATACATGGATAACGATTGTAAACATATTGAAACACTCGGCCTGCTGACCAAGGAAGAAACCCTTAAGTCGCTTGATTACAATATTTTACCGAATACACTTGTGCTGGAAAGCCTGGAGCCATTTCCCGGGTATAACGGAGAAAACCTCCCCTCAGATTCCAAACCCGGATTTATCTATCTGGTTACTTCGTCCAGGAATTCTACCGAATCGGTATTCAGGCTGGTAAAAAAGATAAGCCGGTTCCTTCAGGCCCCAATTGATGCCGTTCCGGGCGAGATCAAGATTTACAATGATACGTATTTCTGCATCAGGATCAGGAATATGGACACTTTTGAACGAATTGCCGAGCTGCAAAACTGGTTTATCGATGAAGGGATTAATTTCAGCAAGAAAAAGACTATTAATGCATTGGGCCTTATCAGCTTAAAAAAGTTATTTGTTCTGGAAAAAATTTCAGAGTGCATTTTTATGGATGCGCAGGATGAGAATATGTATTATGTGGAAATCGATGCTGAATTATCCTGGTCGTTGTTCAGGAAAATTTCGAATCAGGTAAAGAATAATGTCGATAACCGGAATTTTGATACCGCAAGGGCATATATTTATTCCGGAGTGATCACCGATTTTGTAAGGATATACGCTAAAAATCCTTCCATCGAAAGGCTTGCCGACATCCGGACACGGTACAATGCCGAAATACACAAGTACATTGCGAATATTTAATCCATACGCATCCTGGTTTACCCTTTATTCTTTGGCTGTGATTCATCGTGTTAATCAGGCATCAATGGGCTTCGAGCCAGTTACTGCCTGTTCCTATTTCAACCAACAGAGGCACACTTAGCGCAACGGCATTTTCCATTTCAGCCTTTACAATCTCCTTCACTTTTTCAAGTTCAGGTTTGTATACATCAAATATCAGTTCATCGTGCACCTGAAGGATCATTTTTGTGCGGAATGAATCGGCCAGCTTTGCATTTACACTCACCATGGCTTTCTTAATAATATCGGCTGCAGAACCCTGAAGCGGTGCATTGATAGCATTGCGTTCAGCATTTCCCCGAACGATGGCATTGGCCGAATGAATATCCTTCAGGTACCTTCTTCGTCCCATAATTGTTTCCACATACCCTTTTTCTTTTGCCTTCCTGATCGATTGCTCCATATAAGCCCTTACTTTTTTATAACTCTCAAAATAGCCGTCAATGAGTATTTTTGCATCTGATCTTGTGATACCGAGCCGCTGCGATAACCCGAACGCGGATATCCCATAGATGATGCCGAAATTTGCTGTTTTGGCCGATCTCCGCATTTCAGGGGTAACCTCCTGCAGCGAAACATGGTATATTTTCGAGGCAGTCGCTGCATGAATATCCTCACCACTTAAAAATGCCCCGATCATGTTTTTATCACCGCTCATATGCGCCATCAGCCTAAGCTCTATCTGGGAATAGTCGGCCGACAGGAGGATATACTCTTCACCGCTTGCAACAAAGGATTTTCGTATTTCCCTTCCTTTTTCATCGCGTATGGGTATATTTTGCAGGTTCGGATTCTTTGAGCTAAGCCTGCCTGTGGCCACCCATGCCTGTTCAAAAGAAGTATGGATTTTTCCCGTTTTCGGGTTTATGAGCCTGGGTAATGCCTCAACATAAGTGTTCAGCAGTTTACGTAACATCCTGTATTCAAGTACCTTTCCAACCACTTCGTGCTTATCCTTTAGTTGAATAAGCACTTCTTCGTTTGTGGAATATTGTTTGGACTTGGTTTTACGTACTCCTTCAGAGATCTTTAGTTTTTCAAAAAGGATCTCGCCAAGTTGTTTTGGAGAAGATATATTGAAATGCTGGCCTGCAAGCCGGAATATTTCCTGTTCAAGAGCCTCTATATCGTGGTTTAACACCACAGCATATTCATTCAGGCTCCCAACATTCAATTTGAAACCTGCATCTTCCATTTCGGCAAGAACCGTTATCAGGGGCATTTCAATTTCCTCTGCCAAGCGCACCATATTGTTCTTTTCCAGTTCCTTTTTCAGCACACCGGCAAGCTGCCAAGTTATATCGGCATCTTCACATGCATATTCCTTTACGGTTTCAACCTCCACCATTCGCATATTCAACTGGCTTTTTGACTTTGGCCCGATCAGCCTTTCAATGGGTACCGGCGCATAGTTCAGGTAAAGCTGCGCAAGGTAATCCATATTGTGTTGAAGTTCAGGTTGCAGCAAATAATGAGCAATCATTGTATCGAATATCCTGCCTTTTACCTTTACCCGGTAATTTTCCAGTATTTGAATATCGAATTTAATATTTTGACCAATTTTAGTGATGTGCTCATGTTCAAAGAAAGGAATAAACTCATTCACAATCTTCCCGGCTTCCTCCCTTTCGGCCGGTATACTCACATAATACCCATCATGATCAGCAAATGAGAACGATATTCCCACCAGTTCCGCTTCGCCTACCGTTAATCCGGTGGTTTCGGTATCAAAACAGACCGTATCCTTTGTGAGTAAATCCCGGATAAGTTCATTTCTCTCGCCAGGTGTATTGACCAGACGGTAAGTATGGGGAACATCGGCAATTGTTTGTATACCGGTTGGCAACTGGCCGGTCAGGCCCTCAGAGTCGTTTCCAAAAAGCGTTCCCTGTGAAGGAACAGCTTCTGATGAGCTTTCGCCGATTATCCGGGATGCCAGTGTGCGAAATTCAAGCTCATGGAACAGTGATTTTAGCCTGATCTTATCCGGTGGTATGATTTCAAGTTTTTTAAAATCGAGTTGGACCGGCGCATCTGTTTTAATGGTAACCAGTATTTTAGCCAGCTCAACCTGCTTGCGGAACAGCAACAGGTTTTCCTTTTGTTTACCTTTTAAATCATCGATGTTTTCATACAGGTTCTCCAGGCTTTTGTATTTAGCAATAAGCGCTTTAGCTGTTTTTTCTCCTATTCCGGGTGCCCCGGGCACGTTATCGGAGCTGTCGCCCCATAAAGCAAGTACATCTTTCACCTGGGCCGGATCATCGATCCCGAACAATACCCTGATATTTTCCGGCCGTAGAATATCGGCTTCTCCGCCAGCACGCCTCGGTTTATACACAAAAATCCTGTCTGTTATCAGTTGGGTAAAATCTTTATCCGGGGTCATCATATAAACTTCAAAATCCTCTTTTTCAGCCATTTTCGCAACAGTACCGATCACATCATCCGCTTCATATCCATTCACTTCAAGTATCGTGATATTGAAGCCCCTGATGATCTCCTTGATGTACGGGACTGATTGCCTGATTTCTTCGGGGGTTTCCAGCCTGTTGGCTTTATAGTCGGCATAAAGTTCATTTCGGAACGTGGGTTCCGGGGGATCGAACGCTACTGCGATATGTGTTGGTTTTTCCTTTCGCAGGATTTCATCAAGCGTGTTGACAAAACCGAAAATGGCAGACGTATTGAATCCTTTTGAATTCTTTATGGGACGGCTAATGAAGGCATAATATGAACGAAATATCAGCGCATAGGCATCAAGCAGAAACAATTTTTTATGATCCATCTGCTAAGAATTTAGGGGTTACTTACCTCCTAAAGGTACGAATTCCCATTGGATTCGACCCGCTTCTTTATTGATCAGCGGATAATAAAAAGCCGGAAAATTACCTTTCCCGGCTCCAGTGATTTCACAGATTCTTAGTCGCATGCACATTTACTGATGCATTCTACGATGCTGCTGAGTGTATCGTGTTTCAGGGAATAGTAAGTGTTCTTCCCTTCCCGTTTTGAATCCAGTACACCTTTATCTTTCAATATACCCAGGTGGTGCGATGTGGTGGATTGTTCGATACCCAGTTTTTCATGTATCTCAGTAACTGTCAAATGCTTTCCGTCTTCCAGGTAATTGATGATGGCAATCCGCATGGGATGGGCGATGGCCTTAAGCATATTGGCAGCCTTATCGAGTTGTTCTGCCGTTAACGTACTAAATTTCATGGTATTGTGCTTGATCATTTTACGCATACAAATATATAAATATATGTTTATACAAATAACAAAATCCAAATAAATTATTCACTTTCACACCGATGAGTTATGTTGTATTATATAGATGGAGGTTCTTTCCCGAAACCGAAGACAGCAGTCGCATTGATAAAAACTACTAAAGAATGATTAAGTTATTATAATACAGCGTGTTAATATAAATTTCCGGCAGATATAATACGGTGACGCATGTTTCACATATCCGGTGATTTCGCTCATCACTTTAAACTTGATATTTGTCAACGTATTTGATCTTTCAGATAAAGTTTACGTAGAATCATTCAGATTTGGAAACGAACTGAATACTTTAAAAAACATTGGTATGGAAAATCTGACGATACCCGGAACAACATGTACACCTTCAGTTATTTTTAATATTGACGGTAAACTCTGCATGGAAGGCAGATCTCTTCCTGAAGATGTAAATGTTTTTTATAATCCTCTGCTGAAGTGGATTGCTGAATTGAAGACCGAAACCGTGGTTTTCGATATCAGTCTTGAATATTTTAACAGTGCATCCTCAAAAAGAATCCTTGATATGCTCAAAACACTCGACGACAATAAGCAGGTTCTTGAAACAACAGTGATCTGGCATTATGAGGAAGGAGATGAGGACAATATGGAATCAGGACAGATCTTTGAGGAACTTATGCAGCGAACCACATTCAGGTTTGCTGAGTTTGCCGAAGTACTATAAAGGTTAGATCCTGTAATATTCAAACCCTGTGGCGGATGCAAATCTTGTGAGCAGAAACTTTGTCTGCTCGATCCATTTTTCGATCGAAGCATCCGTTTCAAAATTGTAAAATACCATAAGAAACCGTCTGGTCTTCAGGGTAATGCTTGTTCTTTCCGAATCGCTCGTCGGAGTACCGAATGGCCCCTGTTCATCTAAAAGCACAGGAAGGCCTGCAATATTCAGTAATCCCCTGCCAATACCGGTATACACCATATTTTCTTTTCCGCATTTCAACCTGATGGTCCCCTCAATTTTATCGAAATCGTAGCCACCGATGGAATATCCCGACCGGATCGAGACGAGGTTCAATATGTCAATCACATTGTTTATCAGGTATAGTTCCTGCCCTTTTACAATCCTTCTCAGGAGCGATTCTGCGGAAGGTCTGTATCGTGAAGGATCTTTTCCTAGAGCTTTATATCCTGTCCGTGTGGCTTTTACGGGTATCTTAGCTGTGATATCCTGTATGGTTAAATTTCCGGCAATTTCCCGGATCTCTGCATTGATGTATGCCTGAAGAATGTCATCGGAAACCGTGACCTGAGAGTTACACTCAAGGCAGTGAAGCCGTAAACCAGGGCAGCGTTTTGTGATGGTTTCACTGATCTCAATTGTTTTCATGGATCCGGCAGTTTCATGCCAATGGATATTGGCAGAGGATTCTTCAGCTTGCCTTATATTTTCTGATGGTATCTATAAACTGATCGAAAAGAAATTCTGTATCTGTCGGACCGCTTGAAGCTTCGGGATGAAACTGGGAAGAAAAGAAAGGTTTGCTTTTATGGCGCATACCTTCGTTGGTATTGTCATTAAGATTGATGAACAAAGGCTCCCAGTCATCGGGAAGGGTACTGTTGTCGATGGCATAACCATGATTCTGGGAAGTTATGTATGCTTTAGTGGTACCCGCCTGCAATACAGGCTGATTATGACTGCGGTGTCCGTATTTCAACTTATAGGTATCTGCCCCGGCAGCCAGTGACAACAACTGGTTTCCCAGGCATATGCCATATATGGGAACATCTTTCTTTAATGCCCCGGCCAGGTTTTCAATGGTAGTAACGCATTGTTTTGGATCACCGGGACCATTGGAAATAAAAAGCCCGTCGTATTCCTCACGGGACAAATCCCAGTCCCATGGCACTACAGTAACCTTACAATCCCGCTTAATCAGGTTTCTTATTATATTATACTTCACACCGCAATCTATCAGGAGTATCTTGTATTTGCCTGTTCCGTAGACTTTCTTTTCTTTGATGCTGACCTGAGAAACCAGGTTTTCAAGACCGGGATCATAGAAATCGACATCTTTGCCTTCAAATACAATTTTTCCGAGCATTGTCCCCTTTTCCCTAAGGATCTTTGTCAGCTGGCGCGTATCTATTCCGGTGATACCGGGTATATCGAACTCCTTCATCCACACACCGAGACTTTTTTGAGCATTCCAGTGGCTATATTCCTCGGTATAATCCGATACGATCAGCCCGGAAATATGCAGGGCATACGATTCGTAATATTTTTCCAGGCCGTTATCGCGTTCATTACCGGGAACTCCATAGTTTCCTATAATGGGATAAGTAAGCACAAGGATCTGTCCTTTGTAGGACGGATCGGTAAGACTTTCAGGATAGCCGGTCATTGCAGTATTGAAGACTACCTCACCTGAAATTGATCGTGCAGCGCCAAACGATTTGCCTCTAAACTCGGTACCATCCTCAAGAATCAGCTTTATGGGTTGTTGCATTTTCATCCGCAGGATCCTTATTTATTTTCCTCCATACTTTCGAGCATGGTAATTATTCCTTCAACATTCTCAACGCCGATCCGTTTAGCCACTATTTTCTTGTCCCTGTCGAGTATGAATATCTGGGGTGTGGAAGAAATATCATACTGGATCTTGAACTTGTAAGAATAGGGGTTCCATGCGTTGATCCAATCGTATAGCTTGTGGCTGTTTATAAAATCGACCCATTTTTCTTTGCCGTCTTCGCCAAATAATGTGCTGACTGCCAGAACAGTAACGTTTCCCTTACTTTTCAGGCTGTTCTCATAGATGCTGTATAGCTTAGGGATTGCGGTTTTGCAATGGCCGCAGTCCGCTTCCCAGAATACCAGGACGATATAGTCTGATTTAAGTTGGTGAAGATTGAATTGAGTGCCGACATGAGGAAACCGCTTAACTGCCGTATCGTTTTCAGCCGCTATAAAATGTTCTGTCGGGACTTGTATAAGTTCGATATCCGGAGCTATCTTTCCGATCATCAGGGGTTTGGCTTTATCAATCCTGTCTTTAAGATCTTCAAGAAACTTTTTGTCGCTCCACCACGATTCGTTTATGTAGTATTTATCGGCAATATGAATGTATACGGCATCCATACCCATAATATTGCTTTTGGCAAAATGGTTAAAAAGCGTGATGAGCATATACCTGAAAAGACTTGAATCAGCACGAGATTTCTCAATCAACATATCGACATAAGGTATGATGGAGTCGGGAACCTGGGGAATAACCTTATTGAGGTATGTCATGATCTTATCCTCATACAGGGGAGTTCTCAACAACCGCGGGTCCGAAATATCAAAATTATCGAAATAATGGTTCCGGTAATAGTAATACTGAAACAATGAATCCCTTCTCCCATCAGGAAGTAAGGGAGCTTCCGGCACATCAATATCAAGCGTGGCATTGAGAAAATCGGCCACCCAAAGTCCGGTGTGTTCTTTTTTGATCTTTTTAATGTACCCGATACGTTCGTCCCCCAATTTCCTCAAATCTGCCCTTAGCAATTCTTTTTCTTCTTCACCAGCGCTGTTCTTTAATGCATTCTGAAGTGAATCAGCCCTGTCTTTCAGCAATTTCATGTACTTCTGAAAATCAGAAAAGATCAGGTTGTCTTCAGAACCCTTAAACTTCAAAGATTGTATAAAGTTCACCGTATCCGATTCAAAGTAAAAATGCTGGTCTTTATCCAGGAGCAATTCAAAATAGCTTGTGGATGGCAGGTATACAATATACATTCCCCCAGGGAGAGCGGATTTGCCCTTAAAAACACCTTCACCGTTGCGGTTTACCACCACGGTGTCGTCGGGGTACATCGACTGGTTCAACCAGTGCCCGAGAATCACTGTTGTATCCTTCAATCCGTTGATCCTGAATTTCAGCTCGTATCCCTGCGAAGCAGCTGAAATACCAATACCTGCCGTAAACAGCAGGATCAGAAACCGGCCCCGATAATTCATAACATTACAATTTTCAGATTGTTTCTTGCGTTCAGTCAATATATAGCTCTGATTTCAGACGGCCAAAAATAGCTATTAATTAACGAAAATCAAAGAAGGATTATTTTGAGGAGTAATTTTATAACCCTAATTTTATCCCTCAATTTTATGAGCCATGTATAGTCTCGAAGAATGTATCCTGCAGGTCAATGCTGTGATCGGACAGATGAATTTACCTCCTGTGCCGGCGAATTTATATGAGCCCATCCGTTACGCTATGGGAGCTGGTGGCAAACGGATCCGGCCAGCACTTACTATCATGGCATGCAACCTCTTCTCCGATTCGGTTGATGATGCCATAAATCCGGCCATAGCTATTGAGATGTTCCATAATTTCACGCTCCTGCACGACGATATTATGGACAGATCGGAAATGCGGAGAAACCGGCCCACTGTTCATAAAAAATGGAGTGAAAATGTGGCGATACTCTCGGGCGATGCCCTGATGATCAAAGCATACGAATACCTTGCAATGATCAGGTCATCAAAACTTCCTGCGATCCTCACTATCTTCAACAATACTGCACTAAAAGTGTGTGAAGGCCAGCAACTTGATATGGACTATGAATCTCTTGAAAGCATCTCGGTGGAAGAATACCTTCATATGATCGAGCTGAAAACAGCCATTCTTATGGCAGGAGCGCTGAAGATTGGTGCCGTATGCGGTACTGCCCCGGAAAAGGATGCGATCCTCCTCCATGAATTCGGACGCAATCTGGGCATTGCATTCCAACTGCAGGATGATCTGCTTGATGTGTTTGCCAATCCTGAAACATTTGGCAAATCCCCGGGAAATGACATTGTATCCAATAAGAAAACTTTTCTTCTGCTTACTGCATTCGAGAAAGCACCCATGCGTGTTCTGAAAGAGCTGAGGAATCTGACGAGTACTCCGGTAAAAGACAGGACGAAAAAGATAGCACAGGCATCGGATATTTTTAATCAGCTCAATATCAAAAAGCTGACTGAAGATAAAATTGATCTGTACTATAGCAAGGCATTTGAAAACCTTCACAAAATATCCGTTTCAGATGCACGTAAAAAAATACTTGCAGATACTGCCACCAGCCTTATAGGAAGAGAAAAATAATATTAAAACAATACCGTTTTGGAATTGAAATTTTCCGGTAATGGTTCCATCATAAATCCTTTCTTTCCGCTTTTATGGTAAAATCCTGATAATTCCGCTGTAACTTTTCATTAATATCACGGACAAGATCTAACTGCTGATTGCTCTGGGCCGTGATCATCATATTCTGCAGGAGTTGAAACTGGAACCTGATCTGCGAAATGCTCCCTTCAATCACATTTTTGTTCTGGGACAGGTAATATCCTAAAAGCCGGTCGCAACTTTCCGAATATCCGATCAGAATCGTATCAGCTTTTTCCGGTAGGTTGCATCTGTAATAGGCATCAGCCAAGCCAATAATAAAATATTCATAGGGTACCTTATCGGGCGGTGCTACTTCCATACACCGGTCAAGCACCTCGGCAGCTTTTTGTTGTTTCCCCTCAAGGATCAGGGCATCAGCCAACCGTGTAAACCGGTTTCGCAACCGGATTACATCCAGAGTTCTCAGATGAAAATTATCGAGATACACGTCCGGCTGGTTCATCCTTCCCCACCTGAACTTATTCATCAGGTTTTCATACATGATATCGGTATTGATGCGCCCGATCATAAGGCTGTTCGAGAAAGGTGTTTTAATAGGGACCAGCCTGTAGGCAAATCCTTCGAGCTGCATGTATTCTTCAAGACCCAGAGTTCCCTCATGTCCTGTTGCCACATAATATACCGGACGTTTCCAGTGATTATTGGCCAGAATATCCATCACAATAAACTCGCTTTTTCCCAATGTGCTTCTTCTGAAATCCCATTCGATATCAGGAATGATACGTAGCGCATCCTTTTCCTGAACAGTGCCGTTGGCCATTACCAGTGCAGTATCCACCGGCATCCTGAACTTACGCGTAGGAATATAATCGTAAGTGCGACTGCCCTGCCACTCCAGTTTTGTCTGTGGGTCGTCGCTGGCGACAAAATCGACGATCTGTGTCAGGTCGACATATTGCTTCAAGATATCCTGAATGTATACTACATCCCGTTTCCCCATCAGGTATTTCTCAGAATCGAGGGTTATTGGCAATGGATTTGAGTCGTATGTTTTTACTTTCATCTGGTCGATATACCAGTCCATATTTAGAAGCATAAGGTTTACAATCCTTACATCAGGCCGTATTCCCTCAACTTCCTGTGCATACCATAACGGAAAAGTATCGTTATCGCCATTGGTGAACAGGATGGCATTCGGAGCACAGGTATTCAGGTAATCGTAGGCAATATCACGCGTCGTATACCGTCCCGAACGGTCATGATCATCCCAGTTCTCCCGGGCCATGATCCCCGGAACAAGCAGTAAGCATCCCAGACTGATGAATAATGCAGTTATCGGTTTTTTGAGCTTACTGCCCAGTGAATCAATGATGCCATACACACCCAGACCAATCCAGATGGCAAAAGCATAAAAGGAGCCGGCGTATGCATAGTCGCGTTCTCTCGGCTGATTCGGTGTCTGGTTCAGGTAAACCACAATGGCCAGACCCGTAAGTACAAATAGGAGAAAGACCACCCAGAAATTCTTTTTGTCTTTCCCGAGTTGATAGATCAATCCCATTAATCCCAGCAGGAAAGGAAGTAAAAAAAAGGTGTTTCTTGAAGGGATATCCACAATTTCAGGCGGGGCGTTTTGTATTGACCCTACCCTGCCCCTATCCAGGAAATCAATGCCCGTGATCCAGTTTCCTTTTGCAGCGCCGCCAAAACCCTGTTCATCATTCTGCCTGCCTGAAAAGTTCCAGAAGAAATACCTCAGGTACATATGTCCGACCTGATATGCAAAGAAAAACCTCAGGTTCTGCAGGAAGGTCGGTGGTTTTTTTGGTTCCGATCTGTCGTATACAATATTTCCCTGTGAATCCCTTACCACATTACCCTTTTCGTCTTTTTTCGGGTAATAAACATCCGATTCTTTGATGCCCCCCCAATTCATGTATTCCTGAATATGCTCTTCGGATGAACTGTACATGCGGGGAAAAAAAGTGGTAAACCGGTTGTTGTATTGCAGACTGATCTTATGGTTGGTTATTTTATACTTGCCGTTGATCTGTGTATAAGTAGCTTTACCTTCCTTGGTACTCTCAGGTCTTGCATTGAAATATTGTCCGTGAAACAGCGGCCTGTCGCCGTATTGTTCCCTGTTAATATATGGAAGCAGAACAAATACATTTTCGGGATTGTTTTCGTCCATAGGGGGATTTGCCAGTGAACGAATCACAATCATTGCATAGGTGGAATACCCTATGATAATAACAGTAACCGAAAGAATGATCGTATTCAGAAGTACCTTCCTGTTTTTATGGGAATAGTAGATGCCTGCAATTAGACCGGTGAATAAAAGGATTCCATAGACAAGCACTCCGGAATTATAAGGCAGGCCGAATCCGTTCACAAATACCAGTTCAAAGCGCGTGGCCAGCCATATTATTCCCGGTATGATGACATACATTACCGATCCCAGAAAGATCAATGCCAAAATCAATGCCTTGATAAGGCCTTTCGGCGTAACCGTATATTTCCGAAAATAATAAACCAGAACGATTGCCGGGATGGCAAGAAGGTTTAAAAGATGTACCCCAATAGACAACCCCATCAGGTATGCGATAAGGATGATCCACCTGTTGGCATATCTCTCATCGGCTTCGTTTTCCCACTTGAGTATGATCCAGAAAACCAGGGCAGTGAAAAAAGAAGAGCTCGCATAAACCTCTCCTTCCACAGCCGAGAACCAGAATGTATCGGAAAAGGTATACGCCAGGGATCCAACGACACCGCTTCCAATGATGGCTATAATATCGGTAATTGAATATTCGTTTTCGTTCTTCCCGGCAAATTTTTTAGCCAGGTGTGTGATTGTCCAGAACAGGAACAATATGGTAAATGCGCTTGCAAGTGCAGAGAGCGAATTGATCATTTTAGCCACATGGGCAGAATCCCTGGCGAACAATGAAAAGAAACGTCCGAGAATCATGAACAGGGGTGCTCCGGGAGGATGGCTTACCTGCAGTTTATAGGAACTTGCAATGTATTCGCCACAATCCCACAGGCTTGCAGTTGGTTCAATGGTGCTCAGGTATGTATATGCAGCAATAATGAACATTAACCAGCCGAAAAGAATATTGACCCTGTTAAATTTTTTCATCGGTGAAGAGTTAAGTAATGAACCGGTAAATATAGAAAAATGAGCCCATATTTTACACAGCCATGATCAAATCGCCGGCACGACGCATCCAGCCTTTGAACCGGCTATTCGGACAACACCACCGGATATGTATCTGGAAGAAACAGAAGCAGATATCTAAACCAGCATTCGGGGAAAACGAAGTTGGATTATGCCGCCTGGCCGAAGGGCCTGAATCGGGGACATACGGAAAAGAGCCGGTTATTGGTTAACCGGCTCATTCCGAGTAATACGATTAATAAAAAGAATTCCCGGTGTTAAAATGCTCCAAATTTAAAAGAAAGGAAGATCTCCGGAGCCGAAAGGTCGTTAAATGAATATTCCTGATCAGTCAGAAATACCGACCGGTAATTCGCTCCCAGTCCCAGTTTGAAAAAAGTTGTGACGTTCATTTCCACTTCAAGGGTAGGTATCACAACAAATACCCTGTCGGCCTGACCGATGGGATCACCGTTCCTTGTAACCTGACTGACCTGCCCCCAGCCAAGCTGCAGGTGCAATGCAGGATGAACCATTCTCTTTGAGCTAAAGTTGTATCCCAACCAGAAACCCCCGTGTCCAAAATTGATTTTATTGCCAGTATTTAAATAGGGAATTGCATTTGTCAGGCCCATTCCATAACCCCCTATAAAAAAATCATTAATAATCAGACCACCACCACCACCCATGATATGTGCAAATTTACCGTCGATGGTGGTAAAACTCATAAACGGTCCGCCAAAACCTCCCAAATGAATGGGCTTGTTTCCGAACAATGTTCTCATTTCATCATCTTGTGCTTTAATCATTAAGGATGAAGCGATCAGGATCAGAATAAAGGTTGCTTTTTTCATATACATTACTGATGAGTTCTTTAAATTGTTTTTATATATTGACAACTGTTTCTGCAAAAAGTTGCACAGATATGTAAAAAACCGCAATGAATGGCAGGTCATTTTCAGGCTGCAATTTACCGATTTGGCGTTAGCATGCAAAAAAATGTGTACCTTAATCTGTTGAATTTTAATGCTTGTCCTATGAAAAAAATCGCCCGTTTGCTGATTATTGTGATTTTTATCAACTCATGTGCTACCCTGAAAGAACTTATCACCTTCACAAAATGTGAATTCAGGGTGAAATCGGTACGTGAAGTTACCCTTGCCGGGGTAAATCTGAACCGTAAAACCGCTATAGCTGATTTTACCATGGATGACTTTGCGTCTGTTGCCCAGGCTGTGATACGAGGTGTGGTTCCTATGGATTTCTACATCGATCTTGAAGCAAAGAATCCGAACACTCAAAACGCTTCAATTGATAAGATTGAATGGATTGTCTATATCGACGATCAGGAAATCCTCACGGGAACAATTGATCAGAAGGTTTCTGTGCCTGCAAATAATGGTCTTGCCATTATTCCGCTGAAATTCCAGGTTGATCTGAAAAAAATTGCCCGGTCGTCTGCTGCAAGATCGCTCGCAGAATTCGCCCTCTCGGCCATGCAAATAGGAAATCACGATTCAAGGCTCACAGTGAAGATCAAGCCCAGTGTATCGGTGGGTTCATTTTTGCTGACCTATCCCGGGTATATCAAGGTTACGAAAGAATTTTCTGCAGGAAATTAGCATGGCCCAATTCCCAATGAACTACTTTGTATCGGAGTTGTCAAGGTATTAAAAAAGAAATTTTTTTATTACTGCAAATAGCGGAGTATAGAGCTCATATATCCCGAAACGCTGTCTTTATCGGGACTTGTTCAACTAACATAGTTCAATTCATTATGTTATTAAAATTTGAGTTTCAAGAATATATAAGCCGGATTAGGTTCAATCCGGCTTTATCTGGAGTGCTCCTCAGGTAGGACTCGAACCTACGGCCCTCTGGTTAACAGCCAGATGCTCTAACCTACTGAGCTACTGAGGAATAATAGGATTAAATTCGCTCTGATTTAACTTCTCTACGAATCAAAAGCGGGGCAAAAGTAACTTAAAATACGAAATTATACAATGAAAAGATAAAAATTTTGAAGACCTTCACGGTGTTGCAGAATTCGGATAAAATCAGCTATATTCGTCCTCAATCCTAAAATTTACAACGATGAACAGTGTACTGGGAATCGGAAATGCTCTTGTTGATGTGGTGATCAGGCTGAAAGACAATGCCATTCTGGATCAGTATTCGCTGCCAAAGGGCAGCATGCAGCTTGTGGAGGAAAAGCTTGCAGCCGGTATCGAAAATGCTTCAAAAGAGCTTGGAATGAAACTTACCTCAGGTGGTTCTTCCGCAAATACCATTCACGGGCTGGCAAAATTGGGCATAAGGACCGGTTTTATCGGAAAAGCTGGTACTGATACTCACGGCGAATTCTTCCGGAAGGACATGCAGCAGGCAGGTATCGAAGCCAGGGTACCTTCCGGCGGCGCACCGACTGGCAGGGCCATAACCCTGGTATCGCCGGACTCGGAACGTACATTTGCCACCTTTCTCGGATCAGCAATAGAGTTGAACAAAGAAGACCTGGATCACTCATTTATCCGGAATTTTTCCTTGTTTCATATCGAGGGATACCTGGTACAGAATCATGAACTTGTGGAAGCTGCATTCAGGCTGGCCAGGGAACTGAACCTTAAAAGCTCGCTCGATCTGGCCAGTTACAATGTTGTTGATGCCAATAAGAAATTTCTGAAAGATATTGTAACACAGTATGTCGATTATCTCTTTGCCAATGAAGAGGAAGCCAGAACATTTACCGGTAAAAGTCCCGACCTGGCTGTACAGGAAATTGCCGGAATGTGTGATATCGCCATAGTGAAGACAGGAAAAAACGGCTCGCTAATACAGCAGGGTAATAAAAAATATGTTGTCGGAGCCATAGATGCCGATTGTATTGACACCACAGGAGCCGGAGATCTTTATGCATCGGGGTTCCTTTACGGTCTCATCAGGGGGTTGCCGCTGGATAAGTGCGGTGCCCTGGGATCGCTCCTTGCCGGAAAGGTTATAGAAGTGCTTGGAGCCAAAATGCCCCCGGAAACTTGGGAAGAGATTAGTGCCCGTAAGGAGATTATTGAGAAAGGCTTCTGAATAGAAGCTAAAACAATCCGTGAATTTCAGCATTGACCTTGTCGATGACCATGCTCAGGTCTTCGGGTTTATCTGAAAAATTATTGCTGTCTACATCAATAACCAGCAATTTTCCGAGCTTATAGGATTCAGCCCAGGCCTCATATCTTTCGTTCAGGCGTTTCAGATAGTCTAATCGTATATTTTCCTCGTATTTACGTCCTCTTTTCTGAATCTGTCTTACCAGGGTGGGAACAGTCGCACGAAGGTAGATAATCAGGTCAGGGGCTTCGATGAGTGAACTCATCAGGTTGAACAGAGTAAAATAATTCTCGAAATCACGTGTTGACATTAACCCCATGGAATGAAGATTCGGGGCAAAGATGTAAGCATCTTCATATATTGTACGATCCTGTATCAGGGTTTTGCCCGATTTCCGGAATGAAAGCATCTGGTTGAAACGGCTGTTGAGGAAGTATATCTGCAGGTTAAAAGACCAACGTTGCATATCCACATAAAAATCATTCAGGTAAGGATTGTCGTCGATATCTTCATAATGCGCTTCCCATCCGTAATGTTTTGAAAGCTGCCTGGTGAGTGTGGTTTTACCAGAGCCAATATTACCGGCAACTGCAATATGCATACTTTTTTCCATAATCCGCTAACTAGAAATAAATCTCAAAAATAATCGATAACTTGAATTATCATAGTCTTTTTCGGAGAAAGTTGATCATGGTCCCGGCAATTATTTCATTTGATTATTGATGTGCAGCAGCTCATCGACATACCGCCTGTCATTGAATAGTCTTGGCACTTTATTCTGTCCCCCGAGCTTACCCTTTCTTTCGAGCCACGTATAAAAAACGCCCCTTTTTATGGAACGTACCTGCGGCGAATCGAGGGTTATGTCTTTAAACCGTTTGGCTTCATAATCAGAATTTAACGACATCAGGGCATGATCAAGAACTGTTGTAAAATAATCCAGATTTTCGGGCTCAGTGGTAAACTCGATAAGCCATTCATGGGCTCCTTTCTTGTTATTGCTCATATAAATGGGTGCCGCACTGTAATCAAGAATGACGGCACCGGTTTTTTCGCAGGCTATTCTGAGGGCATTGTCGGCATTGTCGATGATCACTTCCTCACCAAAGGCATTCATGAAATGTTTTGTCCGCCCGGAAATGATGATCTTATGTGGATACAGGGAAGTAAATCTGACGGTATCTCCGATAAGGTATCTCCACAGTCCTGAATTCGTTGAAATCACCATGGCATAATTTCTGTTTTTTTGTACATTCCCCACCGTGTGTACTTCCGGATGGGGTAAATCGATCTGTTCCAATGGTATGAATTCATAAAAAATCCCATAGTCAAGCATCAGCAGCATGTCGTGTTCGACCGGATTATCCTGGATAGCAAAAAAACCTTCTGAGGCATTATATGCTTCCTGATAATGCATATTTTCTGAAGGAATAAGCCTTCTGAACTGTTCCTTGTAAGGAGTAAAATTCACTCCTCCGTGTACAAAAAGCTCGAGATTAGGCCAAACCTCAAGAAGATTATGCTTTCCGGTAAATCCGAGGATATGTTTGATCATCACAAGGTTCCAGGAAGGTACACCGGCAATATTTGTCACATTTTCATCAATGGTTTCACGGGTAATCTTATCAAGCTTCTCTTCCCAGTTATCGAGTAATGCCACTTCCTGGCTGGGCGTACGAATGAATTCTGTCCAGAACGGTAAATTTTCAATGAGAATGGCAGAGAGGTCTCCGTAATATGATTGAGTGCTATAGTTATCAATTTTATGACTCCCTCCGAGGGTTAATCCTTTTCCTGAGAAAATTTTAGAGTCGGGATTGTTCTGCATATAAATAGCCAGATTATCCCTGCCTCCACGAAAATGACAATCTTCAAGTGATTCCCTGCTTACCGGTATGAATTTACTTTTATCATTGGTTGTTCCCGATGATTTGGCAAACCATTTTATTTCTCCGGGCCACAACAGGTTGTAATCGCCATCGCGTAACCTTTGAATGTAAACCTTGACCTCTTCGTAGGATTGAACTGGGAGTCTCCGCTGAAATTCATCAATAGTATTTATAGAAGTGAATTCAAATTTTTTACCCCATTCGGTATCTGCAGCTTTTTCCAGCAATTTGGTCAGGGTTTCCTGCTGAATATCGAATGGATATTTCCGGAAAAGCTCAATTTGATGTGTCCTCTTAATATTCAGCCAGTTAACTATGGATGTTATGATGGGCATTGTGGTGCAGGGTTCTGTTCAGTACTGCAAAGATATTTAAAGTGAAGTAGATTACAAGCCCTACGGGATCCATATAAACAAGAAAGGAGCTGATTGATATGCAGCTCCTTTGAAAATGGGTTTAGTTAGCGGGTGTATCCCGGTTATTGATTCGTTTGTCATTTTTATACAACAAATGTAATAAATGTTATGAAATTTGGTTATTTTTTTGCACATTTCTTCACTGTTTCCAGTATTATCCGGTTATACAACGAATACTGACGCTTGATCCCGATTGATCTATTCAATATAAAACAACATGGGCTTTGCCAGGTGCATCGTTCCGTCTTCTGCCCTGAGAATGATGTTCTTTATGGTAAACTGTTCTCCGGAACCCAGTTTTCTGATGAAAAGGAGTTGTGCATTTGTAAGCACACCTGAGAGTGATTTCAGGCCCGATAAATCATCCTTGCTTGAAGCAATGGTAAATTCTGCAATATCATAGGGTGCGCCTTTTATATCAATCGAATACTTAAGGGAAAGCGATACCAGGTGATCGACTTCGCTTCTGAAAATAAACCCTCCCTGTTTACCATTCAGCAATACTTCAGGAAGCGGAATACGGCATGCCAGAAAATCAATAGAATCAATTTCGGAAATATTCCCATTCCTGTCCCTGGCAATTACCTTTATCCGAGCTATCCCTTCCCTGTCGACTTCGGCGATGTACATGCCATTACTTCCCGTGATCGTACCCTGACTAATACTCACTTCGAGAGTCCCGCCAGGGATATCGGTTGCTGCAATGGTCAGCTCATTTTTCATGCCAATATAAAGGTTTTCAAGCTCCTGTTGGTGTTGTTTTTGCCTGACAAAATACAGGGAATCGCTAATAATCAATGACATGATCCCTACAGCACATCCTTTTTCCCCTTCCAGGAAAGACATAAGTACCTGATATGTACCTGTTTTTGCACATTCATATTCAAAAGATTGCAGGTCAGTTTTAGTATCCAGGTCAAACGTGCTGCCAAGCAAGTTTGTGCGGTCGTAAAGCTGCATTATGGCCTTTCCTTCAAAACCTTCGGCATTCGCCAGATTAAACCGGTAGTGAATTCCCTCATTCAGCAACACCTGAAAACGGGCTACCGGCGAAGGCTTTTTAAAGGTACCTTCCTCAAGCTTTACGGGAAAATCACGTATAAAAAGAGCATCAGTTCCGCTCCTGGCAGCGGCTAATTCCAGCAGTTTGCCCGAGCATTGCGAAAATGCAATCCCAGCCTGAAATGCCATAAATATGAATAATCCCAGTTTTTTCATTGCCTTTCTCCTTTTTTGTCGTTGTTTTTTCGTATTTGTATATCGGCAGAAACCATTATCCCGAATGGTTGTTTTTTCAGCTGGAACCAGGTATGGGACAATGAATAGTGCCATGTGTTGTTTTTATCCTTGCGGCTTTTTGTGAATCCCAATCGCTGACCGTAAGTTATTTCATCAGACTGATCATCATCAATGATATCAACCTTATCGCCGGCCGACAGATCCACAAAATAGCTGCTGCCGGTATAGAACTCATAGTCATTTGGGAAAACACCCTCCATTGCGATATAAAAACCATTTTCCGGTACCATAATATCGAATTTTCCGACATCAACAGAATACAAACCCCTCCTGATGTCGGGTTTTACAACAACCATTTCTCCCAGCAGGTCACTTCCGGGCATTCCGGTAAGCGAATCAACTCTATAGATCCTGACTCTGAAAGGAGCATTTGTATTCCCTTTAACTGACAGGTAATAATTTACTGAAAGAATTTTCCCGTTAATGCCTTTATCATTGTCAATAAACAGTGCGGCCTGCTGGCCATTGGTATCCATATACAGAGATCCGCTGGATAGTTTCCGGCTGTTTCCCATGGTCACTTTCTTGAAATTTCTTGAGGAGACATGTGCCGGAGGGATTTCATAGGTCATGCCATTCAGGTATATCAGTTTCTCCCTGTACTGCATAAATTCTTTAACAGGAATTGTAATAGGTTCAAACCCCATGGATGAAAAATGCAGTGAATCCTTCAGGTTCGTGTTCCCGATTACCAGTTCAAAACTGCCGTTAATATCTGAAATACATCCGATCTGATGATTCCTGACAGAAACAGTGGCATACGAGACCGGCCTTTCAGTACCGGCTTCATAAATAGCTCCTTTTATGAGATATTTCACAGGCCGTGAAATGTCCTTTTTCAACAATATTTGGTTTCCGAAAATGGCATATTTGAGATTTGCATCCCTGCAATACCTGTCCAGCAATTCCTTTAATGTGGCATTTTCAATCTCAAAATTCAGGCGTACAGAGTCGTTCAATGTGCTTACGGCATAGGCAAATTTCATGCCGGTCAGTCTGTTTATATAATCAAGTGATTCGGCCATTGAAAGGTTATAAAAGCGGCCCGTAAAGTGTTTCTGCAAGTCCGTGTTTTGTGACCAGCAATTGAACACAGTAAACAACACAACAGATGCAATATGTATTCTTTTCCTTGTCAACGCTAAAAACGATTAGGGCTTTTTTCGTGTCGTAAGAAAATAGGCAGAATCTGTTTTTCGGACTGTTGTATTGGAGATATATTCCAGCGCACTGAGCGCTTTGTCAGAAGGTATGTCCAGAGGAATAGTCAATGTTACGGAGACTGTATCCAAGCTTGCCGAAGAATTGTAAACGGTAATGTTAAAATATTTAGATATGTCATTCAATACAATATTTAGTGGCGTTTTGTCGTAAACCAGCTCACCGGTTTTCCAGGCCATAAAATTCCGGTCGGTATTTTTTTCTTTACTGACTGTTCCTGAGTCCACACGAAATATCCCTCTTTCGCCCGCAACGAGTTCTTCGGTTTCAGCATTGGCGCCGGCAATACCTGCAAACCTCACTTTGCCTTCGGTTACGGTGATGATTACATTTCCATTATTTATGGGAGCCCTGATATTGAATTTAGTGCCCAAAACCTGCGTCACCGATTTCTTTGTATAGATTGTAAATGGTCTTTCAGGATCTCTGGATACAGAAAAAAAAACCTCGCCCTCAAGCCAGACAATCCTTTCTCTCTTCCTGAATTTTACCGGGTACCTGAGAATGCTTGATTTGTTCAGGTCAACTATTGTCCCATCCGGCAAGACAACCTCCCTTAACTCATCAGTTGACCGGATCTCGGAGATGGCCGGTTTGATGTCCTTCAAAATAGCATATCCGAACCAAATACCGGCTGTGAGGATCAATATAGCGGCAACACGCCACAGGTAATAAGGTATATTTCGTTTGCTTACTGTTGTATTCTTTTCCTTTTCAAGTGCATAGATTTTACTGTTGACTGCCTTCAGTCCGTCGACAGCATCAAAAGATAGTTTTTCATTACCTGAATGCGCATTCGCCCAAATTTCAGCGAGTTCTGAAAAGATAGCTTCGTTCGAATCGTGTTCTTTCCTCCAGCTTTCGATCTGAAGTTCTTCGGAAGGTGTGCATTCTCCGGTAAAATATTTGGCCAGGATTTCATATGGAATCTGACTGTTCATTGTATCATGCTTTACTTTGATGACATTTGTACTATGCTGTACCCCCAAGAATCCATTTTCTTTAAAAGCAATATTGGATATTTTCTGTTTTTCATTTCCCGAACATTAATCCATAAATATTGTACGTATCGGTGCCAGGAGCTTACGCAGCTTCTTAAAAGCAATACCCATCTGGTTTTCAACAGTTTTCTTTGAAATGCCCAGATATCCTGCAATTTCATCATAGGTCAGCCCGTCATTACGGCTCAGGGTGAATATTTCCAAGCATTTTTCAGGAAGCTGCTCAATTGCTGAGCATACATATTTTTTAAATTTTTCTTCATTTAATCCTGCATTTTTATCAGCTTCCACCTCTCTGCCTTCTGCAAATTCCGTCTCATGGCTTATTCTCACTGACATTTTTTTCATTTCATTCAGGGATTGATTGCGTACCGAAGTAAACAGGTATGAAAGAACCGAAGTTGTAATATCGAGGGAATGTCGTTGAGTCCAGATTTTTATAAACGTATTTTGCACAGTTTCCTCAGCCAGCTCAAGAGACCTTGTATATGTATAGGCAAACCTGCAAAGTCTTGAATAGTATTTCTGAAACAGTGCATCGAAGGCAGATTTATTGTTCTGCCGGATCTGGTGGTACAATATTTTATCCTGGTCGGCGGCCACACTCACAAATTTAACAAAATCAGCCGGTATGTATACCTATCAATATGAAAATAATGAACACAGGTTTATCTTCCGGAATATTTTGCTGCCGGCAGGATGCCGGTTGGTACCTGGTACTTTTTGGTATTTGTTACAGTTTAGGCCCGGCCGGCCGGTTAATCTGCAATGTGAGGAGATGAGATCAATAAGGTGCAGAATGAAGATGCGACAGGTTTGTAAATAATAATCGTTCTTTTTTAAATTCCCTTATAAACGATTTCCTGATCTCTAGGGCTCTTTCAAGGGTCTTGTTAGTATCGTAAATTCTGATCACATCTTCAGGTCCTGTAAAGCGGTTAATTACGCCCATAGCAGGATCGAAGTTCGGATTGTTCATCCTCGATTTAACCCTTTTTGCCAGGTGGTCAAAAAGTTTCCAATTCAGTTGGGCAGGAATCTGAAAATAGAATTTCTCCCCCTCACAAAGATCACGATAAACACCTTCTGCCACCTCCACAATTTTAAAATGCTTGAATACTTTTATTTTACCTTCGCAATGAGTTTTTTTAAACCCAACGAACTTGATGTCGTTCTTCTTATAAAAATTCTGGATTTCAGCAAGAAGCTTGTTTGACTTTAGTCTTTTAATGCGGATACACGGGAAAATTTTGTTTTGCATGACTATTTCCCCAAAGCTTGAGCAGCATTCGATGATATTTTCTTCATTCAACGCTTTTGAAATGCGTTCAAGTTTTTCCGGGAAGTACCTGTACATCATGATCAGGTAAAACGAAACGGGCCGTGTTTCTAAATCGGTATCCTCGGTTTTTGTCTGAAATCCGGGAAACGGGTGAATATTCGCCAGAACAAGTGAACCGGGGAGTACATTTAGTTCAACGCTGGATAACAATTCCACTTTCGTGATGTAGCCAGTTGTTTCAATGATCGGTTGAATTTTCATGGCACCCTGTATTAAAGATTAATACTGTCTTTGATTGGATTTAACTGATACAGGTTATTAGCCATCTGAAATTTACAAAATTTTCATAAGATATTCAAGGAATATGGGATAAAAATGCGATCCGTACCTGATTCAAGCCTGCCTGCCGATAAACGAAACACACGATGTACTTCAGAGAATACTTGTATTGACCGAAAATATCAGTCCTGTATACCCGGTGCGGTATTGCGGCAGGTATGAATAGCGGATTCCCACTGTAAAGGGGAAAATGAACCTCAGCACATGAAAGTCTGCCAGAATATCAACCCCCACAGAATTATAATAAGCTGTACTCTTTCGTGTTATCTGTTGGCCTACTTCGACAATATGATGTGCATAGGCCAAGTCAACAAATGCATTCCCGCTTATACGTTTAATATAAAGAACCGATGGAACCGAGAGGTCCGGATAAATTAGCGGCAGGGCATAGTCACATGATAACCTGACGATCTCATCCGAAAGAAACCCGCTAATTATATGTGAATACCCTCTGGGCAGCGATATCCTGTTAAACCGGAATAACTGGTCCGCCGGGAACTGTTTCTGAAGATATCCGCTAAATCTCAGACTATGATGGTTGAACAGTCCTGGTACATAAAGAATTCCGGTTGAATTGAACATGATACCGTGCTGTGAACGTTCAAAGGGAGTGTGGGTAAATCCGGCATTTAGGAACTGGCCCCACTTCGGGTACAGGTCCTTTTCCGAAGTCCGGAGATACCTGAAGGCCGCCAGCCGGTAATAGAGAAAGATCATGCCCTGTTTTATGCCGTTATCATAGTACTGACTGTTCTTGAATTCAGCCTGAATTTCAGGCCTGATCAGAGTGCGGTATTTCCCCCTGGTGAATACCAGCGGTATATAAGAACCCAGGGAAATATCTGTTGCGATGAAGGTTGTATCCGACGGATAAATCCCTTCAGGAAAACGGTACTTATCCTGTTCACCACCGATTGAGGCCGAAAACCGAATGACCGGATAGAATCCGTAATAGGTTAATTGTGGACGGGCTATAAAATGGCCATTTTCATAGCTTAATCCAAAACTTGAAATTGATGTGCTTAATTTATTTTGAGATAATACTATAAATCCAGGTGTTACCTGTAAATCCTGTACTTCTGCCAATGAGGGATTCATGTAAAATGGTAACCAGGAATGAAGGTTAAACAGCTTGGCTGCTCTCCGGTAAGGTTCAGGCGTGTATGTTATTGTTGAATCTTTTTCCGGCATCGCAGTATCAAGCTCCTGATCAGCCAGCAAATCCGGTAATTGCCGGTTTATGCTTTCGGATAGCGGCAACGGTTTCCAGACGCTACTATCGATGGTTACATATACCGGCCTGAATCCGTCAGCTGTGTAATTGCTGTAAACTAGCCGTGAACCCGGGACAACAGCCGGATCAAATGCACCAAATTTTGAGGTAGTTATCTGAAACAATTTCTTTGTATCCATGTCCAATGCAACGATATTATCAACTCCGCTGACACCGGTCCGGTATATTATATAATGTTGCCACCCTGTTGGCTGAAAAATATTATCCTTTACCGGACCATATAGTTTATCCCATTTATATCTTTCTATATCAAAAATATAAATTGCTTTACCTGAATAAGAAGTTCCGGTAATTACAATCTGATGATCATTGATCCAGTCGGGATACTGAAGGAAAGAATTCTCAGGTGCCTGCACACGTAGAATTGTATTCCCGGTAGCAGCATCAAGAATAACCAGACTGAATATGTTTTCGGGTGAAGTTTCTGCAACTGCTATCTTGTTTGCATCGGGAGAGAGTGAGGGAGAAAAATACTTTGTGCCGGAAGTGATTTGCCTTATTTTCCCTGTGTTGAGGTCAAAGGTTTTTATCACAGAATAGTTCCGCTGTTCCCATCTCGGATCGGGTATTATTTCATCCCAGACAATCATATTTCCGGCAACGGTTAATCTTCCGTTAAACATTTGCCCGGGCACATGCAGGGTATGTTCGTTGCCCGCCGGGTCAATCCTGATTATTTTTGTCAGGTCATCAATTGAACTCTTCAATACAATTATTTCACCATTTTCTGATCTCTGCGGATACCTGTAATTCGAATAGAACCTGTTTTTCCCGATGGAAATGGTTGTAAAGGATGACAGGGGACTTTCACTGATTTTCTCTTTCCAGTGCATTTTCAGAGAATCAAGTGTTTCGTTATAGATATTCAATATCGTTGTATTGTAATTTTCCTGCAACGATCTCTTTAACGAAAAAGGATAAAACGAAAAAAATCCGATATATTCAAATGCATTTTTCCAGATATCCGGTCCGTATTTTATCCGCGAATGGGCCACTATCTGGTAACCCAGTTGATACCAGTCAGGAATGAAATCTTTAAAGGACCCCATGTAGGATTTGTCATAGGAAATATGTTTAACACTCTCTGTATGAAGAGCTTTCAAATACATTTCAAATTCGGGCAATCTTCCTCTCCCGTTGTCGGATAATGCGGTTTCTGTTACCACTGCATCACCTTCGATAAGCCATAATGGTGTTTGGGCAACCGGAAGACCAAAAGCAGACTGGCCCGTCGCGTAAGAAAATAGTCTTGTAAATCCCCTGTTCAGCTTGTTAATCTGCGCAACATGTCTGGACTCATGCAACGCAAGTAAGTGAAACCAGCTAAGTGTTTCATCATCCTGAGACGGTGTGGTAACCAATTCCATTCTCCTGGGCGCCATGGTAACAAATCCGTTGGATATCACATTCTGAGTATGAAGAATGATGGAAATCTTTTTTGGATTTGCCGACAGCGAATAGTCAACCTGTGGCCTCGTTTTCTCAAATAACCGGACAAGTGTGTCAGCCTGGGGATAAAATCCTTTCGGATAAATGACCTGGAAATTTCCGGTTTCCAGTTGTTCCCATTTTACAGAATAGGGTTCTGTTCCCGAATAATAGAATTGGGCAGTGGTATGTCGGACAGCCATGATGAGCAGTCCGGCGACCAGCAGAATTATTCTTCTGTTCATGAATTAATTATCTCCGTTTCCACAGAACAATGCGTTCAAAGTAATGATAAAGATAGCACCCAAAAAAGAGAACACAATAATTAACCTCATGTTTTGGTTATTTAAGATAACGTGTTTTTCAACTGCTCTGCAGTGTATTTTATGAACAGGATTTTTTTAAATTTGTTTTTCTAACCGAATATTGATTATTCATTGAAAGAAGAAAAACGAAATATGTTGAACGGAATATTGGGAACAATAATCTTTCATTTGGTGCTTATGTTGATCTTTCTTGTCGTAAAACTGGGCGATGTACGAAAAAAACACCTGGAATCGATTCAGATAGAGTTTCTTAATGAATATACCAAACTTGAAGATCTTATACATCAGAAGCAGCAGCAGGTAGAAATGCCTTCGCTGGATGACCGGGTAGCGAAGAATATTGCGGTAAATGTGACCGAAAAGATGCATAAAAAGATCGGTACGGATCAATATGTTGAGGAATTGAAAAAAGAGCTGGGTATTAAAGAACTGAATCAACAGCTTGACAGGAACCTGCCCGAAGATAAAAGTCCCGAATTCATGGAAAACAAACCTGATAAGGAAAAAGAGACCGGGAGAAAGGAACAATCTTACAAAGGAAAAACCAATATAAAAGTTGATTTACCACAACGGACCATCAGGCATCAGGATGTCCCTGTTTATTTATGTGAAGGCGGCGGGGTGGTCATCATCGACATTGTAGTGGATCAGGCGGGCAATATTGTCAATGCCAGCTATTCAAGCAATTCCAGATCGAAAGATGACTGTCTTATCGAGCAGGCGATCAATTCATCCTACAAATTCAGGTTCAACTCCGACCTGAAAGCAGATCCCCGGCAGAAGGGCACCATCACTTTTCAATTTATTCCTCAATAATCATTCTTTTCATGGGCGAATGCATACACAGAAGGTATCTGATCGATGGCAAATCAGAAAACAGCGAATTTTTCTGTGACGAAATGGTCAATTCGGGTATTTCTTATTATGAAGTGCTCAGGATCATCGAAGGCAGGTATCTGTATTTTGAAGATCATATAAAACGGCTGATCAACTCCATCAGAACAGCCGGAGACAAATACAACTTCGACTATCTGAAGTATGCACAATACCTCATGGATTATAAAAACGATACCGGAATCCGGGAGGGCAATATCAAGATTGTTATCAACCTGAGAGAATCGGCTCCGGATATTCCCCCGAAATGCTATGTGTACCAGATCAGGCACCTGTATCCTTCGGCCAGTGAATACTCAAAAGGGGTTGTTGTATCATTGCTGAATGCCGAACGATCAAATCCGAATGCCAAATTTATCAATCATACGATTCATGGTATGGTTAGTAAAGAACTGGGAGATAAGCCTGTTTATGAAACCCTTTTTGTCAATGAGAATGACGCCATAACAGAAGGAAGCCGTACAAATGTTTTTTTTATTATCGGTGATCGGGTATATGCATCTCCGGATGATTTGGTATTGCAAGGTATAACCAGAAAACACGTATTGGAAATTTGTTATGAGTTGAACATAACTGTTTCGCTGTCACCGGTTTTAACGCATGACCTTCCGGCTGTAGATGCGGTATTCCTCAGCGGTACCTCAGTAAAAGTGTTACCGGTAAAGCAGGTTGAGCATTTTCCGTTCGGCGTTTCAAACAGCTTGATGAGAAAAATAATGAAAGCCTATGACGACAGGGTTGACAACTATATTAACCATGCAAAATTCTCAGGTTTTGCAGCAAAAGATATCTTTTAAACTATACAAGCACTTTTTCAGGACGCACGGTCCAATATCAGTTTAACCCGACCACGGTTTTTTCTTCCGGAGCTGAAGGCATATTCAAGATAGAAAAATAGGTATTCCTGTCCTTCAGCACTTTAATTGCTTTTTCCAGCTGGTCGTCATTCTTCAATCCGGCCCGTATTCTTCCTTCCTGGTAATAATAGCGGCTTGCTATTTCTTCAGAGAGCAATTCCCTGATCTCAGCACTGAAAGTCCGGAGGTCTTTGTTCTTGTCGTGCGCAAGTTTTGCTTTCAGGGCTTCAAACTCCTTTTCAGCCAGGTTGTAGTATTTCTCCTGTTTAGCCGTTTTGATCAGTTCCTCGAGCTCATCGTCACTTTGTGTGGTATAATCAAAATCTTTATCCTGCAGAAAAGCAATGAATTCGTTGTATGCGTCATCTGAACACTGGTATGTTTTCATCGGACCGATTGAATCGTGTTTCAGTGCATATTGTGTGGCAAAGTCAAAGATCAGGTTCTTGGTGTAAAGGCTTAAAGTTATATTGCCAGGCCGAGGAGATTTAACCACAACGTCGGGTGTGATTCCACCTCCGTCGAACACCTTTCTTCCATTTTTTGTGCTGAATTCCGAGATCAGCGAATCGGGCACGTATCCCACGCTTCCGTCTTCATTGCGGTGCGTATAATCCAACGCCTGGATGCATCTTCCGCTGGGAATATAATATTTTGCCGTAGTGACTTTCAATTGTGTATTATAGCTTAACGGGCGTGTAGTCTGTACAAGTCCCTTCCCGAATGTTTTGGTGCCGACTATTACTGCACGGTCAAGATCCTGCATCGATCCGGCAACAATTTCCGATGCAGAAGCTGAGCCGCTATTAACAAGAATTGCAAGTGGTATTTTAGTATCCAGCGGCTTGTCCCGGGTTACATATTCATTATCCCATTGCTTGACTCTTCCTTTTGTGGAAACGATTTCCTGGCCTTTATCCACAAAAAGGTTTCCCACATTTACCGATTCGATCAGCAAACCTCCGGGATTTCCTCTCAGATCAAGAACCACAGCTTGAGCGCCCTTCTCTTTCAATATGCTTAGTGCGTCTTTCACCTCTTTACCAGCATCTTTGGTAAAATTGGCAAGCCTGATATATCCTACAGCATTATCAAGCATCCCGTAATAAGGGACGTTTCTGATGGTTATTTGTTCCCTTACCAGGTTTTTTTCCAAAATGCCGGGTTCTCCAAACCGTTTGATCTTAACTTTCAGGGATGTGTTGGGAGTTCCTTTAAGCATTTCACTTACTGCAGTAATATCTTTGCCGGCAGTTGAAACTCCATCGATGCTTAGCAGGGTATCGCCTGCAAGCAGTCCTGCCTTAAACGCAGGAAAACCCTTGTAGGGTTCCGAAATCATGGTGAATTTGCCGGCTTTTCTGATTAGCGCCCCTATTCCGCCATATTCGCCGGTTGTCATAAACCTGAAATCGTCCATTTCTGACTCGGGAATGAATGTAGTGTATGGGTCAAGTGATTTAAGCATTCCGTCAATACTTGCATTGATGAGCTTTTCCGGATCGATATCATCCACATAATACAGGTTTAGTTCACGAAAAAGCGTATAAAAAATATCGAGGTTTTTTGCGATCTTAAAATCTTTGTCATTCACTGAAGCAAATCCGAGAGTCAATATCATCAATACAATACCTGCAATGATTACATGACTTTTTCTGATGAATTTTCTTTTCCCCATCGTTTTTATTTTTTAATCCATGCTAATTTAACCCATAAAGTATTTCCTGACTACACGATGAATGATAATATTTGTTAAATCACGGGTATGAATTCCCAAAGCAAGCTTTGGAAACTAATTCCGCAGCAGAGCTACGGGAACCGATCCCGCCTGGGGCGGGAGAGCTCAGCGCAGCTAATTAAACCCTCCGCCTTCGGCGGGATTATTCCCGTTGGTCATGAGACCACTTCGTTCAGTTATTCGCCACGCATTTGCGTGGCTCATGAGAACGTTTCACTTAGTTGTTCAACTTACAAATTTCAATGCACTGCGTTTTTGAAATTTGAGTTTCACGAATAAAGCCAGCTATTTTCAGTAACAATCTCATGAACGGATTGTTAATCCTGGTAATTCTATCATCTGAAAAAATGAGTACTTTCGTAAAAAATAAACCATGAGGGCATTGATCCAACGCGTTAACCATGCATCTGTATCCATTGATCATGGGGTAACTTCATCAATTGACCAGGGTCTGCTTGTTTTTATCGGAATCGAAGTGAACGATTCCGAGGAGGATATTGCATGGCTTTGCGGAAAAATACTCCGCCTGAGGATATTCAATGATCCCGGTGGATTGATGAATCTTTCGGTCCAGGAAATCCAGGGGAACATTTTGGTTATCAGCCAGTTCACCTTACATGCAAGCACCAGGAAAGGCAACAGGCCATCCTTCATCAGGGCGGCAAATCCCGAAGTGGCTATTCCAATTTACAACAGGTTCATCCAGGTTCTTGAAAAAGAGTATGGTAAGAAAATTAAAAGTGGGAAATTTGGTGCCCATATGCTTATTTCGCTAGTGAACAATGGCCCCGTAACCATTTATATCGACACAAAAAATAAAGAATAATGACACTGCAAGAAGCCCAGGATAAAATTGATTTATGGGTCAGGAAATATGGCATGCGGTATTTTAATGAACTGACCAACATGATCCTTTTAGTTGAAGAGGTGGGTGAGGTGGCACGAATCATGGCCAGAAAATATGGTGAGCAATCTTTTAAAAAGAACGAGCCTGAACATTCTCTGGAAGATGAGCTTGCAGACGTATTGTTTGTTCTTTTATGCATTGCTAACCAGACAGGAATTGATATGACCGTGGCACTGGAAAATAACCTCAAAAAAAAGACCGGTCGGGACAGCACACGACATTTAAATAACGAAAAGCTGAAATAGCCGTTTTAAAACCAATCACCAAATTTTAAACTAATACTATCAATAAAGTATTCTAAATTATTAAATAACTTCTTTTTGACATAAACTTTATTTTACCCTGAGTGGCCAAGGCATTCCTGCAGGAATTTACTGTTTCGATCACCGTTTTCACTTCTACACCGTTTTGTAATCATCACAAATTTGTATATTCAGTAGTTGCAATAACTGCAGGAAAATAAGGAATGTACATGAAAATGTTTTCCTGTTGTTCAAAAGAAATTCATGTTGATCTTTACAGAATCGATCGGATGGTGTAATTTTGTAAAAAATATTTTCATGGGTAGACCCTACCTCACGGATGTGTTTTTCATGACCAGGCAAGATACCATTAAGGGTATAAATACGGACGGTGACAGCCTACCGGCATCAAAAATACAACCCTTACAGGCTGAAACACTGAAAACAGCCAGCGAAACAGATACGGCCGTACCTTCACAAAAATCGGTTTTAAAGAAAAAACAGGTAACTGATTCGTTGACAGTATACCTGCACCGTACCATTCAACAAAAGCCCGCTGAAAACATGCAGGAACCCCTTCCACAGAAGGAAAAGGAACTGACCGGCACAAGACATAAACCAACGGAAAAATGGAGTTCTCCCCTGCAATTTGCATCCAAACTGTTTTCAACCGAGAGTTCGGAGTTCACCACCTATGTGGATAGTCTTAATTCAGAGAAACAAATCGTCACTATCTTAAAGCATGAAAATCTACCTTTTCTGGAAAAAGCAAGCAGTTCAACTGAATGGATAATCTGGACGTTCATTCTGATCAGCATTCTTTTTCTATGGATTCAGGTTTTTTACCGCAAATACCTCCGCATGCTTTTTAACTCTTCAGTAAGCTATCAGATATCGTCAAAACTTCTGAACGAAAAAAATGTGCTTACCCGAAGAACATCCTTTGTACTGAATTTTGTTTATACACTGTCTCTTGCCCTGTTCATCTTTATGGGTCTGGTTAAATACGGATATGATTTGGAAGAAGCGGATAAACTGAGTTTTTTCCTTATCATATTAAACCTGTTAATTTTATATTCAATCGGGAAAGTGATTTTACATAAACTAACCGGTTTTATTTTTGACAGCGCAGGAATAGTCAATGAGTACCTGCATAACAGTTATGTACTGAATAAAACCATGGGTATTGTACTATTGCCCGTGACTTTTATGGCCTTTTATTCATCATTTCATCTTCCGGGTCTTTTCGTGTTTGCCGGACTAATCATTATTCTGATTTCGCTGTTCATGAAGATCATCAGAAGTTTTCAAATTATAATTAGGAACGGTGTTTTTATTTTCTATTCAATTTTGTACCTTTGTACGCTCGAAATTTTACCGGTTCTCATTGGCATTAAATTTCTTAAAACATTCATTTAACGTAAGTTATTGATAAAATCTCAGGTATGAAGATAAAAAGAATTTTAGTATCCCAACCCAAACCTGAATCCGATAAATCTCCGTATTATGAACTGGCTTTAAAAACAAATGTGAAAATTGATTTCAGGCCATTCATACAGGTTGAAGGCATTGCCTGCAAAGAATTTCGTTCACAGAAAGCCGATATCCTTACTCACTCTGCAGTTATTTTTACGAGTAAAACGGCTATTGACCATTTTTTCAGAATATGTGCCGAAATGCGGATTGTTGTGCCCGATAGCATGAAGTATTTTTGTGTATCTGAATCTGTAGCATACTATCTGCAGAAGTATATCATTTACAGAAAACGTAAGATTTTCTATGGAAGTGGCATGTTTTCCGAAATCTTTGATATTCTTAATAAGCATAAGGATGAGCGGTTTTTTATTCCCCTTTCTGACCAGCATAAAAAGGAGATTCCTGAACTCATGCAAAAACACTCCTTAAAATATACCCTTGCAATCTTATACAAGACTGTAAGCAGTGATTTATCTGATTTGTCTGCAATAAATTACGATGTTCTCGTATTCTTCAGTCCTTCAGGTATAAAATCATTGCTGATAAACTTTCCTGAATTTGAACAAAACGATATTAAAATTGCATCCTTTGGTGAGCATACTGCAAAAGCTGTAAAAGAAGCCGGATTAAGACTTGATCTTGAAGCTCCCATGCCCGAGGCGCCTTCAATGGCCATGGCGCTTGAGCAGTTTATACTTGAACATAATAGGAATTGCAGATAGAGCCTGGTGATCTTCTGATCACTAGTGCAGAGGAAATAGTAAATTTCAGTGATTCCGGATCTACTATTTGCAGATAAAATTGAATGGGAGCTTAACGATCGATTTATAAATGGTTCCGAGTTCCAGCATCGCCTCATCTTCTTCCCTGTAACACCAGTTGACGACTACCCTGTTCCCATTGGAATGAATCTGTTCCAGAATTCTGAAAACCTGCATCATTGATTTTTTAGAATATGCATTTATACAGTCAAAACTAAGTTCAATGATTGTGGTAAAAGCCGGATTTACAGCATAGCTGTTCATCATATTCACCAGGGATTGATAAAAACCGGGATCTACAACTGGAATCGACTTCCCCTCAATATGGATATATCCGTTATTAAAATCAACCTGTGGAGTCGTTCTGGTTTTTTCGACTTTCATATTCATATTACTGCGGTATCTGATTATGGATACGAAGATTCAGTATGAATGTTGGATGTAGGCCGATGATATATATCACTGAAAAGGTGAATCATTTTTGCAACCCTGGATATGGATATGCCGTAATACTTCTAAGTAACCAGTTTCATTCCCAGATGGAAAAAAAGACCAATGCAAAGAAGGTGAAACTATGCAAACGGTGTAAAAAAAATATTTCTGAAGACCTGGTTTGCACCAGTTGCAAAGTAGAATTGCTGAACAAATATGATTCAAAGATCGACTGGAGAACCGCCTTTGATATCGAACGCGTACAACAATCTGCGATGCGGTATATGGAAGATGATCTTTAACAGTTTATTTAGCCACAAACCTGACCATTTTATTTTCGATCATATCCTGCAACTGCCCGAGCAAGACCTGCTCCTGTTTATCGATCACCCCGTCTTCTGAAGCCATATGTATGATCATATCGTATTCATCCCTTGTAAGCCTGTGATCGTCTATGGCTTTGATGATCATTTCTTTTAACCTTTGTGCATTGCCGTGTAAGTTCATGACCGTGCCTTTATTAATGAATATTTAATACAAACCACCTGCAATCTTCTTATATACGATCTCCCTCAGAGAATCATAATTCTGATGAACAGGATATACTGGTTGCAGTATTTTAATCCGTATCCTGGTGAAAGGTCTCGGGAGCCAAGACCCGGAATGAAGGGCTTTATAGGAACCATTGATAACTACCGGTACCACCGGAATGCCGAGTTCGTGACTCAAAATCGCAAACGTTTTCTTAAATTTCCCCAGGGTCCCGTCCTGGCTTCTTGTACCTTCAGGAAAAATTACCACATTTCTGCCCTTTTTCAGCAATTCGGCGAGTTTCTGAATTGACTGTTTAAGGTCGGTATTGATATCCATAATTATGATGTTGTTCCTGTGTGCAAGCGACTTCAGCCACCCTTTCCTGAAATGCTTTTCTTTGGCATAAAAAAATGTGCGTTTCATGATTTTATTTTTCAGAACTGCCGACAGAAAAAAGCCATCAAAGAAACTCTGATGATTGGGAGCAATAATACAGGGTTCGTCGGGCAGATCAATACTGCCTTCCACTTTTACCCTGAAATACGTCCTGATGAAAAGACACGACAGGTGCCGCAAAATTGTTCCTAATTTGTTGTTCACCGGCGGATGAAAATGGAACGGGATTCTGAGAATGTCTGACCAGTTGATGTTCTCTTCGACCATTTTCGATCTATTATCCCTAATGTACTCAGCGAGTTCCAGAATTGATTCATATTTCGAAAAATCACCCTCATTAATGTCAATACCAAATGAAGCCTGAATAAATACCGAGAGACTGACCAGTCCCAGGGAATCAACTGCCAGGTCTATTTCGATATGATCATATGGATTTACTCTCTTTTCAAATTGTTCTTCAAGGAATTTTTTCAACAGGGTATATTCCCTGAATTCTATAAACTGTTTTTCTGTTTCCCTGTTTTTTACATCTATGGTAAATTGTTCAAGCTTAAAATGCTGTATTTTTCCCAGCCTTGTTTTAGGCAATTCTTCGTTTACAAGGCTAAACCCAAGTATTTTTTTATAAGGTGATGATTGCGTATTATACACGTCGATAACATTCCATTTAATAAAATCCCGGATATTTTCAGCCCTTTCATTTTTAATAAATGCAAAGTCGGGATAAATGATGGCATGCAATGTGTCGTTCAGCACATGTATTCCTGCTTCTTTTACTGCTCCGGATATAGTTGCCAGCTTATATTCAATCTCGTCGGGATTGATGTTTTTGCCATTAGAAAGGATGATGATCTCTTTTTTTCTTCCGGTTATATATAAATATCCTTCGTCATCGAAATATCCCAGATCTCCGGTATATAGCCATCCGTTTCTGAGGACTTCTTCTGTTTCACTGGGTTTGTTATAATACCCAGGTGTAATGTTTTTTCCCCTGGCCACAACCTCCCCTTCACGAATTTCAACCTCAATGGAAGTAAGAGGGTTACCTACCGAACCCAGCTTAACTGCAAAGGGTCTGGTAAACGAAATCATGGGAGCAGCTTCACTCATTCCGTATCCTTCAAGCAATTCAAATCCCAACGTCCTGAAATCTTTTACAACCTGCTTATCAATTGCGGCTCCGCCACTGACCAAAAATTTTATATTTCCCCCAAACTTTTTATGTGCCGCTTTAAACAAGAATTTAGAGACCATCTTTGAATTTACTGCTTCGGCAAATGAAAATAAGATGCGGGCTGCCCTACTTGACCTGACCTTGTCCATGATTCCCTTGCGGATGGTATTGTAAAGCCGCGGCACACCAATAAGGATCGAAACTTCATGCTTCCTGAGGGTTGTGAGAATATCTTCTGAACTCATTGATGGTGAAACGGCTATGGTACTTCCGGCATACAATGGTATCACAAGCGTTCCCATCAACGGGAAAATATGATGCAAAGGCAGGAGCATTAAAACACATTCCTTTCTGGTAATAATGGGTACTTCTTCCGAAACTGCCTTAATATTGACCAATAAGTTTTCGAATGTCAGAACAACACCCTTGGGCAATCCGGTAGTTCCTGATGTATAGATGATCAGGGCTGTGGTATCTTTGTCAGGATAGTTCAGCCCGGCAGGGGCATCCCAGACCTCTTTTTCATTGTGACCAATGGTCTCGAAACAAATCAGGTGGGGATCGCATCCGGGCAATGATAAAGAATCTTTCAGGACTGAATGCCTGCTTTTGGAATAAAAGATGATTTCGGGTTTTGAATCGTTAAGGATATAATTCAGTTCGTCTGCAGACGACATATAATCGACCGGAATCACTGCCGCATTGTTTTTCCATGCAGCGTAGAGGGTAAATACCCATTCGGGTCTGTTTTCGGAAAAAATTAGAACCTTTTGTGAGGGTTGTTCCCCAAATAATAAAGAATACCGGTAAATTTGGCCCAGAAGTTGGCTGTATGAAATGGAATAATCCTTCCCCGCAATTGCTGTTTTTTCAAGATTCTTAATCAACATGGCTAACGATTGATTACGTAAAAATAGACAATTCACATGATATATTTATGCGTTTTCTGTACTGTCAATGTTTATAAAAAAAATGTGTAATTTCATGGCTTCTTTTTAAAACCGAATATTAACTTTTTAAACCAATTCTGATGAAAACGTTATCTTATTTACTGGTCATGCTTTTTCTACTCGTTAACGTATCTTTCTCACAAACCGTTGACGAAGTAATTTCCAACTATTTTGAAAATACAGGCGGGCTTGACAACTGGAAATCGCTAAAATCGGTTAAAATCTCCGGAAAAGTGCCGACACCACAGGGAGAGTTTGAATTCACTATCTATAAAAAAGCACCAAATCTGCTGCTGACCGAGATGGATATTCAGGGCAACCGCCTTGTCCCGCAAGCATATGACGGCTCAGTGGCATGGATGATCAATCCGTTTACCGGCAGTACCGAACCCCAGAAACTCCCTGAAGAAGCCTCCAAGGAACTTGTTGACGAAGCCATTTTTGAAGATCCTTTTATTGATTATGCCTCGAAAGGTCATGAAGTAACCCTTGAAGGAAAAGAGCAGCTGGGAGGTACCGAATGTTATGTAATCAAGATGGTGAAGAACAAGAACAATGATAAAGATGATATTCCCGTGGTGTATTATATCGATACCGAGTACTACCTGCCTATTATGATGAAAAGCTATGTCCTTACAGGTCCGTCTGCAGGACAGGAAGTGGAAACCTACATGAGCAATTATGAAGAGGTCGATAGCGTGTTTGTAATGCCTTTTTCGCTTGAGATGAAAGTTGCGGGACAAACTCAGCAGGTTGTAACAGTGGAAAAAATCGAAATCAATCCGGAGATCAGCGATGATTTTTTCAAATTTACCGGATCAAGTGGTGAAGAAGAAGAAAAAACTGAAGAATAAGCATGTTAGCTCCAAAGGCATTCATACTGTTTATCTTTTCCATATCCTGTTTTGTTGGATACCCCCAACAGCATCCGGTTTCCGGGGATGTGATATTCGGCAATCTTACGGTCAGGCATATAGGTCCTGCTGTCATGAGCGGTAGAATAACCACTATCGATGCTGTTTTTGATAAGCCGGAAATAATTTTTGTAGGTTCGGCCGGAGGAGGCGTATGGAAGAGCATAAGTGCAGGATCGATATTTATGCCCGTTTTTGATGACTACTGCCAGAGTATCGGAAAAATTACAATAGACCAGAACAATCCGGACACAGTATGGGTAGGTACCGGCGAAGCATGGGTAAGAAACAGTGTATCTGTCGGTGATGGTATTTACAAAACTACTGATGGAGGCTCCACCTGGATGCATATGGGATTGGAAAATTCGGAACGGATCAGTGACATCATCATCGATAAAAGCAATCCGGATATCGTTTATGCGGGTTGCCTGGGGCATCTATGGAACAGCAATCCGGAAAGAGGGGTGTACAAAACCATTGACGGCGGTAAAACCTGGAAAAACGTCTTATTTATTGACGAAAATACCGGCTGTGCCGACCTTGATGCGGATCCTAAAGATCCATCAATTCTCTATGCAGCCATGTGGAGTTTCAGAAGATATCCCTGGTCGTTTGATTCGGGTCTGAACGGGAAGAGCGGCTTGTATAAAAGCACCGATTCCGGAAAAACATGGACCAGATTGCAGAACGGTCTTCCCGCAGATACCCTCGGAAGAATTGCCATAGCTGTTTCACCGGCTGACGGGAATGTGATTTACCTGAGCGTTGAGACAGGTGATAAAGAAACCAAAGGGATTTATCGTTCAGCCGATCAGTGCAACACCTGGAAAATGGTTAACAATGGTTTTAATGCCAAAGTCCGGCCTTTCTATTTTTCAGAGATCGTGGCCGATCAGTCAGACAGCCGGGCGGTATACAAATGCGGGTTATCACTTACCTATAGTGAAGACGGGGGAGAAAGTTTCAGAAATGCCTCCTCAAGTGCACACAATGACATACACTGCGTATGGATCGATCCGACGAACACCAAGCATTTACTGATTGGCACCGACGGCGGAGTATACGAGTCCTTTGACCGTGGATATTCATGCAAGATGTTCATGAATCTTCCGCTTTCCCAGTATTATCATGTAAGCATCGATGATGAAAAACCATTTAATGTATATGGGGGATTACAGGATAATGGTTCATGGTACGGACCCTCGGATAAGACCGGTGGTATTGTGAATTCAGACTGGAAGCTTTCATATGGGGGTGACGGATTTTATTCATTCAGGCATCCCGCCGAAGAAAATATTGTTTTTTCAGAATACCAGGGTGGAAACTTGTTCCGGTACAATAAATCAACCCATATCGCTAAAGATATAAAACCTTATCCGGAAAACACAAAAGAAAAATACCGGTTTAACTGGAATACACCCATTCATATCAGCCGGCTGAATCCGAACCGCATTTATATGGGAGCTCAGTATATCTTTATGACAGAGGATATGGGAGATTCTTGGAAAATAATATCCCCCGATCTTACTACAAATGATGCTGCAAAACAAAAGCAAAAGGAATCGGGAGGTTTGTCCATCGATAACTCCGACGCAGAAAATCATACCACCATATATGCGATTTCGGAATCGCCAGTACTCGAAAACATAATATGGGCAGGGACCGATGATGGGAACTTGCAGGTTACGGCAGACGGGGGCATTATGTGGCAGAATGTTGTCCGATCCGTACCCGGTCTGCCGGAAAATACATGGGTGACATATGTAGAACCCGGACATCAAAACAAAGATATTGCATATGTTACTTTTGACGGTCACCGTGCGGGGGATATGAAAACCTATATATATAAGACTGCTGATTTGGGGAAAACATGGAAAAATCTGGTTGCAAATAATATCGAGGGGTACGCATTATGCATCCTCGAAGATGCCGTTAATCCCAATCTGCTGTTTTTGGGAACCGAATCTGGATTGTATGTATCTGTTGACGGAGGAAACAACTGGGCAAGGTTCAGAAACAATCTCCCAAAAGTGGGCATCAGGGACATGGTCATTCATCCGCTTGAGAATTCTCTTGTACTTGCCACACATGGGCGAGGGATAGTTATTCTTGACGATATTTCACCTCTTCGCCAGTTAACGGATTCCATTTTAAATACCCCGTTCCATTTTTTTGAAACCAAAGTCACTTCATTGACCGAGCAGGGTGAAAGCCAAAACTGGTTTACCGGCGACGGTAACTATTCAGGTGAAGGAAAGACCACTTCGGCTCAGATCATGTATTTTATGAACAGGAGACATATCCTCGGTAAAATGTATATTGAAGTATTTTATGAGAATGGGGACAAGATACGGGAAATCCCTGCAGGAAAAGACGCCGGCATTAATATCGTAGAGATGCCAACCCGTCTTCGCAGACCAAAATCGGCACCTTCCAGCAATACATCTGCTCTTTTTGGTGCGATTCTCGGACCCAATTTGCCTGCAGGCAATTATGCCATTAAGCTGGTCAAAGGAAAAGATGTGTATTCCACCTCCATTGAACTGAAATGGCCTGATGATTCTCCGTTTTCAGCTGAAGAGAGGGAAGAACAGCGAAAACTTACCATGAGCCTGTTTACATTAAGTGAACACCTTGCCTATATTTATTTTGCACTGGATGAAATGATGCGCCAGGCCGGACAAATTCCTGATAAGGAAAATTCTCTGACCAGGAAATTAACCGGTTTTATTTCTTCCTGTAAATCATTCCAAACAACGCTGGTTTCACTTGAGGGTGATGGCTATGTAAATCAAGACGAGAAACTCAGGGAGAAGATCTCTGATCTTTACCGTAAAGTCAGCCAGTATCCCGGCAAACCAAGTGAATCACAGATCAGGTTAACCAGGGCATTGGAAAATGATATGACAGAGGTTGATACGAAGCTGTCCGGCATCATGGACACAGAATTGATGAAGTTGAATTCCCTTTTGCTTAAGAAAGGAGTTGGGCCAATAAAAGTGATCCCGGAAAAGGAATTCCTGGAAAAAGACTGAATCAGTATTTTGACCCGGTAAATCCCACACCGGGTTTTTTAGTGCCATTTTACACAACGAATCAATTTGATTACATTTGTTAATAAATGTGTAAACCAAACCATTATGAAACCTACACTTCTTATCCTTGCGGCAGGTATCGGCAGTCGTTATGGCAGCCTGAAACAAATTGACCAGCTCGGGCCTTCGGGCGAACGCATCATAGACTATTCAGTATTTGACGCCAAACGCACCGGTTTTGAAAAAATAGTATTTGTGATCAGGAAGGATATTGAAAAAGAGTTTAACGAAGTTTTTATCGAGAAACTTGCCCGTTTTATTGACATTGACTATGTTTTTCAGGAACTGGACAATCTTCCTGACGGATTATCCTGTCCGGCCGATAGGATCAAGCCTTGGGGTACCGGTCATGCTGTTCTTGTCGCTGAAGAAAAGATCAGGGGACCATTTACAGTCATAAATGCCGATGATTTTTATGGCCATGAAGCCTTTCATGTGGTTTCCCATTTCTTTGACAGGCCAAAAGATTCAGACGACACAGAATATTGTATGGTTGGATACAAACTTAAAAACACATTATCAGAACATGGATTTGTCTCCCGGGGTGTTTGTGAAAAAAACCGGGACAATTTGCTAGTAAAAGTTACGGAGAGGACACAGATTGGTAAAATTGACGACAACATATATTATAAAGATGCCGGTAACAAGTTGGTACACCTTTCTCCGGAGGATATCGTCTCCATGAATTTCTGGGGTTTTTATCCTAGTGTATTTCAGTATATAAGGCAGTTATTTACAGAATTTATCAGGGAAAACATCCGCAATCCGAAGGCTGAATTTTATATACCTCTAGTTGTAGACAGGATGATCCGGGAAAAGAAATGCACCGTGAAAGTTCTCGATTGCGAATCAAAATGGTTTGGTGTGACTTATCGCGAAGACAAACCTGAAGCGATAGCGCGACTAGGAGAGTTTACAAGAAAAAATATCTATCCTTCGCCCTTGTGGACATGAGTAATAAACGGCTTTAATTGTTGTGAATTGCTATCCGGATCCAGCCATCCGGTGTAAGTTTCGCAAAATATCGGTACCCCGCTTTTCCTACAGATTCCAAAGCTTATGTAAATAGCCCATCGACATGGTCGGGACTATGGGCATCGGAATTAATGGTTAGGGCCATATTTCTTTTATAACATTTTTTCAATATCCAAAGCGAAGGATAAAAATCATTGTTTTTTTTGTGTAAAATTTCACCGGTATTGACTTTTATTATCCACCCTGGGCTGCGGATATTGTCCGGGGCATCCAGAATTAATTTTACTTACCAGTCTTCATT
>CAZDCD010000008.1:74917-174247 GCA_964503885.1 uncultured Bacteroidales bacterium
ATGGTGATGTGCGATTATGTCGGGTTTCTAAAGTGCCGCCATCTCGCTGATATTTTCAAAGTAGTTTTTATATAGCTTCACCATATTGTTGTTAAAGGTATTTTCTAATCCTCTGCTTAATTCTTCTTCATGCCTGTCGACGGTCCATTTTTATCCGTCATGCAGAATACCCATATAATGAACTGAACCGATAATGTATTCTATTCCGTATTTTTTGAAATATCCAGAATTATAGTCAGGGTAATCCTTCAGAAAATCCAATTCAAGACCAAGAAATAGGCCTGTTTCTTTTTCATATTTCCGTTTAAGATTGAGAATATCACGTATACAATCATCCAGTTTGTTAGTCTTCATATTCGATGTTTATATAAAGGATACAGGTCCATGGCATGAGAATCCCAGGTACTTTACATTCCGCTGAACAGCCCTGGTAACGATTTCCTCCGGAGTCCCTGTTCCGTTGCAATAACAACAGTGCATATGAAAATTCGAAACCGGTATTTCATTCGTTGTATGTATTTTAATAGTGTAACCAACCCAGCATATTATGCCGGAAAAGGCATTCAATAATCAAGAGCAACTTTACTTTATTTTATTTTTTATTGTATTAATTTATAGACAATTAAGATTTCTATTTAAACTATTAAATTAATGCATATTTGTCAATAACCACACTCAATTTGCCCTTCTGGCAATTATCTTCATGAATTATTACCTTTGACCGATTAGTGGAAATTTCGAAAAAAAACTGTTTTCTGCACAGCTAATCCTCTGATTTTGTCAACTATGCAAATATCCTCAAATCACAAAGGTATTTTGTTTGCATCAATAACTGCGCTTTTATGGGGGTTTCTTGCCATAGCGCTGAAAGTGTCGTTAAAAGTACTTCAACCTATTGATGTTGCCTGGGTAAGATTTTCTGTTGCCTTTACAGGACTGATTCTTTTTTACCTGATTACCCGTCCACAATCATTGCTGATTCTCAAACAACCTCCTGTCCGCGCAATTTTTGCCGGCATTTTCCTTGCTATGAACTACCTGGGTTTTATTACCGGACTGCATTTTACCTCACCTTCCATTGCTCAGGTATTTATCCAGCTTGCACCTGTTATTTTCGCCGTCATCGGATTTGTTTATTTTAAAGAAACCATTGGAATAATCCGGATCCTTGGTATTGTGGTAGTAATCGCCGGACTCATTCTTTTTTACAGGGATCAGCTTTCTCTGCTCACAGGAAATCCGCACAATTACAATAAAGGGATTTTGTGGGTTATTATTGGTGCAATCAGTTGGGCACTGTTTGCCACTTTTCAGAAGAAACTCGTGGAACAATACCCGCCAATGCAATTATATCTGGTTATTTTCGGATTGCCCGTCATTGCCCTTTTGCCCATGATACACTTTTCAGAATTTCGGACACTGTCGTTCAGTTACCTGATGTTGTTGCTGTTTCTCGGAGCAAATACCTTAGCTGCGTATGGTTCTCTCGCATTTGCTCTCAAATATCTGGAAGCCAATAAAATAAGTGTTATTATTACTCAAAATCCAATCATTACATTTATCTGTATGTTTATGCTGTCAGAGTTGCATGTCAGTTGGCTTGAACCTGAGCATTACAGCATATTCACTTTAATCGGGGCCGTTCTGGTAATATCCGGGGCGGTTATGACCGTGTTCTCGCCAAAAAGAAAATAACGGCCGGAAACTGATTTTTCTTATGCCATAACCCATTTGTAAAGCTTATCTGACTTCCTGATCATCTGTTTCAGGGGTATGGAGAACCGTTCTCCCTGTTTTGCAATTTCAACTCGTTCAAGATCCACCCGTATTTCTTCGATTTTTTCCTGAATAACCCCGGTTGTAGGTCCGGTAATGATGATATCATCACCGACCTTTAACTGACCCGCTTCACATAGAAACTCTGCTGCTTTGCGTTTACTAAAATAATTCAATCCTTTGGCAATATACACTTTTTTCCGGGTTGCTTTTGAACCATACACATCACTCCATTCACCAAGTTTTTGTCCAAGATAATATCCATCCCAGAAACCTCGGTTAAAGACAGTAGCCAGTCGTTCTTTCCAGTTTTCTATCTTATCCCGTCCATAAGTACCGTCAACACAGGCATGAATGGCCTCATTATAACATTCGACAACAGTCTGCACATATTCAGGAGGCCGTGCCCGTCCTTCGATCTTCAATACCCGGATACCCGTATCGATGATTTTATTCAGGAACTGGATGGTACATAAATCCTTCGGGGACATGATATATTCATTTTCAATATCAAGTTCCAATCCGGTTTCCCTTTCCCTGGCCGTATATGCTCTCCTGCAGTCCTGAAGACATTCGCCGCGGTTGGCCGAATAGTTATGATTGTGAAGGCTCAGGTAGCATTTACCCGAGACTGACATACACAGCGCTCCATGTGCGAAGAGCTCGAGCCTTATGAGTTCCCCCGAGGGTCCGGTAATGTTTTCATTATGGATCGTATCATGAATCCATTTTATCTGATCAAGATTAAGTTCTCTGGCCAGTATCATTACATCTGCGTATGCCGCATAAAACTTTACAGACTCAACATTGCTTATGTTGACCTGGGTGGAAATATGCACTTCCAGGCCGGCACTTTTTGCATGAATGATTGAGGCATGGTCGGCCGCTATTATGGCATCGACATTATATCGGGCAGCGAGATCAATTATTTTTTTCATCTCGTCAAGCTCATTGTCGTAAAAAACAATGTTCAGCGTGAGGTACGATCTCAGATTGTTTTCTTTACATAGTTCAACTATTGATCTAAGATCATCAGGTGTAAAATTGACTGATGAACGCGCCCTCATATTGAGTCTTCCAACGCCAAAATACAGAGAATCAGCACCTCCCTGAATTGCAGCACGAAGTGATTCATAAGACCCCACAGGAGCCATAAGGTCTATATCTTTTCTGTTAATTTTCATAATTTAATGGAAATTATCTGAATCGATCCATTATCTGGCATATGATTAGTTTCATGCAATCAATCACTTAAAAAAGTGTTTAACTGCTCCCCAGTAATATTCATCCCATCCCTTCGCAAAATCATCATATTCCGATTCAGGAATATTCGTGTGAACCAGCTCAACACGGGTATGTTCTCCTTTAGCGGTCAACAATATAGTAACAAATGAAGTTTCACGCTGTTCTCCGAAATACCATTCCTGAACGAGTTTATGTCCCGGTATAATTTCAATGTTTCTGCCTGCAATATCTCCATCCCAAAGTTCAAATTCAGTTTCGGCTTCAGGTTGCATTTTTGCAGGATATCCCGACCAAAGTTCAATGGTGAAGGGATTTGTTATGGCATTGAATACCTCTTCAGGGGAAGCCTTTATTGTATACGTTCTTTTAAGTGTTTTCATAACCCCAACTATATGATTATTTTTAGCCTTTTTTTAACCAATTCCTTGTTCCGAAATATTTACAGGACTCTGAAGCTATTTTGACTGATTTTATTATTGCTGAAGTAAAATTATGTCCATTTACCAAATAGTAACAGAAAGCACCATGAAAAAAATCTCCGGCTGCCAGTGTATCAATTGCCTCTACCTTTTTTACAGGAATTTCATTGTGTTTGCCATTTTCATACACAATTACAGGTTTCTCTCCCCTGGTAATTGCAGCATAATAAATTCCCGCATCCTGCAGGTAGTTCAGTACATCAATGCTGGTGTTGCATCCTGGTGGAAAAAAGTCCTCGGAACAAAGCACATAATCAACATATTTCAATAATTTTTTTGTTGTACTTTTCCAGCTTCCTCCGTCCAAAACCACAGGACATTTGTTCACCATTCCATGCGAGAAGAGTTCGAGCGACAGATCAGTGTAAAATCCATCCGCCAATATCACCGATATGTCATTGAACCTGAATTGTCGGGAGAGGTGAGATTCAACATATTTAATTTCAGGTAAATACGACATAATGGTCCTTGTTCCACTTCGTTTGCTGGTGATAATGGATGAGACTACCGGATTGGCCGGCCTTTCCGCCAATATATCGTAAACATCAATATCAAAATCCTTCATCTCTTGCAATATCATTTTTGTAAATTGGTGATTTCCTATGGAAGTTACGAGTATTGATTTACCGCCGAGATGCGAAAATAGTACCGCCGCATTTGTTGCCGGACCTCCCGAACTTATGTTTAATCCTGTTGCACGTGCTTTCTTATTTTCCTCAGGATAGTTCCCTGCGGCCATTTGAATGTCCGTGGTAATGAGTCCGATAAATAATCCCTTCATAATAATGAATCCATTTCTTCACTATATTTGCTGACTTTCTGATTCGAAATATATGGTATCTTTTCGTAAATCGGATAAAATTGAGAACCTGTATTTAAATATTTTATATAAGATACATATAATTAGCTATTTAATACAATCTATCTGTATTATAATATTAATCTTTTTATACTATAATATTGTATAACAACACTTTACAATTATTAAATTGTGTATATTAAACCAAATCAATCTGTGATTTAATTTTCCAGCAATATGTCTCAACTTGATCAAATAAGAGAACCCGTTAAAAAAGAACTCCAACATTTTGAAGAGCATTTCAAAAAAACGGTAAAAAGCAATATTTCATTGCTGAATATTGTAATGAATTATGTACTTCGTACAAAAGGTAAACAAATCAGACCGCTGATGGTTTTTCTTATTTCCAGGTTACACGGTACTATCGGTGAATCAAGTTATACTGCTGCAGCGCTTATTGAACTGCTGCACACAGCCACCCTGATCCATGATGACGTAGTGGATGAATCTTATGAACGAAGAGGTTTCTTTTCCATTAATGCATTGTGGAAATCAAAGGTTGCAGTCCTTATCGGGGACTATCTGCTTGCAAAAGGCATGTCATTATCAGTGGAAAACGGGGAATTTGACCTTTTAAAGATCGTTTCGAAAGCAGTACGTGAAATGATCGAAGGTGAATTGCTTCAAATTCAGAAATCACGAAAACTCAATCTTACTGAATCTGATTATTATGATATTATCAGAAAGAAAACTGCAACTCTTATTGCTGCATGTAGTGCCTGTGGTGCAAAAGCAGCCGGTGCTGATGATACAATTGTGGAAAAGATGTGGTGCTTTGGTGAACAGGTGGGTATTGCATTTCAGATAAAAGACGATCTCCTCGATTACGACCATAACGGGATCACTGGGAAACCATCCGGAAACGATATCAAAGAAAAAAAGTTAACCCTTCCTCTTATATATACCCTTTCCAATAGCAACCAGTCTGTAAACAATAAAATATTAAAAATCATAAATAAAGACAATAAGAATCCTAAAAAGGTGCAGGATGTTATTGAATTTGTAATTGAAAAAGGTGGAATTGAATATGCACAAAAGAAGATGATTGAATATAAAGATCAGGCTCTGCTACTGCTCAACGATTACCCCGATTCTCAAATTCTCGAATCGGTTAAGCTACTTTTAGAATTTATTGTTACCCGAAAAAAGTAGAGCTCTTTACATTAGTTCCTGTTCATGGTAATGATTCCATATAAGTTTGGCTCTCTTTATATCCACTGCCTTCTCTAGTTCAGATAATTCAGCCTTTTCGATATTTTCGGCATCATGAAAATAGTCCATAAGGACTGATATCGTTTTCTCACCGACTCCGTGAATGGTTTCAAGACTATGCTTTATTGACGTCTTATTTCGTTTTAACCGGTGAAAATTGATACCGAATCGATGAGCCTCATTCCTGATGTGTTGAATTAATTTCAAACTCGGTGAATTTTTATTAAGATATAATGGAACTGTATCTCCAGGGAAATAGATTTCTTCCAGTCTCTTCGCAATACCTATAATCGGTATTTTTCCTTCTAACCCCAATCGTTTTAAGCTTTTTATGGCAGCACTCAATTGCCCTTTTCCACCATCGATAACAATCAACCTGGGAAGACTCTTTTTTTCTTCGATAAGTCGTTTATAACGTCGGTAAACGATTTCTTCCATTGTAGCAAAGTCATTTGCACCCTGTACACTTTTTACGTTGAAATGCCTGTATTCTGATTTTTTTGGTTTACCCTGATAAAAGACTACACAAGCCGCCACGGGATTATGACCCTGGATGTTAGAATTATCAAAACATTCAATATGCCTGGGTTCTTCATCTAACCTTAAATCTTCTTTCAACTGAATTAAAACGTTTTTTTCTGCTTTCCTGACTACAAATTCTTCTGATTTTCTTTGCTTTTCATGCTTAAATGCTTTGGCATTTCTTAAGGATAAATCAATCAATTTTGCTTTTTCTCCTCTTTGAGGAACTTGTATGATACTATCCGGGATTTCATAGTGAACCGGAGTTGAAACAATGATGTTATTTGAAGTACTACCGAATCTGGCTCTTAATTCAGTGATTGCGAAGAGGAGTAAATCTGAGGTAGATTCCTGAAGTCTTCTCACCAGCTCAACAGTATGTGATTTAATAATAGCTCCATCTACAATTTTCAGGTAATTCACATAGGCCGATTTTGTATCATCTATTATAGAAAATACATCCAGATCCTTTATTTTTGGATTTACTACAGTAGATTTACTTTTGAATTTTTCAAGCAACTCAATTTTGCTTTTTACATTTTCTGCCTGTTCATACTGATATTTGGAAGAAAATTCAGCCATTAAATTTTTAAGGTAATTGATTACATTTTGAAGATTGCCCTTTAAAAGCTCACGAATCTGAAATATTGTTTCATTATAATCGGCTTCAGATTGAAGGTTTTGACAAGGCCCTTTACAATTTCCAATATGATATTCAAGACAAACCTTAAATTTCTGGTTTTTAATATTCTCTTCACTTAACAGAAACTTGCAAGTTCTCAGATTGTATATCTGCCTGATGAGATTCAGTAATGTCTTAACCATATATGCAGATGTATATGGACCAAAATATTCCGAACCGTCCTTATTGATTTTGCGGGTAAGAAATACTCTCGGAAATCTTTCATTTTTTATACAAATCCATGGAAATGTCTTATCATCTTTTAATAACACATTGTATCGTGGTTTGTATTCCTTTATGAGATTATTTTCAAGCAGAAGAGCTTCCGATTCATTTTCAACAACAATATGATTTATCTTAACAATTCTTCGAACCAATACGTTCAACTTGTATTTTTCATTTTGTCGTGCCGTAAAATATGAAGACACTCTTTTTCGCAGGTTTTTGGCTTTACCAATATAAATAATATTCCCATGCTCATCAAAAAATTGATAGACACCCGGCGTTTCGGGTAATGCTAACGCATCTTCCCGAATAGTATTCTGTGAATTTGCAGACACCTGGATAACTTAATTGTCAATATTCATTTGATATGATGTTCCACGTGGAACAACTATCTAAAAATTGTTTCTAAGTGTTCCACGTGGAACTATCTTCCAATATGTGCCAATAAAACATTGATATCGGATGGTGAAACACCAGATATGCGAGAAGCTTGTCCTATAGTTTTTGGTTTAAATCTTTTTAATTTTTGTCGTGCCTCGGTTGATATAGCCTTTAAATTAGAAAAATCTATGCTATCATTAATTTCTACCAATTCCAATCTCTTCAGTTTTTCAGCTATAATTCTTTCCCGTTCAAAGTAACCGTTGTATTTTATCTCCGTTTCTATAGATTCGTACAGTTCTTCATGATTTCCTCCCAGTTTACTGTTTATCCCGTCAAAAATTTCTAATTCCTTTAATGCATCAGTCAATCTTACCTGGGGTCGTAATATCAATTCTATCAGCTTTTCCTTTTGCCTGATCATTGATGTCCCTTTTCTTTCCAGGTATGGATTTATATCTTCAGGAATTACAGAATATTCCTTCAACACTTTAAATATAAGTTCTTTATTCTTCTTTTTATGAAGAAATAGCTTAAGCCTTTTTTTTTCAGCCAGTCCTATTTCAACAGAACGTTCTGTAAGTCTTTCATCTGCATTATCCTGTCTTAACAACAATCTAAATTCTGCCCTGGAAGTAAACATACGATAGGGTTCATCTACACCTTTGGTTATTAAATCATCGATTAAAACGCCAATATAGGATTCATCCCGTGCTAAAATAAATTTATTCTTATGTTGTAGTTTTAAGGCAGCATTTATTCCTGCAATAATCCCCTGGCCCGCTGCCTCCTCGTAACCGGTAGTACCATTGATCTGTCCTGCAAAAAAAAGATTTTCGATCTTTTTTGTTTCCAATGTTTCGTATAACTGATCGGGTGGATAAAAATCATATTCTATTGCATAACCAGGTCTAAAAATTTTTATATGTTCCAAACCCTGTATACTTCTTAACGCATTATACTGAATATCCCATGGAAGCGATGATGAAAATCCGTTTACATAATATTCAATCGTATTTTCACCTTCAGGCTCCAAAAATAATTGATGTGATTCCTTTGAAGCAAAAGTTACCACTTTATCTTCAATGCTTGGACAATATCTCGGACCAATGCTATTTATAGTTCCATTATACAACGGCGAATCTTTAAAGCCTTTTTCTATAATTCTGTGCGTATTCTTGTTTGTATATGTAATGTAACAAGAATAATTTGTTTTGATATTTTTCTCTGTCAGGTAGGAAAACTTCCCTCCATTTTCATCGCCCTTTTGTTCAATCAGTCCATTAAACTCTATTGTTCTACCATCAATTCGTGCAGGTGTTCCTGTTTTCATTCTACCGACAATAAACCCGTTTTTCCTTAATTGCTCAGAGATTCCGTAAGATGCCTTTTCTGATATTCTTCCGCCTTTTAAGGTAGTTCTACCGATGTGAATTAATCCATTTTCAAACGTACCATTTGTTAAAATCACAAACTCAGAATAAAATTGAATTCCTGTAAGAGTTACTACTCCTTTAACAACTTCAGATTCTATAATTAATTGTTTTACAGTATCTTGCCACAAATCTATATTCCTATTTGATTCAATTATTTTCCTCCATTCTATTGAAAACTTCATTCTGTCGCACTGAGCGCGCGGACTCCACATCGCCGGTCCTTTTGATTTGTTCAGCATCCTGAATTGAATCATGGATCTGTCTGTTACAATTCCGGAATAACCACCCAATGCATCTATTTCTCTAACAATCTGTCCTTTTGCAATTCCACCCATAGCAGGATTGCATGACATTCGTGCAATCTTGGTCATATCCATTGTAATCAACATAACTTTAGCACCAAGATTAGCTGCAGCGGACGCTGCCTCACACCCTGCGTGCCCTGCCCCCACAACTATGATATCATATTTTTGCATAATTACATCTACACATGTATATACATCGATCCATTAATCAGACAGCAAATTTAATTCTTTTAAATAAAAATTTTCTCTTCGCGTCATTCTATATTTTTCGTCTTCCGTATTATCTTTAAATCCGACCAGATGAAGAAAGCCATGGATTATAACTCTGTAAAACTCCTTTCCGAAATCTCCCCCGGAATAGAGCGACGAATTACTTTTAACTCTCTCAAGACTAATGAATATATTACCATCTATGCATTCCTTGAAATATTCAGGAAAAGTAATAACGTCAGTAAAATAATCGTGGTTCAGGAAATTTTTATTGATATGTCTCAGGTAAGAATCCGATGTTAAAACAATGTCGATATTGCGAAACCTTCTATTCTCATATTTCTCAATTGACCTGGCGATCAAGTAAATTAATTCCTTTTTAATGCCCTTTTCCTTACTTTCTATAAACGAAAAACCTATTTTCAATCATTGTATTAATTTAAATTCCAGTTCAACAGAGGCTCCATTGCGAGTGAATTCCATACCATCCGATAGCTTCTCCATCAAAAAAATTCCTCTTCCATTTACATTTTCTATATTTTCCGGAGAAGTCGGATCGGGAATATTCTTATAATCAAATCCGTCTCCTTCATCATCCACCTTTATCTTAAGATTATTTCCTACCTTTTTGATAATAATATTTACCAGCTTATTTTCATCCAGCTTATTTCCATGAAGAATAGCATTATTTGCAGCTTCTAATGCAGCAATAAGAATATTTCCGTAAATATCGGCACTTATACTCATTTCAGTAGATAAATCATCAACAAGTTTCTCAACTTTCCTAAGATTCTCTATCTTAGACGCTATCTTAAACGCTCTTTCCATTAATTTCTAATTTTGGATTTTGCTAAGTATCCTTTTATACTTCAAAACGCCAAATTTGTTACTAAATTAATCAATAAAAAAATCAAATAGCCAAAAATATAATCTTTTTAATCCCTGCTATTTGCTTAACCAAATTTCAGGATTATTTCTCTCTTTATCTTTCCACACCTGAAAATGAAGCACTGTTTCATTTTTATCATAGTCAGTAAATATCTTCCCGATTTTTTGCTTTGTTGATACTTTTTCACCTTCCTTAACATATACCTTTATAAGATTATTATATAACGAATAATAATTACCATGTTTTATTAAAACCGTAAAATTTGAACCTGGAAATGAGAAAATTTTTGTAACTATTCCATCAAACACAGCCCTTGCATCCTCATTTTCAACAGTTCTGATAAATATACCATCGTTTCGTATATCAACATTTTGAAATACCGGATGCTTTTGAATACCGAAATGACCTGTAATGATACCCTGTGCTGTTGGCCAAGGTAATTTTCCTTTATTTTTTTCAAATTCACCTGATAAAACTTTTTCTTCCGGTGTCAAGGCTGCGAAAGAGCCAACAGTTCCTTTTTTCTTATTTTCCGCATCAATTAATCTCAGAATTTCAGCAGAAAGCAGTTCGTCGTTTCTTCGTTTTTCCTCTAACTCTTTTAATAATTCACCCTCCTTTCTTTTAAGTTTTTTTATTAAACTATCTTTTTCATTTCCTTCATTTATCAGACCAATTCTCTCTGAATCACGACTTTTTATCAATGCCTCCTTTTGATTTTTTTGAGCCTCCAGCTCATCCTGCTTTTTTACCAAAACCTTTTCATAGGCAAGAATTAGTTTTTTCTGTTTCTTTTTATATTCTGTATACATCTGTATGTATTTAGTACGTTTGTACGCCTGATTAAAACTTTCAGATGCCAAAAGAAACATTAAAATATTTTGCTCCTTTCTGCTTTTATATGCCTGATAAATAAGCCGAGCATACTCCATTTTTAGATTTTTTAAATCATTTCTAAGTGACGTAATTAATTTTTCATTTTCATTTTGTTCCTTTTCTATTTCCTCAATTTCCTTTGTTAATTCTTTAATGTAGGTATTTCTTAATTCTATTTTCTTCCTTATTAAATTCAACATTGAAAGGGATTCTGTCTTTTTGTTTCTTGTTTCTTCGACAAGCCTTTCAGTTATTTCAATATCCTTTCTTGTCTGGTCGCGTTGTTTCCTTAATTCCACAGATTTCTGGCAAAATGCAGTAATACAAATGGCACATAACGCAAAAAACAATGTTATCAGCCGGTATATCTTAAATTCCGTAATTATATTCAGGAACGTACTCATTTTTTATCTTGTAAAAGCTCAATTTGTCCTTTTATCGTGTCATTTTCTCCATCGATTTTTGAAGCCTTCCTGAAAACCTCCAATGCTTCTCTCCTTTTATTTAACTTTATCAATATTTCTCCATAATGTTGAAGAATTTCGGTATTTTGGGCCTTATTATATTTAATGGCTTTTTCAATGTAGCGTTTTGCTTGTTTAATTAATCCCATTTTAAATAAAATCCATCCGTATGTATCAAGATACGTAGAATTGTCGGGATCATTTGTTAGTGTATTTTTACTTAATTCTTTTGCCCTGAGTAAATTTACCTCTCTCAAAGACAAATAATAGCTGTAATTATTTTTAAGCAGATCGTTGTTTTTATCCGTTAAAATTGCTTTCTCAAAATAATAATCACTGCTGTCATTCTTACCCATATCTTTATAGGTTTCAGCTATAAATCCATAAATTTGCGCTCTTTTTTTAATATCAGATGTTAATATTTCAGCCGCTTTAAAGCTCACAATTGCATCCTCCTTCTCACCCTTTCCGGCTAATGCTAATCCTTTAAAAACAAATATATTTTGATTTCCCCCAAATTTTATTGTTGCCTTATCGGAATATGCAATCACCGAATCATTTCTTCCAAGAACATTTTCAGTATAAATAATTCTTTCCCATATCGAATATTCATCAGGATTGTTCTTTAGCAACAGTTTTAAATCTTTTGATACTATATCATAATTTTCTAATTTAGTATTCAGATCTACACTTAAAGTAATCAAATCTATATCTTCACCATATTCCAGCTTAGCAATTTTAATATATTGTTCAATATCAAGACCCTTAGATTCCAGTTGTAAGCATTTTTCAATAAAACTATATAGAATTCCTATTTTTTTGCTTTTTTCGATCTCCGGATCCATAAAAATTTTTTTGAATACCGAATCTGCCTTGTTGCCATTTCCTGATTGCAATAAGAAGTCTCCATAAGATAGCAAAAGCCTGATATCTTCAGGATGATCATGTAAAACAGCAAGGTATTGCTTCTTGGCTCTACTAAAAAATCCAAGCTGAACAAAATCTTCTGCAAGCAATCCTTTAAAATCAAGGTTATCAGAATACATTTCTGAACCTTTATCCAGAATATCTATAGCTCTTTTCTTTCTTCCTAAATTTTTGTAAACATCATGAGTTAAAAATAGTATTCGTTCATTAATTCCATATTCCTTTGTTATAGCTTTTGCTATCTTTAAAGCCTTCTTAAATTCTTTTGCTTCATTATATAACAAAGCAAGGTTATACCAATTTTCAACATTTCCTGTATTCAGCTTCACAATTTTCCTATAAACCAATATCGTACTGTCAAGATTATGGCTAAGCTGATACAATGAAGCAAGGTGATACAAATACCAAATATTTTGTTTATCGTTTTTAATTGCAATCCTGGCAAATACTTTGGCTGACTCAATATTGCCAGTCCTCATTAATATATTTGAAACCTGGAAATAAGCTGCCGAATTTTTTGGATTATGTTGAATACATATCTGATACAATTTTAAGGCATCACTGAAGTCACTGAAAAGCGCCATTTTAGTGGCTTCTGTAAATGCATAATAATATTCCAATTCCGTCACCTGATTATCAAAAGGAGATTTACTATCTTTTTGACCTCTTTTAATAACTCCGCACCTGCAAATTATTAGTAGTAGTAGTAATAAAAATGCAATTTTTTTAATCGTTTTCATTATTTATTTACCAGTATGTCCAAAGCCTCCTTCACCTCTTTGAGTTTCATCTAGAATTTGAACCGGTAACCATTCAGCCCTTTCATGCTTTGCTATAATCATCTGGCAAATTCTTTCTCCATCATTCACAACAAAACTCTCGTTTGAAAGGTTTACCAATATTACTTTAATCTCACCCCTATAATCAGCATCAATCGTACCCGGTGTATTTAATACAGAAATCCCAAATTTTATTGCCAAACCACTTCTTGGCCTAATTTGAGCTTCAAAACCTTCAGGTAATTGAATATGAAGTCCAGTCGGAATAATAGTACGTTCAAGCGGCTTTATAACAATAGGCTCATCGACATTTGCCCTGATATCGATTCCGGCAGCATGTATTGTGCTGTATTCCGGTAAAGGATGTTTTGATTTATTTATAATTTTAATGATCATTTGTATTCCTTATGAATATTTTTATCAGTTTTTCCCTTTTTCCGATATAGTAAATAAACGGTAAAAATAGTAACGTATTTTTAATCATATTATAATACATATTCTCAATTTTTGTTAGTTCACTAAATGCATATATAAATCCTGTAAGTACCATATATAAAAGAATTTTTTTTACCTCATAATCAATTTTAAAAAATCGTTGTCCGATCACGTAGGATAAAATAACCATAACTGCATTACTTGCCAGTCTTGTAATAGCACATCCGTAATACCCTAGTGACGGTATTAAAACAGCATTTAATAGTATTGTCAGCAGCGCACCGGAACCAATTATTACAATACCGTAATATGTTTTTGAAGATAATTTGTACCAAATGCTCAGGTTAAAAACCAGGCCGTTTAACACAGCAGCATACAAAACGATAGGAACTATCCGAATTCCCGAATGAAATTTCTGATCCACCAGTAGCTTAAAAATATCGATATACAGCATAACCATAAGAAAAATAACCATGCAAAATAATACAAAATAGCGCATCACATCGGCATAAATTGTTTTTGCATTATCTGATTTATAATTTGTAAAATAAAAAGGATCAGCAGCATATCTGAACATTTGAATAAATAAGGTCATTAACATGGCAATTCTGAAATTGGCACCATAAATTCCAAGTTCATATAATGAATCCATATTTTTCGGTAAAAATTGTCTCAACAAAATTCTATCAATTGATTCATTAATTATCCCCGAAAGCTGGACAGCAAGTAAGGGTAAAGAATAAATCAATATTTTCTGTAATAGTTTTCTATCGAACGAAAACTTAATTTTCCTGTATTCAGTAAACAAAATAATCAATCGCACAAAACTTGCCAGAAAATTTGCAAGAAAAATATAATATACCTTTGTTCTGTATGATCCTAGAATTTTCGTCATTGAATTTGAGCTTTGTAACAATCCTGGTAATAATTCAAGAAAAAATATAACAAATACAATTGTTATTAATACATTAAGTATCTGTACTACAACAAATTTGTAAATTCTTTCTTCTATCCTTAGTTTTGCAATAAAAAGGCTTGTTACAGCGTCAAGACCCACGATAATAAAAGCCCATCTCAAATATTCAGGGTGATTTCCATAATCCAGTAAATTTGCAATTCTTCCAGAAAAAATATAACCAATGATAATAAAACCTGCCGAACTGATGAGTAAGCTAAAACTTGTAGTACTGAACAACCGGTTTCCATCCGTATCAATTGAAAATCTGAAATAACCCGTTTCTAAACCGTATGTCATAAGTACCATAAATACAGAAATATATGCATATAATTCCGTAATTATACCAAATTCCTGTACTTCCAGACGCCTTGTATAATAAACTGTAAGAATAACGTAGTTTAGTATTCTGGGCACTATAGTACCCAGACCATAAATCAGTGTTTGTCCTCCTAGCTTTTTATATGGATTGTCCTTCATAATTCATCCTTCATACCAATGATTCAAAAGTTTCTTCTATTGACCTTTCTTTAAACATATATCCTGAATCCAATAATATTCTTGGAATAACATTCTGGCCTTCCAAAAGCATTACGGCAGCCTCACCGAAAACCAACCTTACCAGACCGGGAGGTAGCCAAAAAAACAAAATCCCTTTTCTTTTTCGTAATAGTTTGTTGTAAAACTCTTTGTTTGATATTGTATAATTATTAACCGCGTTTATAACTCCAACTATTTTCTTATTATTAAGTATGAAATCAACAATTCCAAATAATTCGTTTAAAGAACAAATTGGAATTAGCTGTTCCTTTCTTCCCATAATGAATATAACGCCAAATTTCATCATTGCATTTATCCATTTTAGAAAACCACCGTTTTTTCCCAAAATAATACCCATTCTAATAATAACTAACCGTATGATATCCTTATTAGCTTTTTCTGCCATATTTTCCCATTTATTAATTATTTCTGTCAAATAATTATGTGAAAATTCCTTACTGAATTCATCATGTTTCATTTTTTTATCATAAAGTCCCACCGCAGAAGCGTTGATTAACACCTTATTCTTTCCTATACTATTTATTGCTTCTACTATTTTTTTAGTTGTATCCAGGCGGCTGTTCAATATTTTTCTTTTTCTTCTTCTTGTCCAAAATCCAAATACTGATACGCCGATAAAATTAAGAACGGCGTCAGCTTTCTCTAATTTATCCGTTAAAATATAAATATTTTCAAAGTCCTTTCGATCAATAGAAATAATCTTGTAACCCTTTCCTTTAAAAAAGGTATTCATGTTGCTTCCAATAAATCCCGTAATCCCGGCAATAGCAATTTTCATAAATTATTTTCTAATTTTGTTTCAGATATAATACCATATGAAAATCCGATCTCTTTTTCTTTTATTACTTTTTTTCCCCGTACCCGACACACTGCCACAGCATGTTCTCATTGAAACAAATTTTGGTAATATTACTATAAAACTTTATGATGAGACACCTATGCATAAGGAAAATTTCCTTCATCTTGTAAACAGTGGTTTTTACAATAACCTCCTTTTTCATCGTCTAATTAAAGAATTTATTATACAAACCGGTGATACAAATTCTAAAAATGCAAAACCAGGTCAACGGTTGGGATACGGCGGTATGCAATATACTATACCGGCTGAATTCAATAAAAATTATTATCATAAGAAAGGTGCTCTTGCAGCCGCCAGACAGCCTGATAATCTAAATCCTCAAAAAGAATCTTCAGGTTCTCAATTTTATATAGTTGTAGGAAGAAAATTTACAGATGCTGAACTAAATGCCATGGAACAAAAACAGATCCATATTCGTTTTACCGCTGAACAGCGAAAAATATATAAAACAACAGGTGGCACACCTCATCTTGATTATTCTTATACAGTTTTCGGCGAGGTTCTTTCCGGTTTTGATGTTCTTGATAAAATAGCAGCATCCAACACAGATTCCAACGACAGGCCTCTTGTAGATATTAGACTAATAAAAATGGTTGTTATTAAATAATGAATGTAATGCTTGATAAGATTTCTGAAATTCATAGTGAAATTGATTCATTTACCTCAACCGATCAGGCTGAAATTGAAAAATTTCGTATTAATTATCTCGGTAAAAATGGGAAGATAACCTTTTTATTCGACGAGTTCAAGTTGATACCTCCCTCTGAAAAACGCTTGTATGGAAAACATCTTAATGCTCTTAAAAATTTCGCATCCGGCAAGATTAAAGACCTAAAACAATTTACAGACTCCATATCAAATAAAACATCCATACTTGATCTCTCATTGCCCTCTGAATCACATATTTCAGGTTCACGACATCCTGTTTCACTAATAAGGAGAGAAATTATTGATATCTTTTCCAAAATAGGGTTTACAGTGGCTGAAGGACCTGAAATAGAGGATGACTGGCATAACTTTTCAGGTTTGAACTTTCCCAAGAATCATCCAGCCCGGGATATGCAGGATACTTTCTTTATTCTAACGAATCCTGAAATCCTTCTCAGGACTCATACTTCTTCTGTTCAGGTAAGAGTGATGGAAACTTTACAACCCCCCATACGAAATATTTTTCCCGGAAGGGTATTTCGTAATGAGGCAATATCCGCCCGTGCCCATTGTATATTCCATCAGGTTGAAGGACTTTACATTGACAAAAATGTATCCTTCGCTGATCTTAAACAAACACTTCTTTTCTTCGCTAAGGAAATGTTTGGAGAAAAAACCGATATTCGGTTGCGTCCCAGTTTTTTTCCATTTACAGAGCCTTCAGCTGAGATGGATGTCTCTTGCACTATTTGTGGTGGCTCCGGTTGTACTGTCTGTAAGCATACCGGTTTTGTAGAAGTTTTAGGTTGCGGTATGGTAGATCCTTCTGTTCTGGAAGCTTCCAATATTGACAGTTCTCTTTTTACAGGATTTGCCTTTGGAATGGGAATAGAACGTACGGCCATGCTAAAATACAGGGTAAATGATCTGAGGTTGTACTTTGAAAATGATGTCCGCTTTCTACGCCAGTTTTCTTCTTTCTTTTAAAATAGCAGTTCACCATCGTTAACCCTTGATTTTCCCAGATGTTTGTATGCAATATCCGTAGCTTCTCTGCCTCTCGGGGTTCTTTTTATAAATCCTTCTTTAATTAAAAAAGGTTCGTATACCTCTTCTATGGTTCCGGGATCTTCACCAACAGCTGTGGATATAGTATTCAGTCCTACCGGTCCTCCCTTGAACTTTTCTATAATTGTCATCAGTATCTTATTATCCATCTCATCCAACCCTTTTGTATCAATATTTAATGATTCAAGGGCAAATTTGGCAATATCAAGATCAATGATTCCTTTTCCTTTTACCTGCGCAAAATCCCGAACTCTTCTTAACAATGAATTCGCAATACGTGGTGTGCCACGTGATCTTGATGAAATTTCAACCGCAGCCACATCTTCAATTTCAATATTCAGTATATCAGCAGATCGGAGTATTATCTCTTGAATAACAATCTGATCGTAATATTCAAGGTGTGAATTAATTCCAAATCTTGAACGCAATGGACTTGTCAGCAATCCGGCTCTTGTCGTGGCCCCTATTAGTGTAAACGGATTCAAGGTTAGTTGTACCGATCTTGCTCCCGGACCACGATCTATCAGTAAATCAATCTTATAATCTTCCATAGCCGAGTATAAAAATTCTTCAACCACAGGACTTAACCTGTGTATTTCATCAATAAAAAGCACATCATACTTTTCCAGGTTCGTAAGAACACCTGCCAGATCACCAGCCTTTTCAAGTACAGGGCCAGAAGTTGTTTTTATGTTTGCCCTAAGTTCCCTGGATATAATGTTAGCCAATGTAGTTTTGCCAAGTCCCGGAGGCCCAGAGAGTAAAATATGATCAAGCGCTTCCTCCCGCATTTTTGCAGCCTGGACGAAAACCTTAAGATTTTCCACAATTTTATCTTGTCCTCTGAAATCTTTGAAGGAAAGAGGCCTTAGTTTTTTATCAATTTCCTGTTCAAGCTGTGATACTTGGTTTTCTCGCGGATCAAAGTCTGCCATACTGATATGGTTATAACAATGGAGATTCGTTTATGCCAATCTTTTCGCCGTTAATCCTTACTTCTTCATTATCTTTATAACTAATAGTGATTATCAGGTTTCCTGCCTCATCATACTTCTTCCAGTTTTTTTCCTTAATACCCTGAATATAATATTGTTCTTCCTTCAAATTTCCGTCGGCATAATAATATTTATGTTTACCATCAGGATTTCCCTGAATATAATTCCCTTCAAATTCCAATACATCATTATCGTATAAATATTTCCACTTCCCGTCTCGAAGTCCATTTACATAAGCCCCTATTTCTTTATGATCATTAACAAAATAGTACCAGTCTCCTTCCTTTTCTCCATCGAAGAATTCTCCCTTCGCAATAATATTTTCTGCCTCATCATATTCCACAGACAATCCTTCCTCAACTCCGTTATAATATTCTTCCTCTTTTCGAACTTTACCGTCATCGTAGTACCAGGTCCAGGTTCCGCTATATTTACCGTTTTTATATTCTCCCGATTGTTCTCTTTTTCCGTTTCCATAAAAAAAGTTCCACTCTCCGGTTTCCAGATTATTTTGATATTTTCCTTCAGATCTAAGTGTTCCCGTATCATAAAAATATTTCCATTTTCCTTCCTTTTTTCCATCCTTATCAACAATGCCAACAGCTATCCTGATTCCATTTTCATTGTATATTTCAGAACCTATGACTTCTCCTTCATTGTCAAATGTTCTGTGTATACCTACAGGAATGTTGTTTTTGTAAGTACCACTAAAAATCAAAAATCCTTCATCATTATACTTGTTTCTTACTTCCACACTATCTTCATTATTACTTTCATCTTCAGCGAGCTTGTCATTTTTATAATTCAGCACTAATGAAAGTTCTCCCTGACTGTTGTATTCTTTATAATTCCCATCCATTAGACCCTTTGAATAATTTATTTCTCGTCTAACTAAATAATTATCATCAAATTCCAACCATTTCCCCTCTTTTCGATTCTCCTCATCAAATCTGTTTATTTTTATTCGTTCTGCAAGTATGCCTTTGCTATAGATCAGAATAGTAATCACAATTCCATCTTCGTTATACTCATATACATTTCCATCGATTTTATTATCATTGTATTCCTCCACCCTTCTTAAGGTACCATTATTATAATACTGGTAAGCCTTTCCTTCTTTTTTATCATTTACATACAATATCCTAGATACTATATTTCCAATATATTCAGGCTTATCGTTTCTATTGCCATTGTATGTGTATGTATATCCGTTTCGCTTACCGTACAAATAATTGATTTTTTCCACGGTATCTCCATACACCGAATAAAATACCCAGGTACTGTCCAGAAGAAAATTTGTTCTCTTTCCTTCTGCTTTCAGAGTACCACTTAAATGATAAGTTTTCCAGAAACCATCTGGTTTACCGTTTCTCATGTATCCTTCACTTGAAATAATACCGTTTTTATAATAAAAAATGTTGTAACCGTTTGGATTTATAGTATCCTGGCTGTTAACGCGTAAAAACATAAAACAGGTCAAGAATAATATGTTATAGATTATGTATTTTTTCATTTTTATTTCCTGCTGAAATATCCAACATTCTTTTAATTGGTGAATAGGCTTTTCTTATCAATTCATCATTCAGTAAAATTTCAGGTCCTTCATATTTTAACGCCAGATATATTTTTTCTATTGTGTTTAATTTCATAAAATTACAATCATTGCATCCGCATGTTGAATCTTTAGGTGGTGCAGGAATAAATGTTTTTTCCGGACAAACCTTTTTCATTTGATGAAGTATTCCTGATTCGGTTGCAACGATGAATTTTTCTGCTTCATCTTTTTGAACAAATTTCAACAAAGCGGAAGTTGATCCTATATAATCAGAAACGATCAAAACTGGTTTTTCGCATTCAGGATGAGCAATTATTTTAGCATCCTTATTTTCATGTTTAATTTCCAATATTCTTTCCAGTGAAAATTTTTCATGTACATGACAGGCGCCATTCCATATCACCATTTCTCTTCCTGTAACAGACTTTATATAATTTCCCAAATTCTTATCCGGAGCAAAAATTATTCCCTTTTCATTTTTCACACTATTTACTATATTCATGGCATTTGAAGAAGTGCATATTATATCAGAAAATGCCTTTATCTCAGCGGTTGTATTTATATAACTTATTACTATATGATCGGGATAATTCCCTATAAAACTGCTAAATTCATCTGTTGGACATGATTCTGCAAGCGAACATCCTGCATACAGATCAGGTATCAACACCCTTTTTGAAGGATTTATAATTTTTACGGTTTCAGCCATAAAGTGAACTCCAGCCATAAGTATAACATCAGCCTTTGTTTTTTCAGCATATTGCGCTAATGCTAGACTGTCACCTACAAAATCAGCTATGTCCTGAATGTTACTTTCCTGGTAATAATGAGATAATATTACTGCATTCTTATTCCTGCGAAGAATTTCTATCTCCTTTTGTATATCTGTATTTTTATCAATCTTCTTTTGAAAAAATCCATATTTTAACAGATTGTCTTTATTCATATATATTATTGATTATAAAAATATAATTAATGATGTAATTACGCGGTTAATTTTGTTAAAAAAAAATATCCTTTAAAATTGACATTTACGTTATTAAAAGTTTATGAAGAATTTATGAACAGCAAAAATAATATATTTTAATTGATATACAGGCAATTACTTTATTTTTAACATGTTGTTAATTCGTCCTGTCATGTAAAAATACTTAGAAAAATAGTGACAATTGATTGTTTAAATGGTGTTTATTTTTTAAAGTTAAAACTGCCGTGATTAATTTTGAAATTTTCAGATAATTTATATACAACCGACTTATAGAAAAAATCAATGTTTTTTTATGAATACTTATAAAATGAATTAACAAAGAATCAACATAGTCTTGTTGAAAATATAGGTATCAAAATGCATTACACGCTAAATATTTTATCTTTGTTGAAAAGATTAAATATGAAGATAGGACTGGCAGCTGATCATGCAGGATTTGAATACAAGGAAAAATTGAAAAAATACCTTATTGATAAAGGATTCACTGTGGAGGATTTTGGTACTGATAGTGCTGAAAGTTGTGATTATGCTGATTTCGCCCATCCTATGGCATATTCTGTTGAATCGGGTAACAATGAATTTGGTATTTCGTTATGCGGAAGCGGCAACGGCATAAATATGACGGTTAACAAACACAAGAAAATTCGTTCGGCATTATGCTGGAATACTAAAATTGCAGACCTCGCGCGGCGGCATAATGATGCAAATGTTTGTGCATTACCGGCCAGGTTTATTTCTTACAGGATGGTAAGAAAAATTGTTGATATATTTTTACATACTCCTTTCGATGAAGGAAGGCACAGGCGAAGGATAGAGAAAATACCTATCAAATCATAAGTATGTTATCAAACACAAGTAAATACGCGATCAGAGCAGTTATTTACCTGGCCCTGGAAGCAGCCGGAAATAAAAAAGTGAGTATCAGGAAAATAGGAAGTGATTTGCATATACCAGCTCCGTTCCTGGGTAAGATATTACAGTCACTTGCCAAACATAAACTTCTTACCTCTACAAAGGGACCTCACGGAGGTTTCGGAATCGCTAAAGATCCTGATCAGATTACCTTATTCGATGTAGTGAATATCATTGAGGGTAATGATTTGTTTGAAAAATGCCTGATATCGATGCGGAATTGTCATGAAGATATGAAGCCCTGTCCGCTGCATGATAGCTACGAGCTGATCAGAAACAATATCAGGGAGATGTTCAAAACACAGACTATAAAAAATCTAACACAAAATATTGAAGGGGCGGCAGAAAGATTTATTATCTAAGGATAACCAGTCTATATGCCAGCATTCCGGACACTGATCCTGCAGTATCGACCATAAAATCAAAAATACTTCCTGTTCTGCCCGGTACAAACATATGCTGAATTATTTCTGTTGACATACCTGTAAAAAGGGTAATAATGACCACCAGGGTAAGTACACCTCTTAATCCGGAACTGGGATTATTATTTAACAGATCAAGCATAAGCAGGTATGAAAAAACAAGGAATAATCCAAAATGCACTAATTTGTCGGCATGGTTAAAGAACTGGAAGGAGTTTAAGGAGCTACCTGAAAATATAGTCAAGTAAAGGATAAGGCCAATCCATAACAATGTTTTCCAGAATCTGATAAGTGTCATTCTATTTTAATTATCTGAATTACAACAATAAATTTACTAATTTGTTAATTTTTACTCAATTTTTGGTAAATTGTAAAGGTCATATATTTTCATGATTTTCCGGTAGTGCTGAAGATAAAGAATAAATCAAATTCTTATCAGATCAGTTTGCATACCGACTGGTTTTTGACACATTAATTTAACCATGCAATACCGGGAAAGTTTCAGTGCGTAAATACAATACTATTAGCAATACATGCTGAAAGGAAAAATGTCACCCGTGGAAATGATTTCCTTTATTCGAGGAGCTAAGATCAACACCTGGTTTGATCTTGGCATTTATATCGACTGGATACGTGAAAACAGAGCTACTCCGGCAATTGAATTTTCAGGCAGCTATCATGAGTTTCTTGCTCAAGAGCTTCAACATGGTCTCGCTTTCATCACTTTCCAGTTTTCAGTAGATGGTGTAAGTATTGAAATTGAAAAGTATGCAAAGGTTTTTCGGGAACTGATTGACGGGGTGAAGATTCATTATATAGCCGGAAAATTCTATCCCGATTCAAAAAGGAATATTCATAGTGACACGTACAAATTTGAACTTCGGGAAATTCAGGGTTTCGACAAATGGAAATATTACCGGGATTTTTATTTTACACGGCTGGAAAGGGGAGGAGCCAGGTATAATCGACTGATCAGTGATCTGTGGCGGGATGTACTTATCATTACGGAAAAGCTTGCCCATTATATTTACGAGCATAAAATCAATCTTCTTTTTATGGTAAATGTATGTTCCAATCCGGGAAATATTTCATTGGCTCTGGCGCTTGTTCTTATCTCTGAACTCATGGGAATTCCGGTGATCAACAATAATCATGATTTTTACTGGGAAGGTGGCAATAATCCGGCAGAAATTGAATCCAAAGGGTTAAAACCCGGACCCAGAGATTTCTTTTTCACCAATTATCATATCGGAGAGATCTTCTCACTGATTGAAATATTATTTCCCTGGGAGTCACGATCGTGGATAAATGTCAATATCAATTGCAGTCAGTCAAAGCACCTGATCGAAAAGAAAGGGCATAATCCCGCGAATGTCACCGAGATTTGTACAGCGGTTGATACGGATAAATTTGTCAATATCAGCAAAAGAAATAAGATAAATGCGTTTTTTCAGTTTGAAAAAATTCTGAGCCGTTATGGTAAAACATTGATCAGTTATTCAGTAGCCGATGTGATAAACAATAAACTGGTGGATCAAAAGGATCCCCGGCCTATTTTGATTGGACTGAAAACCCAGCCGCTGGTGAAGTTTTTAACCGAAAATATTATTTTTCTTCAACCCACCAGGGTTATTTCAAGAAAGAAAATAGAGCTTGGATTTAAGTTAATCAGGCACTTGTTCGGCAATTCAAGCTTCACCGACAGGTTTAAACACACACCAAATCTCAAGGTTACGATTCTGGTTACCGGCCCGATAGCATCAGGGCATTTTGATTATTTTCATAAACTGATTTCCGATTTTGCCAGTTTGCTTAAATCGCTTGATGTTTCTTTGCGTGAGCGTGTTTTTCTGGCATTTTTATACAGTGAACTTGATAAAGAAAACTTTAAAAACAGGTTTAAAGAACCTGTTGGAATTCCGGAACTTTACAATATTTCCTCGCTGGTGCTGCTTCCGAGCAGAACAGAAGGACGCGGGCTTCCGATTATAGAAGCATCTGCTTGCGGAACACCCATATTGTGCAGACGGTATTTTCCCGAAAACGTTTATTCAGAAGTAATAGGGGAGCAATTGCCTGAAAATGAACGGCTGAAAGTATTGGAATTCAACGGGAAAAAAATAACTGCAAAACATGCATTCAAGGTTCTTGAACGGGTGTTGTTTCCGCATAAATTTACCCATGAGGTTCTTCATAACAAAATGGCAGTCCAAAAAAGATTTAGCCTTAAGGCATTAACAAAAAATATTGAAGACATTTTGCTGCAGACTTATCACCAGGTAAAAAGGAATGAAAATTCCATGCGGATTACAGGTGAAATGGTAAGAAAGTATCTTACCCTTAATAATCAGGAGATTCCGTTATTATATACCATACTGAAAACAGATAATAGACAGTATCTGGCAGGCTACGGAAAGTTAAAGTACATGCTAAACTTAAAATCCCTGATCGATCCGAGTGCATTCAGGAACGAAGAACAACAAATCAAGGGATATATTTTCTCATATGCCCAATCGCTGGTAAAAAAAGGGAATACCAAATTACTTAAACGAATTCACATATTTTATAATGCAGTCGCCAATATTTTTATCTATCGGAAAGGAAAAGTGAAAATCCGTCATGATCATTCCTTTGCATACAGGCACAGGAATGAAAACCATTATCCTTACCAGGAGTTTACCCTTCAGGAATTGACAGGGCTTGTTAACATGCTGTATATTAGATTAGTCGGAAATCATCCTTCAAGAAGGATTGATGAGAGTTCACATTTTTTTACCGACTGGGATCTTGCGTTGGGACAAATGACATCGAGCATTTATATTGCGATTGACGACCGCAAGATACTGATCAATAAAATGCAGTCGAATGTACCCGTTGGAATTTTCCCAGGAGATTATGTGAAATATGAGCTTGAATTTTTTGCATTGCAGGCAATACGCTCAAGATTAAAACTAAAGATCGAAGATGAGTTGACGGAAGATATGATACTGGAACATCGCGATACTCTTGCTAAAATTTATTTATTTGCCCAGTCAGTTACGATAGGACGCTGGTTTAATGTGGATGAGATAAAGGAGTATATTGAGCATGGGCATGAAAATGAATTATTTCTGTTATATAAACACGGAGTACTAAGAATTATTGAGACCCACCAGTGGTGCCTGGGTATCCATTTTTGCCAGATCGGCGAAAATGCACTGAAGGCCCTGAATGCCATTCATGAGCAGGATGGTTTTATCATTTCAAGCAGAATCGATGCCGCCATGATGACCGATATTGTAGATCTCGATAAATTTCATATCGGACAAGCCGGCGATCCGGTTACGGCCAGCATGATGGGTATCGACAAGGGTGCCGGCTATATTCAATTTGTACCTGCAGGTATCAGAACCACACTGGCGTATCCCACACCTGTGCAAACTGCCAGGGACTTTCACAAGACACTTCACAGTGAATCATTCAGGAAGTTCGAATTAAAATATGGTGAAAAATACCTGTTTGATTTCATAAAAAAGGAATCGGAAGAGAATGGAACACCTGTAAATCAAATTCTTAGAATGATCAATGATGACAAGTCAGAAATTTCGCCGATTGATAACGGGTTTATAAACGGACTGTATGAAGATGGAAATCCTTACAGCGGAGCATACGCCAAAGTTCGCATGCACAAAAACAACGGAAAATGGATTTTCAGGACCATTTCAACAATGTCCAGACCTATGCAGGTTACCGAATTTGTTAAAAATTTCGAATTTACCAGCGGCAATTCAGTAAATATAGCCTGGAACGGAGGGTATATTCTAAATAATGAGCTTGTTGGAAAGCTGGGTTTACCAGAATCATATATTGGTTCACCGTTAGGATTGCTTATTTCTGAGGGTATTTTACTGTGTCCGCCTTTATTCAATAAAGCAGCCATGCTTGTTGGTGCCGATAGCAAGGTGACAATACGAAAAGTCAATGTAAGAAAAGGAATCATAATCCGATGCAAAGATACGATTCTGAAAATGAGTGCTGAGCAGTATAATTTGCCCTCTCCGCCTGAAGGAGTCCCATGTTATTATGATCTGCTTTTTCCGGGGAATGAACTCGTTTCGAAAAACAGGGTAATCATCAGGCTTGCAGGCAACAAAATTAAAGAAGTCATATGGCCGCAGAATTCGAACTATGTGCGGATTATACCGGTCGGATTAACCCTATCCCTTCCTCTTGATCAGGTTCATGATGATCTGCTAAAGATCGAGGAGGAAATTATCATTGAGGTTTCAGGACTTGAAAATATCGTTCATGCTACCGGAGCCGGTCCCTTGCTTGTAAACAACGGAAGAATCTCTATCAATATGAAAGATGAAGGGTGGATGAGTGTAAACTCCATCAATACTCAGGCTGCCAGAATTGATTATACCAACATGAGGGGACCAAAGATTGCTGCCGGAATTGATGATCAGGGAAATATTATTGTATTGGCTATCAATGGCAGAATTCGTGAATCTGTTGGAGCAACTCATCACGAGATGGCAGAAATTCTAATCGGAATGGGTGTTCAATCTGCAATGGGTTTTGATCCCGGAGGGAGCAGTACCCTCGTGGCTAATCATGAAGTATTGAACATATCTCCATATAATCCCGATTACGATAAAAATATATATGCATTGCCACCACAGCCACGAGCTGTATCAAATGCAATCCTCGGCTATTTTAAGCATAAGTAATTTATGCAACCCATATGCATTCATCCGGATACTTGCAGGATTGCTCTAAAAAAATACCCCCGTCCAATTCATGAACAGGGGTATTACAACACAATTAATCCGCACTAATCAAAGACTCTGTAAAAGATGTACTAAAATATACATTTTTTTTATAATATTTAATAAAATCTATTCTTTCTTTTTCCCGGAAACCTGATATTTATCAATATGAGTATTCTATTGAAATGGCTTTTTCCAGTGATTCTTTGCTGATCTCATCTTTAATGATGTAGCTTCGGGCGCCGGCTTCGATCATCTGCACAATATATTTCATTTCGGAATGAAACGATACTGCCACGATCACCAGATTCCTGTAAAGCATTGTGGCTTCGCGTGTGGCTTCAATACCATTCAGACCGGGCATATTTATATCCATAAAAACAATGTCATACAATTTACTTTTAAGCACTTCCAGGCAATCCCTGCCGTCATTTACTGCACTGATGGTATCGATTTTATCCTCAAAAGAATCTGTTAACATGAATTTTAATGCATTGCAGAAATGTGGATTATCATCTACTATCAATACTTTAAGCTTCTTCATATAGGGAATTTTATACAAATATACCCGGTTTGCTTAATTTAAGATAGAGTTAATGTACGCAATTATAGGATTTTTCTACGTAAATTTTGAGGTAGTAAATACCTATATTGCTCTGAGTATTTTCCGACATGATGATAAAAGTGTACTGATTTTAATCCAGCTACTTAACCAATGAGAGTGTAAAATAAAAAAAGCATATAGTTACAGTTAAGGGTTTTATATAAAGTCAAACGGGATGTCATTTTTTGGCATCCCGTTATCCCACCTAAATCCAACCAAACCCTAAAACTAGCTAAACCCTTTTTAACTTTAAAAACCCTGTATTCTTAACACTTAAATATGAAAATCTTTAGGATACAAAAATAAAGTGTATATGATGCTAAAATGATAGTGGAAATACCTAATTTTCAAGAAATATTACCCAAAACCCGGTAGGTAATAACCTCCATGAATATTGCGTATTTTCCGACATTATTTCCGTACTATTTTAAGCAATTCAAAGTTGCGGTTTTTCTTTTCTTCCAGAAACTCTCTGATATATTTATCATTCAATCCGTTTGAATATTTCTGGATCCGGATAATATCATCATTTATTTTTTGAACATCAGGTATACCCGGATTGCTCACGAGAAGGCTGTTAAAATTCTTTTTAAGCAAATTCAAAATTTCCATTTTTGAATGATCCTTATTAGCCTTACTGAGCAAATGAAAAACCTCTCTTCTTATTTTATATGAAAGATCGTTATCGTATTGCACAAGCGCTTCCATAATGTTGATTCAAAAGTTGCCGCAGATAATGAAGTTAAGATTCCGTGTCAAATCCTTTTCGATATTCGTATTTTCTGCAATCAAAATTAGTTCAACAATTATGGCAGAAGCACCGCGCTAACTACTCAATTTTCATGAAAAAATACGCAAATATATCTGGCGGTTTTTACGCATAATATCATGTGTAAAAACCGCCAAAATTTTGTTGAATACCAATTGAAGACAGTACCATTGGTAATGATTACAGCCCTGGCATAAAACCCTATGAAATGAAGATTCAGATGGAAACAAGCTTGTTCTTAATGGCATATACGACCAGACTGATCGAATTTTTTGATTCGGTTTTCTGCAATAAGCTTGATCGATGTCTTTCCACTGTTCGCTGACTGATGAACAGCGTATTGGAGATTTGCTGGTTTGAATACCCTTTGCAGATCAGTTCAAGCACTTCCTTTTCTCTCCGGGTTAAAGGGATAGCCTGATCAGATGATTTATCTTTAATCAGGTTAAGTAACAGTTCCTGTGAAAAAAAATTGCCGCCATTGGTAACTTTGAGGATGGCATCGTGCAATTCATTGTTATCAATATCCTTCAGAATAAAGCCTTTAACACCCATATCAATCATTGTATTGTAATATTTGGTATCGCCAAACATAGATAGGACGAGGATGTTTAATTGCGGGTATTTCTGAAGTGCCAGTTGAGCTGCTTCAACGCCATTCATTACCGGCATATTGATATCCAGCAATACCACATCAGGAAGCCCATAAGTGAGAAGCTCGAGAAACTCTTTCCCGTTGGATGCTTCTCCTATTACTTCCAGGTCATCGGATTCGTTTAAAATAAACTTTAAACCGCTTCTGAAAAGCTGGTGGTCATCCACGATAATTAGTTGCTTCCTTTTCATTGCCATGAAATGAGTAACAGTATTGCTGCGTTAATTGTGGTTTAGTCTCACCAGCTTCAAAGCGTTTTTCTTATTCAACACTCTGTGATATCTTATTTCGAATGACCTGATCCGTTGTTTACTGGTCCGATTGCTGTGAATTTTGAATATCCGAAATTACTAAAATAATCTCTATTCCTCAATTTACTGAGGTGATTAAACAGGAATATTCAATTCAAATGACATCCCTTTACCTGGTTCTGAAAGATAGGAATACCTTCCTTTTAAGGATCTTACGCGGCTTATAATATTTGAAATACCCATCCCGAGAGTAACTTTCTGATCGAAATTTACATAATCAAAGCCAACGCCATTATCTTTAAAATTCAACCTGAGGTTTTTACCTTCGAGCACTATTCTTAATTGTATTTCTGCAGCTCCGGCATGTTTTATGGTATTATTGATCAACTCTTTGATGATCCTGTATAATGAGGTTTCAATTTCATCTGAAAACCGGTTATCGGCAATGTTGCTTTGAAATTTGATAACTATGTGCTCTTCCACATTTCTGGCAAATGACTCTATGGATGCATAAAGGCCATAGTTTTTCAGAATGTGCGGGCTCAGATCATTTGAAATTTCTTTTGTGCTCTGAATGGCTTCCTTAACAATTTCATTCAACTGGTCGATAATAAATTTCTGTTTTTCTATTTCCTGAATGCTATCAATGGTATTAACATACATTTTAATACTCGACAGGAGAGGACCCAGATCGTCATGCAGGTTTTTAGCAAATTTTTCCCTTTCTTTTTCTTCTGTTCTTATTATTGCATCAAGTATTTTTTTCTCCATAAATTTCATCTCGGTGATGTCTTCATAGGTGCCAAGAACTCCTATTGTACTCCCTGTAGCATTCTTAAGGGGAATTTTACTTGTTTTAAGCCATATCTTGTGACCATCGGGTGTGGTTTGAGGTTCCTCATAATTCATGATTGAAACAGCATCTGACAATACCTTCCTGTCGTCGGCACGATACAGATCTGCCTCCGATTTCCACGAAAGCTGGTAATCGTCCATTCCGATTATTTTAAACGGATCGTCAAAACCTGCATCCTGGGCAAAAAGTTTATTACAGCCAAGGTATTTGAATTCACTGTTTTTCCAAAATACCCTCACAGGAATTGTATTCAGGATTATCTGCAACATACTGTTGGCTTCAGCAAGCTGTGCTTCCCTTTCATATAGCGCGTTTTCAGCGGCTTTTCTGGAGGTAATATCCCGCACTATTGCCTGCAGGTATATTTCTCCGGAAAACTCAATTCTTTGTAAGGCAACTTCGGCATCGAAGTGCACCCCATCGAATTTGATATGCTGCCATTCGAAAAACTGGGGAACCCCGTCATATGCCGCTTTAATTTTCTCCATACCTTTTTCAAGTGAATCTCTTCCGTCGGGTTGTTTCTGCGGTGAAAACCTGAACGGGGTCTGGTTAAGGATTTCTTCCCTACTGCACCCATACATTTTTAATGTTGCACTATTGCAATCCACAAACTTATTTTCCTTCATCATAAAAATGGCATCGCTGGCAGATTCAAAGAGCAACCTGAATTTTTGTTCACTTTCCACAAGGGCTCTTTCAGATAGCTTTCTTTCGGTAATATCTCTGAATAATGCCTGTAAACGACCGTCTGCGAGCATTTTAGTGTTCATTTCCACTTCGATGCTTTTACCATCTTTTCGTGTAAGATACCGCTCATTGATCACATTTTGGCCTGATCTTACAAGGTCATAGCGCAACGGTTTTGCTTTTATTTCATTATTCCGGAAAAGCATTTCGATTTTTTGGTTAATCAATTCGTTTTTTTCAAACCCCGATATTTTGCACATGCTTGAGTTTGCATTGGTAATGATACCATCTTCATTTCCCACAAGAATACCGTCGGCAGCCTGTTCGAATAAAGTGCGGTATCGTTCCTCACTTTCCATCAAAGCATGTTGCGATAGTTTGCGTTCAGTTACTTCATAAACCGAAGCCAGGAGCTTTGAGGGATTCCCGTCTTTATTGTATTCAAAGATTATGGCCGAAACAGATACCCAGATCATTTTGTTATCTTTCCTTGTTAACCTGAGTTCAAACTCAAAGGTCTTGTCTTTCACATTGTTTTTTAAACCTGAAACAGTATTGATTACCAGGTTAAAATCTTCAGGATGTATTATTTCTTTGAGATTATCTTTTAACCGGTATATCTCTTCACTGGTATAACCGGTTATACCAGTAATCTTTTCAGAGACATAAGAAATACTAAGGCATTCAAGATCGAAAATTACAAAAACAGTGGGCGAGGTATTTATAATACCCTGCAGGTATTTATTTGTATTCTTCAGCTCTTCCTCGGCTTTAATTCGTTCCGATATATTTTCAAATGCCACTCCGACCCTGTTTCTTGGAAGTGGAAATGCCTTGACTGAAAATGCTCCTGAAATGACCCTCTCATCGGAATAATAAATATCACTGATTTCAATGGGGATTTTTGTTTGAACGACATCGAAATATTTTTGCGGAATGCCTTTTTCACGCAGTCCCGGAAAATTCTCATCGAGTGTTTTTCCGATGATCTCACCAACCGGAACACCGGTTAATTTTTCTGTGGCAGGATTTGCAGCGATCATCCTCAATGTTTTATTGTCGTCCGGATCCTCCAATTCATAGATATGAATTCCTGTCTGTATGTTTTCAAACAGGTCGGCTGCCTGCTGCAACACCTCTTCGGTCTTTTTTCTTTCGGAAATATCACGAATAACTGCCAAAACGCGCTTGCTACCTGCGATATGAGCACTTTTTAAGGATACTTCAGTCCAAAATGTTGACCCATCTTTTCTTTTACTCATCCACTTAAAAATCTGAGGCCGTTTGGTGGCTGCTTTTTTCACCAGGGCTAAAGCTTTCCTGCTGGTTTCTTCTGACTTTCCGGCGCTTAAATCGCCGGCCCGGTTGCCGATTATTTCGTCATAGCTGTAACCAAACATATCAAGAGTTGCCTTATTCACGTCAAGGATTTTACCGGTATCGATCTCATGAATAAATATTGATTCCGATGTGGCGTTAAAGATCTCTCTATAATTCTGTTCACTTTTCATCAACGAGATCAGGGAATTCTTCCGGTTCAATGCATTGACGAATATCTGGCCGGCCATTTTTAGCAGGTAGAAATCAGTATCCGTCTTTTCAGATAATTTCTTCGTAGAATTAAAACAAAGCAGGGCCAGAGGAAAACCTTGCAGGGTGATTTGCATAATTATGCCTGCATTCAATCCCAGCTCTTTCATAGTGATTTTTAGTTTATTTGCTGTCTGGGGTATATGATTTAACGAAGGAATAAATACAATTTCATGATCAATCAATTCATTATTCATCCACGGGATTTCATCCGGATTTATCGAACACAATTTTTTAGTATTAAAAGTTTCTTCCTTTTTAATCCATTGATGAGTGATCATAAACTTGTCATGCTCATAGTCAAACATCAGGATATGTCCTTCATCGCAATCTATAAATCCGGCGATTTCACCAAGGGCCTTAACAATCTCGTTATCCACATTCTCAGGTGGAATATTAATAAATTGCGTGGATATCCCGGAAAGCAGTCTTTCAAAATGATTCCTGTATAACAGATCGTTCTCGATTTTTTTTACAGCAGTTATATCTCTCTGTGTGCTCCAGATGCCGGTAAGTTTATTGCCGAGGATTATGCCTACGGAATTGTTTAATATATACACCGTGTCTCCATCATCATTTACACTTTCCAAAAAAAGGTTCGTAATTTTATATCCTGAATGAACAAAATCTGTGATCAGTTTCTTTATATTACCGCAGTCTTCTTTTTTCAGGATTGTCCGGACAGGTGTGCCGATAAGATCTTCTTTATGCTTATACCCCAAACGTTGGGCATAAGCAAGGTTACATTCTGCAAAAAAACTTTCGTTAAAAATTTCCTGTACCTGTTTTTTTTCAGAATATTCAAGAGAGACAGGTTTCCCAAATTCAATCATGAATATGGATTCACTGCTTCTTTCAACGAATATCCTGTATTTTGATTCACTCTGCTTCAATTCATTTGATCGTTCATTAACCAGCAGTTCGAGGTAGTCTCTGTATTTCTCAAGTTCTTCCACGGAAAACGATCCGGCTTTTTTATGCCGCTTTTTCAACATTTGGTTTTCCTTTTCGAGAAATTTAATCCTTGAAGTCAGCTCTGAATAGGAAACTCGATTTTCCATGTTGTTAATTTTTTATACAACAAAGCGTAACATATAAAGTTATTAAAATTTTAGGAGGATTGTTTTCGAAAATTGCTGAATAATCCATTATTTTAGTGAACATTATATTCTGTGAATAGTGGCTGGAATTTACATACATATACCGTTATGCAGAACAATCTGTCATTATTGTGATTTTTTCAGAACTACTGAAATTCACAGGAAAAATGAGCTGCTGGATTGTATGTTAAAAGAGCTGGAAATTACCCATGATTTTCTTGAAAATGAGCCTGTAAATACCATTTACTTTGGTGGGGGCACGCCATCTGTGCTTACCGGTCATGAAATCAGCCTGTTGACTGAACAGGTAATTGCCATGCACCCTGTTACTGACAATGCTGAAATAACGCTGGAAGCAAATCCGGATGATCTTACTGATGACTATCTGAAGAGGCTAAAGGATAATACAAGAATTAACAGGTTGAGCATTGGGATACAATCATTCATCGACCGTGATCTGAAACTGATGAACCGGAGACATAATGCCGGAAAGGCCCGGGAATCTGTAAACAACAGTCTTGCTTTGGGTTTTTCAAATATCAGCATTGACCTGATCTATGGAATACCGGGAATGTCGCTTGCAGATTGGGAATATTCATTAAAAAAAGCATTTTCACTAAGGATCAGCCATCTTTCCGCGTATCACTTAACCATAGAAAAGGGAACGGTATTCTATGATCTCATGTGTCAAAACAAACTCAGTAAGGAAAGCGAGGACGACAGCCTTGATCAGTTTCGCATGTTGATAAAAACTGCTCGCCGATATGATTTTATGCAGTACGAAATATCCAATTTCGCCAGGGATGGCATGTATTCGGTGCATAACTCAAATTACTGGAAAAGGGTAAAATACCTTGGCATCGGACCTTCGGCACATTCTTATAATATTGGCAGCAGACGCTGGAATGTATCCGATAACCACGAATATATAAGTAAAATTACTCGGGGTGAACCTTTTTTCGAATCCGAAATACTCGATGAAACAACCCGTTACAATGAATATGTCATGACCGGTTTGCGCACGATGTGGGGGATCAAACTGAATGAAGTGCATGCCATTTTTGGTCAGAAATTCTATGATCACCTGCTTACCGGTTTACAAAAATTTCTTTCAGGGGGAGAGGTGACAGAGAACGGAGAGGTGCTTTTGCTATCAGAAAAAGGCAAGTTTATTTCTGACTACATTATTTCAGAATTGCTTGTTACGTAAGGATCAGGCTAGTTTTAACACTTTGACCATCAACTCGTTAAGCTTTTCCTCAAGTGTTTCGTAGGAGAACAGTTTTTTTCCAAGGTAGTAGTTGAATTCACCGATCTCACGGTTAAGCTTCTCATTATAAATTATTTCTTTCATCTGTTCGATGGCCTTGTCAGTCAGCTGGCTTTCTTCAATCATCACCGTTTTAAAACCCTTGCTTCCGATATCAGGCCAGTAAACCGGCTTATAATTGTTCACGAATATGGGGCGTTTGGCCAGCACAGCCTCAACAAAGGCATTTCCAAATCCCTCGTAGGTGCTGAAATAGGTGCAAGCCCTTGCCTGGGCATAGGCATCGGAGAGTGAATAGTTCAAATCACCTGAATGTGAAGTAAGTCCCTTATTGTTAAAAAGATGATAAGCAAACGAAACCTGGTCACCTAATTTAAGTGTGTGTATCAATTCCACAAGCTCCATATAGTATTTGCTTCCAGCATCATCGTTATAATTACCTGTAATAATAAGCTTTACTCGCTTATCATTAAGTTTGTCCATCAACTGAATAGCCGTTTCAATGCCTTTTCTCCCCACAACCCGGGTTACCTGAAAAAGAAGAATATCATCACAATTGAATCCCAGATTCAGGTGCAGGTATTTATTTCTTTCGGTAACTTCTCCGAATGGCTGATCAAAATCCATTACATTCGGTACAATGATCGAATCGCGGTTAAATTTCTCTTTAAGTGTATGCTGAGCGGGCGTATTAATTACTGCATGAACAGAATTGGGTAACCTGAGCGGGAAAGTATTATTGATGAACTGGTTGATCTTGAAATAAGGTGATTCATATCTGTTGCCCCTTTCCCATGCAAAATCGTGATCATGGGTTATTGTCGGCAGACCGAGTTTTTCAACCGCCTTTTTTATGGCCAGCCCCATTTCAAGGTGTGAAGGAAGCGCCGAGGCATTTTCGGATATCAGCAATTCAATTTTCCGGGCATGAACCCAATCTATTATTTTTTTGTAAATAACTTTTGAATACAGGTCGATATGTTCGAGCAATTCATCTTCGTTTGAATCGGGATGAAAAAATGCTTTTTTCTGTCCCCAGTAGCTTTCGGGTGAGAAAAAAGACATCTCCATTACCAGTGTTTCATATTTGGAGTCCATCGCTCTTTCCTCAAACTGACCGGATATTATAAACACTTCGTGTCCCATTCTTCTAAGTACTTCAATCCATTTTTCGGTTTCAAGAGCAACCCCGTCGACACCTCCGATTCTGCCAATAATAATGCCTATTTTCATATAAAACGGTAATTTTCTTCACTTTAAAAGTAGTAAAATAATCAGGGCTGTGCAAGAATTTATGTGGCGGCCTACCCGTTTCGGGAAACCTCGTTACTTGGGAATGTGTTATTTTTCTGCATATTCAGCAAGGCAAGCCGGACAGAGACAATCATTGAAGTTCTCAATGATCTTCAACATTTCGGGTTTATGTATCTGAACATTTTCGCACCAGCAATCTGCATCACCAAAACACTGGAATGATGCACCGCATTTCGGACATTTTTTGGTCATTCCTTTTTTCATTCAGCCTGTAACTGTTACGCTTACAGAATCCATAATGCCTCCCATCGGAGGATTTAGCTTGGAGACTTTTACAGTAATGGAACTGATATTATTAAAATTAAGGTGGATTGCATCAATTATACGTTGTGCAATGTTTTCTAAAAGATGTGATTTATTTTTCATCTCACCCTTCACAATATCGTATATCGAACAGTAATTTATGGTATCTTCGAGTTTATCTGAACCTGCGGCCTTCTTTAGATCGGCTTCAATGGTAAGATTTACCCTGAATTTATTCCCGATTTTTTGCTCTTCTTCAAAATGCCCGTGGTAAGCATAGAATTCCATATTTTCAAGATGTATCAATCCCATTTTTTTATGCTATTAACAGTACAACTGTAAAAGTCCATTTTTTTTCAAAGATGCAAAAAAATGATTGCAAATAGTATTTTATACTTACTTTTGTGATCGTATGCAAAAATCATCAACATTACTGATTTTATTGCACTTATAGTGTTTCCCGGGAAATTAGTTAAGGAAAATATGGAATCGGCAGAGAATAGTAAACCCCTGAATTTTATAGAGGAAATTATTGAGGCAAACCTGAAGACCGGAAAGCACGGGCGTAATATTTTAACACGTTTTCCACCTGAACCAAACGGATACCTGCATATCGGCCATGCCAAGTCGATATGCCTGAATTTCGGTATGGCACTTAAGTACAACGGGAAATGCAATTTACGGTTTGATGATACCAACCCGGTTACCGAAGAAATAGAATATGTAGAATCCATCAAAAACGATATCCGCTGGCTCGGTTTCGATTGGGAAGGCCGTGAATTCTATGCCTCGGATTATTTTGAGCAGCTTTATCAGTGGGCAGTCCTTTTAATCAAAAAAGGACTGGCATATGTTGATGATTGCAGTGCCGATGAGGCTTCGGTCATGAGAGGCGGTCCGACCCAGCCGGGAAAAGAAAGTCCTTACAGAAAGCGTACACCCGAAGAGAATACCGACCTGTTCGAACAGATGAAAAACGGAAAGTTCCCTGACGGCGCCAAGGTTCTCAGGGCAAAGATAGATATGGCATCACCCAATATGCATATGCGTGATCCTGTAATGTACAGGATTAAACATGCGCAGCACCACAGGACAGGTAACAAATGGTGCATTTACCCGATGTATGACTATGCACATGGCCAGTCTGACTTTATCGAAGGGATCACACACTCATTCTGTACCCTGGAATTTGAGGTGCACAGACCGTTATACGACTGGTTCCTGGATAATATTATCGACGATGAGAAGGTTAACAAAAGCAGAACCAGGCAATATGAATTTGCCCGTCTGAACCTCAATTATACCGTTATGAGCAAACGTATGCTCCTGAAACTGGTTAAAGAAAAATATGTGAACGGGTGGGATGATCCCCGTATGCCAACCATCTCGGGTTTACGCAGACGCGGATATACTCCCGATTCTATTAGAAATTTTGCCGACAGGGTAGGAGTGGCCAAACGTGAAAACGTGATTGATATGGGACTGCTTGAATTCTGTATTCGTGAAGACCTGAACAGAAAGGCACAACGAATTATGGGGGTTGTTAATCCGCTTAAAATCATTATTGAAAATTATCCCGAAGGTATGACCGAAGAGCTTGAAGCCATAAATAATCCTGAAGATGAAAGCATGGGCGCAAGGAAAATCGTTTTTTCACGCGAGATTTATATTGAACAGGATGACTTTATGGAGGATCCGCCTAAAAAGTTTTTCAGGCTGTCGCCGGGAACCGAGGTACGTCTCAGGTATGCTTATTTTATCAGGTGCAACAACATTGTCCGGGATACAACCGGTAAAATAACGGAATTGCGCTGCAGCTATGATCCGGAATCGAAGGGAGGAAAATCACCCGATGGCAGAAAGGTGAAAAGCACTATCCACTGGGTTTCGGTTCAGCATGCAGTTCAGGCAGAAATAAGGCTTTATGACCGCCTGTTCCTGAATGCTGACCCGACTGCAGTTGCAGAGGAGAAAACATTTCTTGATGACTTAAATCCTGATTCATTGAAAACAGTAACGGGGTTTGTTGAACCCTTTGTGAAGGCTGCCCGCCCGCTTCAGAAATTCCAGTTTGAAAGAGTGGGGTATTTTTGTGTTGACCCCGACTCCACTGAAAAAAAAATAATCTTAAACAGGACAGTTCCTTTGAAAGATACGTGGGCTAAAATTTCGGCAAAGGAAAACCAGTAAAAACTACAGAGAAACAGTCATGCTTTTTGTTTATTACCTGGGAATCAGAATATATTACCTGGCCATCTGTATCGCATCAGCTTTTAACGGTAAAGCCCGGCAATGGTTATCAGGGCGTAAAGGTCTTTTTCAGCTGGTAAAACAACGCATGACACCGCATGAAAAAATTCTATGGTTTCATGTGGCCTCACTTGGTGAATTCGAACAGGGAAGACCTGTTATCGAAGCCATCCGCAAAAAACATACGGAATATAAAATCCTGATCACCTTTTTTTCACCATCGGGTTATGAAATACGAAAAAACTATGCAGGGGCTGATTATGTCTTCTATCTTCCGCTTGACACATTGAGAAATGCGAGGAAATTCGTGGAGCTGCTGCAACCCGAAAAGGTTTTTTTTGTAAAATATGAATTCTGGTTTAATTTCCTCAGGGTTCTGCATCAAAAAAAAATACCGGTATACCTGATCTCGGGAATATTCCGTAAAAATCACTTGTTTTTCAGATGGTATGGCAAAGGTTACGGCAACATATTGGGTTTTTTTACCCATTTTTATGTCCAGAACAGGGAATCCTATCAGTTACTCACAGAAAGAGGATTTAATAATGTCACCCTATCGGGCGATACCCGTTTCGACCGGGTAACGCAGATTGCCTCGGATGCACGGGAGACCGGAATAGCAGAACGGTTTGTGAAAGGATCGCCTGTAGTCATTTGCGGCAGTACATGGGATCGGGATGAGGAATTGCTGATGCAATATATCAACGATTGCGATGAACAGGTAAAATTCATTATTGCCCCGCATGAAATTCACGAATCACATATCCTTAATATTGTTGCGGGTTTGAAAATTACCCCGGTCAGATATTCGCAGGCGGATTCACAACCCCTTGAGGGAAGAAGGGTTTTGATCATTGATAATATTGGTTTGCTTTCCACATTGTATAAATATGGAGATATCGCATATATTGGCGGCGGCTTTGGTGCCGGCATTCACAATATTCTTGAAGCGGCAGCATTCGGACTTCCTATAGTTTTCGGGCCAAATTACCGGAAATTTACGGAAGCATACGATCTTATCGGTATGAAAGGGGCGTTCAGCATAAGCACATTTCCGGAACTCCGGAAAATCCTGGATTTATTATTAAAAAGCCGGCAGGAAAAGGAAAAAGCTGGAAGAACTGCACAAAAATATGTGGCTGAACATCAGGGTGCAACATCCAAAATACTGCGTGACCTTTTTAATGCAACTTAATACAGCAACGTTGTAAATAACCTCTTAACCATTTAAAATACAATTAGAAATGAATGCAATTGTCGTATACCACAGCAGAACAGGCATTACACAAAAGTATGGAAATGAAATCCATGATTTTTTAAAAAACAATAACCTGACATCTAAGGTATTGCCGATAACCGAAGTGAAACCGGCAGATGTGGAAGAAGCCGAGATTGTACTTCTGGGTTGCTGGACCAGCGGTCTGTTTTTTTTCCTGCAGCATCCCGATAAAATCTGGAAGAAGCATGCCCTCGAATTGCCTGACATGAAAAACAAAAAAGTTGGGTATTTCACAACTTATAAAACAGCTGCCGGGAGCATGTTTAAAAACATGAGCAGGGTAGTAGCCGGAAAACTATCAGGGCCTGTTAACCTAATGCTTAAATCGAGAAACGGAAGTCTTTCTGAGGAAAATAAAAAGCTTTTGAATGAATTTATTGGAATTGCCTAGGTCGTGCAGGATAAAAGTACTTTGTGTTCTTATTTGAAGCCATATCCCAGTCCGGCCTTAATCCTCAATCCCAACTGATAATAGTTTCTCCGAAAATCCATATCATAGTAATATCCCGCATATGGTGCGAAATCAACAAATAGCCATTTATTGATACGGGTATTTATTCCCCAGGATAAAGCAAATCCCGGATAGAAGCTCAGATTATTATCTGAAGCAGGATTAATAGTTATGCTGTCGGTTAGGCTTTTAAGCTTCATGGAATGGAACCTTAATCCTGATAACGACAAACCTATGTAACTCCCGTTGAAATTGTTTGCACTGATCTTGTTCCTGATTTCTGTTTTTTTACCATAGAAATATCTGAAAATAAGATTGGTGCTTGTAGTAAAGGAGTTATAGTAATCACCATTTTTTTGAAAAGAAAAGCTATTGGTTAATCCTGCAGACCAACAAGGATTTATCTTATGTTCAAAACTTAAACCGCTGGAGATCAGAAAAACAGAATTTATCTTATCGGTAACTAATCGATACACATCATTATTCAAACCATAAATATAGCTTAAACCTATGAAATCGAGAGTTAACAGATTTTTTTCTTCCACAAGGTTGTTGTTCAAATATTTATATTTCAACTTGTAGGTATAACCTGAAGAATCTACCGACACCTGGGTATATTCGAAAATTACCGTATCATTTTGTGCTGACAAATTGCATAATATACTGCTGTTCATTATCAGGATTCCTGCTATGAAATAAATGTTGTATAGTTTCCTTTTCATTTGTTGATTGAATTTATAGTAATTGGACAATATGATGTTTCAATAGTCATCGATGGATTTGACGGACTGAATGTAAGATAAAACCTTTGAATTTTAGATTCTCTGATTATTTTCCCGGAATAATTACCAGGAAGATTTAACGAAGAATTTTGGGTTAACAGGGAATACGAATATTTGTCGAAACGGTCAACATTAATCGCTATTTCTGTTCTTGATGATTTAATCGTAAGTTTTTTCAGGTATATACCGGGATTAAAAGCAATATTCCCATAACTTGAAGTTATATCTACCGTATTGGAAATAACGCTGAAGTACAACTCAGAATTATCAGCTTTACATACAATTTTTGCATCACAACCTGAAAGTCGTGAGTCTGCATAATATGCGGTTAAATAAAGGGTGCCTTTAATATTGTTTAAAAAAACTTCACCGAAAGAATTTTTAACTGTACTTTCCTGATTGAGATTACTTATAGTGATATTACCGTAAAGATTTTCTACCTTAACTATGGATTGTTCAGGGAGATGCACAATGAATTTTACACTAAGATTACTGGTAATTCTGACATTATGCGTGGATAGAAATGAATTCGACAGCATTATTTTGTTGTCTTTTTTAACTAAAGTATAGTTCATAAATTGGATATCTTTTTCAGCTTTAACTTTTTCGGGATTTTTAGCAATCAGCTGGATCTCTATTTTAACACTATTATTCTTCCAGCCTGTTAGAATTATATCCGATTTTTCACCTTTGATCTGTAAATACGGTATTTCGGAAATGGCATATTCTTTACTTATGATCTTTTTCAGCACATGAATTTTTTCCTGTGCAAAAATATTTACACCGGTATTCACAAGAGCTGCAGTAATCACCAAATAATTTAAGTAATTTCTCATGACCGTATGGTTTTGAGTACATCCTTGATCAGGCCTGCTCGCTGATTTTCCATTTTAATCAGTGTCTTGATCAATGAAGAAGACTCTCCGTAATTGAGCATAATATTGTTAATGCGTCTGATTTCGGCATTCAGTTCATCGATTTTCTGCATTTTAAATGATGTAACAGGATCACTGCAATTATTTGCCGACCGTGCACACCATTTTTGTAGAAAATCAGCCGGATTATCAACTCCCTGTGTTATTTGACAGGGTTCGGAAACTATATATTCTTCGCTGTAAAGTGTTTTGGTATTTGCCTGATTTTTAAAAAGGTAGAAAGAAATAATCAGCAATAAAGTTACTGCCGCACTCAGAGAAGTGACGGACAGATAGATTCTTTTTCTTTTTAGCTGAACATGTGGAACTATTCCCTTTTCAATATTAGCCCATAGATCCGGGCTATAATTTACCCATGTGGATTCTTTTGCTTTTATTTTAAGGGTTTCATCAAAATCAAGCCAATCCGATATTTTTTCCCACAGATTTTCATCCGGAGTATAGCCATGCAAAGCCTTTCTTACCTGTACAAGTTTAGATTCAAAATTATCTTTCATATCCGTACATTTCTTTCAGATATTTCTTTAGTAGCTTTTTTGCGTAAAAGAGTTGAGATTTTGAAGTTCCATCTGATATTTCAAGCATATTTGCTACTTCTTTATGTTTATACCCCTCTACCTCAACGAGTAAAAAAATTGTCCTGTTCCCTGTCGGTAAAGAGCTGATTGCCTTATCCAGGTCTTCTGCTGTAAATTCCTGATTGAATTTGGGTTCGCTTACATGATGGTTGGTTTCTATCAACTCGAATTTTTTTACCGTTTTCAGGTGTCTTATGGTTTTTCTTATAACAATGGTTTTCATCCAGCTATATAGCGAACTCTCATTTCTGAAATCCTTCAGGTCCCTGAATATTTCAATAAAACTATCCTGAATAATATCATGAGCCTGATCATAATCATTAAGCATCCGAAATGCAACAGTATACATTGCTTTGGCATACTTATCAAATAATGCTTTTTGGGCTAACCGGTTATTGCTGATGCATTCTCTTATGATCAACCTGTCTTCAGACATTACAAAAGCTCTTTTAACAACAGGGTATAATTTTATTAAAAAGGTTGTAAATGAAAGCAGAAATCCGATAAAAAAACCTGATTATGAAGAAAAACTGGTAAAATAAATGGTATATATTATCGAAAAATAAGAAAGAAGGATAAAAATTAAAAGGTCAAAAGAAAATCAGCAGATTTCGAAGTAACCTCAATTCTGGAGGTTTCAGTTCAGGTTAATCAATTACATTTAATTCTTTCCCGATTTTAATAAAACCGTTTACCGCCTTGTCAAGATGCGTTCTTTCATGGGCAGCAGAGAGCTGCACTCTTATCCGGGCCTGGTCTTTTGGCACTACAGGGTAAAAGAATCCGGTTACATAAATACCCTCTTCAAGCAGCCTGGCAGCAAATTCCTGTGACAATGCCGCATCATAAAGCATGATGGCTACAATAGCCGATTGAGTTGGTTTTATGTCGAAACCGGCATGCTGCATTTTTCCTGTGAAGTATGCTGTATTTTCATGAAGCTTTTCCTGCAGCTCAGTAGTTTGGTTCATCATTTCAAACATCCTGATCCCTGCATTTACTACCATTGGAGGAAGGGAATTTGAAAACAGGTAAGGTCGTGATCGCTGACGCAACATTTCGATGATTTCCCGGCGCCCGGTGGTAAATCCTCCAATTGCTCCGCCAAATGCTTTACCCAGAGTGCCGGTAATGATATCCACTTTACCCCGCACATTGAAGAGCTCGGTAACCCCCCTGCCGGTTTTTCCGACTACTCCGGCAGAATGGCTTTCATCAATCATCACCAGGGTTTCGTATTTTTCAGCCAGTTCAACGATTCTGCTGACCGGTGCAACATTGCCGTCCATTGAAAATACGCCGTCGCTGACTATAATCCTGAAACGCTGATCCCGCGATTCCTTTAGCTTCTCCTCCAGGTCGCCCATATCGGCATTTTCATACCTGAATCGTTTGGCTTTGCAGAGCCTCACCCCATCAATGATCGATGCATGGTTCAACGCATCAGAAATGATTGCATCCTCTTCTCCGAGCAAAGGTTCAAACAGTCCCCCGTTTGCGTCAAAGCAGGCGGCATACAAAATAGAATCTTCCGTACCGAAAAATGCAGCAGTCATCTTCTCCAGTTTTTTATGCAGGTCGCTAGTACCGCAGATAAATCGTACCGATGACATGCCGTATCCATGTGAAGCCAGTGCTTCTTTAGCGGCTTCAACCAGAATAGCGGATGATGATAAACCCAGGTAGTTATTGGCGCAAAAATTAAGTACCTCTTTGCCATCTGCCAGAGTAATCTGTGCTCCCTGTGCAGAAGTAATGATCCTTTCGTTTTTAAACAAACCGGCATTTTTTATTTCTGCCAGCTGATCGATAAGATGTGGTTTCATGTTGTCAAACATAGCTTTCGGTATTCATGTCAATCTGTATCATGCAATGGTTTCCTTATATATATTAATAAAACCCCTGTCCGGTTTATCGGATGAATACTCCGGAAAGGGTTAATCGTTGAACAGTTTTCATTGCGGCAATACGGTTTTTTATTCACTTTTGGCTTTTATTCCCGCAATCATTGTATTCGTAATTTTTTTCAGATCATATTCCGGCTTCCAGTGATCATGCCGGCGTGCAATGTTGTCATCCACACTTTCCGGCCATGTTTCGGCAATATTTTGCCTGAAATCAGGCTCATAAGCTATAGTAAATGAGGGGATATGCCTTTTAATGTCTTCTGTCGCTTCTTCGGGACTCAGGCTGAGCCCTGCGATATTATATGCCGAATGCAGACTGATCTCAGCACGTTCGAGTTCCATAAGGTTTATGGTAGCTTTAATGGCATCGGTCATATACATCATGGGTAACCTGGTACCGGCTTTGAGAAAACATGTATATTTCCCTTTTCTAACAGCTTCGTTATAAATTTCAACCGCCCAGTCGGTAGTACCGCCGCCCGGTTCGGTTTTATAACTGATGAGACCCGGGTACCGGAGGCTTCTGACATCCACATTATACCGCTTAAAATAATATTCGCACCAGCGTTCGCCTGCAAGTTTGCTTATACCATAAACGGTTCCCGGTTCCATGACGGTAGTCTGAGGTGCCATAATACGTGGTGTGGTGGGACCAAATACAGCAATTGAACTGGGCCAGAAAACTTTTTTTATGTCCTCAACGAGCTTGGCGATTTCGAGAATGTTCATCAGGCTTTCCATGTTGATATGCCAGGCGGCGTTTGGCAGCTTTTCGGCATTGCCTGAAAGTACGGCGGCAAGATGATAGATCTGGGTAATTTTATGGCGGATCACAAAATGAATGAGGTGTTTGTCATCCATTACATCCAGCAATTGAAACGGACCGCCTTCACGGATATCCGGAGGTGCATCTTTTATGTCGGTGGCAAAAACACGACTGTTGCCATAAATTTTCCTGAGTTCAAGGGTGAGTTCGGAACCAATTTGTCCGGCTGCTCCGATGATGAGTATGTTATCCATTCTTTATACCGAATTACGAGTAAGCGAAATTAACGCATATCAGGGAGTGAAAAAATGATATTCAACAGAAGAATTGTGATCGTTATTTTGCGAAGAAGTTAAATGCTATCAGGGCATGCCACCAGATTTTCAGTGAACCGATTTTTTAGCCTATCTTCTTGTACACTTTCCCGGGCAGACATCTGATAAGTCCGTTAAATTCAAGATTAATTAAGATGTAAGCGATCTTGCTCACCGGCAGATTGCATTGAATGGCGATCTGATCTATGGTCAGGTCGTTTTTCACTGCAAGCGCATCCACCACCATTTTTTCATCTTCGGATAATTCAATGAAGAGTATTGATTGAGCAGGTGCTGATTTACTGTCAATCTGCCAGCCCATGATATATTCGAGGTCGGTCACATCCTCAATCAGGGCTGCTTTATTTGTTTTGATAAGTTTATTACAACCTGCCGAGTATTTGTCTTTTATCCTGCCCGGGAATGCAAATACATCACGGTTGTAAGAATTGGCCAGGTCGGCGGTAATGAGCGCTCCCCCTTTTTCACCTGATTCAACAACCACGGTTGCATCGCACAAACCCGCGATTATGCGGTTCCGCTTTACAAAATTCGGGGGCTCGGGGGTTTCATCATGTAGAAATTCGGAAACTAGAGCCCCGTTTTCTATAATTGATTGGGCTGTGCTTTTATGCAGCGAGGGATACAGTGAATTTAAGCCATGCCCTAACACGGCAACAGTTTCAAAGTTGTTTTTCAGTGCTGCCTTATGAGCACAAATGTCAATACCATATGCCAATCCACTGACTATTACAATATCGTGTCCTCTGGCAGAAAGATTCTCCACGAGGGTGTTGCACATGCGGCGCCCGTATTCGGTAGCACTTCGGGTCCCCACTATACCAATGACTTTGGGACAATTGAAACGCGCATTTCCTTCTTCGTAAAGCACAACCGGCGCATCTTCACATTGTTTCAACCGGTGCGGATAGTTGTCATCGAGGTAAAAAAGTGTGCGAATGGCACTTCGTTCTAAATATTCAATTTCCCGGTCGGCCTTGTCGAGCATAATGTCCGGATTGAGGTTGCCGATCAGTTTTTCTCCGATTCCCGGTATTTTCAACAGGTTTTTCTTTTTTTCATGAAATACCCCCTCCAGTCCGCCACAATAGGCGATCAACCGTTTTGCAAGAACAGGACCGATTTTAGGAATTAAACTGATGCCGATTTTATATCTCAATAACGGGTCAGGCATATAAAGACTAAGGATTTTCCGATGATTTTTCAATTAACGTGATAATTTTCTCATATTGACCGGCAATTTTTTTTCTTTTTCTGGCTATTGCTATTTTTTCTGCATTCTGATACCCCCCCTGGTAATATCTCTGAAACCAGGGTAATACCGATATGCCTGCATCTATAAACGTATAATGCGCTGCAGTATTGATGAACAAAAAAATCAATCCCCCGGTCAGTAAAAATGAGTTTAGCGCCCCTTTGAAATCTCCGTACACCAGTTGCCCGGTTCCGGGAATGATCATACTTAATGTGCGTGCAGTCTTGGGATTGTATCTTTTTGTATATTTTTTAAGATCATCAAATGCCTGCGTTAATTTTTCAATAGTCTGTGCATCATTTGAATCAATACATGCTTTAAACCAGTTAAGTGACTCATCAAAATCTTCTTTCTGATAGAAGGCGATGCCCAGGTAAAATGATTTTCTCTTGCGGAAGTAATCATCCTCAGGATTTTTCATGCCATACAATTCTACCAATGCATAATTGTATTGCCCATCCAGCAGATATAACGAAGAAGTATACAATGAAAGTTCGTGCCTGATGCTGTCGGAAGATGTAAGATTATATGCCATCTTGAGAAATTCTCTCGCTTTGGTAAAATCCGAATTGGATACATAACAATAAGCAAGTTTTTCGCAGGCTTCGAATGTATTTGAGCGTATGGTATCGAAGAAAAGCACACGGTGGTAAGCGGCAATGGCCTCGTCAATATTTCCCTGGGCCATCTGGGCATTAGCCAGATGCAAAGTCTGCCAGGCATTTTGTGCCTGTGAAACCTGTACTAATAACAGGATTATAATACTATTCAAAAGAATTGAATACGTCTTCAACCTGATGATGCAATTTATGTCTGAATTCTACATTGTGCTGATTTGCTGCTTTTCCCGAACCGTATATATTCCCGATGTAAAAACCGAATGCAAGACCTCCGAATATCCAGCCATAGGCACTTTCAATACCGTTTTTATCAAATCCACGGTATGATTGAAAGCCAAATGCTCCGACAAATAACAGCGACATTAAACCGTCTTTCCAGTATCCCGAATATATTTTCCCGGTGCCCGGTATTATGGCAGACATTAAAACACTTAGTCCCGGGCTCTTGTAGTTAAAGTTGTTTTCCTCATCAAGCAATACTGAATACGGAGCAATAAAATAACCTTCTGTCACCTTGTTTTGCTGTATCAATTCACGAGATGACTGGTACTTTTCAGATAGCATCAGGTTTGACAGGTTAAGGAATACCTTTTCGGTATGATCGAGATTCCCGTTCAATGTAATGAACTGATCAGCTTTATCAAATTCTTTATCTGCAATAAGAAGTTTTCCATATTCAATTGAAAATCCGGTCGGGATCTCTGATGCTGAAGGGTAAAACGATTCCGTTTTCTGAATTCCTGTTTTCAGTTTGCCTGAAAGCCTGTACGTGCGAATCAGAAGCAGCCGTGCTTCGATGTTTGAGCTGTCGAGAAAAATAATCCGTTCCAGTTCACTGGCAGCCAGGTCATATTCATGTGCTGTAAACAGGTAACCGGCAAATTTCATTGAATTTTCAAGATTATAAAGATCCTGTCCCGTAGCAGACAAAACAGGAAACATCAGCAGTATCAAAATTCCAAGCTTATTTAAGGATTTCATATTTAAAATTCCTCGGAGGGTCAATGAGAACGTGGTGTTCAATATCAATATCATAATTTTCGGGACTCAATCCATTGCACCGGGAAAACCGGTCGAAGAAGTTTATTGTGCCAATGATGGCTCCCTGCTTCTTAATCGATAACATGGCATACTCTGAACAGGATGGGGTAAACGTACAGGAACTGGCGTCCTGTGAGGAAATGAAATTCTTATAAAATAAGAACAGCCGCGTAAAAATAAACTCTACTTCATTTTTAAAGGTCCGTGCATATTCATATTTATTCGCCGTACCAACAGATTGATATAGATTCTTGAATTTATCAATATCTTCTGCGGTCTGGGAGTGAACCGTAAAACTAATAAGCAGGAACAGGGAAATCGTAATAATATTTTTCATTCAGGTTATTCAGTTTAATGTTTTCAAAGGTAGTAACCTGGTAGGTTTTTTGCTCGCCTGTATACGAAATTTTTATCATTTTGGTGGGGAAATCAATTCCGTTGATGATTTTGTAATCCTCAAAAAACTGTTTACCAACGATTTGACCTTCAGGGCTATAGAATATAATGCCGAATAACCTGTTCTCTTTGGATGACAACATCACTTTCCCAAAGTGTTTACTGAATCTCTTCCCGGGTACCCAGGTGGAGATCACCATGCCACCATCGTTTTCCACATTGTCGATCTTATAAAATGAATTATCAAGCCCGTAATTGCTCAATTTATTGCTGAGTGTGAGATAAAAAATGGAAAATTTTGTCAGATCAACGCTGCGAGTGCGGCTTGCCAGTGTATCTCCCAAAAAATAGTACAATACAGTATCCTTTGAAACGACCACCTGTTTTTCAGGAAAGGAAATAGCATACACAAGCTTACCGATATTTTTATCATAATAAAACCGGCCGATGGTTAATTGAGATTGCATTTCGGTCTTTTCTTTTACAGAAATATCGCCCTCAATCCTAAAAAAATGTTGCCCAAAAGCAATTTTGGGCAACACCATTAAAAAAATATAAATGAATAAAATTCTGTAAATCATCTTTTTAGACAGCCCATAACCCGGCATTTCCAAAGATCCACACATAGAATGCAACATAAAAGACAATTACAATCAGGTAGCCGACAACACAACCTTTGAAAGCCGTCATGGTTTCATCTTTGTCATCAGCAACGAAATAAACGAGGGCAACTCCGAATACACCGAATACACAGCCCCACCAGAATGAACCTATTCCGAGAGGCGGTTCTCCGAAGGGAATAGCACTGGACAAAGGATTGTTGACAGTGATTCCGGCAATCAACGGATTATTTTGTGCCAGCAGGTTGGTTAGTGTAACACCATCGTTACTTTTAACATAATTTTCCAGCAACGATAAGTTTGTGAACTCTTTATTCAGTTCATCCTTATCATAGCTGAACAAATCAGCATTGCCGGCAAATAAATTCCCTGCCGCAATCAGAACAATAAAGATCGAAGAAAGTAGGATTTTTTTCATAGCCATGATTATTAATTAATAACCCTCAAATTTAATATTTTTCAGGAATTATACACATAATCAGGAAATTTTAGAACGATTTTAAATTAATCCGATAATTTTTTTTAACTAAAAATGTAACTTATTTTTAAAATTCCCATATAACACGTAGTAATTCATTTTTAACTGGTTATTAATTTAAATTTTTGAGTATGAAAAAAATTACTATGAAATTATTAGTTGTGATTGCCGGGCTTGTGATTAGCTGCTCGATTTTCGCACAGAAAAAAAATGCCATCAAAGTGAATATTTTTAGTCCGATTGTAAGAACCGGTTCGTTTTTTTATGAAAGGGCTTTAAGCGATGGAGCAAGTGCACAGTTAGGATTTTTTTATACCGGCTATAAAGTTTCTGACACTAAATTTTCAGGGTATGGTATTACACCTGAATTCCGGTTTTACCCTTCCAGGAATGAAGATATGAAAGGTTTTTACCTGGCTCCTTTCTTGCGTTATCAAAGCTTTAGCCTTTCAGATGAGTTAAACAATGAAGCTACCTTTTCATCATTTGGCGGCGGCGTGTTAATCGGAGGCCAGTTTTTATTTGGAAATATTGTAACACTAGATATATTTATAGGTCCTGCATACAACTCCGGGAGTACCAAGGTTAAATCAGGAAGTGCAGATACTTTCTCACTCGGATCTTTTGATGGCTTTGGTGTAAGGCCAGGAGTCACTGTTGGTATTGCATTTTAAGAAAAAACATAATTTTGAATAGTAAAACCATGAGTTATATGACTCATGGTTTTTTTTATTCATAAACATATTTAATTCTGCGTTATTCCCAAGATAAACCTGAAAATTCTATTTCCTTTAATACCATAGAGACCATGAAATCATTTCTTTAACAGTTTAAATCCATGTGACCATTCATTGTGAAGAATTCCCGGAATACACCATAAAATACATAGGGGTTCCAGGGCCCTGGCAGCTTCAACACCACCCATATCTGCCACGCCGAGACCAAAAAGGTGAACAATATCGGCTACTTTCTTCTTTGCATTGTTGTTATTACCGGCAATGAACATGGTGGGTTTTTCACCTCCGAAATCAGGATTGACCATAAAATGGCTTCCGATGGAGTTGAATGCCTTAACAAAATGCACATCTTTAAATTCCGACTGCAGCTCCTCCATAAGCGATTTATCCAGTGTAGTAAAAAATTTCAGCACACCGTTTTCGGGGGGGGCGTCGGCAATGGGATTTGTTGTATCGATGACAATTTTACCCGACAAATTTTCGTGTCCGCAGGCACGCAATACGTCTCCGGCGACATTTCCCTTTACGGCAAGCACGAGAATCTCCCCGAAGCGGGCAGCATCTTTGAATGTTCCTGTTGATGCATTGCTCCCCGATGTGTCTTTCCATTCCTTAAGTTTTTCAGGAGTTCTTGAACCGAGCATTACGGTATAGCCATTTTTTATGAACCCGTTGCCCAGGGCCTGCGCAACAGGACCAGATCCCAGTATTCCGATATTTTTTGTTTCCATAGTTATCATGTATGTTTATGAATATAATACATACACAACAAAGATAACGCTGACTTTGTTGACCGTCTGGATCATAACTTCATGCCAGGCTGAAATAATACCCCATAATAGTACATCTGTAGTAAGGGCATCAATAAAAAATAATTAATTCGTCCGGGAAACCCATGTAGCAAATAGCTCTTTTATTTTTATAATGCGACACCGCAAAAGCTTCAAAAACATATACAGCAGCATTGCATCTCAAACAAAGACCACTCGGAAGTTGATAAATACAGCCGTTATTTCGTGGGAAGAATTTTTGGTATGTGGGAAGATTATAAAGTTGATCAACGAAACAGTAAAAGGGTTGAATCATTCTCCGTTTGTCAATCTTTAGCTGGTATTGAAAGCTGCACCGCTGCTGATCAACGCTGAAATAGATTACAACATTCCCAGTTCAAGCCTGGCCTCATCTGACAGCATGGACTGGTCCCACGGAGGATCAAAAACCAGTTCAACTTCTGCACCGTTCACACCGTCAAGGGCAGCGACCTTTTCCTTAACCTCCAAGGGAAGCTGATCGGCGACCGGACAATTGGGAGCGGTTAAGGTCATGGTTATCCTGGCTGTATTGTTTTCGTCAAGCTCAATATCATACACCAGCCCCAGGTCGTAAATATTCACCGGGATCTCAGGGTCATAGATGTTTTTAAGCACCTGAACTATATCGGTTTCTATCTGAAGAAGATTGTTTTCCATACTCCTTTCCTTTTCACTTTTCCGACTTATTATACTTGGTATCATAGGCTATAGCATACAGCTTCATTTGTTTGATCATTGCAAGCAAACCGTTCGACCGGGTAGGCGAAAGATTCTGACGCAGGCCAATTCTTTCTATAAAATAAAGATCGGAGTTCATGATCTCCCCGGGTTTTCTGCCGGACAATACTCGTATCAGCAAGCTAATTATGCCTTTGGTGATTATGGCATCGCTGTCAGCAGTAAATCTCACAATACCGTCATCGAATTCGGCATTTAACCATACTTTCGACTGGCAACCGTTAATAAGGTATTCGTTGTTCTTATATTTCGGATCGATAAGGGGCAGATCATTACTCAGTTCAATCAGGTAATTGTATTTATCCATCCAATCGTCAAATACCTCGAATTCAGCTATAATATCATTCTGTATATCGTTCAATTCCTTCACCTGGTTTAACAATGATAATATAAACAAGTTCGAATTTAATGAAAAAAATTCACAGGGTTTCATTCAGCCCAGCATCTGTTTCACTTTTGCCAAAGCGCGTATAAGGGCATCGATATCTTCTTTGTTATTGTATAACGCAATAGAAGCACGAATGTTTCCCTGGATACCATAGTGTTGCATCAGAGGCTGAGCGCAATGGGTACCGGTCCTCACTGCAACACCCATTTTATCCATGATCATTCCTGCATCAAGAGGGTGAATAGTTCCGATAAGAAACGAGAGAATAGACGATTTATGTGCTGATCTGCCGAAAATCCGAATGTCACCGAATTCATCGAGCCTTGAGGTAGCGTAATCCAATATGTTGGTTTCATGGGCTGATATATTTTTGAGGCCAAGGTTCAATAGATAATCAATGGCAACACCCAGTCCTATGGCACCCACAAAATTCATGGTTCCGGCTTCAAACTTAAAGGGAATCTGGTTATAGGTGGTTTTTTCAAAGGTTACCACATCCACCATATCACCTCCCCCCTGGTATGGAGGCAATTCTTCGAGCCATTTTTCTTTTCCATAAAGTACGCCGATACCTGTGGGACCATACATTTTATGGCCTGAAAAAACCAGGAAATCACACCCGGTTTTTAACACGTCAAGAGGCATGTGCTGAACAGACTGTGCCGCATCAATAAGCACCGGTATATTATAACGGTGTGCAACCGCAATGATTTCTTCAATAGGATTAATCGTACCTAAAACATTTGAGACATGAATCACCGAAACCAGCTTTGTTTTTTTTGATATCAGCTTTTCAAATTCGTCCATCATCAGGTCCCCGTCATCGGTTATCGGTGTAATCCTGAGCCGTGCACCTTTACGTTCACAGAGCATCTGCCATGGAACAATATTGGCATGGTGTTCCATTGCCGAAACAATAATCTCATCTCCTTCATGAATATACTTTTCCCCGAACGAAAAGGCCAGCGCATTTATCGAACCGGTAGCGCCACTGGTAAATACTATTTCATGAGAATTGGCAGCGCCGATGTATTTCTGTACTTTTGAACGGGCATTTTCATAATCTTCGGTAGCCAGCTCGCTCAGATGATGAACACCCCTGTGGATGGTGCTGTAATGTTTCCGGTGGTATTCATTTATTATGTTGATCACAGGCAGAGGTTTCTGTGTAGTTGCACCGTTATCGAGGTAAACAAGCGGATAATTATAGATTTTTTCCTGAAGTATGGGAAAATCTTTTCGTATCTCAGTCACATTGAAGTTCACCACTTTTTAATTAGAAATTAACATTAACCGCAACTGATTTCACAATCGTTGCACTTCGACAATTCACCGCGTAATCGTTTATCTACCAAATCGATAATCCTGTCTTTAAGATGCGGTGTGGTGATTTTGCTGATCACTTCGTTTGCAAACGCATACATCAGGAGATGCCGTGCTTCTTTTTCGGGAATCCCCCTGCTCCGGAGATAAAACAGTGAATCGGAATCGAGCTGTCCGACAGTAGCTCCGTGACTGCATTTCACATCATCGGCATAAATCTCAAGCTGAGGTTTTGAATTCATCCTGGCCGAAGGTGAAAGCAGTATATTCTGGTTTTTCTGGTATGCGATTGTTTTTTGGGCATCCTGGCTTACGTATATTTTCCCGTTAAAAGCACCTGATGCATTTTCATTCAGAATTCCTTTGAACAGCTGGTTACTCTGGCAGTTCGGTCTGGCATGATTTACCAGTGTATAATTTGAAACATGTTGATTGCCGTCACCGATAAATAATCCGTATGTGTGGTTTTCCGCCCCCTCACCATCTAGCTTTACCACCACATTGTTCCGGATAAATCCTCCGTGAAGCGATAAAATATTGGTGATCACATTGCTGTATTTTTCCTGGTGAATATGGGAATGAGTGATTTGTGAAGATTGATTGTTCTCATTCTGCAGCCTGGTAAGGTCAATTCTGGCATTTTCTCCTGCAACTATTTCCGTCAGCGAATTAGTCAGGTAACTTCTGTTGCAAAGGGTATGGTCACAGATCAGCAGTTGCAGGTCAGATCCTGGGCCGCCGATGACAAGATTTCTTCGGGTTATCCTCAGATCCCTGAATGTATAACAAAGGTTAATGACCTGAATGGGTTTTTTCAACTGCACATTTTCAGGGATATAGATAAATACGCCATCCTGTGCAAAGAATGTATTCAATGCAGCGATACTGTCTCCCGAGGTCTCAGCATATTTCCCGTAATGCGCATTAAAAAGATCTGGATAATTTACCGAGGCATTGGCAAGACTGGTAACAATAACCCCTTCGGGTAATCCCGATAATACGTTGTCATGGTAATAAAATCCGTTAAGGACTAAAACCGTGTAAGTATCGAGCTCGGGTACTTCGCATTTGAAGATATCCTCGAGTTTTATTTTTAAAAGCTCCGGTGTAAATTCGGTAGAATATTCACCGGCCAGTATGGGCTCAAGATTTGTATATTTGTACGATTCGGCCTTACGGGTTGGGATTCCTAAACGGTCGAAATCGGCCAGAGCTTTATTCCTGAGCTTACTGATCCCTTTCCCCACCTGATTGTCGATCGAAATCTTATTTTCCTGGTAGAGCCTTATCAGATCGGACTTAACTTTATCCAGTGTACTGACCTTTTCCATGAGCAGTCATTATTATTCCGTTTCCGATTCGATCCATTCGTATCCCTTTTCCTCGAGCTCCAATGCCAGCTCCTTCCCGCTCGATTTCACTATTTTTCCCTTATACAGTACATGCACGTAATCGGGAATAATATATTCAAGCAACCGCTGGTAATGCGTAATTACAATGGTCGCTTTTTTAGCATTCCTCATTTTGTTTACGCCGTTTGCTACCACTTTAAGTGCATCGATATCGAGTCCCGAATCGGTTTCATCCAATATCGAGAGTTGAGGTTCGAGCATGGCCATCTGGAATATCTCGTTTTTCTTTTTTTCCCCTCCTGAAAATCCTTCATTGACCGACCGGTTTGTCAGGTTTGAATGCAAGCCGACAAGCTCCTGTTTTTCGCGCAGATGTCTTAAAAAATCAGAAGCCGACAACGGTTTCAGGTTGCGGTATTTTCGCTGTTCATTGATGGCTGTTTTCAGGAAGTTAACCATAGTTACACCGGGGATTTCGACAGGATACTGGAAGCCGAGAAAAATTCCCTTGTGCGCCCTTTCCTCGGGGCTCATTTCAAGCAGATCTTCTCCGTTATAATGCACCCTGCCATGAGTAACAGTATATGTATCCTTTCCTGCCAGAACGGCAGCAAGGGTACTTTTCCCGGAGCCGTTGGGGCCCATAATGGCATGAATTTCACCGGCATTAACTGAGAGACTAATTCCTTTCAGGATCTCCTTCCCGTCAATTTCAACTACAAGATCTTCAATGTTTAACATAACCAAATTTATTTTTTATCAATGGTTCAGCCGACACTCCCTTCAAGGCTGATCTGCAATAATTTTTGTGCTTCAACGGCAAATTCCATAGGGAGCTTGTTCAGCACTTCCCGTGCATAACCGTTCACGATAAGTCCGATGGCGGTTTCAGTATCTATTCCCCGCTGATTGCAGTAAAATATCTGGTCTTCGCCTATTTTTGATGTGGTAGCTTCATGTTCAATAACAGCAGTTTCATTATCAACCTCGAGATACGGAAACGTGTGTGCTCCGCACCGGTCACCCAGCAACAGCGAATCGCACTGTGAAAAATTCCTCACATTGGAGGCATTTTTAGAAACCTTAACCAGTCCCCTGTAACTGTTCTGACTCTTGCCGGCGGCAATACCTTTTGAGATCACGGTACTTTTTGAGTTTTTCCCGATATGGATCATTTTGGTACCGGTATCGGCCTGCTGGTGATTATTGGTGACCGCCACCGAATAAAATTCGCCGACCGTATTGTTACCTTTCAGGATGCAACTCGGATATTTCCAGGTGATTGCTGAACCTGTTTCAACCTGGGTCCACGATATCTTGGCATTATCACCCTTGCATATTCCCCGTTTGGTCACAAAATTGTAAACGCCGCCTTTTCCATTCTTATCACCGGGATACCAGTTTTGCACGGTGGAGTATTTCACCTCGGCATTTTCAAGGGCAATAATCTCTACAACCGCAGCATGCAATTGATTCTCATCACGCCTTGGAGCCGTGCAACCCTCGAGATAACTTACGTATGCGTCTTCTTCGGCGATAATCAGTGTTCGTTCGAATTGTCCGGTGTTTGCAGCATTTATTCTGAAATAGGTAGACAATTCCATCGGACTTCTTACCCCTCTGGGAATAAAGCAAAACGATCCATCGCTGAAGACCGCGGAATTCAGTGAAGCGAAAAAGTTATCGGTATAGGGAACAACAGATCCCATATATTTTTTTACCAGATCGGGGTATTCGCGCAAAGCTTCGCTAAACGAACAGAATATTATGCCCAGTTCGGCAAGCGTTTCACGAAAAGTGGTTTTAACCGATATGCTGTCCATTACCGCATCAACCGCCACCCCGGTCAGATGTTTTTGTTCCTCGAGCGGAATGCCAAGCCTTTCGAAAGTTTTCAGCAATTCAGGATCAACTTCATCAAGACTTGCCGGACCGATTTTCTGCCTGGGAGCAGCGTAGTAAATTATATCCTGGTATCTGATCTCAGGAATGGTAAGATGGGCCCATTCGGGCATTTTCATGGTCTGCCAGTGCCGGAAAGCTTTAAGACGGAATTCAAGCATAAATTCAGGTTCGTTCTTTTTAGCCGAAATCATCCTGACTACATCCTCGTTCAGTCCTTTTGGGATGGTATCGATCTCAATATCGGTAATAAATCCGTATTTATAATCGCTTTCTGTAAGTTCAGTCAATATTTTATCTTGTTCCTGTTCCATGATCTGCAAAATTATAAATAATCAATCTCTCCTTTATTCACAAATCTTATTTAGATTAATTCTAAATAATGCAAATATACAAAAACTATTTCAATTAATCCTGATATTTGTCCGGGCTTTAACAATGATTTACAACCCCGATGGATCCTGCAAAAGATACTATTTCGAGTATTGGTGAATTTGGTCTGATCCGGAGACTTACTAAGAATATTGTACTCAAAAATAAAAGCTCCGTAACCGGTGCAGGAGACGATGCAGCAGTACTTGATTATAAAGGCAGAAGTATTGTGGTGACCACCGATCTGCTGACCGAGGGCATTCATTTCAACCTGGTGTATACGCCGCTGAAACATCTGGGCTATAAGGCTGCAGTGGTGAATTTTTCAGATGTTTTTGCCATGAATGCTTTGCCACGACAAATGCTTGTATCTATGGCCCTGTCAGCAAAATTCAGTATCGGAATGGTCGACGAAATTTATGAGGGATTGCAATTAGCATGTGAAAGGTTTGGTGTGGATCTTATCGGTGGCGATACCACTTCGTCTGTAACCGGTATGACATTATCCATTACCGCCATTGGAGAATCTGCCGCGGAAGACCTTGTTTACAGGAACGGGGCCCGGATAAACGACCTGATCTGTGTTACGGGTAATTTGGGAGCTGCATATATGGGGTTGCAGCTTCTTGAACGTGAACGAAAAATATTCGAGAGCACCGGCAGTCAGCCCGAACTTGCAGGATTTGAATACCTGGTTGGACGTCAGCTGAAACCCGAACCCCGCGGGGATATCATACAGTATTTCAGGGAACAGAAGATAAAGCCCACCTCAATGATCGATATATCCGACGGATTATCTTCCGAACTTCTTCACATCTGTTATAATTCGGGAAAAGGATGTAAAATTTATGCATCAAAAATTCCTGTTGATCCGGAAACTGCGAAACTGGCAGCAGAACTGCATATAGGTTCCATGGTGGCTGCAATGAATGGAGGGGAAGACTATGAACTTCTTTTCACAGTTTCTTTGGAAGAGTACAAAAGGATTAGTGAAAAACCGGGAATCAGCATTATAGGGCATGTTGTTGACGAATCCGAAGGAAAACTGCTCATTGATGATGATGGAAAGGCTGTGGAATTGACTGCACAAGGATGGAATAGTTTTAATGAATAGCTAAAATTTCCGGTAACTGACCAGAAATAGCAGCGATCTGTTACTTGAGGGCGCCCCCAATACCTTGTAATCCGTGTAATCCTGGTTTATCGCCGGACTAATCTTCGGTATCATCGAAATAGCCCCGGATGATCCCGCGTTTCGAATTTCTCACAAAAACAATAACTTCATCTCTTTCATCAGAGGCCGGAAGATTGGCTTCAATAAAATCAGTGGCATCTGAATTGTTCAGTCCCCGCTGATAGATTATCCTGTATAGTTCCTGTATTTCATTGATCTTTTCGTTGGAGAAATTCCTGCGGCGCAGTCCTATTGAATTTATTCCGGCGAAGGAGAGCGGTTCCCTGCCTGCCTTAATATACGGAGGAACGTCTTTACCCACTTTGCTCATGGCCTGAATGAATGCATGGGTTCCAATGTGTACAAACTGGTGTACGCCCGACATCGGGCTGATGGTGGCAAAATCGTCGATAACCACTTCACCTGCCAGACCGATACTGTTACCCAGAATAACATTATTACCCACAGTGCAGTCATGCGCCACATGTGCATAAGCCATGATCAGGCAACCTTTCCCGATAACTGTTTTACCTTTTGCCACTGTTCCCCTGTTTATTGTTACACATTCACGGATAACACTATGATCTCCGATTTCGGCAGTGGTTTTTTCACCTTTGAATTTCAGATCCTGTGGTATGCCTGAAATTACCGCACCCGGGAAAATTTTACAATTTTTACCGATACGGGCTCCTTCCATAATGATTACATTCGGACCTATCCAGGTCCCTTCATCGATCTCCACATCTTTTGCGATGGTTACAAAAGGTTCAATAACTACATTATCAGCAATTACGGCTTCAGGATGTACGTATGATAAAGGTTGATTCATATGTTGCATATTATTATGAAAAATAAAATAAGCAGTAATTTATACGTTGGTTGAGCTGGTTGTTTTATTCGCCAACTGGGCCATGAATTCTCCTTCAATCACCAGTTTATTTCCGACAAAGCCCTGACCTTTGGTTAGGGCTATTCCTCTTTTTATGGGACCGGTAAGGATCATCCGTATGTTGAGCGTATCGCCCGGAACTACTTTATGCTTGAATTTTATGTTTTCTATCTTTAGGAAATAGGTCAGGTAGTTTTCGGGGTCGGGAACCTTGCTGGTCAGCAGTACTGCACCTACCTGGGCCATCGCCTCGATTTGCAGAACGCCGGGCATAATGGGTTCATCCGGGAAATGCCCGAGAAACTGGGCTTCATTCATGGTCACATTCTTCACGCCGCAAACCACCCACTCGTCCATATATGTGATCTTATCAACCATAAGAAAGGGATAACGGTGGGGTATCCGTCGCATGATTTCCCTGAGATCGAACAACGGTTCTTTATTCGGATCGTATTCCGGTGGGCTCGGTTTCAGCATTTCCAGTTTCGCTTCTTTCCGGATCATTTTTGCAAATTCGGTATTGGCATAATGGCCCGGTTTGTTTGCAATGATTTTGCCCTTAAGCCTCATGCCGACAAGTGCCAGGTCGCCGACGATATCGAGCAGTTTATGACGCGCAGGTTCATTGCTGAAGTAGAGATCGATATTGTTCAGCACTCCTTCAGATTTAACCTTAATCTTGGGCTTATTAAACAGTTCTGCAAGCCTGTCAAGTTCCTCCTGCGATACCTTTCTGTCCATTATCACAATAGCATTATTCAGATCACCCCCTTTTATGAGGTTATTCTTCAGCAATAATTCGAGTTCGTGCAGGAACACAAAAGTCCTGCAGGGAGCTATCTGGTCCTTGAATTCCTTCAGATCATTAAGCCTGGCGAACTGATTGTTCAGTACCCTGGAATTAAAATCAATATGGGCATCGATACTGAACAAATCGTCGGGATAACCCACAACTTCGATACCCTTGGATTTGTCGCGAAAAACCATTTTTTCCTTTATCTGGAAATATTTACGTTCGGCTTTCTGTTCGGTATTGCCTGCCTTTTCCAGGGCTTCAACAATGAATTTTGCACTTCCGTCGAGAATCGGTATTTCGGGACCGTTCAGCTCAATCAACGCATTATCGATGTCCAATGCATACAGTGATGCCAGCAAATGCTCTATGGTGGATATCCTGACATGATTTTCTTCGATGGTGGTTCCTCTATCGGTTGTTACCACATTGTCTGCTATTGCCCTTACCAAAGGATGTCCTTCTATATCTGTCCGCTTGAATACATATCCATGATTTACCGGTGCGGGTTCTATTTTTAACTGAACATTTTTCCCGCTGTGAAGTCCTAATCCACTGAGAGTTATTGATTTTGCAACCGTTCTCTGCTTATCAGTCATTGTTCGTTAAAAAATTAATTTTGAGTAATTTAATCGCGAAAGGTATAAAAAATTACTAAACCGGAAATGATCAAATGTCATTTAACTCGTTTTTCTTTAACTTCTGAATTTCTTTTTCGAGCACGTTAAAGCGTTTGTAAATCGACGGCAGTTGCTTTGCAACAGCTATTTCCCGCTTCTTTTCACCCGCATAGTATGCAGGTGATCCCAACACAATGTCTCCTTCCTTTTCAATATTGTTTGTGACACCTGACTGGGCTCCGACGATCACCTTATCTGCAATTCTCAGGTGTCCTACTATACCGGCCTGGGCTGCAATAATGCAGTTTTTCCCGATTTTTGTCGATCCTGCAATTCCTGCCTGGGCTATGATCACCGTATTTTCACCTATTTCAACGTTGTGTGCAACCTGGATCAGGTTATCGAGCTTGACTCCCCTGCCGATAACTGTTGACCCGATTGTAGCCCGGTCTATTGCTACGTTCGCGCCGATTTCCACATCATCCTTGATGATCACATTCCCGATCTGGGGTATTTTTTTATAATTGCTGCTTTCCTGAGGGGCAAAACCGAAACCGTCGCTGCCGATTACCGTACCGGCATGGATTATACAAGATGAACCTACAATACAATCGTGGTAGATCTTCACTCCCGGATAAAGTATGGTGTTGTCACCCAGAGATACATTGTCACCCAGATAAACCTGAGGATATATCCTGACATTATTTCCTATCTTAACATTTTCTCCCAAGTATGCGAAGGCACCGATATAAATGTTTTCGCCAAGGCGGCATGAACTGCTTACAAACGAAGGGTTGTCGATTCCTGCCTTTTGCGGAACAGCCTGGTTGTATAAATCAAGCAAACTGGCGAATGCCTGGTATGCATCATCAACCCTGATGAGTGTCGGAGAAACTTTTTTTTCAAGCTCCATATCTTTGTTAATCAGCACAATGCTAGCTTCAGTTGTATAGATATATTTGCTGTATTTTGGATTGGCCAGGAAAGACAGCGTTCCTTTCTTACCTTCTTCAATTCGCGATATATCATATACCTTAACTTCAGGGTCGCCTTCAACCTCACCTTTCAGATAACTGGCTATGGCTTTTGCTGTAAATTCCATACGAATAGTATTAGTGTTCTTGACTGGGATTAAATCAGTTTTTCGTTGAATCCGGCATGTAAAAATTTGGGCACAAAACTAATCAAAAAAAATTGGTTAGTACATTATGTTACAATTTTTAGGGTAGCACAGGAAATATTTCTTCTCTGATTTAAACAATACATCCACATTAAAAATATCCGAAGCTCTGGAAATATCTTCAAGTTCACCGGTATTGTGAAGAATTTTTATGGTGTCGTTCTCTTCGCTATATGCATAATTCAATATAGTGTCTGTAAACACAAGATAATCAATATCTTTCTCTGGCCAATTCAACTCTTTTCTTACCTGCTCCCGGATCTGCTTTAAGGATTTCTCATAAAAAGGACCTTTCTGTATTTTTATTTTGGGTAAAACCCTGTTGATAAGATTCCCGGCGAGCATTGACAGGATCCGGTCGTGATGGAGTGACCAGCTTTTTGCCGATACCATGATATCATCGTCGTCCAATGAAATAAACTGTCCAATGATCTCAGATGTATTGGTTATCAGGTCATTTTTAGATACCGAATTTTCGAGGAAGTACTGCAATGCATGTGTTGAAAAAAGTTTTTCACCTTCCAGAACAAGTTTTTTGGCACGCTGCAACAATTTTACCATAAGTATTTCCGCCGCAATGACCGTTTTATGAAAATATACCTGCCAGTACATCAGTCTGCGGGCAATAAGGAATTTCTCAATGGAGTAGATTCCCTTTGCCTCAACAACAAGCTGATCATCAACAACATTAAGCATTTTTATAATGCGATCGGATCCGATTATACCTTCGGTTACTCCTGTATAAAAGCTGTCACGGCGCAGATAGTCCATACGGTCCATATCGAGCTGGCTTGATACAAGCTGGTGAAGAAAATTCTTTTTATACTTGTTGTTGAATATCTTGATCGCCAGGGTAAGTTTACCGTCATACTCTTTATTCAGCATGTGCATAATGATATCCGACAAGTCTTCATGGCTGAGCTTTTCAATGATGCTTTCTTCAAGTGCATGGGAAAAGGGTCCGTGCCCGATATCGTGCAGAAGGATAGCAATCAGCGCTGCCTCTGATTCTTCTTCGGTAATTTCCATTCCCTTTAGCCTTATATCTTGTATTGCAAGGTCCATCAGATGAGCTGCGCCTATAGCATGCTGAAAACGGGTATGCATGGCGCCCGGATATACATAATGGGTTAATCCCAACTGCTTGATCCTGCGAAGCCTTTGAAAAACCGGGTGTGCAATAAGATCGTACACCAGCTCTGACGGGATTTTGATAAATCCATATACAGGATCATTTATGATTTTCAGTTTACTTTTCACCGGGCTCAATATGCTGAATGTAGAATTATCGATCGGTTTCAAGGTGCAAAGTAAAGTACAAAAAAGGGAATTTACTAACAGGATGTTAAATTAGCGTATTTTAACCAAAACTTATTTTGTGTTTTAAAGGATTATTTATAGCTTTGCATTCAAGTATGAACTAAACGTTATAGGGGACAAAAGTCCCCTATTTTGTTACTTGTATGTTCCATGATCACCATTGAAAGATTAAAAAATATTGTAGACGGTGAACTTAAAAAGAAGGATTTACACTGTATTGACCTGTCGGTAAGCAGAGGAAACAAAATAATGCTATATATCGACAGTTCAAAAGGCGTAACGATTGATGAATGTGCTGAAATAAGCCGGTTTTTAGAAGATGAACTCAACAGGGATGAGGAGGACTTCGAACTTGAAGTTTCCTCACCCGGGCTTGACAAACCGTTGAAGCTGCCCTTTCAGTACATGAAGAATATAGGCAGAAATATCGATGTTGTGATTACGGACGGGCAAAAGATCAGGGGTAAACTTATTGAAGCCGGCGAAAATAAAATAGTTCTGGAGGTAGTAAGGAAAGTACACCTGCCAGGTAAAAAGAAAAAAACAGAGACAAAAAAGGAAGTTTCACTTGATTATACATCGATTAAATCGACCAAAGTGATTATAATTTTTTAAACAAGTTAAGAATGGAAAACATTAATCTTATCGAAACATTTTCGGAATTCAAGGAATTAAAGAGCATTGACAGGACCACAATGATGAGTGTTATTGAGGATGTATTCAGAAATCTGCTCATCAAAATGTTTGGTACCGATGAAAATTTTGATATCATTATAAATATTGACAAGGGAGATTTTGAGATCTGGAGGAATAGGGAAGTGGTAGAAGATGGCAACGTTGAGGATCCGAATCTGCAGATTTCACTAACCGAAGCAAAAACCATAGATGAAGATTATGAGGTTGGAGAAGATGTTACTGATGAAGTTAAGCTGATCGATTTTGGCAGAAGGGCCATACTGGCACTCCGTCAAAATCTTACCGCACGTATCCTCGACCTTGAAAAAAACAATGTATACCTGAAATACCGTGACAAGATCGGGGATATCGTTACAGGTGAAGTATACCAGGTATGGAAAAGAGAAATTTTGGTGCTTGATGAGGAAGGCAATGAGCTGATCATGCCCAAAACAGACCAGATACCATCGGACTATTTCAGAAAAGGCGATACCATAAGGGCTGTGGTCATCAAAGTGGAAATGAAGAACAATACACCGCTGATCATCCTTTCCCGTACTTCGCCGGTCTTCCTCGAACGACTTTTTGAACTGGAAGTGCCCGAAATCTTTGACGGCCTGATAACAATTAAAAGAATTGTGCGGGTACCGGGTGAACGGGCAAAAGTTGCCGTTGAATCGTATGACGAGCGCATCGACCCGGTAGGAGCATGTGTGGGAATGAAGGGATCACGTATCCATGGTATAGTCAGGGAATTGAAGAACGAAAATATTGACGTCATAAATTATACCACAAACCTGCAGTTATACATCACACGTGCATTGAGCCCGGCTAAAATTTCTTCAATCACCCTCGACCAGGAAAATATGAGGGCCGAAGTATACCTTAAACCGAATGAAGTATCTCTGGCTATTGGTAAAGGTGGATTGAACATAAAACTGGCAAGTCAGTTAACAGGATATGAAATAGATGTATTCCGTGAAACCGATACGGTAGATGAAGAAGATGTAAGCCTTGAAGAATTTGTTGATGAGATCGACGGATGGATCATCGATGAACTGAAGGCAATAGGTTGCGATACTGCCAAAAGTGTTCTTGCATTATCGGTTGATGATCTGGTGAAACGAACTGATCTTGAAGAAGAAACTATTAAAGAAGTAATTAAAATTTTGCAATCTGAATTTGAATAATATAAGCTAATAATCATATATTAGCCATTTTACAAGGCAAAGAAATAACTTTAACGTTAGATATGTCAGATATTAAAGCTACAAGACTAAGTAAAATTGCGAGGGAATTGAATGTAGGAATTTCAACCATTGTAGATTTTCTGCATAAAAAGGGATTTAAGATTGACTCCAATCCTAACACTAAGGTTACACCCGATCAATACGATATACTGTTGCAGGAATTCAGCAATGATCTGAGCGTTAAAAAGGAATCTGAAAGGCTAAATCTCAGGCATTTACGTGAAAAACTAGAGACGGTTACCATCAATGATATTTCGGAAGAAGCTGAAAGCGACAACCAGGAGTATGATGAGTTATTGATTAAAGATGCTAATGTAAAATCCACTCCGTTTGAAACAGATACTGAAAAGAAAATTGAAAAGGGAGATAACATCAGGCTAAATATTCTGGGTAAAATTGAGATTGAAAAACAGGAAAAAAAGGAAGCCGAAGAAAAAGAGCATAAGACAGCAGAAGAAAAAGCCAAAGCCGAAGTAAAACCCGGCAAGAAAACCCCGGTTGCCAAAGATGAAGACGAGGTTACAGATGTAAAAGACCTTGAGGATATTGAAGAGGAAATTATAGAGGAAGAGGAGGTTATAAGGCCCGATATTAAAGAAGTGGATGTTAAAGTCGTAGGAAGGATTGACCTGGATTCAATGAATCAGCGTACAAGACCTCCGAGAAAATCGCGTGAAGAAAAAGAAAAAGAAAGACAGGCCAGAATTGCAGGCAGGCACAGGGAATCTGGTGAGGCCAGAACAAGGCATGGTGAAGGAACTAATGAAGCATTTGATTCCGAACCGGATGAAGGGGAGATCATTCCCACCAAATTCCGAAAACTTTCCGGTCCTGTTGTAGTCGGAAAAATGGACCTGCCATTTTCCGAAGACGATGCCGAATCGCTCAGGGGCGATAAGAAGAAACGTAAGAGAATCAAGATAGATAAGGAGAGGGTTAAATTCGAAGAGCCAAAAGAAGTACGCAAGACTGATGAATCGAAAACCAAAGCGACCGGTAAAAAGAAAAAGCACAGAAAGGGACTTAAATTTGAGATCAGTGAAGATGAAGTCGATAAACAGATCAAAGATACTATGTCGCGTCTTGCTCCCAAAGGAAAATCCAAAGGTTCAAAATACAGACGGGAAAAACGTGATCTTATAAGTCAGAAACTGCAGGCGGAAGAGCAGAAAAAAATCGATGAAAAAAACATCCTTAAGGTAACCGAATTTGTATCAGTGAATGAACTGGCTAATATGATGAATGTTCCTGTGAATGAGATAATTGCAACATGCATGAACATTGGTCTTTTCGTTTCGATCAATCAGCGGCTTGATGCCGAAACCATGGCATTTGTGGCTGATGAGTTCAACTATAAAGTAGAATTTGTAAGTGCCGATCTGCAGGATACTATACCCGAAGAAGAAGACGAGGAAGAAAATCTTACACCCAGGCCTCCCATTGTCACTGTAATGGGACATGTCGATCACGGTAAGACAAAATTGCTCGATTATATCCGTAAAACGAATGTGATAGCCGGCGAAGCCGGTGGAATTACCCAGCATATAGGTGCTTATGGCGTTGAACTGGCCGGGGGTAAACAAATAACCTTCCTCGATACTCCGGGGCATGAGGCTTTTACGGCAATGAGGGCCAGGGGTGCCCAGATTACCGATGTGGCCATTATTGTTGTTGCGGCCGATGACGGCGTGATGCCACAAACGGTTGAAGCTATCAATCACGCACAGGCCGCAGGTGTACCTATGGTTTTTGCGATCAATAAAATCGATAAGCGCGAAGCAAATCCTGAAAAGATCAAGGAGTCTTTGGCAAATATGAATATACTGGTTGAAGACTGGGGCGGGAAGTACCAGTCTCAGGAAATTTCAGCAAAAAGCGGTATAAATATTGATGAACTGCTTGAAAAAGTACTTCTCGAAGCCGAGTTGCTGGATCTGAAAGCCAATTCCGGTAAAAATGCTGTCGGTACTGTGATTGAATCCTCCCTGGATAAAGGCAGGGGTTATGTGGCTACGCTGCTTGTTCAGGCAGGCACATTGCATATCAGCGATATTGTGCTTGCGGGTACGCACACTGGCAGGGTGAAAGCGATGTTCAATGAACGCGGCAAAAAAATAGATGAAGCGGGACCTTCGGCACCGGTGATGCTCCTCGGGCTGGACGGAGCGCCTCAGGCAGGAGATAAGTTTAATGTGATGGACAATGAGCGCGAAGCCAAAGAAATTGCTGTAAAACGCAATCAGTTGCAGCGTGAACAGGGACTGAGGTCACAAAAACACATCACACTCGATGAAATTGGCAGACGTATTGCCATTGGTAACTTCCAGGAACTTGATATCATTGTGAAAGGAGATGTCGATGGATCTGTGGAAGCGTTATCGGATTCCCTGATCAAACTTTCTACTCCTGAAATTCAGGTAAATATAATTCATAAGGCGGTAGGCCAGATTTCTGAAGGCGATGTTTTGCTGGCTGCAGCTTCGAATGCCATTATAGTAGGATTTCAGGTCCGTCCTTCAATGCAGGCGCGCAGGCTTGCTGAAAAAGAAGAGATCGAGATACGTCTTTATTCAGTGATATATGATGCCATAGAAGAAGTAAGGGCCGCCATGGAGGGAATGCTTTCACCTGAAATCAGGGAAGAAATTGTGTCCACACTTGAAGTGATCGAAACGTTTAAAATTACTAAGGTTGGTACCATAGCCGGATGTATGGTGAAGGAAGGGAAAATAAAACGCGATACCAAAATCAGGATTATCCGAGAGGGAATTGTGGTATATACCGGCGAACTGGGATCTTTAAAACGATTCAAGGACGAAGTAAAGGAAGTTGTAAGCGGACTGGAATGTGGGCTGAACATAGCCAATTTTAACGACCTGAAAGTAGGGGACATCATTGAGGGTTATGAAATACGTGAAATCAAGAAAAAACTGTAGCCTTCCTCCTCACCACTCCGGCGCAAACTGATAAAGCAACATTCAGGTGCAGTTCATTTTCTTTCAGGTAATGGTGAAACCTTTTAGTGACCTGCTTGTTTCTGTCAGCTTTGTTAAAAATACTGCATCTCCTGTTCCGGCTTTAAAATTCAGGTACCGTTATGCATTCCTCAATATCGAAATCTGAGCAGATAAGAACAGAGGCTATACGCCTTGGCTTTAATGACTGTGGTTTTTCAAAAGCAGGCAGACTTGAAGAAGATGCAGGTCATCTGAAAACCTGGCTTGACCGAGGACTTCACGGGACCATGAGCTATATGGAAACCCATTTCGATAAACGGGTGGATCCACGCAATCTGCTGCAGGGTGCTAAATCGGTAATATCCGTTATTTTAAGTTATCATTCCACACAGACACAATATGATAAAACTGCCCCGGTACTGTCGAAATATGCATATAATAAAGATTACCACAAGGTACTTAAGAAACGACTCAGGCTCCTGTTAAAATTCATAAAATCTGAAATTTCCGAATGCAATGCCCGTATTTTTGTCGATTCTGCACCTGTTCTCGAAAGGGCATGGGCTGCCAGGGCAGGATTAGGGTGGATCGGGAAGAATTCTAACCTGATTTCACCAAAATTCGGTTCGTTTGTGTTCATCGGTTCCCTCATTACAGATCTTGAACTTGAATACAGTACGGCAATTAAAGACATGTGCGGAGGATGCACCAAATGCCTGACATCATGCCCCACTGGCGCCATAATCCGTCCTAAGATCATCGATGCTGCAAAATGCATTTCATATTTTACCATAGAATATAAGGGGGAACTGCCCCAGCTTCTGAATGAAAAATTTCAGAACCGGGTATTCGGCTGTGACATATGCCAGGATGTATGCCCATGGAACAGGAATGCTCCGGTGCATGATGTGGATGAATTCAAACCGGCAGATGGCCTGATGACAATGACAAAAGAACAGTGGAAAAACCTTAATGAAGAGGAATACGTCAGGATCTTTTCCGGATCGGCGGTAAAAAGGGCAGGATTCAACGGACTGAAAAGAAATATCGATTTTATCTTTTTCTGAAAGCCGGCTGTGTATAATTCCGAAATCGGTCAGGCTCTGTAAAGCGTTACCACAATATTTCTCACCTGCCGTGGACCATCGAATTCACAGAGAAAAATATTCTGCCATGTGGATAATCCCAGCTGACCGTCAACAACGGGTATCGTTTCACCCGGACCTACAAGTCCTGCTTTTAAATGCGCATCGCCGTTATTGTCCTGGTGGTCATGCTGCCAAATCCCATGAGGAATAAGCTTGTTCAGCAGGGTTATCACATCATTTTGTACCGAGTCATCCCAGTTTTCCTGGATCATTATTGCCGCTGTGGCTCCCTGAACATACACATGTACAAAACCGGTGAGGATTTTGGTCTCTTTCACGATATCCCTTATATGGCGGGTGATATCATACAGTCCGTTATGTTTATCGGTAGGTATTTGTATAAATCTTTGCATTTTTGTACTTTTGTACGTTTTAAAAAGCTGATTTATAAAAATTTAAAAAAACAGTGATCATGTTTTTTTTACGAATTTAAGGTTCAATGTTGAATAAACCACTTATTTTATAGAAAAATGCACAGGGAAGAGTTGGTGCAACTGAAAGAAGAGATCATAACAGATTATTTTCAGTGGCAAACATTTGACGGACTAAAGTTGTGGGGAATGTACCGGAAATTACACCAGGACGTAAATGCAGTAATAATTTTTGTTCACGATCTGGGAGAACATGGTGAAAGATACCTGAACTGGACCGGGAAATTCGTCAACAACGGATACATTGTCGGTTCTTATGATCTCAGAGGACATGGAAGATCGGAGGGGAAAAGAGGATATGCTTCGACATACAGGAAGCACATTAAAGACCTGCTTGGCTTTCTGGAGAGAACAAGATCAGAATTTCCCGAAATTCCGGTGATCCTTTATGGGCATGGTCTGGGGGGGAATATAATAACGAACTGTGTAATTTCAAATAAAGTAAATGTTGCCGGTTTGATCATCGCATCGCCGTGGTTCGAATTTGCACTTCATCCTTCGAGGATCAAATTCATACTTGCAGGTATTGTTAAAAATATAATTCCCGGACTGATAACCAGAACAGGCTTAAACGCCGTTCACCTGTCAAGAAATACCGATGTTGTACGCGGTTATGTGAATGATCCCCTTGTGCATGACAAAATATCACTTAGACTTTTATTTGAAATAGTGACTGCAGGGCAGAAGGCTTTAAAGAGCATCTATAAGATCAATATTCCCATACTCGTTATGCATGGTACACTGGATAAAGTTACCTCATGCAGGGCAAGTGAGGTGTTTACAATGAATACCAGTGAAAAAACCACCTTTAAGGAATGGGAAGGCAATTTTCATGAGTTGCATAACGATCTGGATGCCGATAAAGTTTTCAGGTATGTACTGAACTGGCTTAACGCGTTAAAACCGGTAAACCCTGATGGTATATAAAGGTAATACAGGTGAAATTCAGCACTGATATCGATATTCAAGCGGCAGAATCCAAAATTGACCATTCTGACAGTATCCTGTTCATCGGCTCATGCTTTGCCGATAATATAGGACAGCGGCTGGAGCAATTGAAATTTAATGTGATCCATAATCCGTTTGGGGTACTGTATAATCCCGTTTCAGTAAAAGATAACCTGGAAATTCTGATTGAAAAAAGGTATTTTAACGAAAATGACCTGTATCTGTATAACAATCGCTGGATAAGCTTCTCGCATTACAGTGTTTATTCAGATTCTGACAAACAGGAGGCCCTGCGGCGGATAAACAATTCTATTGGCCAGGCTTCGGAGATGCTGAAAGCAGCAAAATTATTGTGCATCACATTTGGCACTTCATGGGTTTATGAGTTTAAAGAAACCGGTAAAATTGTAGCCAATTGCCATAAGATACCCCAGGTACGCTTCAACAGGTATCTGCTCGATATTCCGGGGATCGTGGATCTGTACAGTGAACTCCTGAAGAAATTGCACCGGTTGAATCCTGCGCTGAAAATAGTATTTACTGTTAGTCCTATCCGGCATTGGAAAGACGGGGCGGCAAATAACCAGCTAAGCAAGTCCATTCTTATCGTTTCCGTGCATTCACTCCTGGAAAAATTCACCCACACATCCTATTTTCCGGCCTATGAAATTGTTATGGATGAGTTGAGGGATTACAGGTATTATGCCGATGATATGCTGCACCCATCAGATCTGGCCATCAGTTACATCTGGGAAAAATTTTCTGAAATGTATTTTTCAGATGACACCAAAAAAATTATCAGGGACATAGAACCTGTTATTAAAGCAATGAACCACCGTCCCTCAGATCCAAAATCAAAAGACCATCGGAAATTCATGCAGAATATTTTAACAAAAATCATGGCACTGGAACACAAATACCCGTTCCTTGATTTTACCCCTGAGAACAATTATTTTCAAGGCAAGCAATAGTTTTGTTTAATTTATATCGAAAATAGTTAAACAAAACTTTCAGATTGGTGTTTCATCAGTAACCAATACTTTTAACCATGGAACATCACCGCACGGGATTTTTCATTTTTTTAGCGGTTATTTTATTTTCTAATCTATCTGCTCAGGACATCGGCAAAGGAACCATCGAGGGAAGGATCTTTAATGCCATGAATAATGAACCGGTGCCCTTTGCAGGCATTATTATACGGGGAACAAATACAGGAGCTATAAGCGATCTCGACGGAAAATTCCTGTTCACGGGTATAGATCCCGGGTTCATCCAGCTTGAAGCTTCATCGGTGGGATTTGAAAACTATATATCCGAAGAATTTCTGGTAACCAATGCCAAAAATGTCTATATTGAAATTGCTTTGCAGGAAGCCAATATTCAGCTTGGTGAAGTAGTCATAAAAGCAAATCCATTCAGAAGGCAGGAAGAGAGTCCCGTTTCATTGAGAAGGATCGGCATCTCTGAAATAGAAAAGAATCCTGGAGGCAACAGGGATATTTCAAAAGTTATCCAGTCCTTTCCAGGGGTTGCCTCAACACCGGCATACCGGAATGACGTTATCGTAAGGGGCGGGGGACCGGCAGAGAATACATTTTACCTCGACGGGGTGCAGATTCCAAACCTCAACCACTTTGCCACACAGGGCGCATCAGGCGGACCCGTTGGCATTATTAACGTTGATTTCGTAAGGGAAGTCAATTTTTATTCGGGTGCATTTCCTGCAAACCGGGGTAATGCGCTTAGTTCGGTGCTTGATTTCAGGCTGATTGACAGCAACAAAGAGAAGATCAAATTCAGAGGTACGCTCGGAGCTTCCGATCTGGCCCTTACGCTCGATGGACCTATAAACAAGAATTCCGGATTTATTGTCTCGGTACGCCGGTCTTATCTGCAATTCCTGTTTTCTGCGCTGGGCCTTCCGTTTTTGCCCACCTATAACGATTTTCAGTTTAAGGTAAGAAACAGGTTTAACGAAAAAAACGAAATTATTCTTATTGGACTTGGGGCCATCGATCAGTTCGAATTGAATATGGACGCCAATAAAACTGCTGATCAGCGATTTCTCTTAAGTTACCTTCCGGTAAACGAACAATGGAATTATACCGTAGGTGCGGTCTTTAAGCATTACCGTGAAAACGGCTACGGCACATGGGTGATCAGCAGGAATTACCTGAACAATACTTCCTATAAACATGAACAGAATAATAACGAGTTACCAAAAACCTTTAACTATTCATCGCAAGAAACAGAAAATAAACTCAGGTATGAAAACAATACCGCCACTTCGAATGCCATTAAAATAAATTTCGGGATCAATCTGGAATATGCGACGTATCATAACGACACAAGAAAATTGCTGTTCGCCGGAGATTCATTGTATAATTTTAGTTATAATTCCGATATTGATATGATTAACTACGGTCTCTTCGGACAGGCAACACGATCGTTTTTGCGGAACAGGCTTACCCTGTCACTGGGAATCAGAACCGATGGCAGCTCGTATTCAAAAGAGATGGGCAATATGTTCAAACAACTCTCACCAAGAATATCATTGTCTTATATGCTGTCAGAAAAAATATCACTTAATTTCAATACGGGCAGGTTTTACCAGAGACCACCCTATACTACCCTCGGCTATAGAAACAATGAAGGTATTTTAACCAATAAGGGAAACAACATCACCTATATTTCTGCAGACCATATTATTGCAGGAATCGATTTCAGACCCGGTGACAATTCGGTATTTACTTTTGAAGGATTTTTTAAAAGATACCGTAACTACCCGTTTTCAGTGTATGACTCAGTTGCCCTGGCAAGTAAGGGGGCTGATTTCGGAACCTACGGAGACGAACCCCTGAAACCTATAGCTGAAGGAAGAGCCTACGGACTGGAAATATACGGAAGGACAATCGATTTTAATGGTTTTAACCTTATTCTCTCGTATACACTGGTTTGGAGCGAATTTATAAATATCGGACTTCAATCGAACGAAAATAATTACATACCCACCTCCTGGGATAACCGGCATATATTCAACCTTACCGCTACAAGAAGTTTTAAAAGAAACTGGGATCTCGGATTCAAATGGCGGTTTGTGGGGGCAGCACCATATACACCATATGATGCTGATAAATCAGCAATTAGAGAAGCCTGGGATGCCACCGGCGCCCCGTATCTTGATTATAAAATGTTCAACAGGTTACGGTTAAAGCCCTTTCATCAGCTTGATATCAGGGTTGACAAGCAGTATTTCTTCAACAAATGGTCGCTGATGCTCTACCTCGATATTCAGAATATTTATAATTTCAAAGCCTATGAACCCGACCTACTGGTCAGGGAATCAATTGTAAGTCCGGGATTAAACGACCTGTATACCGACGGGGGCGTTGAAAAATACCGGTTAACGAATATTGCTTCCGAAGGAGCCGGAACAATTCTTCCAACTGTCGGAATAATCGTTGAATTTTAACATCTTAGCGCCATGAAACGGATCACTGTCTTTTTCCTGTCAGCCGGAGTTTTGATCTCGGTTGCTGCAATTCATTCATGCAGAACTCAACGGATTTCCGGGCAACTTAAACTTTCAGATACAGTATACACGGTTCGTGATGCACAGGGGTATCCTCTTGAATTTCATTTCGAAAAAGGCGAAAAACATAATTATCCGCTGATGGCCCTGTGGATAGAAGATACCTCCGGACATTATCTGCAAACATTGTACGTGGCTGAATCCATCGCCAAAGGTATTTTTGATCATGGGGAAACATCTACCGGCAAGTGGTTACCCGGCCCGATCCGCCGGCCGGCAGCTTTGCCCGTATGGTCGCACAGCAGGGGGGTAAAAGACAACGACGGATTGTATGTACCCGGTCAACAGACAGCTGTACCTGATGCATACAGCGGAGCCACACCCGTAAATGATTTTGTATTGTATACAAAAACAGAGTTTACAAAACCCCGGGTGTTTGATATTTTGTTTGAGATCAACCAAACATGGGACTTCAACGAATACTGGACCAATAATAAATATCCGGGTGATGAGGATTATATTTCATCATGCCAGCCTTCACTGGTTTACAGGACAAGAATTGACGCATCACAGCCGCAGGCCGAATATGAACTCAGGCTTACAGGACACGGGCATTATTCGGGTGATGACGGGTTTATCTACCCCGATTTAAGTACCTTTACCACAGCACTGGAAATTGTACGGCGAATTACCATATTGGCCGGTAAGCCATAAACAGAACAGATACATCAGGAAAACCTATATGGAGACCCTGGCCGACAAGCTTATTGAATACACGTATAACCTCGATCACATTGGTCCGCTTCCTGAAGGAATTCGCATCATGAATCCTTTCAGGAAGAATCCCCAGGCCATTAAAATAGCTGAAATTTTCTACCGTAAGTTTTACAGCGATAACTGCAAAAGGCATCTGATTCTTGGCATTAATCCGGGCAGGTTTGGAGCAGGGGTAACCGGCATTACGTTTACCGATACAAAAAGACTGAGGGAAAAATGCGGCATTGCAATTGATTGCAAAGAGACCCATGAACCTTCGTCAGTTTTTATTTATGAAATGATCGAAGCATACGGCGGTGTTGAAAAATTCTATTCGGCTTTCATTCTTGGTGCAGTATGTCCGCTTGGCTTTACCAGGATAAACGATAAAGGCGGAGAGGTCAACTATAACTACTATGACAGCCGGGAGTTACTAGAGGCTGTCTCACCGTTCATTGAAATGAACGTAAAGAAATACCTGGAATTCGGTATCAGCACAGATGTGTGCTTTTGCCTTGGAACCGGCAAAAATGCTGCCTTCTTATCAGAACTTAATACTCATCTGGGGATCTTCGGCCGGATAGTACCGCTCGAACATCCAAGGTTTATCATGCAGTACAAGACAGGAATGAAGGATCAATATATTGATAAATATTTGAATGAATTCATGAAGGTCATGTAGGTTTGGCAGAATCAACCAGTACCCCGTCAGTAAATTGCAGCATCACCCGATGTGATGAATCTGCGGGTGACAAACCGTATGGGGTACCAGGCTGCAAAATAACCGATGATGAGGACTGCAGTGATGATAATGATTACATCGCCTGCCTGTATTTTTACCGGGTAGGCATCGATTACAAAGCTGCCGCTGCCGTGCAGTTTTACGAGCTTATACCTGATCTGTAGCCAGCAGATGACCAGTCCCAGCGCCAGACCTGTAACTGCTCCCAGTACCGTGATCAGCCACCCTTCGGTCTGGAATATTTTCCTGATCAGCGATATGGTGGCACCCATGCTCCGAAGTACACCGATATCCTGCTTTTTCTCAAGGATCAGCATGGTAAGCGATCCAATCACGTTAAAAGATGCTACTGCGAGAATAAAAACCAGGATCAGAAAAATAGCCCACTTTTCGGCCTGCATGGTCTTATAGAACAACTCATTCTGCTGGAACCGGTTTTTCACTTCAAATGCCGGTCCGAAGATTGCTGCGATCTGTTCCTGAACCTTTGGTGATGCGGTTTTATCTGCCAGCTTGATCTCAATGGCGGTTACCTCGTGGGAATATCCGAAAAGATCCCTGGCGAACTCAATGGGAACAATAACATAACGGGTGTCAAAATCCTGCTCGATCGAAAATATTCCTCCCGGAGTGATATATCTCCTGGTGATGGCCCTCTCGGGATTTGCGGGCATGGTTTTCATCCGTTTGGGCACATATACCGAAACGGGAGGCCTGTAATTGATCTTCACATCAAGGCGAATATTCAGAAAATAGGCAATCCCCTGACCTACCACGGCCAGCATTTCCCTTCCGTTATCCAGCGTAAACGATCCCTGGCGGATCATGCTGTCGATTCCGGAGATCGATGCGTAATTGGCAGTAACCCCTTTTATGGTGGCAATCGTCTGTTTTTCATCGTATCGCAGCAAGGCTTTATCTTCCAGTACTTCCGCAAAATCAAACACTCCAGGCATATTTTTTATCTTATGCAGTATTGCGGTATCCGGGATAAAGGTTTTACCTTCTTTGGGAGTGACCTGCAGGTCGGGATTGAACGAACCGAAGAGTGATCTCACCAGGTTATCGAAACCATTGAATACTGACAGCACGACGATCAGGGCCATGGTCCCCACTGTAACACCACCCACCGCTATTCCGGAAATAATGTTTATGGCATTGTGCGATTTTCTGGCAAACAGATACCGTTTAGCTATGAAGACAGGCAGATTCATTCCTGGCAGATACTACTTTTTTAACAAATCTTCGATCCGTTCAGCATAATCGATGGAGTCATCCCTGTAAAAAACAAGATCGGGTATGATGCGCACCTGATGCCTGATTTTTTTACCGAGCTGGTTCCGCAATGGTTTTGCCTGTTGGTTCACGTAGGCGATATACTTTTCATCCTCTTTGTAAGGAAAAATGCTGATATATATTTTGGCAATGCTCAGATCCGGTGTTATCCGGGCATTTGTCACCGTAATCATTTTTCCCCGGAATAATCTGTTGGCTTCATGCTGAAAAATGGAAGCAATTTCTTTCTGGATCAACCTTGCTACCTTATTTTGTCGTATCGGTTCCATGATTTAGAATTGGTTATGCAGAAAAGAAATGTAAAAATCAGCATTTAATTTCCAGTATTAAAATAAAAGTGCATTTTTTATACAACATTTTATAGATTTGTGGCTTATTTCAGGCCAAATGCCAAAGGCCATCGAATGAACCGAAAAAAGAAAGAACAACCATGTCAAAAAAAAGGGTTTTATCCTGCATCCAGCCTACCGGTGAAATACATCTGGGAAATTATTTCGGAGCTATAAAAAATTGGGTAGATATACAGAACAAATATGAGTGTATATATGGGGTGGTTGATCTGCACGCAATGACAATGCCTTATGATCCCAAGGAACTTAAGGAGAATACTTACCAGATGGCTATCGACCTTCTGGCCTGCGGCATTGATCTCAATAAATCAATTGTCTTCATACAGTCGCTTGTCCCCGAACATACCGAGCTGACCTGGATCTTCAATTGTGTGACGTCGTTTGGTGAGCTTTCGCGTATGACCCAGTTTAAAGATAAATCCGAACAAATTGAAAGCGGTGGTAAGGGTTCGTTTGTTTCTGCAGGATTATTTACATATCCTATTTTACAGGCTGCCGATATCCTTATTTATAAAGCTGATTTTGTTCCTGTGGGAAGAGACCAGGTGCAGCATCTTGAATTATCACGGAATATCGCAGTACGGTTTAATAACCAGTTTGGAATGTATTTTCCCGAACCACAGCCACTGCTTACCGAAATACCCAAACTTGTATCGCTTGCCGATCCGTCAAAGAAAATGAGCAAAAGCCTCGGTGAAAAACATTATATCGGATTATTTGAAGAAGAAGAATCGGTTCGCAGCAAAATAAAAGCCGCTGTTACGGATATTGGGCAGGAGCAAGGAAATGAAATGAGTCCGGGTGTGGAAAACCTCTTTAACCTGATAAAAGCGTGCGGGAAACAACGGGAATACAATGAATTACTTTCTCAATACCAAAACGGGAATTTGAAATATAAAGATCTTAAAGAGGTGACAGCTAATGCAGTTGTTGCATTAACAAAAAATTTAATTAATAGAAGAATTAAATTATTAAAAGGACGTAAAACAATTGAAAAAAAAATCAATGAATCATCAAAAAAAGCAAGATCTTATGCTCAGAATACATTGTCTAATTTAAGAAGCTTAATAGGAGCAAGCGATTTGAATTATTTGCAAAGGCCAAAAAAAATTAAATAAAAATCCCGGCCTGCTGGCCGGGATGCCCTGAGTAAATCAAGTATATCTATAAAAGAACTGTTACAAAAAGATAAACAAATTCCGTGCCAGAAAATGAAGTGATTGGGTGATCTTAGAACCATATCTCAGGGTTGAGTAACCTGTAAACCGTCGTTGTATTTGTATGCTGTGCCTTCGAGCTTTACAGAAGGATACGCACCGTATCCTTTGCTGAACGTTTTTTTGGTGATGAGAATGCAATCGGCTTCAAGGTTCGCTGCCCGGCGCCTGAGGATGATCAGGCCGTTCTTTTCAAGAAAGGTATTGGTTGCCTGAACACGATCGGCTACAAAAACAGAATTTACCGGTCCGATTTCCACCATTTCAGCCATTTCCTTTTCATTCTCAGTTACGGTAATGCTTTCCCATGATTTATGGTGGTGCACGATGAGCCTGTCGTCGATATAATTCAGCGAATCTTTGTTTACTTCATCAAATGGTACGAACAGATCGATGTTTCCGTTGGCGTAAATGATCTGGCTCACTTTCTCCCTGTTCACCGATTCAACGTTGGTATTTAAAGGGTAAATAAACCTCACGTCAACAAGTGTAATATGTTGTACTTTCACAAACAGCACTTCATTGTCGAATGTGATCAGCTTGTCGAAATCATCGATTGAGAACCCTGGTTTTCCTAGATTGGAGATAAGGCCGAGCTTTTTGGCCGATTCTCTGATTAGGCTGTCGGCATTGGAATGCCTGATATACGTAGTATACTCATCGGAGTTTCCGGCTGCGATATGCCTGACGGTAGTTATCCCCGGCGTGTGGTTTCTTTCCTGACCGATCTCCGGTTCACGGTCAAGGATTGTACCAACGGGTCGATTTTCCTGTGGCAATCCGAATATGCTTTTGCACAACATCAGGATCAGCAATGCTTTTTTAAAATCCATACGTATCCATTTACGGGAGTTAAACGATTATTTCGGCACTAAATGTAACAGATTTTTTCCCACTTCAGAAAATTTTTTGGTGAGTATACGTTATTATTTTATGAAAAATATGATACAGGAAGTTTCTTACTTTTGTAAAGAAATCATATTAAGATGACAGCCCACCTGCTTGATCTGACCCATGAATTGAAAACCCGCTCACCTGTCTTTCCGGGTGACAGGGAGCCGTCGATTGCGATCAGTCACACCATTGGTAAAGACGGGTACCAGGATATGGATATCCATATTACCACGCATACAGGAACACATATCGATTGTCCGCGGCATATCTATGAAGGCAGGGATTCAGTCTCTGATCTGCCGGTGGAGGCATTTTATGGAAGGGGACTGGTAATCGACTGTACATATTGCGGCGGAAGAATTACAGGCGACCTGCTGCAGAAGTATGCGGCAAGGGTTTCGGAGACCGATTTTTTATTGTTGCATACGGGTTGGGACAAATACTGGGGAACAGATGCCTATTTCAGGGATTTTCCCGTGCCGGATGCAGCATTCGCGGAATTTCTGGTTTCATATCCGCTCAGGGGAGTGGGTATTGATGCAGCATCGGTCGATGGGGTTGGTTTGTCTGATCTTGCTGCTCATAGACTATTCCTTGAGAATGGATTGGTGATCATCGAAAACCTTTGGGGACTTGACCGGCTGCCCCAGTCGGGTTTCCATTTCAGCTGTTTTCCTTTGAAGATCTCCGGGGGAGATGGTTCCCCGGTAAGGGCAGTGGCTTATCTTGATGATGGAGCATAAACATCACTACGTCAGAGAACCGGCATGTAATGTAAATCGGCATACAGCATGCAAGCGCGGGAATAAATAAGAATTAATGAAAAAATACCATTCAAAACAACTGCCCTGATACTAATTGATCGTATCTTTTGGTTCTATGAAATAGTATTTTTTAACATCAAATAACCACCTATTATCCGTATGAAAAAGTTTATAAGACTGCTCATAATCCTTATTCTCCTAAGTGCAATAGCCGGTGCAGTATACCTGTTTTATCTGGCTCCCGGAGAAAATTTTCAATCGGTATACCTGGTACCCGGGAATGCCGCCTTTATTATAGAGACCGAACATCCGTTCGATGCCTGGAACACTATAGTGCATAGCCAGGCATGGCAATACCTGAAAACAAACAAACTGCTTTCCGGGATTAATAAAGATATTGAAAAAGCCGATTCAATGGTCAACTCGAACAGGCTGTTGCTGAAATTATTCGGTTCCCGCACGATCATGATATCATCGCATGCTTACAAACCCGGCAAATATGAATTTTTGTATGTTGTTGATCTTAAAAAAACAGCCGGGCTGAAGTCTGCAAAAAATATTCTCGACAAAATTCTGGGGACCGGTTACAGGCTTACCCAACGCAACTACAAAGAGGTAGAAATTATGGAGTTGCTGGAAAAGGAATCAGGAGATATCTATTATTTTTCTTTTATAAGGAATCAGCTGGTCTTTTCTCAGATCCCTTCCCTGATCGAAGCCTCTATAGATCAGCTCGATAAGCTGACTCTCGGCCGGGACCTGAACTATATTGATGTTGCACGGAAAACTCAGGGGAAAGGATTGTTTTCGATCTGCATCAATTATCCGTATTTCAAAAATTATTACACTGATGTGATGGGTAAGCCGAACGATTTTGTGGATAACCTTGCAAAATTCCTGTATTATACATCGGCATATGTCGAGCTCAGTGGCGAAGGTTTGCTTAAGATTACAGGGCTTACCAGTGTAAAAGATACATCGCGTTCGGTTTTCAATGCCTTGATGCAGTCGGGGTATGGCCCCCATGAAATTCTGGGCATTACTCCCCAGCGAACAGCATCGGTCATCGATATTGGATTTGATAATGCCGAAGAGCTTTATACTAATTTCGGAAAAACAATCGGTGAGGAAACCTGGCAAAATATAACGACATCGCTCGATAAAACAGAAAAGAAACTAAAGATAAGCATCCGGGAAAATTTTCTGAGCTGGATCGATCGTGAAATTGCCTTAATTCAAACCCAACCTTCAAATCTGGGGAAGAATAATGAATTTGCTGTTGTTTTTAAAGCCAGAAACGGAAAAACAGCGTTTAAAAATCTTGCATTTATGGCTGAGCAGTTGAAAAAGAATTCACCGGTAAAATTTCGTGAAGTTGAATATAAGGGCTATACCATCAGTTATCTGCATATCCCGGGTATTTTCAAATTCCTCTTCGGAAAGCTGCTTGAAAAACTTGACAAACCCTATTTTTCGGTTATCGCAGATTATGCCGTATTCAGCAATCACCCTCAAACCATAAAAAGCATCATCGACGATTATGAGGCTGGGAAAACTGTATTGAATGATGATAAGACCAAAGAGTTTATCGGGTATTTTCCAAATAAATCCATTGTTTTCTTATACTTTCAGACACCTGTTCTTTTCAGCAATCTTAAAGAATTTGTATCTCCTGCAACCTGGCTTAAGCTCAACGAAAACAAGGAATATTTCGAGAGCTTTCCGGACATCGGAATTCATATCGATAATGAAAAAGAATTGCTTAGGGTTGAAGTAATAGCGCGGTTTGATCCCTTTTTCGAGGAATTCGTGCCGATGCACTATCTTCCGGGGGAAAGTTATTTCTACCCCGATGATTCCGTGAAAGAGCCAGAGGCTACCCAAACAATTGTCTACGAGCCGGTAATCCATATCGATGATCTCGATGCCCCCGGATATAAAGAGTTTCATGCAAACGGGACTCTGAAATTGGAGGTTGACCTGAAGAAAGGAATGAAAAATGGCAACTTCAGGGAATATTATGAAAATGGTGAAATAAAGATCAGGGGCAGGTACAAAAACGACCTCATGGATGGCACCTGGAAATATTACGATGAGAACGGCAAACTAACCGGCAGCAGGGAATATGATGAAGGAGAGCTGGCGGGTGAATGACTGAATTCATCGGGGATGTTGATAAAAACATTTTTACTTCTTTCTTAAAATGGTGAATTTTACCGTCTGACAATCGAGGCATTATAACGATAAACTGGCGGCAAATCATGAAAGCTGACCTGATTGCGAGGGATCTGATCACAAATTTGAAGAAGGGGAAAGAGGTTGAAAATCTGCTTCAGGATCTGGCATCTGTTGATCCTTCCGACCTGAAGATGCAACTTCAGAATGACCAGGCCAGAAAAGCGTTCTGGATCAATCTTTATAATGCGGTGAGTTTGTTTTTGCTCAGGGATGATCCGTGTATTATTACCATGCACGAGGGCAGGAGAAAATTTTTCAGGAATAAGACCATAACCATTGCGGGCAAAACCATTAATCTCGATTTCATTTTGCATCATATTCTTCAGAAATCCGGAAAACTTCGTTTACGTGGACTTTTCAGCAGTTTTTCTGATTCCGGATTTGAAAAAATGCTGGGGATAGAAAAACCCGATCCCAGGGTTTATTTTGCGTTGAACTGCGGGGCAACAAGTTGTCCGCCGCTCAGGGTCTATGAAGAAGAAAAAATCGAAAAACAGCTTGAACTCGCCACTATTTCTTTTCTCGATTCGAAAACACAATATTTTCCGGAAGAAAATATCGTAACGGTTTCACAGATCTTTAACTGGTATGAAGAAGATTTCGGGAAGGAAAAAGGCGTGCTTGAAATGCTCAGAAAATACGAAAAGATCCCGGGAAACGCAACTCCCCTAATTATTTATAATGTCTTTAACTGGAATCCTTCGGTGAATTAAACCGGCACGTGATCTGTTTTCATTTCTATAATTCCGCAACCAGTTCAACAAACAGCCTTATCAGATCTTTTTCTGCAATTCCTGCGGTTTTAATAATATCGGCAAGATATGCAGGTTGCAGGTTATCGGGATCACATTCATCGGTGATCACAGATATGGCTGCACACGGCAATCCCATATGATTGGCCACAATCACTTCGGGAACTGTTGACATGCCCACTGCATCGGCGAAATTTCTGAACATCCTGTATTCAGCCCGGGTTTCAAGATTCGGCCCGGTCACGGCAATATATACTCCCTTATGCAGTGTTATGCGTTGCCTGGCGGCAATTGCTTCCAGTTTTTCGTTCAGATATTGAGAATAGGGCCTGCTCATATCCGGAAACCTCGGGCCAAATTCCTCGAAGTTTTTTCCTTTGAGCGGATTATCCGGAAGCATGTCGATATGATCGTCGATGAGCATAAGAGAACCTTTCCTGATGTTCAGGTTCAACGCTCCGGCTGCATTTGATAACAGCAGGTATTTCACCCCGAGCTTTTTCATGACTCTTACCGGAAATGTGATTTGCTTCAGCGTATATCCTTCGTAATAATGAAATCGCCCCTGCATGGCCAGCACCCTTTTCCCCTTCAGCCTGCCGGATATCAGCTTGCCGTGGTGCGATTCCACTGTCGCTACCGGGAAATTGGGAATTTCGTTGTAGGGGAGTACCTTTTTTTCATCGATCTCATCCACAAGCTTGCCCAGTCCTGTACCAAGTACGATGCCGATCTCGGGGTTCCCAAATCCTCTCTTCAGAAGGAATTCGGTAGTTTTGTTTATTTCTGAATTCATGGAGAATCTTGTTTTGTGTTCAGTGTTTTGGATTCAATGTTGTTGCTGCTTAAAAAAGTATATTGGTTGAAATCTTCATTTCACCTCCGACCCGTTTTCAGCGCTTTCGTCCGGGGAAACGAACGTGAGCCTTCCGGATGAATCTTCTGCCATAAGGATCATCCCCTGGGATTCAATTCCCCTTATTTTCCTGGATTCGAGATTTATGAGAATGCTGACCTTTTTGCCTACAATCGCCTCAGGAGTGAAGAACCCGGCAATACCTGAAACCACTGTTCGTTTGTCGATACCGGTGTCGATCTTAAGCACCAGCAATTTATTGGCTTTGGGTACCCGCTCTGCTTCGATAATGGTCCCTGTGCGGATATCCATCTTAGAAAATTCGTCGTATGTGATAGGTTCTTTTTGAGGTTTCATCGTTTTTCCTGGTTGATTGTTCTGAGTTTTTGTGTTTTCAAGCTTTTTCAGTTGTGCATCAATGGTTTCATCGTCTATCTTTTCGAAAAGCAATGAGGCTTTATTCAGCCTGTGTCCGGCAGGCAATATTTCTGCATGCCCGAATTCGTGCCAGTTGTATGGAGCGATATTCAGAAAATGTATGATTTTTTCAACGGTGAACGGCAGGAAAGGGGCCATTATAACAGAAAGGTTGGCCGTGATCTGCAGGGCGATATTCATAATGGTTTTTACCCGGTTCTCATCCTTTTTTATGATGATCCATGGTTCGGTATCCGCAAGATATTTGTTTCCCAGCCGGGCAAGGTCCATGGCATATTTCAGGGCTTCCCTGAACCTGAAATTCTCAAGGCTCGATTCCACCTCATTTTTCAGATTTCCTACTTCTTTAACGGTTTCCCTGTCGTAGTCAGTCAATCCGGTAATCTCCGGCACTATTCCCTTGAAATACGTATGCGTAAGCACCATGGCACGGTTCACAAAGTTGCCCAGAATGGCCACAAGCTCATTATTATTCCTGGCCTGAAAATCGTTCCAGGTAAAATCATTGTCTTTTGTCTCGGGAGCGTTAGCACACAATACATAACGAAGTACATCCTCCTTACCGGGAAAATCCAGGAGATATTCATGCAGCCAGACCGCCCAGTTCTTTGATGTGGAGATCTTATCGCCCTCGAGGTTCAGAAACTCATTTGCGGGCACATTGTCAGGCAAGATATAGCTGCCTTCGGCATGCAGCATCACCGGAAAAACAATGCAATGAAACACGATGTTGTCTTTCCCGATAAAATGGACCAGCCTTGTCTCCTTATCTTTCCAGTATAATTCCCAGTCATCGGTAAGTTCTTTGGTATTCGAGATATAACCTATCGGAGCATCGAACCACACATAAAGCACTTTACCTTTTGCTTTGTTCAGGGGAACAGGTATTCCCCAGTCGAGATCACGGCTTACAGCCCTGGGATGAAGTCCCTGATCAAGCCACGATTTGCACTGCCCGTAAACATTGGCTTTCCATTCTTTATGATCTTCGAGGATCCATTTTTTCAGGTAACTTTCATACTTATCTAAAGGTAGAAACCAGTGTGTAGTCTCTTTCAGCACAGGCTGCGAACCGCTGATCATTGACTTCGGATTGATCAGGTCGGTAGGATTCAGCGAGGTTCCGCACCGTTCACACTGGTCGCCGTAAGCCGATTCGTTACCGCAATTGGGACAGGTACCTGTAATATACCGGTCGGCCAGGAATTGCCCGGCTTCATTATCATAGTATTGCTGCGTTGTTTTTTCGCTGAATATGTTTTTTTTGTATAAAGTTTCGAAAAATTGCGATGCGGTTTCATAGTGGATCTTTGAAGTGGTTCTCGAATAGATATCGAACGAGATACCGAACTCTTCAAAAGATCTTTTAATCATAAAATGGTACCGGTCTACAATATCTTTCGGGGACACTCCTTCATTCCTGGCCTTTATGGTTATGGGCACACCATGCTCATCTGATCCGCAGATATACAGCACATCTTCTCCCTTTAACCTCAGGTATCTCACATAAATATCGGCCGGCACATATACACCGGCAAGATGACCTATGTGCACGGGACCATTTGCATAAGGAAGGGCTGCAGTTACCGTATACCTCTTGTATTTATTCATAATCGGGTAATAATTGCCGGATTCGGTAAAGATTTATTAATTTGGCAAAGATATTTAAATGGCTTTACTTAAGAAAATTAGTTGGAGATTTAATTCCATTGAAACATCCGCCTTATATACGACCGGGTGATGCGGCAGGGATTGTGGCACCTGCAGGAATTGTCGGTAGCCATGAAATAGAGCCGGCAATTCATATCCTTGAGGAATGGGGACTTCGGGTGGTTACAGGCAAATCTCTTTATTCCAGGTCCCATTTTTTTGCAGGGGATCGTGCACAACGCCTGGAAGATCTTCAGAAAATGCTCGACGATCCCGCTATCGCCGTCATATTTTGTGCAAGGGGAGGGTACGGGACGATACACCTCCTGGATGACCTTGATTTTACCGTGTTTAAAAAAAATCCGAAATGGATCGTAGGATTTAGTGATATTACCCTGCTTCATACTTGTCTGTCGAAAAGGCTCAATATCGAGAGCCTGCATGCCATTATGCCAAAAAATTTCAGCATGGCGCTTGAGGATAAAAAATCACTGGAGTATTTAAAAATGGCCCTGTCCGGCAAACCGGTCTCCTACGATATACCTCCGGTGAATATAAATAAAAAGGGTATTGCAGAGGGCATCCTGACTGGCGGAAACCTGTCGATCATCTATAGCCTTCAGGCAACACCCTATGAGATCGATACCAGTGGAAAAATACTCTTTATCGAAGAGGTGAACGAATACCTTTACCGACTCGACAGGATGTTGATGAACCTCAGGATGAGCGGTAAACTTGAGGACTTAAAGGGACTGATCGTTGGCGGAATGACGGAAATGCTGAATACTTCTCCTGATTACGGAAAGACTGCAAACGAAATTATTGCCGGATTTACCAGGGAATACCAGTTTCCGGTGATGTTTGACTTTCCTGCCGGGCACATGTATCCCAACCTTCCATTGTTTATGGGAAGAAAAGTTACGATGGAAGTAAAAGAAGGCGCATGTACCGTTTCATTCAAAGAATAACATGAAATCCAATACAGAAAAAGGAAAACAGGCTGAACAGCTCGCTGTGGGATACCTCCGGAAAAACGGATACCGCATTGTTGAGACGAACTGGAGGAACCGGCGCGAAGAAATTGATATTATAGCCATAAAAGAAGACGAGATCGTTTTTGTGGAAGTAAAATCACGGAAAAGTGATGAATATGGAATGCCGGAAGAAGCCATCACCCGGAAAAAACAAAAACACCTCATCCACGCAGCCGATGCATACATCCAAAAACACGACATTGATCTGGATGCCCGGTACGATGTGATTTCAATAGTCGATAACAAAGAAATCAACCATTACCATTACGCCATCTACCCTTCATTCTGAACTTCTTAAGATACAGGCCTAATCGTTGCTCATCCTTACTATTTTCGGATGAAACGAACCTGCAATATCCACGAGATCTTTCTGGTAATCCATGACCGTAGATATATCTTTATACGCCATCGGCACCTCATCGAGACCGCCTCCCAGCAAGGTAACACCTGCTTTCTCAAGGGCCTGCTGCATATGCTTTTTAGTAAACAGCTGTTTCGCAGCCGATCTCGAAAGCATTCGTCCGGCACCGTGCGATGCGGAATTGATCGATTGGGGATTGCCTTTACCCTTAACGATGAATCCCTGTGTCGTCATCGATCCGGGTATTACCCCGTAAATGCCGGGTATTGCAGGAGTGGCGCCCTTGCGGTGAACCACTGCATCCCGGTTGTCGGCCAGCTTTTCTTTCCAGGCAAAATTGTGGTGGTTCTCTACAATTAACAAAGGCATCTCACCTAATGCCGCTGCTATTTTTTTATGAATCACCACATGGTTTGCTTTTGCATAATCACCCGCCAGGTTCATGGCCAGCCAGTATTCTTCTCCCTCCTGGGATCCGAGGTCAAGCCAGGCAAGATTAACGGCCCCTTTTGGAAGATTACACCGGGTTTTTGCAATGCGGGTGTAATGTTGTGCAATAGATGCCCCGAAGTTTCGCGAACCGGAATGCGAAAGCACAGCAAGATATTTGCCTCCGGGAATGCCGAATTCGTTTTGTGCCGGGATCTCAGCAATGCCAAATTCCACAAAATGATTGCCGCCGCCTGAAGTACCTAACTGCTCGTATGCTTTATCATGCAGGTCTTTCAGAAATTTAATTTCCCGAAATTCTTTTCTGTCAAGCACTTCATGTTCTTTTCTTTCCCTGAAATATTCTTTCTGCCCAAACCGCGTATTTTCAATAAGAATTTCCCTGAGCCATGTTCTCTTTTTTTCAAGTATTGCAGTGTTTGTCGGATATACCGAAAGGCACATACGGCAGCCGATATCCATTCCCACACCATAAGGGATCACTGCATTTTGAGTGGCAAGAACTCCTCCGATCGGCAAGCCATATCCGCAATGGGCGTCAGCCATAAGCGCTCCGCATATAGTTATTGGCAGACGCATAGCTGTTTCCATCTGGTTCAGGGCCTCAGGTTCAATATGTTCAAGGCCATAAATCACATAGTTCTTAATGGTATGATTCAGCCTGAAGCCTGCAGTATTTTGTTCCTTTGCTTCAGGGGATTCTCGCCGGGGGTTAAGCAGTTTCTGCGAAACAATTTTCAGCCTCGGATCACTTTTGTATTTGCCAGGATTTTTTAACAGATCCTCAAGCAGGTTGATCACATCGGATCTATCGCTTCTTTTAAAGTGTTTTTTTATGGAATTGATCAGAAGGCTGATGATTTCACCTTCAGGGAAGCCAAGACTGATTAATTCTTTGCTTTTTAGCTTAAGTTTCTTCATCTTCCTGGGCTTATTGTGTAAAGATAGCGAGGAATGCTTAAAATTCAGGAGAATAAAGAATATATATGTATTATAGGGCGAAGTTTGGAGTGTCTAAAGTGCCTAAAGTAATCGGTACCAGGATTAATTAAAGTTCAACATGCTCTAGGCTCTGCATTAGGTCATGCCCGGCACTGTTTCAAATCCCTGGTTCTTCCATTCCTTAATGCCTTCATACAGGTGATACAGGTTCTTAAACCCCATTTCCTTCATTTTATTCAGTGCGATTTTACTCCGGTACCCAACATTGCAATAAATAAGGTACGTTTTGCCTTTATCCAGCTTTCTTAAAAATGCATCAATATCTTCGGAAAAAACATCCTTTACGATTGCGTTCCTGAGATGACCTTCCCTGAACATTTCTTCCGTTCTGAAATCGATAATGATGAACCCGGGATTGTTTTGGTGCTTTTGAATAAGTTCATTTGCCTGTTTGCAGGTTATGTTTTCTTTTGTATCTTCTTGGGCGAAACCAAAAACCGACAGGCTAGTAAGATAAAGCGCGAGTAACAGTGTTTTGTTCATTGATTATAGTTATTCATTATTCAGTTAAATTTCTTCCTTAAGCCCAATGCCACATTAACAAGCAGAATGAGCACCGGGACTTCCACCAGCGGTCCGATAACCGTGGCAGGTGCCGCCTTTGAATTTATGCCGAATACGGCAATAGCCAGTTCGAAATCATTGCTTCCCGCAGTAAAGGCCAGTGTGGTTGATCTTTCATATCCTTCACCCATCCATTTGGCAATAAAGAACGTACTGAAAAACAGGATTGTAAAATAAATGGTATAGGGTATGGCCACCCTGATTACATCTGCAGGTAAATCAATAATTTTTTCACCCTTGAGCGAAAACATTACAAATATTGTAAACAGCAGGGCTATAGGGGTCCGCCAGGATGCTTTTGGGATAAACGTTGCAAAATACCAGTCACTTCCCTTCAGGTTACGAAGCACAACATTGGTCAGCAGGCCTGCTGCAAAAGGGATCCCAAGATATATCAGCACTGTAACGGCAATTTCGGAGATCGATACTTCAACAATGGTTCCTTGCAACCCAAACAACGGGGGCAAAAGGGTAATGAAAATATAGGCATACAAAGAATATAAAAATACCTGGAAAATTGCGCTAAAAGCCACCAATCCTGCAGCCAGCTCGGAATCTCCCTTTGCCAGGTCGTTCCAGACCAGTACCATGGCGATACAGCGGGCAAGGCCCACAAGGATAACGCCGGTCATGAGTCCGGGATGATTATGAAGGAAAATGATAGCCAGGAAGAACATGATAAGCGGCCCGATAACCCAGTTCTGGGTTAAGGCCAATCCTAACAGCCGCTGACGCTTAAATACCACGGACAGCTTTTCGTGCCTTACTTTCACCAGTGGAGGATACATCATCAGAATGAGGCCTATGGCAATGGGAATATTTGTTGTTCCTGAACTCAGTGAATTCCAGAACCCTGAAATACGCGGAATAAAATATCCCGCCATCACTCCGGAAAACATAACAAGGAATATCCATACGGTCAGGTAACGATCGAATTTCGATAGTTTTCTTATCGGATCGGGCATCATTTCGTAGTTTGTATAGTAAATACATTTTAATACTGAACGACCATACCGGTTTATTATGAGGTTAATTTGACAAAAAGACCGGTTAATTTTTCATCGTAGATCCTGAGTATTTCGTGTTCATGATCACCGATGGGTTTCACGGGAACAAGATCTAAAACCTCCTGTTTCGATAAATTGCCGTACATACTTTTTACCGTGCCGGATATCATTTCCCGAATGGCTTCATCGGCTTCAACCTCCGCAAAGCCGAATTCAACAGCGAGTTCCTTTAATTTGTAGAACTGAAACCAGAAATAAGTGGGTCCCATTGCCGATACAATGGCATATGCTTCAAGCTTTTTCTCATCCACAACAGGCATCTTACCTAAAGGCTTACAGATATTTTCAACTGTTCTGACAGCTTCCCGGGAAATGGAACCGGAATAAGCTATGGGATTGTATCCGTTTCCTGTAACCGAAGGGGCATTCGGTATCATTCTTACGATGTTTTCCAGACCTCCTAAGGTTTCGGCAATTTTGGATATACTGATCTTAGGTGCCAGTGAAACAATAATGGTTTCTTTCCTTAGCAACCCTTTTATTTTAAGAAGGTTCTCAATAAGAACGGGCGGATGCAATGCCACAAAAACAATATCTGCAGAACCAATCTCAAAGCTGTTATCGGTTGACACCTGTATGGTACTGAAAGTTGCTTTCAGCTTGTCAAGCACTTCACTGTTGTGATCTGTTACAATTATTTTCCCCGGTGATAAATTATTGTAATATATAACCTGCAGAAAGATCCGTGTGATTCTTCCACCGCCTATGAAATGAAAGTTTATTCTGTTCATGGGTTTCATAGAATAAAATTAAAGACTATGCCTACAACAATTATTCCTGAAGAAACCACCCCGACAAATATGGCGATAAGTTGCCATTTCAACACTTTTTTAAGGATGATGATTTCAGGAAGAGACAGTCCGACAACCGACATCATGAATGCCAGCGCGGTTCCCAGTGAAACACCTTTTTCAATCAGCACACTTACGATAGGAATAATTCCTGCTGCATTGGAATACAGAGGTACGCCAACTGCAATGGCTAATGGTACGGAATACCAGTGATGGCTTCCCAGTGCATTTGCCAGGAATTCATCAGGTACATATCCGTGAACGCCAGCCCCTACCGCAATCCCTGCCAGCACATAGATCCAGATCCTGCCGGTAATATCCCGGGCTGCATTCAGGCCAATATCTATCCGGGTATTCCACGCAGTTTTTACTTCTGCAATCCCCTGATTGCCCACCCTGACCTTGTAAACCCATTCCGCCACATATTTCTGAAGGTGGAGTTTTTCAAGGATAAATCCCGATAATATGGCTATGCCCAATCCTGTAAGGATGTAGATTAGTGCAATTTTCCACCCGAACAGGCCAAGCAGCAGAATAAGGGCGACTTCGTTGATCATAGGCGCTGCGATAAGAAAAGAAAAGGTCACGCCCACAGGAATACCAGCTTCCACAAATCCCAGGAACAGGGGAATGGCCGAGCAGGAACAAAAAGGGGTGACAATACCCAGGAGAGCGGCCATACTATTGCCAACAAGAAGAGGCTTGCCTTCCAGCGCCTTTTTTGTCTTCTCAGGTGAAAAAAAAGACCGGATGACACCAACGACAAAAATTATAAGAACCAATAATAGTAAGACCTTCGGTGCTTCGAATACAAAAAACCGGATCGATTCTGTAAGGTGTTTTCCCTCAGGAAGCTTTATCACCTGGTAAATGACAAAGTCAGCAATCCGGTTAAGATTTAGATATATCAAAACCCAAATAACAAATGATATAACGATTTGTATGGTTGTGCTTTTCTTCATTTTCAAACGGTATAACTGCAACATTACCTCAACGGTTCATCTGTTTAATGGACTGATATTTTAACGGTACTGGTATAGAAGCTTTTTAATGTCTTCAGTTTTCGGCACCTGGCCGGTAAGCACTACTTTGCCATTAATTACCAGCCCTGGTGTTTGCATAATGCCGTATACCATGATTTTCTCAATATCTTCGATCTTTTCAATTGTGGCATCCATGCCAAGTTCTTCGACTGCTATCCGGGTCGATTGCTCTAAGGACCTGCACCTTGCACATCCTGTTCCCAATACTTTTATTTCCATAGTTGTATTTTATGTTCGTATTTCGTAAAATTACGAACGAATATATGAAATTTTTTATTCTCCGAGAAATTTTTTAAAAAGAATTTATGCTTCCTTTTATATTTCTAAAAGTACTTTTGCAGGATCTTCAATCACGGTATGAATCCCCAAAGCAAGCTTTGGAAACTAATTCCGCAGCAAAGGTACAGGATATTAGACCCTCCGCCTTCGGCGGGATTATTCCCGTTGGTCATGAGACCACTTCGTTCAGTTATTCGCCACGCATTTGCGTGGCTCATGAGAACGTTTCACTTAGTTGTTCAACTTACAAATTTCAATGCACTGCATTTTTGAAATTTGAGTTTCACGAATAAAATAGTACTGAATCATGAACATACTCAGAGGCCGAACCGGCAGGATATTTTTACAAGGAACACATGGTGGGGCTTAATCCTGAAGATCTCACCCATATCCTCTGAAAATGAGTAGCTGCCTTCATTTTTGTACCTGCTCTGTGTGAAAGACCATACGAGGAATACCGTTGATCCTGGATTGTATTCCCAACGGGCTATGAGATTCGACCGGTATTCGAAGGTATTGAAATCGGGATTATCAAATGAATAATCTTCCCTGCCATCGTTATTGGTATTCACAGAGTAGGTGATTTCATCATTATAACCCATTTCCGTGATCTGTCCGGGCAGGAAGTTGTTGTACCTGTCGTAAAAGCGACCGGCAGAGGCATTTGTAATGTACTTGTAATTCGAATAATCACCAGCCGAAACAAAAGGCATTCCGTAATACTGGATGGTAAAGTCGGGGGTGATATTGTATGTTAGTCTTATTGTAAGGCTTGTCTCAATCTGATTCAGCGAACCCCGTATGTAATGATCTACAGCCACAGAATCCTCGATATTATTCACATAGGCAATATGATTGTTGTTGATCAGCAGACGTGGCGTCAGCTCAATTCGCAGGGCCTTGCTTGCACGCCAGGTTAGTCCGGCATAGAAGTTCATATAATTGAACTGCTTCTCTGTGCCGATGTTGTGTGTTCCTCCGCATGAAAAGATCAGTTTCTTCCGGCTGTCGGTGGCAAGGTTATAATTAATAGTTATGGTGGGGGAATATACCAAAGCCGGACCACCCCTGAGATCTGAAGTTGATCTTTGCCAGGTGTCGAATGATATGCCGGAATAGGCATGCCAGTAATTCGTAAAGTTGGCATTCGATTCGATATTCGCGCCCAGGTATACCTTTTCCAGCCCGAACGTAGTGCCGTACCACTGGGAAAACCCCACATAAAGATCCCTGAATATTCCGGTCTGCTCAAAATTCTGGTATCCTATCCAGATTACCTCCTGCAAGATATCGGGAGTATACTGATACCCGATATCGTTGAGTTCGAGGGAAGGCGATCTCCAGGTCAGCCAGATCAGAAAAGGCCATTTGCTGTTACCGGCCCTTCCTCCTGTCAGTGTTCCGCCGAACCCGGTAAGGCTGGTAAGGCTCGAGTCGACTGAAAGATGAGGAGCTCCGGGCCGCTGAAAAAACCGGGGAGCAGCAGTCTGTGTTTCGAGTATTGCTTCTTTTGATCCAGATATATAGCTGAAGATGGATTTGGCATTGAAATAGAACGTTTTATTGTTCCACTGGTGGTAGAAATCGATACCCCCGGTGTACCCCGATGTTCTCAGTTCATTCATGTAAGGGTCATCGATATTCCGGTTTGTACTGGTGAGCATTCCGCCGATGCGTGTATTCCCTTCGTTCAGGTCTTTTTTTATCCGCAATAACGAGTAATTGGTCAGCGGCTCCACCGGTACCCTGTAAAGCCTTCCGAAACTATCGATCACAGCCGTTTCGCGCCGTGTGACCGCGTCCAGGATTCCCACTGACCACCCTTTCCTGGTTTTTCCGGTGATCTTGAATGCACCCAGGATGGCTGTATTTGCAGGCATTTTAACATATATTCCGTCGTCGGTTTCGGGAATAATATGCGGTGACCTTCCGATGCGTCTTGAATAAAACAGGTTGTCTCCGCTGAGGGGTCCCCCGGAAGTTATAATGTAGGTCATGATGTTCCTGCCCTCGATAAAAAAGGGTCTTTTTTCTTCGTAATACGTTTCAAAGGCCGTAAGATTTACCACAGAAGGGTCGGCCTCGATCTGCCCGAAATCCGGATTTATAGTCAGGTCGAGGGTAAGGTCGTTTGTCAGTCCGAATTTGCCGTCGAGCCCTCCCGATATTCTGCTTCCTTTGCCGGTCAGGAACGGGTCTTCATCGCCTTTCTCATACCGCTCGAGGCTGGTGACCACATAGGGGGTAATATCCTTCTGCTTTTTCGGATTGATGCCCTGTATACCATGCAACTCGCCGAAAAAGCTCACCCATCCGGGTGCGTTTGACGAGATGAATTTCCAGGCCGACTCCTCACCATACCTGAACAAGTGCCTGCCCACCTGCAGTCCCCAGGTATAACTGACCTGTTTTCCGAACCTGAGCTGAGTCAGGGGTATCTGCATTTCCGCATTCCATCCCGATGCATCGGCGGTCGTTTTTACATACCATACCGGGTCCCAGTTGTAATCCCACTGGCCGCCGTCTTCGGTCACAGCCGCATCGACTTTCACACCGGCAGCATTTACCACAAATACAAATGCCGAACGGAGATCGTGATAACTGTCGAATCCTATGCCCACATAGTCGCCTTCAAACTCATCACGCCTCGCCATGCGTCTCACAATGCTGTCGACTGCCGTATCATAAGCCTTAATGGCAACATAAATATTGTCATTGTCATACAGGATCTTAAACGCTGTTTTCTGTCTGGGCGGCCGCTTCTCAAAGGGCTTCAGCTGAATAAAATCATCTTCCCATACAGCCTGGTCCCAAATCCCTTCATCAAAAATGCCGTCAATGCCGGGCTTTTCTCCTGAGATCCTTACCGCTGTGTAGGTTTTATCCTGGGCCCGTCCTGCAGGCACAAAAAAAAACAAGACAACTAACAGTGCTGCAAACAATCGCATGATCAACCGGTTTTCGGTGCTGAAATTAGGATATTCGCATCAAATAAAAAAAATTGAGGTCCAGTATTTGGATAGAACCCGGCATCCGGAAATTCTGCCTTATCCTATAAATTCATCAAAACAGCTACCCTGAAAGTATGACCGGTAAAGGAGATTTTACCCTAAGGGAAAATTCATAGTGAGTTTGTGTATAAGAGAAGAGGTATGAAACCACACTCCAAATTCACTCTCACACTGTTTTAGGTGGTCCCACCTGGGATTACCGATTGCTTTTTCCAGGCTCCGGGGCCACGAAAAATGTATCGGCATAAACTTCTCTCCCGGGTTTTGGTACCACTTTGTGGTCCCAACTGGGATCGAACCAGTGACCCCCTGATTATGAGTCAGGTAAACATAGCTTTTTTATAGTGTGCAAAATTAATCAAAATATTGTATATCAATTGAATAATAGTTTCACTGTTTATCGATTTTACACAGTATTTTGCAATTTTTTGCACCATTGTTAGGCAATTTGTTAGGCAAATAATTCAGGTATAATGGCTATATTTGCAGATATAAAATCATTTTGTTATGCAAATTAATAAACATAATGTAAGCACGGCGATAATTCTTGATAAAAGAAAAGCGACAAAAGAGGGAAAATTTCCAGTTAAACTTCGGGTTACTTATAACCGTGTTCCCCATTATTACGGAACAAATTGTATTCTCTCCGAAAAGGAATTTGAAAAAGTCAATTCCAAAAATCCCAGGGGAGAATATAAAGAGGTTAAGCTAAAACTATCATATATTGAAGATAAGGCACTGGACGTAATTAATGGACTTCCTGAGTTCTCTTTTGATAAATTCAAAGCCAATTTTGGAAGAAAACCCCAGGATCTGCGAAATGTATACCACTATTTTGATAAGAAAATCGAAGAACTGAATAATAGTGAGCAAATAGGTACGGCTAGTTCTTACAATGATAGTTTAAAATCATTGAAGAAATTCACAAAAAAAACGTCCCATATCGAATTTAAAGAATTTAGTCCCAAAAAATTAGTAGAATATGAAGACTGGATGCTACGTAATAGAAACTCTATATCAACAGTTGGTATTTATTTAAGAAACTTAAGGGCGGTATTCAATATGGCCAGGAGACAAAGTATCATTAATGACGAGCAATATCCTTTTGGAAAAGGGAAATATCAGATACCTACCTCTAAAAATATTAAAGAGGCGCTTACCATTGATAAAATCGGTGAGTTTTACAACTATACTTTACCCAAATACTCCTATCAGGATAAAGCAAGGGATTTATGGTTTTTCAGTTACTTCTGTAATGGTATAAACATAGCAGATATAGCCAGGCTAAAATTTAAAAATATTTCAAACAGGTCAATAACGTTTATCCGTAAAAAAACGGCCAAAAGCAGAAAAGAACTGAGACCAGTTGTTGCTCCTCTAACCAAAGAAATTCAACAGATCATTGATAAATGGTCAAACAAGGACAATTCATCTGAAAATTATGTCTTTCCAATATTAGAGAAGGGTATGACTGCCATACAGGAAAAAAGCAGGATAAAGTGGATTGTTAAACAGACCAATAAATATATGCAACGCATAGCAGATGATCTTGGCATTAATGAAAAAATTACTACCTACACAGCCCGTCATTGTTTCTCAACTGTATTGAAGCGTTCCGGTGTTTCTACTGAGTTTATTTCAGAGAGCCTTGGGCATAATGATTTAAAAACCACTGAAAATTATTTGGACAGTTTTGAAGATGATATTAAGTATGAATATGCTAATCTACTATCAGCTTTTAAAAGGAAATAGCTTAAAAGACAGACAGCAAATATTCTATATATGACAAAAGAGCCATATTGATATGATTTGTTTTCAATAAATGACAGAAGGAGTTTTTCTTTCCCAGCGATAACCTTGAAATACTTAGTATAAGTTGATTATAAAGTTAGCAGTCAGCTTTTTTTATCATTTTTCTTTGAAATCAATTTAATGTTCATTATATTTGACTGTTCATTGTCAATGAATAGAAATGAAATGTTGAACATTCATAATGATATGTACAAAAACAACGATTTTATTTATGATGCCGCCTTTCGACTTGAGGAATTAATAAATATTCCTGTTAAAGTGGAAAGCAGAAGAAAAGAATATGATGCACTGTTAACATTGAATGAGAAACAGTTTGTTGTTGAAGCCAGACCGGAAGTCAGGGCATCGAATAAAGGTATCGTCCTGTCCCATGTAAATGAATTGCGGGATCGAAGTAACAGACCGATAATTGTAATTGCTAAGTTCATTGCAACTGATATAGCACGGGAATTCAAAGAACAGGGAATTAATTATATTGATATAGCCGGAAACACTTTTATCAAAAACGAGAATTTATTTATATACATTTCAGGCCAGAAATCACAAAAACTTACAAAAACCAATCAATCCAGGGCCTTCCAGGAAACCGGTATTAAACTGATATTCAATCTGCTCAAAAACCCTGAAAACCTGCAATTCTCATATAGGGAATTATCTGAATTAACCGATATTTCAATCGGCTCTGTTAGCAATGTAATGAAAGAACTCGAAGATTTAAATTTCATATTAAAAACAAGCAAGAAACGTATCCTAAAAAATACCCGTGATTTACTTGACCGATGGATAATAGCATACAACGATGTTCTTAAACCTCGTATTCTAAAAAAACGTATGCGGTTTGCAAATAAGAAAGACTATAATAACTGGAACGCTCTGCCAATACAAGAACTCGAAGATATTAATTTATGGGGAGGAGAACCTGCAGCAGCTATTTTAACGGGTCAGTTACAACCAGAGATATTCACGATTTA
>CAZDCD010000009.1:0-46503 GCA_964503885.1 uncultured Bacteroidales bacterium
TGTAATATCTAAGCATTTCACCGCTACATTACACATTCCGCCTACCTCAACTGCACTCAAGATTAGCAGTATCAATGGCAGTTTTACGGTTAAGCCGCAAGATTTCACCACTGACTTACTATTCCGCCTACGCACCCTTTAAACCCAATAAATCCGGATAACGCTTGCATCCTCCGTATTACCGCGGCTGCTGGCACGGAGTTAGCCGATGCTTATTCCTACGGTACCGTCGGTCCCGCACACGTGCGAGAGTTTCTTCCCGTAAAAAAGCAGTTTACAACCCATAGGGCTGTCATCCTGCACGCGGCATGGCTGGGTCAGACTTTCGTCCATTGCCCAATATTCCTCACTGCTGCCTCCCGTAGGAGTCTGGTCCGTATCTCAGTACCAGTGTGGGGGACTACCCTCTCAGGCCCCCTAGCCATCGCAGCCTTGGTGAGCCGTTACCTCACCAACTAGCTAATGGCACGCATGCCCATCTATAACCACCGAAGTTTTAATTCCGAAAACATGCGAATTCAGAATGTTATGGAGTATTAATCCGAGTTTCCCCGGGCTATCCTCCGGTCAAAGGTAGGTTGCATACGCGTTACTCACCCGTGCGCCGGTCGCCACCAGATATTGCTATCCGTGCTGCCCCTCGACTTGCATGTGTTAGGCCTGCCGCTAGCGTTCATCCTGAGCCAGGATCAAACTCTTCATTGTAATTAAGAAGTTTAATATTGCTCAAGATTTATTACTCATTTAAGAATTGACTTAAATGGTTTCGCTTAAAACCTTTCTTGTCTCTTCAATATTTTCAAAGAACTAATATGCCAAGGTAAAGTTACAAAATTTGCCATACTTTACCAATGATATCCTTATAAAGAACCTAATCTCTTGATTATTTTTCGCGAGGTACAATATTTTGTAAATTATCTGCACCTCCAAATCTCTTCAGCAGCTTCCGCGCTTACGCTTCAATAATTTTAAAGAGCTTCATTTGAAAAGCGGGTGCAAATGTATGCTATTTTTTTATTATCTGCAAAAATATTCCTTTTTTTTACAGTTTTTTTCCAGACTTATCAAAGTACCCTGTTTATCCCGTTTCAAAGAGGGTGCAAATGTATAACGAAATTCGATACCAGCAAATATTTTTCAGTAAATTCTGTAAAAAAATGCGGATTCTAAATTAATGGTCTAAAAACCTGATATATACTCCGGAATTTATTTCCCTGCCTCTTCCGGGTCATGTTCTGCATACTTCACTGTTTGTTAAATATTCGTAAAAAACCGCCTCAAATTCGGTTAGCGGGGAATGTTATATAAATTATAATATATATATTCGTGAGAATTTTAAAATGTTTGTAAGTGAGCGATTCATTGGTAATTATCCCAACGTATAACGAAAAAGAAAACATTGAAAAGCTGATCAGGAAAATCTTTTCCCTTCCCCATGAATTTCATGTCCTCATAATCGACGACGGCTCCCCCGATGGTACCGCCGGTATTGTCAAAAAACTGCAGGAAACGGAGTTCGGTAATACATTGTTCCTTCTCGAGCGTAACGAAAAACTTGGGCTCGGAACCGCCTATATTACCGGCTTTAAATGGGCCCTCAGGAAAGAATATGTTTACATTTTTGAAATGGATGCCGATTTTTCGCACAACCCCGAAGATCTGCTGAGACTGCACAGTGCATGCCAAAATGGCGCTGACCTGGCTGTCGGTTCAAGGTATAAATCGGGAATTACGGTTGTGAACTGGCCGATCGGAAGGGTAATCATGTCGTATTTCGCCTCAAAATATGTGCGGTTCATTACCGGTATGAAAATTCATGATACCACTGCCGGATTTAAATGTTACAATCGCAAGGTTCTGGAATCTATTAATTTGGATAAAATAAAATTCAGGGGATATGCGTTCCAGATAGAAATGAAATTTACGGCCTGGAAAATGAAATTTAATATCGAAGAGATCCCGATTGTTTTTACTGACAGAAAGGAAGGCACTTCAAAAATGTCGGGAGGTATATTCAATGAGGCATTCTGGGGTGTGATTAAATTAAGAATCAATAGCCTTTTCAAGACCTATAAAAAAGCCCGAGATGCCTGAACGTATACTGATAAAGGGCGCCACCATTGTAAATGAAGGAATAATCCGGACAGGAAATGTACTGATCAAGGGTGAATATATTGAAGATATCTTTGCCGCTGATCAATCAGGTAAAGAAAATACTGAAGTCACTAGCGTAAATGCTGAAGGTAAGCTGCTGATCCCTGGCGTTATCGATGACCAGGTTCATTTCAGGGAACCGGGTCTTACCCATAAAGGGAATATCGAAAGCGAATCGGCGGCTGCCATTGCCGGCGGTATAACTTCTTTTATGGAAATGCCCAACACCATTCCTCAAACTATAACCCAGGAATTGCTGAAGGAAAAATTCTCTATGGCTGCTGAAAAATCCCGGGCCAACTACTCTTTCTATTTTGGAGCCACAAACGACAATATCGACGAACTGCTCAAAACCGATATCAGGAATGTGTGCGGAATTAAAATATTTATGGGAGCTTCAACCGGCAATATGCTTGTTGACAACCACAACACCCTGAAGGAAATTTTTTCACGATCAGGAGCCCTCATTGCAGTGCACTGCGAAGATGAGCAGATCATAAAGGTTAACAGCCAAGCTTATCGCAAGAAATTCGGCATTGATATACCTGTAAGCTACCATCCTTCAATCCGATCGGAGGAAGCCTGCTACAAGTCCTCTTCATTTGCGGTGGAGCTTGCAAAAAAGTACGGTACGCGTTTGCATGTCCTTCATATTTCAACTGCCCGGGAACTTGCACTTTTTGATAACTTAAAACCACTTGAAGATAAGAGGATTACATCAGAGGTATGCATTCATCACCTGTGGTTTGATGAATCTGACTATTCCAGGCTCGGCTCCAGAATCAAGTGGAATCCGGCCATAAAAACCCGGCATGATAAAGAAGGATTGTTGGAAGGTCTCAGGAACAACCGGATTGATGTTATCGCCACCGATCATGCACCGCATACCCTGGAAGAAAAAAACAGATCATACTTTGAATGCCCTTCAGGCGGCCCTCTTGTACAACATTCATTACCGGCCATGCTGGATTTTTACCACCAGAAAAAAATACCCCTTGAAATGATTGTGGAAAAGATGTGCCATGCACCTGCCCGATTATTCGGGATTGAGAGGCGGGGATTTATCCGCAGGGGATACTATGCCGATCTGGTGCTCGTTGATCTGAAAAAACCGTATATTGTTGACCAGGCCAATATCTTATACCGGTGCAAATGGTCGCCGTTTGAAGGACATACATTTCGGTCATCTGTGATTCAGACCTATGTGAACGGGAACCTGGTATATGATAACGGCATACTGGTCGGTCATTCGTCAGGTAAACGCCTTGTTTTTAACAGGTAAATACCTGTACCCGGAACTGGTTATTTTTTTTAAAAACATATTCATGATGAAAAAAACAATCCTGTTTCTCTCAATACTTGTTGTTCTGATGCTTATTCAATGTAAAACTTTAACAGAAAGGAACAAAACGGTAAGCAATCATTCGGCCATTGATTCTGTTCAGACCATTCGTGGTTATGCAGTCGCAGATACCATTACCTACGATGTGACAATAAAGAATCCGTACCCGGAGGATACATGGACCGAAGAGTGCCTGAAAAAGTTGAACAGAGGTGAATTTATTGATCAGTTGTTTGAAAGTGTTTATTCGGGTAATGCCAGAGCATATGACCTGATCGATAATACTCCATTAACCGTCAAAGACCTGAGAAAACTTGAAAAAACACCTGATTTTAGCCGGTCGAAAATCGGAAAGATCCAGTTTACCGAAACATGGATTTATGATGAGCAAAACAATATCATGATCAAAAAGGTGATCGCAATGGCTCTCGGATACGAGCTTTTTGATCCTGATGGAAATTTAATCGGGTACAAGCCTGTTTTTAAGGTATTTCTGGATCAGTAAACCGAATTTTCTTTACAGGTTTGCTATTTTGGCAACGAATATCCCAAAATTCATTATTTTTGACCCCCGAATTTTAAAAATGAAAATCAATATGCTCACGGTTGAAAAGATTGGCGGTACATCCATGTCGAAATTTCATGAGGTGTTATCCAACATCATCATCGGACAGAAAAGGGAAAACAGTCTGTATAACAGGATTTTTGTCGTTTCAGCGTATAGCAATGTCACTAACTGGCTTCTTGAACATAAAAAAACCAAAGAACCGGGCATTTATCAGAAGTTTGTCAATAGTGAGAATTACGAGGCTGCTCTCGATGAGATATTGCAGAAACTCCTGGAGATCAATAAAACTTTCGCCGGTATCAACCTCGACCTTGAAGTGGCCGAAAGGTTCATTCAGGCTCGTATCAAACAGGCTTACAATTACCTGAACAACCTCGACAATGTGCTTGCCACTGGATATGTAGATAAACAAAATATATTGCTGGCAGCCCGGGAAATACTTTCTTCCATTGGAGAAGCACATTCAACCTTTAATTCGGTCAATATCCTGCAGAACAATTCCATTAATGCACAATTCATTGATCTGTGCGGTTTTAATGATAGCGAGTATCTCAGCATCGATGAGCGCATACATAAAATGTTCACGGGCATCGATTTTTCCAGTGTAATTCCGGTGGCAACAGGATATGCAAAAGGTACCGAAGGGATCATGAGGGAATTTGACAGGGGATACAGTGAAGTCACTTTCAGTAAGATCGCAGTTGAAGTGAAAGCAAATGAAGCCGTAATCCACAAAGAATTTCATTTATCTTCTGCCGATCCGAACATTGTCGGAATAGAAAAATCAATCCCCGTGGGCAATACAAATTTCAATGTGGCCGACCAGCTGGCAGATATTGGTATGGAAGCCATTCACCCCAAAGCATCTAAACCTCTTGAAATAGCAGGCATCAGCATCAGGATAAAAAACACGTTTGAACCCTCACATCCCGGAACACTGATTACAAGGAATTATATTGGCGATGACTCAAAAGTGGAAATTATTTCCGGTACCGATAAGGTCACTGCCATTGAAATCTTTGATCCCCTGATGGTAGGAGAAGTGGGATTTGATCTTGGGATCATGCAGATATTTCAGCATCACAAGATCAGTTATATCCTAAAAACAACCAATGCAAACAGCATAACCCAGGTGGTTTGGGATTCTGACATTGCACCGGGTCTGTTGGAAGACTTAAAAGAAAGGTATTACGAGATCACCAGTAAAAAGGTGGCCCTGGTTTGTGCACTGGGTACCAATATTGCAAAGCCGGGCATTCTTGCCCGGGCAACACAGGCGCTCGCTTCCAATAATATCAATATTGAATGCTTTTCGCAATCGCTCAAACAAGTCAATATGCAGTTTGTGATCAACAGAAATGACTATAAAAAAGCGATTATTGCGCTTAATGACGCTTTATGCGTGAATTATTGACGTGCCGAATTCAGTTTATACTTATTGGAACCGTAAAATTGACCTGCAGAAATGCCTGTTAATATTTCATAGTAAGTGAACGATTTATTTCCATCATAAATAGATATTCCAATTCAAAATTAGTAGTAACTTTAATACGGAATTAAATAACAGACCAAATATGGATGCAAAAAATCAAAAACTTAGAAATGCCTGCCAGGCAGCATTAAATGCGTTTAAAAAGACCGGCGATCATGCATATGCCGAAATTCAATCAAAACTGGAGTTTGTTATCGGAAGCTACGATTTCGATAAAAACCCTGTAGGTCTTATTGAAATTGGCGCTGTTGCCCTAAACAAACTGAACGAAATCAAGCAAAAAGATCCGAAAAAAGTGACGAAGAAAGTCATTACCGATCTGCAAAGCTCGCTCACACCCTGATTATAAATAAGGCGAAAGGTTCCGGACTTCATTGAAGGTATCAAACTATATACCTGATAACAACGAACAGTATAATACTGAGGGTATTGTATTACTTTCAATTTAATGGTTAATCATTGAGATATCTAGTCACAGTTTTTTGTTTATTGATTGCATTCATCCATGGTTATGGTCAGCATAACAAAACCGTTGAACTTTACCTTGGGGTGTCACAGGGAATGTCCTTTTCACGAATGGATTTTGATCCCAATGAACGCATGCTGCTGTTACCGGGGTATTACGGGGGATTGTTTATTATCTATAAATCGCAGCCTGTGGTAGGCGTTAAGCTGGAATTCAATATTGTACAAAAGGGATGGGAATCGGCTCTTGACTCATCACAACAGTACTCCAGAACATTGAACTATATTGAAGTACCTTTTACTACCCACATTATGCTTGGGAAGAAAAAATCCCGATTCTATATAGACTTCGGACCTTACGCAGGCTACCTTAACAAAGAGTCAGAAAAAATGACGATTCACACTACAGAAAAAGATTACCTGAATCACCCGATTGACAGAAAATTTGACTTTGGTTACTGCCTTGCAGCAGCTTATCAATATACTATACTAGGAGGAAAAGCAGGATTTGAACTTCGTTATTCAAACAGCCTGACCAATTCTTTTGTTCCATCGGCAGAATTTGAGTATTATTCATCAAGGAACCAGCTTTTTTCTGTGCGTTTTGTATATACTGTAAAAATACTTTAGAGTAAAATCAGGAAGTGCTGTACGCTGAAGTCACAGGCGGTACCCTATCAATCGCCCTTGAGGGAAGTATTGTCAACGAGTATATCCCATTCAGTAAGCACATTAATAGCATGTTTAACCTCTCTCCGGCTTTCGTCAAGATCGATATAATACTTTCTGGCAATAACCGGTATAATTAAACGTACCGGCTGCCTCCTGATAGCGGCAAGCAATACTTCGGCAGATATATCATGAAATTCATGTGTCACTGTCTGACCATTCCCAAGGTTAGTTGTGGCTATCACTATTCCGGTGGATAAGCGCTTGATCTTATAATTGGGATTTATTTTCAACACCTGAGAATCATCGTATATCCGGGATAATCCGTTTGCCATCATAAGCTGACCGCTAAATAACAATACCGACATAATTATTAAAAATCTTGAAAACGCAGAGGTAAGAGAACCTTGGTACTTAATGTGAATAACGTGTTTCATTTCTCGGTGTAATTTTTTTGAAAAAGGGCTTATAAAGTTATGGATAAATTCGTCAATTGTCAACATTTATAAAAGTTATTAACAATAAATTTTACCAGAAAAAACGTTCGTCAATTCATTTTGTTCATTTATCTACAAAAAACATTACTTTTTTAAAAACGCGCTGATCGGTCAATTTATTAACACCACTGATCGAAATTTTTATAAAGAAACCTTGGATAATCAGTATACTTGTATGTAAAACCTCACAAATTCTCAGGTATGGAAAAGGTTATTCTCGATTACATTACTATCCATAAACACTCCAGGGATATCTTCGTTTCATTTAATAATCTTCAAAAAATCAATGTGTTGATCGCTGAGGACATTAAAAGAAGTCTTTTTGATCTGATCAAGATGCCCCGCACAAACCTGATCCTTAATATGACAGGTGTTACTTTTATTGACAGTTCGGGATTTGAGGCATTAAATGTCATTTCAAAGGTTTCCCATATCTACAATTCAAAATTTACACTTGTGAATGTTAGCAATGAAGTGATGGAACTTGTTAATCTGGTAAGAAAATTCAGTGATTTCGGTGTTTACCGGATTGTGGAACAAGAAGAGCAGGGATTCTCAAAGGCAGGATAAGCATTTTGGTAACGTTTCACATAATTCTTTTATTGAAAATTCTCTTTGAACGGCTGCAGATCCTTATAGTTTTTCTGACTGGTATGTTTTGATGTGCCGTTCAACCTTTGATTCGTACATATCCTTCAACGTGATCAGTACTGCTGTCTCTTCGACTTCCCCAAAATGGTAATTCATTGCCGTACCGAATGATTTCATGGTGGGTGACAGGTTCATGTATGCATTAATGAGTGGAGGTATTACCTCACTATGTGACCTCACAAACTGCGACAAAATTTTATAATCTTTCTGGTAGGTTGAACCGTTCAGAACCGACCTGAGTATATTTATATCCGTTTCGATGGGAAGCGGTTCGTAGGGTATAACAAGTTTTTCTTTGTCGCCAAAATATTTTGAGAAAAAATACAGCAAAAGATCCCGTGCTTCACGGTGGTAACTGGTATACATTGTCACTTTACCAAAAAAATATTTGATCCAGGAATTTTTCACCCAGATCGCACCCAATCCGTCCCACAGGTTATCAAGGGCAAATATGCCTTTGCTCATTCTGTTGGTCGACTGGTAAGCAGGCTGAACAAACGATCTCCCCAGTTCTATCATATATGGCAGGTACTCTTCTTTGAATTTCCTTGAAAATTTAAACAACCGGGTTGTAGCCAGCTCATAGTTCCCTTCTTCGTCGGGTTTTGACTGTGAGCAAATATAATACCTGTATCCTCCCAGTATATCTTTTTTTGCCGGATCCCATACAAGTAACTGCTGGTAAGGATTCTCTGCCGTATCATACATGTCGATGTCAACATCTTTACCGGTTCCGCCACCTGCTGCCCTGAAAGTAAGTTCCCTTAGGCGGCCTATCTCGAGCATTGTATTCGGACAAGAATGATGATCGATCACATACAGCCGGTTATTCCCATTATTGGTTTTCCTCAGAAATTTGTCATCCGTAAGTTCATTTTCAATTAATTCTCGGTCAACCGGGGGAATAATGGGCTTCATGGTATTTTTTTTAAGAGAGCAAATTTATTAAAAATTCATGAATATGTATGTTTTGTTTTTTTCGATTCATTTCACGTTACGGTTTGGCTTCGATTTTAAGCTGGAAATCAGTCCTGATGCCGGATGCCTGATTGACTATGCCTAAGTAGAGTTGACTTTTTTATTTGCCGAAACCCAGCTTGCCGGAAGCAGGGCGGACAGAGCTGGCAGGCTTAGCAAAAGCGAGGAACCTTGAACCTGCTTGCAGCAGGCAAGCTTTGAACCTTGAACTTACATACCCCTTGCACTCAAAGCGGTATGCTTTGCACTCCGTCAAGTTCATAAACCTTTTGCTTCACCCATTTCGCCCATTCTGCAGGTCGTTTTTGCCTGGTAAATACCTGATAGGATATCGGATCACCAAATTTTATTGCTATCGTTTTGTTTTTATGATTATAGGTTTCATCAACCAGGTAAAACATCTCAAGATTGGCCCTAATCCCAAGGAATTTTCGGATTGATCCAAGTCTGTAGAAAAACTCAGAATTTCTGCCTGAAACATGCACGGGCACAACGTCACGATGGTACTGGACCGATTTTGTGATAAAATTCTTTTTCCAGACAAGATCAACAATCTGTCCTTTTATCCTCCGGGAGACAAACCCTGACGGGAAAGTAAGAACCGGTTCAGTGGACTGGTAGAACTCTTCGAGCTGTTTCGCGGCTTCGGGATCCTGTTTACCATGTTTGTTCACCGGAACAAATAATGGATGCAGGTTGGCAATATTCATCAGAATATCGTTCACGAGCACTTTAAAATCGGGAAATTTCTGTTCAAGCACACTCATGATCAGCAATCCGTCAAATCCGCCCAGTGGATGATTGGATGCAAAAAAATATCTTCCCTCCTGCGGTATCCTTTCGAAATTCTCCACCTCGAGTTTTACGTTGAACTCGTCAATAGCTGCATGCACAAATTCAAGTCCGGTCTTGTCGCCATGGCGTGATAAAAAATCATTGATATCATTCTGGTGGGCAATTTTTTCAAGGTATCGGTAAACAAATGCCGGCAACAGTCGTGCAAGAGAGGGATTCTTTGCACTGAAGACCTGCCTGATGTTTACAGGTTTGATCACTCCTGCTGAATTTTCTGAGCTGACCATATGTCTTTTTCATATAGAATTGCAACCGCAAAATTATAAAAAGCCCGTAAAGATGCATTCCGAATTCTCATTTATTGTACTTGAATCAAAACAAATTATCGGGCTAATGGGTCAGCAGAAATATCTTTACTGTATTGTATTAGTTATTAGATTATTACAAAATATTTATCGCCCAACCTCCCACCAATAAAGAAAAAGTTATCAACATTTGTGGTAAAAAATGGGGTAAAGTGGTATATTGTGGTAAAAATTACCTTATTTTTACTGATTAATTAAATGCCTGCAAATGACAAACTTCATTGGCGACTCTACCTGCAACCTTGATAGCAAGGGAAGGGTTGTACTGCCCTCGGCCTTTATCAGGCAGATGGGTTCAGGTTTGCAGGAAACCTTTGTGGTGCGGAAGGACATTTTTGTGAAGTGCCTGGTAATCTATCCCATGGAAGAATGGGAACGGCAAAACAAAATCATTCGTGCCAGGACTAATCCGTATAACAGGGAACACGCACAGTTTGTCAGGGCATTTTATAAAGATACTGCTGAGCTGAACCTGGACAGCAACAACAGGTTGCTGATACCGAAACGTCTGCTCGACCAGGTGAACGCCAGTAAAGAAGTCGTAATGTCGGGACATTACAATAAAATTGAACTCTGGCCGAAGGAGGCTTACGATCGCTCAGTGGTTACTGATGAAGAATTTGCAGCACTTGCTGAAAAAATTCTTGGTGGTTTAAACCTTGAGAATAATGAGTAATGAGCTACCATGAACCTGTATTGTTCAGAGAATCCATCAATGGCCTGAATATTGATCCTTCGGGTATATATATAGATGCTACCTTCGGAGGGGGAGGTCATTCCCTTGGAATACTCGAAAAACTGAGAGATGGGAAACTGATCGCCTTTGACCAGGATGAAGATGCGAAACAAAATATACCCGGTGACAACCGGTTTTTATTTATTCAGGGGAATTTTAGATTTTTAACCAATTACCTCAGGTACTACGGATTCAGGCATGTGGATGGAATTCTTGCAGATCTGGGAGTATCTTCTTATCATCTCGACCAACCCAGGAGGGGCTTTTCCTACAGGTTTGATTCGGCACTTGATATGCGGATGAATCCGGGTGCGTTGCTGGATGCGGATAAAATAATCAATGAATATACCCAGAAAAACCTCAGCAGAGTATTCAGGGAGTACGGAGAGCTCAATAATGCAAACAGGCTGGCTGAAACCATCGTAGCCCTAAGGACAGGACGGAAAATACACAATACGAATCAACTGGTGGACGTATTGTCTCCCTGCATTCCAAGATCGAGAGAAAACCAGTACCTGTCGAAAGTATTTCAGGCATTAAGGATCGAAGTAAACCACGAGATTAAAAATCTCAAGGAACTTCTGATGCAGAGCACACCGTTGCTTAATGCAAATGGAAGGCTGGTAATTATCAGTTACCATTCGCTCGAGGACAGGTTGGTTAAAAATTTTATGCGCAGCGGAAATTTTACGGGTGAGCTGGTAAAAGATATCTATGGAAATATTACTGCTCCCTTAACGCCTGTGAACAGGCGGCCGATCATCCCCGGTGAAAACGAAATCAGGGTAAACAATAGGGCCCGAAGTGCAAAATTAAGAATTGCGGAAAAAACCAGGTCATGAACGACGAAAAGATTAGAAATATTGAATTTGTCAGCCATGAGCAGGAGAAAGATGAGGTCAGCTCGTTCTCTTTTCGCGATCTCATCGATGGCAGCATCCTGACCCGGAAAATAGTGGTGAAACAATTGCCGTTTATCCTTTTCCTGACTTTTCTGGCTTTGCTGTATATCGGTAACAGATATCATACCGAAAGGCTATTCAGGCAGGTTAGCTCACTAAAGACCGAAGTCGAAAATCTCAGGGCCGAACAGATAACATCTACAGCCCGGCTTATGAATATGAGCAGACCATCAGCCGTTGCAAAAATGGTTGAGGAAAAAAATCTGGAGATCCGGGAACTTACAGAACCACCGAAGGTATTGGTACGAAAAAAAAATAGTAAATAATGTCGCTGAAAAAAGACATATTGTGGCGCGTCGGAATGATCTACTTCGGATTTCTTGTATTTGCCCTTCTTATTGTCGGGAAAATTGTATACCTCCAATTTTTCGAAGGGGACAAATGGAAAGAGCTTGCCCGCACCACAACACTGAAAAATATCATCATCTCTTCGAACAGAGGAAACATCTATGCATCCGATGGCCGCCTGCTGGCTACATCAATTCCTTACTACGAGATCAGAATGGACCTAAAAACAGGTTCACTGACCGACCGCATTTTTAATCGTGATGTCGACTCACTGGCCATTTGCCTGCACAAACTCTTCAGGTTTGAGTCCCCGAAATCAAAAGACCAGTATAAGCATGAATTAATTGCTGCCAGAAGACGGGGCGAACGGTTTTACCTGATCAGTAGAAAAGTAAATTACATGGAACTTCAGCAGATGAAACAATTTCCTATTTTCAGGGAAGGTCGTTTCAGGGGAGGATTTATCTATATCCAAAAGGATATGCGTGTGAGGCCCCATGAAAACCTGGCTGCCCGATTTGTCGGGTATACTACCTACGACAAAAAAGGAAATATTGTGGGCATTGAAGGTGCATATGACCATCAGCTTGCAGGAACAGAAGGTATTGCCCTTAAACAGAAGCTGCCGGGCAATGTATGGATGCCGGTAAACGACAGGAATGAGGTCGACCCGAAAGATGGCATGGATGTGATTACTACTATTGATATCAATTATCAGGATGTTGCCGAAAAAGCGCTTCTGAGGCAGTTAACAGCCCAGGAAGCCGACCATGGATGCGCTGTTTTGATGGAGGTTAATACTGGTAAAATCAGGGCTATAGCCAATCTCGGCAGGGACAGGAATGGTAATTACAGGGAACTGCAAAATTATGCTGTTTTTGAAAGTGTGGAACCGGGATCTACCTTTAAACTGCCTGTGATCATCGCCGCCCTGGAAGACAATTTTGTCGATCTGCAGGATTCTGTGGATACCGGAAACGGCGTTCTCCAGTTTTACGACCAGATAATCCGTGATGAAAATTACTGGAGGGGAGGCAACGGCAAAATAACCGTCAGACGTGCTTTCGAAATATCCTCAAATGTTGCAATGGTAAAGATTATAACCAAAGCATATAAAGGTCGTGAAAGCCATTTTATCGACCGGTTATACAATATGCGACTCAATGAAAAATTGGACCTTGAAATAAAGGGTGAAGGAAAACCGTACATCAAATACCCCAACGACAAATTATGGTCGGGCGTTTCCCTGGCCATGATGTCACACGGTTACGAAGTAAAGCTAACTCCGTTGCAGCTGCTTACATTTTACAATGCCGTTGCCAATAACGGCAAAATGGTAAAACCAAAATTCGTGGATGAAATCAGGTACCACGGCCGCCTGATCAAATCTTACGATACAGAGGTTCTAAACCACTCGATATGCTCAAAACAGGCACTTAAAAAAGCCAAAATTCTGCTTGAAGGCGTGGTACAGAATGGGACAGCAAAGAATCTCAGAAATTGCAGTTTCAGGATTGCCGGGAAGACAGGCACCTGCCAGCTTTACAATATTAAATCGGGAACATACAGGTCAGATCACGGCATTTCTTACCAGGCTTCCTTTGTCGGATATTATCCGGCCGAAGATCCGAAGTACTCGTGTATTGTTGTAATCAATGCACCTTCAAAAAATATTTACCACGGCAACGAGGTGGCCGGACCGGTATTTCTTGAAATCGCGAACAAAACATATTCGCTTGACTTCAGTGAACATTCCCTCACACATTTTAAGCAGGAAACCAATGTTGACCTCCCCTATACAAAAGACGGGGATCTTGGCGACCTTGAGAATCTAACTTCAGAACTGGGCATTCCGGTAAGAATAATTTCAGGTGACGGGCAGCAATGGATCAGTACCAGCAAAAAAGAGGACTTTATTGAAGTTCATGCGAAGAAAACAATTCCCAATCTCGTGCCTGATGTGGTAATGATGGGTGCCAAAGATGCTGTCTACCTGCTTGAAAAATCAGGATTGCAGGTTGTGGTCAAAGGCAGGGGTAGTGTAAGAACGCAATCCATCGCACCGGGGAGCAGAATCCGGAAAGGAGACGTTATTATACTGGAAATGAGTATGCTATGAAAATACTTGTTGAATTATTGAAAGAATGTAAAATACGTCAGATAATCGGTGACAGTAAGCTGGCCGTTTCAGGCATTGCTTTCGACTCGAGGAAAGTTGAAAAAGGGAATCTGTTTGTTGCCGTACCGGGAACAAGCGTTGACGGGCATGAATATATCGGTCAGGCCATTGTAAATGGCGCTTCCTGCGTGATATGTGAAAAACTACCTGAAGAAAAAAATCCTGAGGTAGTTTATGTACTGGCTGAAAATTCTTCACGGGCTTTGGGCATTATTGCTTCGGAATTTTTTGATAATCCTTCACGGGAGCTAAAGCTTACCGGAATAACCGGTACCAACGGAAAAACAACTACGGTAACGCTTCTTTACAGGCTTTTTACGAAGCTCGGCGAAAAAGCGGGACTCATATCCACAGTGACGAACTTTGTAGACGATGAAGCATACGATTCCACCCATACCACACCCGACCCGGTAGAGATCAACAGGCTGCTCCGGAAGATGGCAGACAAAGGTTGCGGATTTGCATTCATGGAGGTAAGCTCCCATGCCCTGGTTCAGGAAAGAGTCGCCGGGCTTCATTTTGCCGGTGGAATTTTCAGTAACATCACACATGATCATCTCGATTATCATAAAACCTTCGATGAATACCTCAGGGCAAAAAAACAATTCTTCGATCACCTGAATCCTGAAAGTTTTGTGCTCATCAATGCAGATGACAGGAACGGTAAGTATATGGTTCAGAATACCCCTGCAAAGGTATATTTCTATGCAGTAAAAACGTTGGCTGATTTTCATGCCAAAATCATTGAAAGCCATTTCGACGGCATGATGCTGAGCATGGATAATACTGAAGTATGGGTAAAACTCATCGGGGAATTCAACGCTTATAACCTGCTGGCTGTATATGCCTGTGCAACAATACTGGGCAAATCAAAAGTTGAGGTACTAAAAATACTGAGCCAGCTTGAAACTGTTGACGGCCGTTTTGAATACCTCCGGTCAAACAACGGAATTATTGCCATTGTCGACTATGCCCATACTCCCGACGCCCTGCTCAATGTACTCTCCACCATAAACCAAATAAGAACAGGCAACGAGCAGTTGATCACGGTGGTGGGAGCAGGAGGCAACAGGGATAAAACCAAGCGCCCGAAAATGGCCAGTGTCGCAGCTGAAAGCAGCAACAAGGTCATCCTTACATCAGACAATCCGAGGTTTGAAGAACCCCGCACGATCATTGAAGATATGGAACAGGGGATTGAAGAACCCTACCGGAGGGATTATGTTGTTATTGCCGATAGGAAGGAAGCTATCAGAACAGCATGTATGATGGCTAAACCGGGTGATATTATTCTTGTTGCCGGCAAAGGTCATGAAACGTATCAGGAAATCAAGGGAGTGAAGCACCATTTTAACGATAAAGAGATTATTGCAGAACAATTCATGCTGAACAAAACCAATCTTCAATAGCCCATGATATATTACCTGTTTAAATATCTTGAGAATTTCGATTTGCCAGGAGCAGGTGTGTTTCAGTACATTTCGTTCCGTTCTGCCATGACCATAATAACCTCGCTGATCATATCCATGCTCCTTGGTAAACGGATTATCAGGTTGCTGCAAAAAAAACAGATAGGTGAAACAGTGCGTGATCTTGGACTTGAAGGACAAATGCAGAAAAAAGGAACACCTACAATGGGGGGTTTGATCATCCTGGGATCAATCATTATTCCTGTTATCCTTTTCGGAGACATCCGCAACATCTATGTTATTCTTATGCTCGCAACCACCATATGGCTTGGTTTTGTTGGCTTTATGGATGATTATATAAAAGTATTCAAAAAAAATAAACAGGGTTTGAGGGGAAAATTTAAAATTGCAGGTCAGATCGTGCTTGGTCTGGCAGTGGGCTTAACATTGCATTTCAGTGATCAGATCCTTGTTAGGGAGAAAGTGCTTGATAGTCAGGGTGAACCTGTAAAACAGATCGTAAGCAGCGAGAACAGGACAGTCGATGAAATATATGTTACACGCGATGTCAAATCCACCAAAGCAACAATTCCCTTCCTTAAAAATAATGAATTCGATTATGCCTACCTGGTATGGTTTCTTGGAAACAAAGCCAAAGAGTGGGCATGGGTAGTGGTCATTCTGGCCGTAATTTTCATCTTAATCCTTGTCTCAAACGGGGCGAACTTAACCGATGGCCTCGACGGTCTCTCGGCGGGGACTTCGGCAATCATAGGCACCACACTAGGAATTCTGGCCTATGTATCAGGTAACATGGTTATTGCCGATTACCTGAATATCATGTATATACCGTTCACAGGCGAAATGGTGGTCTATATCAGTGCGTTCATCGGATCGCTTGTCGGATTTCTCTGGTACAATTCATTTCCTGCACAGGTATTCATGGGTGATACCGGAAGCCTTTCTATTGGAGGCATTATTGCCGTATATGCGGTGCTTATCAGGAAAGAACTGCTAATACCGATCCTGTGCGGAATTTTTCTTGCCGAAAGCTTTTCTGTCGTTATTCAGGTAGGTTATTTCAAATATACGAAAAGAAAGTTCGGGGAAGGAAGAAGAATATTTAAAATGGCCCCGTTGCACCATCATTATCAAATGCAAAACTACCCTGAACCTAAAATTGTAACACGGTTTTGGATTATCGGAATATTGCTCGCTGTAGTTACCATTGTAACCCTGAAAATCAGATAGTCTATGGAAAGAAGAATTGTGATACTCGGAGCCGGAGAAAGCGGAACAGGTGCTGCTGTTCTGGCAAAAAGACAAGGATTTGATGTGTTTGTTTCGGATTTCGGTAAGATAAAACCCTATTACAAGGAAATACTTTTTACCTATGAAATTGACTGGGAAGAAGGAAAACATACCGAACGGCTCATCCTGAATGCCGATGAGGTGATTAAAAGTCCCGGTATCTCCGAAAAAACAGAAATTGTTCAGGCCCTGCGTAAAAAAAATACCAGGATAATATCGGAAATTGAATTTGCAGCACGGTTTACCATTGCAAAAAAAATATGTGTAACCGGAAGCAACGGAAAGACAACCACCGTGTCACTCATCCACCACATGCTGAAAAAGGCTGGTTTGAATGCCGGTATTGCCGGCAATATCGGACGAAGTTTTGCCATGCAGGTAGCTACTGAGAATTATGATTATTATGTACTTGAGATCAGCAGTTTTCAGCTTGATGGCATGTTTGAGTTTAAAGCCGATATCGCAATACTGCTGAACATTACTCCCGATCACCTCGACCGGTATGATTATGATATCCAGAACTATGTGGATTCAAAAATGAGGATCACCAAGAACCTCTCTGAAGACGATTATTTTATCTATTGCTCCGATGACGAGATTACAATACGTGAACTGGAAAGAATTGTGCTGCGTGCAAAACAACTTGGATTTACCCTGATGGAAAAACAGCGGGAAGGAGCCTATATCGAACACAACCTTATGAAGATTGAAGTAGGAAATAACGATTTTTCAATGTCGCTTGGAGAACTTGCCCTTAAAGGCAAACATAACATTTACAATTCCATGGCTGCCGGTATTGCAGGAAATGTTTTACAGATACGCAAAGATACCATACGCGAAAGCCTGATGGATTTTACAGGGGTTGAACACCGTCTCGAGCACTTTATAAAGGTACACGGCATTGAATTTATCAACGATTCAAAAGCCACCAACATCAATTCCACCTGGTATGCTCTTGAATCAATGACTACCCCGGTTATCTGGATTGCCGGTGGAATTGACAAAGGAAATAACTACGAGGAGCTTATGGACCTGGTGAAAGGAAAGGTGAAAGCCATTGTCTGCCTGGGAAAAGATAATTCGAAGCTTCACAAGGCATTCGATGGCATTGTAACGGAAATTGCAGACACAAAATCGATGAAAGAAGCAGTACAGACAGCCTATTTTCTGGGTAAGGACGGGGATACTGTACTATTATCACCCGCATGTGCGAGCTTCGATCTCTTTGAGAATTACGAAGACCGGGGCAGGCAATTTAAAAATTATGTGAAGGAACTCTGAAACAATGTTTGAAACGGCAAGAAAATATCTGAAAGGAGACCCGATTCTGTGGGGCGTGATCATAGGATTGTCTATTTTCTCATTACTCGCTGTATATAGCGCCACAGGAACACTGGCATACAGGTACCAGGGAGGAAATACAAGTTATTATATCATAAAACATGCTACAATCCTCTTCATTGGCCTCCTGATCATTTTCGTGACCCATCTTGTACCGCATAAAGTATTTTCAAGACTGTCACAGTTATTTCTTATCATATCCATACCATTGCTTATCATTACGCTGATCCTGGGGACAAGCATAAACCAGGCCACACGGTGGCTGACCATTCCGGGACTCGGATTTACATTCCAGACTTCCGACTTTGCCAAGCTCGCCCTGGTGATGTATGTGGCAAGGCTGCTTTCGATGAAACAGGATACTATCAAAGAGTACCATTCTGCATTTCTGCCTGTAATCATCCCGGTGGTGATCATTTGCGGATTAATTATGCCGGCAAACCTTTCGACCGCTTTGATGCTTTTCACGGCATGTTTCATCCTGATGTTTATCGGCAGGATTAATTTCAGGTACATGTTCTTATTCAGCCTTGCGGTGATAGTCATAATCGCCGTTGTGATTTTTATGACCGTAAAATCAGACTGGGGCGGAAGATGGCAAACGTGGAGGCACCGCATCGAAAGTTTTGTTGACCATGAAAACACGGATAATTTTCAGGTGAACCAGTCGAAAATTGCAATAGTTTCCGGAGGACTTGTCAAGCTCAGGCCCGGGAAAAGCGTACAGCGCAATTATTTGCCCCACCCCTATTCCGACTTCATATTTGCCATTATCATCGAGGAATATGGATTACTGGGAGGAATTCTGATACTGTCACTCTATTTGTACCTGCTCTTCAGGGCAGGTGTCATTGTGCGAAAAAGCACGAGAACGTTTCCTGCCTTTCTGGCAATGGGACTTGCTATTCTCATCGTTATGCAGGCCATGATAAACATGGCGGTAGCTGTAAACCTGCTGCCGGTGACGGGACAACCCTTGCCGATGGTCAGCTGGGGCGGAACATCCATGCTCTTCACTTGTGTTGCACTGGGCATAATATTGAGTGTGAGCCGGGGAATCGATCAGCCGGCAGAGGAGATTCAAACCGAAGAAGTCGATAATGAAAACGACTAAAAAAATAATCATAAGCGGAGGAGGTACGGGAGGACATATCTTTCCGGCCCTGGCCATTGCGGGTGAGCTTAAACACCGTTATCCTGACTCCGAAATCCTGTTTGTCGGCGCTGAAGACAGGATGGAAATGGAAAGGGTTCCTGCCGCAGGTTACCGGATTATCGGTCTGCCGGTTAAAGGATTTAAACGCAGGTTCACTCCGGCAAATATCCTGGTGGTTATATATCTAGTTAAGAGTATTCTGAAAGCAAAAAAAATAATTTCTGAGTTCAATCCAAATCTGGTTGTAGGAGTGGGAGGTTATGCAAGCGGACCGATACTCAGGGTGGCCGGCAGAAGAGGAATTCCCACATTGCTCCAGGAACAGAATTCTTATGCGGGGGTTACAAACCGCCTGCTGGCCAAAAAAGCCGATAAAATTTGTGTGGCATACGAAGGCATGCAAAAATATTTTCCGGCAGAAAAAATCGTGCTGACAGGAAATCCCGTAAGGAAAGACATGCTTGATATCGCATCAAAATACCCCGAAGGAAAAGCTTTTTTTAAGATCCCCGAAGGTTTTTCTGTGATCCTGATCCTCGGTGGCAGCCTGGGTGCAGCAACCATCAACAAAAGCATATTGTCATCACTTGATCTGATCAGCGAAAGCAAGGGGATATACTTTATCTGGCAGTCGGGCAGAATATACTACGATACTGCCACAAATGCACTCAAGGCATATAGTGCGAAGAACATAATACTATTCGATTTTATACATAGAATGGACCTGGCTTATTCAGTGGCCGATATTATTGTTTCGCGCTCAGGGGCGATAACTCTGTCAGAGCTTGCTATTGTCGGTAAACCTGCCATACTGGTTCCTTCACCGAATGTGGCTGAAGATCATCAGACAAAAAATGCCCTCGCCCTGGCGGAAAAAAATGCCGCGATCATGATCCCCGATACCAGGGCCGGACATGAACTGATGCCTGCCGCAGTTGAGCTCATGAGAGACAGCAAAAGACTGAAGATGTTGGCAGAAAACATAAGCAGGCTTGCAGTCACCGATTCGACAGAAAAGATCATAAATGAAATCGATATATTACTGAACACAAAAAGTGGATCTTAACAATATACATAGGGTGTATTTTCTGGGTATCGGGGGCATCGGTATGAGCGCTCTTGCAAAGTATTTTCATGCTACAGGTAAAGCGGTAGCAGGTTATGACAGATGCCGGACAACCCTGACAGATGAACTGAAAGATTCCGGAATCGGGGTGCATTACGACGATGATCCTGAGCTGATCCCCAAATTCTTTCGTCACCGGGATGAAACACTTGTGGTATATACTCCCGCTATCCCAAATGATTGCAGTGAACTGATTTATTTCCGGACGGAAAATTTCCACATCCTGAAACGGGCAGAGGTATTGGGCATGATCACACGAAACAAAAAATCAATTTGTATTGCCGGATCACACGGAAAGACAACGGTCACCACAATGATAGCCCACCTGTTTCACCAGTCTGATACGGGCTGCAGTGCTTTCCTTGGCGGTATATCGAAAAATTACGGCAGCAACATGTTGTTATCCCGGTCAAGCGATTATGTGGTGGTTGAAGCCGATGAATACGACCGTTCATTCCTGAAGCTCAATCCCGAAATAGCCGTAGTTACCTCTGTGGATGCCGACCATCTTGACATTTACGGAACAAAGGAAGAGGTGATAAAGTCGTTTGAAGCATTCTTATTGCAGATTCACCGGGGCGGAAAACTGGTAATAAAAAAAGGTGCGGGGATACAGGCTCAGAATCCGGGCGTAGATGTATTTACATTTGCCCTTCATGAGAAAGCCGACTTTTATGCTGAACACATCAGACTGGAACAGGGAAAATACCATTTCGATGTGGTAACACCCGTCGAAGTGCTTAAAAACATGTCGCTCGAGCATCCGGGTATCATTAACGTGGAAAATGCCGTGGCCGCGGTTGCAGTAGCGACTCTTGCCGGATTGCACAGAAATGAGATCAGGGAAGCCGTCAACACGTTCACCGGTGTAAAAAGAAGATTTGATTACATATTCAGATCGAAAAAAGCAATCTATATCGATGATTACGCACACCATCCCAGAGAGATCGATGCGGTGATCGGATCGGTTAGAAAGCTTTATCCTGAGAAAAAGATTACGGGAATATTTCAACCGCACCTGTATTCGCGTACCCGTGATTTTGCAATGGAATTCGCTGTCAGCCTGGGCAAGCTTGACGAGCTGATTTTGCTGGATATCTATCCTGCACGTGAACTGCCGGTTGAAGGTGTCGGCCCGGAGCTTATATTCAGCAATGTGACCCTGAAAGAGAAGAGCCTGATCATGAAAGAAGACCTGTTAAAATTCATTGCCGGAAAAGATATTGAGATCCTTATCACCATGGGCGCAGGGGATATCGATCAACTGGTGGAACCACTCAGGATTTTCCTGAATAAAAAGTATGGAGGTTAAACCATGAAAAGCTTGAAAAGCATTGCCACTTGGTTGCTCATACTGATCTATTTTATATTGATCTCCGGTTTCATTGCCGGTAAACGCAAACAATTGTATTGCAATGATATTCAAGTTACTGTCATCGATAGTCTCGGATCAGGGTTCAATAACAGTGAGGATATTGAAGCATTGATCCTTAAAAGTGAAAATCTGATCGGAAAACGGGTTGATGAAATAAACCTGAAATCGGTCGAAGAAAGCCTGCTGAAAGAACGTTCGATTGCTTCTGCGGAGACATACATTACCGAGGACGGGAAACTACATGTGACCATATCGCACAAAACGCCTGTGGTAAGAGTCGAAAATTACAGGAATACAGGATATTATCTCGATGCAGCAGGCAATATTTTTCCGTTATCGGAAAGGTTTATGCCTCATATCCTGTTTGCCAACGGACAAATCATTGAGCCTTTTGATCTGACGAAAACGAAAAATATTTATAATAACCGGCCTGAAAATCCGGGGAAATCAAAAAAAACGATCTACGATCTGCTGACACTGGTGAATTATATAAACCGGAGTGAATTCTGGAAAGCGCAGATCGAACAGATCTATGTAAACGGAAAATATGAGTTTGAACTCATACCCAGAGTGGGTGCGCATTTCATTCTGCTGGGTACGATCGATAATTATACTGAAAAGTTTGAAAACCTGAAAACACTGTATCTCGAAGGTTTCAATAAAATAGGTTGGAATGAATATACAACAATAAACCTGAAATTTAAAGATCAAATCATTTGTACAAAACGATAATATCATGAGGCAAAAAAGTAAAATTCTGGCAGCTGTAGATATTGGAACTACAAAAATTGTGACCATTATCGGCAGAAAAAACGAGAACGACAAACTCGAAATTCTCGGATTGGGAAAGACCCCTTCAAAAGGAGTTAAACGGGGTGTTGTACTGAATATCGAGGAAACCGTAAATGCCATCAGATCCACAATTGATGACGCACAGAGGCAGGCCGGATCAAATCTGAGCGAGGTATTTGTTGGAATCGCCGGTCAGCATATAAAGAGTGTGAGGAACAGGGGGTATATTAACCGCGATTCCTATGAATCGGAAATCACACGACAGGATATCGATGCCCTGGTAACCGATATGTATAAAATTCCTATTGATGTGGGTGAAGAAATCATCCATGTCTTACCACAGAATTTCATTGTGGACAACGAAACCGGGGTAAAAAACCCGGTTGGAATGTCGGGAAAGAGACTCGAAGCGAATTTTCATATTGTAGTGGGACAGATCGCTTCGGCACGAAATATCGAAAAATGTGTAAACCGGTGCGGACTCCGTGTCAATCAGCTTATTCTGGAACCTCTGGCCTCGGCCAGTGCAGTGCTTACGGAGGACGAAAAAGAAGCTGGTGTGGTTCTAGTGGATATCGGAGGCGGAACGACCGATATTGCCGTTTTCTATGATGAAGTGATCAGGCATACTGCCGTTATACCTTTCGGTGGTAACGTAGTTACATCAGATATCAAGGAAGGATGTTCGATCCTTACCCGTCAGGCTGAAGCGCTGAAGATCCAGTTCGGATCGGCCCTCGGTGATCTTGCCCCGGAAGATAAAGTGGTTACCATTCCGGGCATCAGCGGGCGCGATCCTAAAGAAATCTCGTTCAAAAGCCTGGCATATATCATACAGTCGAGAATGGAGGAAATCATTGATGCCGTACTTTTTGAAATAGAAAATTCAGATTGTATGGAAAAATTGAGTGCAGGAATAGTACTGACCGGTGGCGGATCTTTGCTGAAACACCTGCCACAGCTGGTTAAATTCCGCTCAGGAATGGATGTGAGGATCGGATATCCGAACGAACACCTGACCGGTGAAACCAAAGACGATATTAACCAACCCATGTACTCCACCAGCATCGGACTTTTGCTGAAAGGAAATGACCTGCTAAACACCGGTAACAAAGAATCTGCAGAAGAACAGGAAGAGGAACAGGTTGGTGAACCGGCTAAACCTGAAAAAACAAAATCGAGGTCAAAGTCAGGTATTCTGGATTCATTAAAAAAAACCATTACGGATATTTTTGAAGAGAACGATGCCAGAATGGATTGAATCAGAAAATTGCCTCACACATATAAAACCATTGTAACATGGAAGAATTAATAAATTTTGATTTGTCTGCAAACATCAACTCCATCATTAAGGTCCTTGGTGTTGGAGGCGGCGGGAGCAATGCTGTGAACCACATGTTCAGGCTCGGAATAAAAGATGTTGATTTTATCGTCTGCAATACCGATGAACAGGCGCTGGCCAGTAGTCCCGTACCGGTGAAAATACAACTGGGTTCTTCGCTGACCGAAGGCCGAGGCGCTGGAAATAAACCCGAAATCGGAAAACAGGCGGCTATCGAAAACATTAACGATGTAGTGGAAGCCATTTCCAATCATACGAAAATGATCTTTATAACCGCTGGTATGGGTGGAGGGACAGGAACCGGGGCTGCCCCTGTTATTGCCAAGGCTGCCAAAGAACTGGGGTTGTTAACTGTAGCAATAGTCACCATACCATTCCGGAACGAAGGCCAGCGAAGGGTCAACCAGGCTCTTGAAGGAATTGCCGAAATTGAGAAATACGCTGATTCACTGCTGGTTATTAACAATGAAAAAATCCGTGAGATGTATGGAGATCTTCGGGTTTCGGATGCATTTTCAAGAGCTGACGATGTTCTGGCCATTGCCGCTAAAGGAATAGCAGAAATTATTACGGTGCACGGCTATATCAATGTAGATTTTGCAGATGTTGAAACGGTAATGACCGATAGCGGAGTGGCTATCATGGGATCTGCATGGGCTGAAGGTCAGGGCCGGGCACTGAAGGCTGTTCAGGAGGCTCTAACATCTCCGCTCCTGAACGACAACGATATCAAAGGTTCAAGAAACATCCTGATCAATATTACTTCAGGAACCGAAGAAGTAACCATGGACGAGATCGGGCAGATTACCGATTATGTGCAGGAATGCGCCGGATCGGAAGCTGATCTTATCTGGGGCAATGGAACAGACGTGAGCCTGGATCAGAAACTTAGCGTTACCATCATAGCAACAGGGTTTGGTACAAACAGCATTCCTGACCTCTATATTCGTAAAAGGCAGCTTAATAAGATCCTGCTTAAAGAAAATGTGATCAGCGAGGAAAGAAAAGAAAACACCATATTCGAAGTTAAAGAAAGCACTACGGAAAATGATGGTGATCAAAATAAAAGTCAGCGTGTTATCGAATTTGATATCCAGGGGGACAGGGAAGAAGAACAACTGCAGGATTTTTCAAGAAATAAAAACCAGGCCGAACTAAAGAAAGCGGCCGAGAGGGTCAGGACGATCAGAAAAACACAGGAAAAGCTCAGGGAATTGAAATTCAACAGCGCTGAAAGCAACAATTACATCGAATCTCTTGAAAATGAACCGGCATACGTCAGAAAAAATATTAAACTCGATCAGAAAAAACATTCTGAAGAAAACGATGTTTCCCGGTATTCATTATCTGATGATGAGGAATCCGGAACCAAACTGAACAAAAACAATTCGTATCTTCACGATAATGTAGACTAATGCTGGATGTCGGAGCTTTATGAAAATCCCGATACAGAACATCAAACACGTAATACTAAACACAAAACATTAAACCATACCCATAATGAGTTTAGTCGATCAAATCAGCGAAGACCTTAAGGCAGCAATGAAAGCAAAGGCCAAAGATAAGCTCGAAGCCCTTCGGGCAATCAAATCGGCTTTCCTTCTTGCCAAAGCGGATAAAGGTGCTACTGCGGTCCTTTCTGAAGATGAAGAACTTAAAATAATTCAGAAATTGATCAGACAGCGTAAAGAATCAGCGGAGGTATATAAGGCGCATAATCGTCCTGATCTATATCATGTTGAGATCTCGGAAGCCGAAGTTATATCCGCATACCTGCCCAGACAGCTCAGTGACAAGGAGCTCAGTGAAAAGATAACCGCAATAATTGCCCGTACCGGAGCATCATCCATGAAAGACATGGGAAAGGTAATGGCAATTGCAGGCAAGGAATTGTCCGGTAAAGCCGATGGAAAGGCTATTGCCTCAAAAGTCAGAGAACTACTTGAGAAAACCGGCTGACCATTCTGAAATAACCATATGTATATTGATTATTCGGCTGACCGAAACGTGACAAACCTGTTGGATATGGGAGAAAAACGTCACAATAAAACAGTTTCAACAGGTTTATTATGTATAATTCTCAGATGATCTAAATCACCATAAACCGGTGATTATAATCATCACTATTTTCTGCAAAAATGTGTACCTTATTGTGTAATTTCATTTTCAATAAAATCTTGATAATGAAAATGCTACAAAATTTTCATTCACTTATTTTTGTGCTTTTCCTATTTACCGTTTCCGCTGTCCGGGTCTCTGGCCAGAGATCAGTACCGGCAGATGTCAAATCGAAAATTGATGAACTGAAAAGTCAGGTAGAAAAATATAAAGCCGATGCCAACAAACGTGAAGAAGCAAAATACCTAAATCAATTGGCTTTTATCTACTGGGAGCAAAATTTTACCGACCAAGCCATTGGCTGTTTTGAGAGATCATTGCAGCTAAATGAAGAACTGGACAATCAGAATGCTGTTAAGAATATTTATGGAAACCTTGGATCGATTTATTTTGAGCAGGAAAAGTACCAGGAGGCTTTGAGTAATTTTCAGGAAAGCCTGAAAATAAATAGGTCTCAAAAGAAAAGAGAAGGTATTGCATCGGATTTGCAGAACATTGCACAGATCAGGTACGAGCTTAAACAATACAGCGAAGCAATAAAGGAATTGGAGGAAGCAGCCGGCCTTGCTATGGAGGATAACAATTCCAAACTCATGCAGAGTTGTTTTCTGCAACTTGCGGAGAATTATGATAAGATCGGCGAAGCTAAGAAATCAAGGGAGTATTTTGACAAATCCGCGTCGATCCTGTCACAGATGCAGAAAAAACAAATTGAAAAAATTGAATCACAAAAGGTAAATGCTGAAAAAACAGCCGAAGTAAATGCCCGGCAGCTTAAAAACACGATGGATACCCTGGCTGATATAAAAGAAAGCATTCATGAAATTCAGCTCAGAAATGAACTTGTTGAAGCTGAAGGCAGACTTAAAGATCTTGAAATTAAGGAAGAACAATCCAGAAACAGGGTAAGCCGCCTGTTAATGATTTATTTGGTTACAGCGCTGATAATGATGCTCCTTATCCTGCTGCTTATTTATTACCAATTTGGTCAAAAAAAGAAAGCCAACAGGCTGCTTAAGGAGCAGAACCAGGAAATTGAGCATCAGCGGGACATTACCAACAAACAAAACCAGAAGATTACAGACAGCATCTCGTATGCCCAGCGAATACAAAACGCAATTTTGCCTCCGGGCAGATTGCTGGATGATATCCTGAGAGATTATTTTGTACTGTATAAGCCCAGAGATATTGTAAGCGGAGATTTTTACTGGGTCACCCAGAAGGAGAATATCCTGGTCCTCGCTGCTGCCGATTGCACAGGACATGGGGTTCCGGGAGCATTTATGAGTATGCTGGGAGTGGCATTTTTGAATGAGATTGTAAATAAAATAGTCATCAACAGGCACATACGCTCGTTGCAGGCAAATGAAATACTCAATGAACTTCGGCTTCAGATCATAAATTCACTGCACCAGACCGGCGACAGGGACGAACCCAGGGACGGGATGGATATTGCGCTATGCATTATTGATTTCGATGAAAAGAAAATGCAGTTTTCCGGGGCTCATAACCCGATGTACCTTGTGCGCAACGGCGAAATTTATCAATACAGCGGCGATAAAATGCCTGTAAGTTTTCATAAGAATATGGAACAATCGTTTACGTTACATACCATCGACCTGCACGCATCCGATATTATTTATCTCTTTTCAGACGGGATAATAGACCAGTTTGGAGGTACCGAAGGCACCAAGTTTATGTCCAAGAATTTTAAGGACCTATTGCTTGGAATACATACAAAGCCAATGCATGAACAGCAGGAAATAATCCTGGGCAGGTTCAATGAATGGAAAGGTATCCACGAACAACTGGATGACATTCTTGTGATCGGACTGCGCTATGAGGGCAGGAAAACGATTAAAACACCCGACAAAAGGTTCAACTGGGCAGATAAACAAATTCTTATTGCTGAAGATACCGATGTGAACTATTTTCTTCTTTCTGAAGCATTGCGCGATACTAAAGCAAAACTTGTACGTGTAAAAAACGGCAAGGAGGCTGTTGAATTTTGCATGAACAATAACACCGATCTTATACTGATGGATATCAATATGCCTGAAATGAATGGTTATGAGGCCACTCGCTTGATTAAACAAAACCGTAGTGATATTCCGGTAATTGTTCAGACTGCTCTGAATATCAGTGATGAGCGGGAACAAAGCATGGCTTCGGGCGCCGATGATTATATTTCAAAACCTATTGATATGAAGACTTTTCTTACAAAGCTTGAAAAATACCTTGACTAGGATTTCTTTTTTTTTAACAATAATTCTTTAATTTTATAGAATACTTTAAACTAAAATCTCATGACCCCTTTAGTAATTCCTGGAACCGATGACACTCCGACAATAAATTTTGACAATTCAAAAGGTATTTTCGAGATTTCTGGCCGCTCTCTGCCCGAAGAGGTAATCAATTTCTACAGCCCTATTATCGACTGGGTTGAAAATTATTCGATGCAACCAAATGACACCACTGTACTGAAGCTGAAATTATTCTATTTTAATTCGGCTTCGCAGCGATACCTGCTTGAAGTGCTGAACAGTTTTGAAAAGATCATAGAACGTGGAAGGGAGATCACCGTTGAATGGTATTATCATGAAGAGGATGAGGAAATGAGGGAGTCGGGAGAAGAATACGGAGACCTGGTGCAGATACCCTTTAAACTTATCTCCTATCAACCCAACAGCAAAAAATGAATGCTTTAGTTATTGAACATACCGATTCAACACCGGCAATACATCTCGATAAACATTCAGGAATATTTGAAATTTCAGGACGATCCCTACCGGAAGAAGCTATGGAATTCTATAAACCTGTTTTGGAATGGATCTCGGTTTACAGTGCGATGCCCAATGATTACACCCTTTTTAAATTCGTCCTCGATTATATTAATTCTGCATCTGTGAGGACGATTAACGATATTTTTGTGCGGCTTGAGAAACTATATCTCAATGGGCATCAGGTAAACGTAGAATGGAAATACCATATTGAAGACAACGAGCTGAAGGAAACCGGAGAAGAATTTGCCGAGATTTATAAACTGCCGGTAAAAATTGAAGGATATTATTGAAATTAAAACACGAGTAACATCAACTTTATCAGGAATATTAAATAATCACTATATGAAAAGAAAACTTGTGCTCTGTTCATTATTTGCTCTTTGTTGTGCAATATATGCTCAACAACCGCTGAAGTTTGAGAAGAGTATTTACACGGCACCCGACGGAAAGATTTATATCAATAAGTCGCTGCCCCTTTATCTTCGGATAGCAACCTCACCGGAGGATAATGCCAAAACCTATCTGCTTCATAGCGAAGAAACTGCCAAATATTCAAATCCGATGTATTTAGACACAGAAGGCTATAATACATTCAGGTCACCGTCTGAAGTTGATACTGCCACCAAACAAGTGGTTTATCCCCTGCATGACATAATTTTTGAAGTGTATTCCGACAGCAAAGCACCCGTGACCTCAATCGATTTCGGATCAGTAAAACCGTTCCGTAAACAGGACAAAATGTATATTAACGGATCGGTTGAGGTAATGCTGAAATCAACGGATGCTACTTCGGGTGTTGCAAATATTTATTATTCTGTGGATGGTTCGGCATATACTATTTATAATAATCTGCTGAAACTCGATCAGGAAAAAGAATACCATATCAAATATTATGCGGTCGACAATGTGGGGAATATGGAAGAAATACACGAAATCACCCTGGTAATCGACAAATCAAGTCCAAAAACTTCGTATGAAGTGCATAAGGATTTGTATGAGAATATTATTTCTTCCCGCTCAAAGGTTTCATTAAAATCCGATGATGCCCAGGGGGTTGGGATAGAATCGATCTATTACAGGCTTGACGATGGTCCCGAAAAAAAGTATGTGAGTCCTTTTTCAGGTGCATACTTGCAGCAGGGCGATCATAAACTGGTTTTTTATGCAAAAGATAATGTGGGGAACGTTGAAAATAAGAATATTTTTGATTTTTTTGTAGACAAGACACCGCCTGTAATCGTTCAGGAAATCCTGGGAAAAAGCTTTTTTGCAGGCGGAAAAGAATATTCATCAGGAAGAAGCCAGTTAAAACTAACCTCATTCGACAACAAGGCTGGAGTCAAGGAGGTAAACTATTCGCTGAACGGGGGAGAGTATAAAAAGTACGAAAAGCCCTTTATGTTGTCAAACGTAACCGGAAATCTTACTGTAAAAGCTTATGCTCTTGATAATGTAAATAACAGGACCGAAAGCATTGAATCAGGAGACAAAACCACCATCCCTTATGTTGACCTTACGGGTCCTTCTATTAAACACGGGTTCTCAGGTCCGATATTCGTGATGCGTGATACGGCATATATCAGCAAGAAAACAAAAATAATGTTAACTGCAGAAGACCTGGAATCGGGCCTTGAAAGGATTGAATATTCTATTAACGACGACTCTGTACATAACTACAACGATGAATTCTCAGTTGAAAAACAAGGAGTTCATATAATTAAAGTTACCGGATATGACAATGTGGAAAATACAAGTTCAACCGAATTTGCCGTAGTAACAGATAATACCGGCCCTGAAATCTATTCGCGATTCAGCATTAATCCGGTACAAAAAAAGGAATCCGGAGGAAAGATCCTGAATGAATATCCGGGTCATGTTGTGCTGTTTCTATCATGCACAGATGGCGTGGTGGGTTTTGACCAAATGTTTTATTCCATAAATGGAGCACCCGAAAAGAAATACAATGGTCTTATAAGTACTTTCCCTCAAAAAGGTGAATATTCAGTAAAAGTAAGAGCCCTGGATAAGCTGGGGAACGAGTCGGTCGAAAAAATAGATTTTCTGATCGGAGACTGATTTCATACCTCCCTTTTGTTCTCATTTGTTTCCTGTATTTTTACAAACACTTTCCCTGGTATACATTTCAACAACCTAAGCCGATATTCTCTGCGCTGAATTGCTTAACTTCGCAATAGCCAAACCAATAGATTTTTCCTGTAATGAATAAATGGGTATTGCCGGCGCTAATGCTGCTATTCGTCACCTGCAGAAGCTCTCATCCGCAGGAAGATAATTTCGTTGAATTACGGAACCGGATGGTGAGGGAACAGATCATCGGCAGGGGAATTTCTGACAACCGTGTGATCGAAGCCATGAAGAAGGTGCCGAGGCATCTGTTTGTATCCGTTGATCTGGTTTCGTATGCATACGAGGATCATCCCCTTCCCATAGGCTATGGGCAAACCATATCTCAACCCTATATCGTGGCATTCATGACAGAAGTCCTCGAACCCGGAAAATCAAAGCGAATACTTGAAATCGGTACCGGCTCAGGTTACCAGGCGGCCATTCTCGGTGAACTGTGCGACAGTGTATTCTCTGTTGAAATTGTGCCGGAACTGGCCAACAGGGCTGACAGCTTACTTAAAGAGCTGAATTATTCGAATGTATCGGTAAAGATTGGAGACGGATACCTGGGATGGCCTGAAAAAAGTCCTTTTGACGCGATCATTGTCACCTGCGCGCCGACCCATATTCCTGATGCACTGGAAGACCAGCTTGCGGAAAAAGGTAAAATGATCATTCCTGTCGGTGCAAACGGAAGTGTACAGGAACTGGTTCTTCTTACAATGAAAAACGGAAGACTGGCTGAGAAATCGGTGCTGCCGGTCAGGTTTGTTCCAATGGTCAACGAAAAGAATATTAGCTACTGATCATTCATAAAAAAACCCCTCTCCAGAGGGAAAGGGGTTGCATTTTCTGAAATGTATATTAGTACATTCCACCACCCATACCACCTGCCGGCATAGGAGGAGCCTTTTCTTCTTCTGGCTTTTCAGCCACGACACATTCGGTAGTGAGAAACATCCCCGCAATGGAAGCGGCATTTTCCAGGGCTATCCTGGCTACCTTGGTCGGATCAATAACACCGGCTTTTAAAAGGTTTTCATATTTATCGGTCTGGGCATTATAGCCGAAATCTCCCTTACCTTCCTTTATTTTCTGTACAACCACAGAGCCTTCAAGACCGGCATTTTCAACGATCAGGCGTAAAGGTTCTTCCAGTGCCCTTTTAACAATGGCAATACCTGTATTCTGATCTTCGTTATCTCCTTTGAGGCTTATAAGTTTTTCAATGGCACGTACATATCCAACGCCACCGCCAGGAATGATCCCTTCTTCAACAGCTGCCCTGGTTGCACTGAGTGCATCTTCCACACGTGCTTTCTTTTCTTTCATTTCAACTTCAGAAGCGGCTCCTACATATAGAACAGCCACTCCTCCAGCCAACTTCGCCAGCCGTTCCTGCAGCTTTTCCCTGTCGTAATCCGAGGTGGTAGTTTCAATCTGGTTCTTGATCTGTTTAACCCTTCCCTCGATATTCTTTTTGTCTCCTGCACCATTTACAATGGTTGTATTTTCCTTGTCGATGACTATTTTTTCAGCATTTCCCATCATATCCATCTTGGCGCCTTCGAGTGTAAGTCCTTTTTCTTCGGCAATAACAACTCCGCCGGTCAGAATGGCAATATCTTCTAACATTTCCTTCCTGCGATCACCAAATCCGGGAGCTTTTACTGCCGCAATTTTCAATGATCCCCTGAGTTTGTTTACAACCATTGTTGCAAGAGCTTCACCGTCAACATCTTCGGCGATAATCAATAACGGACGGCCTGCCTGTGCAATTGGTTCAAGAACAGGTAAGAGATCTTTCATGGTGGAGATCTTCTTATCGCTAAGCAGGATAAGCGGATTCTCAAGTACTGCCTCCAGTTTTTCAGCATCGGTAATGAAATAGGGTGAGATATATCCCCTGTCAAATTGCATACCTTCCACTACTTCGACTGATGTTTCTGCTGTCTTTGATTCTTCAACGGTTATCACACCTTCTCTCCTCACTTTTGACATTGCTTCGGCAATAAGCTTGCCGATCTCCTGATCATTATTGGCCGATATGGCGGCAACCTGCTGAATTTTTTCATTGTCTTCTCCTACCTCTTGCGACTGCTTTCTCAGGTCCTCAATTACCGATTTCACAGCCTTGTCAATACCCCTCTTTAGATCCATAGGATTCGCTCCGGCGGTGACATTTTTCAATCCTACATTTACAATGGATTGCGCAAGAAGTGTTGCTGTGGTTGTACCGTCTCCTGCATCGTCATTGGTTTTTGAAGCAACCTCCTTAACAAGCTGAGCGCCGATATTTTCAAAATGGCCCTCAAGATCAATTTCTTTTGCGACAGTTACACCGTCTTTTGTAACCTGAGGGGCACCAAATTTCTTATCCAGAATAACATTGCGACCTTTGGGACCTAATGTTACTTTCACAGCATCTGCAAGCTGATCAACTCCTTTTTTCAAAAGGTCGCGGGCTTCGATATTAAATTTTATTTCTTTTGCCATTTTATCAAATTTTAATTTATTTCCAGTTACTAAATTTATCGGTTAAATAACAGCAAGAATGTCTGATTGCTTCATGATCAGATAATCCTTAGCATCTATTGAAATTTCAGTGCCGGCATACTTTCCGTAAAGAACAAGATCACCTATTTTAACTTCCATTTTCTCATCTTTTGTTCCCGGTCCGGTTGCAACGATTTTGCCTTTCTGCGGTTTTTCCTTTGCCGAATCAGGAATAATAATCCCGCTGGCAGTTTTTTCTTCAGCTTCTTTAGGTTCGATAACTACCCTATCAGCCAAGGGTTTGATTTTAATTTCTGACATATTATTTTATATTTAAAGGGTTAAACATCATTATAAAATTTTGAAATGCATTTATCATAATGTGTGCCAAATAACAAATACGCATCAAATACACCACTTTAACGACAGAATTACAGCACCATACAGTTCTGTTATGTTTTTCACAATTTATATGTTATCATATTATTCAATTGATATTCACATCTTTATATGAAAATTTCTCGTTCTCTGTCTTGGAAAAAAAAAGTGTCAGGATATATGACATACTGACACTTTTTCAGTTTTCCCCGCCTTCCGGACTCGTTCATTCACCATCCTGTTCCTGAGCGGGCTGACCCGATGGAAACGAAGGAAGCTGATTGGGATCATTGATATTCTGTATCTGGTCCTCTATTTTCGATTTTGATTCTTCCTGTTTTGCACGGGGTATGGTAATACTGGCTAGCAGACTAAGGGCCAGAAGTGCCGATGCAAGAGTCCATGTGGCCTTTTCAAGAAAATCAGAAGACCTTCTGACACCCATAATCTGATTTGCTGCTGAAAAATTCGATGCCAGCCCGCCCCCTTTTGAATTCTGTACAAGTACAATCAGAATTAACAAAATACAAACAATAATGATGAGAATTGAGACTAATGCATACATAACTGATTGATTTATAAATTTTTAATAATCTTTTTAATCTCTTCAATCTGACCTGCAAAGTAACTACTTTTTTCCGGATATTTCAAAATTAATTTCTCATAGGCAAGAATGGCTTTTGAAAAATACCCCTGCTTAACATAAATTCTTGCAAGTGTGTCTGTTATAAATCCTTCATGTTCCTGTACACTATCTTCTGAGATATCCTTGTGATCGGGTTCTGTTGACGGAATAATCCTTGCGGAATCGTTATGAATAAACCGTTCTATAAGGTCCTCATTGATATTTTTTCCCTTGTCTCCGGTAGTGAATTCAGGGTAACTGGTCTGACCGTGCTCTTTTCTGCTCCCGATCACCTTAAGCCAGTCGGTAAACGTATGTTCTTCGGTCTTTATTGAAGATTGCTCCCTGCTCTTTCCGTCAGATTTCTGTTCACCCGTTAAATCTATGTCTGTTTGTTCATCTGAAGGGATCTCTTCCAGCTCAAATTCGATGTCCTGGCTTCCTGAAAGTTCACTTGCTGTGTCAAAACCGCTTTCTGTTTTTTCTTCAGTATTGGTATCAGGATGAAAGCCGGCAATCCCTGTTTCCTGATTTTCAACAGACTTGTCTTCTATCATCAGCAATTCTGTATCATCTTCTGCCCGTTTTAAAGGTATTTTCAGGTTTGTCTCCTCTTCACTTTTCAGTAAGGTTTTTTCCGGTAGATCGCTTTCTGTACGAAGGGATTCTTTGTCCTCATGGTGTATAGAAAAAACACGGTCATCAAGTTCAATACCTTTCCCATACTCTTTGATCACATCGATTGCCACATCTGGTCTGAGTTCAAGTTTGTCGTGATTTTTACTTCTCACATCACTGATCTGGGAAGTTAGGGTATCGGATATATTATCCTGCAGGCTTTCCTTTATCCGTCTGGTCTCTGATTTTTCATGAAATTGTTCTGGTTCAGGATTTGGATGTACCGATTCCTCATGTAGAAGATCGTAAAGTATGCTCCTGTCTGTAACGTACGCAGCTGTCAGATGTAATGTGGTATCGAAGTTTATGCTTTTAAGCACCTGCAGATTTTTAACGCTTAGGAGATGCACCGAATGAAAATAAGGGTATTCAGTCCTTAACCATTGAATATCTTCAAGGGTCTCATCATTTAACAGATGCGGATTATGCATATATTTTGCGAGATCTGATTTGTTCATCGAGCCTTTCATTCTACCAACTTACAAATGCCTTGTTATAGATATCCTCAATCAGGAGATTTAATATCTCTTCAGTATAATTCTGTTTGGCCGTCTCGAATGATTCGGCGGCCGGGTAATCCTCAAACCTTGAGAAAGACATCTCCCAGTCTTTCTCCGCGTCAAACGAATCGGTGTACCTTGCCTTAATTGTAATCGTAAACCGGTTCTTGGCTGCAATGTCCCCGGCAGATATGCTTGCAGGCCGTGTATCGTACCCTGTTATTTCCCCTTCAAAATTCAGATCGCCGTATCCATTCACCAGAATAAGGCGTGTATTGCTTTGAATGTAATCCTTGAGCTTAATGGTAAATTCCTGGCTCAGCGTGGGCTCGATGATCGGGGCCCTGTTTTCAAAAAATTGCACCGATACTGTTTTAGCTTCGGGAGGAATCGAGGCTCCTTTAGTATCGTATTTAACGGTAAAACACGAGGTTGACAATAACACCAGGGAAATGCCCGTGAGTATCCTATTTCTGTTTTTCTTGTACATCTTCACCAGTTCCATTCTATGTTCCGATATTGTATTCCTTAATTTTTCGGTACAATGTCCGTTCTGAGATTCCGAGTTCATTTGCCGCGTATTTTCTTTTACCCTGATGTTTATCCAATGCTTTTCGTATCAGCTCTATCTCCTTGTCTTCGAGTGAAAGCGATTCTTCGATAATCTCTTCTGTATCCTGGATATCGTTCTTGTTCACCTTTTTGATCTCAAGTTTTGAAGTGGGTATTTCCGGTTCGATCACCGAATCGGTATCGTCGTAAAGTTTCCTGAGTAACCGTGCATTGTCATCGTGTATTTCAATCTTCGAGGAACTATTTTGTACAATATCCAGAACCAGTTTTTTCAGATCAGTTACATCGTTCTTCAGATCAAACAGTATTTTGTACAGGATCTCTCTTTCGGTTGCGAAAGTCTTCTGGTCTATCGAATCATACAACGCCGGTAATTTCGACTCGTAATAATCGGGGAGATATCTTTTCATGATATCAGGCGTGATCTGCCGGTTCTGTTCTATTATTGAAATTTGTTCTGTAATGTTCCTCAATTGCCTGATATTACCCGGCCAGCGATAGTCCACAAGCATATTCATTGCCTCTACTGTAAGCTCAATGGCAGGCATCCTGTTTCTTTCGGCTACGTCGAGCGCAAATTTTCTGAATAATAACGGAATATCTTCCTTACGGTCGCGCAATGGAGGGATCTCAATAGGTACTGTATTCAATCTGTAAAACAGGTCTTCTCGGAATTTACCCTGCTGGATTGCTTTATGCAGGTCGACATTGGTTGCCGCAATGACCCTTACATTTGTTTTGACCACTTTAGACGACCCCACCTTGATAAACTCTCCGGATTCCAGTACACGAAGCAATCTCACCTGCGTTGACACAGGCAGTTCAGCTACCTCATCAAGGAAAATAGTGCCTCCGTTGGCCACTTCAAAATAGCCTTTCCGGCTTTCATATGCCCCTGTAAACGATCCTTTTTCGTGTCCGAATAATTCTGAATCTATGGTTCCTTCCGGAATTGCTCCACAATTCACAGCGATATATGTTCCGTGCTTTCTCGAACTGTACTGATGGATTATCTGCGGGAACACTTCTTTTCCTACTCCGCTTTCGCCAAAAATCAGCACTGACAGATCTGCCGGCGCAACCTGCAATGCAACGTCAATAGACCTGACAAGGAGTATCGAATTACCAATAATACCAAACCGTTGTTTAATCGACTGAATATCCATTTTTATTTATCCAACAACAATTTCTAACACAATTGTTTCTGCTTTCGTTCAAAAATATGAATTTTTGTCAAGAGTATGACAAAATTACAATATTCTGACTTTTTTGTTAAATTGCATATTGAAAAGTTATTTACTAAAAGGGTATATTTCATAACCAATTTCATTTTTTTGAACCATTGAACTTCATAGGAATTATACCGGCCAGATATGCATCCACGAGATTTCCGGGAAAACCGCTCGTAAATATAGCGGGCAGAAGTATGATACAGCGTGTGTATGAACAGGTTTCCAAAACTGTTAAAACGGTTTACGTTGCCACAGATGACCGGCGTATCCTCGATGAGGTGAACCGTTTCAGAGGACATGCAGTGCTTACTTCACCATTGCATAACAGCGGCACTGACAGGTGTGCGGAAGCCATACAGATAATAGAAAGAGAACAAAAGACCAAATTTGATATTATAGTAAATATCCAGGGTGATGAACCATTTATCCAGCCAGCTCAGATCGAAACCCTTTGCGGATGTTTTTCTGACGGGCACACACAGATCGCCACGCTGATCAGGACATGCAAGCCCGGAGAGGACATTTTCGATCCGAACAGGGTAAAGGTTATCACCGACAATGAGAATAATGCCTTGTGTTTCAGCAGGTCGGTTATTCCCTACCTCAGAAATTCACCACGTAAAGAGGAATGGTCTTCCCGGCACAATTATTTCGTTCACATTGGAATGTATGCTTATAAAAAGGATGTTTTGTTTTCATTGAGCATGCTGAAACCAACACGCCTCGAAACTGCCGAATCGCTTGAACAGTTGCGATGGATAGAGAACGGCTATAAAATAAAAACGGCACATACCGATTACGAAAGCTTTAGTATCGATACACCTGAAGATCTTAAAATACTGGAAGATAAAGGATTGTTAAGATGATCCGCCAAGATTTTGCATGTCGGACAAAACTTTTGTCACACCTCCCGACACTATAAATTTCATGGCTTCGGCCGGTGCAATATCCAGAGGAGTGATGTGTTCGACCGGAACAATGAACATCTCACCCGAAAAATTATAGGAATGGGGAAAATAAACAGAAACCTTATCTGTGATATGCAATTCAGACAAGTCGGTTTGTGTGAGAAATCCCATTTTTTCAAGGTTTGAGATCAGATTCACTTTGACAAGCACGGGCTTATTGAATTTTTTCTCACTTCCTACAAAAGCCGACATCAGGTCCCTAATAGACGAATACACCAGCTTAATAAGCGGCGCTTTTGCCATAATTTTATCAATCGCCTTATTGACCGGACGGAAAACCAGCGATTGTCCAATAAACCCTAGCAGTGTAATAATTATAACAAGCAGCAGAATACCAATTCCGGGGATACTGAAGTCAAATACCTTTTCGATCAGTATCCTCATCCTGCTGTCAATAAAATTAAAAATTACAAAAACGAGGTACAACGTAATTGCTGTAGGTGCAAGATATAGTAATCCCTGAAGAAAGTAGCGCATTAGTTTTTTCATGTATTTTTTTTTTAGTTGTTCTGCAATTTAATGGAAACCGGGAGACCCGTACGCCTATTTTTTGGGTAATCTTTCACGTTGTTTCCGGCTTAATCCTTCCACAACAAGATCATAGGAATGATCGATCCAACTGTAAATGATATCTGAAGCGACCGATCCGTCGATATAAATTGTATTCCAGTGTTTCTTATTCATATGATAGCCGGGCAGAACCTGGGGATAATGTTCACGCAGCACAATTGCTTTGTCAGGATTGCATTTTACGTTGATGCTTAAGGCACCGTCTAGACTGATCAAAATAAACATTTTCCCTGAAACCTTGAATACAAGTGTCTCATAATCAAACGGTAAACATTCTTCTGATCCGCTTTTACTCAGGCAATATTCCCTGATCTGTTCAACATTCATCTTTATATATTAATAGAATGGCACATCCATGTAAATTTACGTTAAATTATGCATTTTAGAATACCCGGATGATGTATAAGTAAAATACCTGAAAAGGGTAATTCTGAGCGAACCGGTTGGCTAATGAGTCATTCGGGAGATCAGTTATGTGACTCTTTTATAAGGCTTGGAAATTCCGGAAATATTTTAAGTATTTTATCAAACTGCAGTTCATCGACATACTTGTAAAGCTTTTGTCCGTAAATCTTGAATGTCCTTACCTGGTATTTCTGGGATAACCTGATAACAGTCAGTGAAAATTCTTTCAGCTCTTTCACGGATAAAGCTTTACCCAGACGTTCGTGCATAGGCAACAGCTTTTTCATTTCAACGACAAATTCCTCCGGGAGGTTTTTTTCTTTTTCAAACCGTTTTCTCAGCGCTTTAATGAACACCTCTATGCTGCTATCCTTAACATCGGCATATTCAATTTCTGATTCCGGGACCGGAAGGGAAAATGTAAATATACTACCTTTACCCGGAGTGCTGTGTACCCTTATTTCACCGCCATTCTTATTGACAAGTTCTTTGCAAAGAATGAGTCCCATTCCTGCTCCTTTTGATGAACCAATTCCCACATCAGAAGGTGAAACATCGAGCTTAAATAACCGTCCGATATCTTCCTCAGACAATCCTATTCCTGTATCCGTTACCGAGATTTCCGTAAATCGGCCCGAATAGTGCACTGAAATGGTTACCTTACCATCCCGGGATGTAAAATGTATGGCATTTGAAACCAGGTTTTGCAGTATTGTATAAACCATCTGCCTGTCGGCAAAAGCATATCTGTTGCCGTTTTTTTCGTAGTTCAGGGTGATATCCTTTTCCGATGCGGCCTTTGAACTGAGTTCAACAATATCATTAATCAGGCTGCTAAGTTCGAGTGACGAAGGATTGTACTCATAGTTTCTCCGCTGTAAGCGCGTCCATTCAAGCAGGTTTGATAGGATATGTTTTATCCCCGACGACGATTCAAAAATATATTTGCCGTATCTTTTCAGTTGTTCTGTATCATTTCTGTCGGCATATTTCAGAATCAGTTCCGAGAAACCAAAAATAGTGTTAAACGGATTTCTGAGGTTATGCACTACAAACGAAAAAAATTTGTCTTTCTGATTATTGAGGTATGTGAGCTGTTCACCTTGATTTTTCAGCATCCGATTGGCCAGTTTGAACCTCCGGTTAACCCTGATAAGTAGGATAACCATGAACACAAACACAAGGCTCAGGGATACAGAGACAATGGCCACTATTTTGTTCCGTTCAATTTTGGCCTTACTTTGAAGATCAACAATTTTCAGCAGCCGGATCTCCTTCTCCATATTTTCGAGATCGTACTTAGCCTGAACCTCTGCAAGCTGTTTTGCTTTTTCCTCATCGAAAACGCTATCTGATAAATTTTTGTATTGATGAAAGTGATCAAGTGCAACCGCATAATTTCCCACTTTCCGGTATATATCCGACAGCACAAGTTCAGCATCCTGCCATATTTGGTTGTAGCGGCTTTTCATGGCGATTTTCCTGCCATTAAGTGCTGCCTGCAATGCCGGAGCCAAATTATTGGTCAGGTAATTCACCCTGGAAATATTTACAAACGATTGTGCCAACATATAATTATTATGTAACGCCTTTGCAAAATTGAAAGCTTTCTCATAGCTATCCATTGCATGCGCATATTTCTTAAGCCTTACATATCCGTTTCCAATGTTGGTATACAGGTTTATCAGTTCCTGTTGGTTTCCCAGACTATCCGCAATCATAAGGGCAACAAGCAGGTGTGATAATCCTTTGTCAATGCTGTCCTGTAAAATGTACAGCTGTCCAATATTATTATAATTGCCGGCTATTTCACGGATATTGTGCATCCGCTTATTCATCACAAGTGCTTTCCGGTAATAGTGAACAGCCATTGCATAATCACCCACATGTGCATATACTTTTCCCAGACTGTTGCTTGTGCCGGCAATACCTGTTTTATCATCCTCGATAGTATAATAGTGCATCGCCTGCAGAAAATTTTTCAGTGCTTTTTCATAATGTGCTTTGATAAGGCTTACTTCAGCAATGGCATAATAGGATGATGCGATTCCTTTTATATCATTTCTTTTTTCGGAAATTTCAAGTGCTCTTGTTGCTAATTCAAGGGATCTCTGCGGTGCAGTATATTTAAGACTTTCGGAATACGAAATCAGCAGGGCAGCCTTCGCCGTATCTGAAGCAGCATTGATTTGTTGCTCAATACTGTCGGTACGGCTGGCCTTTACCAGGGCAGGTGATGCGTGTAAGGAAGTAACCAGCAGGAAAATCAGTGAGAAACGCAGTGAGAACATCAACCTTATGTTCAAAAGTTTATCGCTCAAAGGTAGCATTTTGAAAGCCCTTGTTGAATTTTTTTTATTAACAATTACGGGATAATTATTACAAAACTGATTGTCAGATTGATGAAAAGTACCGGTTTAGGTCAGTTACCCAAAAGAATCAGGGAAAGGAAGGTTCAACGGCAGGTACACTTAACTTCTCACATATGGCTTACTTTCAAGGGTTATGTTGCACATTGTATAACTGAAGTTGACAAACATACTCCATATGGTTGCACCATTTTAGCTCATCCCCGCTAATCTGCTGATTCATGAGGATTTCACGGTACTTTGAAAAAGTATTGAAAGCGGCTTCCCATTGCTGTAATTTCATCTGAACAATGCCCATTTCGGGATAAATGTCGATCAACTTTGTATTTGAAATGGAATCGGCCAGTACAAGGTAATTCAATGCCTGTACAAGTGATTCATCACCGGTGGACATAATGCGGTATATCTTAGCCTTTAGCAAATAATCGTCTTCACTGGCTACATGGGCATCAATCAATCTGTTTACCATCCTTAACGATTCGAAATAGTGCTGTGAATAAAATTCCTGCCATGCTGTATAACTAACAATCCGTCCTATTTTCAGGAGAAATTCCTCATCGCTGCCGGTCCGGTAAACCTGGTGGCCGGAAGCCTTTCTGGAGATCATGAATGAATTGACCGTGATCAGGGCATCCATACTGTCCTGCTTCGAATAATTTACACCCAACAATCCCAATTGATCTTCAGTAAAGGAATTTATATTATCAAGATTATGATCTGAAAGAATATGGGCAACTGAAACCGCAATCTTAACCATTAGTTCTTTTTCAGATTTGCAGGTTGAAATGGTTTGAGTTGAAATAATTATGGTTCCGTTATCAAAGGTGTAAATCTTCTCCTCATTCGAATTTAACAGTTTAAATGAAAAATATTGATTTCTGCCTTTATAAAAGAGTACCGGATGAATTTCCCTGAGCAATTCAAGAAGGTAGTCCTCTACAAAAATATCATCGTATAAACGATTATCCTGATCAAGTGAGGCGATATAGTTGAGCGTTTGTTCCTCAAGCTTTTTTCTTTTGACTGTTTTCCATCCGTATTTTGCATTGTCGTACGACTTGTTTTTAAACCATTCCCAGTCCCAGAAATCAATCCCATTTCTGAAAACAGTTATTTTGCCTGACGGTATGATGCGTAAATTGTTGTTCACGCTGACATAATATGTGGTGTCACCTCTAGCAATTTTCATGCATGCAATGGTTACAGAATCCCCCGAACTGAAACCAGCCCTTTTACCGGTTACAATTCCCCGCAATGTAGCCTGATTATACACTAAAATACAGGTGAATACGATAAGCAGAAATGAAAAGACTGCCTTTTTCATATCGATTAAGGTTGATTGGAATGTGAAAAACAAAAATCATGCCTGAAACGATATAAAACCTTAGTTTTCAATATAAAAATCCATCACAGAGCTATAGAGTTCACTCCGAGCTACAAATTCAAATGTCCTAAAAACCGAGAAAGAATGCTGGTTTATGCCTTCTGACCGGTCGATTCTTTATCTTTCAGCTCAATCTCAATGCCCCCTACCCATCTGGCAACCAGGTTGTACAATACAGCCACAATAATTCCGCCAAGGAATCCCAAAATACCGTACATGATCGGAAATACTATAATGGCCAATATTCCAAACCCTGCCCCAAGAAATGCAGGAATTCCGCCGTAAGCAGCAGCAAAAGAACCCACAACAGCGCCGATCAGACCCACCAGAAGGCCTATAATTAATCCGAGAAATGCCAAAATTAGTGCATGGACTTTCCCCATGGATAAAATCTCGATCTTGGTAATTTCTTTCATAATAGCATGATGTATTGGTTAAACATGAGTGAAAGATACAAAATATACTGTAAAGAACCGGGCATCGTGTTGATAATCTTGTACAAATATCATTTTTATTGCACGGCAGTTTCTATATGCCAAATTATAGTGTATTGATGAAGCATATGTGCGGGCTAAACTGCGTCAGTATGAAAATTCCAGCCCTGTAAACCCCAACCCTTTCCACCTTAATCATCTGCAACTTGAATTTGGTGGAATATTAGCTGTATTTCATCAATTAATTCATTGCCTTCCAGTGTGTTTTAAAAACCGGTTAGAAACCAAATAATTATTAACATGTAAGGGAGGTGTCAAATTAGTGTAATATATTGAATAATTGAAGGTTATATATTAGTCCCTGGGTATATATGCAGTATTGTTAACATATTGGTTTTCCTGTGGCTCTAAAAACTTCTATTTTTAAAATTATATAAATCAGCCTGTTTATCAGGTATAATAAGGAAATCACTTGAAACTAATTTTTTACACTTTTCGTAAAAGTCATTAAACAGATTCATCGAAAATACTATGGGAAAACTATTCATTACAGCAATATGCATCGGACTTCTTACCTTTGCCGTTGCTGCTCAGGAGGTTGATTTTACCATCAGCGTTACAGAACCTACAGGTATGTCCCGGACAGATGGAGGAATATCCGTGCAAAATATTACCGTAAAGCCGGGCTATACCTGCTATCTGTATGATAAACAACCCTGGAAAGGAGGCAGACTTATTGAAAAAAAAGAAAATGTATCTGTCAGTTTTGTGACTTTTGAAAACCTGGGTGCTGGCAATTATTTTGTGCTTATCGAAGATAAGGAAAAAATAAAACCAGAAGGGATGACTGTAAAACTGGATCCAGCTCAATAAATAATTGGATTTCAAACGAATATGACTTAAGACACCAGAGCTAATGCTATGTTAAACAGGATCTCATAATCAAACGAACCAAAAAAAACTGGAATGAATACCTACAGACTCTTCCGCATACATTTACCAATACTTGCATTAATACTGCTCGGTTCATCGGTTAATGTCTCAGCCGTTACAAGTATATTACTTACTGCAGATTCCGTCACTTGTAATGGTATGAACAACGGCAGGATCAATGTTCAAATTACCGGATCGCCGAATTACGACTATCGGTTGTACCGCGACAACTGGCCATGGCTGGGGGGTACAAAAGTCGACAGTATTATTAATACCCCGGGCAACAATGTAAATTTTACGAACCTTTCACCTGCCAAATATTATGTAATTGCAGATGATCAGACTGTTATTCCGGGACTTGCCGTTATTGATGTTTACCAACCCCCACCGTTTACGGTAAGCGCTGTTTCAGTGGACAAAGCATTATCGTGTTATAATTCGTGCGACGGAGATCTCAAGGTATCAGTATCAGGAGGAAATAAACCTTATTCATTCGCCTGGACCAGGCTTTTGCCGCTTCCGGTAACACCCTATGCCGATAACGATTCGGTATTAAACAGCATCTGCCAGGGCACCTACCAGGTTATCGTAAATGATACCAAAAATTGTGGTGGCGTCGGAGGCATTTCCAAGACCTTTCCTTTTGTCTATACCAATCCTTTAGCAAAACCTTATATTCCTGCACAGCTGGCAGGTGGAACTGTCGGCACAACACAGACCATTTGCTACAATGATGATGTTCCGGCATTTACTTCAAGTCAGGCGGCATCAGGCGGATCAGGAAGCTATACATACACTTGGCAATATTCAACCACCAGCAACACTCCCGGAGTTGGAGTATGGACCGATATAGCTGCCTCAAATTTCCCGGTTTGGGATTACGGCACGCTTACTCAAACCACCTACTTCGTAAGAAGAGCTGTGGATCCGGTGTGCGGTACGGTTTACTCGAACGTCATTACCATTACTGTTCGTCCCGATATGAATGGCGGGGCTATTGCAGCCGACCAGCTCATTTGTTACGGCGATGATGTGGCTGCATTTACTTCCGCAACTCCGGCAACAGGAGGTTCAGGTTCATTTACCTATACCTGGCAGTATTCGACCACAAGCAGCACCCCCGGTGTGGGCACATGGACCGATATTCCGTCATCAAACTCCCCCGCATATGATTATGGTACATTAACACAAACCACTTATTTTGTACGAAGAGCCGTTGATGCTTCCTGCGGTGCACTATATTCAAACGTATTGACCGTTACCGTTCGTCCGCAGCTTAACGGCGGTACTGTTGCTGCCGATCAGACGATATGCTACAACGACGATGTGGCGGCTTTCACTTCCTCAGCCCCTGCTTCGGGAGGAGGAAATTCATTCACCTATACATGGCAGTTCTCAACTACCAGCAGCACTCCCGGTGTGGGTGTGTGGACCGATATACCTGCTTCGAATTCCCTCACTTGGGATTACGGCACACTCAACCAGACAACGTATTTCGTACGCCGTGCCGTGGATGCCACCTGCGGCACTGTATATTCCAATGTTATTACGGTTGATGTCTGGCTACAATTGCAACCCGGTAATATTGGTGACAACCAGACAATTTGTTACAATGTGGGTCCTGCAGCGTTTGTTTCATATAATGCTGCAAGCGGTGGCAGTGGACCGATTACTTACACCTGGCAATATTCCACTACCAGCAGTATACCCGGTGTAGGTGCATGGACCGATATTCCGTCTTCAAATTCCCCGACCTATAGTTCGGGACCGTTAACCGTAACAACTTATTTTGTCCGAAGGGCTGTGGATGCCACCTGCGGAACCGTATATTCGAATGTGGTTACTGTAACAGTATACCCTGAAATGAATGGCGGTACCATCACTGCAGACCAGACGATATGCTACAACGACGATGTCGCGGCTTTCACTTCCTCAGC
>CAZDCD010000009.1:46603-153382 GCA_964503885.1 uncultured Bacteroidales bacterium
CACTGACTCAAACCACCTACTTCGTCAGAAGGGTTGTGGATGCTTCGTGCGGTACTGTGTATTCAAACGTACTTACCGTTACTGTTGAACTTCCCCCGACAGTGAATGCAGGACCCGATGACACAATTTGCTATGAATCTGATTTCTACGATATTCCGCTGGCCTCAGTAACCAACGCATTTAACCTGCAGTGGTCTACACCTAACGGAGACGGTATTTTTGTACCCGATAATGTAACCAATGCACGATACAATATCGGCGCTCTTGATAAAAATTCAGGAAAAGGCTCCGCGGTTAAACTTGTGCTTGCTGCCGATGGCAACGGAGCATGCTCTTCAACCACGATCACAGATACCCTTGACCTGCTTATCCCACCCCAGTTATTGGTGGCAGTGGGAACACCCGCGCCATTTATCATTGGTCCGAATACAAAAGTAAACGTCGCCATCAGTGTGGAAGACAGGAATTATCTTTCTGACCTCAGTTATTACCTGGTAAGTCCTGACGATTCAATGGTTGTGCTCAAAGAAGCATGGGATCCGCTCAGCTATTGTAATTTCGGTGAAGATGCAGACCTGGAATTTATCCGCTTCCCGGAACCAGCAGATACCCTTGAAATATGCCCCGGCGGAGGAGGATATATTAACCTCAGCGGAACTTTCAAAGCCACAGGCGACTGGAGCAACCTGCATGGTCAGGATCCGGCCAACGGTATCTGGAAGATTGTGTTAAAAGATGCTGCAGACTTTATTTACAAACCGGGCCCCGAAGACGGACAACTGGTGTATGCCAGCATTGAATTTGCAGATACCAATGCCAACGGGGATACTGTAAACCTCTTCTATGATTCCGGTGCTTCTCCGATTCCCATTACAAACACCAGTAACGCGCTGATACCGGTTCAGACCAACTTTGTTGTAGCACTAGGACTCAGAACAAGATGCTATGGCAGTTGTGATGCCACAGCGGTAGTAACTCCTGCAGGTGGAATAGGACCATATACCATTCAGTGGAGTGATGGACTGGGAACTAACGATACAATAGATCTTTGTGCAGGCAGCTATTCAGTTACCGTAACCGATGCCATGGGTTGTACAGCAAGTATACCTGTTAATGTGGTATCTCCGCCCCAGATTGAATTTACCTCGGTGACATTTACCGACAGTATGCTTTGTGGCGGATCCGCCAACGCGATAATTGCAGCCAAAGCCATCGGCGGAACAGGAAAACTGACCTATACCCTTCTGCCGGGCAATATACCTTCAAGTGAAGCTGATTCAGGCAGGTTTGAAAATTTATCGGGCGGAACATATACCCTGCATGTAGAGGATATAAATGGCTGTTTTATCGACACAGTGCTCATAATCTTTGAACCCGATCCGCTCGCATTCAGTTCGACAGTTATAACCGGTCTTACCTGCAGCGGCAGTGACGACGGTGTCATTACGGCTGCTGCAGAGGGAGGTACAACTCCCTATACTTATTCGATAACGCCAGGCTCGGAAGTAAACAGTGACGGGATCTTTGATGGTCTGAGCCAGGGTGCCTATGTGGTCGGCGTTACCGATGCAAATAACTGTGATACAGTCTTCACAAATATATTAACCGTGGATGCACCCGATCCGCTGACCGTTGATACCATAATTGTCAGCCAGCCAATTTGTAATAGCGACAGCGGCAGAATTGCCGTTACTGCCAGTGGCGGAACAATGCCTTATTATATATCATTCACCGGCGGGCCTGATTCAATACCATTCGTGGTCACATCAACTCTCCTTTTCAGACCTGGTTCCGCAGAAGGTAAGGATGCCATTATACTCACCGGAAATGCAAATGATGACATGAATTATGGTAATCATCCGGATCTATACGCTTTGGCATGGACCAACGCAGGTATTCCGGTAACCGCAAGAAGCATGATATCATTTGATCTGTCAGCTATACCTGAAGGAAGTCTCATAACCTCGGCAAGACTTTCACTCTATTCATACAACTCACCCTCTGACGGGAGTCATTCAACCATGGATGGTTCAAATGCTTCATTGCTGCAAAGAATAAAGGAACCGTGGGATGAGCATACTGTTACATGGAATAATCAACCTCCTACTTCAACTGAGGATCAGGTTACTTTGCCGGCTAGCACATCGGACATACAGCATTATGAAAATATAGACGTGACGGCGTTGATACAGGATATGGTTAACAATCCTGATAGCAGTTACGGAATGATGATGAGGCTTATTACCGAGCAACTTTACAGAAGAATGTTGTTCGCTTCCAGCGACAACTCCAACGCATCGCTTCATCCAAAACTTGAAGTAGACTATACTGCAGGGGTTTCCGGCACCAACTATTTCGATCTGCCTGCCGGTAGCTATGATATTGTGATGTATGATGCCAACGGATGTTCGTATGCATGGCCAACAACAATTACGCTTGATAACCCGCCGCCAATAACTATCGACAACATTAACATTACTGATATAAACGGATGTTATGGCGACAGTACAGGTGCGGTATCTGTCGATGCTACAGGAGGATGGGGAGATTTCAGCTATGCCCTTGATGCAGGACCATACCAACCCGGCAACCTGTTCAGCAATCTGGGTGCCGGCGGCCACACGCTTTTCGTACGCGATTCTATGGGATGCCAGGTTGTCATCGATACGATAAATATTAGCCAGCCGTCTGAACTGATCGTTCAGAAAATAACCACCTGGGATATTAACGCCCAATCGGGTACCATTACGCTGGTTGCCTCCGGCGGCATTCCTCCCTATCAGTATTCTATAGATAACGGCATGAACCTGTACGATACCAATTATTTCGATTCATTGGCCGCCGGTGTGTATGATGTGTATGTAGTGGATGACAACGGCTGCGAATATAGCGATACAGCAATTGTTTCAGCCCAGCTTTTGAACGTATTCATTCATGAGGCTGTGGATGCGTCATGCTTTGGATTCAGTGACGCAGGTTTTATTGTGGAAATTCTCAACGGAACGCCTCCTTACAATATCCTGATAACTGACAGCGTGACCGGAACCATAGTAAGGCAGATAAATGGTTATATCCAGAATTTCTTCAGCGACGAAAACTTTTCGGCGGGCAGTTATACGGTGACAATTACGGATGTAAACAGCCAGATTTATGTGAACACATTTTATTTCTCAGAACCACCGATGATACAGCCCCACCTTTCAGTAACAGATGCTTCATGCAGCAACAACACTGACGACGGGGCTGCAGCCCTGAACCCGACAGGAGGATCAGGAACATTTACCTTCGAATGGTCGGATGATTCCACCGTTATCGCAGCATCAAGGCAGAACCTGCCGGCAGGTTTCTATGAAGTAAACGTAATCGACGTTACGAATACAAACTGCCGCATTACCACGGGATTTTACATTAATTCCAATGATTCTGCTTCTGCTTATGCAGGTGAAGATACTACAGTATGTCCCGGTGTTGCTTACATGCTGGATGGTGCGACGAACAGCCCCTATTTTAGCTGGTCGCCTGGTGCTTATCTCAATGATTCCATATTCCTGAATCCGGTTGCCAGGGTTTATTCAAGGACTTCATTTATACTGACAGTAACCAATGGTGATTGCTGGGACAAGGATACTGTTGCGATCGATGTATATCCTGTTTATGGTATCGATATCTATGACCCGTCAGGAGAGGTCGATATTGACACCGCAGTGTTCATACTTGAAGGGGAAACACCGCTAGTTGCTGCTTCAGAAGGATTTGTGTCTTACCTGTGGGCTCCTGCATCAGGTGTCGATGATCCCACTGCGCGTGAAGTTGTATTGTCACCTGTAGAAAATCAGTCATACATTGTATTCGGTACAACTTTGGACGAATGTATTGAGAGCGATACCATCAGTGTAAGGATAGCCAGAGGAATTAAAATATACAACAGTTTTACACCCAATGGCGACGGATTCAATGATAAATGGATCATTGAAAACGCAGCCGATTATGGTACCCGGATTGTAATCAGGATATTTAACCGGTGGGGTGAGTTGGTCTATTATTCAATCGGATACTACGATTACTTTGCCTGGGACGGCACTATGAAAGGAAAAGACCTGCCTATAGGTACATACTATTATATTATAGACCTGAACGATGGAAAAACAAAACCCCTTACCGGTGCAGTAACACTAATTCGTTAAAATGAAGAAACTTACATTATTCGGCATATTGTTAATCTTAACAATCGGTTTGAGGGCCCAGCAAAAGCCCCTCACTACGCTGTTCATGACAAATCCGTTTGCGATCAATCCAGCTATAGCGGGCACATATAACTATTTCCAGGTTATATCCAACCACCGGTTTCAATGGACAGGCCTGCAGGATGCTCCGATCACCAATACACTCAGCTTCTTCGGACCCACAGTGAACTTTCCGATGGGCTGGGGCGGAACCCTCTCCTATGATGTGGCCGGCGCTGTAAGTATCGGCAGTGCTCACGGTTCATATGCGTATTATTATCCCATCAATGAAGACCTGAAGGTATCCATGGGACTGAACCTGGGAATTCTTCAATACAAGATTGATATGGCTAAGCTTGAGGTAAAGGATGAGGGCGATCCGGTTTTTTTGAATACAAAACCTACATATTATCTGCCCGATGCTTCGGTAGGTGTTTACCTGTATTCCTCAACATATCATGTGGGTTTTGTGGCTACACAGCTGATCAACAATAAAATAAAGATCGGCGATGCGGCTACGGGACTGAGTAAACTGAAGAGCCATTTTTACCTGACGGCAGGCTACTATTACTCCATAAACCGTGAGTGGGCTGTGGAACCAACGCTTATCATGAAAAAAGTGACACCCGCTCCCTACCAGCTCGATATTAATGTCAGAGGATGGTACCGGAACATGGTATGGTTTGGCTTGTCGTACAGGACGCAGGAAGCATTATCAGTTCTCGCCGGGTATAATTATCAGAATAAGATACAGATCGGTTATGCCTATGACATTGTGCTAAGCCCTCTGGGTAAATACAATTACGGATCACACGAACTAATACTAAGTTATAAGTTTAACAGGATTAAGGACTAATGGCCACTAAAAACCCGGTAAGGGTATCTCCGGTAATACTGATATCGGCTTTCTTTGTGTTGTTTGAATCGTGCTCAAACAGAGATCGTCATGTGGTTCCTCCTTCAAAAATGGTTGATGTGCTTACTGATCTCCATTTTGCCGACGGCATGGGAGCAGTGGTATACAGAAAGGATCTGGATTCAGTGCATACCTACAGATGGGTTTTTGATAAGAACAAAATCACTAAGGCTGAATTCGACTCCTCAATGGTATACTACTCAAATCGACCCGATAAATTAAACCAGATCTATGAAAAAGTGCTGACCAATTTACAGAAAAGGCAGGCCGAAGTGGTGGCAGCTCAGAAGCAGGAACAAGCAAAAGAAAAGACCACGATCTATGAGGATAAGACAATGTACAGGCTCCCGTTTGACCGGCCTGTGGATAAAATTCCGTTTGAAGCGCTGCTTATGGGTCCCGGAGAATATACTGTTGAAGCGAATATTAAAGTGCTTAATGTAGACCAATCGGTGAATCCTCATATTACGGCCTATTTCTGGTATGAAAACGGCACTGAGGAAGGTGTGAGAGAATACTTCAGGCCCGTGAGGCTTAAAAAGAATAACAAATCAAACCTGTATAGTCTATCGAAACGACTCACAGATATCAAGTATACTCACATTAAAGGCTTCATACTCGACCACGATAACACAAACAACAATTTCATCATGCATGCACAGGTCTTTGGCATTAAAATAACCTACAGCAAATAATTCCGGTTTATCCTGCCAACCTCATACAGAAATATGTATTTTTGTCGCCTTATTGAATGTTTCGATGACAACTTTTCTTTTTAACAGTACAATTTTCGGACCAGTATACAGCCGTCGATTAGGTATGTCATTGGGAATTAATCTTTTACCAGTTAATAGCAAAGTATGCAATTTTAATTGCCTTTATTGTGAATGTGGTCTTACACCCCTCATTCAACCCAAAATTACCTCGGTTCCTTCGCGAATTGAATTTCATGATCGGTTATCAAACAGGTTGAAGGAAGCCGCCCTCAATGATGAAAAAATCGATACCATCACTTTTGCTGGCAATGGTGAACCCACTCTGCATCCTGACTTTCCGGCTATAATCGATGATGTTCTCGAACTCAGATCAGCGCTTGCTCCCGGGGCTAAAATTGCTGTGTTATCGAACGGAACCTTAATTTCCGAACAGGGTGTGTTCAATGCATTGCTCAAAGTTGACATGAATATCCTGAAACTCGATTCTGTTAATGAAGATACCCAACGGTTTATCAACTGTCCTGCAGACGATTTCTCACTGATGGATACCATTCATTTCATGAAAAAATTCAACGGTAACCTGGTCATTCAGACTCTGTTCTTCAGGGGAGTATACAAAAACAGGCAAGTGGACAATTCCCTTCCGGAGGAGCTGAATCCATGGCTGGAGGCGCTTAAAGAAATAAAGCCAGCATTTGTCATGATCTATACTATTGCCAGGGATACACCTCACAGGAAAATTCAAAAAATAAGCGAAGTAGAATTAATAGAGATTGCCGGAAAAGTCGAAGCTCTCGGAATTGAAACCCAGGTATCGGCATAACGTCCATTCGTGTGAAAACAACAAGCCGAAATGTGTTGATTTGCCCTCTTGAATGGGGACTCGGACATGTAACCCGTTGTATCCCTTTAATAGAAATATTCAGAAAAGAAGGGTATGATGTGTCGGTTGCCGTGGGTACAGGATATCATACCCTGATTAAAACGTATTTTCCCGATATCCGTTTTTTCAGGTTACCTTCTTTAAAAATCAGATTCTGGCATAATAATGTGTTTGCCGGACTTGTATTCTGGTTACCCGGATTCTTACTATTGGTGTTCAGGGAGCATCTTGCCCTTGCAGGGATCATCCGCAGGTATGGTATCGATATTGTGGTTTCCGATAACCGGTATGGACTCTGGAGTAAAAAAGTCAGCACGGTTCTTATCACTCACCAGCTATTTATACAGATTCCCGGTGCATTGAGTTTTTTCCGCAGGTTTGTTTGGTCGGTAACCCATTTTTTTATTGCGAGATTTGATAAGTGCTGGATACCGGATTTCGCTGAAAAACGGGTAAGCCTCAGCGGTGATTTGTCACATGGTGGCAATATACCGTCTAATGCTTTATATACAGGACCTTTAAGCAGATTTAAGAGGATTAATAAAAGAAACCCTTCCTCAATAAAAGAGTACCCGGAACTTCTCGTTATTCTTTCAGGACCTGAACCTCACAGGACCATCCTTGAAACTACAATTACCCGGGAAGTTACCCGTTTGAGCATGCAAACGGTAATTTTTCGAGGAATCCTGTCTGAAATGAAAAATCCTGCCGATAATGAATATGTCAGGTATATTGGATTCCCGGACGACAATGAATTCGTAAACCTTGTACATCATGCCGGTGCGATAATCTGCAGGGCAGGATATTCCACCATAATGGACCTGGCTATGCTGGGAAGAACTGCTCTTCTTATACCCACACCGGGACAAACCGAACAGGAATACCTGGCTGAATGGCTTGCAAATACGAACAGGTTCGCCAGTATGGCCCAGGATGAATTCGATCTTGAAAAAGGATTAATCCTATTGAACAGCAGGAAAAATTCTGTAGTAATTCCGGGCCAGAAGCATTTTGATATAAAAACAATGATCGCCGGGTTTAATACATCTGCCAGATTAGGCCGGAAACAGTAAGAATGCCTAAAAGGAAACCCAGAAACACCTGAAGGGGTTTATGGTCACCGGATATCATCCTTACCGTTCCAAGCAATCCCGAAATAAGGATCAATAGCATTAGATAGGTCATCAGATCGGCTCTAAATTCAACCGAAAGTGCAATAACCAGTCCGGTTAAACCTCCGATGCCGACCATGTGCGTGCTTATTTTCCAGAACAGTGTAATGGCCGTTACCATCAACACGGCTATTGTACATGAAAAAAGAAAAGTAGCAATAAAATAATTCACAGGGAAGCTTCTGATAAGATGCTGGGTAAAGGCAAAAAACAGGAATGTTGTAATATATGGAATAATCCGGTCTCTTCTATCGCTCATCTGAATATTTTTAATGATCCTGAAATGTAAGAACAATGGAATAAGGCTGGCCGGTAATCCGGCCATTGTGGCAGCAACAAACAGAATAACCAGGATCATTAGCCTTTTGTCAGCAACCGCCAGAAAAGTACCCGAATTGAATATGATAAGAATTCCATATAATGGCATCAGCAGGGGGTGAAAAATTACTGACAGGAATACGGATACAAATTTGGGCATGGCGAAAGACAAATGGTTAAAGTTCCTTACGCATCCGGGCAACTGGAATATTAAGCTGCTCACGGTATTTGGCTATTGTTCTTCGGGCAACCGGATATCCTTTTGCCTTTAGTATAGCGGCAAGTTTATCATCGGTGACTGGGCGTCTTTTATCTTCATTTTCAATACACTCCTGCAATATGTTTTTTATTTCGCGGGTTGATACCTCTTCACCGCTTTGTGTTTGCATACCTTCTGAAAAAAAGTATTTTAGCGGAAAGATCCCGAAATTGGTTTGGATATATTTGCTGTTGGCTACCCTGGATATCGTTGATATATCAAGGCCTGTGCGATCTGCTATGTCTTTTAGTATCATGGGTTTCAGGCGTGCCTCGTCTCCTTCAAGAAAATACTCATACTGATAATCGAGTATGGCCTGCATGGTAACCAGTAGGGTGTTCTGCCTTTGTTTGATGGCATCGATGAACCACCTTGCAGAATCTAGTTTTTGCTTTACAAACGATACAGCTTCCTTCTGGTCTCGTGAAGGCATGTGTTTACTTTGCTGATAAGTCTTCAGCATTTCGTTATAGGTCCGGTTTATGCGCAGATCGGGGATATTTCTTGAATTCAGGCTCAGTTGCAGATCACCGTCGGTATTTTCAAGTACAAAATCGGGTATAATATGGCTGAAAGATTTATTCTGTGGATCACTGAATGCACTGCCGGGTTTTGGATTTAATTTAAGGATCTCGTCCAGCGCAATTTTCATATCCTCTTCGGTAATCCCTAATCGGTTAATGATCCGGTCATAGTGTTTCTTGGTGAACTCATCGAAATGGTTTTTCAGGATTTTTGTGGCCATTGCAACTTCCGGCAGATCCTGATTTTTGTTTTCAATTTGCAGGATCAGGCATTCCTGAAGGTTTCTGGCTCCCACACCTAAAGGATCAAAATCCTGAATGATCCGCAGAATATCGATCAGCTCAATTTCAGACGTGGTAATGTTTACAGTGAAAGCAATGTCGTCGGCAATCGCATCGAGTTTTCTTCTCAGGTACCCGTCATCGTCAATGTTGCCTATAATATACTGTGCCAGCATTTGTTGTCTTTCGTTCAGGGGTCTTAATCCAAGCTGGTTTTCAAGATAATCATGGAATGTCGAACCAACGGAAAATGGAATCTCTTCACGCTTGTCGTTTTTTGAATAATTCATTGCATTCAACCGGTATGATGGAATTTCATCATCCTCGATATAATCTTCAATAGTAAATTCTTCCTGATCTTTATCCTTTTCATCCTCCCTGGTCTCCTCCTCCATCTGGGCCTGGTCAAAATCATCCTCGCCCGCTTCCTCCAGTGCAGGGTTCTCCTCAAGCTCTTTTTTTACCCTCTGCTCCAACTGCATGGTCGGAATTTCCAGAAGTTTGATTACCTGGATCTGCTGGGGAGATAACTTCTGAAGTAATTTCTGTTGTAACCGCTGCTTGAGCATAAATTCTTACATAAACTGCTTAAATTTACTAAAAATCGGCATTTTTTGGTGTTCTCGGAAAAGGAATTACATCCCTGATGTTGCTCATACCGGTGAGAAAAAGTACAAAACGTTCAAAACCAAGACCAAATCCGCTATGAGGTGCCGTACCGAATTTTCGTGTTTCAAGATACCACCAGAGGTCTTTTTCCGGCAGGCCTAATTCCCTTATCCGGAGCAACAGTTTAGTAAAGTCTTCCTCACGTTGTGACCCGCCGATTATTTCACCTATTTTTGGAAACAACACATCCATACCCCTGACCGTTTTGCCGTCATCATTCTGTTTCATATAAAAGGCCTTGATAATCTTTGGATAATCTATAACGATTACCGGCTTTTTAAAATGTTTTTCTACAAGATACCGTTCGTGTTCAGTCTGGATATCGCTTCCCCAGGTAGTTGGGAATTCGAATTTCTGACCCGAGCTGTTCAGTATTTCGATAGCCTGAGTGTAGGTGATGCGTTCGAAATGATTCCCGGTAACAAAGGTCAACCTTTCAATCAGGCCTTTGTCATACATAGTGTTAAGAAATTCCAGGTCATCGTAACAATGTTCCAGCACATACCGCGTAACATATTTCAGAAATTCCTCCGCAAGGTCCATATTATCATTGATATCATAAAAGGCCATTTCGGGCTCAACCATCCAAAATTCTGCAAGGTGACGCGGCGTATTTGAATTTTCAGCCCTGAACGTGGGACCGAATGTGTATATTCTGGAAAGTGCCAAAGCGCCCAGCTCTCCTTCAAGCTGGCCGGAAACTGTAAGGTTGGTTTCTTTTCCGAAGAAATCCTCGTCGAAGTTTACCTTTCCGTTCCCGTCGACCGGAATATTCTTCAAATCGAGCGTGGTAACCTTGAACATTTCACCGGCACCTTCACAATCTGAACCGGTAATGATGGGTGTGTGCAGGTAATAAAAACCATTGTCATTAAAATACTTGTGAATGGCAAATGCAACGGCATGACGAATTCGCAATACCGCTCCGAATGTATTAGTCCGGGGACGCAGATGGGCATTTTCACGAAGAAATTCCAGGGAATGTCCTTTTTTCTGCAACGGGTAACTCTCGGGATCCGCTGTTCCGTAAACTTCAATCTGTTCAGCCTGGATCTCAGCCGCTTGTCCTTTCCCCATCGATTTTACAAGGGTGCCGGTAACATTCAGGCATGAGCCTGTTGTAATAAGCTTCATCAATTTCTCATCGAATTTACCAACCGCGGCTACAACCTGGATATTGTGGATTACCGAACCATCGTTCAATGCAATGAAAGCGATCGTGTTATTGCCACGTTTTGTGCGAACCCATCCTTTCACATTAACAAGCCTGTTATAATCGGTTGAAGCCAGCAACTGTTTTACCGTTTCACCTTTTTCTTTCATCTTCTGAATTTTGAATATTGATCCTGCAAAAATAGAACTTTGCACTTAAAAATATGTCATCACGCATTTTAAATAAAAAAAAGGCTGCCAGAAAAGCAGCCCCTTAATTATATTTTGATAAAGTTTACTGGCAGTTCAGCTCATGCTCGATAATATATTCGCTTGATTCTTTGAAGGCGCCAACCGCTGCATTCTTATAGGCATTGCAGGCCGATTCCGTTTCACCTTTATTCTTTAAAGCATTACCAAGTTCATAATAAATTCCCGCCTTCTGAGTCGGATCATCTTTTTCGTATTCAAGGGCCTTGTTGGCAGCGTCAATTGCCTTATCCCAATTACTCTGCGCATTGTAAATCTGTAGAAGGAGCAAATATGCATCCTTATTTTCCGGGTCAAATTCCAGCGAATAATTCAGGTATTTGATTGCGTTGTCGTACTTTTCAGCTTTTTTCGCGTTATTCCCTTTGAGAAGAAAATAATCGCCGGCTAACTTCAATGAATTTTCGTAATATTTATTGTCGCTATTGGCCTTGGCCACATCTGCCGCTTTTTTAGCAGCATCATAAAGTTTTTCATCATCATCGAGACTCTTATAACTAGCGGCTATCATGTAAAATGCTTTGTAATTATCAGGATAGTACTCAATCGATTGGTTGAAAAACCCGAGCGCTTCCTCGTAATTTGCATTCTGATAACTGGTTGCCCCCTTAAAATAATAAAGTTGAGAAATTGCATTGGAGGCTTTTTTGGCCATATCAGGATCGCTATATTTGTTGGCCGCATCAATAGTTTCCTTAAATTTATCGATGGCTTTGTCAATTTCCTTCTTGTTATAAAGGGCCATGGCCATCTGGTAATATACGGCCGGGATTTGCGATTGCACATTCAATACAACGTCTTCGGCATCTTCACCTACTTCGTTGGCAATTTTAATGGCTTCGTTAAACTTGGCAAGCGCCTCATCATAATTCTCAGCTTGCTTGGCTTCCAGTCCTTTGTTAAAGGCAATTATTGCATCGTTTCTTGTCTGCTGTGAGAATAATGCCGGGATAACGATAAAAGAGAAAAACACAAACGCTGAAATTCTTTTCATTCTAAAAATTATTTTCATAATATCCAGATTTATAATTATCTATTTTTGATGGAATTGCAAATATAATCAACATGATCAAATAAACAAATTTTAATGAAGCACTACAAATCCGATGCCATACTTCCTGTAAACAATAAATGCCGGAAATAGGTTCACAGCAGTTATTAACCTGGCATAGAATTATTGAAGATGGTTAGGATATGAAAAAAGCCGTTTTGTCTGACTAATTTAAAATCCCTGCCCTTCTGCTGATATTCCTGTAAATGCTCAACGGTAAAATAAAAAAGATTTTCATCATCACCCTGCCGCAAACAATTCCAAAATGTGAAGTGCAGCAAAGTGTGTTCATGGCCATCAGTTTACTTCCTGTTCGGTTCATGGTCATGGATTTAAAACATGTTCAACCAAATTTATCATAATGTGTGCCAAAATATGTATATAGTTGTTTCAATGCATTTTACACATAATCACCTCGCCTTGAGAAACCGGTAAGCCGATCGGTTTCGGAACACGGAGTGTACGAAAATGAACAAATACCCGGGTATTAATTCCGATTTTCATGCAATGTTTCTTGAAATCAGGTTAAATTTGCAATGCTGAAACAAAACGTATGTCGGTAATTATTCATCACGTGGTCAAAAGATACGGTACACAGGTTGCTGTTGATGACGTCTCTTTTGCGATAGAATCAGGCAAAATAGTAGGACTGATCGGCCCGAACGGAGCCGGTAAGACAACTCTTATGAAAATTATATGTGGTTTACTAATTCCAGATTCAGGATATGTTACTATCGGTGACATTCCGGTCACTTCGGAATCTGCCGCTATCCGTAATAAGATCGGTTACCTGCCAGAGAACAACCCGTTATATCCCGACATGTATATTAGAGAATACCTGGGGTATGTATCGGATCTGTATACTTCAAAGAAAATGAATATCGAAACAGCTATTGAACTCACCGGTCTAAAGCCCGAGATACATAAACGCATAGGACAGTTGTCAAAAGGTTATCGTCAGCGCGTAGGCCTGGCACAGGCACTGATTCATAACCCTGAGGTGCTGATACTCGACGAGCCGACCACCGGCCTCGATCCTAATCAGATCATTGAGATCAGGGAATTGATTTCTGCCGCCGGCCAAGAAAAAACTGTGCTGTTGTCCACACATATTATGCAGGAGGTCGAAGCGATCTGCGACAGGGTAATCATTATGAATAACGGGGAAATTCTTGCAGACGATGATCCTCAAAACATTAAAAAATCTATGCCCGAAGCCTTTCAAACCGTTGTGGTTGAATTCGACCGGGAGGTTGGAGAAAACCTGCTGAAAACGATTGAAGGTGTCAATAAAGCTAAAAATGTAAACGCTACCAGCTGGATCATTCAAAGTGATGTAAAAACCGACGTTCGTCCAAAAATTTTCAACTTTGCTGTAAAATATGGATTTACTGTTTTATCCATGCAAAAGAGGGACAAAAAGCTTGAAGATGTGTTTCACGAGTTAACTTCAGGATAATGAATAAGACGCTCATAAACGTAAAAAGGGTGTTTGCTTTATTCCAAATAATCTTTACTTTTACAAATTTCAAATCTTAAACAACTAGATATGGGATATTTATTTACCTCGGAATCGGTTTCAGAAGGCCACCCCGATAAGGTCGCCGATCAGATATCTGATGCATTGCTGGATGAGTTCTTACGCAGGGATCCTGATTCCAAAGTGGCTTGCGAAACGCTTGTTACAACCGGACTGGTTGTTCTTGGCGGTGAAGTGAAAACAAATGCTTACATTGATGTACAACAGGTTGCCCGTAATGTGATTAAACGCATCGGGTATACCCAATCGGAATATATGTTTGAAGGTGATTCCTGTGGTGTTATTTCTGCCATTCATGAACAGTCGCAGGACATCAACAGGGGCGTGGATAGAGGTAACGATGAAAATCAGGGTGCAGGAGACCAGGGTATGATGTTTGGTTACGCATGCCGGGAAACTGATAACTATATGCCACTCTCACTTGAAATAGCGCACGAGCTGCTCAAAGAACTTGCATCAATAAGAAAAGAAGGCATGATCATGACCTATTTAAGGCCTGATTCAAAATCGCAGGTAACTATTGAGTATGATGATGAACCATCGCGCATCCATACGATTGTAGTTTCTACCCAGCATGATGAATTTGACAGCGATGATAATATGCTGAAAAAAATCCGGGACGATGTCAGAAATATTCTGATTCCCAGGGTTGTTGATAAATTGCCTTCGAGGGTTCAAAAACTTTTTAAGCATGATTTTATCCTTCATGTCAACCCAACCGGAAAATTTGTTATCGGCGGCCCACATGGGGATACAGGTCTCACTGGCAGAAAAATAATCGTAGACACTTACGGTGGTAAAGGTGCACATGGCGGAGGGGCTTTTTCAGGTAAAGACAGCTCAAAAGTTGACCGGTCGGCAGCATATGCGGCACGTCATATTGCCAAAAATATGGTGGCTGCGGGCCTTGCAGATGAAGTACTGGTACAGATCGCTTATGCCATCGGTGTTGCTGAGCCCGTTGGGGTATACCTGAATACCTATGGTACGGCAAAGGTAAATTTGACTGACAGTGAAATTGCCGAAAAAATTAAAGCATTGTTCGATCTCAGACCATCGGCCATAGTGAAAAGATTCGGATTGAAAAATCCCGTTTTTTCTCCAACCGCTGCATACGGACACATGGGCAGGAAAAGTTACCGGAGCAAGGTTAAGCTTTTTGTTAACGGCAAACCCGAAGAACGGGAGGTTGAATTTTTTGCATGGGAAAAGACAGATTTTGTGGACACATTAAAAAAATCATTTTCGTTGAAATAAATAATAGGTTGAATCTCTCCGGAAATTTGTTTTGACCGGTTAAAAATAATGCAGGTATGAGTATTTATCAGGAACTGATAACTAAAAAAGAAAAGTTATCGGTTGTCGGTTTAGGTTATGTCGGTTTGCCTATAGCACTGGCATTCGCAAAAAAAATATCCGTGATCGGATTTGATATCAATGAGAAGAGGATCAAAATGATGCAGAAAAATTCCGATCCTAGTGAAGAGCTTGATTCCTCGGAATTTGAAAATTCCGATATACAGTTTACCTCTTTCCCGGAAGTACTGAAGCAAGCCAGGTTCCATATCATAGCAGTTCCGACACCTATCGATAAAAATAAACTACCTGACCTCGATCCGCTGATCTCGGCGACCCGAATTGTAGGATCGATCCTGAAAAAGGGCGATTATGTGGTTTACGAATCTACGGTTTATCCCGGGGCAACAGAAGATGACTGCATACCCGTTCTTGAAGAACTGTCCGGACTCAAATTCAATACCGATTTTAAAGTCGGATATTCACCTGAGAGAATAAATCCCGGGGATAAGGAGCATACCATAAAAACCATTACCAAAGTGGTTTCGGGATGTGACTCTGAGTCGCTCGATGAAATTGCCAGGATCTATGAACTGGTAGTTGAAGCCGGAGTGTTCAGGGCATCTTCCATTAAGGTAGCCGAAGCAGCAAAGATCATTGAAAATACACAGCGGGATGTTAACATTGCACTGATGAATGAACTATCTATGATCTTTAACAAAATGAGCATCAATACTTATGAAGTACTCGAAGCTGCGGGAACAAAATGGAACTTTCTCAGGTTCTTTCCGGGCCTTGTCGGAGGTCATTGCATTGGCGTTGATCCTTATTACCTGACATTCAAAGCCAGCGAGCTGGGACACTACGCACGGATGATAAATTCAGGAAGGGCTGTTAACGACGGTATGGGCGATTATATCGCCACCGAACTTGTGAAGAAAATGATAAAGGCAAACAAAAACGTACTCAAAAGTAATGTGCTTGTCATGGGGGCAACCTTCAAAGAAGACGTAAGCGATATCCGCAATTCAAAAGTTGCCGACGTGGTGAACGGGTTGAAATCATACGGCATCAATGTTGATGTGACCGATCCGTTTGCCTCACCGGATGATCTTTATAAAGAATATGGATTCAGGTTGATCGACCGGATAAAAGAAAAATACGATGCCATAGTATTGGCTGTGGCCCACCATGAGTATAAAGAATTAACAGAAGACTTTTTCAGATCGCACCTTACCGAAAAGGGGATTCTGTTCGATATCAAAGGCATCTATCGTAAAGATATTTCAAAAATCACCTATTTAAGCCTCTGATGAGCAATTATGAATATCTTTATTGCCGGATAATCATCTTTTTTAATCGAATTCCATTAATTTTAATTCCTGTTTTTAATAAACTGGTCTTTCATTTCAATCACCATTTACTGCAATGAAAAGAAAATCCGAAAATAATAATTTTGCATTAATAGGAGTAGGAGGATACATTGCAGTAAGGCATTTAAAAGCTATAAAAGAAACCGGAAATAACCTTGTAGCTTCTCTGGATCCTTGTGATAGTGTAGGAATCATTGACTATTACTATCCTGACAGCGATTTTTTTGTTGAATTTGAGCGTTTTGACAGGCATATCGATAAGTTAAGGAGAATTGGCACACAGGTTGACTTTGTGAGCATCTGTTCCCCGAATTACCTGCACGATTCGCACATACGTTTTGCATTGCGGTCCGGAGCCAATGCAATTTGTGAGAAACCCATTGTCCTGAATCCCTGGAATATAGATGCTCTCTCGGAAATTGAGCAGGAATCCCGGAACAGTATTTTTACTATATTGCAGCTCAGGCTTCATCCTTCAATTATCGCACTTCATAAATCCATTCAACAGTCGCCTGGCAAGAAAAAACACGATATCGACCTTACTTATATCACAAGTCGTGGGCACTGGTATCATATCTCATGGAAGGGCGATATTCAGAAATCGGGAGGCATTGCAACAAATATTGGGGTGCATTTTTTCGATATGCTGATATGGATTTTCGGGAAACCACAGAAAAATGTTGTGCATATTCTGGAGCGGGATAAGGCAGCTGGTTACCTGGAACTGGAAAATGCCAGGATCCGGTGGTTCCTGAGTATCGATTACACGGATATCCCCGATGAAGTGAAAAAAAGAGGCTTGAGAACCTACCGTTCAATCCTGATAAACCATAAGGAAATTGAATTCAGTGACGGATTTACTGACTTACATACAAGAACTTACCAGGAAATATTGAATGGCAAAGGATTCGGACTGAAAGAATCAAAGACTTCGATAGAAACCGTTTATGATATCAGAAATGCCAGGGCTATAGGCCTGAAAGGCGAGTATCACGAATTGTGTAAGAAAAAATAATTGATACTATACTTATGACAACAAAGAAAGTAGCTTTAATCACAGGGATAACGGGCCAGGATGGCGCATACCTGGCCGAATATCTACTGAAAAAAGGATATGTTGTTCACGGAACCAAAAGACGTAGCTCGCTGTTTAATACCGACCGGATCGACCACCTATATCTCGATCCTCATGTGGAAGACCGCAATTTTATCCTGCATTATGGCGATCTGACCGATTCAACCAACCTTATCAGGATTGTCCAGGAGACACAGCCGGATGAAATTTATAATCTTGCTGCCATGAGCCATGTTAAGGTTAGCTTTGACACTCCTGAATACACAGCCAATGCCGATGGAATTGGGACGCTCAGGATACTGGAAGCGATCAGAATACTGGGACTGATCGACAAAACAAGAATATATCAAGCCTCCACAAGTGAGTTATACGGACTTGTTCAGGAGGTACCTCAAACAGAAAAAACTCCTTTTTATCCCAGAAGTCCTTATGCTGTAGCTAAATTATACGCATACTGGATCACTGTTAACTACAGGGAAGCATATCATTTGTTTGCATGCAACGGCATCCTTTTTAATCATGAATCGCCTATACGCGGAGAAACATTTGTCACCCGGAAAATTACCAGGGCCATTGCACGGATTGTGTTGGGCCTTCAGGATAAATTCTATCTCGGTAACCTTTCATCGAGGAGGGATTGGGGTCATGCCAAAGATTATGTGCGGGCAATGTACCTGATTCTTCAGCAGGATAAACCCGACGATTATGTAATTGCGACGGGTATAACAACCGAGATCAGGGATTTCGTAAAAATGGCATTCGCCGAGGTGAGTATCGAGATCGAATTCAGGGGCACCGGTGCTCAGGAAAAAGGATACATCAAATCCTGCTCCGATGAAAGATACCAGTTGCCGGCAGGTAAAGAAGTGCTGAGTGTTGATCCCAAGTATTTCCGGCCAACAGAGGTCGACCTGCTGATCGGGGATTCCACAAAGGCAAGAACAACCTTAAACTGGAAACCGGAATACGATCTGGCAGCCCTTATTAAAGATATGATCAGTTCAGACCTAAAACTGATGCAGAAAGAGCATTATCTGAAAAATGGCGGATACAGGACTTTGAATTATTTTGAATAATCATAAAATCTCAAACGGATCAGGCATGGAAAAAAATTCCAGAATATACTTGGCAGGACATACAGGGCTGGTTGGCAGCAGCCTCATGAGAAATTTGGGGGAAAAAGGGTATTCGCATATCATTGCACGGACTATTGACGAACTCGATCTGACAAACCAGCGGGAAGTGGCCCGGTTTTTTGAAAAGGAGAAGCCTGAATATGTTATGCTTGCCGCTGCCAAAGTGGGAGGTATAATAGCAAATAATACCTACAGGGGACAATTTATTTATGAAAACCTGATGATCCAGAACAATGTGATTCATTGCAGTTATCTGAGTAGGGTAAAAAAATTGCTGTTTTTAGGGAGTTCATGCATTTATCCGAAAGAGGCCCCGCAACCCCTTAAAGAAAAATACATGCTTACCGGGACCCTTGAATATACAAACGAACCGTATGCCATTGCTAAGATTGCCGGCATTAAAATGTGTGAAAGTTATAACCTTCAGTACGGCACGAACTTTCTGGCCGTAATGCCCACAAACCTATACGGACCTAATGATAATTACGATCTCGAAAAATCGCATGTGCTGCCGGCTATAATACGTAAAATGCACCTGGGAAAGTGTTTAATAGAGAACGACTGGGATGCCATACGAAAAGACTTTAATAAAAGACCGATCGAAGGTATAGACGGAAATTCCACATCTATAGAAATTGGTGAAAAGATGGAAAAATACGGGATTTTCAGGCATTCATCAGCAGATGCACCTGTTACAGTTAAGCTTTGGGGGTCAGGAGCACCCAGAAGAGAATTTCTGCACAGCGACGATCTGGCTGAAGCTTGTGTGTACATTATGGAGAACGTTGATTTTAAAGATACCATGAAACTCAAAGATCCACATGATATTACTTCACACGATAAGAATATTGAAATAAGAAATACGCACATAAATATCGGAACAGGCAAAGATATTACTGTAAAGGAACTGGCCTTTCTGATCAAGGATATTGTAGGATTTGACGGAGTGATCGATTGGGATACTTCAAAACCCGATGGCACATTTCAGAAACTACTTAACGTAAAAAAAATCAACAAATTAGGCTGGAAAGAGCAAATATCGCTTGAAGATGGCATTCTGAAAATCTACGAGGCATACAGAAGCTGAATGACATCTCTTCCGGCGCTCACCAAAACCGGATCAGCCGTTGTTGCTTGCAATCCATACAGTTGATCCCAACTCTGACCGGTATGTCCTCAGTTCATTCAGCGCTCTGGTTTTATTATCGAAAGTGTCAAGGACGACCCTGTAAAAATCGTTCCCGGTTTTTATAACAACCGGGTGATAGCCTTTCTTCCGCAATTCCTCGGCTTGCCTCATCGCAAGATGCTCAAGGAGAAAACTGCCTGCCACAATTTGATAATGTTCCTCTAGGCCTGAGCTCCTGTTATTGTAAACCTCCACCGGCTTAATCGCCGCCTGTGATCTTTCCCTGTATTGCAGCGCAGTTTGTTTTGAAGTGTTATCGCTTAGCTGTTCATCAATGGCTATCTGTGTACTGTCTTTTTTGGGAAGCTTCATCTGTCCGAATACGGTTTTATCGTTGTCATCCGAAGCAGATGCAGAGGGATTCCGTGTTTTTCCTGATCCGTTAAAAAGATCAGTACCTAACATCAGCAAAACAAAGATGGTCAGCAGGGTAACAACAATGCCTATTATTAATACCGTTCCTGTCTTGTATGATTTCTTTTTTTCAATAATCCGTTCAGTACCTGCCTGTTCTTTCTTCTCAATATAGAGTTTCTTCTGTTTGAATGCAGAAAGACCGAACGAATCGATTAGGTAGTTTTCCGATTCAAATGGAAAAAAGATTAGCTTTTGATCATCAGTGTAGTTAAATGTTCCAATGCCATCAATAACGAATTGCTGACCGCCGGCAAGAGAAACCGATAGTTTTTTAATAAATTCACCGATTGCCTGTTCGGCAGCTTCCGCAGGTATTTTTTCTTTAGTTGACACATAAGACACAAGAACCCCATTATCTTTCGTAAAGTCCTGCCTGAATATGATCTGTTTGGAGGGTGGGATAAACGACCCTGTATTCTTATCAACATATGCCGGTTTGTAATCGGTTTCAAATCCTCCGAAGCCCGGCAGAATAATACATTCGTTCCTAATTATCAATTCCTTTATGTACTTCGGTATGTCCAACGGTCAATTCCTTTTAATGGTAACTCAACAAATTAGCTCAAAAATAATAAATAAATAATCAACGCTTCATTTTATGGATGTAAAGTTAAGGCGTATTAACCTTATAAATTATTAGGCAAATTCATTACCATACACTATTTTAGCAATCCATTGAATGCTTTGGCAGCAAATTATTCATCCTGTTAAATTCAATACGAGTGCAAGCACCATGAAAGAAATCCGAATGGTTGACCTGAAAACACAATACGATGTTTTAAAGCCCGAAATTTCAAAAGCCATTGAAGGTGTTCTTGAAAACACATCATTCATCAACGGGCCACAGGTTGCTAAATTTGAGAATGAGCTTGCTGATTACCTTGGTGTTCCATACGTGATTTCCTGTGCGAATGGAACTGACGCGCTTCAGATTGCTTTGATGGCTCTGGGGCTTCAACCCGGTGATGAAGTGATCACTCCGGATTTTACTTTTGTTTCTACCATTGAGGTAATTGCTCTGTTGGGATTAACCCCGGTAATCATGGATGTTGATGCCGACACTTTTACGATTGATCCTGCATGCTTTGAAAAAGCCATAACGGGGAAAACCAGGGCCGTTATTCCTGTTCATTTATTCGGACAATGTGCCGGTATGAATGACATTATGAAAATCGCTGCCAGGCATGGTATTGTTGTTATTGAAGATACGGCACAAGCTATGGGCGCCGACTTTTACAGATCTCCGGAGCACATTTTAAAAGCAGGAACCATCGGTCATGTGGGATGCACTTCATTCTTCCCGTCAAAAAATCTTGCCTGTTATGGTGATGGTGGTGCACTATTTTCAGGAGATAAGAATTTGGCGGAGAAATGCAGGATTATTGCCAATCATGGGATGAAAACAAAATATTACCACGACATGATTGGCGTAAATTCACGGCTGGATACGATACAGGCGGCAATCCTCAGCATTAAATTGAAGAATCTTGATGCGTATATTCAGGCCAGGCAGCGTACCGCGGCATTTTATGATGCCGCTTTATCGGATATTCCTAAAATATCAATCCCTGTAAGAGCCAGGTATTCAAGCCATGTTTTTCATCAATACACCGTTAAACTGAATGTGCCGGAAAGGGAGGAACTGCAACATGACCTCCGGTTAAAGGGAATACCCACGATGATCTATTACCCTGTTCCCCTGCACCGGCAAAAGGCTTTTTCCTATCTCGGATGCCGGGATGAAGACTTTCCGGTGACCGAAGAATTGTGCCGGTCGGTGTTATCCCTTCCCATGCATACCGAGCTCGATGATGAACAGCTCACTTTCATTACAAATACAGTAAAAGATTATTTAACAGGGACATCATGAAACAGGAATTTTTTGCGCATGAGACCGCAGTAATTGATGCTGATTGCGATATCGGAAAGGGAGTAAAGATATGGCACTTTTGTCACATCATGTCTGGCAGTAAGATCGGGGACAATTGCAATATCGGACAAAATGTGGTTGTATCTCCGGGAGTTGTCCTTGGAAGAAATGTAAAAGTGCAGAATAACGTTTCAGTATATACCGGTGTGGTATGCGAAGATGACGTTTTTTTAGGCCCTTCCATGGTTTTCACAAACATCGTTAATCCGAGAAGTGCCATCATGAGAAAAGGCCAATATGTTAAAACCCTGGTGCGGAAGGGGGCAACCATAGGTGCAAATGCGACAATACTTTGTGGAAACTCTATTGGCAGGTTTGCTTTTATCGGTGCCGGTGCTGTGGTAACCAGGGATGTGCCTTCCTATGCACTGGTGATTGGTAATCCGGCCCGGCAGGTTGGGTGGATGAGCGAATACGGACATAAGCTGGTTTTTGATGAGTCCGGAATTGCGGAATGTCCCGAAAGTAAGGAACGGTATGAACTCAGAAACAATGAAGTGGTAAAAGTATAAATACCAGGAGATACCAATGAAAACACAGATCCTTTTAACCGGCGGAACAGGATACATCGGCTCTCATACCGCAGTGGAACTGATTGAAGCCGGATTTGAGACGATTATTGTGGACAATCTGTCCAATTCAAAGATAGATGTGCTTAATGGCATCGAAAAAATTACAGGTGTCAGACCCCGTTTTGAGAATTTTGATTTATGCGATAAGGCCAGAGTGAGCAATTTCTGCTCTGCAAATCCCGATATTAAGGCCATTATTCACTTTGCTGCCCTGAAAGCTGTCGGCGAATCGGTTGAAAAACCACTTGAATACTATTTCAACAATATTGTTTCACTGCTCAACCTGTTATCTGCAATGCATGAATATGAAATCCCGGATTTGGTTTTTTCATCGTCGTGCACGGTATACGGACTACCAGACATACTGCCCGTAACAGAATATTCACCCGTCAAAAAAGCAAATTCTCCCTACGGCAATACAAAACAGATCTCAGAGGAAATTATTGCAGATACCCTTCATGCATGTACAAATTTAAATGGTATATCGCTCAGGTATTTCAATCCGATCGGAGCCCATAAATCGGCGTTGATCGGGGAACTGCCCCTGGGTATTCCTTTAAATCTGGTGCCTTTTCTAACCCAGACTGCCATAGGCGTAAGAAAGGAATTGCTTGTATACGGAAACGATTACAACACCCATGACGGCACCGGTGTAAGGGATTATATTAATGTCGTTGATCTGGCCAGGGCACATGTTGTTGCGGTTTCCAGATTGCTCGGCGGAAAAAATAAGAAACAATACGAGGTGTTTAACCTTGGAACAGGAAAAGGATTATCGGTCATGGATATTATCAATACCTTCAGGAAAGTAACGGGTCAGAAGATAAACTTTCGCATTGTAAACCGCAGACCCGGTGATATCGACATGGTATATGCAGATACAACTCAGGCAAATACAGAACTTGGCTGGAAGGCTGAAATTCCCCTTGAGGAGACCTTACTGTCGGCCTGGAACTGGGAGAGAAATATACACAACACCTGATATATAAACTGAATTGCCGAATGGTTAAAAAAACACTTTTAATTACAGGAGGGGCCGGGTTTATCGGTTCACATGTTGTACGACTATTTGTGAATAAATATCCAAAATATAAGATCGTCAATCTTGATAAGCTTACCTATGCCGGAAATCTAGAGAACTTATCCGACCTTGAACAAAAACCAAATTATGAATTCATAAAAGGCGACATCTGTGATGCATCATTTATTGATGAACTCATCTCCAGGTTACCCTTCGATGGCATTATTCACCTTGCTGCAGAATCTCATGTCGACAGGTCAATCAGTGATCCGAGTGAGTTTATCCGCACGAATGTGTTAGGAACTGTCAACCTGCTGAATGCAGCCAGGAAAAGCTGGGATAAAAACCTGTCAGGAAAAGTATTTTATCATATTTCAACCGACGAGGTATATGGTTCAGCCGAAGAAGGAACCTACTTCACCGAATCAACAGTATATGACCCGGGTAGCCCATATTCTGCATCCAAAGCAAGCTCCGACCATTTTGTCATGGCCTATTGCAACACCTACAAAATCCCTGTTATCGTTTCCAATTGCAGCAATAATTACGGCCCGAACCAGTTCCCTGAAAAACTGATACCGTTATGCATTAACAACATAAAGAACAACAATACCATACCAGTCTACGGTAAAGGTGAAAATATACGGGACTGGCTATACGTGGAAGATCATGCGCATGCCATTGATGTGATTTTTCATTCAGGAAAAGCAGGTGATAGGTATAACATCGGGGGCAACAATGAGTGGAAAAATATCAATGTGATCCATCTTTTATGTGAAATCCTGGATCAAAGGCTCAAAAGAGCTCCCGGTTCATCGAGCAAATTAATTTCATTTGTTACGGACAGGGCAGGACATGATATGCGGTATGCAATCGATTCCTCAAAATTGCAAAATACCCTTGGGTGGAAACCCTCTGTGTCTTTCGAGGAAGGCCTTGAGGTGACAGTTGATTGGTATCTGTCAAACGAGGCATGGCTTGAGCATGTTCTTTCTGGAGCATATGAGAAATACTACGAAATGCAATACGTGCAGCGGTAATTACTCAACAGTCACCGATTTGGCCAGGTTCCGGGGCTGATCGACATTGCACCCCCTCATAACAGCAATATGGTAGGAAAGCAGTTGTAAAGGAATTACCGCCAGCAGCGGAGAAAATATTGCTTCGGTATTCGGAATTTCGAGCACATGGTCAGCCATTTCCTTAATAATGGTATCCCCTTCGGTAACAATAGCGATAACTATTCCGTTTCGGGCCTTGACCTCCTGAATATTGCTTACAATTTTATCGTACGATGAGTCTTTGGCTGCAATCACCACTACAGGCATATTCTGATCGATAAGAGCAATAGGGCCATGCTTCATTTCGGCAGCCGGATAACCTTCTGCGTGAATATAAGAGATCTCCTTCAATTTTAATGCACCTTCAAGGGCAACCGGGAAAAAATATCCCCTGCCCAGGTACAGAAAATTATTGGCATGCTTGTACAAACCGGCTATTTTCTTAAAGTCTTTGTCAAAAGCCAGTATTTTCTTAATTTTCGATGGGATAAGGGTCAGGTCTTTAATTAAGGTCAGGTATTGCTTGTTGGCAATAATGTTCTTTTTTTTGCCGATGAGAATTGCCATCATGGCCAATACTGTAACCTGGGCTGTAAATGCCTTGGTTGATGCAACTCCGATTTCAGGGCCTGCATGGGTGTAAACCCCGGCATCGGTTTCCCTGGGAATGCTGGAACCAACAACATTGCAGATCCCAAGAACCAGGGCTCCCGCCTGTTTAGCCAGCTTTATTGCAGCCAGAGTATCCGCTGTCTCACCACTCTGGCTAATAGCAATAATAATATCGTCTTTAGTAATGATCGGGTTGCGGTAACGAAATTCCGATGCATACTCAACTTCGGTAGAGATCCTTGCCAGGTCCTCAAACAGGTATTCACCAACAAGTCCGGCATGCCATGATGTACCGCAGCCGATAATTATAATTCGCTTGGCCTCGACAAGCCGGGGCATCACATGGTACAATCCCCCGAGATGCAGGTTCGAAAGATCAGGTGTAACGCGCCCCCTGAAGGTATCCAGGATGGAGCGGGGCTGTTCAAAGATCTCTTTGAGCATGAAATGTTCATATCCGTTTTTATCAATTTCTCCGATATCCAGGTCAAGCTGATGGATTACAGGTGTCTGGCGATCGTTCTTAATCGTTTTGAGTACCAACTCTCCTTTTGTCAGAATGGCTACATCGTCATCGTTCAGATAAATTACGCTTTTGGTATATTCAACAATAGGTGTGGCATCCGATGCCAGAAAATATTCTTCATTCCCGACGCCGATAACCAGGGGACTTCCCTTCCTGGCTGCGATAAGCTTATCGGGTTCATCGGTACACATGATCACAAGTCCGTAAGCGCCGATCACTTTTGATAATGCAAGCCTTACAGCCATCTCCGCATTTACCTGCCCTTTGAGATAAATGTATTCGATGAGATTTACCAGGACTTCGGAATCGGTTTCACTCTTAAAGGTAACTCCGCGGTGTTCAAGGCGCTCTTTTAAACGGGCATAGTTTTCGACGATTCCGTTATGAATCAGCACAAACTTACCATGCATGGAAACGTGCGGATGTGCATTTACATCATTGGGCTCACCATGCGTAGCCCACCGGGTATGACCGATACCTATCGAACCTGAAAGATCCTTTCCCCTGGTATGATTCTCAAGATCACTAACTTTACCCCGGCATTTGAAAAGTTTAAGTGATGTATTCATTATGGAGATGCCTGCCGAATCATAGCCACGGTATTCAAGACGTTTCAACCCGTTCATAAGGACCGGAAAGACTTCCCTGTCACCAATATAACCAACAATGCCGCACATAACATAAATTATAAAATAGTATATGCCAGTTTAAACGTAATTTTCCGATTAGGGTTTGTTCCGCTGCCTAAAATAACCCTGTTTAAATCGGCTGCGCTGAAATCGGTATGTCCCAGACCCGTATTTAACCAGGCAGAATAAAGCCTGAAGGATGTTACTGATTCGTTGTCGTCGTCGAAAAAATTCTGCATAGCTTTGGTCAGGTAAAAATCAAATCCCCTCCTAGAATAATTAAACCTGCCGTTAAGGTGTGTGCCAGTCACAGCCGTACTATAGCTTGAATATTGATACAAAATATCATCGGCGATATACATGTCGTCACCGTCACCTGTCTTTCGCAATCCAAGCTGCATCGTAACCGGAAAGTCGACTAGATCAGCGCTGTCAACAAAAGCCGGAATGAAAAGTTCGGCTTTATTAACAAGGATTTTTCCAAGCTGCTGTTTAAGTTCATCCAGGCCGGAAATATCAATTATACCCTGGGTCCCTCCCATCGATTCTATGTAAATGGCCGTATCCTGAACATTAAAGTCGTTCAGATGGGGTATATTTCCGGTACTGTAATCATGCATGAATATACCTACATTCTGATCACGTGAAGTACCGTATGATCCGTTGTCATATATAAAAATATACGATACTGTATCCGGATCTGATCCGGTATGGTACTGGAGTTTCAATGCGATATTGTTGGTGGTGATAATACTACCGTTGAAATCCGGACAGAGGGCCTTCACATACAATCCGTAAAATCTTGAATCAAATGCCGAATCGTTTTCAAAGAACAATGAATCGAATGCTATAGCCGGTTCAAGAAGGCTGTATCCGAATGCATTCGAAAGCTGTGTGGTCAGTTCAAGGGTATCGGTAAGCATAACCTCTGAAACGGCCAGGTTTGGACCACCAGTCATCCCTGCTGGATCTGTATCGGAATAATATACAAGAGAATCGATAAGCGGCGAAGTCAGCTCATAAACCTCGAACTGCGGCACATAGAATGTATCTCCTACCATTCCTGAGTAACTAATGATCAGGTGCACAGAGTCAATGAAAATATCTTCACCAAAGGGTATGTTGTCCAGCGGAAATGTAGGAGTCAGTTCAATCATGAAATCGGACTTGAAATTTCCAAAAACAGGATCGTAATAACAACCCAGACTTACCACCGTCTTATTTGATGAAACAATGCGCTCCGGACCGATTGTATATGCATCGACCTGAAACGAGTCAATCCGGACATCAGGATTGTCTTCATCGGGAAGCAGACCCAGGCCCAGTTGGCTTGGATCTTCATTACAGCTTAAAAAAATTCCTGAAATAACAAGTACTTGAAGAAGAACCAGTGAAACTGAAAAGATGTGAAGTCTTTTTCGCGAAAGCAACGGATTAGTCATTAACAGTGGCTGTTAAAATTTTATTATAAAACTCAGAATAAGCATCAACATATTGTTCGGAATCCTGATAAGGCAAATAGTATTTACCCGACCCGATAATATATTTTTCAACTTCTTTATGAATCTGTTTGCTGCCGATTATTATTCCGTCCGCTATGTTCACAGCAAGCTTGCTGAGATTTTCATAAGTCGGGCTGGTTATAATTTTCAGATTGTTCTTATCAATCCCTTCCATTTCGAGCTTATTCTTCAACGTGTTATTTAGCGGCTTATTGTACTCATCATTGTAAACAGATACAATCACCCGCGAGTCCATAAACAACGGGTCATCATAATACACTTTCTTAATGTACAGGGGAAGAAGATCGGTAAACCAGCCATGACAATGAATGATGTCAGGTGCCCATTGCAACTTTCTCACAGTTTCAATAACTCCCCGTGCAAAGAAAATAGCCCTTTCATCGTTATCGGGAAAAGGATTGTTTTCATCATCATGTACCGTATATTTTCGTTGAAAATAATCTTCGTTATCGATAAAATAAACCTGCATTCTTGCAGCCTGAATAGATGCCACTTTTATGATTAACGGATGATCATTATCGTTAATGATGATATTCATCCCGGAAAGCCGTATAACCTCATGCAGCTGGTTGCGCCTTTCATTAATGCAACCATATTTCGGCATGAACGTGCGTATCTCCCTGCCCCGGTCCTGGATAGCCTGGGGAAGGTTCCTGGCGATTAAAGCCATTTCTGATTCCGGTAAATAAGGAGTAATTTCCTGAGCTACGTACAATACTTTGATATCTTGCATTCTTGTATTGCTATGGTTTTTCAAACAATGTGCAAAGTTACTAAAAATTATTAACAATTAATGATTGCCAGGCTCAGACAGTTTTGTAGGTGCAGTGTATCGAATTTCTTAAGAATAAAGAGATAGACAGAAATATAACAACATTCCTGTCATATAGTTTATGGGCCGGGAAGGTTTCAAATACACTAACTTTAGCTATATTTGCACCCCGGTATGAAAATATTTTATAAGACAAGGGAAATTAAAGCCGAAATCAACCGACTGAGAAGATCGGGTAAGTCAATGGGATTTGTGCCGACTATGGGCGCTTTGCACGACGGCCATTTGTCGCTTGTGAAATGTTCAAAACACCAGAATGACAGCACAATAGTAAGCATTTTTGTAAATCCCACACAATTTAACGATAAGAACGACCTGGTCAAATATCCAAGGACTACCGGGCGGGACCTGGAAATGCTCAGGAACATCAGTTGCGATATCGTATTCTTACCCGATGAAAAAGAAATTTATTCCGAACCGGATACAAGGATTTTCGATTTCGGCGGGCTCGATAACATAATGGAGGGTAAATTCAGGCCAGGTCATTTTAATGGTGTGTTGCAGGTGGTCACCCGGCTTTTTGAAATTTTAGAACCCGAAAGAGCCTATTTCGGCCTTAAAGATTTCCAGCAACTGGCGATCATAAAGTATATTGTAAAAAAACACCGGATCCCTGTAGAAATAGTTCCGTGCCCGATAGTTCGTGAGTCCAACGGTCTGGCAATGAGTTCAAGAAATATGCGTTTACCACAACGGGAAAGGCAAATTGCTGCCGGGCTTTCAAAGGTATTATTTGCTGCCAGAGATAACCTGGCCGCTTTTAGTTCACAGGAAGAGATAAAGGAATACGTGATGAAGGAGCTTAAAGAAATCCACGGCATTGAACCCGAATATTTTGAAATTGTTAATGAGAATACACTGCTTCCTTTGACAGGCAAAGACGACCTGAAAAATGGTGTAGCCTGCATTGCCGCATGGGTTGGGGATGTCAGACTGATAGATAATGTCAGATTTTATTCGTAAATTTGCAGGGTTATGATGATTGAAGTAGTAAAATCAAAAATTCATAAGGTTACCGTAACGGATGCCAATCTTCAGTATGTGGGAAGCATATCTATTGACGAAAACCTGATGGAGGCTTCAAACCTCATTGAAGGGGAAAAGGTCCAGGTTTTGAATATCAATAACGGAGAAAGACTCGATACTTATGTCATTAAAGGTGAACGGGGAACAGGCCAGATCTGCCTGAACGGACCTGCAGCCCGCAAGGTGGCCATCGGTGATGTGGTCATTATACTTTCATATGCTATGATGGATTTTGAAGAAGCCCGTTCATTCAAACCGAAAATTATTTTCCCCGATACCGCGACAAATACCGTAAAATAACCGGTCAGTGTCAGCCCGGGCAAATTCCTGCATTATTCAGGTAAACCTTTTTTCCATCCCGATATTTTTGTTAATTTGGTAAAAAAATCCCGGGAGAGGACATGAGTTCACTTGATTCTGTACGAAAAAAAATCATTGGTTACCACGAACTTGAACTAATTCTGGCTTTCTGGAGATTTAAGCAGTTCAAAATTGTTTTCACCAATGGTTGTTTCGATATCCTTCACCGGGGACATGTCGAATATTTATCTGCAGCTTCTGATCTGGGGGACATCCTGATCATCGGGTTAAATTCCGACGAATCGGTGAAACACATTAAAGGCAAAGGCAGACCGGTATTTGATCAGGATTCAAGGGCAATACTTCTCGCAGCATGTTCTTTTGTAGATGCCATTGTGATTTTTGACGAGGATACGCCGTATAACCTAATATCCGCTGTGCAACCCGATATCCTTGTGAAAGGTGGTGATTATAATCCCGAAGACATAGTGGGTTATGACATCGTTAAAGCAAAGAACGGCGAAGTGATTGCTATCGATTACCTGGAGGGATACTCCACCTCGGCACTGATCGAAAAACTTAAACATACATGATCATGCATATTCCTAAATAACCGTATGGCCAGGAACAGAACCATATATGTTTGCCAAAACTGCGGTGCTGAAGCTGCAAAATGGATCGGCAAATGTCCTTCATGCGGGCAATGGAACAGTTATGTGGAAGAAATTATATCAAAAAACCCTGGAACAGGGTTCCCGGGCTCGGATACTCCAAGTTCAAAACCGGTTCACCTGGACCATATCCCTTCTGGTGAAGACAAACGCATTGATACCGGTATTTCGGAGCTGAACAGGGTTCTGGGCGGTGGGATCGTTCCGGGTTCGTTAATTCTGGTTGGTGGTGAACCCGGCATTGGAAAATCAACGCTTGCACTGCAGATTGCCATGCAACTAAGTACCCTGAAAGTTCTTTATGTCTCGGCAGAAGAAAGCACAAAGCAGATTAAACTCCGTTCGGAAAGAATCGGCAATACTCCGGGTGAAAATCTTTATGTGTTGAGCGAGGTTGTACTGGAACATATTTTTTTGCAGATTCAGCAACTGAATCCCGACCTGATAATCGTTGATTCTGTGCAGACCGTATATTCCGAATCGCTGGAATCCTCTCCCGGAAGCATTTCTCAGGTCAGGGACTGCGCCTCGCGATTCCTGAAATTTGCTAAAGAGTCGTCAGTACCGGTTATTCTGGTCGGGCATATCACCAAGGACGGAACCCTGGCCGGACCTAAGATACTGGAACATATCGTCGACTGTGTACTCCTGTTCGAAGGGGACCATAATCATGTATACCGTATTCTGAGAGCTTCAAAGAACCGGTTCGGTGCCACTTCTGAGCTTGGAATTTTTGAAATGCACGAAAAAGGCCTCATCGAAGTCAATAATCCCTCGGAAATATTATTGTCAAAGTTCGATGAAGAGTTGAGCGGTATGGCCACTGCCTCAACAATAGACGGATTAAGGCCTTTTCTGATTGAAGTACAGGCTCTTGTTAGCACTGCTGCATACGGTACCCCGCAGCGATCAAGCACGGGTTTTGATGTCAGAAGGCTGAATATGCTGCTTGCCGTACTTGAAAAGAGGGCAGGATTTAAGATTGCTGCAAAAGATGTATTTCTGAATATTGCGGGTGGAATAAAAGTTACGGACCCTGCCATCGATCTGGCTGTTGTAAGTGCAGTTATTTCATCGGGTTACGACAGGGCTATAGACCGGTTCTGTTGTTTTGCCGGAGAAATAGGTTTATCAGGTGAAATTAGGCCGGTAAGCCGCATTGAGCAGCGCATAAAAGAAGCCGATAAGATGGGTTTTACGAAAATAATCATCTCAGGGTACAACAATCTGAAATCCGTGAAACAAAGCAAAATTAAAATTCTTACTGCCAACAAGATAGAACAGGCGCTCAGGCTGATCTTCTCAAAAGATATGGAAAAAGCATAACTTAACATTAGTTCGATATTACCAGAGTTTGATTTTGATATGAATAAAATTATAATGCCAAGACAATTATACCCATTTGTAAAAAAGAAAGAGTTTCAATGAGTAATAGATATCCGTGCTAAGTCAAACTCATGTATCCTTATGCCAACCTGTAAGTTACCCGTCAGCTGATCATCTCAAATCCCGTGTATCTAACCAGGTTTTCCGGGATTTTAATTCCTTTATCGGTCTGGTTATTTTCGAGAAGGGCAGCAACAATCCTTGGTAAAGCCAGAGAACTGCCGTTAAGCGTATGAGCCAGCATGGTTTTCTTTGTGGTTTCATCACGAAACCGCAGTTTGAGCCTGTTTGCCTGAAAAGATTCGAAATTCGAAACTGAACTCACCTCCAGCCATTTTTTCTGGGCTGCCGAAAACACTTCAAAATCATAAGTAAGTGCTGAAGCGAAACTCATATCACCACCGCAAAGCTTCACGATCCTGTATGGAAGACCAAGTTTATTTACCAGCTTCTCTACATGTGCCACCATTTCATCAAGCGCCCGGTAAGATCTTTCAGGATGTTGCACCTGCACGATCTCTACCTTATCAAACTGATGCACACGGTTCAGTCCTCTGACATCTTTGCCGTATGAACCGGCTTCACGCCGGAAACAGGGCGTATACGCAGTACACTTAATGGGTAATTCGCGGGCTTCGAGGATGACATCTCTGTAAATATTAGTAACAGGAACCTCCGCAGTAGGTATCAGGTAAAAATTATCGGAGGCCACAAAATACATCTGGCCCTCTTTATCGGGGAGCTGCCCGGTGCCAAATGCCGAATCTTCATTGACCATTAAAGGTGGAAGATACTCAGTGTACCCTGCTTTTTCATTTTCATCGAGAAAAAAGTTTACCAGTGCCCTTTGTAACCTGGCCCCTTTTCCTTTATATACAGGAAATCCTGAACCAGTCAGCTTGTTTCCGAGATCAAAATCAATGATGTCGTATTTCCTGGCAAGATCCCAGTGAGGCAGTGCACCGGGCAAAAGTTCCGGTGAGTTTCCGCCTTTTCTTATTATTTCATTGTCTTCAGCCGATTTCCCCGGCGGAACGAATTTGTGAGGCAGGTTTGGCAACTGAATCAGAAGATTTTTCACCAGTTCTTCTGCCTGGGTGAGCTTTAAGCCAAGTTCCCTGATATCATCCTTCACTGCAGTTGTCCTGGCTTTCAATGTATCCGCTTCATCCATTTTTCCCTCCTTGAAAAGCTGACCGACCTCTCTGGAAATGGTGTTGAGTTCACTCTGCCTGTTGTCGAGATCAAACTGCAGTCCCCTCCTCTGCTGATCGGACTCCAATATTCGGGAGACAATTCCTTCTGCGTTAAAATTCTTGATCTTTAGCCGCTGAATGACTTCATCCGGATTTTCCCTGATATAGTTAAGTGTTAACATAGGACCATTAGATTAATTTTAGCTAAAATAAAAAATCTCCTGATTTCTATTGATAGAGAAATCAGGAGATTATACATATTTATTGATAAATATTATTCGGATACCGGAACAACAGAAACGTAAGACCTGTTCTTTTCTTTTTTTCTGAACTCTACTGTTCCGTCGATGAGGGCAAACAACGTGTGATCTTTACCGATTCCCACATTCAGACCGGGATGATGTCTGGTACCTCTCTGACGTACGATAATATTTCCGGCTTTAGCATACTGTCCTCCAAAAAGCTTTACTCCCAGTCTCTTGCTTTCCGATTCCCTTCCGTTTCTGGTACTGCCGGCTCCTTTCTTGTGTGCCATTTTTCCTGAAGTTTAGTTTAACAGATTTTATTTACTTTCTTTGGACTTCGTGCTTTTGATGGCTTTGCCTGCCGGTTTTGCCGCACTTTTTATACCTGCCTTGGTTTTGGGAGCCGCTTTGGCTGTTTTTACTTCTTTCTTTGGTGCTGCCTTTTTCTGTGTACCGGCCGGTTTTTTATCTTTTGGGCCGGTGGCTTTCTGCGTTGAGGCGGCTTTTCTGATTTCTTTTTGAACATCCGCCTTACCTTCCTTCTTCTCTGCCACAGGTTCTTTTCCGGCGCCTGTTACCTTCGGCTCTGCCTTTGGCTGTGCTTTTTTTGAAGCCCCTTTCTCAAGGATCTCGTCGATTATTATTTCGGTAAAATACTGCCTGTGTCCGTTCATAACCTGGTATCCTTTTCTTCTTTTTTTCTTAAAAACTTTAACAGTATCTCCTTTAAGATGCGAGATAATCTTTGCTGTTACCAGGGCGTCCTTAAGATACGGAGTACCAATCTGAATCTTTCCATCATTGTCGATCAACATCACTTTATCAAGCTCTGTCACCGATCCTTCAATTTCCTGCAGGCGATGAACAAATATCCTGCTGTTTTTTTCAACCTTAAATTGTTGGCCTGCGATTGAAACGATTGCGTACATTGATTTAATATTTCGTATGTTCTCAATTGGGTGTGCAAAAATATAAAAGTTTGATTGATCTGCAAACAAATACCTCTATATTTTTCTGAAGGAACAATTTCAGAATGCTTCTGTTTTGTTTTCTACTTTAAGGCAACAGCCCTGTATGCCTCTGAATATTTCATACGGTTATCTGATTGTCACAGGTCTATTAAAAACCTCTGCGCTGAAATTTAAATTTTGATTTCATTATATTTGCATATAATTTAGGACTGAAAAGACATATTTTATCAGGTAAGAATGAGTAAAATAAGACTAAACGTTCTGGGTATTTCGTATAGTCAAACACAAACCGGAGCATATGCCCTGGTTTTGGCTGAGGAGGATGGAAAAAGAAGAATACCGATAATTGTGGGGGGATTTGAAGCTCAGGCCATAGCAATTCAACTCGAAGGGCTCAAACCACCCCGGCCCCTGACACATGATCTCTTTCTTAATTTTGCTAAAACCTTTACCATTGATTTGCTCGAGGTAATCATTTATAAGCTTGAAGAGGGTGTATTTTTTTCAAAGCTCACATGTGATAACGGGAAACAAATCACCGAAATCGATGCACGCACTTCCGATGCCATAGCCCTGGCACTGCGTTTCAAATGCCCTATTTACACCACTGAAGATATCCTGCAGCGGGCAGGGATCATACTTGATTTCGAGAAAGAAGGTACTTCAAAACCAGCTTCAGAAAATGTTTCGACACCCCGTGATATAAAGGTTGAAGATCCATCGTTTAATGAAGAGATAAAAAACATCCGTACTGCTGATCTCAAAAGCATGCTGGAGGAAGCCATCCGGGATGAAAATTACGAAAGGGCTTCACTCATAAGAGATGAGATGAACCGCAGGAAAGGAAAATGATTTTCGCTTGACCCGTTGTTATTTGGAACCCCGTTTACCTTGTTTAATATGGGTCTTATCAGCTTTGAAGATAACATATCCCGGGCCCACTAAAAAACTTTCTGTATGCAGATAAAATTGATGTGCATATTTGTTAATTTTGTTACGAATGGCTTTAAGAATGTCAATATCATTGTATTTGAACCGAATAAATTTGTAAAATTGTACCTTAACTTTACGAATTCACCATTACATGCCTGATTCATCTGAATATATTGCGGAAAAAAGCAGGATCAGAGAACTTGAGCGCCAGATTACACTTTATCTTACCGATCTCGAAAAATACCGGACTATTTTTGAGGATGCACCGCTTGGTATTTTCAGAGCCACTCTGGGCGGCCGTTATGTAGAAGCCAACAATACGCTCGCAAAGCTGCTGGGCTACAGCACCTCATCAGAACTGATAAAATCGGTAAAGGACATATCCAAACAGATCTATGTCAACACATCTGAAAGAAAGCGGCTCATCCGTGATATCATAGAAGGGAATACCCTGATCAAGCATGAAACGTATTTCAGAAAAAAAGACAAATCGGTATTCCCGGTAAGCATTACCCTAAAGCTGGCATACGACGAGCAGGAAAAACCACTGTATATTTCCGGCATTCTTGAAGATATTTCAGTACGTGAAAAAACAAAAGAAAACCTGGTAAACGAACGAAACCAACTCAGAATATTGATTGACAATATTCCGGATTACATATACCTTAAAGATAAGAATGGTAAGTTTATACTAATTAACGATGCATTTGCAAAGCTTGTGAATGTAAACAACCCCGATGAACTCACCGGTAAAAGTGATCATGATTTCTTCTCGGATGAACTGATTGCCAACATAATGAAGGAAGATGAGATTATTCTCTCCAAAGGCAGGCCCTTACTGAACAACGAGGAATCAGGATTTAACAGGAACGAAGGGAAGATGGTGTATGTATATATTTCCAAAATCCCGCTTAAAGATAATAAAGGAAGAGTATACGGACTGATTGGAATAGCACGGAATGTAACCGATCTTAAACTTGCTGAAAAGATCATCGGTGCCAGTCGCGCAAACCTTAAGGCCGTTATTGAGAGCACCAAGAATGCCATATGGTCGCTCGATAAGAATTTCACGCTGATCACTGCTAATTCACATTTTATACGGTTCTTTGAAACCTACTTCAGGAAAAAGATCACACTGGGTGATAATTTTTATGCCCAGCTTCCGGACAAACAAAAAGTAAGGTGGAAAAAAATTCTGGAGAAAGCTTTTAAAGGTGAGCACTGGTTGCAGGAGGAAAAGTACAAGGAAAAGGATATCAGGATGTTTTTCGAGCTATCCGTTAACCCTATAGTGGACAGTAATCAGGAAATTACAGGTGTGACACTTTTCGCAACAAATGTCACAGAGCGAAAGATCACCGAAGAAACCATAAAGGAAAGTGAGGAAAGGTTCAGGCAACTGGCTGAGAATACCAGCGACGTTTTCATACTGTCAGATAAATTCACCATTTTATATGCCAATCCTGCCTTTGAACGAATTTTTGGAAGAACAGTAGACGACCTCATATCCAACCCGAAAGTCCTGGAGGAAAGTGTTCACCCCGAAGAGAGAAAATCATATACAAAATATTACAACAAAAGGTTCTCAGATAAAGAAACGGATACAGAATTTCAGTATCGCATCATCAGAAAAGACAATAAAATCCGCTGGGTATGGTCCAGAAATTATCCGGTATATAACGATGATGGTAAGATTTACCGTTATGTCTCTGTAATAAGTGACATCACCAACCAGCTTGAGCTGCAGTCGGTAATCTCAAAGGCAAGAATGCGGCAGAAAGCCATCCTTGATAACATACCTTACCTTGCCTGGCTTAAAGACAATGAAGGCAGGTATATTTCTGTAAATGAACCTTTTGCCAAATCATTCAATCTGGCGCCCGAAGATATTATCGGAAAGACCGATTTCGATTTCTGCGAGAAAAATATTGCGGAGAAATATTTTCAGAACGATTCGGAGGTCATGAAAAGCCGAAAACGGGAGCTTTTTGAAGAGGTTGAGATAATGCCTCAGGGCAAACGCTGGATGGAGACCTTCAAAACCCCGATTTTTAACGAAGAGGGTAAACTAATCGGACTTACCGGAATATCGAGAGACATTACCGAGCGTAAAAACATGGAGGAAAATATCAGGCAGCGCGAAGAACATTTCGGAGCCTTGCTGCAAAATTCTTCCGATGCAATTTCAATCCTCGACAGTGAAGGTAAAATCATTTTCGAAAATTCTCCGAAAAACAGAATTTCTGACTTTGCATTAAATGAATTGCTTGGCAAATCGATCTTTGATGTGATCCATTCCGATGAAACAGAAAACTTTAAGAAGATATTTATCGAACTTAAGGATAAGCCCGGGAAACAGATAAAAAGGGAATACAGAAGCCTGCATAAGAACAAGAAGTGGATATATGTGGAAAGTATTTTCTCAAACCAGCTCAATAACAGGGCTATTAATGGTATTATAGTAAATTCGAGGGATATTTCCGAAAGAAAACTGGCCGAGCTTAAAGAAAGGGTATACCACGATAACCTCATCTTCCTGAGCAACTCTGCACTCGACCTGTTGGGATTGTCTTCAAAAGAAGATATATACCGCTACATCTCGGAAAAACTCTACCTTTTTCTTGAACGTGCTCTTGTGATTGTCTCTTCATTCCATGAAGACCAGAATGTCTTTAATATCGAAAATGTTTCTGCACTTCCTGATGATAAGGACCTGATCAGGCAGCTGCTCGGAAAAGACCTCACTGGTCTGAAATTCCCGAATAACGAGAAATTTTCGAATCTGACCAATGCCGGGATCATTACGAATATTAAAGATAACATTGATCTGATTCAGTTTGAAGGAATACGGTACAGCAATCTTTTAGTGGTACTGGAAAAACTCAAAGTCCATAAAATATACAATATCTCACTTGCAAGACATAATAAACTGCTCGGAAATATTACCATCTTCACCTTGAATAAGAGCATCATAAAATTCAAACATATCATTGAAACATTTGTGCACCAGGTTTCCGTAGCCCTGCAAAGAAGCCAGCTCGAGTATGAACTCATCCAGGCAAAAGTGAAGGCTGAAGAATCCGATAAGCTGAAAACTGCTTTTCTGGCCAATATGAGCCATGAAATCAGGACTCCGATGAACGGCATCCTGGGATTTGCAGAAATGCTTAACGATGAAAATCTCAGTGCAGGCAATAAGAAGAAATACCTCGATATAATCTATAGCAACGGTAAAATGTTGGTCAACCTTATTGATGATATCATTGATTTTGCGAAAATTGAAGCAGGACAGATCAATATATCGCTCCAGGATTTTTCACTGAATAACCTCCTTACTCAGGTTCACTCTTCATTCCTTACCGAACAGCTTAAGAAGGACAAATCTAAAGTCAAGCTCCGCATAAGAAAAGCATTCGCTAACGAAGAATGCTTTATACAGTCTGATCCTAACCGGTTGAGGCAGATACTCACCAACCTGGTGGGAAATTCGTTCAAATTTACAAGCGAAGGATATATTGAATTCGGATATAAGAAGCATAAAAACAACATGCTCCATTTTTATGTCAAAGATACCGGCATTGGTATTCCGAAAGATAAACTGGATGTTATCTTTGACAGGTTTATCCAGGCCGACAGTTCCTCGACACGCAAATACGGTGGTTCGGGCCTGGGGCTTGCTATCTCCAAAGGTTTTGTCGAGCTCCTGGGAGGAGATATGTGGGCAGAATCGGCGTACGGTGAAGGGTCCGTATTCAGTTTTACAGTTCCGTATGTTCCAGTAAAAAGTACGGCCGAAACAACTATGGGAAAAAGAAAACCCAAGAAGAATTATGTGTGGGAAAATAAAACATTTTTGATTGCCGAAGACGATAAATTCAGTTATAAATTTCTGGAAAGCTTTCTTGTACAGACAAAAGCCAAAGTATTACATGCTATTGACGGGAAAGAGGCTGTAAAGATCTGCAAGAACAATTCAGATATCGATCTCATACTTATGGACATTCAAATGCCTGAAATGAATGGCCTTCAGGCAACCGAGCTGATAAAAAAGTTTAATAAAAGACTTCCGATTATTGCCCAGACGGCAAATGCCATTACCGAAGAAAAGCAGCGGTGCTATGAAGCCGGATGCGACGATTTTATCACCAAACCGGTGAATATTGCCGAACTTTATACCAAGATCGATAAATGGCTTTCGGTAAGACAATTTTGATCACATCGCATTCATGCAATTCCTTTTGACATTTACTCTGATCATCTTCCTGATATATTTTCTGATCATGCTGTTCAGCTTCATCGGTTGGAAGATAACGGCGGTATACAAGCCCGGCAACATGACTTCCACCGGATTCGACGTATCGGTGGTAATCCCTTTCAGAAACGATTTTAAAAATTTAAAAAGGCTTTTGGATGATCTGCATGCACAGGATTATCCGGCAAATCATTATGAGGTGATTGCGGTAAACGATCATTCGGAAGATATCCCCGATGACAGCTCACTCGACTCTGTATCAAACATCCTGAGAATAAAATTCATAGACCTTCCCGGGAATTTGTCAGGCAAAAAGGCAGCACTTGATTACGGTATAAGGCATTCAACAGGTCAGCTTATTCTTATCACCGATGCCGATTGCAGGGTGTCAGAAAAATGGATCAGTACGTTTGCCGGATTCTATAGCCTGAACAACCAGCCATGCATGATCATTGGTCTTGCAATTCATGAAAACGCTGAAACACTGATCACGCGCATACAGGCGCTCGAATTCCTGAGCCTTGTGGCAACCGGCGCAGGCGCAGCAGGTATTGGTCACCCGATCTATTGCAACGGGGCCAACCTGTTGTTTGATAAAAATTTCTACCTGGAATCTTACGATCCCACACGGAAAGATATTGTATCGGGCGACGACACCTTCATCCTTCATCAACTTAAAAAAAGCAAGGGCTGCAAAATAACACTTCTAAAATCGCATGAGGCAGTGGTAACTACCAAGGGATCTGAAAAGTTCTCCGAATTTCTGAACCAGCGCATCAGGTGGGCTTCAAAAAGCAGACACTATAAAGACAGGGATATCCTGATTGCTGCATTCACAGTTTTCCTCTGTAATCTTGCACTGGTTTTCTGGGCTTTCACCTTGATTTTTAAAGGGTATGCATTGTATATTCTGTTGCTTGCTGCAAAAACAGGAATAGATATGTGTTTCCTGTATCCTTTCCTGGTTTTTTTTAATAAGCACAGATTCCTTTACCTGATGCCCTTTGCAGAACTCATTTATCCGCTATACATTATTATTACCGGTATCGCCGGTAATTTTATCAGATACCGGTGGAAAGGCAGAAAATATTGATTCTGTATATTGGTCTTGCGAAAGATTACTTCAGAATCAGCTCTGAAGAATAGGTCGTTCCTCCTGCAATAACTTTGAGAAGGTATGCTCCTGAGGTAAGTCCTATCGCTGTGGGCACTACATAAATGGAATGAAATCCTGAAATCATGTCAGGATGGCTGATTGAAGCTGCTTTCTTGCCTGACATATCATAGATATCAATCACCACGGTCTCCTCTGATTCAAGGGTGAATTGAATGGAAAAGCAGTTACCGGCAGGATTTGGAAACAGCGTGAAAAATGACGGCGAAGTCACCTGATCGGCGATTTGCTCAGGTGCCAGGCCAAATACAGTATTATATGCAGCCTGCGTGGATATCGTGGTTCCCGTCCTGATTTCGGTTAACACCAGAAGCGGATACCTGTTTGATTCGGCATACCAGCGATAGGTCACAATACTTGTTTCCGCTGATTTTGAATCGGAATCATACGAATATGATTTTTCGGTCTTTACACGCAGCACACGTTCCGCCTTATGATTTCCCGGCAATACCAATGAACCATACCCGTCTGCCGTAACAGTATAGCCTCCATGCAGCGGCCGGGAAACGGAATTTACCGTTTCGGTGCCTGAGAATTCTCCGGAAAACTTATCGCCATAGGTAAACGGAAACTCCAGTTTAATAAAAGGTTTATCATAGTGAACAATGATCGTATTATTGCCGCCTGTGTAACCAAGCTGCTCCATCCTGTCACCGGTGATCCGGAAATAAAAATGCCCGTCAAATTCCTGAAGCTCGGAGTTTGCCTCCGGAAACAATTGTGCATTTGCAGTCTGATATGCACTTTTTACATAACCAGTAAAATCGTTCAGAGATTCTAGACCAGTGAAATCCCATAATACATTTTCTCCTCCGTTTCCGGGACTTGCATATTTGCAAAAGATCATCTCATTATTCGATTCATTCCTGATCGCATGTGTTTCACTGGTAAGAATTACCGGCTTTTGAGCCATTATCAGCAAACCCTGAATCACACATAAACTTGTAGCAATAAATCTTTTCATGGGTATGTTGTTTTGGTTACAATCATATCAAAGGTATTAAATCCTGCCGACAATTTAGCCCTTGAACAGTAAGGAAATATTACAGGCCGTTGGTATTCGTGCCGATAAACCCGGCAAAGATGTCCAGTGCCCTGCTGTGGTTGAAGGCCAGGGTCTTTGTTTGTGCATCGGCAATGGTAAACCATGCTGTTTCAGTTACTTCGGCAGGTTCGGGATCAAGTTCGCCTGACGCAGATCCATAAAACATCAGTACGATATTGTGAACCTTTATTTCAGGGAATATTTCATCCATATAGGTAAGAAAACTGGGGTGAAAATCGAGGTTTGTTTCTTCTTTTACTTCCCTGATGATGGCGGTTTCAGCTTTCTCAAAATGTTCGATATGTCCCCCCGGGAGGCACCACGAGCCTTTAAAAGGTTCTACATTTCTGCGTGTGAGAAGGATTTCAATTCCTTTGTTGTTTTTGCGGAATATAATTGCTCCGGCTGTTGGACTGGGCATAACCGTTTTTAACAAAAATAGACTAAAAAGAGGAAAACTATACGAAATACATCTGAATTACCGCGGATTCAGAAACTCTTCAGTGAAAATAACGCATGCTGCCGGGGTGTGGACTAAGATTTCACGAATAATCACGTTATCTTCGTAGGGTAAATTTATTCTAATGCTGAAAATTGATGATACACTCGTGAGCCTGGATGTGGTGGATGCCAATTTCACCTGCGATCTTGAAAAATGTAAAGGTGCTTGTTGTGTCCAGGGTGATTCGGGTGCCCCGTTACTGGAAGAAGAAGTAACCATTCTTGAAAAAGTAGTCCCGGATATATATGATTACCTGCAGCCTGAAGGTGTAGAAACGTTGAAAGCGAATGGAGTATTTACAATTGACAGGGACGACGAACTCGTTACTCCCCTGATCGATGGTAAAGAATGTGCATATACGGTATTCGATGAACGCGGTATCGCCAGATGCGGAATCGAAAAAGCTTACTTCGACGGAAAAACCACGTTCAGAAAGCCTGTATCATGCCATCTGTATCCGGTAAGAATTAAGCGATACCACGATTATTATGCCGTCAATTACGACCGGTGGGGCATTTGCTCGCCTGCAATCGACAAAGGCAACAGGGAGAAAACTCCGGTGTTCAGATTTGTGGACCAGGCTTTAAAACGCAGCTTTGGTAACGATTGGTACAAGCACCTTACCAGGGCAGCTAAAGCTTACCATCAGGAAAAAAACAAGCATGCCGAAAGTGACTGATGGCATTCACGGCTTCTGATAATTTATGAATTACCGGGATACCTTTAGACAACCTGCTTGTTCCGCAATATGTTTTACACCTCCCGGCATAAGGATTCCGACAAAAAGTAACACGGGAATTTCAATTTGTGTATTTTTCCTGTAAATTATTAACAGATTGTAAGCTAAAATCATATTCTTAAGTTATGCTATAATCAGGCTTATCTGGTTGTATATTTAAATATTTATCTGTTATTCTGTATTTTATATAAATGTTAGCTGCGTTATCTTAAAATATTCAAGTACTTAAATAATTCAATGTTTCCCGGTATTAGTTATGATTTTAAATTATTACCCCATTTATTTTTAATCTTTCTAAACAATATATACGCTTTTTACAATTTTATATTATCTATTTAAAGGGTATTTCAAATATTTCTTTATATTTGCATGAAATATTAACAATTTATAACATATTGTACATGGCAGTTATCAGATTTAATGCACTTCAGGAAGTATTCGGACGAAAACCCGTGCATGTTGAGCCTCCGAGTCATCTCACTTCGGTGTATTTCGGTATCAATGTATTTGATAGACTTAAAATGGAAAAATACTTAACCGGTGAAGCATTTGAGCAGGTAATGGAAGCGGTCGAAAAAGGAACCCGAATCGACCGTAAAATAGCCGACCAGGTCGCCTCCGGCATGAAAACATGGGCACTGGAAATGGGAGCTACGCATTATACACACTGGTTTCAACCTCTCACAGAAGGAACGGCTGAAAAACACGATGCTTTCATCGAAACCACCTCAAACGGAAGTGTGATTGAAAACTTTTCCGGTAAACTGCTTATTCAGCAGGAACCTGATGCATCAAGCTTCCCCAGTGGCGGTATTCGCAACACTTTTGAGGCAAGGGGTTACACTGCCTGGGATCCTTCTTCCCCGGCGTTTATTGTTGGCAAAACACTCAGTATCCCTACAATTTTCGTTTCCTATACCGGTGAAGCCCTCGACCACAAAACACCTTTACTGAAAGCACTGAATGCCATCGATAAAGCAGCAGTTGATGTTTGCCAGTATTTTGATAAAGATGTGAATAAGGTGATCTCGACCCTTGGCTGGGAACAGGAATATTTTCTGGTGGACGAAGCTCTTTATAATGCACGTCCGGACCTCACGCTAACTGAGCGGACACTTATGGGACATGCATCGTCGAAAGACCAGCAGCTTGAGGACCACTATTTCAGTTCGATACCTGAACGTGTTTCTGAATTTATGCGTGGACTTGAGATCGAATGTTACAAGCTGGGTATTCCCGTGAAAACAAAGCACAACGAGGTTGCGCCCAACCAGTATGAATGTGCCCCGATATTTGAAGAATGCAATCTTGCTGTCGATCATAATATACTGCTTATGGATATTATGAAAAGGGTTGCCCGCCATCATAATTTCAGGATCCTGCACCATGAAAAGCCTTTCAAAGATATCAACGGTTCAGGAAAGCATAACAACTGGTCGCTGATGACGAATACAGGGGTTAATCTTCTGGCCCCGGGAAAAAATCCGAAGACAAACCTGCAGTTCCTCACATTTATCATCAATACCATCAAATCAGTGCACAAGCACTCCGATCTGCTCAAAGCAAGCATCGCTTCTGCCGGAAATGCACATCGTCTCGGGGCTAATGAAGCGCCTCCCGCAATCATTTCGGTATTTATCGGAAGTCAGCTTTCCAAAACACTGGATCAGCTCGAAAAAATGGTTTCGAGCAAAAAGATGACGCCGGATGAAAAAACAGAGCTCAAACTGAATGTCATCAAAGTTCCAAAAATACTGTTAGACAATACCGACAGGAACCGTACATCTCCATTTGCATTTACAGGAAACAAATTTGAGTTCAGGGCTGTGGGATCCTCGGCCAATTGTTCCTCGGCCATGACCGTGCTGAATACAGCCGTTGCCGAACAGCTTATTGAATTTAAGAAGGAGGCTGATAAGCTCATCGATAAAGGCATTAAAAAAGATGAAGCCATTTTCCAGGTATTGCGAAAATACATCAGCGAATCGAAGTCGATTCGTTTTGAAGGGAACAACTATAGCGACGACTGGAAAAAAGAAGCGAAAAAGCGGGGACTTAACGATGAAGGTAATGTACCGATCATTTATGATTCTTACCTTACGGACAAGTCGGTAAAGTTGTTTGAAAACCTGGGTATTCATACAAAACGCGAACTGACCGCCAGGAATCATGTGAGGCTGGATACATATACAAAAAAGGTGCAGATTGAATCAAGGGTGCTGGGTGACCTGGCCATCAATCACATCGTGCCGACGGCTGTTAAATACCAGACCATGCTCATTGAAAATGTGAAGGGCCTGAAAGACCTGTTCGGAAACGATGAGTTCAAAGACCTGGCTTCAGGAAGACTCGAACTGATCAAAACCATTGGTGATCAGATCAGCAGTATTAAAAGTAAGGTAAACGATATGATTGAAACGCGGAAAGTCTGCAATAAGATCGATGATGAACGTGAAAAAGCAATCGCCTACTCAAAAAAGGTATTCCCATACCTTGATGACATCAGGTACCACATCGATAAGCTGGAACTCGTTGTGGATGATGAAATTTGGCCGTTACCGAAATACCGTGAATTGCTCTTTGCAAGATAAATAATTAACTATTAAGTATCAATTTATTACTAATTAAAATTTAAGCGTATGACACCAAAAGAATTTTTTGATTTTGCCAAGAAGCACAGTGCTAAAATGGTCGATCTTAAATTTGTCGACTTGCTTGGTACATGGCAACATTGTTCTTATCCGATCGATATCTGGGATGAAAGTATCTTTACAGACGGTCTCGGATTTGACGGTTCATCAATAAGAGGCTGGCAGGGTATACATCAGAGCGATATGATCGCCATACCGCAGCCCGATACAACCCAGATCGATCCGTTCTTCAAGGAACCGACAGTAAGCATAATTGCCGATATTTTCGACCCGGTAACAAAAGAACCCTATTCGCGTGATCCACGGTATATTGCCAGAAAATCAACAGATTATCTTAAGAGCACGGGGATTGCTGATACAGCCTATATCGGACCCGAGCCCGAATTTTTCATATTCGACGAGATCAGGTTCGACCAGACACAGAACATGGGCTTTTACCAGATCGATTCGGTGGAGGGTGCATGGAATACAAACCGGATCGAAGAACCAAACCTGGGATACAAACCAAGTTATAAGGGCGGATATTTTCCGGTAAGTCCTACGGATACCTATCACGATCTGCGCAGTGAAATGGTTACAGAAATGCAGAAGATCGGCATTGTTGTTGAAGCCCATCACCACGAAGTGGCAACCGGCGGACAGTGTGAAATCGACATGAAATTCTCAGAGTTGCTGAATATGGCCGATCAGTTCATGTGGTATAAGTATATCATCAAAAACGTAGCCAAACGGTACGAAAAAACGGTAACATTCATGCCAAAGCCCATTTTTATGGATAACGGCAGTGGAATGCACAGCCATTTCTCATTATGGAAAGGCGGAAAACCATTGTTTGCAGGCGATAAATATGCCGGATTTTCACAGGAAGGATTATGGGGCATTGGCGGAATTCTGAAACATGCTGCAGCATTGCTCGCATTTGCTGCGCCAACTACAAATTCCTACCGCCGTCTGGTACCTGGTTATGAAGCTCCTGTAAATCTTGTATATTCAGCCCGGAACCGCTCCGCAGCCATACGTATCCCTATGTACAGTGAAAACCCGAAAACCAAGAGGTTTGAATTCCGCTGTCCGGATCCGACTGCCAATGGTTACCTGTTATGGAGCGCAATGCTGATGGCTGTTCTGGATGGTATACAAAATAAGATCGATCCGGGTAAACCTATGGATGCCAATATCTATAAATTGTCGGCGGCTGAAATGGCTACCATCAAATCGGTGCCTGGCTCTCTTGAAAAATCCCTGAAAGCTCTCGAAACCGATAATGAATTTCTTCTCAAGGGAAATGTATTTACCAGGGACCTGATCGATACGTACATAGAATACAAGCACGAATTCGAGATCAGTGAGCTTGCACTACGGCCTCATCCCTATGAATTTGCACTGTATTACGATAACTAGAATTCTGAGTTGAATTACATATAGTTTGAAAACCAATGAAAAAAGCCGGCTTTTGCCGGTTTTTTTATTGCTTTCTGCATAAAGCATTTGTTAATAATCCTGTTGTTGATTTGATAACATTCTGTTATTTTTAACCTAATTTTGTTTGGTAAAGCCATAAATGTGGAAAGGCATTTTGTTAACATCTTGATATAAAGTCAGATGTTTAACAAACAATTGACAAGCGAAATAACCAGGTTTGGAAATAAAATGCACATTTTATTCGTTATGGATTATGCAGGATAAACATAACAAAATAATTTCACCATGAAAAGTTTAGTTATTGCAGCCTTTGTATTTGCCTGTTCATGCCTGACCACAGATATCTGTGCACAGTCGAAAAAATCGGCCAAAGCATATGAAACTTATGATGCAGGTGAATACTACAGGGCAATCGATGAATTTAAAGAAGCCTACCAGAAAACCACCGATAAGAAAGAAAAACTGAATATTGCATTCTTCATTGCGGAATGTTTTCGCAAAACCGATAATCCGGCGCAATCCGAGATGTGGTACCGGAAAGTTCTGGAAAAAAATTATGAAAATCCGTTAGCCATTCTCTATTATGCTGATGCATTAAAAATGAATCAGAAATACGAGGAAGCCAAAGTTCAGTACCAGGCTTACAAGGAGCTGATTCCTGGTGACCCCAGGGGAAATAATGGTATTCTCTCCTGTGATCTGGCCCTTGAATGGATGGAATATCCCACAGGTTATGAAGTTGAAGAGATGAAATTCTTTAACTCAAAATACAGCGATTTCAGCCCGACTTTCGGCAGCGAAGATTACCGTACAGTGTATTTCACTTCTTCACGCGATGAAACCATGGGAAAAGCCGAACACGGCGGTACAGGACAAAGTTTCTCGGATATTTTCGTTTCAACCATGGACCGTAAAGGCAAGTGGAGCGTGCCGGTTCCCCTTGAAGAACCGGTGAATACTGAAGCTGAAGAAGGAACTGCTGATGTAACCCTTGATTACAATACCATGTATTTTACCAGGTGTGACGTGAGCAAACGAAAAGCTATGGGATGCGAGATATATGTTGCCACAAGGAATGGGGAAAAATGGGGAAAAGTTGAATCACTTCAACTTAAATCAGACAGTATTGTGGTAGCCCATCCTGCAATATCACCCGACCAGCTGACCCTGTATTTCGTTTCCGATATGAATGGCAGCATCCAAAACGAAGAAGGCAGGAACAGCAAGGATCTGTGGAAGGTTACCAGAAGCGACAGATCATCGGATTGGGGTGAGCCTGTGAATCTGGGTCCTACGATAAATACACCGGGCGATGAGCTGTTTCCTTATGTTCACGCCGACGGAACACTGTATTTTTCTTCCGACGGACAAATTGGGATGGGAGGCCTGGATATTTTCAAAGCAAAGATGAACGAATCAGGCAAATGGGACGTTCAAAACCTGCGATACCCTATTAACTCCTCTTCAGATGATTTCGGTATTGTTTTTGAAAAAGAACGGGAAAGCGGTTATTTTAGTTCCAGCAGAAAAGGAAGGGGTAACGATGATATCTATTCTTTTCTTCTTCCGCCTCTTAAATTCTCAATCCTGGGAATTGTAAAAAATGCCAAAACCGATGAAATCATTCCCGAAGCAACGGTTAAATCAATCAGCAGCGATGGAATAACCATTGAAGCCACAACCTTGAAAGACGGCTCGTTTAAGTTTCTTCTGAAGCCCGGTACCGATTATGTATTCATTGCATCAAAAGATGAAAAATTCTTGAAAGGAAAAGAACGGGAAACTACCAAAGGATTGGCAAAGAGCACGGAATTAAAGACAGAAATCTATCTCACTCCTATTGATCAGCCGATAGAAGTTGAAAATATATTCTTCGATCTCGATAAGTGGGATCTCAGGCCAGAATCACTGGTATCACTCGATAACCTGGTTGAAACACTAAAGGAAAACAGCAACATCACTATCGAGCTGGGTTCTCATACCGACTCCAGGGCCACCGATGAATACAATATGGAGCTTTCAAGAAAAAGAGCCCAGTCGGTGGTAAATTACCTGATTGAAAAAGGAATAGACAGGAATCGTCTGGTGGCTAAAGGTTACGGAGAATCTGTGCCCAAAGTGGTTGACACAAAAGATAACGAACTTTACCCGTTTTTACCGGTCGGTACAAAACTTACCGATAGTTATATCAACAGTCTGCCTGATGACGATCAGAAAGAAATGGCACATTTCCTGAACAGAAGAACAGAATTTAAAGTTTTGAGAACAGATTATCAATAAGTCGGATTCATTCATTAATTTATTCAAATCGTCATTGCCGGTAATGAAATGCAGACCAGGCTGCGGTGCCTGTTGTATCGTCCCTTCTATTTCCTCACCGATACCCGGTATGCCGGAAGGTAAACCGGCCGGCGTGAGGTGTATTCATCTGACAAAAGACCTGAAATGCGCACTTTTCGGAATGCCGGAAAGGCCTGATGTGTGCATAAGATTTAAGGCAGAAAAGCTTGTATGCGGGAATTCACAAACCGGGGCTGTAAAAAAGCTCGCCAGCCTTGAAGGTATTTCCTTTGAGAAGCTGCTCCTGAATCTTTAAAAACCGATATCTGAGGTGACTGCGGTATTGCTCTGGTTTCCTGCCCTGTCAACCATGTAGAATTCATACCTGATGGTATCGCTGTTAAAAGGCTTCTGTTCTAAGTAGTTAATATCAAGCGTTATATCCCCTTTAAGGGTTTTGTTCTGGCCGACCCGTTCCATCTTGGGATCGTATTCAATACGGTAAAACGGGGGTACTTCCAGGTTGGAAATATCAATCTCGGCATATTGTGTATCAATTTTGGCATACGGAAACAGGAACAGATTATATTTCAAAGTAGAATCGGCATTCAGTGTATCGTAATAATAAAGTCCGATATCTCCATCTCCGTCGATGAATGAAAACACAAGCTTGCCGGAATATGTCCCGATATCTCCCGTGACTTTCTCCAGCTCGAAACTTTTAAAAGTTATTGCAGGAACTGGATCCACCGGCACAATTTTTTCGCAGGAAAGCATTATGACGAATGTTGCTATGGATAAAATAATACCTGTTTTTCTCATTATTGAAGCCGTTGCTGCAAAATTACTTCTTTCTGATAAAAATTTGTATGGGAACCCCTGTAAATTTGAAATTCTCCCTGATCTTGTTCTCCAGGTACCTCTTATAGGGTTCCCTGACGTACTGCGGCAGATTGCAGAAAAAGGCAAATGAAGGTGAGTAGGTGGGCAACTGGGTAATATACTTGATTTTTATGTACTTCCCCTTAACTGCCGGAGGCGGATAACTATTCACGGCTTCAAGCATCACTTCATTAAGGGTAGATGTAGGTATCTTTTTCTTCCGGTTCTCAAAAATATCCAGCGCCGTTTCCAACACTTTGTGGACTCTCTGCTTTGTAATCGCAGAAATAAAAATTACAGGCACATCCTGAAATGGCGCCGTCTTGTCCGTTATGTATTTTTTATAGGCGGCGGCAGTATGCGTGTCCTTTTCAACTAGATCCCATTTGTTTACCAGGACAACGATCCCCTTTCTGTTCCTTTTCACAAGGCTAAAAATATTCAGGTCCTGTGATTCGAACCCTTTGACAGCATCGATCAGCAACAGGCATACATCAGAGTTTTCTATTGCCCTCACCGAACGCATAACCGAATAGAACTCGATATTATCGGTAACCTTGCCTTTTTTTCTGAGACCTGCCGTATCCACCAGATAAAAATCATAATTGAACTTTCTGTACCGGGTATATATAGAATCGCGGGTAGTACCTGATAATGGGGTCACTATATTCCTGTCCTCTCCGATGAGTGTGTTGATCAATGAAGATTTGCCCACATTGGGCCTGCCAATAACTGCAATACGCGGTAAATCGGATATTTCTTCAGAAGTTTTATTCGGCAGCGACAGGACCAGATCATCAAGAAGCTCTCCTGTGCCGCTACCGTTCATTGAGGAAATACAGTAAATCTCGCCGAGACCAAGGCTGTAGAAAACTGTTGCATCATAATATTCGCTTGACTGATCGACTTTATTGATGACCAGAAAAGATTTTTTCCGGCTTTTTCGTAAAATTTCTGCCATAGACTCATCAAGATCGGTTAATCCCGATTTCACATCCACCATAAACAGAATGGCGTCGGCCTCATCGATAGCAAGATGAACCTGTTTCCTGATTTCTTCTTCGAAAATATCATCCGAATTCCGGACATACCCGCCGGTATCGATCACAGAAAACTCCAGCCCGTTCCATAACGTTTTTCCGTAATGACGATCACGGGTCACTCCACTTGTTTCATCCACTATGGCTTCTTTGCTTTCGGTCAGCCGGTTAAATAACGTGGATTTACCTACATTCGGTCTGCCTACAATTGCTACAATATTCGACATTGTTTAAATTTACTGATTCATTGATACCCAAAACCCCGAAGAAAGGTTGCTTTATCGCGCCAGTCCTTTTTCACTTTTACAAAAAGTTCAAGATACACTTTTTTACCGAGAAATTTTTCAATATCGATGCGTGCTTGTGTAGCAGCCTTTTTCAGGGCTTTTCCCTGGTGCCCGATAATAATTCCTTTCTGGGATTCGCGTACGACATATATAATTCCTTCAACATGAACCAATCTGTCAGTTTCCTTGAACAATTCAATTTCAACCTGAACAGAATACGGAATTTCTTTCCTGTAATTCACAAGGATTTTCTCCCTGATGATTTCAGACACAAAGAATTTTACCGGTTTATCGGTCATCGTATCCTTCGGATAAAAGGGAGGATTTTCGGGGAGCAGGGCAATTATTCTGTCGAACAGGTAAGTGAGGTTACCTTTATGAAGCGCTGATACAGGGATGATCTCGGCATCGGGCAAAGCACTTTTCCAAAGATCAAAACTCAATTCAACGCTGGCCTGATCGCTTTTGTCTATTTTATTCAGCGCAACAATTACAGGTGCCTGCGTTGTTTTTAACCGTTCAAGATAACCGGAGGATTTTCCGGATTTTCCGGTCATGTCGGTTACATACAGAATAATATCCGCATCAAGAAATGCAGAGGAAACATATTTCATCATCGACTCCTGCAAAAGATAGCCGGGTTTAATGATACCTGGTGTGTCTGAGTAAACGATCTGAAAATCATCACCGTTTACAATGCCCATAATGCGGTGCCTCGTGGTCTGCGCTTTAGAGGTGATAATAGAAAGTTTTTCGCCCACAAGAGCATTCATTAATGTTGATTTTCCCACGTTCGGGTTACCGATTATGTTTACAAATCCAGCCTTATGCGACATTCCTATATATTTAACAAAAATGTTATTTTAACTGCCAAATTATCGCGAAACCTTGAAAAGGAATAAGGACCATAACGATAAAACAGGCCAATGCCATAACCGATGAATTTCTGTTCGATCAGGTTATTCAATAAAATACCGCTCTCGTAAAAACCTTTTGAAAGGGTGCTGAATTCAATATTCCTGTGTTGTTCTGCATGTTCAAGCCAACCAAATCCGATATTTGTGGCAAGGGCTATCGTGGGAGAAAACTTTTTGGCCCTGAAAAAGAGCTTCCCGAAATCCTGTTTATAGAACATTGAAAAAAAACTGTTTGAAAGAAACTCGTTAAACCGCATTGTTGAAAAGGAATTTTCAGTCTCTATACCGATTGTTTTGTAGCTTCCGTTTCCTGAATAGAGTCTTGAATACGGGATATTTCCTGAGGCATAACCCATGACAACCCTGATTTTCGAATCTCCTAACCGTCTTGTTGTAAATGTTTTGTCCAATTTAGTCTCGATCCTTGTAAATGAAAAATCCCCTCCGAACCAATACATTCCCCGTGAGATATTAAGATATACAATTGGGTATTTTGTCCCCAGCGAAAATTTATTGCCTCGCGGGGTCACCATAAAACCTTCTCCAAATGCATACCGCAACATCACGCCTGCTTCGGTATAATCAAATCTGTTGATTAATATTTCGGGAGTATGCTCTGAAATGCTGAACATATAAGGGCCTGTTGCCGATACATGTGAAATATTAAAAAATACATTCGATTTCAGGTATTTAAACATTTTCCAGGATATGCTAAGTTGTTTACTCTTCAGATTGTCCATGTTTTCAACCATATATTTCCGGTATGATTCTGAGGAGACCAGCGATAATTGCTCCAGGAATCCGATACTCCCCAACTCTTCAAGATCATCCAGGTAACCGATCCGCAATGATCCTTCGTACCTGATGCTGAAATGGAATTCCGCAAAAAAACCGTATTTCCAGTTTCTGTCTCTTAACCCATATGCAACATGTCCTCCTGCTGAAAACAATCCCGAAAGATTTTTATTGGTGATGCCTCCCAGTCCGAATCTCCATCCCTCAAATGAATTGTAACTGACCAATGACCTGAGATCAAGGTCAAAATAGTTGCCTGGAAGGTACCCGGTCATAAACGATTCGAATGTATTGAAAGTCTGATCGAAATGATGTACTTTCCCGATGCTGTCTACCGTATGGTATGTTTCCTCTTCTTTTTGGGTCAACGATTCAGGCCGGTATCTGTCCCATATATCCCCGGGTATCCGGTGTGCACTCTCATTGATATTTACGTAATCGCCGCTAAATTCTCTTTTGTCAAGCTCCGGATTCAAACGTATATTCAAGAGGTATGATTTGCCGATGCCGATCACTTTCATTGACCGTGTATTCGTCTGTGCCACAATATTATTAAAGATCAGATTGGTATTCAGTTGTACCGGAAACCAATGACTGCCGTCCACCAGTTCATACTTTTGCTGAATTTTAACCGAAAACAACTCATTTTGTTGTTCGCAGGCTTCTGCTATTACATTTTGAATTGCCCATTTGTATGAATTGATATACAGGACGCCCTTCAGCCCGTCAAAGTTCATTCCATTTTTCGGCCGGAATGAAATAATAAATACGGTATCGTTTCTTGCGGTAAACAATGAGTCTTCAAGAAGAAAAAAATATTTCGAAGTGCTCACCGGATTAATCGGATTTAAATATTTTTTATCAGCCAGTGCTATAAAGTCATCGTAAAATGAGAATGACTTGAATTGCTTTGCCATAATGACAAACGAAGGCCTTTCAAATCCCGATATTCTCGAAGCTATGATTTCTTCCTTGTTCTTGTCAGGATAAATGAATTTACGGCTGCTGATCGATTCCATCATCAGCAGGTATTGCCTGCTTAGAAATTCCCTGGCAGTTGAATCCGGGGCATCCTCAGTCTCAAACTGTGCTATTTCTTCCGGGTATTTGCGGCGTTTCCTTTGATTTTTTGGTTCCGCCAGGCTGTCCATATCAGTAGTGAATACCATTTTGTCATAAGCGATATATGAGAACGAACCTACAGTTTCGGGATGATTCGTTTTCCGGTTTGCCGAAGCCAGTTCAATAATCCTGTGCGCAGGATTAACACCTGGACGCACATAAATTTCATCAAGTAAATATAATTTTGGACAAAGGGTTACCTTTATTTTTTCAGTCCCCAGTAAATTCGCTGGGATTATAGTTTTATGGTTGTATCCTACATAACTGAACAGAAGTTTTTCAGGCTTATTGTCAAGCCGAAGGTCGAATTTTCCATCCAGAGAGGATACAATACCTTTTCCGGAATCGTCGTAAATGATATTCACAAATGCCAGCGGTTCAGCGGTGATACTGTCGGTAACAGTCCCGGTTAAAATATAGGATTGGCCGGCCACCTGTCCGCCAAGAAAGACAATTAGAAAAAGAATAATATTTCGGTAACAATAAGCCTTCATTCCTTTTGTATACGTTTTAATTCACTCAGCTCATTTTTCAGGCATGATTGTTCCCCGCAGCATTCCATAAGTCTGATGGGTATATGATTCTTTATGCGGCAAATATATCTTTTTTTATGCTTTCCGGCACATTACCGGATACTGGATGTCGTAGCGCAGCGGAGATCCCCTGCCTGCCGGCAGACAGGCGTCAGGCAGGCGCCAAGGTGGGACTGGATGCCGGATGTCGGCTTATCTTAACTCAAAATTCTTACCCAGGTATACTCTTCTTACCTGCTCATCTTCAGCAAGTTCCTGTGCTGTACCCGACTTAAGTATCTCTCCTTCAAAAAGAAGGTATGCACGGTCGGTGATGGATAAGGTTTCATGAACGTTATGATCGGTAATGAGAATGCCGATATTTTTGGTCTTTAGCTTGGCAACGATTTCCTGAATATCTTCAACAGCTATGGGGTCAACACCTGCAAAAGGCTCATCCAGTAAAATAAATTTAGGGTTGAGTGAGAGTGCCCTGGCTATTTCGGTTCTCCGTCTTTCACCTCCTGAAAGCTGAATACCCAGGCTCTTTCTTATTTTCTGCAAGCCGAATTCATTGAGCAAAGATTCCACCCTGAAACGTTGCTCTTCCCTTGTAAGCGATGTCATTTCAAGAACAGCACGAATATTGTTTTCGACACTTAATTTTCTGAATACCGATGCTTCCTGTGCAAGGTAACCGATACCCTTCCGTGCACGCTTGTATACGGGTTCATGCGTAACATCAGTATTATCCAGGAAAATCCTTCCTTCATTTGGTTGTATAAGACCTACAATCATATAAAACGATGTGGTCTTACCCGCACCGTTAGGTCCGAGGAGACCTACGATCTCACCCTGCTCCACATTGATTGAAACGTTTTTTACAACGACCCTGTTTCGGTACCTTTTAACAAGATTCTCAGTACGAAGAATCATTTCTAGTATATTTATTAATTAAGATGAATAACCTCGATAGTTGTTACAAATAGCTTTACCTACCCTGCCGTTTTTGCCGCATTGCTTTTTTCAATCCTTCTTGATATGGAAATACTTATTTCATACAATACGATCAACGGTAAAGAAACCAGAATCTGGCTGAAAATGTCCGGAGGAGTGATAATGGCTGCAAGAACAAGAATTACGACCAGGGCATGCCGCCGGTATTTTTTTAAAAATGCCGGAGTAACCAACCCTATTTTACTCAAAAAATAAACGATAGCAGGCAATTCGAATAACACCCCACTAGCCAGAGTCACCGATGATACCGTTGATACATAGGACATCAGGTTTATCTCATTGTCAACCTGCTGGCTCACTCTGTAAGATCCCAGAAAATGAACCGACATCGGTGAAATGATATAATACCCGAACAGAACCCCGCAAATAAACAGTAAAGAAATATACAACACGGCACCCCTGGCGTGTTTCTTTTCATTCTGATACAGTGCGGGTTTCAGAAACCTCCAGAATTCGAAAAATATGTATGGAAATGAAACCACCAACCCGGCAATCAGTGAAATTTTTATATGAGCCATAAACTGTCCTGCCATATAAATACTCTTTAATTCAAACGGTTTTGAATTGATGCATAACTTTGGAACATTCACCGCCATACCCAGTTTGCAGAGCATTCTGTTAGTCCAGAATCCGGGGTTTTTGGGAGCTATAATGATGTCGTCGAATACAATTGATTTGTAAATAAAGGCAACAACCGCAATAATAAAAACAACAATAAATGACCGTATCAGATGCCACCTCAATTCTTCAAGATGCTCCAGGAACGACATTTCTGATCTGGAATTCATTTTCATTCGGTCAATTTTGTACCCAATCACAAATGCCGGGAAAAAATAGGCTTTCCTGCGTGTGCAATTGAAAAAAAGTTTATAAATTTAGTTTACAAATGTATTCATTATTCTTAATTTTTATAAAGAGTAAATCAACTTTAAAGGATATTTTGCAGGTATAACAATTTAACTGTTCATTCGTATAAGCCAGTGCATTAGGTTGAGTTTGCATTTCGGATTTTAGGATTGAGGTCTTTTGTATGGATGATCCGGGAACAGTTAATCGTGAAATAATATTGTTTGGAAATGAGTGATGGATATGGTTATTCGTTGAGTGAAGTTCTGAAAAGGTATTTTGGTTTTACCGGTTTTAAAGGAAATCAGGAAGAAATAATCAATAATGTTCTTGCAGGAAGAGATACTTTTGTTTTAATGCCGACAGGTGGAGGCAAATCGTTATGTTATCAGCTTCCTTCGCTTCTTATGGAAGGTACTGCAATAGTCATTTCGCCGCTGATCGCACTCATGAAAAACCAGGTAGACTCCATGAGGAGTTTTAGTGAAGAAGAGGGTGTAGCCCATTTTCTGAATTCTTCACTAACCAAAGCGCAGATAGTAAAGGTAAAACAGAATGTCATTGAAGAGAAAACAAAACTGCTGTATGTTGCTCCTGAATCACTTACCAAAGCCGACAATATCCAGTTCCTCAAGCAGGTTAAGATTTCGTTCTATGCTATTGACGAAGCCCATTGTATATCAGAGTGGGGCCACGATTTCAGGCCCGAATACCGGCGTATCCGGCCGATCATCAATCAGATCGGCAATGCACCCCTGATCGCACTCACTGCAACGGCAACTCCCAAGGTGCAGCACGATATTCAGAAAACCCTGGATATCATGAATGCAGATGTTTTCAAAGCCTCGTTCAGGCGTCATAACCTGTATTATGAGGTCAGGCCCAAAAAGAACGTTACCAAAGAGATCATAAAATATATCAAGAACAATCCCGGAAAATCGGGCATCATATATTGCCTAAGCCGAAAAAAGGTGGAAGAACTTTCTGAATCGCTGAAAGTCAACGGCATCAAAGCATTGCCTTACCACGCGGGAATGGATTCTGCGACAAGAACTGAAAATCAGGATAACTTTCTTATGGAGGAGGCAGATGTTATTGTAGCTACTATTGCATTCGGGATGGGAATTGACAAACCCGATGTGCGGTTTGTCATCCATTACGATATTCCAAAAAGTCTGGAAGGATACTATCAGGAAACCGGCAGGGCCGGTCGCGACGGTGGTGAAGGCAAATGCATCGCATTTTACAGCTATAAAGATATTCAGAAACTTGAAAAATTCATGCAGGGAAAACCTGTAGCCGAACAGGAGATCGGCCGTCAGCTGCTTCTTGAAACAGTTGCCTATGCCGAATCTTCAGTTTGCCGCCCGAAACTACTGCTGGCCTATTTCGGTGAGGAAATGCCTGAAAATTGCGAGAATTGTGACAATTGCCTCAGGCCTAAAGTGCAATTTGAAGGACGGGATTCTATTCTCATGGTACTAAAAGCCGTCATCGAGCTGAAGGAGAAATTTAAGGCCGATTATATTGCTAATTTCCTGTCAGGTGTAAAAACTGGCCAGATAAAAACCTATAAGCATCATCACCATGAGATGTTCGGGAGCGGCAGCGAAAAAGATAGCAAGTTCTGGAATGCAGTAATCAGGCAGGCGCTCGTTGCGCGTTTTATACAGAAAGATATCGAAAATTACGGCCTGCTGAAAATGGATGTAAAAGGCTATGATTTTCTCAGTAACCCATACTCTTTTATGATTGCCGAAGATCATGACTTTCCTGAAACGGATGATGATGATGAAATGGGGTATGGCCCTGAAAGATCCGGTACAGTTGATGAAGAATTGTTCAGTATACTTAAGGATCTTCGTAAAAAAGTGTCAAAAAGGCTCCAGCTTCCTCCTTTTATACTCTTTCAGGACCCATCGCTCGAAGATATGGCAACCCAATACCCGATATCGCTCAACGAATTGCAGAACATAACTGGAGTGGGAGTAGGTAAGGCAAAAAAATACGGGCAGGCATTCGTAGACCTCATCAAACGGTATGTTGAGGAAAAAGAGATCACCAGGCCCCAGGATATGGTCGTTAAATCGGTGATTAACAGATCAGGGAACAAGGTATATATCATTCAGAGTATTGACCGTAAAATATCGCTCGATGATATTGCATCGGCTAAAAATCTCGATATGCCTGATCTGCTTGATGAAATAGAATCGATTGTGAATTCGGGCACAAAGCTGAATATCGATTATTATATCGACACGATCCTCGATAAGGATCACCAGGATGAGGTTTTTGACTATTTCCGCGATGAAGCAGAGACCGAATCGATTGATGATGCCCTGCATGAACTTGGCGAGGATGAGTACTCAGAAGAAGATATACGGCTCATGCGCATTAAGTTCATTTCGGAACTGGGAAACTGATTGCCGGAGTTTCCAAAGTTTGCTTAATAAACAGGAGTTATCCCTGATCGCTAACCTTTTCCAGCAGCTGGGTTTCGATGATCTTAATTTTTCTACCGTCCAGTTCAACGATCTTTTCCTGTGCAAAATTGGTGAGGGTGCGAATGGCATTTGAAGTAGTCATATTCGAAAGATTGGCAATATCCTCACGCGAAAGATATATCTTTAAAGTTCGCCCGTCGGATTCATAGCCGTAAGTATCGCGCAAAAAAATCAGTGCTTCTGCAAGTCTGCCCCTGATATGCTTCTGGGTCAGCGTTACGGTTCGGTTAAATGTGAACCCCAACTCGGTGGCAAGAGCCTTAATAATCCGGATGGAAAATTCGCCATTGGTTTTCAATACCGAATACAAGCTGTCATGATTGAAAATGCATATTGAGGAATCTTCAAGTGCCACTGCTGTTGTAGTGTGATTTTCATCTGCAAATAATGCCCTGTAACCAATAAATCCAACGGGTTTTGCCATCCTCACAATCTGTTCCCTTCCCCCTACACCTTCTTTGAATACTTTCACCTTTCCTACTGCCAGGCAGATAAGTCCTGCTGGTTTTTCACCTTCTTTAAATATTATTCCGTTTTTTTTTATTCTTCTGCATACGTGATTTTCTTTCAGTCGTTCTTTCTCTTCATCAGTAATACCGGTAAAAAGCGACATGGTACTTTCAAGACAATCGGTAGAAAAATTCTCCATAGCGGCTGATTCATTCATGAATTAATGGTCGTAAATTTACAAAATTCTATTCACTGATTTTTTGTTTTTAATCCGTCGGGATAATTCTTCTAAAAGATGATGATATTCACTAAATTTGAATAACGTGATGCCAATATTGAACGTGTTTTCCATTAACCCATTTTACCATGTGGATTACATTAAGTGGCGAAAATTATCCGGTCCGCAGAATTGTCCTGATTCCGGTGATTTTAATGATCACCGGCACTATGTATTTGTTTTCACAAAACATCGATGATCGGATCGATATTTACAGTATCAACCTGAAGTACCTGGAATTTCTCACCAAAGTCAAGATCGACAGCATACGAACCGCCAACCATCTTCTGCCGCTTTACAATGATGCCATCTGTTATCTGGCAGCGCAGGACCATGCTTATTACCTGATGGATACACCGGATATCGGACATATGCAGGAAAACTCACCCCTGAAAAAAACTCCACAGGACAGGGTTGAATATTACGGGGGATCGGATTACCGGGCAGGTGAGAACATCGTAAAAATATACCTGCTTAAACCCACTACCTACATACAGGGTATTTCAAAGCCCCAGACGGTAATCATTACCACTTACAGGGAAGCAGTTGATCTCATGGCTGAAGCATGGACAAACAGTGCCGAACACTTTGTAAATATAGTAACAGGCACGTTCAGAATTACAGGTGTTTCGGTTCTTTTTAACGAAGAAGATTATTCGTTGGTGTGTGTGCAGGTTTTTGCAGCTCCGGGCAAAGACTATACTCCCAATGAAAGTAAGATTCTTTTCCCTTATAATCAGAACGATACCAATGATGTGAATTCAACGGAATCTCCCGAACGGGTTTTGGTATCACCGTATATCAATAAATATGATCTCAAATACCCGGCACCTCCAAAAGAAAAGGAGGAAGTAAAAAGTTTCATCAAGAGTTTTTCAAACTGGTCGATCCTTTATAACGGAAACAAAGTTTACCTCAAGCTGGATAATATCGAAAAAGTAAGAAATTTCTTTGATCAGCCTCTTGACGGGTTTGCCCTTGAAATTGTTACTTTGGATAAATATAACTGCAGCAGCGATCTTTATTACAATTCTCCCCGGAGAAAAAACGGGGAAAGCATACTGGAAGGACATGCCAGTAAACCGGTCTACCGCAATCAACTTCTGAAAATCAGCAATTCCTATTTTGGTTCAAAGAACCGGTCGGCATTTGTACCTTATATTGGCACCATACCCGGCAGGCTTCAGGGGCCTTACGAGCTGAACATTCTTATTATAAAGAACAACTACATTGCAGAAGTTATCTATACAAATCACTTATGCAGTGATTTTCAGGACTTCACGTTTAGGCCACCCTTATTGAAGAAAGAGATCGATACCCTCTTCTATAGCAATATCAATGACCTTGTGCCCGGGACACTAGCTGAAGACCATAATCGTCCTGGAAATTCAATTGAAACACTGTTCATTAAAAAGTACAATGATCTTTACCGGTATTTCTCCGAAATCTACCCGGTGAACAACACCGATCTGCAGAAAAAAATACTCCACCAGCTCGATAGTCTTCAGAATTTTCTGTTTATACGCAATCTGCAGCACAGTATCGGTATTGAGCCGATTGACGAACTGCCATGGTTGTTTTCAACTGTTCCGGGCAAACCTGATAAAATTCAGCCATTGGCAATCCTCTATTATAACCGGGTAATGTTTAAATACTTTTACCTGAAAGATCAGATCAGTGATGCGGAATTGTTTTCAGAACTCGGCAGCCTGATGAATTTTACAAACCCCAACCCTGAACTGGTATATAACTATTATGCGCTCCTGATCGACAATACCGGAAACGGTTTACCGGATTTCAGAACACGGGGAGATCTTCATGAACTAAAGAACGTACTGGAAAATATTAAATCCCAGATACCTTCTGAGTACTATGATGCGCTTAACCTCTTTTATAACATCGGCTATGTCAGAAAAATCGCTGCCAATCAGCCGGTGAACGAAGAAATCATAAGGCCTTCGATATACAATATCATCAATTATTTAAAAAATCATGATGCCTCACCGGAAATCCGTGTTTTGCTTGCCCGGTATCTGATCCATTACAGGTTCGATCAGGAAGCATACAATGTGCTGTTGCCTGTTGTGAACACCGTAAACATCGACAGGGAGGGTTATATTTTGCACCTGAAACTCTATTATTCAGGTAAAATTATGCTCGATAATTCAGAAAATTATTACAAAAAGATCATAGAAGCATCGGATTTACTTGCACCCGCTGACTGGATCGGATTATTCGACGGACCATGCCGGCTGAATATGCAATTGTTGGATTATGAACCCCTTTATACTATTTATTGCAACAAGATGAGACAGGTTCATCAAAATAGCAGTGAATAACAATGCTGATATCACTATTCAGGCATCTTATGAGGGGCATTCAACAGGTTATGCATTAGGGTATTGACAAGCTACTGATTGCAATTCAACCCATATCTGTTCATTTAGCCTTACCCTGGTTCTTCACGGCTTCTTCTGCCTTGCGTAATGCTTCTTCATCAGCCAGGTAATAATGTGTCAAGGGTTTAAGCTTTTCGTCAAGCTCATAAACCAAAGGAATACCTGTAGGAATATTAAGCTTAATGATTTCCTCTTCCGTCATTTCATCGAGAAATTTTACCAGGGCCCTGAGACTATTTCCGTGGGCGGCAATAATCACCCTTTTTCCCTGCCTGATCGTCGGAGCGATGCTCTCATGCCAGTAAGGTAAAAAGCGCTCAACCGTATTTTTTAGGCTTTCTGTAAGCGGAAGGTCTTTCTTATCGACTGTACCGTAAACCCGCAACTTACCCGGATACCTTTCATCCGATTCTTCAAGCTTGGGTGGCGGTATATCATAGCTTCTCCTCCACTCCAATACCTGTTCCTCGCCAAATTTCCTGGCAGTCTCCGCCTTATTTAAACCCTGTAAGCCACCGTAATGCCGTTCATTCAGTCTCCATGTTTTTTCCCATGGGATCCACAACTGATCCATTTCTTCGAGACATAGCCATAACGTTCGGAGCGCTCTTTTCAGAACAGATACAAAAGCGATATCGAATTCATAGCCTTTCTCCTTCAAAACCCTGCCTGCCGTCTTTGCTTCTTCAATCCCTTTCTGTGTAAGGTCAACATCGGTCCACCCTGTGAACAGGTTAAGTTTATTCCATTCGCTTTCACCATGACGCAATAAAACAACTTTATACATATTATTTTTTCAATAAAAGTACGATGTCTTTTGAAATAATTCAATCTTTTACCCCGGCAAATGAATAGCCTATACCCTCAACAGCCTGCTTTATTTGTTCAATATCAAGATTTTCACCTTTTATTATTACTTCTCCGGTATCAATATTTGCTGTTGATCCCGATATCCCGTCTACCGACCTGAGGCTGTTTTCAATATTCATTTTGCAGTGGCTGCAGTTCATTCCCTTCACCACTATTTTCAATTCACTCATAACTGATGATTCATTTATAATGTGATTTTCAAGTTTTTTCAAAACAATAAACCGCCTGGCATATTTCCGGAGGTAGCCGAATACTATCAATGCCATAAGAAGGATACCCGAAGAAATTTTCAGCCAAACTGGCAACAGACCATGCTCGTATCCGATATGTGCCCCACTTACCGTTCCGGCAAACCATGCTGCAGGAAATACATAATCAATGAGAAAACCGGAAATCAGGGCAGCCGCCATGATCGTTAAAAGATATATGACAAGAGTCCTGCGTCCCATGGTCTTTCCGATAACAGTAATGGTAGCTGCATTGGTTGCCGGACCGGCCATCAGAAACACCAGCGCCGCCCCCGGAGAAATGCCTTTCATGATCAACACCGCGGCGATGGGTATTGAACTGGTAGCACAAACATACACAGGAATTGATGCTACAAGAATGAGCAACATTCCCAGAAAATCGTTTTTAATGTATGAGGCAAAAAAATCATCGGGAATAATCACCGCTATCAATGCGGCAGCAAGCAATCCGATGAGTATCCAGCCTGCAATATCCATTAGGAAGGTACCGAATGCATACCCAAGTACCCGTGAAATAATTCCTTCCTCCGGGTTTTTTCTGCTGCGGGATGAACTGCCCGAAGAAATTCCTTTATCGGTTCTGTTCCGTTCAAGCCTGTTGGTTAAAAATCCTCCGGACAATCCTGTAAATAAGGCAACTACAGGACGCAGAATGGCCAGGGGCAGGCCCAGCATGGAATAGGTTACCAGTATGGAATCAACTCCAGTCTGGGGAGTTGAAATAAGGAATGATATTGCCGATCCTTTTGATGCTCCGCTCCTGTAAAATGACACTCCGGTAGGGATTACCCCGCAGGAACATAGTGGCAGGGGCACTCCGAGCAATGCCGCATTAATGACCGAACGGGAATTGCTTTTACCAAGTAATTTTTTAATCCTGCCCTCGGGGAAAAACACATGAAGGATTCCGGCTATCAGAAATCCCAGCAAAAGCCAGGGCGCCATATCATAAAGAAGGTTAACCAGTTCGGTGTAATATTCGCGGATATAGTTCATTTTTTTTCTCCAAAGTGAATCATATCTTTATTGTCACAGCAATTGAATTCATACTGAACTGTAACATGGGTAATGCCGAATTTGTTTAGCAGCAACTCATGGATGTTTTCTTTCAGTTTTTCGGTCTGGCTCACCCGCCAGTCATCGTTCAGATCAATGTGGCACTCAAAATGTACTTCCCTGTCGGTAAGGTTCCATGCATGGACATGATGCACATTATCGATGCCTGACAATTCTTCAAGTGTTTCCTTAACCTTTTCAAGGTCAAGACCTTTTGGAGTCCCCTGCATGAGAATATCCACAGTTTGCGTCAGTACCGAATACGTTTCTTTCAAAAGGTATACTCCGACCAGCATCGTAATAAGCGGATCAATCCAGTACAATTCAAACAGGGAAATAAACGCCGCACCGAGAATAACTGCAACCGACGATACGGTGTCACCAAGAAGATGAAGGTAAGCAGCCCTTACATTGATATTTTTACCGGAATCGGAACGTAACAGAAGTACAGAGAGCAGGTTAGCCAGCAGACCAATCACGGCTACGGTCAGCATTATTTTTCCCCTTACGGGTTCAGGATGTTGTATCCTCTTTATCGATTCGAAGAAGAGATATATGATTATCACAATCAATACTACAGCATTAAATAAGGCTGCAATAATTTCTACCCGTTTATATCCGAAGGTTTTTTTATTGGTATAATCTCTTCTGCTGACAATATCGGCAATATATGCTATGAATACTGCAAAACTGTCACCCAGGTTATGCAACGCATCCGAGAGCAGGGCAAGGCTGTTCGAAAACAGCCCGCCGATCACCTCGGTTATGGCAATGATAAAGTTCAGTACCGTTGATATCAACAGTTTTTTACCGCTTGTACTATGGTTGTGATGATCGTGTGCCATTGTTAAAAAAATAATCCGGCCGGCATGAATCTATGGGCAAATCCTGGGAAAAGTATGATTCAAGGATCAAAATTAGCCGATTGCCGATAAATTCATTCCAGTCTTCCTGCAAATCCCCTGTACCCCATGTTGAAACACCAAAGATCAGGTTTTTGTAGTTATCGAGATCCGCAACCCTTGTATAGGCCACTTCAAAAACATCAGTATTGCTCTTACCCAGCTCAGTCTCCAGCTTGTCGGCAATAACCTGGCAATTCCCGGTTGTTGATCCGTAAAAAATACCAATTCTCTCCATCGTGCAAATCTATTGGTTCATTCAGCATTACAAAAATAATAAAGATTATTACATCTTAATATCCGATAATAGGGATTGCCAACGATTTACGCTTTTTTATTAACTATGTTTATTGTGGTTTAACCCTGCCCCATCTCAGGATGATCAGCACAATGCCTCCTGCCACAAAGGGAATACTGAGGATCTGTCCCATGTTCAGCGCCATAGTACGTTCAAATGTTTCCTGGTCTTCTTTCCAAAACTCAATGATGAACCTGGCCGTGAAAACCAGAACCAGGAATATCCCCAGGTAGATGCCGTTTTTCAGGGTAGTTCCCCTCGTATAATATATGCCCAGAAGCAAAAAGAATATGATCAGGTATGCAAGGGCTTCGTAAATCTGAGTCGGATGTTTCGGTATTCCGTAGACACGTGCCTTTAGCACATAGTTCCTGTTTTCCTTTCCGATGGTATACACCAGTTGATTCACATTAGGATATACAACATTATCCTGGTATTCACGATCGGTAAGCGCGTATTTAAGCCTGTTCTCGGCAAATGCAGCCACCAGTCTCTCGTCTTTTACCTTATTGGAAAACCGTACATTCAGATTGAGCGGAACAGCATTGTCATATTTGATACTATCCTGCCCGGCTTTTGTAAAACTGATTTTCTCTATGTTTTCATCCTTCCGGTTTCCTGTTAACAATTTGCTGAAATCATGTGCGAAAACAATACCATAATTTGAATGTGTCGGTTTTCCATAAATTTCCGAATTCATCAGGTTGCCGGTTCTTATCATAAAAGCGGCAAGTGCAACAAGAATAGCCAGATGGTCGAGTGTCCAGAGGTAAGATACCTTAGTCTTGCGCACGAAAAAATATATGGCAATAAGGATCCCTATTGCTCCGCCGTGGCTTGCCAATCCCTGATAGCCCGTGAACTGAAAGTCCTTGCCAATAGTACCCTTCCACGGAAGGATAATCTCAAGCGGATGATGGCTGTAATAGTCAAACTCATAAAAAAGGCAATGCCCGAGTCTGGCGCCGATTATCGTACCCAGCACAACATAAATGGTGAGTTTTTCCAAGAGTTCCGGGGGATAGCCTTCCTTTTTTAACATCCTGGCCATTAAAATATAACCGATCACGAATCCCGCAGCAAAAAGGAGGCTGTAATACCTGATTTCAAAACTTCCCAGATCAAGGAGTTGGGGTTTAAGGTTCCACACGATATAATTCAACATACGCAATGAATTGTTGTTTCTGCAAAACTAATAAACTATGATCAAATAATTATCAAAGATGGATAAGTTTGAATGAGCTGAAGCAAAACACTTCAGATGTCCATTATTTTGCAGCTACAGCAATATTCTGTATTTTTGAAAGTTATTATACCTAAAACTCCGGTTTTTGAAAAAAAAATGTATCGCCGTATTCACAGGAACCTGGCTGATTGTATGCCTGGTATTAATCTCCTGTGCCAAAGTTGGAACTCCTACCGGCGGACCGAAGGATACTGAACCTCCGGTAGTTGAGGAAAGTGAACCGGAAAACTATTCGACCGGTTTCAAAGGCGACCAGCTTGAAATAACATTCGATGAGTATATCCAGTTGAAGAACATGGATAAAGAGCTGCTGATATCTCCCCCTCTTGAGAAAAGGCCCCTCACTAGACTCAAAAACAAGACCCTGATCGTGGATCTTAATAACGAATTAAAAGACAGCACCACCTATACGTTCAATTTCGGGAATGCCATTGTTGACAACAATGAAGGCAATCCCCTTTCAAATTTTGAATTTGTGATCTCCACAGGCAATGTCCTCGATTCCCTGGCAGTTACCGGTGAAGTCTTTCAGGCTTTTGACCTCAGGGCACCGAAAGACCCAGTTTTTATTTTGCTCCATACCGATCTGAATGATTCTGCGATCTTTAATGAAATCCCAGTATACGTCGGAAAAACATACAAATCGGGAAATTTTGCCATTAATAACATAAAAACTGGCAGGTACGCCGTTTATGCCCTGAAAGATGTAAACTCAAATTTGCGGTACGATCAGCCTGATGAAGAAATTGCTTTTATTGATTCCTCATTTTTGCTCGATCCTTCTCAGACTGCCTTCCATGAAAACCTGAGTATGGATACCGCCCTGATATTGAAATATGCCGATTCCACGTTTTTTGCCGATTCGCTTGTCCGGAATTTTATCCTGGATAAAAAAACCGGGGACACACTCCGGATTGAAACTAAAAAAACCTATACCTTGAATGTTAACCTGTCGCTGTTCAGGGAAAAACCCTCCGCTCAGTATATTACTGGCAGGGAGCGGGTTTCCAGGGAAAAACTGTTCTTTTCATTTAACCGGCCATTATACGACAGCCTTGTGCTTACTCCGTTGAATTTTAAGGTTACTCCGAGTACTTTCCTGAGAGAATCTTCTGCAGCCAATGACAGCATAACCTATTGGATAACCGATTCTACTGTGGCTTCCCTTGATACGCTGGCGTTAACCCTTACCTATTCGGCCCCAGACTCATTGCATACTATCGTTCCGCTTACCGATACAATTACTTTGCTTTACCGCGAAACACCGGCAAAGGAACCGACAGGAGGCAGGAGATCAAAAAGTGCAAAACAGAATAATGCCGTATCGGACACCAGGCATTTCAGTATGAATATTCAGGAAAACGGAAAACTCGATTTGAACCGCAATATTCTTGTTCTTTCTGAAAAACCGGCATTCGACTTTGATCCGGGCTTAACCCGATTGGTAAAACGTATTGACAGTACAGAAACAATTGTGAATACGACTGTTACCCGGGATACTTCTTCGTTTCATAAGTTCGTTATCGCGGCCTCCTGGGAGGGATCAGCACAATACCGTATCACATTATATCCGGGAGCCTTCACCGATATTTACGGCAATCAGAACGATACAATAAGCACACAATTCTCCGCCCGTGACCCTGAATATTATGGTTCTTTGATCCTGAATGCGACAGGAGTGAATTCACCGGTGATCATACAATTGCTTGACGAAAGCGGCAACCTGGTCAGAAGCGGAAAGATAAGCCAGCCAGGGGTTATCAGGTTTCCCTATTTACCGCCTAAATCCTATACGCTGAAGGCTGTTTTTGATGTGAACAATAATGGAATCTGGGATACAGGCAATTACCTGAAAAAGATCCAGCCGGAACGGGTATTATTCTATCCGCGGAATACTGATATCAGGTCAAACTGGGATGTTGAACTTTCCTGGAACATCCTTTAGGTACGATTTTTTAATCATATCATCTGTGATCATGGCTGAAGCAAGGCAAAGGGGAATGCCTCCCCCGGGATGTACGCTGCCGCCTACATAGTAAAGTCCCTTAACCTTTTTCGAAAAATTCGGATGCCTGCGAAAGGCCGCAAATATGCTGTTTGAACTGTTCCCGTATAACGAACCGTTGACCGATGATGTTTGCCGCTCGATCTTTCTCGGATCGAGGTATTCTTCGAACTCAATATACTCTTCTATTGATGTGTTCAGTGCCTTGTTTATTTTACCGATGCAGTCCCTGCGGGCCTGATCCAGCAAAACATCCCAGTTCTGTCCGGAATTCGCCGGTGCATTGATCATAACAAACCAGTTTTCACAACCACCGGGTGCATCGCCAGGTACCTTTTTTGAGCTGATGAACACATATACTGTCGGATCGTGATACAACATCTTTAGTCTGAATAAATGCCTGAACTCCTCTCTGTAATCGGCTGAAAAGAAAATATTGTGCAAGTCGAGCTCGTTAAATTCATTACGGATTCCCCAGTAAAAAACGATAGCCGACAGGGAACGCTCGCGTTTTATAACCGATTTTGGAAACCGTATTCCTCTTAACATACGCATGGATTCTATCACATCAATATCGCTCACCACAATATCCGCTGAAAATGTTCTTCCTTTTGCAATAATATTGGCGATCCGGTTCTTGTAGGCATGAATGGCTTCCACTTTTGAACAGTACTTAAATTCAATACCAAGTTCAGCGGCAAGCTTAAGTGTAGAATGAACGATATCAACCATTCCCCCGGATGGAAAATAAGCTCCCGTATTGTGCTCGAGATGGGATATCACATTAAGTGTTGCCGGAGCCCTGTAAGGATCAGACCCGTTATAAGTGGCATACCGGTCAAAAAGCTGTGCCAGACGGCTGTTCTTAAATCTCCTTTGATTGGCCCTGTGCATTGTGCTGAAGACATCAAGCCTCCACCAGTTAAGCAATGCCCTGACAAAACGCCATGAGAAAAAAGTACCTGCAGTATAAAACGATTGGAAAAGAAAAATATCCGATGTAAGTTTAAATAAGGTCTCGCTTTTTTTCAGAAATCGTTTTAAAACACGGGTATCAGATCCCAGTTTTTCCTGTACTTCTCCGGCAAACCTGTCTGCATCCTGGTAAGCATTTATCCGCAACCCGTCAGGATAGAAATATTTACAGATGATTTCAAGTTTCTCGTAAGAGAAATAATCCTCAGGGATTTTCCCGGCTATCGTAAACAATTCATCGAGAAGTTCCGGAAGTGTTAACAGCGAGGGACCCATATCAAAACGGTACCCGTTTTTCCGAAACTCCGAGATCTTTCCGCCCGCATATTCGTTTTTTTCAAATACGGTAACTTTATAACCCCTGACAGCAAGCCTTATGGCAACAGCGATCCCTCCGATACCAGACCCTATTACAGCCGCTTTCTTTTTTCTGACCATGAAAAAAGTGTTAATCCGGATCAGTTTAATCGTGTCAGGGCAAGTGATGCAATGCTTACCCTGGTTTCCGGAATTTTAAGGATTGTATTTGAACAGGCTTCCATTGTGGCACCAGTAGTGACGACATCATCCACAAGCAATACATGCTTGCGGTGAAATACTTCGGGCCTTAAAACTGTAAATACTCCCTGAACGTTCTCCCACCTTTCATACCTGGTTTTCCTTGTTTGTGTCAATGTCTCCGTATTCCGTGCAATGGCGTTTGTGATTGCCGGTACGCCGAGCACCTCCGAGATGCCCCTTGCTATAAGCTCACTCTGGTTAAAACCCCTGATTCTGAGTTTTCTAAAATGGAGCGGAATGCAATGGATTAGATCCACGTCCGCAAGGTTTGTTTTCCGGATCTCGCTGCCGAATTTTCTTCCCATCTCAATGCCTATATACTGCCGGCTGTTGTATTTCAGCTGATGCAGAATGTTCTGGTATTTACTGCCTTTCATGTAATAGAAGTAAGATATGGCATACTGAATCTCCGATCTTCCCCAGAAAAGCTCTGAGATCTTATTGTTTTTCAGATCCCTGTTTTCGACTCTGGGTAAATGATACGAACACCGGGAACATAACACCTGTTCCTGCCTTAAAAGGTTAATACCGCATACCACACAAATCTTCGGATAAAGAAGTCCCAGAAAATCAGTAAAAAGCCTGACGAAATATCCTGCAGCTATTGCTTTCACAGAATTTTGATTTCGTATGAAAGGTTCATGGCTTTACGATATGTTGCACTCACTCCGCAATAGGTATCCTGTGAAAGTCTGCACGCTTTCTCAAGTTTATCCATCGGCAGATCTTTCCCTTTAAATTCGTAAATGATATGCATAGCGGTAAATTGCTTTGGATGATTCTCGGTGAGTTCACCCTCTACCTTAACATGGAATGATTCCACATCAACCCGCATCTTGGTAAGAATCGAGATCACATCCATTGCTGTGCAACCGGCCAGTGCGACCATGACCAATGGCTTTGGTCTCGGTCCCTGATTTGTTCCGCCAACATCAGGTTTGGCGTCCAATTTCAATGTATACCCGTCCACTTCGGCCTCAAAAACCATATTGTTCAGCCATGACAAAGCTATCGATTCTTTCATATGCAGGTATTTTTGTAATGATCAGTAAACATGGTTGACATAGATTTGTTTAAAAATAATACGAACTTTAAAAAATTGGAATAATTTAATAACTTTATTTCGAAACTAACCCTGAAACCGGGATTTTTTAAAACGTTATTATCCATTAAAAGTATGAATATAATCGATTCGAACTCAATTTTCAGGCATTTATCGGAAGAAGAACTGGCAATGATACCGGTCGACCAGGAACCGGAATTTTACAGGCGCGGAACGATCATTTATGAAGAAGGTAGCAGAATATATGGCTTTTATTGCGTACAGAAAGGGATCATAAAAATTTACAAGACCGGGTTCGATGGCAAAGAACAGATCATCCGGTTTGCCAAAAAAGGCGATATCATGGGCTTCCGTTCAACCCTTGCACGCGAAAGGGCTTGTACTTCAGCCAAAGTCATAGAAGATTCATCCATAACATTTGTACATGGAGATACTGTTATACATCTGGTCAAGACCAACGGTGAATTTGCCTATGAATTGCTCCGTATTGCCTGCAACGAACTGGGTGAAGCGAATGATTATATTACCGATATTGCACAGAAAACCGTAAGAGAAAGACTCGCCGAAGTAATTATCCACCTCAGGAAGGAATTCGATCTCGATAACGATAAATACCTCAAAATATCGCTTACCCGCGAAGAGCTTGCCAATATTGTAGGTACTGCCACAGAATCGGTCATACGGCTACTTTCAGAGTTTAAGCAGGACGGATTGATTGAACTGCAGGGAAGAAGGATCAAGATCAACGACGAAAAAGCCCTCGTTAAAATCGGCAACATAATTGATTAATTGAAATTATTGAATGAAAGTTTAAAAGTATTGTCGTAATTTTAAGCATGCTTAAATAATATTTTAAACTTATTTAAATATGTCGGAATCTGTTGAAAATTTCATGAAGGCCGTGTATCAGCAAATTTATGATTACCATGAAAAGGCCAGTACATCTGTGATTGCCGAAAAACTTAACATATCGAGTTCTGCAGTCACCGATATGTCAAAAAAATTATCGAATAAACAGCTGATTATCTATGAGAAGTATAAGAATATAACGCTGACGCCTCAGGGATATGAAATGGCCCTCAGGATCGTCCGTCGTCATCGCCTGTGGGAGCTTTTTCTGTCGACTGTTTTTAATCTTGATATGAGTCAGATTCACCGTGAAGCAGAACTACTAGAACATACAACGTCGGATTTTCTTACCGACAAACTTGAGGAATACCTGGGCCATCCGTATTCCGATCCCCACGGAGATCCGATACCGGATAAGAACGGTAATTTTCATGGTGAACCAGCTGAATCAACACTCCTGGATGTGAAACCAGACCGGAAATACACCATTAAACGGTTGAATACACGTTCGGAGAATGTACTGCAGTTTCTCAATGAATACCATTTTTCAGTCAATAAACCGGTAAAACTGATGCAGCATATTCAACCCGAAAATGCGGTTCTTGTAAAGATCGACAACACCAAAATAATACTGAATGCCCTGATTGCTTCATGTGTTCTGGTGGTAAAGGCAAAAAAGTGACGCTAAGGAAACGAACAGTGTATTGCTTGCATTCGGAATTGCTCTTTCTGCAGGACTTTCTACCGGTATAGACAGCGCGTGAATATGGTGAGGCACACCTGTCCATATACGGGCTTATTGCCGGCATGATCATTATGGCCGTTAGTTTGTTATTGTTTGTATGATCTATACATTCTTAATATGCCCGCAGATTTTTTAGCAATGTTGCAGTTTTCTGCTGTCGCTTCATTACCTGACGATCTTCACAATCCTGCCGGTGGCAGGGCAAATCAGACCGGATCATCTATAATACACGTGCTTTGAAAAATAACCTGAAATCAATTATCCTTGTATTTCTGCAATTTGCCTGTATTACTATTACAGTGTTTTCCGGCCATCCGGCATATTCCGGTACACTCTTTATAATCCTGTTCACATCAGGTCTGATCACCGGCCTCTGGGCAGTAATCAGTATGAGCAGAAGCAGGCTTACCGTAATGCCCGACCTGAAGCCGGGGAGCATATTCATTGACACAGGACCGTACAAGGCGATCAGGCATCCCATGTACCTTTCCGTTATTCTTGTATGCATGGCATTTGTGCTTGGCAGTTTAACCCTGTTAAAAATAATAACACTCGCCGTTCTTGTTGCTGTTTTGCTGATCAAGATCGGTCACGAAGAAAAGCAGCTGAAAAAGGGGTTTCCCGAATATACACCCTATGCCGGAAGAACCAGGAAAATCATACCGTTTATATATTGATCACAGGCACGTTATCGTTAACACATTTTATATTGTGTATTTTGGGATAAATAATTTCTATTTTAGCAGTCCAAATAAATTATGATGGAGTTTGAGCGGGAACGGGAAATCAGAAAGGCATCCTGGGCCGGAATTGTTGGTAACGGATTGCTGGCCATAATTAAGATCATTACGGGTGTTTTCGCCGGAAGCCTGGCAGTGGTGGCCGACGGTATTGACTCAATGAGCGATATCTTCACCTCGGTGATCACTCTCATTACAGCACGGATATTATCAAGACCACCTGATGTACAATTCCCGTATGGGTATGGAAAAGCCGACACCCTTGCAACCAAAGCGTTGTCGTTTATCATCTTTTTTGCCGGAGCCCAGCTTGCCATTACCACTGTCAGAAAACTTGTTCATGGTTCTGTGACTGATATTCCTTCCTTTTCAGCCATTGTTGTTACGGCCATTTCAATAGCCGGAAAGCTGATCCTGGCCAGGCACCATCAAAGAGTAGGGAAAAGGACCGGCAGCGATATGCTGATCGCAAACGCACGCAACATGCAAAACGATGTGCTGATATCCGGCGCAGTACTTACAGGCCTGATATTTACTTTTGTGCTTAAAATACCCCTGATCGATCCAATTGCTGCCTTAGTGGTAAGCATCTGGATTTTAAAGGTAGCATACCAGATTTTTATGCAAACCAACCTCGACCTGATGGACGGAATCCAGGATTGTTCGATCTACAACGACATTTTTTCCGCTATTGAAAGCGTAGAGGGAGCCTATAATCCTCACCGGGTAAGGGCAAGAAAGATCGGCAACAAGATCATGGTTGCCGTTGACCTTGAGGTCGAAGGCGATATTTCTATTAAACATGCTCACAACATAGCCCACAATGTGGAATTGAGCATAAAGCAAAAGATTGCCAACATTTTTGATGTGGTTATTCATCTGGAACCGCTGGGGGACAAAACCTCGGAAAAAAAATTCGGACTCTCAAGAAAGGATTTCCCCGGAAATACCTGATCCCTGAAATTATTATTTAAAATCATTTTAAATAACTATTTTTATCATAAATTCTAATCCCATGCAAATCACAAAAGATATGCTTATGGCAGATGTTATTCATACGAATTACCTTCTTCTGAATGTTATTTCCAGGTTTGAGATCGGGCTTGGATTCGGAAATAAGACTGTGGATGAAGTTTGCAAGGAGAATGGTGTAAACATCGATTTTTTTCTCGACATAGTGAATTCATTTCATGATCCTGATTTTTTTCCGGACAAGGAGCTTCAGAAATTTTCTGTTGATCTTATAATTAAATACTTAAGACAAACACACGATTATTACCTTAAAATAAAAATTCCGGAAATAGAATCGATGATCAATATACTGATTGATTCATCCACCGAAGAAAACAGGGAAAGTCTTTCGGTGATTAACCGATTTTTCAGTGAGTATAAGAAAGAACTTATTGCCCATATCCTCAGAGAGGAAGATATGGTGATTCCTTATATCCTCGGGGTGAATGATGCAATTAACGGAACCACAGAACCGGATGAAGTCGATACAACCCTTACATCGTATTCTATCGATGATTTTGCCGATGAACATAATAACGTAGAAGACAAGCTGTCTGATCTTAAGAACATCATTATAAAATTTCTGCCACCGGTGCATGATTTCGTGACCTGCAACAATATCCTCATCGAACTTTTCAGGCTGGAGAAAGACCTCAACAACCATGCACGAATCGAAGATAAAGTGCTGATACCTAAAGTGAGGATTATGGAAACCGCGTTAACCGGAAGGCAATAATACCATGGTAACCGTTTGTATCATAGAATCTTCATTTCTTTTGCGGCTCGCTATGAAAAGAGTCTTCCAGTCGATCGACAGCAGTATTGTATTCCATGAACTATCTTCGACAAGGGATTTCAGGTGTGACCCTGAATCAGCCTTACCCACAGTTCTCGTGGTTGGTGAGGCTTCAGGGGGCGCCGAAGAGATCATTCATGAGGTAAAACAGAAAGGCTGCAAAACCCTTCTGCTTACACATAACTCCATAGCTGATACCAATGCCGACGGAGCCATATCAGTGAATGATGATCCGGAGACCATATATAAAAAAGTGCAGCAAATCATTCATAACGGACCTGAGACCGATCCGGACATAATCCCGGCAAAATCATTAAGCGATCGTGAAACCGATGTATTAAAATATGTTGCTCTTGGATTTACAAATAAAGAAATAGCGGATAAGCTTTTCATCAGTACCCATACCGTAATCACACACAGAAAGAATATTTCCTCAAAACTGGGTATCAAAACCATCGCCGGGTTTACTGCCTACGCACTAATCAACCATATCATTGTGGCATCGGAGACCCGGCAAACACGCTGATTCATACTTTTTTTAAAAACAATCTGAAAAGCAGGCTTATTGTCACCAGATGTACACAAATTCCCGCCACCAGGGTTAGAGAAAAAAACAGGTGATCATTCACGGTTTCCATGATCATATAGGTCCAGAATGGCGGAATAACTCCAAATACGAATTTCCAACCCTGAGGAATAAAAAAAGCAGCCACCGGAAGAAACAAAAGAAAATTCGACAATTTCATGATGGTCACCCCTTCAACCTTATTCCGTGCAAATGTCACACTGAGCAGGGTAATAACAGGGGGCAGCATGGCAAATAAAACCGATGCTGCAGCTTTTTGCCACAGATGCATACCAGAGGGTCCGGATGTAACAAGCACAAGCAGGGAAAAAAACCATGAAAATACCATCAAAAATCCGAGCCTGTACATAAAAAAACGGGTAACCGAAACCGGCAATACCCTGTACATCACAAAAATCCCTTCGTCCTTTTCGTCCAGCATAACAAACGAGAAAAGAAAAGCCGGAAATGAAGCAATAACAAGGCAAATCATGGTAATGATCAGGAATTGATAATCAGCGATAAGCGGCAATGCACTAACAAGCCAAGGAAGTCCGAAATGTAAGATAATAATCATGACAAAAGGGATAAAAAACATGATCTTTAATATTTCATCGCGGAAAATATTCTTAAAATCATTACCTATGAGTGCCTTAATATTTTTCATGACGTGTATTAAATTCTTCCGGCTACATACCTGATAAAATGTTTCCTGGCATACATATAGGATATTGCTACTGAGAGCAGCAAAATGCCAAAGCCATAGATTATGTTGCCCATGCTGCCTTTTTCAAAAGCCGCTTCGAAAAGGATCAGGGATCCCCGGGTTGGGATAAGATAAACAAGCAGAGAATGAAAAATCCCATAGAAATCGGCCAGCGGAAATACGGCCGGGAACATAAATAACGGAATGATAACCATATACTGATTAAAGGTCCTGACTCTTGCGACTCCGATGAAGCCGATAAATATAAATAACAGCGACGATAACAATAGAGCAAAGACCAGGTAGACATAATCGATATCCCAACCATGTCCTACTATGGCCATCACTGTACCGCAGAACAGTGAGATTAAGCTGAGCGAGACGGCTTTTGACCATAAATATTGCCAGGGTTTTATGGGCGTAACGGTAATGGCCTGAAGGGTATTGGCGTCTTTTTCAAACAACACCATTGCCCCGATAAAAATAAATCCCAGCATTGTGGGATCGGTAAAAAGCAATGTTACCAGCACCTCGGTAATGCCTGCCCCCGGCACCAGCTTTAGGATCAACGTATACAGAAGAGTAACAACGAGAGCTACCGTAACAATCTGATAGCGAACTGCAAACAACAGATCCCATTTAATACATACCAGCAATTTTCTGACTTCCCTGTTCATAATCGAATGCCGTTTTGAGCCAGGCTTTTGCCGGTTACCCTGATGAACACATCATCGAGTGTGGCTTCTTCAGAGTGAATGGAAATCAGCTTCTTATTTTTAAGGATATCCAGGAATGCACCGTCAGAGCCTATTGCATCCATATCAAATTCCTTCAGCTGAGGGGTTCCGTTCATATATTCCACTTTTATAGTCCGACTGCCGTTCTGCAGCTTCAACTGGTGGGGTGAATCGATAATTTTCAACTCACCTTCGGAAATGAAGGCTACCCTGTCACAAAGCTCATCGGCATCATACATGTTATGGGTGGTCAGGAAAATGGTTTTTCCTTCCCTTTTCAGGTTCAGGATAATATCCTTAATATTCCTGGCGTTTACCGGGTCCAGACCCGTTGTAGGTTCATCGAGAAACAGCAGGATCGGACTGTGCAGCAGGGAACGTACAAAATTCAATCTCATTTTCATTCCCTTTGAATAGCTTTCCACTTTCTTATCGGCATCTGCTTTCAGATCAACCATGCTGAGCAGATCAGCGGCTTTACGCACCGGAACATTGTAAAATGTCGAAAAATATTCCAGGTTTTCTTTGCCGGTAAGCTTCAGGTAATGATTGGGTAATTCAAAGCTAATACCTATTTTGTCGTAGTATGATGATTCCCAGCTTTTCAGGTTTTTACCAAGCACCTTTATTTCACCGGAATACCCGGTAAGCAGTCCGATCAGTATTTTTTGGGTCGTACTTTTGCCGGCGCCGCTTGGTCCCAGAAATCCAAAAATTTCACCTGCGCTTACTGAAAAGCTCAGTGTTTTAACTGCCTGTTCTTTACTTCCTTTGTAGGCATAACTCAGATTTTTAACTTCAATCATGGTTTACCGCTTAAATTGCCTGCAATATCCATATTCCAATAGGGTTGCGAAACTTTTCACAATGTTCATGATCTCTTCTTCGCTCATTGTAAATACGAGCCGTTTTTCCCGTATATTTTTCCCAAAATCAAGACCAAACTTGCGTTCTATGTACTCATAAATACCTATCTGAACCTGCATGATCATGAATGATACATAGTCGATATCGATATCCGTGCGTATTTCACCCCTGGCTACATGGATCTTCATTATTTTTTTGATCAATTCCATAATTTCATTTTTAACGATCAATTCCACATCACCGATTTCCTCATTGTTCTTTTCCTTCAGTACATTATACAAAAATCCGCCCTTCAGGGGGAACTCCAGGTCAAATTTCACTTTCAACCTGAAATTCTCGATCAGCTTATCCGATAGGCTGCGTTCTTCCGATGCCAGCATGTCCTCTACATTTCCCAGTCTGTCAGCCGTCGCTGTTTTCAAGAGGTAATAATAAAGGTCCCTTTTCGAGCTGAAATACCTGTAAAAACTGCCTTTAGCAAGACCAAGCCTCCTGATGATGCCTGACAATGATGCCGCAGAATAAGAATTGAGTGCAAATTCCTCGTAGCATGCATCCAAGATCTCCTTCTTTCGTTTCTCAGGTAAATTTGTGTAGGTTTTCAATGGCATAACAAAATGAATTAGCGACTATATGGTCGCAAATCTACTAAAAAATGCGACTGATTGGTCGCTTTTTGTAAAATAAATGGAAATTTATTTTTATATGCTTAAATTAGAGTCATTTATAAAACATATGCCGGTGTCACTAATTTTCATGCAACTTTTTGTTCACTCTGTTGTCTTTACTAACAAAAAACCTTTATTATGAAAACATACGTTACCCTGACAATGCTAATCCTGTTATCACCCGCCTTTTTGAACACAGAAGCCCAGCAAATGAACGACAGCCTTAATCCGGTAAGACCTTTTCAGGTTACATTTATCACTCCTCTAGGAACAAATGGTGCCGCTTCGTACCGGATAGCCAACGAATTTTCATTCAATATTCTGGCCGGAATTAACGGAGGCGTGGATGGATTTGAGCTTGGCGGTCTTGTAAATATTGACCATGGTTACGTCAAAGGATTTCAGTTGTCGGGACTCGGAAATATTGTATCCGGACAGGTGCATGCATTGCAGATTGCAGGTCTGGGAAACATCAACGGCGATTACAGTGAGGGCGTTCAGGTAGCCGGAGTTGCCAACGTTATCGGCGGACGCGCAGAATCAATTGGGATTGCCGGATTCGGTAATGTATCGGCTGAACTCGATGGAGCACAGATTTCGGGTTTCGGCAATATATCGGGAAGCTCAGAAGGTCTGCAGGCCGCAGGATTTGGAAACATGGCCGGGGATATTACAGGTGCCCAGGTATCGGGTTTCATCAATACTGCAGATGATGTTGAGGGCGTGCAGATCGCCGGTTTTATAAACCATGCCCGAAATGTTAAAGGACTAATGTTAGCAGGATTCATCAATATCTGCGATTCTTTAAATGGAATTCCCATTGCCCCGTTAAACATTGTGAAAAAGAACGGCTACAGGCGATTTGAACTTTCAGTAAATGAAAATGTATTCATGAATTTCTCCCTGAAAACAGGCGTCCATAAATTTTACACCCTGTTTTCCGTTGGCTTTAAGCCCGGACCATATGATTACTCCTGGAATTTCGGCTATGGGGCAGGCACATCTGTCATGCTTGGTGAAAAAAATTCCCTCGATATTGAAGCTCACGTGTACACTATTGAACGTAACTTTTTCAAACACTGGGAATACAATCAACTGAATCAGCTTGCCGTAAATTTTAACCTGCAGGTATCGGAATCCTTGAGTTTCTTTGCCGGGCCTTCATTTAATTTTCTGATTGCGGACAATCCCGAATCTTCACATGAGATTTCCCCCACATGGTCGTTTAGAATAACCGGAAGAAGAAAGGTGCTGAGCAGCTGGTTTGGGTTCAATATAGGGCTAAGAATCTGAAAAATGCATGCTGCTGCAGTCCAGGGCTGAAGCCAGTGGCTGCAAACTTGTCGCCGCTCTGCAGCTTAAAAGATTTCCCTGTCAGACTCTGCTACAATCAGAATACTGCTTTGCAAATTACATTCTGCTGACAACAGCTAAGTTCCATCCCCTGCCCCCGCCAGCAGGCCTGCCTGGTCGGCAGACAGGGGACATCTACACAGTCGAAAAATGGTAACTCCTGTTCGTATTAAAATACCAAAAGCCTGGCAGAACGCTCAATTTGAAACCTATTGTATCTTTTAAGCCAAAAATCAGATTTACATAAATTTTAAAAAATAACCAATCCCTGCGCACAACCTGCTTCCCGTGAAACGGGACAAGCTATGAGCTCACTGCACTTCGGTTGCCATGATTTTCTTTTCCTGCCTGCGTGAGCCGAACGAACCGGCGATGGCACGATACAAAAATATAATCGTAGACACAAGCCGACCCGAGTATTTTCTTTATCAAAAAATTGAAACGAATCTTCCGGAATTACGTATACATGCAGGTAATTGTTATGTTTATGAAAATAACGTATAAATATACGATTACTTAATCGTTTGACTTACAACAAAAACCAAAAAAACCCGGAGTGAAAATTAACCTAAAAAGATCTTTAAAAAATTACAAAAGTCCTTACGTTTGTCAAAATCCGTAAGGGCACTATGGGCAAAAGATCAATACATGCCGGGCAGAATAACAAAACTACTGACTATTTTGGGTATCCTGATCTACGGGTTACCCAAATTTTCACAGGGACAGTGTGCCTTAATCACCGATAACTACAGCGGTCAAAGTCCGAGCAGTGTATGTGCACCGGTGAACCTTACGATGGACGTGAGGTATAAATTCATTCTTCCGGTAAACCCTTCTCGCGTTCAAATCCTTTATGTATGGAACGACGGAACAGGAGCTACAACCCAGGTTCCGGCCATTTCGGAGGGTGACACTATATTCATGGCATCACAGGTGCATTTATATCCTCCTGCCGACCAGTGTTCCTATACTGCCGAATCATATGTAGTCTTCGACGGTGAAGTCTGCACAAGCAGCAGCCGCCAGGAACAGACATTCAGTGCCTGGGCCCGCGACAATGAAAATGGTGCCGAGATCATTACCGAACCGGTTGTGGCACAGTTCTGCGAAGGTGAAGATATTGTCGACGTTACGTTCGATGATAATTCCACATTCAACTGCAACATCAATATCGAACCCGATAAACCCAACAGGCTTACACGATGGGTTCAGTTTATTTACGGCACACACACCATTGGCGGCGACCGGATTCCAAACATTACCATCACCGATCCATGGGGCAACACCTATGTAATGACCGACGCTGCCGGGAATTCGCTGAGCCCGGTTTCGGGTCCGATTATTGAAATTCCCGTACCGGCTGATGGTCCGAACCAGACCTCATGGTCGATAAGTGCACCGGCAGGTGGCATTGCTGGGGATATTTTCGAACTCACCATGCGCAACTGGAACATGTGCAATCCTTATGACAGGAACCCTTTCGACAGCATACCGCCCTCCGATCCCATTGACGGGGATTACGACCCGATCACCACACCTGCACTGATTGAAATAATCACCACTCCTCCCCTCATCACAAATCCATCGCTCGAATTCTGCGTCAACAACCCGATACATCTAACCCTATCAACTTCAGGGGGTACTGTGGAATGGTATTCCGATTCACTGACAACACATCACATTCACACGGGAAGTTCATTTAACCCGACGGGACCTCCAACGTTTATTGATAATTCGGTAAGCGGTGAGTATTCGTATTATGTAGTGGAAAGCATCGGTGCATGTGCAAGCGCGCCAAGCAGGATCACTTTTAAAATTTTTGACAATCCTTCTCCGCCTTCAGATGCCGGACCTGACAGGAGCATTTGTGCGGATACGGTAACACTCGACGGGAATATGCCCAATATAGGAGTGGGATCATGGACCACAACCGGCGGAGCGCTAATCGACGACCCTTCCGACCCGAAATCATTCGTCAGAAACCTCGATCCGGGTCCGAACCTGTTCCGATGGACGCTCAGTCACGGCCCCTGTCTTTCGATCGATGAAGTGATCATCACAATGGATCAGCAGCCTGCGCCTGCGGCTGCAGGAGCAAACCTTTTATTCTGTGATGTATCCGCAACCATCCTGGCGGCAAATAATCCCACCAGTAACGGGCAAGGTACCTGGGATATGGTTACAGGTTCTGCTGATTTCTCAGATATTCATTACTCCCATGCTACATTGACCAACCTTTCCCGAGGGACCAACACACTGGTATGGACTATAGAAAGCCAGTTCGGCGCCTGTATTACAACACACGACACCATGACGATCCTTCGTGATGTGACACCCGATCCTGCCAATGCCGGACCCGACAGGCGCATCTGCGAATCGGATACATTCCGGATGGGGGGCAATGCTGTTACCGGCGATGGAAACGGCCTGTGGAGCGTTCTTGCAGGGGGATCGGTCATCAGTGATCCTGCAGCAAACAACGCTCTTGCAACGGGCCTTGGCTACGGAACAAACCGGTTCAGATGGACCGTGACCAGCCAGTTTGGCATTTGCGGCAGCTCTTCCGACGAGGTGGTAATCACCAGGGACCAGCAGCCGGCGGCTGCTAATGCAGGAATGGCTCAATTCCTGTGTAATTCAGTCTCGTCGCCGCTGGGTGCCAACACGCCGACTGTCGGATCAGGAACCTGGTCGGTAGTGACCAATCCTTCGGGGGTAAATCCCGTATTTAATCCCTCGGCAGGAAATGAAAATGCAGCGGTACAGATTTTGCCAGGTAATGAGGGACTTTACAGGTTTGCATGGACCATTACCAATTTCAGTTGCATTACTTCCGACACAGTAACTGTGGACTTTGGTGTGCCCGTAGTACCGGCCGATGCCGGTGAGGATGATACGGTATGCGGTATAACAGCAATACTGGGAGGCAATGATCCCGGGATCGGGACAGGAACATGGACAGTGATCAGCGGACCGGGTGCAGTAACATTCATCCCCGGAAATCATTCTGCCGGAACAGTGGCGAGAATTATTTCGGGCAATGAAGGCCTTTATGTTTTCGAATGGAGGATTGCCAGTGGTTCGTGTCCCCCATCGGCCGATACGGTCACCATCTTTTTCAAACCCCAGCCAGGTGTACCAGGTATTACCAATATGGAAAACTGTGGTCCGGGCTCTGTTACGCTGGTATCAACTATCGGTACCAACGGCACCGGAAATAACTGGTACGATGCGGCAACGGGCGGCAGCCTGTTAGCCACTGCCTCAACTTACACAACACCGGTTCTGAACAACAGCCGCGCCTATTATGTGGCCACATACGATAATGTCACACAATGTGAAAGTCCGCGCAGAAGGGTGGATGCGACTATTCACCCGGTTCCCGGCGAACCGGGTGTCAGTGATCTTGAGCATTGCGGACCGGCCTCGTTGACCTTTAATGCCACCATCGGTGCAAGCGGAACAACCAACCGCTGGTATGATTCGCCGGTTGGAGGAACAGTGCTTTCCCAGTCGCAAAATTATACAGCTGGTATGCTCAGCAATGATGTCACCTACTGGGTAAGCTCCTATAACGAATCCACCGGGTGTGAAGGATCGAGGGTACAGGTAGATGCATTCATTTATCCCATTCCTGATCAGCCTGTTATCTCGGATGCTGCACGATGCGGAGAAGGAGTCGTCACCCTTACTTCTGCACTGGGCGCGAACAGCACAATGAACAGGTGGTATGAAGTTTTCTCGGGCGGAGCGGTGATCGATTCGAATCTTTCCCTGACAACGCCGTATCTGACCGCAACAAAAACTTACTGGATCAGCGGCTATAGCGATACCACCGGTTGCGAAAGCGCCAGGAAACAGGTACAGGCCCTCATTCATCCGGTTCCGGACTTTCCGGTCGCTGATAATGTATTGAATTGCGGCCCTGACACCCTTGTTCTGACTTCCATACCCGGAAACAACGGAACGACAAGCCGCTGGTACGACAGCATTACAGGAGGTAACCTGCTTGAACAGGATAACCGGTTTACTACGGGATACCTCAGCAATACAAGCCGGTATTACGTATCGAGCTTTAACGAAACCACCACCTGTGAAAGCAGCAGAAGAGAAGTTCAGGCAATAATTCTTCCCACACCGGCTGCCAATCCGATCCAGGGAGTTGGACAGGTCGGGCAGGGACAAACCAATGTCATCTATTCCGTGAACTATAATCCGGGGTCCACATATACGTGGACCATTCCACCGGGAATAAACGTCTTACTTGAAAATCAAAATTTTGTGATTTTGGAGTTTCCGAACCTGGGCACTTACAACATTTCGGTATTTGAGACAAACAGCATCGGATGCCCGGGCCCGGAAACATACAAGACCATACTGGTGCGTGAAGACCTGTTGTTTATCAATCTCAATATCATAGAAGGTCATGTATGTGCCGGTGAAGACCTACAGATCTCAGCGGTGCCTTCAGGAGGAACACCATCCTACTCGTTTGAATGGACCGGCGATACCTACCTGCTATCGGGTACCGACATTTCCAACCCTGTATTCAATTCAGCTTTCCCCGGGACATACCATTTATACATTACCGTGCTGGATATCAATCTGAACAGGATTACCGACAGCCTTGATGTGGTTGTTCATCCCAATCCTTTTGCACAGATCAGTGTTTCCGATACGGTTGTTTGTGCCGGGTATACATTGCCGATCAGTACAATTGTGGGAGCAGGATCTGGGGTGTATACTTCGTACCAGTGGTCGGGTCAGACAGCTCCGCTATCATCAACAAGTATTCTTAGTCCCTTATTTACTTCCCTGATCAGGGGATCTTACGATCTAACCTTCACTGTGGAAGACAATAACGGGTGCACAGCCATCGATTCTGTGACCATCTTTAATGATATTCCCCGTGCATATTTTACCTCAGACGCTGTTCCGCAGTGCAGTCCGGTTAACGTAAACTTCTTCAACGGGTCCGAGAATGCAGTTAGCTATATCTGGAAATTCGGCGACGGCGACAGCATGATAACGACAGACGCATCGCACCAGTTTATAAACCATACCAATTCGGTCGAATATTACAATACAACCCTCACTGCATTCAGCATTAACGGTTGCAGGCATACCTCAAACGAATACGTCACAGTTTACCCGAATCCGAAGGCAGCGATCACCGTAATGCCAGAAGAGGCCTGTGATCCGGCAGATGTTTTGTTCAGCGCAACTCCGGGCGGATACAGCTATTTCTGGGAATTTGGCGAAGGTTCTTCGGAAACAGGAGGGTATAATACCGTACATAATTTTGTGAACAATACAGCATACGATACAACATATCACATACGTTTGATCACAACCTCATTTTTCAATTGCTTTGATACCACCTTTGCCCGGGTACTTGTACATCCGTCGCCTGACGCTTCTTTCACGGCATCTCCCCTGTCACAGATGTACCCCGAGAGAACGGTAACCCTTGTAAATACTACCGAGGACAGGAACTGGGATTATAAGTGGTATTTCGGTGACAAAACCATCTCGTTTGAAAAAGATCCTTTATCCCATAATTTTCCAGAAGCTGATGATTATACCATATCGCTTGTCGTAAGAGGTGAACATTGTTCAGACAGTACATGGTTGACCATCGAAATATTGCCCCATCCGCCTGTGGCGCAGTTTCAGCCGGTTCAACCCGGTTGTGTGCCGCTGACCATACAGTTCGAGAATACCTCTTCATACTCAACCTCTTTCCTATGGGAATTCGGCGATGGGGCAATTTCGAATAAGCCGAACCCGGAATATACCTATTATGAATCAGGCATATACCGGATAAAGCTTACTGCGTTCGGCGATGGAGGTATCGATACATACAGCACAAATAATGATGTGTATGTCTTGCCAAGAGCGTTTTTCGAGCTGGCACCCCGATATGTGTATGTAAATGACAAAGAAGTGCATTTTTTCAATCTTTCGGATAACGGTGCGGTATTCGAATGGGATTTCGGGGATGGGACCACTTCGGATGAGTTTAATCCGAAACATCTATACTCACAGGAAGGGACATACGATGTGACCCTTAGTGTATGGACTGAAAACAACTGTTTCGACCTGTATGTGATGGAAAGCGCTGTGCTTGTTCAGCCAAGCGGAAAGCTTATTTTTCCGAATGCATTCAGGCCTGAATCGCCGATCGAAGAAAACCAGACATTCAAGCCGGGAGTGATCGACCAGGTGGATGAATACCACCTTATGATCTTTGACCGGTGGGGTGAGATGATCTTTGAAAGTTTTGATAAGGATACGGGCTGGGATGGGTCTATCGACGGTAAAATAGCCAAACAGGACGTATATGTGTGGAAAGTGGAAGGCAAATACACAAACGGTCAAAGTTTTACTGATGTGGGAGATGTGACATTGCTGCATTAACAAATCTGAATGATACCGAGTTGAAAAAAAATTTCTGCATATTACTGGTAATAATCGGCTTGCGGGTAACCGGACAGGATCCCCAGTTCTCACAATTCTATTCGAATTACCTGTACCTAGCACCATCATTTGCAGGGCTGACCGAGAATAACAGGTTTTCATTCAATTACCGCAACCAATGGCCTGAAATTTCCAACGGCTTTGTGACGTATTCGGTATCATTCGACAAATTTTTTGAACGGTTCAGCAGCGGACTCGGTATTATTGTGATGAAGGATGAGGCGGGGACAGGAAGATTGCGGTCTACCAATATCGGGTTGTCATACTCATTCGACTTTAAGGCAACCAACCGGGTTCATGTAAGGCCGGGAATGAACCTTACCTATACAGAACGAGCCATAAATTTCGAGGACCTGTTGTGGAACGACCAGATCTCGGCAACGGGAAATGCTCCGGCATCTGCCGAAGTTATACCCATGAACAATATCGGCGATTTCGATTTTTGTACATCGGCATTGGTATATTCCGACAGAATATGGGCCGGATTCACGCTTGATCATATCTTGCGGCCGAACCAGTCGTTTTATTTTTACGATGAAGCTGACGATAATCCTGCAAAGGTACCCCTGAAATACTCGGTTTACGGGGGCACCAAATTTATTAAAAACGAGAGCCTGCTGAGACCCATTCCAACCACATTCCAGATTGCATTCCTGTTCAAGGCCCAGGATAAGTACCGGCAGCTTGATCTGGGGGTATACTGGTACAGGAACCCTATTGTGCTGGGATTCTGGTTCAGGGGAATCCCGTTTCACAGGGAAGTGTTCAACCGCGATGCCATTACCATTCTCACCGGTTACAAGCTGAAAAACCTGAGTATCGGCTATAGTTATGATTTTACGTTTTCGAAGTTGATCGCCCGTTCGGGCGGGTCACACGAGGTATCACTGGCTTATTCATTCAAAACAAAGAAGATAAAAAGAAAGCCGAGGATGGTCCCGTGCCCGGAATTCTAGGATTGTCATTCATGAAATGTTCCAACTCTAAAAATCATCATTCCTCAGATAAATGGGAGCAAGTTTGTTCAATATTCATCCACTTCCCAGGGCTTTTTATTTCTTAATTTCCCATTCAACGCCATTTTTTGTGTCCCTGATCAGGACGCCCAGTTCTGTCAAACGGTTACGTATATGATCAGCCACAACAAAATCTTTTCTGGATTTGGCTTCGTCACGAAGGCTAATGATGGTGTTAATCAGCCCGGTTAAAAGCGTGTCGTTGTATTCCGATGCCTGTTCTTCTATCCTGATTCCCAGTATCGAATAAACATACGTATCATAAAGCGACTTGAGAAGATCAATGTCCTTCGAAGTAACGCTTTCCTTACCATCATTAACCGAATTTATTATTCTTACCCCGTCGAACAGCACTGAAATGGCCATAGGATGGTTTAGATCATCGTTCATGGCATCATCGCATTTTTTCCGGAGGATACCTACATCAACAGTTGATTTTTTGGATGGTTTAAGGTGGTTAAGGACATCAATGCCTTTCATCAGTCTTTCCAGTCCCTTCTCGGCAGCCAGTAAAGCTTCATTGGAAAAATCGAGTGTACTGCGGTAGTGCGCCTGGAGCACAAAAAACCGAACAGTCATTGGAGTATATTTCTTTGTAAGTCTTGGATGACCATCATCAAATACTTGCTTTAATGTAATAAAGTTATTTAATGAGCGGGACATTTTTTGTCCGTCGATGGTTATCATATTATTGTGGATCCAGTAACGAACAGGCTGTACGCCATTTGCGGCAACGGACTGTGCGATCTCACATTCATGGTGCGGGAACATCAGGTCCATTCCGCCACCATGAATATCAAAGGTCTTTCCCAGGTATTTCGTACTCATCGCTGAACATTCAAGATGCCATCCGGGAAAACCGTTTCCCCATTCCGAAGGCCATTGCATAATATGCCTGGGATCTGCTTTTTTCCACATGGCAAAATCAAAAGGATTTTTCTTTTTATCGATTCCTTTCAGGTCTCTTGTATTGGCCAGCAATTCTTCCAGTTTCCTGCCGGAGAGTATTCCGTATTGAGTCTTTTTATTCTTTTTATTGTATTTCTGGATATCAAAATAAATTGATTTGTCTACCTTATACGCATAGCCTTTCCTGCAAATATTATTAATCATTTCCAGCTGTTCAATGATATGCCCTGATGCAAGAGGTTCGATACTGGGAGGTTTACAATTTAATCTGTCGAGTATACGGTGAAACTCAATTTTGTATTTTTGCACCACTTCCATTGGCTCAAGCCGTTCGATCCTGGCTTTTTTCGAGATCCGGTCTTCACCTTCACCTGAAATTTCATCTTCGAGATGGCCCACATCGGTAATATTACGGACATACCTGACCTTATACCCCAAATGAAGCAGGTACCTGAACAGTACATCAAACGTTATGGCCATGCGGATATGGCCCAGGTGAGGTTCGCTGTAAACTGTAGGGCCGCAGACATATAATCCGACAAATGGCGGGTTCAACGGAACAAATTGTTCTTTTTTTTTGGTCAGTGTGTTATACAGAGAAAGAGGGTGCTTCATTGATAATTATACTTCAGTGATTTGCAGCTAAATTTACTAAACTATTTTTAAACAGGTCAGATTGTTTAAAAAATACCTTATTCTTGCACAGTAAAAAAGGAGAAAAAGATGAAACTGGAAGAACCCATCTTTAAAACAGTGATCGAGCATACGCCGCTCATTTCGATTGATTTGATTGTCACTGATAAGCAAGACAGGGTTTTGCTCGGATGGCGCCAGAATGCGCCCGCAAAACACACATGGTTTACCCCCGGCGGAAGGATCTGCAAGGACGAAACCCTTGGTGAAGCATTCAGGCGGATAAGCCTGGAGGAAACGGGATCTGAAGCAGTGATCGGGATGGCTATCTTTGCCGGAGTATATGAGCATATCTATCCGCATGATAATTTTTTCAGCGATCCTGCTTTCGGAACCCATTATATCGTTTTAGCCTATTGCATCAGGGCTGACATCCCGATTACCGGTTTGCCGAAACAGCAACATCATCAATACAAATGGTTTACAAAGGCTGAAATCCTTCAGGACCCTGATGTTCACCGGAATGTTAAAAATTATTTTGCAGCGGACAAATGAAGGGGATGTGATTGAATATCTTCGCAAAAATGGGCATTTGTAATCGCGTGCAACATTCCAGCGAATGCATACCGCCTGCCTGCTCAACCTGTCGCCTGCATGACCGGCGGGCATCTTCCCCCGGAGAGGTAGAAAAAATTACCGGATGAGCAATTGTCCCCTGTTCCTTCCATTGCGCAGACTTACCCGCAATGACAATTGATTTAAAAGGCATTCCCGGATGCCACTTCGAAAAATGGTCATTGCGGAGTGGAGCAACAAAGCAAACCCTTGTTGTGGTGAACTGATGGTACACGGTTTGGGAGTCATAAAAGAAGTATCCGGTCTTAAGTTATAGCTGATCCCCTTCTGCCCCTTCCTTCAGCAGGCATACTTAATCTCCCGGTAAATCGGGACTGGCTTTGTTCCCAAATCATTAAAGTTCCCATAAACACTTTCCCGTAGTTGGTTGTTTTAACTACAAACAAAGGTTATGGAACTGAAAGATAAAAAATGCGTCCCGTGTGAAGGGGGTACAAAACCGATGAATCCTAACGATGTAAAGGATTATCTATCCAGGGTAAAAGGATGGAGGTTTGAAGAGAATAAAATCAAGAAATTGTTCACGTTTGTGAATTTCAGGCAGACACTTAACTTTGTAAACAAGGTTGGTGAAATCGCCGAAAATGAAGGCCACCATCCCGATTTGTATGTATCCTACGGGCATTGTGAAGTCATCCTATGGACTCATGCGATAAACGGGTTATCTGAAAATGATTTTATCCTGGCTGCAAAGATCGATGAACTATAAAAAAAATCCTGCCAGGGGCAGGATCTTTTAACCAACTATTGCTTCAGATAAATACTACTATTCAATTACTTCTGCATATTTCTGGTACCTGAAATTAAAACGGGGCAGCATTTCTTCATATATCTCACCGGATTCCAGCATCTCTTCATCACCGTCTTCATACATCCAGAGCATATCAATTTTTTCTATTCGGTTATTATTGGATAAATCATTGAAGAGGTCAAGCAACTGTTTCGAGACACTGGTGTTGAAATAGTCAAGATTAAATTCAATATGAATCTCAGGAATATCAATATTTTTAGCCCAGGAAAGAAGCGGTACAAAAAACTTGCTAGCATCTTCGGGCAATGCCCTGCCCTCGAATTTTAATTCACCGGTAGATTTAAAGATAACTGTCGGAGTGGAATCATTTCCTTGAACAATAAGGTCTTCCATAGACTAACTTTTAGAGTGTTGACCGATTGCCAAAATTATGTATTTATCAGTGAAATGTCCATTTTTATTGATCAATACCTTCTTTTTGTTGATGAAACAGAAAATATGTGTTTCAAGCAATTAAAAAGATTCCGGCACTAAATTAATGCGCAGGATAACAATTTTCAAGTTAACTTATGAACAATCTGAGGCACGATTTGAACAACCCGTGGAATATGTTTCACCTAGATCAATTTTCTGGTTTCAACGGCTTTGAGGATGATGCTTACAATTTCTGAAGCCGATAAGGTCATGCAGTTAAATGTGATATCAAATCGTGTATAATCGGTGTTTTTACCTTCAAAAAATTCCCTGAACTGTTTTCTATTCCGGTCGATATTCAGTGCATATCTCTCCGCCTCTTCCAGGCTGAGCAAATGTTTTTCGCTGGTCCGCAACACCCTCCATTCAAGGGGTGCTTCGAGGTTAATATGAAGCGATTTGGGAATATCATGTGCGATGGCCACTCCTCCCCTACCCACGATAACGACATTTCCTTCGCATGAGATATTGCGGATAACTTTAGCAATGGTATTTCTGATCTTCCTGTCGCTTTTATAATATTTTGTTGAATGAGAAGTCAAAATATCATCGAGCAATCCTTTTTGCTGATAATCAAAAACATATTTTATTTTCGCCGGATCAAGTTCAAGTTCCTTCGCCGACTCGCTCATGATCTCCTTGGTAATATACCTCCATTCCGTATCTTTACCTTTTACATACATTTTTTTTGTCAGCTCTTCTGTAAGTTTCTGGGCAATTTTTTTGCCGGGGCAGCCATACTCCCGCGATATGGTAACAACGGGACCCGGGTCTTTAATTTTGCCACAGTCTTCCTGCAGACGATCTGACATGTATTTCAGGAGATCAACTTTCATAGGGGTAACATTTGGGGTGACTTCTCATAAAGTTACTATTTTAAATATTAATTTTCAAGTTTTTTAAATTTGGTGAATTAATTTACTTTTAAAAGGCCATTTTGTGTAAGATTATAAGTTTATGGCAGAACCAGAAGAGATAATAGACATACTGCGTCTCACGCCTCATCCTGAGGGTGGCTGTTTTTACGAGAATTACCGTTCGGAAGAAAATACGTCGATTGCAGTAGAGCAAGAAAAGCAAGAAAAAAATCTGAGGAATCTTTCCAAAAGCATATATTTCCTGTTGAAAGGTAACCAGGTTTCTGCATTTCACAGGTTGAAATCTGATGAACTCTGGTATTTACATTTGGGAAGCCCTCTCATTGTATATTTTATCCTGAAAAGCGGAGACCTGATCGTCCATATGCTGGGGAATGATCTTACAAAGAATGAAAGACCGCAGCTTATTATTCCCCGGGGTACGCTTTTCGGAGCAGAAGTTATGGATAAGTATTCTTTTGCGCTGATCGGATGCATGGTTTCTCCCGGTTTCCGTTTCGACGACTTTGAATTGTCCGGATCCGAAGATCTGTTAACATTATATCCACAGCACAGCAGCATTATTAATAAACTTACCTTAAACGATCATTAATCATTTTCAACATGAACACAGGCATAACACCAGATCAGTTAAAAAAAGCCATCAGAAATGTAGCGGATTTTCCGGTCAAGGGCATTCAATTCAAGGATATCACTACCCTTCTTAAAGAACCGGATTTATTCAATAGTGTAATAAGCAGCATATCTTCTTATTACGAAGAAGCAGGTATTACCAGGGTAGTTGCAATCGAATCGAGGGGATTTATTACCGGCGGGGCAATTGCAGGAAAACTGGCAGCAGGCCTGGTTCCGATAAGGAAACCCGGCAAGCTGCCATGGAAAACATATTCAAAAACATACCAACTCGAATACGGAGAAGATACCCAGGAAATACACCAGGATGCCCTGAGTCAGGATGATATTGTTTTGCTTCACGACGATTTGCTGGCTACCGGCGGTACAACCCTTGCTGCACTTGAACTTATTGAAAGATTTAATGTCAGACAGGTTTTTATCAGTTACATTATTGAGCTTGATTTTCTGAAGGGAAGGGATAAAATAGGATCTAAATACGATATATTTGCTCTGTTAAAATTTTAATTTGGGTTAGTATGCGAAAAATATTTATGCTGGTCATTATTCTGGTGGTAATTGCTACGGTATTTGCCATCCAGAATTCGATCAAGGTACCTGTCAAGCTCTTTTTCTGGGATGCAGAATTATCGGTTGCCGTGATCATTGTTTTTTCCTTAGCTACTGGGGCAATACTGGGTATTCTTTTCTCAATCCGTGGCAGGGATTCCGCCAAAAAAAAGGAACCCAAAGCTGTAGCGGAGGATCCGGTGAAAAGTGATCCAAAGAAAAATGAATCGGCTAAGGTTTAGCAGATCAGGGGTTGCCCCGTCATTTCCCTGGGTATTTTTAAGCCCATTAATTTAAGAAGCGTTGGTGCCACATCGGCCAGCTTCCCGTCTTTCAGCGATTTGTAATCATCGTCAACGAGTATGCAGGGTACCGGATTAAGGGAATGAGCCGTATTCGGAGTGTTGTCTTCATTCAGTGCACAATCGGCATTCCCATGATCAGAGATGATCAGTACCGAATATCCGTTTGCACGTGCAGCTTCAACTACCTCACCTGTACACTGGTCAACAGCCTTTACGGCTTTCCAGATCGCTTCGTAAATACCTGTATGTCCAACCATATCTCCGTTCGCAAAATTCAGGCAAATGAAATCCGCTTCTTTTTTCCGCAATTCATCAATCACGGCATTCTTAACCTCAAATGCGCTCATTTCAGGTTTCAGGTCGTATGTGGCCAATTTTAGTGATGAAATAAGGATTCTTTTTTCGTTTCGGAACTCTTCTTCACGTCCACCATTAAAAAAGAAAGTGACATGAACGTATTTTTCTGTTTCGGCTATTCTTAGCTGTTTCAGTCCTTCACGGGCAACAACCTCACCCATAGTATTATCCACATTCTGCTTGTCGAAAAGTATCCTGATACCTCTGAAGCTCTTGTCGTAAGTGGTCATAGTAATGTAATGCAGGGGAAGGGTTTTCATACCGAATTCCGGAAGATCCCTCTGAGTAAGCGCGGTTGTTATCTGCCTCAACCTGTCGGTCCTGAAATTAAAACAAATTACCACATCGCCTTCCTTGATCGTGGCAACCGGCGAACCATCGGGGTTAACCATAACGACTGGTCTGATAAATTCATCGGTAATATTCTCAGTGTAAGATTCATTTATGGCCTTTAGGATATCTGTGGCCGGTTTTCCCTTGCCATATAGCATCAGGTCGTATCCTTCCCTGATCCTCTCCCATCTTTTGTCGCGGTCCATTGTATAGTATCTGCCAACCAGGGAAGCAATTTTTCCGTTGGAATTTTTCAGATGATCCAACAGTTCGCTGACATACCCGTATCCGCTTTTCGGGTCGGTATCGCGTCCGTCGGTGAGACAATGGATATATACTTCGGGTACCTTGTATTCTTTTGTGAGATCGCATAATGTATAAAGGTGTGCACTTAAGGAATGGACTCCTCCCGGCCCGATCAGCCCGATAAAATGAACCGCCTTCTTTGCATTCTTTGCATATTTAAAAGCCTTCTTCAAAACCGGGTTCCCGGAAAGAGAATTATCCTTTATGGCATTATTGATCCTCACCAGATCCTGATAAACCACTCTTCCCGCACCAATATTCAGGTGACCAACCTCCGAATTTCCCATCTGTCCTTCGGGTAATCCTACATCTTCACCGCTGCAAAGCAACTTTGAATGTCCGTAAATTGATTTTAACCTGTTGATATTTGGAATTCCTGCCTGAAAAATTACATCACTTTTAGAACGATTGCCTATACCCCATCCATCCAAAATGATTAATAAAGCTCTCTTCTTCATAAAAATATTTTGCTGTACTACTCGCTTATTCCCTGAATTTCAATACGAAATGCAATTTTTTCCGTTGGATTTGAGCCTGCCGGGGCAGAATACCATTGAAATCACGGCTTCAAATATATAAAAATATGCTTAACATCATCTTAAAAAATTATTAAGTTCCAAAATCATCGGACTAATTAACCATTTATTATCACCAGCGTAATCCGGGGGATTCATTGCATCATTCCATTGTTCATAAGTAATTTTTTCATTATGTATACCTTTTTACTAACTTTATTGGGTAAACCATGATTTAATTCTATGGGTGGTTTTTTCCATAGTGTGTTCCAGGTATTTTTTTTGATTGGGTATGTATTGCTATTCATTATTTCAATCATCATATTGCGCCCTTTCAGGGTGCACCGGAAAAGGAAAGCCTCAACCATTTCCCTGAAGATAAGTTATCTGTGTTACCTGGCTGTTTTTCTCTGTTTCACCTACCTGCTTTTATTCGGGAATAAAGAACTCAGTGAAAATGATGTACCCTACGACACGTTGTTTAATATCCATTTTTTACTTTTTCTCACCGCTACAGTTGTTCCAAATATTGGTATAATGATCAGAAAGAGAATTAAAAAAAACAGGGTCGAATACAACATGATGTTTACCGTCATCAACTCGATGTATTTCTTGTACCTTCTATACCTTTGTATTTCAAGAGAATGGGCTTTATTATAAACAGTATTGCATGTTCAGGAAGGAGATGTTGCCGGGTTAATTGCACATTGCGCTAAACAAATCGGAACTCAGCATTCTGTGAAAAAGAACCTGTTTCATGTTAACCGGTCAAACAAACGCTATAAATTTGAGAACGATACCTATAATCATGATGTATTGAAATGAAGTCGAAAAAAAACACACGCCTGGGCTTTCTGGAGGGTATTTTATCGATCGTAGTAAATGTGATATTATTTGGTATTAAGTACTGGGCAGGGATCGTATCAGGTTCAGTGGCTCTGCTTGCCGATGCCTGGCATACGCTTTCCGATTCCCTGACATCAATTGTGGTTATTGTCGGAATAAGACTTTCTGTGAAAAAACCCGACAAAAAACACCCGTTCGGATACGGGAGATGGGAACAGATTGCCTCCATATTCATCGGTTTCATTCTTGGAGTTGTGGCTTCTGAATTTATTAAGGAAGCATACCAGCGTTTCAGGATTCACGAAACAGCCCATTATGGTATGATCGCAATTGTCGTTACCATTGTTTCGGTGGTTGTTAAAGAAGCACTGGCCCGCTTTGCATTTGGAATATTCAAAAAAACAGCACTGGAATCAGTAAAAGCAGATGCATGGCATCACCGGAGCGATGCACTCTCATCGGTGGTTATTCTCGGAGGTATTTTTCTGAAAAAATATTTCTGGTGGATCGACAGTTTTCTGGCAGTTATTGTGTCTCTGCTGCTCTTTTATGCCGTTTTTAATATCATAAAAAGCAGCATTGCCAACCTGCTGGGTGAGGAACCTTCTGAGGAACTCATTCAGAAGGTAAGGGATATCGCTAGAAGGACTGCTTCCATGGAGCTAAACCTTCATCATTTTCATCTTCACAATTATGGTTCTCACAAAGAACTGACTTTTCATATTCATGTACCCGATGACTACGAGATAAAAAAAGCACATCGCATTGCTTCAAGAATAGAGGCAATGATATACAAGGAGCTGGATATTGAAGCCACCATCCATGCAGAACCAGTGGAAAAGATCCACTGACATGCCCGGGCCGTGGAATGCTTTTGCTGTGCATTGCATGTAAAGAACTCCGGTTTTTTTATAATGGAATAAATTGTATTCACTAAATTCTGTCGTACTTTTGTAAAGGTTCTTAAAATATAGTCCGGTAAGCCGGTATTCGTTACCGTGCCCGCTGTTTTTCTATTTAAACCCCATACCTATGAAAAATCGCACAAACAAATGGATTACTCTGTATGGCAAGCTGTCCGGATTGGCCTTTCGGGTTTTCATTGGTCTGGTTCTTTTAACCTCCTGCGAAAAGGAAAAGCAAAACCAGGACACCTATCTTGTCGATTCACATAAAGTAAGGGCATATTCGTCGACACAGTCGAAAGCATTACTGAGCACGCTTGCAGCTGAATATCCCGAAATTACACCCCTCGTTGACAATACCCTTTATAATGCAGATGTTTATATTCTTACATACAAAACTCATTTTAAGGGAGATGAAATCATAGCGTCTGGAGTTGTTTGTATACCGGATGTCCTTGCACAGTTTCCGGTATTGAGTTTTCAGAATGGCACGAACACCCTTCATGCCAATGCACCCAGTGTAAACCTGTTAAGCCCCTTGTATTCAGTGCTGGAAAGTATGGCAGGTAACGGGTATATCCTTGTCATTGCCGATTACCTCGGGTTTGGCGCATCCGATCAGATTCTGCATCCATATTATCACCGCGAATCCACAAATGCATCGGTGATTGATTTGCTGAATGCCACCGATGAATTTATCAGCAGCCAGACAAAAGCATCGGAGAATGGGCAATTATTCCTGATGGGCTATTCACAGGGAGGTTGGTCCACCCTGTCGGTGCTCGATGAGCTGGAACATGATCCCATCCAGCCATATAATATTGTGGCAGCTTCCTGCGGCGCTGGGGCATATGATGTGCTGGAAGTGGCAAAATACATCACACAGCTCGATACCTATCCCGCACCTTTATATCTTCCTTATTTTATCGAATCGCATATCCGGAACGCCCTTCTTGATGAGCAACTGACCAACTGTTTCAGAGAGCCCTATACAACCCTTATTCCCGGTCTTTTTAACGGCTTGTATGGCAATTCAGAGGTAAACAGCCAGCTTACCACCAATATGGATCTGCTGCTTACCGATGATCTCAGAAATGATCTCGCTGAAGGGCCGGCATTTGGATCTTTACGGACTGATCTCGTTGAAAACAGTGTTGTTGCTTGGAATTCCGCAGTTAAAATAACCTTCACATATGGAACTTCCGATGATAATGTTCCTCCTTTCGAATCACAGCACATGTACAGCAACTTTATCGACCTCGGAGTATCGCCTGAACAGATTACCCTGGTTGCCCTGGATACGCTGAATCATGATACAGCTTTGCTGCCATGGGGTATACAAACCATTATGTGGTTTAACGGGCTGAAAGAATAGATCTACCTGTATGATTTCCACCAGTTGTCATGAGCAAGTTCGAGGTACGTCATCTCAAACAGGTGCTGCTGAATGAGCCTGGTCAGAGGACCCGGCCTGCCGGTGCTGAACGGAGTATCATTAACCGAAATTACAGGTGTGATTTCATTCCCTGTCCCCGCCAGAAACAATTCATCAAGGCCAGCCAGTTCTGATTCGGCAATCGGTTCTTCAACAAAACCAATGCGGTGCTTTATGCAGATATCTTTCACTGCTCCCTTGGTAATGCCAGGTAAGATAAGGGCAGAATCGGGATGAGTGACTACCTTGCCGTTTATAACCCCCAGCACATTTGAGCGTGTGGCCTCAGTGATCTTTCCTTCACGGAACAGGATGCACTCCTGTGCCCCGAGTTTGGCTGCCTCCTGCATGAGCAGCACATTTGGCAACAAAGCAATGGATTTTATATTGCACTTCAGCCACCGGATGTCAGGTCTGGTTATGGTGCTGATTCCATGGATGAGATTTTCTTTCCTGGGTTCAAACAGAAATGAGTTGATGCAGACGGTCGGGGTAATCTTTTCCGGAAAGGCATGGGAGCGTGGACAGCTTCCCCTGGTAATCTGGATATATACCCCCGAATACCGGTCAGTCAGAGAATTCCTATGAATAAGATCCTGGCAAATATGCCGTAATGTATCGGTTTGAGTGAAATTGATGCTCAGGCTGCCGAGACTGTTTTGTAAACGGGTAAGGTGTTCCGGAAACCTGAAGGGGATGCCTTTATAATATTTAATTACTTCATATACCCCGTCGGCAAACTGAAATCCCCTGTCGTTATATGCTATGACCGCTTCATGATCGGGTACGAACTTACCGTTCAAATAAATCCATTCAGCCATGAGATCAGCATATAAATAATTAACTGCTGAAATTACAAATAAATTTCCCCTTTTGAAATGCGGGATTAAGTATTTCCCGTACTTTTATTTCCTTAAGAAATTCTGAAATTATGCAATTAACCGATTTGTCCAATATCGGTCCTGAGCTGTCGAAGAAACTGGCACAGGCGGGAATACCAACTCCTGCCCGGTTAAAAAATGCTGGAAGCTGGGACGCATTTATTAAACTGCATACAATTGACAGCAGTGCATGCCTGAATATGCTTTATGCCCTTGAAGGTGCCATAAGCGGGATCATGTGGCACAGCCTGGACAGAAATACCAAATCTGAATTAAAAGAATTCTACAAAAGCATCTGCCGGGATCTATGATCTGTTTAACTGCTGATACTTTTTTTATCCTCCGGAGTAAGACTTAGTTCGAGACTAATCTTGTATGTTCCGGGTCTGTTTATGATCAGGTAAAAAATCAACAGCACCAACGGTATCAGCAGGTAGATATCACCAACCAGCAATAATATTACTGTATTTGCAATACACAGAAATTCAATGATGCCTGCTTTTATAATGAATGAATTCCGGTAAATGATCATCTTTTTTTCAACAGACTGGCCTGTTTCAATTTTGCTGATGTTGTTTCTGTGCAAAAAGAATGCAGCCGGAATCAGCACAACTATCATTAGGGCAAAAACAAGTTTCATGATCCGGCTTATGTTCATACCTGATGATAACAATCCTCCGTCGTTTTTAATCACAGTGAAAACAACCACGCCGGAAAAGAGAATCACACCGAGCAGGTAAGCCGTAAATACCAGATTCAATTGCCTGAAACACTCTTTTGCTGATGGATTTGTTATGTTCATTGTGTTGTCAATAATGTACAGAAAAATCTTGCACACAGGATTCATAGCAAGTTCCCGGTCCTACTGGGGTATCATTGAACACAACTTGATCGGAGGCCTGCCCATGCAGGGGAATGGTAATAACCATTATTCCTCTTCGTCTTCTTCAACTTCATCGGCTATTTCAAGATTTTCAAAATTATCAAATCCACCAAAAGTCGATGCGGAATCAAAATCATCATCTTCTTCGGTCACACTATTTTTGGGCATTTTTATTAAATAATACGTATCCTCGGTTTCCAAAGGAAGCCCGAACTCAATCTCACCACTGGTATTTGTAAAAGAGATCAGGTTATCGTCAAAACCATCGGGATATTTCTCTTTTACCTTTTTCATAAGGTCTTCAGGCAGCTGTTCAAATCGTTTTATTATTCTTTTCTTTCCCACCGCGTTTCAGAAAAATTATTCTATATCGTATCTGTGAAATTTCATCCCTTTTTTAACCGTCAGACAAGCTTTAATCCCAAATTTTGGGCTAAATGTATGCAAAAAATTATTTCAATAAACATCCTTAGGAAAAGTTTTTTTAAAAAAATAATATGTTTTTTATAAGCTCCTCTGAAAGAATGAAATCATAGATTTCAGGCTTGTTTAATAAAAATAATGTACAAATTCGGGTTTACTGAAAATATCCATTTAATTATCATTAATTAATTTATTAGTAGCACTTTAAATGTTTCGGTAAAATCAGTGCCCGCAAGTTTTATAATATATAACCCTGAAGGCAGTGAAGAGCTGTCCCAGAAAAGGATTTGTTCTCCAGTCAGGGTGCAGATTCCGGTTTTTTTAACCAAAACCACACCGTTAATGGAATAGATGCATAACGAATAATAGCCCGGATTATTTACGGTGAACAATAGTTCAATGCTGCCGGTCATCTGTTTTTGTATCAATCTGACCGGTTTGTATGATTTCGGATCATCAGCAGAAGAATTAAGAAAGTCCTGTTTTTTGATCACATACCTATCGATAAGGCTGTCATTCACTGCATAGAACATGAAAACAAGACTGTCTTTATAAGCTTCAACAATCTGTGCGCCGTTTAACCCGGAATAACGGACCTGGCTGTTCACAAGCGGTTCATTAAATGAACGTGGAGGCATGCCACCGGAACCATTAACAAAATACGGAATGCCATTAACCATAAGCCGTTCATAGCTATGATCATGGCCTGAGATCACCGCATCTGCACCCCAAACATCGAATGGCCATTGCATATATGCTGTATTTCCATGGTATCCCGAAGAATATGGACAATGATGAAAATATACAATCTTCCAATTCGAAACCGACGAATCAAGGTTTTTTTTCAGCCATTTTGCCTGAAACGATGTTACAGTGTTTCCGTCGGATTCCGAGGTCGTGCTGTTTATCACAAAAAACTGGACATAACCCCGGGTAAACTTATAATACCTTTCATTGCCGGGAAGGGTAAAATAATCGAGGTAGGCCTGCAGGTTACCGTAATCTGCATCGTGATTTCCCAGCGACGGGTAAAAACGGTTATACGTGATTGGTCCCTGTTCATATACTCCGTAATAAGGATAAATAAAAGCACTGTAGAACTGGCCGACATTTTTATCTATAGTAGCAGCAGCCCCCGAAGGATAATTATTATCACCTGTCGTAATAATAAATTCCGGCGAAAACGATCTAACCATCTGCGCTACCTTGTAAGCATTGCTGTCACCCACTCCGTAGTCACCAATAACCGCAAACTTTTGGGCAATACCCGACCAGCAGAAAAGTCCGTTGTATCCCAAGAGTAAAAAAAGCGCAATTGATCTTGTTTGCAGATTCTCCGGTAATTTCATGATGGATAAATCAAGGATATACTATATCTAATGTACGAATAAATTATCTCTCGGTTATTTACAATTCAAAAAAACATGAAGTTTTCCGGCTATCAGTCCTATCGAAGTTTTCACAAATCAACCGGTATATAATGAACACATTCAGTACTGAAAATGTTACACATAATTAACAAGTTTATCTTAAAAATCAATCCGATGAAACCTATCCATTCAATCAGAGACGCAGTAAAAATTGGTATTGTGCTGTTCTTTGCAGTATCATGTACCGGTAAATCACCACACACAGAAAATATACTTACAACCGATGAAGACAACGGAGGGATAACACTGCCCGATGGTTTCAAAGCGCTGGTGACGGCAGACAATCTTGGCAGGGGAAGACACCTTGCAGTAAACAGCAACGGAGATATCTACCTTTCACTGGAGAGACCTGAACACAACGGTGGTATTGTAGCCTTAAGAGATACTTCGGGCGATGGCCGTGCAGATATCATCGACTATTTCGGGGAATTCACTGGCACCGGGATAAAGATTCACAAAGGCTATCTTTACTTCGGTTCGGATACCGCCGTTGTCAGGTATAAATTAAGGCAGGATGAATTGCTTCCTGAAAACCGGTATGAATTGATTGCCTACGGATTTATTAAAGCGCACCAGCATGAGGCAAAGCCGTTTACATTCGATGAAAACGGAAATCTTTATGTAAATGTGGGTGCACCCTCAAATGCATGCCAGGACCCTGACCGCACACCTGGTGTGCCCGGATTGGATCCATGTCCGATTCTTGAATATGCAGGAGGTATCTGGCGTTTTAAGGATGATGTCCCGAACCAGGAGCAGAAAACCCAGGGATTCAGGTACGTCAAAGGTTTAAGAAATTGCGTTGCGCTCGACTGGAACCATAGCGACAATCATCTTTATGTGGTTCAGCACGGGAGGGATCAGTTGTCGCAATTTTTTCCCGATATATATACCGAAGACCAGGGAGTGAATTTGCCTGCTGAAGCTTTTTATAAGTTAGAAGAAGGCGATGACTGCGGCTGGCCGTATTGTTATTATGACCAGCAGGCCGGCACTACCGTGCTCGCCCCTGAATATGGCGGTGATGGTAAGATAACCGGCAGGTGTAACGGTAAAAAAGATCCGTTGATAGGTTTCCCTGCCCATACAGCACCCAATGATCTTCTTTTTTATACGGGTAATATGTTTCCGGAGAAGTATAAGAACGGAGCATTTATAGCATTTCACGGATCATGGAACCGTGCCCCGCAGGAGCAGGCAGGCTTCTATGTTGTCTTTGTTCCTTTTGTGAACAATGCCCCTACCGGTGCATGGGAAATCTTTGCCGACGGATTTGCGGGCGTCAAGCCGGTAATGAGCCCTGGGGATGCTATTTACAGACCCTGCGGTCTGGCCCAGGGGCCCGACGGATCGCTTTATATCGCCGATTCGGAGAAAGGCCGGATATGGCGTGTATTTTATCAGGCACCATGATCTCAAAACACTGTATTTTATGAGAATACTCCTGTTCCTGTCAACGATCGGGCTGATCCTTATTTCATGCAAAAACGCTCCAAAAGAGCAAAAAACACCGGCAGTTGCTGATGAACCAGGGAAAATGGTTTATAACCGCTATTGTTACTCGTGCCATCAAACCGACGGATCGGGAGTTCCCGGATTATATCCGCCGATCAGGAATTCAGATTTTGTTGTTTCAGAGAAAGAAAAACTAATACGGATTATGCTGGTGGGATTGAAAGGTGAAGTGGAGGTTAAGGGTGAGGTATACGACAATGAGATGCCCGCCCACAACTACCTTTCCGATAAAGAAATTGCAGATGTACTCACGTATATCCGATCGAACCTGGGAAATAATGCACCTGAAATCACGCCCGAAAAAGTGAGGTCACTGAGGGCATCACTTCAACAGCAATAATTATCCGGCCCGTTATCAGGCTCCTCAGGCAGGAGTGAGCTTTTATTACCGCGATTATTCACCGGCTTTTGCATGAATTCCCTGGAGCCGGCCAATACTCCAGATGACTTCTGAAAGCCTTATCCACAACAGGAGTGGTCAGAAACGGTGGCAATCCCAGTTTACTGACGGCAATCCTGTAAAATTCCAGGGGCTCTTTTTCAGTTCCGGTGTATGTTTCTTTCACCACCGCATCAATGTTCACCATCTACGCCTCACCCTCCTGTATCAATGCTTCAATTTCCTGTTTTCCGGTAAGAGGCGGGGTCCAGGATGTCAGCATAATGTTCACGGTCAAGTTCTGCTGTCAGATCAGTGAAATCGCTGTCTGCATTGTCTGTTCGAATTGTTGTGATCATGCTTTGTAAAGAATTTTACAGTCTGATGCTCCATATTTTGTGAGGTCTTCCGGAGGATTCATGAAACAAACCGTTCTGCAAAATTCGGGATTTATTTCAATTAGTTCATATTTTCTTCATTACCATACAAGGCTTCAACAATAAACCGGTAAAGGTTCGCACATGACCTGAATACTTCCTTAATCTCCTCTTGCAGGTTTTCGCTATAGAAGAGTGCATCGATTTTTTTTTCACGTGACAGATAGAAACTTTTTTTGATGTACCAGGACCGGAACTCAGCGGGAAGTACATTTTTTATGGGCTTTTTATATTCTTCACCCTTAAGCGCCAGGTTTTTCACAGAGGTATATTCGTTGATTATTCTTCCGAACTCTCCGGAATGCAATGCGATATGGTCCCTGATTTGCTGCATATTTTTCGGCAATGCGGCATAGAATCCCATTCCGTACTGATATTCTGTGGGTGTGAAATAAAAATAAAATTCGGGCACATTTCCCCAGACTTTCTTCGATCGTCTGAAGGATATCCATTGATCTGTCCGGTATGGCGATTTATCGGAAGAAAACCTGATATCACGGTATATCCTGGAGATGGTCCTGTCGGTCCGCGGAGCGGTATCAATATGGTTGTCAATTTTCCGGATGGTATCGCCAAGTCCGGTCACTAAGTCCTTTAAAGGTTCGAGAAGATTCCGTTCATAACCGGTCCGGTTCTGTTCGAACCAGCTTTTGTTATTATGAACAGCCAGTTCCCGCAAAAAAACAATGCTGTTAATTGTAAATCCTGTGAAGGCCATTATTAATGCCTGCTATTGTTCATCATTATTGATCTGCCGGATCATTCAATATAAATGCCGGTCTGTTTAGGCCAAATATAAATCAATTCTGAAAGAAGGCCTCATTTTCTCCCTTATAACCATTTTTATTTTTATGTGCAGCGTTTTATAATTTGCTTCGTCATTTTACATATAATTAAAACACATATAACCATGAAAACATCTCTGATAAAAACAGCCTTTTTTTCTTCTCTTTTGCTGTTCTTTCTGCAATTGGCTTCTGCACAGGTCAAAGAGACCCGTGAAATGAAGGATTTTACCAATATAAATGTAGGCGGCGGTATTGACCTGTTCATTGAACAGGGTGACCAGGTGCGTGTTATCGCCGAAGCCGGAAATCAGCAAATGCTTGAATCGCTTGTTACAGAAGTAGATGGAAATACACTTAAAATCCACAACAGCGAAAAATTCTGGAGGCCCGGTTCAAGAAAAGTATACGTAACCGTTAAGAATATTGAAGGGATAAATGCCAGCGGCGGTTCAGATGTCTATTCCGAAAACGGAATAAAGGTGACAACCCTCAAACTGACAGCAAGCGGAGGAAGTGATATTGAAATGAAGCTCGAAGCCGGAGAGCTGGTATGCACCATCAGCGGAGGTTCGGATGCACGGCTTTCCGGTAAAGCCGGTAAGTTCAGCGCCTCGGCGAGTGGCGGAAGCAATATTAAGGCCAAAGAACTGGTTACGGATATCAGCGATATTCATGCTTCCGGTGGTTCCGACGTATACATCACCGTCAATGATGAACTATCTGCCAAGACCAGCGGCGGGAGCGATATCGATTATTATGGTGATGCGAAAGTCACAAACATCAATGCCAATGGCGGATCGGATGTGAATAAGA
>CAZDCD010000010.1:0-15682 GCA_964503885.1 uncultured Bacteroidales bacterium
CGGTGATCCGTTATGGGGGACGTTTCCAAATCAAAGAATGCCGCAGCAGGCTGCTTTCATTTTTTATTTTCGCGCCTTCCTGCAGGCAAGCCTGCTTCAGGCTCAAAAATAAAAAATGTTCCTTGCGGAACATTCTTTGATTTGTGATTCAGCTGGGATTCGAACCCAGGACCCCATCCTTAAAAGGGATGTGCTCTACCAGCTGAGCTACTGAATCGTTATTTTATTTACTTAATCCGATTACGATCTGAAAAACCCTAAAACCCTTATACGGTAAAGCATTGATGATCGCGGTAATGCTCATTTTAAGGGCGTTGCAAAGATAATATCTTATTTTTTTTATTAAAAGGATTCAACTGATATTTTGGATAAAAAGCGATATATTTTGAGTAAAAATTTAATAATCAAGCTAATGTGAAATTTTGGCTAACCTTTGTTAATAAAATACGTACTAAGAATTAGATTTAACGTTTTATAGTGTATAACTTTCTAAACATAAACCTAACTAATCGGATAAAATCATGAGGAAAAAAGCATTCAAAGGCCTTGTTATCATTGCAGCATTGTGCACAGCAGTGATTTCTTCTTCCGGTCAGATGAAACAGATCGGTAAATTTACTGCCGGAGGAGTAGAAGATGCCAACAAACTTCTTGAAGCCTATATAGCTCCGTGGGCCAATGCCCTGGGTACGAGCCTCAGCGGAGGCTGGTACAACACGGCTAAGGTCCATAAGCTCGGCGGATTCGACATTACCTTCACCATGAATATGGGACTGGTTCCCAAAACCGACAAGACTTTCGATCTTAGCACGCTCGGACTTTCACCTGAAGCGAGTTACAGTTCCAATACCGCGCCTACGGCTGCCGGGAAAGCACAACCCGGACCAACCATGACGTACGATATTGCAGGGACGCAGGTTCCGCTGTATCAGACACCCAAAGGAACAGGGTTGGGATTCATCCCTTCTCCCATGGTTCAGGTTGGCGTCGGCCTGATCAAGGGTACCGAAATAGACGGGCGTTATATGCCCGGTGTCGACCTCGGGAATTACGGTTCATTCGGTCTGTGGGGAATAGGACTGAAACACGATCTGCTGCAATGGCTTCCGCTGGCCGAAAAAATTCCTGCGCTGAACGTAAGTATACAGGGCGGATACACCAAACTCAGCTATAAAAAGGACCTCTCGTTCCAGCCGGGTGATGTCGGTGTCGTACCGGCAAATGTGCTCACGAGTCCCGATATCTCCTTCACCGGCCAGTCACTCGACCTGGTGATCAAAAGTTTTACCGTTAACCTGCTTGCGTCGGTTAACCTTCCTGTGGTCAGCTTCTACGGAGGACTGGGTATTGCCAATACCAAGACCGACCTGGGAATGAAAGGATACTACCCGATACCTACAATCGATGATAATCCGGCTCATATGGATACATTCGGGGAACTTGTGGTTACCGATGAGAGTGTGGGTGACCCTGACCCGATAAGTTTCATGATCAAAAATAATGAAGGTTCGCCAACAAAACCAAGGTTGAATATAGGAATCCGGTTTAAGCTAGGGCCCATCACTATACACGGTGATTACACGAAAGCCAATTACTCAAACATTACTGCTGGCCTTGGTGTCAGCATCAGATAGTTGCTTGTTAATTCGAGTTCATTGGCCCTGCATACCACGGGGCCTTTTTTTATGGATTATCATTTGTGTCCGAAACGTAATTAAGCGATTGAATGATTTAGTGAATGTAAGTTAATTTCAAACTTCCCGGCGCCTTCATAAACATTTTAATCACCTAATCACCTAATCACTTAACTATTCACCAGAAAAACCAGGTCTAAAGGCAGCAGAGTCGTGTAAAGGTTAGAAAACAATACCAATCCTTACCGAAGGATTCGTGTAGGGTGATTGTCCCGTATCATTCAGGTTCCACAACACCAGGAAATTCATTTTAGTGCGCCTTCCCATGGGTATCTCAAGTCCTCCTCCGACGTATAGACTACTCAGCCAGAATCTGCCGGTCTGTGATGCATCACCGATAGTTCTTTCAAGGTTCAGCGCTTCGTATTCGGCATACCCGATGACACCAAAATGGGCTCCGAGGGGAATCACGTTGTCCAGGTCCCGGATGACAAGGTACTGGGAGAATATCCTTCCCCCGTATATGTTGGTCTTGAATATAAAATCCTGCAGCCTCCTGTCCCTGTAATACTGGTAGGTGACACCGGTACCCGAAGCAAACCGGGGTGTAAAACGGTAGCCTACTATGGGTGATATTTCAATAAAAGTCACCGTTCCGATCTGCAGCGAAAAATTTCCGCCAAAAAAGATCCGGTCCCTCAGCGTCATCTCTTCCTTCTGCTCTTCCTGGGCGCCCGCAACGACCGGAAGAAAGACAAAAACAGCAATAACTATGCGTTTGAAAATGGCAAGCCTCATTACGGGATATATTTTATGTGTTTTGCTAAACTATATTTTGTAATATTATAAACAGATTTCGTGATAAAAAAGCTAAAAAACAATAAAAAAAATGAATATCGTCATTACAGGGGCAAGCCGGGGTATCGGCTATGAAACCGTGAAACAGTTGGCTATGAAAGGTACCGGGTGCATCATTGCTGTTTCCCGTAACAAAGACAGGCTAAACAGCCTAGGTGCAGAATGCAGGAAGCTGAGTCCTTCGGCAACTGTTATTCCCCTTCCGGCCGACCTGGAGAAGTTGGCGTCCGATCCGGGTACGATCTTCAGGCAGATCACCGGGCATGTCGGTCATATCGACGGACTGATCAACAATGCGGGTTACCTGGTGAATAAATCATTCGAAAAAATAAGTGTAGACGAGATGCAGAAAACGTTGCTTGTGAATTTTACCGCACATGCCCTGCTGATCCGTGAACTGCTCCCGCTTATGGGGATAAAACGACCGTCACATGTGGTTAGTATAAGCAGCATGGGTGGTTTCCAGGGAAGTTCAAAATATCCCGGCCTTTCGTGTTACAGCGCTTCCAAAGCAGCGCTCGCCGTATTGTCGGAATGCCTTGCCGAAGAGTATAAGAACAGGGACGTTTCTTTCAACTGCCTGGCATTGGGAGCTGTGCAGACTGAAATGCTGGCTGAGGCTTTCCCCGGCTATACGGCCCCGATGACAGCCGGAGAGATGGCCGGATTCATAGCCGATTTTACCCTCACCGGCCACAGGTTCATGAACGGGAAGATCCTGCCGGTGGCGTTGTCCAATCCGTAATCAGGGTTTCGTGTTTCTGGTTTGGTAATGATGGGTAATGAGTGAAGAGTGAAGAGTGACGGGTTCATAATTCAATTGGTAATTGTCACCCGTGGTTGAGTTTCTTTAATACAATAATTATCTCAGTTGATTAATTATCGAGTTACGATAACTGAGTTATCTGATGACGATAATTAATTATCGCAATACGATAACAATTTTCAGAGTTAAAAGCTTGCCTGCCTAACAGTAGAAACCCACCGTTATGGTAAACGCATCACTCTGATCTGCTGATTGCAGCTCACTGATTGCTGTTTACCGGTCACTTCGCCTTTCACCGCCGGCAGCACGCTGCATGTCGGAGCGAAGCGCAGATCCCGCCGAAGGCGGGACTTTATCCGGCATCCGGATTGTCAAACAAATATGGCTTTACCATGGTGGATTCGTCGTATTCCTTGGGTTTTATCTGTCCTTTCAGTACCATCAGTCCGTTCATTGCCAGGGCATGCATCTCGTCTTCTCCCGGGTAAATGATCACGGGTGCGATGAACGAAACCATTTTTTTAATGTATTCCACCACCATAGGGTTGTGCGATATTCCGCCGGTAAGAATAATGGCGTCTACTTCACCTTCGAGCACCGATGACATGGCGCCGATCTCTTTGCCGATCTGGTATGCCATAGCATCCTGGATGAGTCGTGCTTTTTCATCGCCTTCCTCGGCCATCAGTTCCACCTCGTAGGCGCTGTTGGTTCCAAGGTAGGCCACGAGGCCTCCTTCACCACAGATCATTTTCAACACGTCCTCGAGATTCGTCTTATTTGTGTAACAATATTTGGCCAGCGCCCCGGCAGGCAATGTTCCCGAACGCTCCGGCGAGAAAGGCCCTTCACCATCGAGGGCCTGGTTCACATCAACAACTTTTCCTTTCCTGTGAGCACCTATTGAAATACCTCCTCCCATATGTGCGATGACCAGGTTCAGGTCTTCGTACTTCTTATTAAGCAACCGTGCATACGACCGTGCCGTTGCCTTTTGGTTAAGGGCATGAAAAACCGAAATGCGTTTGAATTTGGGGTGTCCGGCCAGCCGTGCAACAGGCTCAAGCTCATCCACCACAACCGGATCGGCGATGAACGCCTGGCAGCGGGAAATGTCACTTGCAATATCCTCTGCAATAAGTCCTCCCAGGTTGCTGGCATGTTCACCCAGCATACCTTCGAGGAGATCGTGCTTCATCCGTTCGTTGATCTTGTAAACGCCCGATTCAATGGGTTGCAGCAATCCTCCGCGACCCACCACCGCCTCGATCACATTGATATCGATATGTGAATCTTTCAACTCTTTGAGGATGATCTCTTTCCTGAACCGAAACTGATCGCTTATCCGGTTGAATTTTTTCAGGTCATCGGTCTGATGATGGATGTTTTTCAGGAATATGGGTTTGGTATTATGATAGACTGCGATCTTGGTCGTTGTCGACCCGGGATTGATTGCCAGAATCTTGTGTTCCATGGTACTTGATTTATCGTAGTTCAACTTCCGATCACCGAAGCAAGGGCGATGGAAAGTAATTTACTGCTGCTGCTGTCGGCCCTGGAAGTCAGTACCACAGGCACCGAAGCTCCCAGCACAATGGCTGCACAGGTAGCACCGCCAAGAAAATTGAGTGCTTTGTATAACAGGTTACCGCTGTTCAGGTCGGGCACTATAAGCAGATCGGCATTACCGGCTACTTCGCCCTGAATGCCTTTCAGTGATGCAGCTTCAGGTGAAATGGCATTGTCGAGTGCAAAAGGGCCATCGACAATACAACCCCTGATCTGGTTTCTCCGGTTCATGGCACTCAGTATTGCAGCATGCACCGTAGCCTCGATCTTTGGATTGACCGTCTCGATTGCCGAAAGAATGGCAACCCTGGGCAATTCAATGCCCAGGATATGAAACACATTCACTGCATGGTTCAGGATCGTTATTTTATCGCTCAGATCGGGTGCTATATTGATGGCTACATCGGTGATCCCTAATATTTTTGAATAATAAGGGCTCCCGAACAGGGCAAAATGGCTGAGCAGGCTGCTTTCCAGCAGTCCGTTATCTTTACTGATCACCGGCCTGAGGAATGTGCCGGTTTTCACCATTCCCTTCATCAGCATACCCGCTTTTTTATCCCTGACAAGTTCCACCGCCAGACTGCATGATCCTGCATGGTCTGTAGCATGATGAATTTCAATGCTACCCAGATCCATCCCTATCTTTTCAGCTATCGCGGTGATCTTGTTTGTGTCACCGACCAGAACGGGTGCAATGAGATTTTTCTCCATGGCCATTTTAACTGCAACCAGTATGTCTTCATCTTCTGCAGCAGCAACGGCCAGTTTCTGTGTCGGCTTTTTCCCGGCTAAATCTGTGAGATCATGAATTGATCTTATCTGCATGAATCGTTCCTTTTTCTTTCAACTGGCTCACTATGGTCAATGTATCTTCGGCGATGACCAGTTCTTCGTCGGTGGGCACCACCATTACGGTGACTTTTGATCCCGGTTTGGAGATAACGGCCTCTTTACCCCTGATGTTTTTATTGACTTTATTGTCAAACTCAATACCCATATAACCGAGATCTGAACAAATTTCAGCCCTTGTATCCGGTCCGTTTTCGCCGATACCGCCGGTAAAAACAACCATATCCACACCACCCATGGCTGCAGCATAAGCTCCGAGGTATTTCTTTGCCCTGTAGTTGTACATTTTAAGCCCGAGTATCGCCCTTTCGTTACCCTCTTTATTCGCTGCATCTTCTATTTCGCGCATATCCGAAGATATGCCGGTGATTCCGAGCATTCCGCTCTGCTTGTTAAACAGTGTATTGACCTGCGACAACCCGATCTCTTCCTTGTCCATGATAAACGACATCACGCCCAGGTCAAGATCTCCCGAACGTGTTCCCATGATAAGCCCCTCTAAAGGCGTAAATCCCATAGTGGTATCGATGGATTTTCCATTTTTGACAGCCGCCATGGATGCACCGTTACCCAGATGACAGGTAATGATTCTTTTTGTAGTGATATCCACATCAAGGATCTCACATGCCCTGCGGCTTATATAATAATGGCTCGTTCCGTGAAAACCATACTTCCGGATGCCATATTTGTTGTATAATGAATAGGGTATGGCATACATGTAGGCATACTCCGGCAGGGTCTGGTGAAAAGCCGTATCGAATACAGCCACCTGCGGCTTATCCGGGAGAAGCATTTTTATGGCATTTATCCCTTTCAGGTTTGCCGGGTTATGCAACGGTGCAATTTCACAATATTTTTCGATGGCAGCCTCAACTTCATCGCTGATGAATGTGCTCGAAGCAAATTTCTCTCCGCCGTTCACCACACGGTGACCGATAGCGTCAATCTCCCTGAGGCTCTTAATGCTTCCGTGATCCGGACTGGTGATTATACCGAGGATATATTCAATGCCCACCAGGTGATCGATGATCTCACCTTCGAATCTCACCCTTTCACCGGTATTCTTTTCAAGCCTGACAAACGACCCTTTCAGCCCGACTTTTTCAGCAATGCCTTTTGTGAGCAGCTTCTTTAATGCCATGTCAAACAACTGGAACTTGATCGATGAGCTTCCACAATTTAATACAAGAACTTTCATTATAGCGATTGAATTTATTGCGTTAAAGAATCTTTTTACCGGCTTCGTCGTACTTATAAAATCCCTGGCCCGACAACCGGCCAAACTGGTGTGCCCTGACAAGTTTTTTGATCACCGGGGAGGCTTTGTATTTGATATCACCAAACTCATGGTACAGGTTATCCATCCACCTGACCACCTTGTCAAGGCCGACCTTATCGGCCATTTCAAACGGGCCGAGAGACATGCCGAGACCTATTTTCATGGTCTTGTCGATATATGATCTTGTAGCCACACCTTCCATCAGCACTTCACAGGCTTCGTTCACAAGGGCAACGAACAGGCGGACACTGATCAGGCCTGGAGACTCTTCTACGGGGATCACCTCTTTGCCCATCATCCGCACAAATTTGCAGACCCTGTCGTATACCTCATCCGACGTATACAGTCCGCGGACAACCTCGATCATTTTGGCGGTGGGCGCGGTAGTAAGGAAATGAAGACTTACGCACCGGTTTTTATGCTCAAGCTCCGAAGAGAGCTCGGTAATTACAATGGTGGTGGAATTGGTAGCAATAATACAATCGGGGGATACATATTTTTCAATATTCTTGAAAACCTCCTTGCGGCATGTAATGCGCTGTTCACGGGTTTTGGAGCGAATGGCTTCCATCACCAGGTCGCATCCATTGAGGTTTTCATACCCTACATGGCCGTGTATTCGTGAAAGGATAGCCCTCTTTTCGCTCGGGGTCATTCCCCAGTGGTCGATCATGTTGTCAAGTTCCAGCTCCATCTTGCAAAATGCATAATCGATCTTCTCCTCGGATAATTCAATAAAGACCACTTCAAGCTCCTTTTCGCTGATCATCATGGCGATATTCTGTCCCACAGTTCCGCAGCCGACAATCCCCACTTTCGAAAAAAGCTGTTTCGGGCGGTCCTTTTTGCTTAACCCGTATTCTTCAATCTGTTCAACAATAATTTCTGACATGGTATATAAATAATTATATGAATTTATTCTTTAATTCCGATAGCCTGGTTTGCGGTTATTGCAATCAGGTCGACGATATCTGTTACAGAGCACCCTCGTGAAAGATCATTTATGGGAGCTGCCATTCCCTGCAATACCGGCCCGATCGCCTCGGCATGGGCAAGCCTTTGTACCAGCTTATAGGCAATATTCCCGCTTTCAAGCGACGGAAAGATCAGCACGTTGGCTTTGCCTGCAATACTGCTGCCGGGTGCTTTTTTCTTTGCTACCGATTCAACGATAGCGGCATCGGCCTGCAGTTCTCCGTCGATCTTTAGCGAACTGTCCGCCTCCCTGGCCAGACGGGTTGCGGTAACCACCTTGTCGACCATCTCATGACTGGCACTTCCTTTTGTAGAAAAGCTCAACATGGCGATACGCGGTTCAATCCGTGCGATCGAACGTGTTGTTTTAGCGGTGGATATGGCAATTTCGGCAAGCTCCGGTGCACTGGGATCAGGATGTACGGCACAGTCGGCAAATACCATAAGACCATTTTCACCAAATTCCCTGTCTTTAAGGAACATCAGGAATGCTCCGGAAACAACGCTTATTCCCGGCAACGTTTTGACAAACTGAAATGCCGGTCGCAGGACATCTCCCGTAGCATTATCTGCACCGGCAACTTCACCGTCGGCATCGCCGCTTTTTATCATAACCGTAGAAAAATATAACGGATTATTGAGCAAATTCATTGCATCCTCCAGGGTCAGCCCTTTCGATTTTCTGATCTCTGCCATCAATCTGCTGTAAGGTTCTCTTTTTTCATCGGTTGCAGGGTTAATCAGCCTGGCTCTGCCGATGTGTTTAAGCCCTAATGATTTTGCATGTGCCAGGATTTCAGACGGATCACCCAGAAGGATGATGTCTGCCAAACCTTCCTTTACTGCTATATCGGCTGCCTTTAATGTTCTTTCTTCATGGCTTTCCGGTAAAACGATCCGTTGCCTGTTCTTCCTCGCATTCTCTTTGATCAGTTCAATTAAATTCATTGGTTATCAACAAAATAGAATTGTTATTTTTTGAACATAAAAATAGGAAAAAAAATGAGCACCGCACTTGCGGAAACCATGATTTATATCATTCATCCGCAATTTGCATGAAAGACCACGACCCTGTATTCCTTTACCGGATAACCATACAGACCCGGTGAGTTGGTTCATTCCTACCGCTAATAAAGATACGTTTTAATTCGGAAATATTCAAGCCGGCCATTCTCATAAACGGTTATTTAAGCAAATAACTTTTTAAACTTTGAGCAGAAATGATAGATTTGCAGGTTACATTCCGGGATCAACAAAAGCATGGGTGGAAAGACAAATCCTTTAATGAGCGCGCTGGCAAACCTGCCGGAACTTCTCGAGGGTGACCTGTATCTCGATAATACTTCGCTGTCGGTGTATGCAACCGATGCTTCGGCTTACCGTGAAAAACCGCTGGCAGTGGCCAGGCCTAAACACACAAAGGATCTAAAAATTCTCATCGATTTTGCCCGGCAGCACCGCATTTCTCTTATTCCCCGAACCGCCGGTACATCGCTGGCCGGCCAGGTAGTGGGCAACGGCATCATTGTAGACGTATCCAGGTATTTTACACGCATCATTGAATTGAATACCCGGGAACGGCGGGTAAGGCTTGAACCCGGAGTGGTGCTCGATGAACTGAACATGTACCTGAAACCCCACGGCTTGTTTTTCGGGCCCGAAACATCCACATCAAACCGGTGTATGGTTGGCGGAATGGTCGGGAACAATGCATGCGGGGCTCACTCCCTGATCTACGGAAGCACGCGCGACCACCTCCTGGAGGTGAAAGCCATGCTTGCGGATGGCAGTGAGGTAGTTTTCGGCGGGCTTACATCGGAGGAATTTTACCGCAAGACTTCCGGCGAGACGCTTGAAAACAAGCTATACAGCCAGATCAGTTCCATCCTTTCTGATCCGGAAAATCAGGACGAAATACGAAACGAATTTCCCGATGCCCGCATTAAAAGACGGAACACCGGATATGCACTCGACCTTCTGCTGGAAACAGATCCGTTTACCGGGAACGGCAACCCCTTTAATTTTTGCAAACTCATTGCCGGATCGGAAGGTACGCTCGCATTTATAACAGAAATAACCCTGAACCTTGTTCCTCTGCCGCCTGCCTCTAAGGGACTCGTATGCGTGCATTTCAGGTCGCTCGGGGATGCACTGAAAGCCAACCTGATCGCACTCAGGCATGATCCGGGTGCCGTTGAGCTAATGGACAAATATATACTGGACTGCACACAGGCGAACATTGAACAGCGAAAGAACAGGTTTTTTATCGAAGACGATCCGGCAGCGATCCTTATTATTGAATTTGCACGCGATACTCCTGAGGAGATCAGGGAAATAAGGGATAAGCTGGAGCGTGATATCCTTGCAGCCGGATACGGGTATCATTTTCCGCTGATCACCGGTGAAGATATCCAAAAAGTATGGGCATTACGAAAAGCGGGACTGGGGGTTCTTTCAAACCTTCCCGGCGATGCAAAGCCTGTTTCGGTCATTGAGGATACTGCTGTGCATCCGGAAGTGCTTCCTCAATATATCGAAGAATTTAATAGCATACTTAACAGGTATACTCTCAGATGTGTGTACCATGCCCACATTGCCACCGGTGAATTGCATCTTCGTCCGGTGCTGAACCTTAAAGATCCGCATGATGTGGTTTTGTTCCGGACTGTTGCACGCGAGGTGGCAGCGCTCGTAAAGAAATTCAATGGCTCGCTCAGCGGTGAGCACGGTGATGGCAGGCTGCGGGGTGAATTTATACCGGTAATTGTGGGGGAAAAAAATTACCGGCTGTTCAGGGAGATCAAGCAACTCTGGGATCCCGAAAACATTTTCAATAAGGGGAAGATCACAGGAACTCCCCCGATGGATACAAACCTGCGATATCAGCCCGGTAAACCGGTAAGGGAATTCAGTACTTTTTTTGATTACTCATCTACGCAAGGATTCATAAGGCTTGTCGAAATGTGCAATGGTTCGGGCGATTGCAGGAAATCGGAACTGGCGGGTGGAACCATGTGCCCGAGTTATATGGCAACCCGTGATGAATACACAACCACCCGTGCCCGGGCCAATATGCTTCGTGAAGTGCTTACACATTCACGTAAGAAAAATCCGTTCGATGATAAAGAACTGTTTGCCATTCTCGATCTTTGCCTTTCCTGTAAAGGCTGCAAATCGGAGTGCCCGTCGAATGTCGACATGGCCAAGCTGAAAGCCGAATTCCTGCAACATTACTATGATTCGAACAGGATTCCTTTACGCACCAGGCTCATAGCCCATATTACCGATATAAACAGGATGGCTTCTTTGATCCCGGGAGTTTATAACAAGTTTGTCGGGAACCCCTATCTTTCCGGTGTCCTTAAAAAGATCATTGGATTTGCACAAAACCGCAGTATTCCTGCGTTGCACAGGCAAACACTGCGAAGGTGGTTAAAATCGAATCTTAATACGCTTAATCGCAGCATCAAAGATCCCAAAAACACGGTATGCCTGTTCATCGATGAATTTACCAATTTCAATGATGTTCCTGCTGGTATTGCAACTGTAAGACTGCTTACGCGACTCGGATTTCCGGTTAAGGTGATCGCTCACGCCGAAAGCGGCAGGACATATTTATCCAAAGGCTTTCTGAGGAAAGCGCGAAAGATAGCCATCCGCAATGTCACACTTTTCAGGGACATTATCTCTGAGAAATTGCCGCTGATCGGGATCGAGCCTTCGGCAATCCTGGCATTCAGGGATGAATATCCCGACCTTGTGGGTGAGGAACTTAGGAATGATGCGGCGGGTTTAAGCAACAATGTTTACATTGTGGATGAATTTCTTTCAGCAGCTTATTCCAGAGGAGAGTTTTCCCGCGACCTGTTCACTGACACGCCGGCGCATATTAAACTGCACGGGCATTGTCAGCAGAAAGCTGTGGCATCCACAATACCTACGCAAAACATGCTTTCTATACCCCGGAACTACAACGTGGAAGAAATAAAATCGGGTTGCTGCGGTATGGCCGGATCATTCGGATACGAGAAAGAACATTACGACCTGTCCATGAAAGTCGGTGATCTTGTCTTGTTCCCTGAAATAAACAAGATCCCGGAGGACACGATCATTGCTGCTCCGGGTACAAGCTGCCGTCACCAGATCAAGGATGGAACAGGCAGGAGAGCCTTCCACCCGGTTGAAGTGCTGTTCAATGCCCTTAAAAGGGACGAGTAAGGATCTTTTTCCAGCGGGTTGATCAAAACCTATCTTTAAAAACTAATCAATTCATCATCCGAAAATCCACTTTAGTCAAAACCGAAAGATTTCTGAATTTCATTCGGGCTGTACATCCCGATCCCTGAACCCTAAGCCAGTACTTGTTTACAGAGAATAGAGCATATAGGTGATATTGATAATTCCCTGCAATTGCCTGCCTGAATATTTGTAACAATCCGGCCTTTTTCCATGTAGAATCTTTAAATAACTGTGCACAAACTTAATTATCAAAACCAGTAACACACTTAATCCAAAGCAGCCAACCCATTGACCGGGGTCAGTGGCCGGTTCGTGAACCCGGGCATTCACCGCGATTAAGGATAAGGATGGTTGCTAAAAACCTAAACATTATGATCAGGTCTGTATTTCTTTTCATAGGACTAACGATTATAATCAACTTACAGGGGCAGCAGATATACAAAACATTTCAGGACGCCGGTATGGTCATCGGCCAGCCGGACTTTAAATCGAACTTAAATTCATACAACGATTTTGTTACACACGGGCCCGCAGCCAGTGCGATCAGCTCAAAAGGCATGCTTGCAGTGGCGGAACAGACCGGCGGTTCTATAAAGATATGGTATACACTTCCGCAAACCAGCGGTCAGCCGGCAGATGTTGAGGTCGGAAATCCCGACTTTTTCACCGTCAATCCCGGTCCTTCCGCTTCCTATTCAAGCAGCTTTGACGGTGTGGCATGGAGCCCCGACGGCAACCGGCTTATTGCCTCGTGTGCCAACCAGAACCGGGTGCTTATCTGGAATTCGATCCCGTCAAGGGACGGGCAGCCGGCAGATATAGTGCTTGGCCAGCCCAACTTTACTTCAACTGTACCAGGAACAACGCAAAATACCCTTAATGCCCCTTGCGGGGTTATGGTTACCCCTTCGGGTAAACTGCTGGTTGCCGAGTATTACAACAACCGTGTATTGATCTGGAATAGCCTGCCTATGCAGAACAGGGCCCTTCCCGATGTGGTGATCGGACAACCCACATTCAACAACAACAGACCAGGTGTGACGGCAGAGAAATTGTTCCTTCCCCGGGGAATTGCCCTGACGACTGACGGAAGGCTCCTGGTTGCAAGCGCTTCTGCAAACCATGTTTTTGTCTACGATTCCATCCCCGAAACTAAAAATGAATCTGCCACTGTGGTGATCGGACATACCGACTTTGGGACCGGTACTTCCGGCATCTCAGACTCAAGCATGTATATACCGTACTCACCTGAGGTTGATCCCTGGGGTACACTGATGATCGCAGAAAACGGCAATAACCGTGTGCTGGTGTATGATTCCGTTCCCAAAACCCATGGCGCCCATGCAAATGTGGTATTGGGGCAGAAAGATTTCATCACCAATACGAATTTTGCTCCCTCCGGGACCCCCCAGAGCAATAATTTCAGCAGAACGGGAGATATATCTTTCGACATGAACGGAAGGGCATTCATATGCGGCCGGGATATGAACCGGGTTATGGTGTTCGGCCAACTGCCGACGACCTATGCCGACTTATCGGTATCAATTACAGGTTCAGGCAACACCCTATGCGAGATGAGCAATGTGGTAAACAGGATCATAGTCCGCAATGCCGGACCGGATATAGCAAATAATGTTGTGGCAACAGCTGCCTTTCCTTCAGGATTTATTTTTGAAAAAAGCAATACCCAGGTGGGAACTTACAACCGGAAATCGGGTTACTGGAATATCCCGTCAATAGCGCCGGGCGACAGTGCGGTGTTGCTTGTAGACGGATTTGTGGATACAAATACAGCAGGGACCAAGATAACTTCTTTTGCCAGCATTGCCGGCTCATCTGCCTGCGACAGAAACATGAGGGACAACGGCGCCAGCGATACTGTTACCATTAAAGCGGGAACCATACCTCAAAATCCGACTGTACATGATACGGTAACCTGTTCAGGAAGCAGTGCGCTTTTGAAAGCCGAAAGCATAGACCAGGTGCAATGGTTTACATATATTGATGATGTGAATCCTGTAGCAACAGGCCTGACGTATGAGACCGATTTGCTAACAGAAAAAACGGTGTTCTATGCCGGATCGTTTGGCACCTGTCCTGGCAATACCAGGGTAGGGGTGCAGGTGGATGTGCTCCGGTCGTATTCAGCCATCGAAACAGTTTATGTTTGCAGCGGAGACGGATATACATTTCCCGACGGTACGGCAATTGTAAATATCACCATCCCTGTTTCGCATACAAGTCACTTTACCTCAGTCAACGGCTGTGATAGCATAATAATAACCGATGTACTGGTAAATCCTGTGTATTCCCTGAACGAAAACAGGGTCGTATGCAGCGGGGAAAGCTATACCTTCCCCGACGGTACAACGCAAACGAATATTACATACACCCTGATACATACCAGCCACCTGTACACTGTAACCGGCTGCGACAGCATAATTGTAACTACAGTACATGTGAACCCGGTTTATTCGTTATCAGAATCTGTGACAGTATGCAGCGGCGAGAATTATACCTATCCCGACGGGACAACTGAATGCAACATCACCGCATCCACAGCGCATACAAGCTATCTGAATTCTGCCTATGGCTGCGACAGCACTATCAATACAACGGTACACGTAAACCCGGCATACAGCCTGGCCGAATCGGTTATGCTATGCAGTGGTGAAGGGTATATATTCCCTGACGGAACAACCGAAACATCTATAGAATCGCCGGTTGTACACACCAGTCACCTTTTCACAGTGAACGGGTGTGACAGCATAATTATTACCACGATAACTATTAATCCCGTTTACCACCTCAGTCAAACCGTTAGTATCTGCCCCGGGGAAGATTATACATTTCCGGATGGTACCACTGAAGCATCTATAGAATCACCGGTTGAACACACAAGCAACCTTTTCACAGTGAACGGGTGCGACAGCATAATTATTACAACAGTGACCCTTAATCCCGTTTACCACCTCGACCAGACCGTTACGGTCTGCAGCGGGGAAGGGTATACTTTTCCCGATGGGACCATACTCAATGGAATTACGTCATCTGTAGACCATGTGAGCAATTTAACGACTATTACCGGTTGCGACAGTATTATCACGACATTTGTTAACGTGAACAATGTTAATGCAACGATATCGCAGGAGAGCCAGGTGCTCACCGCATCGCCGGCCGGAGTAGCTTACCAGTGGATAAGCTGCATTGGTGCAGGTTCGATGCTTCCGGGTGAAACCAATCAGGAATATACACCTCTGACAGGTGGCAGCTATGCGGTGATTGTAAATGATAATGGCTGTGCCGACACTTCGGAATGTGTTGAGGTGCTTATCTCATCGCTTGAGAAAGATCCTGCAGGAAACAGGGTGCTTGTATATCCGAATCCGTTCAGAAACCATATTTCACTGGAAGTTCCGCAATCGTATGAATCGGTTTATGTTACAATTCTGAACGCAAACGGACAGGCTGTTTTCAGCAACGTTTTTACAGACCTTTCCGGTACGGTTA
>CAZDCD010000010.1:15782-150117 GCA_964503885.1 uncultured Bacteroidales bacterium
TGATCGTAAGCCAGTTGATATACCTGCCTTCAACCGATCCCCTGCCTTCCTTCACATTTTTCCATCCGTTTTCGTTGATGACGGCGGTTTCAAGGCTTTCAGCCAGCAATTCCGACATGATCTCATTCGTGAATGCTTCCATTCCGCAATCGGTATGGTGGATGACAAACCATTGATCGGTGCCCAGCAATTTATGACTGATCACCAGCGAACGGATGGCATCATCGCTGGCCCTTCCTCCCGCATTCCTGATCACATGCGCCTCACCTTCGGTCAGGCCTGTAAATTTTGCCGTATCAAGGCGCGCATCCATACAGGTTAATATGGCGGTTTTTTTCGATGGGGGCATAGGAAGGCGGCTTTTGCTGTCAAAATGCTGCACATACTGGTTGTTCTTTTCCAGGATCTCATTTTTAATTATACTCATAATACATAGGTTTTAAAGTGATTAAGAACAAAAAACCCTTCTGCACTGCAGAAGGGTTCGTATGATTAATTCAATGGTATTCCTGCCTGTACTGCTAGTCATTGCGATCAGATCTGTAGTTTATACAACAGGAAGCGTTGTATATAAAGAGTATCATAGCAGTGGCTGGATAGTTCATAACCCAAAATTTCAGGTAAAACTAATGAATTAATTTTATTTAGAATAATTAAAAATAAACAATTTTATATTTTACCAAAAATACAGGCAAAATTTTTTATGAAGTGCTTTGATGAATGCGTTGCATGCTTTGAACAATGAATGAAAGGCTAAAATATCTCAGGTATCATTATTTGCCTTCCCATCGACGGAATCCAGCCGTTTATGCAGGACAGCATTTTCTTGCTGCAGCGAAGATACCATGACAAAAAGGTGGTCCCGGTTCGCTGTATTTTGGCTGATTGTGTTTTTCATTGTTTCAATGCTGTCCTGCAGCGCCTTGATGGTAATGTCTTTCTGGTTGCACAATTCACAGGACTGCAATCTGTGATATACCGGATCTGTTTCACGTACCCCTCTAATGAAGATATCTCCTGACTCACCATCAGCAACATATGAATCACCTGAATCCATTGTCATATTTCTTGACAAAAGACTATCGATACTTATAGTAAAGATCGATGCAATACGGATCAGGTGGGTGTAATCGGGAGTTGAAAAGCCGCTTTCATAATTGGTGACTGTTGTCCTGCTCAAACCCAGCATGGCTGCCAGCTTTTCCTGGCTTATTCCTGATTTTTTCCGGAGGTATTTGATATTTTTTGCAAAAAACATAAAAAGTCAAATTAAATGACTAAATTAGTACCATAATCTTGACTAAGGTACAATTAATTTGACAAATTTCCAAGAAAAGGCAAAGGATTAAATGCACTTTATCCATTGATATGGGCAGGAAAGAATTGATCCTGATTCTTATTCGTGAAGAACTCAGGAACAGGCGCTTCGTAATTTCATTTGAAGAAATGGGATTTGACTGTTCGGTTTACGCCCTGAATATCAGTCATGTTATATTGGATCTTGCAGGTTTTACGGAACGAACTGAGGAGCTGTATGAATGGTATTTCAACCAGGCTGACACTGCCCTGAAAGAGATGACATTCTGGAATCTGCCGGAGATGCTGGATAAATGGCCGGCTATTATTTATCATAAGCTGAAGGAAAGAAAGAGAGGCAAAAAATAATAAAATGGTGTGAAATACCGCCGTAATGGGTGGAATCATTCACTTAAGTCGAAATCAAATAGCTCTTTAAGAGAGGTATCCAATGCCCTGGCGAGCAAATATACTGTGCATATTGACGGATTCACCGCTCCGCGCTCTATCCGGGCTACCTGGCTCAGGTTCAGTTCCGATTCAAATGCCAGCGTTTCCTGTGAAATGCCCTTCGATTTCCGTATTTTTCGCACGTTTTCACCGAGTGCAATCAAGAACCTGTTATTCCGGTAATGTCTCATGCCACAATATTGGCCAAAATTTATGGAATTTAGTAGGGCTAATTAGCCCTGTTTTCATCCGATTATCTATATTTGCATTCTCGGTAGTATCAATTATATGCAAGTCCTGAAAAACCCCATGATACTGGTCGTTGAAGACAACGATTCCTGTTATTACCTGATCGCGGAAATACTGGAAAGTGTGGGTGCATCTGTACTTCGGGCTTCGAACGGTGAAGACGGGGTACAGCTGTGTATGCAGGATCCGGGAATCGATCTTGTGATCATGGATATTCTTCTTCCCGGAATGGATGGCATACAGGCTTCGAAACTGATTAAGGAGCAACGGCAGGATCTCGGCATTATCGGGGTCAGTGCTGCTTCATCAGAGCATATGAAAAACGTATGTATTGAAGCCGGATGCAAAAAATTCATCGCCAAACCCATCGATATCGGAGTTTTTCTTATGGCCGTTCAAGATTTGCTGGAGAGCTGAATTTCGATAAAACAGGAGATTTACCGCCCGGGAGACGAATAAACCCGTTTCAGGTTGATCTAAGAAGAGATCAGATGATTAGGAATAAAGAATAAGAAGAAGTCTTGCAGCAGGAATTAATTACATCACCTTTGCTTAATCACTTATTTGCTTTCCTGTCTGCAGGCTTTAATAGAAAGTTGGAGGAGCAAGGTTTCCAGAATGAACCTTTAATGAGGAAATTAAGCCGAATTCACTGTATTTCATACAGGAAGCGCTTTTGGAAGTGCAATATAAAAAATGCTTCCCTTACCATATTCGCTTGTTGCCCATATTCTGCCATTATTCTTTTCAACAAGTTCCTTTGCCAGTAATAACCCAAGACCGGTGCCCCTGTTTCTTGAATCTCCAAATTTAGATGTACTGGCAATGCGGTCAAAAAGAAATGGAAGATTTTCTTCCCTGATACCGCAACCGGTATCAGCTACTGAAATGATCAGCTCATTCCCGGATGAGGTAAAATCAATATGTATAGCCCCTTTTTCAGGTGTAAATTTCAGGGCGTTTGAGATAATATTCCTGAGTACGGTAAGGATCATATTGCTGTCCACAAATACATAGTTATTCTTCTGATGAGCCAGCGTTAAGACAATTTTTTTTTGTGCGGTGGTTTCCGACATCAGCTCCAGGTTTTTTTGCACCAGTTCACAGGCATCTGCAACCGACGGTTCCGGGATAAGTCTTCCAAGCTGTATCCTCGACCAGTCAAGCAAATTTTGAAGCAAATCATAAGTTTTTTTCGAAGATGCATTTACGAGCCCGATAATTTCCCTGATTTTCTCAATATTTCCCGCTTGCATAGGTTCTTCAAGCAGGTCCATCAGGTTTAAAAGCGCAACAAACGGATTTTTGATATCATGGGCAATTATGGAAAGCAACCTGTCTTTTTCGGCATTGATTTCTGCAAGCTCACGGGCCTGTATTTTTAGATCACGCTCGGCCTTTGATCGTTGAATGATCTGATGCCGGAGAATAAAAAAGCAGATAAACAACAGGATAAAAGCAACTGAATATCCGGAATAAATAGCCAGGTTGGTTATCCTGGCCGATTTCTGTGAATAGGACCTGAAATTCTCAGTGGTCTTCTCCAGTGTAGTCTCTATTTCAGTGGCTTGTTCCTGTATTGCTTCAAATACAGGAGTAGAATTCTCTTCTATGAGGTCGGCGACTTTGCCAGTTCCATTTTTATTGTCAATCTCAATCATATACCCGAGCATTTCAATCTTCTGGCTGATGAGTGAATCAAGCAGTGCTATCCTGGTTGTCCCGATCGAATCGGAATATTCTGTATGGTTGAACTTTTCGAGCTCACCGATCAAATGTTCTTTTTGGCGTACAAAATCATGATAATATTCGGTGTCACTCGTAATTATATAATTCCTCTGGGAAATTATGGCCGAGCGCAGGGTGATCCTGATCTCTTCAATTATTTCGTAAGCTTTGCTAACCAAACCGATTTTGGTATTTTCATGGATAATCCTGCCTGAGAACAGTATGGCAGTGCTTCCGGTTCCAATAAAAATGGCAACAGCGGTCAAAAACAGAATAATAATTGTATGTTGTTTTCGAATCATCGTTTTCTATAAAAGCCACTGAAATATCATTGATCAACGTACGAACGGCTGCCACGGGCCAGTGAAGCAAAAATACCCATGAAACAAAGGATGCTGAAAAGCACAAAGATGATCCTGGTGCTGTGGATGAACAGGTAATGGTTTTCAGATGTGATCTTTGCGTTTCCGATAAATATGTTGATCACCATGGTGGCAATACCCATGCTGAGCATCTGGCCTGTAAGTCTCATGGTGCCTACTGTTGCCGAAGCCACTCCCAGGAACTTCTTTTCCACCGCACTCATGATGGAATTTGTATTGGGCGACGAGAACAGTCCGAATCCGGTTCCCAGAATAATCAGGCTGCCTATAATGAACCATGTTGCCGTATTGTCGTTGAGAAATGACAGCAAGATCAGTCCGGCCACAATGATCGCCATTCCCAGAGAGGATAAAATCCGTGGATCATGCCTGTCGGACATCCTTCCTGAAAAAGAAGCGACAACCATCATAACAAGCGGCTGGGTGATCAACAGCACACCTGCATCTTTTGGTGACAGACCCTTAATGTACTGAAGATACAGGCTGAGGATGAACGTAATTGCAAATGTGGCGGCATAATTGATGAGTGCGGCCAGGTTTGAAAATGCAAATACCCGGTTGTTTTTAAACAGGTGAATGTTCATTACCGGGTAAGCCTGCTTCAATTCTATGTATATAAATCCCACCAGCCCTGCGATTCCAAGTACCACAAGAATAATGGCACTTTTCCCGGGCAGGTTTGAAAATCCGTACATTAATGCCGATATGGAAACCATATAAAGCACAGCACCGCCATAATCGTATTTTTCTCCCTTTGCTTCCGCCCATTCGGTTTTTACTGTCAGAATAGTGGCAACGATCACGATGAGCCCGAAAGGTATGGTGCTCAGAAAAAGGCTCCTCCATCCCAGATACTGGGTGAGCAGTCCGCCGAAAAAGGGTGCTACTGACAACCCGAGGTATACCGCCGAAACACTGTAACCGATTGCTTTTCCCCGCTCGTTCGGGGGAAATGCGGAAGTGACGATAGCCATACTGGTTCCGAACATCATGGCGCTTCCCAGTCCCTGGATTATCCTTGAACCGATGAGCATGCCTCCAGAGACTGATACAGCACATAATATTGAAGACAATACCACGATCAGGTTTCCATACAGAAAGATCTTTTTCCTTCCCAGGATATCGGCGGCCTTACCCAGGGGTACCAGAAATACTGCCGATGAGAGTAGAAATGACATGGCTATCCATCCGGTACCGACGGCGCCCATGTTAAATTCTTTAGCAATGCTCGGCAGGGCAATATTTACGGCCGCACCCAAGAACGGATTTACAACAGAAGTAAGGATAATAAGGAACAGCAGCAGGTTTTTGTTATATCCTTCGGGCGCTGATTCACGATTCATCTTGAGATACTTTACTATGTAAAAAATCTATTTCTCCACAAACAGTGTCTGGGTAGGGTAGGCAAATTCGATGCCTCTCCCGGTAAATTCCTCAAATATCTTCAGGTTAATGGATTGCTGGATATCCATATATTTGTTGTATTCGGTGCCCATCACAAAATACACGATCTCAAAATCGAGACTGAAATTACCATACTTGCTGAAATGTGCACGGTCAAACTCCGCATCTGCCTGGCTTACGATCACCTCTTTAATGATTTCGGGAATTGTACGCAGGTCTTCCAGTTTTGTCTGGTAAATCACTCCCAGCGTAAACAGCACCCTGCGCTTTTCCATGCGCTTATAATTGTGTATCCTGGAATTGGTAAGGTCGCTGTTGGCAAAAACCAGCTCTTCGCCGGTAAGGCTCCGTATACGCGATGTCTTTATCCCGATAGCCTCCACCGTTCCCCTTTTATCATCGACCACCATAAAATCACCAACTTCGAAAGGCCGGTCGAAAAAGATCACAAAATAGTTGAAGAGATCGCCCAGGATGTTCTGAGCGGCCAGGGCAACAGCAATACCGCCTATACCAAGCCCTGTGATGAACGCCGTAACATCAAAACCGAAATTATCGAGAAGGAAAATGATCCCAAGCCCCCATACAACAATCTGGATGATCACCATAATCCCTTTCACCTGCTTCAGCTTTGCGTCAGTGTTATCTGCTTTCCTCATCCTGGATTCGATGCCGTATTTAATGGCAGCCAGGACAAGGCGTAACACAAAAAACGTGATCACAACCGCCGACATGCCGTGCAGCAGTTTTTGTATTTTATCGGTAATATTCAGCGAATTCACCGCCAGGTAAAAAGCGCCGAAATTAAGCAGGGGAAGTACCGCCCGTTCAACAGCCCTGATGATAAAATCGTCGACAGTGGTTTTGGTTTGCTCCGACCATTTTTTAAGCCGCCATAAAACGACCTTTTTAAAAAGCCTGAGAAACAATATCAGTGTGACGAACAGACCTGCGGCAAGCAAATATTCAAGCACCGAATTACCGTAATAAGCCCGATCGAGATAATTCATCATAAATCAGAATGTTTAGAAATTAAATAACCGACAAAAATACAGTTTATTTCCCATTCTTCCTTTTTTTTCTGAGCAAGCAGTTTGTATACATTCCAGAATATTCGTATCTATTTGTGTGGATCTTCGGGCGCTACAGGCTATTCTGTAAACCTGTCACAGGAGAGATATTACGAAACAATATGGAAGAAACTAGTTAATGAAGTCGCTGATTCGCCGAAACCGGCTATCTATCTTATTATTCCGTCAAAAATTCACCAAACCATACCCCCGAATCCTTTAGGTACCTTTGGAGGTCATGATAGTCGATATACACAAGCCCGAACCGGGGATCAAATCCTTCACTCCACTCAAAATTGTCGGTCAGCGACCATACAAAATAGCCGCTTACAGGCATACCTTTCCGAATGGCTTTCAGGGTGTATTCCTGCGTTTTCATTAAATATTCCTGCCGCTGCATGTCAGGTATCCTGCCATTCTTAAGTCTATCCTCAAAGCAAACGCCACTTTCGGTAATTACCATATTTTTAATTTGCGGATATTGACTCAGTTTTTTCAGGATTTTATACAATCCCTTCGGATAAACTTCAAACCCCATCTGGTTCAACAGCACACCTCTTTTTTCCGCAGGTATTTCCCTGGCGAAAAGTACCGGAGGAACAGGACTGAATGCCGATATCAGCCTGAAATAGTATTGCACGCCGTAAAAATCAAAGTCAAATGCAAGCCTTGATGCATCACCCGGTTTTACATATTTTTCTATTTTTCGTAATGCCGGCAGGGTGTCAAACGGATAGCCTAATCCCAGTGCAGGCTCGAGAAAAAAGCGGTTCAGCAGTGCATCAAGCCGCTCAGCGGCTTTGATGTGGCGCTCTGATTTCTCTACCGGTTTAATATGTGAAAAGGAAAATGTTGTCCCTATAAAAGCATTGTCGACATTATACCTTGCTATTCTGCCGCCTTCTGATTGGCATAATGCTGCATGGTGCGCCGCCGGCAGAAAATTTCTAAGGCCCTTTCTGCCGGGAGCGTGGTAACCTGTATAATATCCAAGCCCGGTGAAACTCATGGGTTCGTTCAGGATCATCCATTTTTTCACTTTATCGCCGAACGTCCGGGTGCACACGTCGGCATAATTTGCGAACCGGTCAATGATATCCCGGTTTGTCCAGCCCCCTTTATCTTCAAGAGCCTGGGGCAGGTCCCAGTGGTAAAGCGTTATCCAGGGTTCAATTCCGTTTTCAAGACAGGCGTCTATAACCCTGTGGTAATAATCTGTTCCCCTGGCATTGATACTGCCTGTACCTTCCGGTATGATCCTTGGCCATGATAGTGAAAACCTGAATGCGTTGAAATGCATTTTCCTGATCAATCCTATGTCGCTTTCATAACGGTTGTAGAAATCAACAGCAGTCATCGCATTGTCCCCGTTCTTTATCGTTTTCCTGCGTTGGGTGAATACGTCCCATATCGACGGGCCTTTATTATCGGTATTCCAGGCGCCTTCTGTCTGAAAGGCCGAAATAGCTACACCCCATGAGAAGTTCCGGCCAAATTCATGTTTCGTAAATGCAGGCTGAACCTTCTTTTTCTCAGACGTCTTGAGGAAACCGGGAAAAAATCCCTTAAAAAATTTGCCCGGAAAGCCCAGCAGGCTCATGATCATAAAATTCCTCCTGTTCATGTAATTTTCCCGGTCATGTTTTTCGGGTATTTTCTATTCAGCATTCAGATTCGGGAATGAGGGCTCAATACCGTTTTTTCCATCTTTTTCTTTTCAGCTTTTGAAAAGGTAAGGTTGTACTCTTTGTCCCATTTGTTTTTTTTAAGTACATTCTGAATGTGCATTTCAAAGATCCGGTTAATGATCTGTTCGGTAATATCGGGGTATGCGATTTCTATCTTATATGTGCTCACCAGCCAGTCGTATATTTTTTCATAGTGATTTTCCTTTAGCTTTTTGATCACAGGGATACCCATTGCCTTGAGCGCAGTTGCGTTACATTGCTGCTCATACTGGTTTTGCATGGGAATAACCATCAGTTTTTTTCCAAGAAACAAAGCTTCGGCCGGAGTCTCAAAACCTGCGCCGCAGAGTACTCCTGTGCTTGTGAGCATGCTTTCGAGAAATGCATCGTTCGATACAGGATAGATTTCAATATTTTTGTTGAAAACGGCTTTCTGGTTATGCTTTGAAAAAACCTGCCAGCGGACATCCCTGAAGTTCTGCAGATGGGCAATCAGTTGTTTGTCGTCATAGGAAGGGAGGTATACAGTATAATGATCTAATTCCGAAGGTGTTGCATTTCTGACTTCACTGCGGATCACGGGTGTAAATATGTTTTTTGAATACCTGCTGAAATGAAGGCCAAACCTCACTGATGCCGGCGCATAATTCCTCAGGATGAACATTCCCAAAAAGTCAGACTTCTGAGGTTTCGGAGAGTTTTTGTCGAGCAATGCCGCCTGATGGCTTAGTGCTACACAGGGTATTTTTTTATGATAACATGCCCATCCTGATACCGGTTCGAAATCGCTGATCACAAAATCATACTGTTCAACCGGCAGTTCCTTCACCTCTTTCCTGAATGATTTGTAATTGGCCTGGAGGTATGTGTTCCATAAATCCACTCCTCCTTTTTTACCAAAAATAAATCCGAGTCCCCTGAGCCGGTAATCTATTTTATAGGGCAGGGTAAGTTCAACTTGTGTGCCGCTGACCAGGATATGGGTTTCACATTTCTTCCGGAGCAGGGGAATGATCTCCTTGGCCCTGCTGAGATGGCCGTTGCCGGTTCCCTGTATCGCATAAAGAACTTTCATGATGTAAGTAAGGTATTGGAGTATCTATGCAATCTGATATCTGTATTTAAAGAGATTTATCCTGTAAAAAATCCCTCAATTATCATTTCAAGTTTGTACTACTGTCACACCTTTGGTCTTATACATTCAGGTTCTGAAATTCTGCCAGCATTTTTGCAAAAAGTTCTTTAGTACCATAATCATCAGATTCCGCTTTTCCATCCTCATGATAAGGAAACAACATCTCGCTGGAAAAACTGAATATTCTCCATTGTTTTTTGCGGTATTCAAGTGCTGTAAGGTTCTCTACCCAATCACCCGAATTCATATACGTGATTTCTTCATTATTCAATGTTATTGAACGGATCTCAGCCTGATGGATATGTCCGCATACTATTGCCTGATACCCCTTTTTAAGGGCCAGGCCGGCAGCTGTCTCTTCGAAATTATTGATGTATTTGACAGCTTTTTTAACATTCTCCTTTATTTTTTTTGAAAGGGATAACTTACCCCTGCCCAGCAGTGAATTTACAGAATTGATAAAAGTATTCAGCAAAATTAAAGCATCATACCCTATGGCACCCAGTTTAGCCAGCCATTTGGAGTGTTGCATGATCACATCAAAAACATCACCGTGAAAGAACCATGTTTTTGTTCCGTCAAGATCGAGCACCAGGTTATTCACTATTTCCAGCGATCCCAGCTTAAAGCCTGCAAATTTACGAAGCAATTCATCGTGATTCCCGGTAATGTAATAGGTTTTAATCCCTTTACCGGTCCACCCGATTAAATGTTTGACAACCTTCATATGCGGTTTTGGCCAGTACCGTTTGCTGAACTGCCAGATGTCGATTATATCACCGTTAAGAATGACCGTTTTTGGTTTTATGCTTTTGAGATAAACAAGAAGCTCTTTGGCATGGCAGCCGTAGGTACCCAAATGAATATCGGAAAGAACTAAAACATCAACAGCACGTTTCTTCGATCCCATAATGTGATTATTTTCAATACAAAGGAACCTTTTTCCTGTGTCTTGAATATTAAGCCAGTGTTAAGAAATGATGAAATTTGCGCAATTCAGGCATTTATAAATCCCTTTGAATACCCTATGGCTGCCGGGTTTTGGCATTAAATATTTTGATCCGGGCCGGGTTTGAAAAACATATAAAATTGTTGAATATAACGGTGGTTTTTCAGATATTCGCTCAGTTTCATTAATCCCTAAAACGATGATGATGATTAAATCCGTATTTTTTATTCTCCTCAGCATTCCGCTTGTTATAGTATCGTGGAGAAGCTTGTTTAACCCCAGAAATCATGGTTTGTACCGGTTTTTGTCCTGGGAATGCATAATCTTGCTGGCCGTTAACAACATCGAATTCTGGTTCAGAAAACCGTTCAGTATAAACCAGGTATTTTCATGGCTTTTTCTGATCTTCTCGCTCTACCTGGTTGTGGTTGGCGCCATCATGATGAAAAAGTCGGGAAAGCCGCTGCAAACCAGAAAAGACGGTTCACTGTATACCTTCGAAAAAACAACAACGCTGGTTGAAAAGGGCATATTCAAATATATCCGGCACCCGTTGTATTCGTCGCTGCTGTTTCTGACCTGGGGTATCTACCTGAAGAACCCCGAAATCCCGTTATCCATTTTTACTGTGGCCTCTACTGTATTTCTCTATCTTACCGCCCGGTTTGAAGAAAAAGAAAATATCTCCTATTTTGGAGATGAATACAAGGCCTACATGGCCGGGACAAAGATGTTCATCCCCTTCATTTTTTGACCTGCCTGTTCCGCCCTGCCTGGCTGTACTATAACGGATCCCGTGCACCGGTTAAACAAAAAAAATCCCAGGGTGTTATTAAGGTGCAGGAATAATTTACCATTTTTTACAGGTTGTTATGAGGCAGATTAAACAAATACACACAGCAATAGACGCACCCATCGGCGATCTGATCACATTCAGGGCAATGCCCACAAGTAGCATAGACCATCTCGATCCTTTTCTTTTCCTGAACCATCACGGTCCGCAGACCTATGCTCCAGGCAACAGCGGATTGCCTTTCGGGCCGCACCCCCATAAAGGATTTGAAACGCTGACCTTTATCCTTCAGGGCGATCTCACCCATATGGACACGGGCGGAGGTAAGAGTGTGATAAAGGAAGGAGGCATCCAGTGGATGACAGCCGGAAAAGGACTGGTGCATGCCGAAATTTCATCCGATGAATTTATGGAAAAGGGAGGCCTGGTGGAAGTAATACAGATATGGCTGAACCTCCCCGCCAGGCTGAAAAATACCGAACCCGGATATATCGGATTGCAGAAGGATAAAATTCCTGTTGTGAGTGCAGATAACGGCAAAGTTATCATTCACCTCGTATCGGGAACAGAGGGTAAAACATCAGGTCCGGTAAGATCGCTCACCGGTCTGTATATGTCGCATATGGAATTTAAAAGGGAAGGCTCCCACACCACAGATGTTGATCCGGGATATAGCATACTTTTTTATGTGGTGAAGGGCAGGGTAGAGGTCAACGGTAAGGTTGCAGCCATGCACGATCTTGTGGAATTTGAAAATAAAGGTGAAAAAATTGATATTCTGGCACCGGAGGATTCATCTGTTATATTTGGTTACGGAGAACCCTTTAACGAACCCATCGTAGCCCAGGGACCATTTGTCATGAACAACATGGCTGAAATACGCCAGGCTTATCTCGATTACCAGAGTGGGAAAATGGGAAGTCTCTGACAGGTTTTTAGGTTTCAAACTTGTAACCAATACCTTTTATTGTTACGATTCTTTTTTCACCAATTCTTTCCCGCAACTTGCGAATATAAACATCTATGGTGCGATCGCTTACATGGCTGCCATCCGAACCCCACAGGTGATCAAATATCTCTATCCTGGTAAACACCCTTGAGGGTTTGGAGGTCAGAAGCATCAATAGTTTAAATTCTTTTCTGGGTAGATTGAATTTTTGCCCGCCCATCTCAAGGAGGTATTTCTCAGGGTCGATGGTCATATTTCCGAATTCCAGCAGGCTGGTAGTGGCTGTAAATGTTTCTTCATCAGAATTATACCTTTTGAGTAAAGCTTTAATTCTGGAAATCAACACTTTAGGTTTCACAGGTTTGGTAATATAGTCATCTCCTCCGGCCTCAAAGCCTGCAATCAGCGCATAATCTTCGCTCCGTGCAGTAAGGAATACAATTATTGTATTTCTGAGCTGGGGCAATGATTTTAGTTTTAAGCAGGTTTCAATACCATCCATTTCCGGCATCATGATATCCAGTATTATCAGATGGGGAATAACTTTTGCCGCAATTTTCAACGCATCGATCCCGTTCATGACCTTGAAGATATTGAATCCTTCGTTTTTAAGATTATAGCTTAAGAACTCAAGAATATCAGGGTCATCGTCAACCAGTAAAATTTTATTGGTTTTTATGTTCATTGTTAAATACATCATGAATGCAGTTCTTCAAATTTACGGCATAGAGCTTATTTATGTGTTAACTTAATTTTATCATTCATGGCTCCAATTTTACCATTTCTTTAATTTTCCGGTTTAATCCTCCACGATGACCTCATAGATATAGAATGCAATAAATTAGTATGTTAAGTGAAATATATTATGAAATCAATCTCCTGTCCGGTACCTGGTATTCTTTCATCTCGGTAGGGTATATTTCAATTGCAGAAATATTAATGAGTTGTAAATCAGGATGTACGTCCAATACAAAATGAAATATCTTAACAAAAAATTAATATAAATTTGTTGAAATATCGATTAAGAATTTACCTTTATAACGAAATTTTAAAAGCCGGTTTTATGGAGAATATCTACCTGATCATCGTAGTCGTTCTTTTTGTTCTTGCTGTTTCTGATCTTATTGTAGGCGTGAGCAATGACGCTGTGAACTTTCTGAATTCCGCCATCGGGTCAAAAGTGGCTCCTGTAAAAATAATCATGCTTATCGCTGCACTGGGAGTGCTTATCGGTGCAACCTTCTCGAGCGGGATGATGGAAGTAGCCCGGAAAGGCATCTTTCATCCGGGGTCGTTTTATTTTCCGGAGATTATGATCATTTTCCTTGCTGTGATGATCACCGATGTCATTCTTCTCGATCTGTTCAATACATTTGGATTGCCGACTTCAACCACCGTATCCATTGTTTTCGAGTTGCTTGGGGCATCGGTGGCTATAGCCCTGGTTAAAATCAGGAATTCTGGATCTACTATTTCCGATATGGGCAATTTTATCAATTCCGAGAGGGCATTGCTGATCATTTCAGGTATTTTGCTCTCTGTTATCGTAGCTTTTATCACGGGTATTATTATTCAGTATATTACGCGGATCATATTCTCATTCAATATACAAAAGACAGTAAGGTATTTCGGTTCGCTTTTCGGTGGACTGGCCATTACCGGTATTACCTATTTTATATTGATTAAAGGCGCCAAGGGCTCATCTTTTCTGAGCGATGAAAAGGTAAACTGGATTGCCTCACACAGCATGCTTATTCTGGGACTAAGCTTTGCCGGCTGGACAATATTCACGCAACTGCTGCAGTGGTTTTTCAGGGTAAATGTGTTCAAGGTTATTGTGATGTTCGGAACGTTTGCCCTGGCAATGGCTTTTGCCGGAAACGACCTGGTGAATTTCATCGGGGTTCCGCTTGCAGGTTTTGAATCTTACCGGATATACGCTGCCCAGCATGTGCTCTCGGCAGGGGAGTTGACTATGACCGGATTGAGGGCCCAGGTTGAAACACCAACGGCATTTCTTCTGATCGCCGGTCTCATTATGGTAATTACCTTGTGGTTCTCAAGAAAGGCCCGGTCGGTTGTGCGTACATCCCTCGACCTGAGCCATCAGGATGAAGTCAACGAACGGTTTGCTTCTTCGGCCTTTGCCAGAACAATTGTGAGGCAATGGATGCAGATTGGAAATGCAGTAAAGAAAATAATTCCTGACAATGTGAAGAACTGGCTTGACAAACGGTTTAATGACAAGGTGTTCAGGAAACAGGTCAAAAAAGATAAGGAAATTTCTTTCGATCTGGTACGTGCTTCTGTGAACCTGGCGGTGTCAAGCAGCCTGATCGCCTTTGCCACGTCATATAAGCTTCCTTTGTCCACCACCTATGTTACATTTATGGTAGCTATGGGTTCTTCGCTTGCCGACAGAGCCTGGGGCCGTGAAAGCGCCGTTTACAGAATTACCGGGGTGATTACAGTCATAGGCGGATGGTTTTTTACCGCATTCAGCGCGTTCACGCTGGCGTTCATCATGGCAATACTTATACATACGGGAGGAAACTGGGCAATTGGTGGCTTAATATTACTGGGTATATTCCTGATCTACAGGACGCATATTCTACATAAGAGCCGTGAAAAGGTGCAGAAGAAATCGGATGAGGATATGGTGGTCGATCTTGATATGGACAGTGCCAAAGTATTTGATAAATGTAACCTGAGGGTAGTAAGCTCAATGATTGCAGTGAGCGATTTATATAAAGATACCATTGAGGGATTTATTTCCGAAAAGAGGAAGAAACTGAGGAAAGCTGCCAAAGACGTGAAGAAGCTGAACAAAGAGGTGAAGGCATTCAAGAAAAATGCACATGAAACCGTAAGGGCATTGCAGGAAGAAGAGTCGGCTGAAACAGGGGACAACTATGTTCAGATGCTTGATTACCTGCGTGAAACGGCACATTGCATGACGTATATCGCACAGCCCATATTTGAACATACCGACAACAACCATTCCCCCCTGAAAAATCCGGAAGCAGATGAGATGAAGTCTTACCTTAAGGATTTCACCAACTTTATGCATCAACTGGTGAAAGTTATCTCAGGCAAAAAATACGGCGATATTGATAAGCTGAATGCCGGAATGCAGGATCTGGTGGGCAAACTGGCTAAAATGCGGAAATCACATCTTAAACACATCAAAACTGATTCACAGAGCACAAGACTAAGCATGCTCTATCTCGATGTGCTTGCGGAGTCAAAAAATCTGGTGTTGTTTACCATCAATATTGCCAAAACGGCTCGTGATTTTGATAAGGCGGCTAAACTTGGCAGCAGGAAAAAATAACTGTATCGTATCAAACGGATTCTCAGGATCGGGATCTCCCGGTAATGTTTTTATTCCTTAAATTTATAACCTACACCTTTAATAGTAACGATATGGCTGTCACCAATCTTTTCCCGTAATTTACGGATATGCACATCGATGGTGCGGTCACCTACAATGACATCGTCACCCCAGACCTGGCTGAAAATTTCATCACGCGTAAAAACCTTATCGGGTTTTGAAGAAATAAGCATCAGCAGTTCAAACTCCTTTTTGGGTAGCGCCAGTTCCTTCTCTTCCACTGTCACAATGTATTTTTCCCTGTCGATAACCAGGTTACCCCGCATAATTTTACCTCCCTGGTCATGCAAAACAGACTCGTGGCCATGTTTTCCGTATCGTTTAAGCAATGCTTTGATCCGGCTTATCAGTACTTTTGGTTTTACAGGCTTGGTAATATAATCGTCTCCGCCGGCATCGAATCCGGCTATCTGCGAATAGTCCTCACCCCGGGCAGTCAGAAAAGCAACAATAGTCCTATCAAGTCCGGGAATTGTGCGTATCTGTTCGCATGTTTCTATTCCATCCATTTCAGGCATCATGATATCAAGCAATATCAGGTGTGGATTGTATTTTCGGGCAAGCTCTATACCGTCTCTTCCATTTGATGCGGAATATACCTCATAATTTTCCTTTCTCAGATTATAGGCAAGAAATTCAAGGATGTCTGGTTCGTCATCGATAACAAGGACTTTGAATGCAGGGTTACTCATGTCAGGGCTGTTATTTTCCATGCCAATTTACAAAGAAATCGCAATAAATCATGCTATTGTTATACGATTTCGGTTTAAAGCCTTACTGGTAGAACCCGGTTGGCCCGAAAGAAAATATACAGTTCCTGAATTTAGGCTGGTTCCTGTTAACATAAAATTAATTTATAAATAATATTCCGATTACTTCATCCAGACCTTTTTAATCTACTTTTCAATCCTGAAATCCACAGCTTGTTATAAGCTGTATTTCATTGATGATTAAATATTTACAAATTTACATATATGTATAGTATTAAGAAAGCCTGTATTTTTTCAATACTCTTGGTACACCATTTTTTGTTGGCATATAGTCAGGAAGGAATATTAAAAGGAAAGATAACCGATGCTGAAACCGGTGAAGAGCTGATAGGCGCTACTATAGTCATTCAGGGAACTACCAAGGGAACAATAACCGGTTTTGAAGGGAACTACCTGCTTCAGAATATATCCGAAGGAAAATACAATATCGTTATATCCTATATTTCCTATGATTCGCAGATCCACCAGGTGGATATAAAAGCGAACAGTTCTGAAGAGCTTAATGTGGCGTTAAAATCTGCGACCATTGGGCTGGATGAAGTGGTGATCAGGAAAGTCAGAAGACGGGACACCGATATGGCTCTATTGTCTTCAATAAGGTCATCCAATGTAGTATCGAACGGGATTTCAGCACAACAGATATCGCGTTCGCAGGACAAGGATGCTTCGGAAGTGCTGAGAAGGGTTCCCGGCGTGAGTACACGGGATGGCAAATTTATCATTGTACGTGGTCTTACCGAAAGGTATAACAGTGTATGGCTGAATAATTCTTCAGCACCCAGTTCTGAAGTCGATAAACGCGCCTTTTCCTTTGACGTGATTCCCAGCGACATGATCGATAATATCCTTATCTTTAAAACACCGGCCCCGGAATTGCCTGCGGATTTTGCAGGAGCGGTCATTAATATACAGACAAAAAACCTTGTCGATGAGAATAAAATAACGGTTGCTTATTCAACAGGATTTCTCCAGGGAAGCACATTCAGATCATTTTACCGGTACCAGGGCAGCAATACCGACTGGCTGGGTTTTGATAACGGCATAAGATCCCTGCCCGCAAATTTTCCTCCGACTACCGAAGCATTCAGGCAGCTTGGGGCAAGCGATAATCCCGAAGACAAGCAAAAGGTAACCGATCTCGGGCGTTCTTTTGAAAATAACTGGACTCCGGATAAATATACCGCAAGGCCCGATCAGAGTTTTCTGGTCAGTTCTCAGAAAAGATTTACGGTGGGAAAGATTTCCATTGCAAATATTTCTTCATTAACCTATAACAATGCATTAAGCAGCGAATATGTATACAGGGCTGCCTACAATCAGTTTTACGATTACGTGCATTTCAGGCCTGCATTTTCCTATGAGTTTAACGATAGCCGGTACCTGAATAAAGTAAGGATCGGTGGCTTGTCAAACTGGCTCTTTATTTTCGGGAACAACCAGAAAATTGAATTCAGAAATCTGCTCAATCAGTCGGGGATCTCCCGCACCACATTAAGGGATGGTACAAATTATTATGGGGACAACCTGGAACGTTCATACGAACTGGCCTATGAATCACGAACAATATACAGCGGACAGCTTGGCGGAGATCATAAGTTTAACAATGAATTTACCAAACTGAACTGGACAGTGGGGTATGCTTATGCAAACAAGCTGCAACCCGATACCAGGCGAATCAAAACATCAAAAAACAATGATGCGGGAGAACTGGCCCCATATGTTATAGGAGTTACATTTAATGCTGATCCTACCTTACTTGGAAGACTATACCTTACTAATCATGAGAACATTTATACGGCCAACACCAATTTTTCACAGATTTTCAGGATGGGTGATTTTGCACCTGAACTTAAAACAGGAGTCTATTACGAGTATAAAGACCGTTTATTTACCGCCCGTGATATCGGCTATGTCACAGCAAGTACAGTGTTCAATCTGAATACACGGTTACCTGTTGATACCTCAGTGATGTTTTCACCGGTTGTTTTTGCTGCTATCGATACGTTTTTTAAACCTGAAAACATAAATTATGTCAACGGACTGAAAATCGATGAGTCGACAAATCCTTCAGAATCCTATAGTGCAAGCAATCGGCTGATAGCAGGTTATTTCGGAATCAAATTCGTGTTTGGAAAATTTGTAAACTTTTACCCCGGTATCAGGATTGAAAAAAACCAGCAGATACTTGACGGGTTTAATGAAATTGGCGATTCTGTGCACATCGTGAACGATAAGCTTGATGTATTTCCCTCTGCCAACCTGGCTGTAAATATCACCCAAAAATTACTGGTAAGACTGGCCTACGGAAAAACAATAAACAGGCCGGAATTCAGAGAGATAGCCCCATATGCTTACTATGATTTTGAAGAAAAGGCCACTATTTACGGGAATGATTTGTTGAAAAATGCCTATATCCATAATTATGACCTGCGCCTGGAATATTATCCAAGTGCCGGAGAAATCATCTCCCTTGGAGGATTCTATAAAGATTTTACCAATCCGATAGAGGCGCACCTGAAAGACTTTGGTACCGGGTATAACTTCAAGTACTTTAATGCATTGAATGCTAAAACCTACGGTCTTGAACTCGATGTCCGCAAAAACCTGATTATGTTATCCGATGTAAATAATTTTTTACGGATCTTTAAAGATTTCACCATTGTTGCCAATGCTTCTGTCATTAAAAGTTCCATCAGCAATAACGATCCTACCGAACGCGATTCTGTGAGGAACCTGCAGGGACAATCCCCATATCTTATTAACCTGGGAATCTTTTACAAAAATGATTCTGCCGGTTTGGCGGCAAGCCTGATGTACAACAGGATCGGTGAACGGATCGCTTTTGTGGGTGACAAAAATAACCCCCATATTTATGAACTCCCGTTCAATTCACTTGACCTGACCATTGATTTTCAAATCAGTAAATCCCTGGTCCTGAAAGCCGGTGTGAAAAACATCCTCGACGAATCCATTGTATTCAGACAGTACGAAGATGTGATGAAGGATACAAATGGTGACAGAATAGGCGACCTGCCGGTAAGGATCGAAGAAGTGAACCGGAAGTACAAACCGGGCAAGTTATTTAAAATAGGAATTTCCTTTAGTTTTTGACATCCCTTTAAATGTCCTCAGTTTTTTTAAGTTTCATTTTAGTTGCATAGACAGCGATTTTTATTTACCGAATTTCCCTGGAGGCACAACTAAGGTTTGGTAATCCTTGCATATAGATCAAGGCCTGCAATGTTAATTCAATGTTACCTTATTTTAAGGTAAACTTCAAATTAACATAATTTTCAGTTAACGGGTGTTTCATTCTGTAGCTCTAAATTTGGACAAATCATTAAATTAAAAACTTCAACTATGAAAAAACTACTACTTACATCTTTTGCGTTGGCTGTTCTTTATGTCTTTGTAAACGGACAGAACACAATTGATAACTCATTTTTCCAGAATGTAGATTACCGGGGTGCATTCGGAACTGTAAACTGGACCGGTACCTGGGCTAATTTCAATCCGCAGGATGTCAGTTATCCCGAGGCCAATATGGTGATTGAGGCCGGTGATATTACAGGAGATCAGGTCTGGGCAACTTCACCGCTGGTAGGTGCCGCCTCATTTGATGATCCGTCACTGGATAATCCCTTTATTGAAACTACAGATTATATAGGAGCCTTTGGTACCGAAAACTGGACCGAGGGCTGGTCAAATTTCGATCCCCAGAATACAGTCTATCCGGCAACAACAGTCACAATTGATGCCGGAGATATCACAGGAACAACAACATGGACAAAGACCAATGTATACCTGTTAAACGGCTGGGTTTACGTCACCGATGGCGCTACACTCACCATTGAGGCAGGAACGGTCATCCGTGGCGATAAAGCCAATAAAGGTGCTTTGATCGTGGAACCGGGCGGAACACTGATCGCTGAAGGTACAGTGGATGAACCCATTGTTTTTACATCAAACCAGGCTGCAGGCAGCCGCAATTATGGCGACTGGGGCGGAGTGGTGCTGTGCGGAAAAGCACTGGTGAATAAAGTTGATCCCCAGATAGAAGGGGGTCCCCGGACAATATACGGGGGCGCAAATGATGCCGATACTTCAGGAATACTTAAATATGTACGCATTGAATTTCCCGGGATTGCTTTTCAGCCCGACAAGGAAATCAACGGGTTGACCTTCGGTGCCGTGGGCAGCGGAACTACCATTGATTATATTCAGGTTTCCTATAGCGGAGACGACTCCTATGAGTGGTTTGGCGGTATGGTTAACTGTAAACACCTGATCGCTTACCGTGGATGGGATGATGATTTTGATACCGATTATGGCTTTCGCGGGATCGTTCAGTTTGGTGTTGCATTGCGTGATCCCGATGTGGCTGATCCGGGTTCCGGATCAAACGGTTTTGAATCGGATAACGATGGAAGCGGCAGTGGTGACACACCCATTACCAATGCTGTTTTTACAAACATAAGTATGTTCGGACCTCAGGTTACCCCTTCAACGAGCGTAAATGCAAACTTCAAAAGAGCCATGCATCTGAGAAGAAACACAAAGCTGCAGATCTTTAATGCTGTTTTTGCAGGTTATGTAACCGGACTTTATATCGAAGGCCCTTCAATAACGAATGCACAAAATAGCGAACTGAAACTTAAGAATGTAATTCTTGCAGGCTGCAATACCGATTTCGGTGTGGCAACCGGTGATCTTTGGACTGCTGCCGAAGAGGCAACCTGGTTTTTTACTTCAGGGTTTGACAATGATACATTACCCAATACGACTGATATAAACGTTATCGATCCGTTTAACTTAACAGCAACCCCGGATTTTAGTCCTGTTTACGGATATAAACTCAACGGATGGGCTTATGTTGTTGACGGAGCAAGCCTTACAATCGAACCGGGAACGGTAATTCGCGGAGACAAGGCCAATAAGGGCGCCCTGATTGTTGAACCGGGTGGTCAGCTTTTTGCAGAAGGCACAGCAGACGATCCGATCATTTTCACATCAGATCAGAATGCCGGAAGCCGCAGTTATGGCGACTGGGGCGGAGTAATACTGTGCGGGAAAGCGCAGGTGAATAAAGTTAATCCCCAGATAGAAGGTGGTCCCCGGACCATATATGGGGGCACAAATGATGCCGACACTTCAGGAATACTTAAATATGTGCGCATTGAATTTCCGGGAATTGCTTTTCAGCCTGATAAAGAAATCAACGGGTTGACCTTCGGTGGTGTGGGAAGCGGAACCACAATTGATTATGTACAGGTTTCGTATAGTGGTGATGATTCGTATGAGTGGTTTGGAGGTATGGTAAATTGCAATCACCTGATTGCTTTCAGGGGATGGGATGATGATTTTGATACCGATTACGGATACAGGGGTATGGTACAATTTGCAGTATCGCTTCGTGACCCTGCCATTGCCGACCCGGGCTCCGGATCAAATGGTTTCGAATCCGACAATGACGGCAGCGGCAGTTCCGATACCCCTTTTACGCAGGCGATTTTCAGCAATGTCAGTATGTTCGGACCGCTGGTTACACCTGCCACAACAATAAATGATAATTATAAACGGGCAATGCATTTAAGGAGGAATACCAGAATCAATATTTACAATACGTTGTTTGCCGGATACCTGACGGGTCTTTATATTGAGGGACCCTCTGTTACCAATGCCCAGGACGGCCACCTGAAGTTTGAATATAACCTTATGGCAGGTGTAATGAACGATTTTGGTGTGGCTTCAGGAGACCTATGGACTGCAGCCGAAGAAGCAGACTGGTTTTTCACCGAAGGGTTTCATAATGACACGCTTGCTGCCAACTCTGAATTGCAGATATCCGATCCGTTTAACCTCACTTCGCCCGATTTCTTACCGGAATCAGGTTCTATGGTGCTGTCGGGATCTTACTGGGATGAAAACAATATTTCTTCAGTGAGATCAGTTACAGCCTTGACCGGCATTAATGTGTACCCGAATCCTGTTGCTGATTATGTCACCGTTTCAACGGGTAATCAAAAAATCGACCGGGTACAAGTATTGAATGTAACCGGACAGCAAATCAGGGTTATTAATCCTGACCGGACTTTGATTACCATGGATCTGGCCGATCTTCAGAGTGGAATTTATTTCATAAAAGTATCTTCATCTGAGGGAACAGCGGTAATTCAGATATCAAAAAATTGATGATGTTTAAATAACAGGCATTTAACTGAAAATACAGAAAGCCGGGCCATTGGTTCAGCTTCTGTATTCAGTATGAAGACACGGCATATACGAATTTTATTAATACATTATACGTAAATAGTTAGGTGTTAGGTTTTTGCATAGCAAACGCGTTAGTTAAACAAGCTGTCCGGTTTTCGGGCAGCTTGTTTCTTTTGAGGACTTTATAAAACCAATGGGGAATTTAGGTGTTATACATTACGGTTAACCCTTGAAATAATAATCATAATATGAAAAGAAATTCTGTAGGATGGTTTGAGATACCGGTTGAAAATATGGACCGAGCATTGGCGTTTTACGAAAAAGTATTCAATATTAAGCTGTCGCGCAATACCCTGGATGAATTCGATATGGCCTGGTTTCCCGGTGAAGGCGAAGCTCCCGGTGCATCCGGTTCGCTGGTGATGCATAAAAATTCCTATACGCCCTCGCTGGATGGGGTGCTCATTTATTTCACGTCCCTGTCGGGCGATCTGGCTGATGAGCTGTCAAGAGTAAAGGATGCCGGCGGCAAGGTTGTCCTTGAAAAAAGGCTGATATCCGATGAAGTGGGGTATATGGGATTGTTCCATGACACCGAAGGAAACCGGATAGCACTGCACTCTACAAAATGATTCTTGCCCTTTCAATTCACTTTCTGAAAAGGTATTCCCGCCTGGCGGTGATATATATCACTTCTTTGTAGTGACATATCTTATCGCCTTACTTAGATCACAGGAGTATTTATTCTCTATCTTTAGGCCGGTTGAAGTATTCACTGTAGGATTAATCGCACACTAATCAATGACTCGAACAACAATTTCAGTGTTGTCTGCAGATAGTAGGGAGCAGGCATTCACTATGTTCAGAAGTTTTCTGAATGAATCGGATAAGGGAGGTAGTACACTTATTTCCTCCGCACCCATAAGATTTCCAGGTACAAAAAGTCTTGCGGCCAAAAGGGCGTATTACACCCGGCTTGCATTCAAACCTGGTATTAAAGTTGCCGCAATATCACTTCTTGTACCCCCTGAAATTTGCTGGGCTGCAGGGTTTCTTCCATTCAACTGGGAAATGTTTTCCAGTTTGCTCGCTTCTCATTCAAAGGTGATCAACCTTTCGAACAGTGGTGCAGCTCCTGTACCCAGGTGTAGTTTCATTAACTCATTAAAAGGATCGTACTATTCGGGCATATTGCCCTCACCTGATGTCATGATAAGTTCTTCGGCATTTTGTGAAGGTATCGGACATATGTTTGGTGAATTGTCTGAAGACGGGGATATCCGTCATTTTCACCTTGATATTCACGGTTACCTGAATAATGCATCGGTGGAGAGTTTGTCTGTCCATCTGGCTGAAATGTTCAGGGAGTTATGCCGGATGAATGCAATAGACTCGCGTGATGGGATTAAAAACCTCCGAAAGGCCGTGTATTATTCAAGCCTGGCAAAGCGTGAATATCTTGATATTTGCAGTTTGCGAAAAGAATATGCTCCATTGGACCTGGGACTTGAACCGTTACACTGGCATTTCCTTTTTTCCTCCATGTGGGGCGAAGAATCGGGTTACAATATTTGCCGTAAACTGAAAACAGATATTGCTGAAGAGATAGAACACAAAAAACAGCACAAGAACGGCGCCGGAATCCCGGTGTCCATTTTCAGCCTGATACCCTATGGACATACAACCCTGTGGGAAAAGATGATTGAATCCCATCTTTATACCACATTTGAGGGTGTGAATTACCTGGGAAACTATATGCTTCCTGATCCCGGAACAATCGAAAGTATGTCGCTTGATGGTCTGATGCAGAACATCGCGTATAATCTCATCAATACTCCGATGCGGGGACTGGGCATAGAGAAAAAATCAGCCGACTTTATGAAGGATGCGAAAGAAAGCGGCGCCCAAGGCATACTGATCTTTACCCATGAACATTGTCAGATGTTGGCTCCACGCCTTGATGAAGTTGAAAGATCGGCTACTGTTGTGGGACTCAAACTGGCAAGCATCAGTGGGGATTGCATCCTGGGTATGCCACAGGGGCCGGCGAATATAAGGCTTGCTACATTTATCAGTTCCCTCGGAGGGGAGATAACCCAGGTCAATACGCAGGTTCGCAACACAACTGATGATACCGAGAAACCTTTTCTTCGGGCAGGTATTGACTTTGGAAGCGGATTCAGCAAGTATGTGGTGCTTGACGGAATGAATAGTCTTGTTGATCAGGGTATTGTGTATTCGGGTATTGACTATCCGAAACTGTTGCACCAGATCAAAGATAAAATATCAAACGGACATAGGCTTGAATTTGCAATTGCCGGTGTGGGTGGTGATAATCCCGGATTTCAGGATATCGTCAGGCACCAGACTACGGAAATCAATGCACTGATCAAAGCAATCAGCCATATGTATGCCTTTGATGAAGAATTTACCGTAATTGATATTGGCACACAGGATGTTAAGGTGTTAAAATTTGACACCAGCCAAAAAAATCCGTGGATAAACACGAACAAAAGCTGTGGTGCTGGTACCGGTATGGTGCTGGTTCAGATCCTTGAAAGATGGCAGCAGACCAATCCTGATATTGGCTACGATGACCTCGATGAGATGGCTTTTCAGGCCGGCCATACTGAGCTGATCAACACCACCTGCGGCATTTTTGCAGTGACCAATGTGGTATCGGCACTCGTTCAGTCGAATGAGGAACGGCGTAAAAATATTTTGCGTGGTGTTTATCAATACATTACAGAACAGGCTGTTAAACTCCTTCCCGCGGGAAATAAGCATGGTGGTAAGCTTATACTTACCGGCGGACTTGCCAGGCATAAGACCCTGCAGAAAATTTTTGAGGAACGGAATTTTGAACTTGTGCCTTTACCGGATTCCATTCATCCGCAATTTGTGGTAGCCTATGGCACTGCACTGAGTATAACATAATATTGTACCAGGGATGAACTCTATATATAAATTTTAATTCTATGGAAAACAACTCGTTATTAATTGGTATCGTTTCAATTAACGCGGCAGCGCTTCTTGCTTTCGGGTTACTGAAACTGATCTTTAAGAGTTCGGTTGTGTTCACAATCGGTATCATCTTTTTGTTTGTGATTGATATTATAGCATCACTGGCATATTTTGTAGGGGGATCAAGCATGTTTCATCTTTTATGGGGAGTTCCGGTTTCGGTAGTCCTTTTGTTTACGGCATACTACCTGATTGCTGTGCTGGTGCAAAAGCCACTGCAAAGTATAACCAAGAATGTGCTGGAAATCTCTGAAGGAAACCTCGAACTAAAAATAGATGAGAAATTGAAGCAGCGGAACGACGAACTGGGATCCATCATCAGATCGGTCGATTCACTGGGTATGAAGCTTCAATCAGTGATCAGGGAAACATTTGAGATCTCCGATCAGTTATCTACGGCCAGTCAGTCGTTAAGTGCTTCAGCCCATCAGCTTGCGCAGGGATCCAACGAACAGGCTTCCGCATCCGAAGAAATATCCTCTTCTATGGAGGAAATGTCGGCAAATATCACGCAGAATGCCGATAATTCGAAGCAAACCGAGACCATTGCCAAAAAATCGGTTGACGGGATTCGTAAAGGATTTGATTCATCACAGGTCAATATTCAGAAAATCAAAGAAATCACCGAAAAAATTGCCGTGATCAACGATATTGCGTTCCAGACCAACATTCTTGCACTGAATGCAGCTGTTGAAGCCGCACGGGCAGGCGAACACGGCCGGGGTTTTGCTGTAGTGGCATCGGAAGTGAGAAAGCTTGCCGAGAAAAGCAGGGTGTCGGCAGAATACATTATTAACCTTGCTAAAACGGGGGTAGAATCCATAGTAGATCTGGGCAAACTTCTGGAAGAGCTGGTGCCCGAGATCGAAAAAACATCCACTCTTGTGCAGGAGATCACGGCTGCCAGTATGGAACAGGATTCCGGTGCAAATCAGATAAACAAGGCAATACAGCACCTGAGCGTCGTTACACAGCAAAATTCCGCGACCTCTGAAGAGCTGGCCGGCAGTTCATCATTCATGTCCGATATGGCCGAGAGACTCATGAAAAACATACTTTTTTTCAAGCTTAGAGAACGGGCTGTAAAACGGATAACACCTGTAAAAAAGCTTGTTCCGGAAAAACTGAGTGCCGATCAGGAAGCATTCTTCTGAGATAATATCTCACGGCAACAGTCTCCGGCATTCCGTTCATTCATCTGAAGGAACGGAATTTCTTTACATTGCCGCCAAAAGCCGAATCTTTTTAGCAAGCTGCCCGGATTTTTAGGCAACCTTAAATTTACGGTGTTAAAAAATTGTTACTTTTATCTGTGTCAATCCGGCCTGATTTGGCAAAAAGCTAATTAAAACTTAATATTTAGTTAATAAATCTTGGTTGGCGATGAATTATCTTCACTATGCATAAGTTAACAAGGTATGAAATTGAAATACAATTATTTATTATTAGTCACTCTCCTGTTTTCCACAATATCTGCTGTCCGGGTAAATGCGCAGATCTCCGTCGGATCCGACGGACTGTATTATGAAGAATCAGGAAAACCGTACACCGGAGTATATATTGAAAAGTATGGGGACGGCACGCCAAAAGTCAGTATCGCCGTTAACAAGGGTAGAAAAAAAGGTTTAACGCTTCTCTATTACCCCAATGGTTCGGTGAATGAGCTGCGGATGTATAACGATAATAAGATGCACGGTACATGGGTTACATGGAATGAAAAAGGCGTAAAAACAGCGGAAGCCAATTACGCCAACGATAAAAAGAACGGCAAATGGTATATCTGGGACGAGAACAGTACGATGAGGTACGATATGACCTATTTCGAAGGTGAAAAAGCCGGCACATGGTATATGTGGAATGAAAAAGGCGAATTGATCTCCACAAAAGAATTCGCACCAGATCCGGTTGCTGATAAATAAAGGTATAAATGACTTTTATTCACGTTTTTCTTTAATTTCACCCGCGCATTTTTCAATGCTTTCCCACAGCAGATCCGCCGTTTTTTCCCATGTAAACCGCAACCGTTGAATCCTTGCTTTTTTTATCAGGCTTTTGCTGACATTTGTGTCACAAAACATTTTCAGCATGGCATCCCGTATCGAATCCACCGATTTCGGGTCGACATAAAGCGCTGCATCGCCCCCCACCTCAGGCATTGATGAAACTTTCGATGTGATCACAGGAACATCACAATACATGGCTTCGAGAATAGGAATGCCAAATCCCTCAAAATGCGAAACATATACCAGGGCAATTGCCGAGGCAATTACACGGTTAAGGTCGGTTGTTTCAAGCCTGCCCGTAAATACAATATCATCCCTGAAAGAAGAATGGTCATAGGCTTTCTGAATTTCATCGTTCCAATATTTTTTCGATCCGACAAGGAGCAATTTCACATTGCTGTTGACCGATTTCTTGAATTCATCGAACGCCCTGATCAGGTTATCGATGTTTTTCCGGGGTTGAATCAGGCCGATGAAAAGGAAATACGGACACCCCTCTGAATAGCGCTGCAATACATTGTTTTTAACCTGCTCATCGACCGGATGAAGAACTTCATTGGCCCCGTTATAAACCACATCTATTTTGCCGGGATCCACATCAAAAAGTCCGGCCATGTCCTGCTTTGAAAACTCCGAAACAGTAGCTATCCTGGTGGCTTTCTTAATAAACCTCGGGAAATAATGGTAGTAATATTTTTTTGCGCTCCACGGATTGAATTGCGGGTAATGAAAGAAATTCAGGTCGTGAATTACAGGAAGCGACCTCACATGCGACCGGAGCGAGAGCCATCCGTCGGGAGAAAGAAACAGGTCTGCTCTATGTTTTCTGATGACAGGCGGTACGCCCCATTCGAAGAACATGTACCACAATACCGGATGACGGGCCTGCGGAAAGGCAACCACCGGCGTTACATTATCAGCGAAAATAAATTCGTCTGAAAAAGCACGGTCAAAAATAAATATAAATTTGTGTTCAGGGTGTTTCCGGGTAATTCTTTTTAGCGTTTCGTAGCTGAACCATCCTATCCCATCGAGCTTTCCGGTGAGCAGCAACCTGGTATTTACAGCGATAACCATTTCAATATGTTCAGAATATGAAAATACAAAAATAGCAAACCAATCAGTTAAATCATCATCATCGCTTTTTATGTTCCCAAAGTATTTTATTTTTGCGGATAAACACGGGCTTTGTGAAACATACGGTGAAATATATTCTTCAGAAAATCCTTGGATTGGAAAACTATCTGTTTGTTTTTTCCCTCTTCACCATGGGAAAACTCAAATACGATAGAAAGGAACGCGATTTTCTGCATTTTCTTTCGCTGCTTTCCGATGGTGAAACATTGCTCGACATCGGTGCCAATATTGGCGTTATGACTGTTCACATGGCCCGGAGATTTCCGGCATCAACCGTCTGTTCTTTTGAACCTGTTCCTGTAAACCTTCTAGTTCTCAGGAAGATGGTAAAACTATTCGGATTGAAGAATGTCACTGTATACGGCTTTGCTCTGGGCGATCATTCCGGCGAAATGGCCATGATTCTTCCTGAAGACCGCTCTGTGGCCCTTCACGGACTGAGTCATGTGAAACACTACTCTATACAGGAATTCAATAAAGGAAAAGAATTTACGGTTGCGATGAAACGGCTTGACGATATTCAGGAATTAAAAAGTTTGGAAATAGCAGGGATTAAGCTCGATGTTGAAAATTTCGAATATTTTGTGTTGTCGGGTGGTAAAGAGCTTATTGACCGCTGCAAACCGGTCATTTATAGTGAACTCTGGGACAATAAAAACCGTATAAATACATTCAGGATGCTGGAAAATTCAGGTTACCGGATTATGGTAAGAGAGCATAAAAAACTGGTGCCCTTTGACAGGAAGAAACACCAGACCCAGAACTTCTTCTTTTTACCGGTTGCGGATTGATTATAAGTTTTCAAGCTCAAGCCTGACTGTATTGTCAGACCCGAGATCTGCCTTTACCTTCTTGTTATTCTGTTTGTACGAAATAAATGCAGCTTCAAGATCATACGTTCCGGGCGTTACATCGTTTATTTTAAAGTTTCCCTCAAGATCGGTGTATACTACCTTATTGCATGATGATATCTTTATAGTTACTCCTGCCAGAGATTCTCCGCTTGCTTTATCCACCACCTTACCTGCAACGGTTGTGGTTTTCATGTCTCCCGAAGAAGGTTTTTCTCTTTCATTGCCAAAAGTATATGCACTTATGGACAAAATTGCTAATATTACGAATAGTGTTTTTTTCATGGTTGTTTTGGTATTTCCTGGTACAAAAATAGGCTATATCTGACTTAGACTATGTTAGACCTGTGTAATCATTATGTTAATTTTATCTTAAGAAATGTGTCGACACGAATTAATATGAAAGTGCAACTATTGAAAGCTCTTGAGTTGTATGTGCTGTTTTTCGTGATTTTTCTTGACTGTGCCGGTCATGCGGTTAACGAGAAAAACAGCAATGGCGGCGATCCTATCATCATCCGCGAGGGTTCGACTTTAGAATCACGGTACAAAACTCCTGCCGGTTATACCAGGGTTGATGCGGATAACGGTTCGTTTGCGGAATACCTGAGGAAACTTCCACTTAAACCGTATGGCACACCTGTTCGATACTATAACGGTGCAACCAAAAGATCGGAAGGTATTTACGATGGGGTGGTGGATCTTAAACTTGGCAAAAAGAATTTACAGCAATGTGCCGATGCGGTTATCCGCCTGCGTGCCGAATATTTGTTTGGCAGCGGATATACTAACCGGATAAGTTTTCATTACACCAGCGGATTCGACGCAGATTTCGCAACATGGAGCCTTGGAAACAGGCCACTGGTTGACGGCTCCAGGGTTACCTGGGTAAAACGTACCGAACCTTCAGCAACGTATGATACATTCCTGGAATACCTTGACAATGTGTTTACATATGCGGGTACGATTTCCCTGGCCGGCGAACTGGAAAAAGTGTCCTATTCCCATATAAATGCCGGCGACGTATTCATTCAGGCCGGCTCGCCTGGCCATGCGGTGATTGTGATCGATATGGCAGAAAATAAAGAGACCGGTAAAAAGATATATATGCTGGCACAAAGCTATATGCCTGCCCAGGATATACAAATCCTTATCAATCCGCTGAATGCCGCAATGAGTCCATGGTACGAACTTAACCCCGGAAACGATATAATTATTACACCGCAGTGGACATTCAGGTCATCCGACCTGAAACGTTTCATTGATCGGTAATTGGTGATCCGGGGGGGGTTAATAGTCCTGTTCTTCAATGTAACCTTCTTTTAATTAACTCAGCCGGAAAATGAAAAGCGTTTTGAACATATTTTCGCAACTATCGTTTAAAACCGGCAAGGATTCGCAAAATATTTTTTCAAGGATATAAACCAATTTGAAATTAAACCATGGGAATGTTAAAAGAATTTAAACTGTTTGCCATGCGTGGTAATGTCGTTGACCTGGCAGTAGGTATTGTTATCGGGAGTGCTTTTGGAAAAATAGTAAGCTCTCTCGTAAATGATATCATCATGCCTCCCTTAGGCCTTCTTTTAGGGGGCGTGAATTTTACTGATTTTAAGATAGTCCTTAAACATGCAGTTCCTGCCATCACAGATGCAGCGGGAAAAGTGATTCCGGAGGAAGCTGCCGTTACGTTGAATTACGGGCAGTTCATTCAATTTACAGTGGATTTCCTGATAGTTGCCTTTGCCATCTTTATGTTGATAAAAGCGATCAACAGGCTTCAGCGAAAGGAAGAAGAAAAACCTTCTGCGCCTCCTGCACCTCCAAAAGAGGAAGTATTGCTCACAGAGATCAGAGATTTATTGAAGAAATAAACTGCACAGAATAGTATCCGGAATCTTTTCGTTAAAAAGGCCGGTAATTAATATTAACCCAATGGTTTATGAAGAAAATTCTATCCTAAGGGGTAAAGCGAATTTATTCCTTAGGATATCCTACCGTTTGTGCGACAATGATATTCTGGCCCGGCCCCAGTTTCATGACAGCCGCCAGCTCTTCTTTGTTCACTGAGCCCCTGACTACCGTAGCCAGTCCTTCGGAAGCGCAATAAAGATAAACGTTCTGAACGATGGCTCCTGTGCTAACCGATGCGTAAATATACTTTTCGATTTCATCAGACCCGTCCACTTTACTGAAATCCGCGACATAAATAAGGTTCAGGGGGGCAACTTTCACAAAACCCTGTGTCCCTGTTTTATTTTTGATATCACCGGAAACAATAGGTATCAGCTTATTCTGAACAGCATTGTATGTAAACAGGCCATTCGAAGTTGCTGCATATATATCAATTTCTTGCTTGTTATGGGCTGAGGGAGCAGTGCGTTTGCCCGATTCAGCACGGTTTATGCCGAAAGCAGCCCACAGTAAGTCCGACATCTGCTGATCGGTAAGCTCCTTACTGCTGTATTCGCGCGAAGATTTCCTGTCACTGAGGACTTCCATCAATGCACGGCCCCCGTTCATCCGGGGCTCAGGCAACTGAACAGGTTGAATCACCTGTGCCTCAGTTTTCAGAGATCCGAAGAAGACCGATACCGTCAAACAGGCACATGCGATGAAAAATTGGGTTCTATTCATTGTTTATTGATTTTAGTATTAAATTGAACGTTAACCGGCAATTATTGGTTTTCAGGAATATATAGGAATATATACCGGTATTATGCCCATACGGGAAGTTTTATCGGATGTCTATCTATGCCTGTTTAGCCAACAGGTATGTTATTTTATTCCGATGCTCCGGCTCCCCTGAACGACATGATATCCCTGTCGAGCAAATAGAGGTTGTTTTCCCCGACAAGGCTCAGCTTATCAAGGATCTTCTGCACCTGGGCTTCCTCTTCGATCTGTTCGTTAACAAACCACTGGATCCAGCTATGGGTGGTATAATCTTTTTCCTCGATACATGAAGCAACGATTTCATTGATCGACTGGCTTATGAATTGCTCATGTTTCAGAATATCCTCAAACATCTTGGAAACCGATTTCTGATTCACAGGCGGCTGGTTAAAAGAAGGTACCACAGCATGTCCTCCCCGCTCATTCACATAGGCAATGATCTTTAACATGTGTATTCTTTCTTCACCGGACTGCTGGTAAAGCCATCCGGCAATTCCTCCGTAACCATTTACTTCGGCCCAGGAAGCCATAGCCAGGTATAAACTGGAAGAATATCCTTCTTTTTCAACCTGTGTATTCAGGATACTTTCGATTTTTTTATTCAGCATATCTTTTTTGATTTAGTTAGTTAACACCAATGAATAGCGAAATACAAAGATAAAAAAAGACCGTCATATTTAACGGTCATTCCCATGAATAAATCACGGCATATTGGTGATAATCTCTGTGCCGAATTCCGAGCATTTCAGCTTTGTGGCGCCCTCCATAAGCCTTTCGAAGTCATAGGTCACCCTTTTCTTATTGATGGCTCCCTGCAGCCCTTTAATGATCAACTCGCCCGCTTCATTCCATCCCAGGTATTCAAACATCATCACTCCCGAAAGAATGACCGAACCAGGATTTACCATGTCTTTTCCGGCATATTTGGGTGCTGTACCATGTGTAGCTTCAAATACAGCGTGCCCTGTAACATAATTGATGTTTGCACCGGGTGCAATACCAATACCGCCCACAATGGCAGCAAGGGCATCGGAGATATAATCACCATTGAGGTTCAGTGTGGCGATCACCGAATATTCCGCAGGACGGGTAAGGATCTGCTGAAGGAATGCATCCGCTATCATATCTTTAACCAAAATATTCTTCCCTGATTCCTGGTTTTTGAATGAACACCATGGTCCCCCGTCGATCTCTTCAGCCCCGAATTCTTTCTTTGCCAGGGCATATCCCCAGTCGCGAAAAGCTCCTTCGGTGAATTTCATGATGTTACCTTTATGCACAAGTGTAACCGAAGGTAGGTCGTGCTTAACGGCATAAAGAATTGCTGCCCTCACCAACCTCTCCGTACCTTCTTTTGAAACGGGCTTTATCCCTATCGATGTGGTTTCAGGAAAGCGTATCTTGGTCACTTTCATTTCGCCAAGCAAAAAATTCCGGATCCTGGCTGCCTCATCAGTGCCGTTCATCCATTCTATGCCCGCATATATATCTTCCGAATTTTCACGGAAGATCACCATATTGGTCTTGGACGGATCTTTTACCGGGGAAGGCACTCCGTGATAATACCTTATCGGACGCAGGCACACATAAAGATCAAGCAGTTGCCTCAACGACACATTCAGTGAACGGATGCCTCCGCCAACCGGCGTGGTAAGCGGACCCTTGATCGCTACCAGATATTCCCTGATGGCATTCAGTGTTTCAGCAGGCAACCATTCGCCCGATCTGTTAAACGATTTTTCGCCGGCATATACTTCCTTCCAGAAAATCCTGCGCCTGCCGTCATAGGCTTTCTGAACAGCTGCATCAAAAACCCTGACCGATGATGCCCATATATCCGGTCCGGTTCCGTCGCCTTCGATAAAAGGAATAATGGGTGTTTCCGGAACTTTCAGAACTCCTCCGGAAATGCTGATTTTCTTTCCTTCCATGATTATTTTTTTAGTACATGTGAAAAACGAAGGGCAAAAATAGTGAAATTGAAAGTCCTGCACAAACGAACCAACCGGCCGGATCATTCAAAATCGAGGTTGAAATCCTGTTTCAGCTTGCCAAGCAGGGGATTCTTCTGCACCATAAATTTAAATTTATCCTCTGCGGTATATGGTTTTCTTTTGCTGCTGTCCGGTTCTTCCTCTACGGTCAGGTCCAGTGTGATCTTATTATTTTTCAGTGAATCTCTGAGGTGTTTCAGCAGTTCGTTTTTGATTCTTTGATCGAAATCATCTGCCTGTGAATGATTGCTGAATACTATCTGGATGGTATTATCACCGGTGATCTGCGGTTGCCTGTTCTTAAGGGTGCTATACATCCGGGGCATATCGCTTTTTATACTCTCGGCAAATGCTTCCCATGCTTCGGCAATCTGCTCTGGCGTATAAGCATCCGGTTCAACGGCATCAGGCTCAATATCATCATCTTCTCCTTTCGGTTCAGGTGTTCCTGTATCCGCTGTGTTAGCAGGTTTATTGATTTTTTCCAGCGTATCCCTGATGGAAACCGATGACAACGATGGAAACGGAACACCGGGTTCCTTTTCTTTTCTTTGCGTGTTGATGTTGGTTTTAATATCCTGAATACCAGTGCCTTTATCTTTCAACCCGGTTTTTTTTTCAGGAGTTACTGTTGATCGGTTTGCTGCGTCGGCCTCAGTCAGGTTTTTTTTTTCACCGGATACCGAACTCATTTTTATCAGGGCAAGTTCTACATGAAGCCTCGGGTTATTGCTCGACTTATAGTTGATGTCGCATTCAACGGCGAGGGAAAGGCATTCGAAAAGAAAACCGGATGATGTTTTTGCCGATTGTACTTTGTATTGTTCCCTGATCGCACTGCCTGCTTCCAATAGCTGCAGGGTCTGTTCATCATGGCAGACCAGGAGGTCCCTGAAATGCCTTGATAATCCTATAATGAAATTATGGGCATCAAACCCTTCCTTCAGAATGGTATCAAAAGTGAGCAGGACATCAGATACACGGCCTTCAAGGAAAGCATCGGTGAGCCTGAAATAATGCTCATAATCGAGCACATTCAGGTTGGTGATCACATCCTGGTATGTGATATTATTATTCGAATAGCTGGCTATCTGATCAAATATTGTAAGTGCATCACGCATCGCCCCGTCGGCTTTCTGAGCAATTATATTCAGGGCATTTGGTTCGGCTTCGATGCCCTCTTTTGCAGCGATAAAATCAAGATAGTTCATCATATCCTCAACCGTGATCCGGTTAAAATCGAATATCTGGCATCGCGAAAGGATTGTGGGTATGATTTTGTGCTTCTCGGTGGTGGCCAGGATAAAAATCGCATGTGCAGGAGGTTCTTCGAGTGTCTTGAGGAATGCGTTGAAAGCCGAGGCCGATAGCATATGCACTTCATCGATGATATAAATACTGTACCTGCCAACCTGCGGCGGGATCCTGACCTGATCGATCAGGCTTCTGATATCTTCCACCTTGTTGTTTGACGCTGCATCGAGTTCGTGTATATTGAATGATCTGGATTCGTTAAACGATTTGCAGGACACACATTCGTTGCAGGCTTCGGTATTTTCCCTGAGTGCCAGGCAATTTATGGTTTTTGCGAAAATACGCGCACAGGTGGTTTTTCCAACCCCCCTGGGTCCGCAGAAAAGGTATGCATGCCCGACATGACCCGACGCTATCGCATTCTTCAATGTGGTGGTAATCGAACCCTGCCCGACAACCGTATCAAATGTGGCAGGTCTGTATTTCCGGGCTGAAACAATAAATTTTTCCATCCTCAGTGTTTAACAGGCACAAATATAGGTAAAATATATTTTGACACAGGAACCAATTAAAAGAGCAAATTTATTTGAATAGATGAAAAAAGTTAATAATTTTGCCTGCCAAAAAATTAACATACAATAAGGAAAATTGCTATGATGAATCAATACGAAACCGTTTTCATTGCAACTCCCGTTTTGTCTGAGAACCAGATGAAGGAAGCGGTTGAAAAATTCAAAAGCGTAATCCTCAAGAACAAGGGTGAAATACTTCACGAAGAGTATTGGGGACTGAGAAAGCTGGCTTATCCCATCCAGAAAAAATCAACCGGGTTTTATTACATGATCGAATACAAAGCTCCCGGCAATCTTGTGCAAATACTGGAAACCGAATTTAAGCGCGATGAGCGTGTCATTCGTTTTCTGACAGTCAAGATAGACAAGTATGCTGCAGAATACAGCGAAAAGAGAAAAAACAAAGCTGAAAACGTTGAAAAAATAAAGGAGGAATAGGCTATGGCACAGAATCCGAATGAAATACGATATCTTACCCCGCCGACCGTTGAAATCAAAAAAAAGAAATTTTGCCGGTTCAGGAAAAACAGGATCAAATATGTGGATTATAAAGATCCCGAGTTTCTTAAGAAATTTCTGAACGAGCAGGGTAAAATTCTTCCCCGGCGTGTAACAGGTACGTCTCTTAAATACCAGAGAAAAGTTGCAACAGCCATAAAACGGGCCAGACATATTGCGATGTTACCCTATGTAACTGATTTATTGAAATAATCCGGAGGAAAAAACAATGGAAATCATACTCAAACAGGATGTGCCCAACCTGGGTTACAAAGATGAGCTTGTTCAGGTTAAGAACGGATATGCCAGAAATTACCTGATTCCAAAAGGATTGGCTACCCTTGCAACTGCCTCGGCAAAAAAAGAACACACCGAGATCATGAATCAGAGGGCGCATAAGGAAGAAAAGATCAGGCAGTCGGCTCTTGAAATTGCTGATAAGCTGAAGGATGTCTCGCTGACCTTAGGTGCAAAAACGAGCTCCAAAGGCAAAATATTCGGCTCGGTAAATACCATCCAGGTTGCAGAAGCATTAAACGGCAAAGGTTTTGATATCGACAGGAAAAACATCTCGTTCAAGGAAGATATTATTAAAGAGATCGGCAAGTATACTGCCACTGTAAGATTGCACAAAGACGTTAAGGTGGAAATACCCTTCGAGATCGTTTCTGAATAGATCGCCCGCGTTGATTGCAATGTTTTTTTGAATCTTCTGACTTAAGGAATTCTCATCTCCGCGTTATGGAGTGTTGTTACCTTGAAGAAACATGAAAGTTGATGCGAGGGAATAATGCTGATATGTATTCCTATTTTATGGCAATCGCATCAATTTCGATCAGCACATCCCTTGGCAGGCGTGAGACTTCGAATGCTGCCCTCGCGGGTGGATTTTCGCTGAAAAAGCCGCCGTAAACTTCGTTCATCTGTTGAAATTCTTCCAGGTTTTTCATATAACAGGTGCATTTTACCACATGCTCAAGGCCATAACCGGCTTTTTTAAGTATTTCATCAATGTTCAGGATGACCCGTGAGGTTTGTTCCCTGATCCCGCCACCGGTAACCGTTCCTTTTTCGGGGTCGAGCGGTATTTGCCCGCTGATGAAAAGAATGCCGTTTGTCTCCACTGCCTGGCTATAGGGTCCTATTGCTTCCGGTGCCTTTTCGGTGTTCACAATGTGTTTCATGGTGTATTGTTATCTTGTTTAGTGCTTAACTTACAAAGTTAAAACCTACCTGCCGGTAGGCAGGTTCCCAAATTTCAAATCATAAATTCCAACCATACAACGTTCCATCCTTCCATCCTTACTACTCCTACACACCCAGCTCTAAGTACTCCAGGCACTTTTAAGTACTCCCCTCTAATAATAATCATACCAGCTCTTTCTTTTATCCCATTTCAGATCACGGAGAAGCGATGATTTTGCGTTGATGGTGAATGCGTAACTTTTTATGGAACCAAACGGGACCACAGATATCCGCATCTCCCAGCAGTGAAGGTCGCGTGATACGTTCAGGTTTGTCATGGTGAATTTCTTACTGATAAAATCATATCCAGTTCTGCCTCCCACCTTCCATTTTCTGGTGAGGCTCATATCTCCCGAGATACTTATTGTATTGCTTAACGTCCTTGACAATAAGGGCCGGTTATACGACCATGAGTAGTCAATCCTGAGCGACCAGGGAATATTAAAATCGACATAGTCCCCGAAGACTTCCGAATCGTCTGAATAAGTCTCTCTTACAGCACCGGCGGGGTTTACAGGTTGTGATGCCTGCTGCTTGTTCTTGCCGGCTGCCGAAGTGAAGGACATTCCTATGGTTACCGAAAGCCTGGTCACCCTGAGGAGTTTACCGGTTTCTGCAAAGTATGACCTGTTGTGCTCCCTTCCGTTTATATCAAGGGCATACGGACTGAACCCGCCTGAAAAGTTGAGGTTTATTTTATTGTTGAAGAGCCTTGTCGATCCATTCATCGATACCTGTGACCAGCGCATGGAATCTAGGAAAGGATTGTATGACGTAGCGAAATTCAGGTTGTCCAGTATTGAAACCTTTCTTAGTTCATTGGTCGTATCGTTCTTCGACTGTACTTTCATCTCCAGGTTATTCGAGAGGCCTAGGCTTAACGATCCGCTCCTTCCCTGGGCTACCGGGGTTCCGTAAAGGTATTTATCGTAGACCGAATACTTTTCCTCCTGGTATTTATCCGTAATCGATCTTGCATAGACGATTTTCCGGTAATAATCAGGCATAATTTTACTCATATCCGGAGCAAAATTGAAACTTGCCGAAGGGGTAATGACATGACGGATTGCCTGTATATAAGAGTTCGGCCTTTTAGATCTGTACATTCCGTAAAATTTAGGGTTCACTGATACACCTATGGCTGTTGATATGGCTTGTGCATAGTTAAATCCAAAGATTGTGTCGGTAACCACCGAATTCCTAAAGTTGGTGCCGAATTTGAGGCTATCGGGCAACCTTTTCTCGATATGGCTTCCGTACAGTACACCTTTATAGCTGATGCTCGGAGTAATGTTAATGATCTTGAACAACCGGAAGTTCGATAGAGAAATAGGAATGGAATGCGAAAAGCCGTTCCTCATAGATCTCAGGGTTGACCTGCTAAAGAGGGCCGTATCCTTTGAGCTGATCTGGTTGTCGAGATTTGCCATATACCTGATCTGAATATTCTCATACCATTTTGGTTTTCCGGAAAGATTTTTAGAACGGAACGGATAGATCTGGTTCATAGTAAAGGCCATCTTGGGAAAGTTTACCATAACCGTGCTGTCGCGGTTATTCTGGTTATAGTTGAGCGAGGCACTCAGCACAAACAGCGATCCCCATCGCTTGCTGTATGAAATACTTGAAGCTTTATTTGTAGTCCCCGAAAGGTAATCTTCGACACTGTGACTATAGTTCCGGTCATATGTCTGGCTCGAAATATTCACACTGGCGGAGAGAGTTCTCGTCGGATTGGCTTTGGGGTCCTGTGTATGAGACCATCTGATCGAATAATCGTGCGTTCTCGGGTAGGAAACGTCATCGCTAATTTTGTTAAAATACATGCGTCCGTCGAGATTCCCTCGGTACCGGTATCTTCTCACATAACTGCTTTTTGCATTCAATCCCCAGGTACCCCTGAAATACACATCACCCTGAATGGCAATATCCATATAATCATTTACCGGAAAGTAGAAACCGCCCTGGCGGAGGTAAAGACCTCTTGCTTTTTCTTCGCCGTATGTTGGAAATAATATCCCTGCCGAACGGTTTTTGCTGTTGGGGAAAAAGCCAAATGGCAGCACCAGGGGCAGGGGAATATCCTCCATCACAAAATAAGCAGGACCACTGACAATCTTATCGTCGGGAATGGCGATGGCTTTTGTAAGGCCGATGTAAAAATGGGGATGCGGTGCATCGCATGTGGTATATTTGCCATTCTTGATATTGATATGACCATTGGCCAGCTTTTTTGTACGCTGGGCCTGCAGAAATCCGTCGCCCTCTTCTGTAACAATATGCTTAATGAGCCCTTTTTTTGTTTTAAAATTATACCGTATCGTATCTGATTCAAACGATTCGTCATCCTGCTTGAACAACGGCTTTTCCCTGGCAGAGGGGACGGTATCGGTCCGGCCTGCAGCCATAACCACGTTATCAGACATATCGAATTCCACGTAATACGCCGTAAGCTCTATGTTTTCATAATCTACTTTTGCATCGCCGTACAGGAACATTTTTTGGTTCTCGATGGAAATAATCATCGAATCGGTTGCGTTATAGGTGACGGGCGACTCGATAGGGTTTGTTTTTCCTGAACCCGGGGAAGTTATTACCGTATCTGCGCGGATGGAATCTGGTATGCCAATTACCAGAGTATCCGGGTTGTTTATAACTAGAGCGGAAATACTGTCTGCTTCCTGAGCCGGGGCAGGAATGAGGGTGTACAAAAAGATACTGAAAACTATTTGAAATTTTACTGAACTACTCTGCAATTTTAATACTATTTTTGTAGCAACCTTTAACCTGAGACGCTGTAAAGCTAATAAAATAAAGCTATATTGAATGCGTAAAAATATATAAGCATGTTGTCATTAGAACGAATATTCCTGTTGATTCTTATATATTTTATTGGGTTTTTTACCGCATCTGCGCAGGTTGAGAGAAAAAACGGTTACACCCTGAAAACAGTGGTCATTGATCCGGGTCACGGAGGCAAAGACCCGGGTGCGGTCGGCAGTAAGGTAACTGAGAAAGAGGTGGTTCTGGCCATTGCATTGAAACTCGGAGAATACATCGAATCGAAAATGGATGGTGTTAACGTGGTATATACGCGCACTACCGATGAATTTGTTCCCCTGTATAAAAGGGCAGAGATTGCCAATTCCTGTAAAGCCGATCTCTTTATTTCCATTCACGCCAATGCCTTATCAAAAAAAGATGCAAAAGGTACCGAAACGCTGGTATTGGGACTTCACCGGGCCGAAGAGAATTTCGAAATAGCCAAGAAAGAAAATGAGGTCATCCTGCTGGAAGAAGATTACCATACACGGTATGAGGGATTTGATCCCGAGTCGCCTGAATCATATATCATGCTGACACTTATGCAGACAGTATATTTCGATCACAGCATTAATTTTGCCAGTTATGTGCAGGAACAATTTCGCGACAGGGCACAACGTATTGACAGGGGAGTAAAACAACAGGGTTTGCTGGTCCTTGCCCAGACCTCTATGCCGGGAGTGCTCATCGAGACCGGATTTGTAACCAATTCAGATGAGCAGGAATATTTAATGTCTGACGAAGGCCAGGATTATGTTGCATCGGCTATTTACAGGGCATTTCGTGAATACAAAAAGTTTGTGGAATCGAGAAGCGCACCCATGCAAACCCTAAGTTCACCGCCAGACTCTGACATGACGACGCAAAGCAGCAGCAGCGGAACCAAGGGGAGCAGCACCGTGAAGGTCGCCGGACAGACCATGGAAATTCGTAAAACAAAAAATGACACAGCCGGACCTCATGAATTACCCGGAGACACTGACAGCAGAACAGACTCAGATATTGAATTTAAAGTGCAGGTCACTGTTTCGAGCAACCCTATTCCCCTGAATTCAGAAGTTTTCAAAGAAATGACTGATGTAGAGGAATTCGATGAAGACGGGTTTTACAAATATGCGGTAGGTTCAAGGAAAACGTACAATGAAATTGTGGAATACAGCAAGTGGGTAAAAAACAGGTTTCAGGATGCGTTTGTCATTGCCGTGAAAAATGGCAGAATCATACCGCTGGAACAGGCATTCAAAGAATCTTCAATTAAAACCAATTAAACCCTGAAAATGAAAATTTCCAGAGAACTTAAGATCGGGATATTCGCACTGATAACTGTAGCATTGTTGATCTGGGGTGTGAACTTTCTGAAAGGAAAAAATATATTCGCCGATACCGACAGCTACTATTCGGTGTATGATAATATCGGGGGACTTATCGAATCGGGAGCCGTCTACCTCAAAGGGCATAAGATCGGATCAGTTAGTTCCATCTATTTCGATGTCGAACGTAACAGCAAACTCATCGTCAAATATACCCTTGAGCTAAAGGTTAAAATACCAAAAAATTCCGTATTTCAGATTTACAGTTCAAGCCTGGTGTCAGGTATTAAAGATGTACGGCTGCTGCTGAGCGATGAAAACGAATACTACAGTCCGGGAGACACGGTACCGGGTGATTTCGACAGGGGATTTGAGGCCATGCTGGAGCCCATAAAAGATCAGCTGGGAAGAACAGTTGCAGGGATCGATTCCGTTCTTTTTGCCATAAATGCATTGTTAAATCCCGGTGCTATAGCCGGAATTCAGCATTCACTCGAAAATGTCGACCATATAACGGCTTCCCTGAGCCAAAGCCTTTCACCAGGCGGCAACATGAACGAAAGCATGAATAATCTCGCATCTTTTACTGATGCCCTTAAAAACAGCAACGAAAACCTGAAAAATATAATCCGGAATTTTTCAGAAATATCCGACTCTTTATCCGAAGCACAGATCAAATCAGCCATAAGTAATGCCGACAGGGCTATGGCAAATACCGCTGCTATTCTGGGAAAGATAGAGCAGGGTGAAGGAACACTAGGTAAGCTCTCTGCAAACGACAGCTTGTATACGAATCTCAAAAATGTATCGGAAAACCTGAATCTTTTGTTGATCGATCTTCGCGAACATCCCAAAAGGTATGTTCACTTCTCGGTTTTCGGAAAGAAGGACAAGGAAAAAAAGCCGGAATAGATTTTAATTTCAAGGTGTCCACCGTTGAGGAGTTTCAGTCCGGTACTGATCTCTTAGAGTATATTGCTAGCCTTCAACTGATTCAACCTACAGGTTATCAACAGGTGGCATGCAATTGCTGTAAAGTTATTAACAATTTCATTTTTTGGTCTGTTCGTCAATTTAGAAAGATTCTAAATAAGAAATCAGACCCTTGAGTTAAACTTTGCTTTAATTAAAATTCTTTAAACATTTAATTAACAATTTTTTAAGATTGAAATTATGTAATTCATTGATTATCTTATTAATACATTTATTTTAAAAAAATCAATTAAATAAAAATCTGAAAATAAAACCAATAAATAATATTCTTAAAAGTCAATAGGGAATTCATTTTTTTTTTAAGTTTTTTTTCACAATCTTGCTATACCGTAACTTCGACCCTAAGCATTCACTAAACACCTAAGGTATAAGCAATATGCATTACGAAGAAATCTGGAACAGTTGTTTGATGGTAATCCGAGACAATGTTCCATCGATGAGTTTCAGAACGTGGTTTGAGCCGATCGTGCCGCTTAAGCTTGAAAATAACGTTTTGACGATCCAGGTGCCGAGTCCATTTTTTTATGAATACCTTGAGGAGAAGTACATTGATATTATCAGCAAAACATTGCGGAAGGAACTGGGATTTGATGCAAAGCTGGAGTACAGCATTGTCATGGAAAACAACGCCTTCAATTCAAAACCCTATACGGTAAAATTTCCTGCAAAGAACCAGATCGACCTGAAGAACAAACCGGTAAGCCTGCCGCTTACTGAAGAAAATGCCATTAAAAATCCCTTTATAATTCCGGGCATCAAGAAGATGAACATTGATCCCCGGCTCAATCCTGAAAATTCTTTCGATAATTTTGTTGAGGGTGAATGCAACCGGCTTGCCAGATCTGCCGGTTACGCAGTTGCCAATAATCCCGGAGGTACGGCCTTTAACCCGTTGCTGATATATGGTGAATCAGGATTGGGTAAGACGCACCTCGCTCAGGCCATCGGCATCGAGATCAAGAGCAAGTTTGCTGAAAAAGTGGTGCTGTATGTGAATGCTAACCGGTTCCAGACCCAGTTTGTGGAATCGATCCGCAACAATAATAAAAACGATTTTCTGCATTTCTACCAAATGATCGATGTTCTGGTGATCGATGATGTTCATGAATTTGCAGGAAAGGAAAAAACACAGGATATCTTTTTTCATATTTTCAACCACCTGCACCAGTCCGGGAAACAACTGATCCTTACATCGGATAAACCGCCGGTGGAGTTGCAGGGGCTGGAGCAACGGCTGCTTTCCAGGTTCAAGTGGGGACTTTCAGCTGACCTTCAGGTGCCCGATTATGAAACCCGTATTGCCATCCTCCGAAAGAAAACCTATAAAGACGGGATCGAACTCCCCGAAGAAGTGATCGAGTATATTGCCACACATATTTCCGATAACATACGGGAACTCGAAGGTGCCCTCATCTCCCTTCTTGCCCAGTCGACACTCAATAAGAAAGAAATTACCCTCGAGCTCACCAAAGAGATGATTGATAAGCTTATAAAAAATACCAAGAGGGAAGTGTCCATCGACTATATTCAGAAGGTGGTTTGCAACTATTTTGAGATCCCGGCAGATTCCCTTCAGTCCAAAACCAGAAAACGGGAGATCGTACAGGCCCGCCAGGTGGCTATGTTTTTCTCCAAAAACCTCACCAAAGCATCACTGGCAACAATAGGTTCCCAGATTGGTGGTAAAGATCATGCTACGGTGCTGCATGCATGCAAGACGGTTAACAATCTGCTCGAGACCGATAAACATTTTAAAGGCCAGATCGACGAGATTGAAAAGAAATTGAAGTTTTAACCTGCAGCAAATCCGGAATACGATTGCTGACTTTGCCGGAAGCCTTGGAAACTGCCATGGCTTATTCATTTATTGCTTACACTATTCTGGCTCCGAAATGACCGATCTTTATAAGACTATCCAAAGCCCGTGCTCCGGTGAATATAGAGATCGCGGAAGCAAATTCCTTGCTTTCGGATTTCCGGTGGTATCGGAAGAAGAAGCCAAGAACATCGTTGCGGAACTGAAAAAAAAATACCACGATGCGAGACATCATTGCTTTGCATACAACATAGGCGCAGAAGGGCTATACAGGAGAGTGAACGACGATGGTGAACCCTCCGGAACAGCAGGCAAACCGATTTACGGTCAGATACTCTCAGCAGGACTTTCAGATATCCTTATCGTTGTGATCAGGTATTTTGGCGGAACACTCCTTGGAACCGGCGGACTTATCAGGGCATACCGAACGGCCTCGGAAAATGCCCTGAACAACGCTGTTGTTGTTGAAAAGACTGTTGATGATACTGTTGAATTAACCTTTGGATATGAATTTATGAATGAAATTAAGAAGATACTTAAAAAATACGGATGCCGGTTGGAAAATCAGCAGTTTGACGAAATGTGCCATTTCTGGATACGCATTAGAACAAGCAATACTGTACCTTTTATTCAACATATTTCAGGATTAAAAGACGCAAAAGTTGTTGTGCATAAACATGCATAATTTAAGCATAAATATCACGCATTTAAAAAGTTATCAATTAATATTAACATCCGTATCCTTGCATCGATATCTTCATTATCTTTGGATCTGAAGGAAAAATGCCTGCCATAATGAAAAACAAAAGTCTTGTTTCCATCAATGACTATACGCGTGAGGAATACCTGAAAATACTCGATCTTGCCGAACAATTTGAAAAAAAGCCAGTACAGGATTTATTAAGGGGAAAGGTAATTGCCTCGTTGTTTTTTGAACCGTCTACCCGCACACGCCTGAGCTTTGAAAGCGCCATAAGCCGTCTGGGAGGAAAAGTGATCGGCTTCAGCGATACAAATTCCTCCAGCGTAACCAAGGGAGAAACACTCTATGATACCATAAGGATCGTTTGCAATTACTGCGACCTGATCGTAATGCGGCATCCCCTTGAAGGCAGTGTCAGGTTTGCCAGTGAGGTATCGAGTGTTCCGGTGGTAAATGCCGGCGATGGTGCGAATCAGCATCCCACACAAACCCTTCTCGATCTCTACTCAATAAGAAAAACACAGGAAAAACTTGAAAACCTGAACATATTCATGGTAGGGGACCTGAAATACGGCAGAACGGTACATTCGCTGCTAATGGCCATGTCGAAGTTCAATCCACGGTTCAACTTTATTTCACCCGACGAATTGAAAATACCTGATGAATATAAGATATTCCTGGATAACCTGGGGCTGAAATACTATGAACACAAAGATTTTACGGATATCATCTCCGATGCCGATATCATTTATATGACCAGGGTGCAGAAAGAGAGATTTTCCGATCCTATAGAGTATGAGCGAACAAAAAATGCATACGTGCTGAATAATTCCATGCTTGAGCATACGAAATCCACCATGAAGATATTGCACCCGCTTCCGAGAGTCAACGAGATCAACCAGGATGTCGACCGGAATCCGAAGGCTTATTATTTCACTCAGGCTCTGAACGGTGTATTTGTAAGGCAGGCCATAATTACTTCCATTTTGGGTTTAACCTAAACCAGAGTATTATCATGAAAGACAGGATACTTGAAGTCAGTGCCATAAAAGACGGAACAGTGATCGACCATATTCGTGCCAATAGTTTATTTAAAGTACTCTCCATCCTCGGACTCGACAAAGTGGATAAAACGATGACTTTCGGGAGCAATCTTGAAAGTAAAAAGTTAGGCCGGAAAGCGATCATAAAAATATCGGATTTGTTTTTTAAAGATAAGGATATTAATAAAATAGCCCTTGTGGCCCCCGATGCCAAGCTGAATATTATTAAGAATTACACTGTGGTGGACAAAAAGGTGGTTGAGGTGCCCGATGAGATCATTGGAATTGTAAAATGCATGAATCCGAAATGCATCACCAACAGCGAACAAATTACCACAAAATTTTCGGTAGTATCAAAGAAAGATGTAAAGCTGAAATGCTTTTATTGTGAAAAAATTACCGATCAGAATCATATCGAGATAATCAAGTAGACTATTTTCTAAGGAATAAAAAGGATCATTTTCAGATTATCCTATTTTCTCAACCTTTCGTATGATTTGACAAGCAATTCATCCCGACGGATACCTCTGAAGGCGAGCAAGTTAAGAATAACACATATGACAGGTATAATGGCAGCAAATTTCAGGGAATGCGAGATGATAGGGAATTTTTTGGTGATCACATGGTAATAATAATAAATAAGAACGACCATTCCGACCATCAGCAACATATTATAAATGGTCAGCCGCATCTGAAGTATCCGGTTGGTAAACAGGAATATGGTATAAAGATTTAAGATGGCAATAACAAGGACCAGAAGTAGATTCGGCCAGGTTGAAAGTATCTTCTGGCTATCATCACCGGTAATTTTCTTAACCCCGAAACAAAGGTAATGGAGAATACTGCCATCCTGCAGGTCAAAAACAGCAATAGGACTCAGCATCATAAAACTCATCAGGACGACCACCAGGAATAGGTAAATTGATTGAACTCTCTGTATCATCTCAATTGTATTTTGGCCAAATATACAAAAATATCTTGGATGCACAGGCTGAATTAGATAACAGGCAATTTTCCGGGCCGAGATCAGTGTTACCTGTTCATAATTTGTAGTATATTTTATTGCGTGTACAATGAAGAAGAATTAAATTTAATCACGTATTCAATTTGCGTACTGGCCTGATTTTTGTATAAAAGGATAAATTGCCGGATAGAAGGTATTTGATGGGGAAAGATTGCAGCATTCTACCATTAATTTTGATGAATTTGCCTTATTTTTCAGGATAACATTCTTTATTTTTACTATTATGGCAAGGGATACCAAAGAAATCAAAGCCTTAATATCACTCCTGGATGATACCGACTCTGAAATTCTTAAAGTTGTTTCCAGTAACCTGATGAAGCATGGTCCGGCGGTTATCCCTGATCTGGAAAAGGCATGGGAAACGACCCTGAACGAAAAACTTCAGGAGAGGCTCGAAAATGTCATTCAGAATATTCAGTTCGCATCAGCAAGGGAAAACCTGATGAACTGGATTAATAACGGTGCGGAATCCATTCTCGATGGTGCTGTTTACCTTTCCCAGTTTCAGTTTCCTGAATTGCAGGTGCAGACCGTTGACACGGAAATTGAAAAGATCAGGAAAGATGTATGGCTTGAAATTAACAATAACCTCACTGCGTTGGAAAAGGTTAAAGTACTGAATTACATCATATTTGAAATACACAAATTCAGGAGAAATACCACCAATTTCTATTCGCCACAAAATTCGTACATAAATTCGGTCATTGAATCGAAACGGGGCACCCCCATATCGCTTTCAGTTGTATATCTTGCTGTGGCACATAAGCTTAACATGCCAATATACGGAGTGAATCTGCCGAAAAACTTCATTCTGGCTTACAAGGATGAATACAGACAGTATGATTCCAACGACGAACAGAATGACATACTCTTCTATATTAATCCTTACAACAAGGGAGCTGTGCTCGGGAAACGTGAAATTGATTATTTTATTCAACAGCAGCAGCTCGAAAAACGTAGAGAATATTACACACCCTGCAGTAACGTCGACATTATTGTCAGGCTGATAAACAACCTCATGGTTTCGTATGAAAAGATCGACTATCCCGAGAAGGTTGATAAACTAAAAGAGCTTCTCGTATCGATCGAAAAATTCCCGGCCGAATGATAACTATTTGGCGTAGCTGACTGCTCTTGTTTCCCTGATCACTGTTATTTTAACCTGTCCGGGATAGGTCATCTCATCCTGGATCTTTTTGGAAATCTCGTACGATAAGGTTTCTGCTTCCTTATCATTCACATGGTCGCTGCCTACGATCACCCTTAGTTCTCTTCCTGCCTGTATTGCATATGTTTTCGTCACACCCGGATAAGACAGGGCAAGCGATTCAAGGTCTTTTAACCGTTTGATATACGATTCAACAACTTCGCGCCGGGCACCGGGTCTTGCTCCCGATATGGCATCGCAGACCTGTACAATAGGTGATATCAAAGTGGTCATTTCCACTTCATCGTGATGCGATCCGATGGCATTGCATATTTCAGGTTTCTCTTTGAAATTTTCGGCCAGTTTCATGCCGAAAACGGCATGCGGCATTTCAGGTTCGTCATCCGGCACCTTGCCAATGTCGTGAAGCAGACCGGCCCGTTTGGCCAGTTTTGTATTGAGACCGAGTTCTGCAGCCATAATGGCGCAAAGATTTGCAACTTCCCTGGAGTGTTGAAGCAGGTTCTGTCCGTAAGACGACCGGTATTTCATTTTGCCGATCAGTCGTATCAGTTCAGGATGCATGCCATGTATTCCAAGATCGATTGTCGTGCGTTTGCCGATTTCGACAATTTCCTCTTCTACCTGTTTCTGGGTCTTGGCGACAATCTCTTCAATACGCGCGGGATGTATCCTGCCATCGGTCACCAACTGATGAAGGGCAAGTCGGGCTATTTCACGCCTTACCGGATCGAATGCTGATAAGATGATCGCTTCAGGCGTATCATCAACAATAATCTCAACCCCGGTTGCTGATTCCAGTGCCCTTATATTCCTGCCCTCACGGCCTATTATCCGGCCTTTGATTTCATCCGAGTCAATGTTGAACACGGTTACCGAGTTTTCAATGGCCGCTTCGCTGGCCACCCGCTGGATGGTTTCGATCACTACTTTTTTGGCATTTCGTGTGGCGGTCATCTTTGCTTCATCCATGATTTCATTCACATACGACATTGCCTGGGTTTTGGCTTCCTCTTTCAGGGATTCAATAAGCTGATCTTTTGCTTCATCGGCTGAGAAGCCCGAGATGGTTTCAAGCTGTTCTACCTGTTGTTTATGCGATTTATCGAGTTCCTCGGCTTTTTTCTCTACAAGACCGAGTTGTACATTTAAATTTTCACGTATCTTCTCAACTTCATTCCGTATCCGCTGACTTTCTTCAAACTTCTGCGACAACAGCGTTTCTTTCTGCCTGATTTTTGTTTCCGAAACAGTCATCTTGCTGTTTTTCTCGTTGATATACCTTTCGTGGTCTGCCTTAAGCTGTAAAAATCGTTCTTTAGCCTGAAGGATCTTATCCTTTTTAATGACCTCAGCTTCAGCCTCAGCCTCTTTAATAATACTGGTTTTCCTTCTCTTCAGGGCTATCTGCCATACTATGTATGAGATAACAGCTCCTGCTGCAAAAAAACCCGAACCGATGATCAGGGTCTTCAAAACCAGCGAACTATCTGAAAAGACTAAAAGTGTTATCATATCGCTCATCTATTTAAATTAAAAAAAAACCCGCATACATCTCTCCAGCTCTTGATAAAACCCCAGTATGACATGGGTGGAGTAGCCATCCTGTTTCGAGTTTCCAATGTTCCCGACGAATCGGGATTTTCCGGCGAACCGGAAATATGGCCTGCTCTGGACAAGGTGAGACCAACTCCAATTTGCTTAGTGTTGAGTTTCACAATCGAATGAAGAAACTATGCGGGCTATGTCTAGTACTATATTAAAGAACGTATATTACTCCCCTTTAAGATACTCACTCAGCTCTGAATCCAACTCCTGCAGTATCGCTTCCAGACCTTCGTTGTTCTGGTTTTGTTCCAGTTCAATCATTTTGGTTACGAACTGAAGTGCTGCCATCGCCAAAAAATCCTGAGTATCCTTATCTGTATACCTCTGCTTATATTGAAGAACCTTTTCGTTTATTAATCTGGCTGCTTTCCTGATCTTTTCCTCATCAGTTCCGTCAATTTTTAACGGATAAAACCTGTCAGCCACATTAACTTTTATTGAAAGCTTTTCGTCCATCCCATCTATATGGTTCTACTTATTTATTTAAAAGAGCAATACATTTATCAATTTCCCGCACAATTCTGTTAACCTTTATCTTTGCTTCATGCGAATTCTCTCCCGAAGCCAGAATTGCCTTCGCAAATTTTATATTGTTCGATTTCTCTGCTGTTTCATTTAGTTTTTTTTCCAGAAAATGAATTTGTTCTGCAAGTTCTTTGTTTTTCGATTCGAGTATTTTGTTCCTGAATTTATGCTCTTCATAAAGTGTGATTATACTCTTTATCTTGGCCCTCAAGCCGCTGATCTTATCGTCAAACTTGCTTTCCATTCATAACAAAGATATATCAAAATACTATTCCTTTAACAAAAATACAAAATTTATGTTTGAATTCCAGTGGGCATAACAAAATTATGAATGTATATTCGCAGGAACAATATGAACTAAATTTGCAAGGCATGAAGCAGTCTCTGCGACTACGATTCTCGTGTGTTTTATTTATTTTTATGTTACCCTGCATAGCCCTTGCACAAAAACTGCCTGATAAGAATTATTTCGGATCACCGGTAAATATACCTATCCTGTTGAGTGGCAATTTCGGCGAGATCAGGTCGGCACATTTTCATTCGGGCATTGATATCAAAACACAGCAGGTTTCCGGAAAACCGGTTTTTGCAGCGGCCGACGGTTATGTCTCCAGGATAAAAATACAGGGAAGCGGTTATGGAAAATCGCTTTATATTTCTCATCCTAACGGGTATACAACAGTATACGCCCATCTTAACGATTTTATCCCATCGCTTGCCCAATATGTCAAATCGTATCAGTATCGTATGCAACAATTTGAGGCAGATATTTACCCTCCGGTCAATGCCTTCAGGTTCAGAAAAGGAGAACAGATCGGTATTTCAGGCAACACTGGGAATTCGGGCGGTCCACACCTGCATTTTGAGATCAGGGACCCGCTGCAACGTCCTGTAAATGCACTGCTGTTTGACTTCAATATTACAGACAACATCAAGCCGGTAATTGAGAACCTTGCTGTTTACCCCGTCGGTAATGAAACGGTGATCAATGGAAAACACGCCATGCTGTTGCTTAAGCCTGTAAAAAAGGACGGGCATTATGTTTTGAGCCAGAATCCATTAATCCTCTCGGGAAGGGCTGGATTCGGACTGGAGGCATACGATTATCTTAACGGTTCAGGCAACAGGTGCACTGTTTATTCCATTGAGCTGAAAATTGATGATGTTGTGTATTATAAGCATGAAATGGAACGGTTCTCTTTTGATGAAGTAAAATACGTCAGCAGCCATATCGATTATGCAGAGAATATTCTTCATAATATTAAGATACACAAGCTCTTTCCTGATCCTAATAACAGGCTTGATATCTATAAAAAAATAAATAACGGGGGGATCGTGGATTTTTCAGATGATTCAATCCATCATGCTGTGATTACGGTAAAAGATTCATACATGAATTCTTCAACTCTTCAATTTGACATTCAAAACAGTACGCTGAACTATCCGGTCGTGGAAACCGGCAGTGACAGTTCATACGGTAAAATTTTCTACTACAATACAATAAATTCATATGAAAATCCATCTGTGAAGATTCATCTGCCTGCAAATATACTGTTCAATGATATTCATTTTACGTATTCACGGATCCCGTCGGATTCATTGGCCGTCTCTGACACACATTCCGTCCATACCGATCTTGTACCGCTGGCAGGCAGATTCACCCTTTCGGTGAAAACGAAGAATATTCCTGGAAATTTAAGAGCTAAAGCGTTGCTTGTATATATTAACAGGGATAATTCATCGGATCCTGCGGGTGGAACATGGGATAACGGGTTTATTACCGGCATGGTAAATAAATTCGGGAGGTATGTAGTCATGATCGATACCACACCACCGGTTATCAAACCTGCCGGTTTTAGTAACAACGGATACTATAAGAAAGGCGACCGGATTACTTTTGAAATAACGGATGATCTGGCCGGAATAGATACTTATTCCGGTACCATTGATGGCCATTGGGCACTTTTCGAATACGATCCTAAATCCAATACTCTGGGTTATTCCATTGATCCAGAACGGATAGGAGAAGGTAAAAAGCATCGGCTGGAACTTATCATAACGGATGAAAGAAAGAACAGGACAGTGTATCGTGGAAATTTCAACGACTAGAATAGCATGACCCTGAAATATATCATAGGCACTATGTCTGGTACCAGTCTTGACGGACTCGATATCGCCTGCTGTTCATTTGCCCGGGGAAAAAACAGGTGGGAATATACCATTAAAGAGGCTATTACCATTCCATATACTCCGGACTTGGTCAACCTTCTTAAAGGAGCAGCCGGATGCTCTGGTATGGAGCTGATAGAACGCCACCATGAGTATGGTAAATATATTGGGAGTGAAGTATTGCATTTTCTGGAATTAAAAAAATGTAAAGCAGATCTGATCGCCTCACACGGACATACTGTTTTTCATCAACCCGGGAAAGGTATTGCGTTTCAACTTGGGAACGGAGCAGCCATCGCCGCTTTTACCGGTATATCAACCGTTTCTGATTTCAGAATACTCGACGTTGCCCATGGGGGACAAGGTGCTCCTCTTGTACCGTTCGGCGACCGGTTATTGTTTGGTGAGTATGATGCATGCCTGAATCTTGGAGGATTCTCAAATATCTCATTTGAAAAAGGTAACCGGCGCATAGCCTATGATATTTGTCCGGTAAACACTGTAATAAACCTGCTTTCACAGAAAGCGGGCTTTGCGATGGATAAGAATGGTGCTATGGCGGCAGGCGGAATGATCATTCCACCATTATTGTCTGAACTCAATGATATTGAATACTACCGGAAACAATTCCCCAAATCACTGGGTCTTGAATGGCTTGAACAACAGGTATTACCGCTGATTGCTGCTCACAGGACCGGAATTCCTGATCTGTTGAGAACAGTTTATGAGCATATTTCATTGCAGATTGCCGTTGCACTGAATTCCACAGGCGGAAAAAACGTGCTTGTAACCGGAGGCGGGGCCTGCAACAATTTTCTGATGGACCTGATTGCAAAAAAAACCCGGATCAGATTGATCATTCCTGAAGAAAAAACTGTGCATTATAAAGAAGCGCTTATATTTGGATTGCTCGGTATGCTAAGATATTTAGGGGAGATCAACTCATACAGTTCCGTAACGGGTGCCAGTCGTGATTTGTCTCTGGGCGTAGTGCACCTGATTAATGCGCAGTAATGGTATTTTGGTAAAATTAAAATGGCGTGAGTTAAAAAAAGAAATGGGTGAGAGTATGAACTCTCACCCAACCTTAACCCTAACTAAAAATGACAATCTAATTATTAACTAAACCTACTAACTACTATAAAACTAAAACTAACCAAAACTTTTTTCTTGTGTGTATTACCTATGAAAATTACAAGTTTCAAAATATTAAACGTCAAAACTAGGCAAATTGTTATTTTTGACAGGGGTTATTTTGATGAAATTAACTTTTTTTAAGATATACCTTCAAAATTCTTAGGTTATCACAAAAATGCCATGAATTTTAAGAACCGGGATAAATCTTCAAAGGATTTTGATCCAAAAATGCAAAAGAAATAATTGTTAATTTTATATATCATTTCAAATTCTATAGCTATGACATACAAGATTATTTCCACACTTATTCTATTTATATTTTTTTTTAAAGAAAATTCATTTCCATGTACCAACCTTTTAATTTCAGCAGGAGCAAGTGCCGACGGATCAACGATGATCTCCTATTCAGCCGATTCTCATGTGCTTTATGGTGAGCTGTATTTCAGACCCGCTGCAGATTATCCTGACGGTTCGTGGTTTGATGTATATGAATGGGATACAGGTAAATATCTGGGAAAGATCAGGCAGGTGAAACATACCTACTCGGTTGTAGGAAATATGAATGAACACCAGGTATCGATAGGGGAGACCACTTATGAAGGAAAACCCGAATTGCGGGATACCACCGCAATAATCGATTACGGAAGCCTGATGTACCTCACCCTGCAACGGGCCAGAACGGCCCGTGAGGCAATCAGGATCATGAATGAACTGGTATCGGAATATGGATATTACAGCTCCGGAGAATCATTTTCTATCGCTGATCCCAGGGAAGCCTGGATAATGGACCTGATCGGAAAAGGCATTAGGATGGTTCCACAGGGTAAGGGTAAAGAAAAAACCATGATCAATGCGAACAAAGGTGCAGTCTGGGTTGCCCGGAAGGTACCTGATGGTTATATCAGCGGACATGCCAACCAGTCCAGAATTAACACTTTTCCGCTTAACGATCCTGAAAATTGCCTGTATGCTCCTGATGTGATTTCTTTTGCACGTGAGAAGGGATATTTCACCGGTGACGATGAACAATTCAGTTTTGCCGATGCGTATGCACCGATCAATTTCGAGAGTGCGCGTTTCTGTGAAGCGAGAATTTGGGCGGTCTTTAACCGGGTAAACAGCAATATGGGACAGTATCTCGACTATGCCATGGGCACAAACCTTGAAAACCGGATGCCTTTGTGGGTAAAACCCGATAAAAAACTTACAGTACATGATGTGATGGAACTCATGAGGGATTATTACCAGGGGACTCCAATGGATATGACTAAAGATGTGGGAGCAGGACCTTACCAATGTATTGTAAGGTGGAGGCCATTGACCTGGGAGGTCGATAGTGTCGAGTATTTTAATGAACGGGCAATATCGACACAGCAAACCGGATTTTCATTTGTTTCACAAATGCGTAGCTGGCTTCCAGATAAAGTAGGAGGGATACACTGGTTTGGTGTGGATGATACCTACAGCACGGTATATTCACCCATGTATTGCGGAATACAGACGGTGCCTGAAACCTTTGCAGTCGGTAATGGCTCAATGATGGAGTTCAGTGATAATGCGGCATTCTGGGTATTCAACCAGGTGTCGAATTTCGCCTATACCCGCTATAACCTGATGATCCCCGAGATCAGGCAAAAACAGAAAGAGCTTGAACTTTACTATTTGTCAGTGGTTCCGGCTGTGGATGAAGCAGCGGCCGAACTTCTGGCGAAAGATGAAGCCTCAGGAATTGAATATCTTACCGGTTTCTCTGTAAATGCCGGCAACCATACGGTTTATGAATGGAAAAAACTTTATCACCATTTGTTCACCAAATTCATGGACGGAAATGTGAAGGTTAAGGTGGAAGGACAGCAAAATCCTGAACTTGAACAACCGGGTTACAGTGAAGAATGGTACCGGAAGGTAGTCGAAGAAACAGGAGATAAGTTTAAGGTTCCCGGCGAGACCGGAGACTAGATACTGGAAACTGGATACCAGATACTAGCTGCTGGATAATGCATGTGGCCTAGGGCATGCAGCATGGGGTATAGTGAATGGGCATAGGGCATGAACCCCGAATCTTGAACCCTCATTGACCTCAAACGATAATCTTGAAACTTAACTCAAATATATTGTTCAAAATAAAAAATATTTACTAATATTGCGCACTGAAATTTTTCAGGTTTAACCATAGCATCCATGAATACGTTAAAAGTGGCTGAAAGCCAGTTCGATATAAAAAAAGAATACCCCAAATTCGCTGCAGGTGATACCGTTACAGTGCACTATAAGATAAAGGAAGGGAATAAGGAAAGGATACAACAGTTTCGTGGTGTAGTGCTTCAACGCAGAGGATCAGGGATACGGGAAACATTTACCGTAAGAAAAATGTCAGGCAATATCGGTGTGGAGAGAATTTTCCCTGCAGTATCTCCATTCATTGAAAAGATTGAAGTGAACAAATACGGGAAAGTCCGTCGGGCAAGAATATTCTATTTACGCGACCTTACCGGGAAAAAAGCAAGGATACAGGAAAAAAGAGTATAAGGAGATTCAATATAGAAAAAGCGGGCTTGATATCCGCTTTTTTTATTCTAATATTTGTAGAGCAAGTTGGTCGTTGCCGCCAAATCGATGCACCTAAAATTTATACGAGCTTAACAATGAACTTCCGATTTTCAGGTAAACCTGGCCCGTAATATCATCAACTGCATATTCCGGTTGCCGTTCCTTTCCCAGGTCAATGCTTCCTTCCACTTCACCGGTGTCTTTGTTCACCTTTACAAGCTCAATCAATTTGTCCTTTTGTGACAGGATCATGAGGAAGTCCCTTCCCTGAACCGTAGCTTTTAGTCTTGCATTTGCCTGCCTGAATGAATTCTTGGCAAATTCGGTGGCTGCATCCCCAAGTTGACCGTAAGCTTCACCGATAACTTCAACCATAGCACCGGCCACAGCGTCCTCTTTTTTTACGTCCGGAGCCGCTGCCTGTAATGTCCCGGATGCATAATATGATACAGCACCGATATAGGCGGCTCTTGCTGCTTGCGCATAAAGCAATGCACGTTTCAGTCCGGGTTCACGCGGAGCAGCAAAATAATCGGAATACATGATGTTTCCGTCATACCCCATGAGAATAATATTCTGCTCGGAATTGATGCATATTCCCTTTTCCCGAACTTCGATGCCTGTCGGAGTTTCCTTTCCCGCAAATTTCAACGGAACCGATGAGACATTCGCAACCATTGCTTCAGCTTTGTTAATCGCTTTCAACACATTCTCTTTAAGATCAAAAACATAAATTATATCACCTTTTTCTGCAGTAAGCGCTGGTTTCGTTTGAATGGATTTACCGAGCAGGAGCTCACCTGTTGCCGGTGAAAGAATATTCACCTCTTCAGATGTAATATAGAAAATTCCCCTGGGCAGGGTAAGCGTACCTAATAAATGCCCGTTGATTTTTACAGGTTTATCGAATGTAATGATCCCCTGCACCGGATCGAGAAAATTAAGGTAATCATTATCCCCGGCTTTGGTCACCAGTAATATGCCCTTATCGGTTACAGAATAATCATATACTCCACCTTTAATTGCTATACCTTTTCCGTTTTTGCCCCACTTTCCTTCCTTAGTGTTGTAATCAAACTTGTTGATTTTGGTTCTGTTTCCGTTATCCGGAAGAATAATCAGGCCATCAGCATCAAAATAAACTTTTCCGATTTTTCCGCTGAGTTCCAGGGGAGACTCCCATACTATCGATCCGTCATTCATCCTGTAAGCATTATACATATTTGAATAAGTGATCGTGGTGCTCTGACCTATTGTTTGTTCATCCTGATCTTCAGATGCGATATAAAAAATGTCTTCGGCAGGACGCTGATAATATTCCAGTGTAAATTCCATATTTTCAGAGGCTTTTTCAGCTGCTGCCTGAAGAAGGTTGCCGAATGCCCCCATCTTTTCAAGGCTCTCTGCTTCCTTTGAATTTAGATTTTCCCATATCTTTTCGCCGGTATGGCCGTTCAGCTTATAATTCTTAAAAAGTGTAACCAGAAGAATTTCAGAGTCAGATAATTCATTGACTGCGATAACCCTGCCAAACTTTTCATCGATTGACCATAGCGGTTCACCTGAACTCATGCTCACCATAACCATGACAGGATCTGATGATGAAGGTTTTTTCCCGACAATCAGTATGCCATCGTTTCTGTAAAGAAAATGTTCAGAATCTATGGTTCCGATATTCGCTTTCCTGGAATCAAATACTATTTTTCCTTCGAAAGGCTCGAGTAAATAAGTTGCATCGGGATTAGCCACAGAAATAAAAGGCGATTGTTCGATCGGGGCATAGTTTTCCCGGGGTAAACCTGCAAATTGTGCGATCTTCCAAAGTATTGTTCCGGATTGCGGATCTATTCCAAAAAGTCCGTCATTGCTGCATACAATCAGGTTTCCGAGTGAAGTGACTTCCTGCCACAATATTTCACTTTCAAACCTGGCATTCCATATTTCATTGATCTGTGCGTGAATATTCATGCATAAAACAAGTAGAATAATGGTTGACTTTAAACAGGAGAGTTTTGTTTTCATGAATTCTATTTTTGGTTATATATTAAATTTACAGAATTCCGTACAAGAATAAAAATTCCCGTGAAAGAAATCGGGCCTGAAGTTTCATTTTGCGAATATTCTGTTAAAATTCCTGGGATCGTATAGTTTACCATTAATTGCACCAGTTTATGGCATTTTTCAGGAGATTCTGCAATTCCTGCCTGCTCTGTCTGCCGGCCGGAATATAACTATTCACCAGATTCAATCTTCAGGTAAACGATGCTATGGATTTTGCAGGGTACTCCATTACCGCAGGATCAGCATCCAATGAATTGTTTCCTGTATTGTGACGGTGTGGTCCCTGTACACTTTTTGAACTGTTTGTTAAAATGGCTCAGGTTGTTGAATCCGCAATCATAACTGATTGTTATTATGGTCATATCTGAATTCATCAATAATTTGCAGGCATAATCTACTTTTATCCTGTTCAGGTATTCAAATACGGTGAGATTTGTCTGTGACTTAAAAAACCTGCAAAATGACCCTTTAGCCATATTTACCATGCCAGCCAGCTTTTCCAGACTGATCTCCTCACGGTAATTATCCATTAGAAATTCATGGATCATATTCATTCTTTTATTGCCCGATCTGAAGGTTGTTTTCATATAATTTTCACTTGCCAGTACTGTTATGGCTTCACTTCTACCCAATATATCCAGAATTTTATACAAATAAATAAGCCGTGTAAAGGTATCCAGGTAGGGCAGTTGCAACATGATCTCACTAACCTGGGCAAGCGTTTCTCCTGTTATTTTTATACCCCGTTCAGACAATCTCAACGCATTGTTCACATTTGAAAATTCAGGAAGTGAGGCTGTTACGGATGCCATGATGGACTGATCAAACAGCAGATACACCGATTCCAGTGTCCTGCCCGAAGACAACTGGTGAATCGACGGTTCGGGTATCCAGGCATGAGGCAGCCGGGGCCCTATAAATATAAGGTCTCCCGGAGAAAATTCTTCGATCGAGTCTCCTACAATCCGTTTGCCTATTCCTTCGGTAATAAAGCTGATCTCATATTCCCTGTGGTAATGCCATACATTTTTATCCAGGTTATCCTGAAAAATTCCGATAAAAAAGGATTCTCCAGGGGCCCGTTTAAATTGATCGAGAAGTATTGCCATGTGATGTTATTTTGTATAAAAATAGTAAAATATGGTAAAATAGCATTATAATTGGTGAAGTTTGTTGTGGATACCTAATTGCATTTGTTTTATTTTTATCCCGGTACAGAAAGGTGTTTTCTGTATCAGTTTATAATGGAATACAGGATTAATAACCGATCAAATTTTCATAAAAATGGAAGACATTTTAGTACACCTCTCGGAATGTGTAGAGTATGGCAAAGCTGATAAAAACACACCTTTCCCGCCCCAAATGAAAGGCCAGGATGGAGCCAGCGAATTTGCAGCCAGAGCTTTGGCCGAAAATATTTCCCCGGAGGCAATCTTGTCAAAAGCTTTAATTCCTGCCATGGACAGGGTGGGCATAAAGTTTTCGGAAAAGAAAATATTTGTTCCGCAGATGCTGCTGTCGGCACGGGCTATGGCTTCTGCAATGGTACATCTGAAACCGTATTTTGTTTCAGGTACCATTAAAAAGAAAGGAACCTTCATAATTGGAACCGTAAAAGGAGACCTGCATGACATTGGCAAAAATCTCGTTTCACTGATGATTGAGGGCAGTGGCTGGGATGTTGTAGACCTGGGAGTTGATGTTTCAGCAGATAAATACGTTGCGGCTATACAGGAAAATCCTGGAGCATTCGTCGGATTATCAGCTCTGCTTACCACAACAATGGCTAACATGGAAGAAATAGTTACCAAAATCCGTGATGTGAAAAAGGACATAAAGATTCTGATCGGTGGTGCACCGGTTAATAATGATTTCAGGTTGAAAATTGGAGCCGATTTTTATTCACCAAATCCTCAGGGAGCAGTTGAATATCTTAAAAACAGTGCATGATAGAAGGCATTGGTGTTCACCTGAATTCTCCTGTTCATTCAGAAAAATTGCACTTTCCGCAGGAATGGAACTGACTGATTAATCGTGCAATAAATTCATATCATTACCTGTAATTTACGAAAACATACGCATAACATGAAATTTAAAACGTTAGCGATCGATAAACCTGATGAACTTATATTTGGCTGCGCCACCAAACCGGTAAGGACCAGAAGAGGATTGATTATCGGAGGGGGCTCTGTTTATCCCGAGCTGAATTTTACCCTCCCTGCAATGTCAATTGGTCCGGGAACGATGGACAAGGTGCTGCAACATTATAAAGAAATTGCAGGAGACGCGCTGGAACGTGCATTGCAGCTAAAATCAAGAGGAATTATCCTGGAATTCGAAACCCTTATTGAAATGACAAAAACACCGGCAATTGGTGTTGAAATCGTAAAAATAATGAATGAGATCTGTGAAAAATATTATCAGACCCATGGGCTCATTTCTGAGATAAGGCTTACCCCAAATGATTTGCGTGAATTCGAACGGCCTCCATTACAACGCACCTCGATGCTGCTTGATCCAATCATGGAATTATTCGAAAAAGGTGCCGAAGCCGGGGGGGACTTATTATCGATTGAAAGCACCGGGGGAAAAGAAATTTCCGATGATGCCTTAATGAACTGTGATATTAAGGCGATTATTTTTGCCCTGGCAGTTCTTGGTGTGCGCGATATGAAGTTCCTGTGGAAAAAAATCGTGGCAATAGCCAACAGCATGAATAAAATTGCTGCGGGAGATTCGGCATGCGGTTTTGGCAATACTGCCATGGTACTGGCCGAAAGAAGGTATATTCCAAGGATATTTTCGGCAATTGTTCGTGTAATATCCGTGGTACGTTCAATAGTGGCCATTGAAGAAGGTGCTGTTGGACCTGATAAGGACTGTGCTTATGAAGGACCATTTTTAAAAGCAATAACCGGAATTCCCATATCGATGGAGGGTAAAACTGCTGCCTGTGCACATTTCAGTCCTATCGGCAATATTTCCTGCGCCTGTGCCGACCTCTGGAGCAATGAATCGGTTCAAAATATCAAACTTTTGGCGGGAATGGCCCCGACAGTTTATCTTGAGCAGCTTGAATACGATACAAGGCTTATGAATCAGGCAATTATGGAAGGAAAAGATGCCCGGTTACTGCTTCAGAAATTGCTTGTTAATTCGGATATCTATACCGATCCTCAGGCTTTGATTTTGGCTCCGGCGAATGTAATCGATATTTCAAGGGAACTGGTAACCGGAAATTCATATATAGAAAATGCCAAAAACGGTGCACTGAAAGCATTGGAATTAATTGAAAATGCTTTAAAATCAGGACAACTGACATTGCCGGAGATGGAAACCGATTATATTCCTGTGATCAGGGATGAAATACACAGTATCCCTGGTGACGAAGACAACTTTATTGAACTGATGCTCCCGTTGCTCAATAGCAATAAATTCATTTTATCAGAATACGGATTATAGGCATCATGATATCACGTTACTGCAAAAAATCTCTACGTTAGTTCCGGAATTCAAGTATAACAACTGTTTGATCAGAGCCTTCCGGGCTTCTATTCAGATAGTTTATCCGCTTTTTCATTTGCCTCCTGCACAATCTTATTGGCATTTTTGTCGGCCTTTTGGATAATTTTCCGAGCTTTGCTTTCACCCTCATCCCTCATCCTTTTGGCCGACATTTCAGCCGCTTTCTTTGCAATGGGGTTTTTGGCCTCGTTCACCGCCTTGTCGGCATTAGCATTGGCTTCTTTCCTTACTGCATCGGCGGCATCATTCCCCTGCTGCCTGATACTTTCGGCCTCTTTTTCTGCCTCCTCAATGATCTTCTGTGCCTCTTCACTTGCAACTTTCTTTACCTCTTCTTTTTTCTTTTCCACTTCTTTCTGGACCCTTTCTTTCACTTCTTCCTTAATCTCTTCTTTAATATTCTGCAGACTTTGTTTGGCGTTTTCACGTGTGCCCAGTGAAATCCTGGGGTTGGTGAATGTTCCGCCAACTTTTACATCAAGGTTTACGGTTTCTGAAGGGGTGATGTTGAGCCCCTTGGAAGCCGCCTGTGCATAAAGATTGTTGATTGTTTCGTTGGCTCCCGATCCAAGTACCGACCTGGGCATCTTGACGTTCATGGTGTAATTCATGGTTTGGTCGAGTCCCTGGTCCCCACCGATGATCAGTTCCGATTGTCCCATTTTGGTATCAAATGGCTCCAGGTACACCCGGCCGTTCCGGATCTCGAAATTGGCATTGATGTTCTCGAGCATCATGTTATCGAACGCTTTGGTTTTCAATGCATCTCCAAGCTTGCTGAACGTTTCCGATTTTGTGATCCCAATGCTGGTCGATTTCAGGTTTCCTTTCCCCACGATCGAATTCATAATGGGCTGCATATGCTTATCAAGGAAACTGGTGTACTGCATGCCAATGGTTACTTTACCGGTTGCAATTTTGGCAATGGGTGCAAGCTTCTTGATTACGCTGAAAGCTTTGAATGTTGAAGGTATGTCAATCGAATTTGCCTGGATTCCGAAGTCAATCAGGGGTGCCTTGATGTCCTGGGTGCTATATTCCCCGTTAAGTTCCAGAGAGCCCTGTAACGTGTTCATGAATAAGTCCTCAAGAATCACTTTACCGTCTTTTATGGATATGATTCCACTGGTGTTACTGATCTCCAGCTTATCGTAATAGATCTTACCAATGTTTGAAACCAGTCTGAAATCGATGTTTTTTGGAACTTCAAAGACGGTGAGTGGTACGGTATCTACTTCAGTTTCTTCGATCGCTTCTGTTTCCTCTGAAAGGAATTCGTTCAGATCGAGCAGGCTTGATCTGAAGTCGAGTGTTCCTCTGATCGTTTCGTCCTTGAAAACATACGGGATGAAATTCTCAACCCGTCCTTTCATCTGCATATCCGATTTACCGATTTCAGCATCAAAATTCCTGACTTCTACAAATTTTGGTGAAAAACCAACTGAAATTTCATTGATTTTTAATTCTTTGGGCAAATCCGGACTGTTATACACAAAATCGGAAATGATAAGATTTCCATCGGCTTTGAATTTTTCATATTCTTCTTTCTCGATATATGAAAGGTATCCCATGAAATCGATATCCGACCTGATCCTGCCCGTTAAGGTCACATCTTCCATCGGGACCACATCGGCCATAGTGGCAAGATCGATGCTTATGTTGAATTTTCCGTTGATGTTCATATCACTTTCGGGCGTTTTTATATTGAGTACCATATCAACCGGGTTACCGCCAAGGTCGACATGGAATTTATTAACGTCCACAACAGAGTTATCCATTACAGCACCATCATAGAATAGATCGACATCCACCTGGATATTGTCGGCCGACTTGGGAAGGTCGGGATACTTGAACATGGCATTTTCAACTTTTAATTTCAGCGAAGCATTAGGCGTTCTCGATTCGTTATATGTTCCTTTAATTATACCGCTCAGTACCAGGCTTCCCGACGTTTTTACAGATTCAAAATCTTTCATATATACAGCAGGCACCATAGAGAGCAACGATTTGAACTCAGTTTTTTTGGTCCCGAATTTCATGTCGACATTGATATCATTCTCATTCGGCATGGCCACACTGCCGTCAAAGCCCAGGGTAAGTTCATTTAACGCTATATTGTTTTCACGGAGCATATAGATCGAATTCTTCAGGTCGGCATCGAGAAAAATATCAGCTGACAGGCGTGCATTTTTGACATACCTGATCCCGTCCATGGAAAAATTCACCTTTTCTGTTGTGGAGTTGATGCTGAGTGTGGTAAAATCCTGCGATAGATTCCCTTTCATAATAAAGTTGAAATTACCCAGGCTGGCCGACATGTTTGAGCTGTCGTCGATATAACTGATATACGCATTTCTGATCTCAAATTTCTTGAGGGCAATTTTTGTGGTAAATTCTGTGGCAGTGGTATCTTCCTCCTCCACGGCCTCTTCTCCGGTTTCTTTAATGATATCCCAGTTTACCCTTCCTTCGGGCAAAACATGCGCTGTAACCACGGGGTTATCAATAAGAATGCCTTTGATTACGATGTTTTCCATTTTTATGACACTGACTATATCCACCCGCATGTCAAAGGCCTTAAGCTTCACCAGCGTATCGTCTGCAAAATCATCTATTCCTGCAATATAGAGATCCTTCATGCTGATGCTGGCATTCGGAAAATTCCTGATGAAAGAAAGCGAAAGATCGCTGAATTCAACCTTGGCATTTAGCGTATTGTTTATCTGCTGTTTGGCTATTTCAATGATCTTTTTCTTAAAGAAGACAGGGGTTACGATAAGGATTACCAAAAGAACAAGAATGGTAATTATCAGGATTTTAAAAAACTTTTTCATACGATGAGGTTTTAAGTAGTTGTTTGTATAAAATTAATACTATGAAATGGGAATTACGCAATCCTGCGTCAAATATTTTCTCAAGCCTGCAAATAGTCGTCATGGAATAAACATAGGTAAAAATGAATTTCATAGCCTGTCTATACTACCGTAAAACTATAATGCAGAAATTGATTGATACTTTTCTGAAAAAAACTTATTTTTAAGGTATAATAGAAATAGCTGATGAAAAATAATAAGCGATCCGGATGTGGTTATGAATTCAATATTCTTCTTTTCCGGTATTTTCTTCCTGCTCCCTATACTTCTGTAAACTATACCGGAAATGGTTTTTCGGCAATAACCCCAAAGAGAAGGCTAAGATGAAATGTAGTTTATAAATCTAACGGCAATCACTAAAATACATCTCAATAGTATGGTCATCATGGAGATTTTTTATTTTTATATCTAAGTAACATGTGATGAGAATTCCTATTCAATCCAGCTTTATTCTTTTAGTATTTATTAGTTTATTATCTTGTAGATCAGTAATTTATGAAAAATCGGATGATGCCATATTAATTCATACCAATAATCCGGATGTAAAACTTATAAAGCTTCAGGTAATCAATGAGGATATTATTCATATTTCAGCTACACCATATGTGGTATTCCCTGATTTTGAAAGCCTGATGGTCAGGAAGACCAAAAAACCGTTCAAAGCCTGGAAATCTTTCATTAGAAAAGATACGGTTTTTGTCAAAACCGTTGATCTTACAGTTGAGGTTATTCGTAATACCGGTGAAATTCGATTTAAGGACAAAAATGGAATAGTAAAACTGCAGGAATTGCCGGGAGGAGGAAAATCATTTGAGCCTGTTACAATCGATGGCAGAAACTTGTTTTCTGTACGTCAGGTATTTAAATCCCCGGATGATGAGGCTTTTTTTGGCTTGGGACAACACCAGAACAGGCAAATGAATTACAAAGGTGAGGATGTTGAACTTGCACAGCACAACATCGTTGCAGTTGTTCCTTTTATCTATTCAAGCAAAAACTATGGAATACTCTGGGATAATTACTCAATTACCCGCTTTGGTGACCCGAGAGAATATCAGCCTTTGTCTTCTTTACAATTGTTCGACAAAAATAATAAGCCGGGAGGTTTAACTGCAGCTTATTACCGGAACTATGAACTGCTGTTCTCCCGAAAAGAGGATACCATTGATTTTCAGTATATTGAATCTGCTCAACGTTGGCCTGACAGCCTGAATGCAAACAACGTAACAAAAATAATATGGGAAGGCTTCTTTTCCTCTCCTGTAAGGGGTAACCATAAATTCAGATTGTACGCATCGGAATATTTCAGGCTTTGGATCGATGGAAAACCCATATTCGATAAATGGAGACAAAACTGGAATCCCTGGTATAACAGGTTTACTGTTGATGTTACAGGGGAAGAAAGACACACGATAAAGCTTGAATGGGTCCCCAACGGAGGTTACCTTTCAATGGATCATCTTGATCCCCTCCCCATAGAGGAACAACAGAAGCTGTCATTATTTTCTGAAGCGGCATTGGTGCTGGATTACTATTATATAAATGGTAATTCTGCCGATGAGGTAATCAGCGGTTACAGAAAACTTACGGGCAAAGCTCCTGTAATGCCAAAATGGGCAATGGGATTCTGGCAAAGCCGGGAACGGTATAAAACACAGGATGAATTATTGGGTATTGTCGAGGAATACCGGAGGAGGGCTATTCCCCTTGACAATATTGTTCAGGACTGGTTTTACTGGGAAGAGGATAAATGGGGGTCGCACAGGTTTGATACCAAGAGATTTCCTGATGCTGCAGGAATGATCAAAGAGCTTCACCAGGATCTTCATGCAAAGATTATGATATCGGTCTGGCCGAAATTTTATCCCGGTACCGATAATTTCAATGCGCTTGACTCAAATGGTTTTCTATACCGGTATATGCTTGAAAAAGGATGGAAAGATTGGGTTGGTCCCGGGTATGCGTCCACCTTTTATGATGCATTCAATCCCGATGGCAGAACCCTTTTCTGGGAACAGATCGATAAAAACCTTAATTCAAAAGGCATAGATGCCTGGTGGCTCGATGCCACCGAACCCGATATGCAATCAAACCATTCGATCGGGGTAAGAAAACGAATGATGGATTCTACATACCTGGGTCCGGGAGCACAGTTTTTTAACGGCTATTCACTGATGAATTCGAAAGGTGTTTATGAAGGCTCAAGAAAACGGGAACCCGATAAAAGAGTTTTTATCCTTACACGTTCGGCTTTTGGCGGGCAACAGAAATATGCTGCGGCAACCTGGAGCGGTGATGTGGCATCAAGATGGAGTGATCTGGGCGATCAGATAGCTGCCGGACTTAATTTTTGTATTTCCGGGATACCATACTGGACTCATGATATTGGCGGTTTTTCTCTGGAAAACAGGTATATAAATCCGGCAAGTCAGGATCTCGAGGAATGGAGAGAATTAAATACCCGCTGGTTCCAGTTTGGCGCATTCAGTCCGTTATTCCGCTCCCACGGCAAGTATCCTTACCGGGAAATATTCAATATAGCGCCGGAAACACACAATGCCTATAAGTCAATGGTTTATTATGATAAACTGCGCTACAGGCTCATGCCCTATATCTATTCTCTGGCAGGGGTAACCTTTCTCAACGATTACACCATCATGAGGGCTCTTATCATGGATTTTCCGGCTGACAGAAATGTATATGGCATACCTGATGAGTTTATGTTCGGACCCTCCCTGCTGGTTTCTCCGGTTTACGAATTCAAAGCCCGAAGCCGTAAAATATATTTTCCTGCAGGTTATGGATGGTATGATATCTACACAGGGAAATACACAGAAGGTGGCAAAGCTATTGAAGCCCCTGCACCTTATAACAGGATCCCGGTTTATGCCAGGGAAGGATCAATACTGCTGTTAGGTCCGGATATTCAATACACAGATCAAAAACCAGCCGATACGATCACCCTGATTGTTTATGCCGGCAAAAATGGAGATTTTACGCTGTATGAGGATGATGGTGTAAGCTACGGCTATGAAAAAGGTGAATATACTCAAATCAGGATCAGCTATGATGAGGAAAACAACCGGGTGACCGTAGGCGATCGCCAGGGCTCTTATCCGGGAATGATCGGAAAGCGATCATTCAGAGTGCTCAGGGTGTCTCCGGAAAAACCGCTTGGAATTGATGACAAGACTCCTGATTTTACGCTGATTGATTATAACGGAAAAGAAATATCGACGGAGTTGAGTATCGAGTAATCGGTAAGCAGTGATCAGTGATCGGTAAAATTTTAAGCCTTCCTGCCCTGCCTTTGGCAGGTAATCTGAAAGAAAGGGCCATCAGGTTTAGTGAAGGCACGGCAATGACAAATCACGGGTATGAATCCCCAAAGCAAGATCTGGAAACTAATTCCGCAGCTAAGCTACGGGGAACCGATCCCGCCTGGGGCGGGAGAGCTCAGCGCAGCTAATCAGACCCTCCGCCTTCGGCGGGATTATTCCCGTTGGTCATGAGACCACTTCGTTCAGTTATTCGCCACGCAAATGCGTGGCTCATGAGAACGTTTCACTTAGTTGTTCAACTTACCCCCGATAATTATCGGGGTCAATGCACTGCGTTTTTGAAATTTGAGTTTCACGAATAAACACCAGATGCAAAACTAAATTCTACTGAGATAGTCGACCCGAAATACGAATCTTGAAACCAGTTTTTGGCGGGCATGCGCGAATTCCGGAACCTTGAACCTGCGTGCACCTAACTGCCGGCAGGCAGGCTTTGAACTATAGTCCTCCTTCTACCGGTCATCTGTTCTGAAAGGCACAGCCGGCAAATTTTCACTATTGTATAAATTCACATCATCGGGATTGTTTGCCCATGCATACCGTACCGATTCCGGATTTTTTACTTCAGCCGACCAGACTGCTACCTTATCGGGTGCAACAATTTCCGCCCTGGCAAAATAATATGTACCATCGCTTCCTGAAATCTGAAATCCGTTGACATAACCGTATTTATTTTTTGCGGTCAATCCCTTTCCACAGTTGGCAAAGGTTACAATAGCCCTGTTATTTTCAATTGAAAGCGACTCATAAGTTGGCCCGCTAGATAGTATATCTTTGTGGTATGCCTTTTTTAATGCCACAAGGGCCAACCGGTAACCCACATCTTTTTTATTCCTGGGGTGAATGTCCCGGGTATCTCCGATATCAATTATACAGGCCATGCCGGTATTTGGAACCGTTTCGGCAGTAATTGACTGGGATTCCCTGAGGAACGCCCATGCCTCGTCCCTGGGTGTTGATAATGGTTCCTTATAATTCGCCAGTTGCACAAAGAGAAACGGAAAATCACCCTGGTTCCAGTGCATCCTCCAGTCCCGGATCAGCAGGGGAAATAATTCCCGGTACCTGATGGCATCATTTATGATATTTGCATTCGATTCCCCTTGATACCAGATGACTCCCTTAATGGCATAGGGGATTAAAGGATGGATCATTCCGTTAAAAAGAAGAGTAGGAAAATCGTTAGGGCCCAATATTCCCGCTTCTTCACTTTGCGGGTTTCGGGGGATCACCAGGTCTTCTTTGGCATACCTCCAGTCTCCGGATAGTGCAATTGTGGAATTTCCATCGGTGATTATCAGCTCCTGCGGATCACCGTAAATACCGCCTTCTCCGATATAATCTTCAACCCTTACAACTATAGTATTTTCGCCAACCCTGAGTAAGCTGTCCTGTAACGTGTAATGCCTGAGCTTCTGGTATTGCATGTAAGTCTGTCCAACCATGTGACCATTGACCCAAGTAATGTCCGAATCATCGATTTTTCCCACATAAACCGATGCATGATGGATGTCAAAATTTCCGGGTATTATAAATTTCTTTCTGAACCAGACTATTCCGTCAAAGTTACCGATCTTGCTGTCTTCCCATAATCCGGGCAGTGGTATTACCGGCCATTGTGCATCATCAAACGTTTCCAGGGAATAAGGGTGGGGAGAACCGTTTTTTCCCAGCGCTTCATCGAGCAGTTCGTTATACCGGACATGGTTTTCTTTCTCCTGCTCTTTCAACGTTTCCAGGTCAATATTTTTAAGTTTCGACAACCACTCATCGAGGTAGGTCTCTGTACTGCAAGTTTCGCTGCTGATCCAAGGTTCAATCCGGGTTCCTCCCCAGTTATCACTTATTAATCCGACAGGAACACCGGTTTCCTTCTGCAGGAATTTGCCAAAGTAGTAGGCAATCGCTGAAAAATCCATCACATGTTCCGGAGTACAGGTAATCCATCCGTTGCCGCTCATTGTATTTACCGGGGATGATGATACCAGGTGTGGTACGGTTAATAACCTGATCTGAGGATAATTTGCCTTGCTGACCTCTGGTTCACCCTCCACTGTTTTCCATAAGGGCCATTCCATATTCGACTGGCCGGAACATACCCAAACATCACCGATAAGGATGTTTTGCAGTATAATTTCATTTTTACCCGATATGCGCATAGTAAAAGGCCCTCCTTCAGGTTCCGGATTTAATGCAACCATCCATTTTCCTTCTTTATCGGCTTTTATAGTTGTTTTCTGATCTTTAAGAAGAACAGTGATTTTTTCACCGGCATCGGCCCATCCCCATACGGGTATTTCATTGTTCCGCTGCAATACCATATTGTCACTGAAAATACCCGGTAAGCTTATTTCTGCATTTGTTCGTGCAGCAGCGATCACAAGGACTAGCGTTACTATCGATATACATTTCATAGGTTTATTTCTTTAAATTACTCACAACAATAATTGATTATGGAACAAATTAAGTAAAATATTCATATTGAAGCGGTATTGCAGGTCATATTTTTTAGCTGTTGTAGAAATTTTCTGTTTTATTTTTTACCTTCATTCTTTATTCATGAACAATTGATGCGTAACTATTTTTTAGTTAAGTTTGTGTTAGCTCTTTGGAGATCAATGCATATCATACTACCTTGACCCATATATAGCACCATACTGAATTGCAACTTATTAAAAGGCTAAAGAAAGGAGATATCCTTGCTTTTAATACCCTTTGTGCTCACTGCAGCAATAAATTATACCAGTTTTCATACAGGTACCTGAAATCAGAATCCGATGCAGAAGAACTGGTACAGGAAGTTTTTACCCGTGTCTGGGAAAAAAGAAGATGTGATAGGTGATAAACATTTTATCGGTGAACTCATTAACGTATTCTACGATTATAAGATTCTGGGTGTGTGGACACAAGCTGAGTATGATGCCGGATTAACTACCATCGGAACTTATACAGCCAAACCCGGTGAGGCAAAAACCCTCGATGCTTCAGGCAGCACCAGGGCAAGTGCACGCGACATTGTGTTAGCCCGCCTTGCAGAAACTTACTTTTTATATGCCGAAGCATGCTAAGGGTTGAACGATTATCCCAAAGCGTCGAACTATGTACAGAGCGTATTGAACAGGCCCGGCAATGCCAAATTCGGTTCTTTGAGCAATAATATCGGGAGCGCCGCCAGTCAGGCCGAAACACTGAATGAATACCTGAAGGAAAGCGACAGAGAATTTTTGAGCGAGTACAATAGCCGGTGTCCCGAACTTCGACGTACCAAAATGCCTGGTTTTATGCTCAACACCTATAACTATGATGTCAGGCAACAGGTTGGTCTGGATTTTGAGAATAAATACAATTTGCGACCAATTCCTGAAGAAGCTATAATATTAAATGAAGGTATGGATGTTGAAAATCAGAATCCTGGTTATTAGAAAAAACAAAGAATAGCGAATGGTATAACCTTCAGGGACGCTAATTCTAACGCCCCTGAAGGTTATGTAATAAAAAACTTTCTGCTTAATAAAAGAAAACATGAAGTTTTTCTTTGATTATAAAATTTCAGAATGCTCAGGCGCTGTATAACCCTTATTGTTTTAGCAAAACATGACCAAAGCAATATCGTATTTATTTTGGTTTCTTGGCATTAATTTGGATAAGATTCGAAAATTTCAAAAAATGAAGGACAGATTCATTTTCATAATATTCTATCTTTACGTGAAAGTTATTTTATAAATAGACAATGCTTTTGTCCTACTTAAATGTTTTGATATAAACTTTACCATATTTTCAAGAGGATAGATAATGAGATTTAGGCTAAAAATAATTCTTGTTTTTTTGATTGCTCAACTTCGCTGGGTAAATGGAATTGAACCCGTCGTGAAGCAGTATTTTAGTCCGGGAGATTTTGAACTCGTGAAAGATGGGGTGGCTGCGATATTATTTTTTGACAGCAGTGACTACAAGGTTACAGAAATAGCCATTCATGACCTTGCTAAAGATATCGGGAATGTAACCCTTACGGAATCAACAGTAACTTCTAATCGAAAGCAACTGATTAACAACGTTTTAATTGCTGGAACAATCGGGCACAATGTCCTCATCGATAAACTCATCAGGGAGGGGAAAATCGATACATCAGGTATCTCGGGTAAATGGGAGACCTTTGCCTGGCAGGTGGTGGAAAAACCGTTTGAAAATGTTACTTCAGCGCTCATAATTTTCGGAAGTGACAGAAGGGGTACCGCTTATGGCATTTATGAGTTATCTGAACAGATCGGGGTTTCTCCCTGGTACTGGTGGGCTGACGTTCCTGTAAAACCCATGAAAAATCTGTTCATCAGACCTGTCCGGCACTCGCTTGGCGAACCTGCCGTAAAATACAGGGGTATATTTATTAATGATGAAATGCCTGCATTGTCAGGGTGGGCATTTGAAAAATTCCACGGGTTTAACCATAAATTTTATGCACATGTATTTGAACTTATTCTAAGGCTTAAAGGCAATTATCTTTGGCCTGCCATGTGGGGAAGAATGTTTTATATCGATGACACACTGAATCCTGTATTGGCTGATGAGTATGCCATTGTTATCGGAACCTCGCATCACGAGCCACTTATGAGGGCACATGAAGAATGGAAGAAATTCGGCAAAGGGCCGTGGAATTATGAAAAAAACGATTCCGTCCTGAGAGAATACTGGCGCGGAAGCATTAAACGGATGGATTCCTATGAAAGCATCATAACCATTGGTATGAGGGGAGACGGCGATATGCCTATGTCAGAGGAAAGCAACATCTCATTGCTCGAACGCATCGTCTCCGACCAGCGAAAAATACTCAGGGAAGTTACCGGAAAAGATCCTTCTGAAATACCCCAGGTATGGGCACTTTATAAGGAAGTGCAGGATTATTACGACCAGGGAATGAGAGTTCCTGATGATGTTACCCTGTTACTCTGTGACGATAACTGGGGGAATATCAGGAAACTTCCCCGGTTAAATGAAAAACCCAGGAAAGGAGGGTACGGCATTTACTACCATTTTGATTATGTTGGCGGCCCCAGAAATTATAAATGGATAAACACAAATCCGATACCCAAGATCTGGGAACAGATGCACCTGGCCTATGAATACGGTGCCAGGCAAATATGGATCGTAAATGTGGGAGACATCAAACCCATGGAATTCCCTATCTCTTTTTTTCTTGATTATGCTTGGAATCCTGAGAAAATCCAGGCAAAAGACCTGGGACAGTATACAATTGACTGGGTACGTGAACAATTTGGGGATGAATATGCCACAGAAATAGCCGGCATTATAGCAAAGTATGGAAAATTCAACGGAAGATGCAAACCCGAGCTGCTAAGCCCTGAGACATACAGCCTTATTAACTACCGTGAAGCGGAAACAGTGGTCTCGGATTACGATTCACTTGCAGCAGAAGCGCAGGATATCTATGAAAACCTTCTTCCGGAATATAAAGATGCTTATTATCAGTTGGTTCTATATCCTGTACTGGCCAGTGCCAACATCAATGATCTTTATGTTACGGTGGGAAAAAATCAGCTGTATGCATCACAGGGAAGAGCTGATGCCAACGATCTCGCCGACAAGGCAAAAGAGCTGTTCATGAAAGATGCCGAATTTGCGAATTATTATAATACCGTTATGGCTGAAGGCAAATGGAACCATATGATGGACCAGACCAATATTGGGTATACCTATTGGCAGCAACCCGAGAAAGATGTTATGCCAGAAGTGATGAGGATAAAACCTGCCAAAGAAGCGGAAATAGGAATTGCCATTGAAGGTTCGGCTGATACCTGGCCCGGTGATACGAGTGAACCTCTGTTGCCCGCATTTGATCTGTATCTTCAGCAGAAATATTGCATGAATATTTTCAACAAGGGTAAAACACCATTCGAATATACCGTTAAGCCGAAGTCTTCATGGGTTCAGACAAGCCTCAAAAAGGGTATGGTTGAAAAAGATCAGCGTATCTGGATAAACATAGACTGGAGTGGGGCTCCCGAAGGAATTCACCGGATACCGATTGTTATTTCAGGTCAGGATAAAGATATTTCTGTATTTGCTGAAGTCCATGACCCGCCTTCACCTGTAAGGGACCAGCTTACGGGTTTTGTTGAAAGCAATGGTTGTATCTCTATCGAGCCTGAACATTATACAAATGAGGTGCATACACGGGAAGTAGGCTGGCTTAAAATCCCGGATTACGGAAGAACATTGTCTGCAATGACTCCCTTTCCTGTAACTGCACCGAGCCAGGAGCCGGGAGGAAACAGTCCCAGGCTGGAATATATCATTCATGTTTTCGATACAGGTAAGGTGGCAGTTATAACCTATTTGTCCCCGACACTGAATTTTCATAATGACCAGGGACTTCGATATGCTGTTTCTGTAGATAATGAAACGCCCCAAACTGTATTTATCCATAAGAATTTTACATTCCAGGACTGGGAAGAAGCTGTAAGAACCAATTCTATTGTTAAAAGATCTATACACACTATCGACCAACCCGGTGAACATATGTTGAAGATCTGGATGATCGATCCGGCCGTGGTATTTCAGAAGATCGTACTGGACCTCGGCGGATTAAAGCCCAGCTATCTCGGGCCGCCGGAGAGCTATCACAGGCAATAAAAACTGAACTATGAACCCTGTTTTTATTTGTTTCCGCTGTATCAACCGGTTTCTTTCAATGGCTGTTTTCGGACAAATTGCTGATTTGTTTCATAATGCATAATATAGTGAGTATGAAAGTTACGGGAGCAAGATGTGAAATGCTTGTATTAGCAGTATTTGCTGTTATTCTTACTTTTTCGGCGTGCAAACGATCTACACAAGATTCTGATGATTTAACGTTGAATAATCAAGGTTATTTTGAGACTCGAGGCCTGAATGTTATGGTATTCAATTCCTGGTATAACGGGTTATTCATTGATTCCAAAATGAGTGGAATTGAGATCATCCACCATGAGATAAGAACAGCAACCAACGGTGATGTCAAGCTGAGTCCGACACCGGATCAATGGGATCCGGTTCCCGAGTTTATTAACCGGGTGACCGACCCGGAAAAAAAGAGCATTGAAGCCTTTCTGAAATACCCGGCCTTTGGCATGAATTACTCGGTTAAGGTTGAATCGGTAAACGGTGGAATACGCATTAGCGTCTACCTGGAAAAGCCTCTTCCGGATCAACTTGTAGGAAAGGCAGGGTTTAACCTCGAGTTTTTACCCTCGGCTTTTTTTGAAAAGGGATACCTGATGGACAGTATAGGAGGTATCTTCCCGATTTATCCGGCGGGTGAGATGGAGGTCGATGGGCAAGGCAGGGTGGAGCCACTTCCAATGGCAAAGGGTAGAACCCTGGTCCTTGCCCCTGAAGATCCGTTAAACAGAATTACCATCCGGTCTGACGGGGATGAACTTTTACTGTATGACGGGCGTAACAAAGCGCAGAACGGCTGGTTCGTTTTAAGGAGCACCATTCCTTCGGGTAAGTCAGGCAAAGTAATTGAGTGGTATCTGACAGCCAATACCATAGATGACTGGCAAAGACCGGCCGTGGTGGCCTATTCACAGGTGGGGTATCATCCCGGCCAGAAAAAGCAGGCGGTGGTGGAACTCGATGTAAATACAAAGCCCTATGAGTTTGTCAGTCTTCTGAAAGTCAATCCTGACGGACAGTTTATCGAAAAACTCAAAGGCGATATGTCAGGCTGGGGCAGGTTTCTCAGGTACAACTATTATATTTTTGACTTTTCAACCGTAAAAGATCCGGGATTGTATGTCATAGAATACAATAAGAAATTGACCGGAACCTTCAGGATTTCAAAAGATGTGTATAACGATGCATGGTATCCTACCCTCGATGTGTTTTTTCCGGTGCAGATGGATCATATGTATGTTAAGGAAGCATACCGTGTTTGGCACGGTGCGGCACACCTCGACGATGCGCTCCAGGCACCGGTTAACCATGTTCATTTTGATATGTATGCCCAGGGCCCTTCCACCGATACCTGGTTTAAACCCGGAGAGCATATTCCCGGACTGAACAGGGGGGGATGGTTCGATGCGGGTGACTTTGATATCAGAACCCAGACTCAGTATGCAGTGGTTCTGAGCCTTGTTCAAACCTGGGAATTGTTCAGGCCGGAAAGGGATGAAACCACAATTGATCAACGACAAAAATATGTTAAAATTCATGTACCCGACGGCAAACCCGATATGCTTCAGCAGATTGAACATGGAACCCTGGCCCTGATCGGGCAGTTCAGGTCGGTTGGTCATGCCATCAACGGCATCATAGCCTCCCGCCTTACCCAGTATACACTTCTCGGTGATGCTTCAACGAGTACCGATAACATGATCTACAATCCCAATCTCGACAGCCTTGAAAACAACGGATTTACCAGTGGAAAATTCGACGACAGGTGGGCGTTTACCACAAAATCAACACCCCTGGATTATGGGTCTGCAGCAGCTTTGGCGGCAGCAGGCAGGGTTCTGAAAGGATATAATGACCCACTTTCAAAAGAATGTCTCAAGACAGCAGAGAAGGTCTGGAACGATGAACATAGCCATGCGCCCGATCTCTTTATTCACGGAAATACTACAGGAGGAAAGCTTGAAGCTGAAGAACTGAAAGCTGCTGCAGAGCTCCTTATCAGCACACAAGATGAAAAATATGCTTCCAGAATTGAAGAGCTTTGGCCATACATTGAACAGAATTTCTTTCTCTGTGCCATACCAGCTGCCAAAGTAAAACCATTAATGAATGAATTTTATGCAAAAAGGCTCAGAGAACTTGTTGTCAGATATGCTGATACGTTACCACGCCTGTCAACCCGAAATCCATATGGTGTGCCCGTTACAACCGGTGGATGGGCTGGTAACGGATACGTGGTCTGGTTTGCGGTAACCAACTACTTTTTACATAGAGCTTTTCCCGATATCATTGATCCGGAATATGTGTACAGGGGGCTCGATTATATTTACGGTTGCCACCCGGCATCGAATATTTCGTTTGTATCGGGTGTGGGAACCCATTCAAAAAAAATAGCCTACGGGTATAATCGTGCTGATTATTCCTTTATTGCAGGCGGAGTGGTTCCCGGTGTTCTGATTTTGCCTCCGGATTTTCCTGAAAACAAAGAAGATTGGCCGTTCCTTTGGGGAGAAAATGAATATGTTGTAAGTCTTGCTGCTAATTATATTTTTCTCGTAAATGCAGTCCGCGAACTTTTGCAGGAAAATAAATGACAACACTTCCGGCCGTGGGAGAAAGTCGTAAGAAAAAATTCGTGACTTTATGTATGTTTAGCATAAAAACTCTTGTGGCGACCCTTTTTTTTACTACCGGCTACACTAAAGGCTCACTACGATACGGTTTTTTATAACCTCATTCTCGCAGGGTTCTACCCCGATCCCGGCATTTGCAAAACCGGGATGGATTATTACCTGTGATTCAACCTTACCGGTCGGTTCCACAAACGGATTCTACCCATACAGGTACGACGCTGATAGCTGTTCGTGAACTCGACACATCCAGAGCAGGCATTTATCTGTATCTTAAGATTGAGGCTTATGGCAATACCTATTCATTTCAGTATGCCTATGATGCTGCAGCGTGGATCGTTCCTGAAGACAACGTTGATGCAACATTTCTCAGCACTACAGTTGCAGGCGGATTTGTAGGATGCATCTATGCCATGTATGCTACCTCACTTGACAACCAGAGCAGCAACCGGGCACAGTTCAACTGGTTTGAATATATAAGAGTGATGATGAAGTATATAAAACCGGTGCAACACTGCCGTAACGCTGCTAGATATCAATAATAATCATCGATGATCTCCCGGTTTTCAATCAGGTCACGAAGTGTAATGGATTTCAGGTAATCGATGATGAGGTTGTTAAGTTTGCTCCAGAAACCACGGGCCACACATCCTTCCTCACGCTTACAGGTGTTGGTTTTTCTCAGGCATTCAATGACACATATTCCGGGTTCGAAAGCATTGTTAATATCGTATACTGAGATCTCGGAAGGGTTGCGCATAAGAACATATCCCCCTTTTTTTCCTTTCTTGGCGATCAATTCCGCAACTTTAAGGCCGTGTATAATATGGTCGAGGTATTTATTGGATATTTCCTGGTTCTGGGCAATATCTTTCTGAAACATACCCTTCTCTGATGGATTGGAAGCAATCTCAAGCATTGCCCGTAAGCCGTACCTGGTTTTAGTGCTGAATTTCAAGGCAAACCGAATTAAGAATTATTCTGAAATGAGAATACAAAGCCAAAATTAATGATTACTTCATCTTTCACTTTAATCAGGCCCTGAAATTTTTCAGGAGGGTCAAGATTAAAATCCGACAGCCGGATACCCCGGATTCCTGTTACATAGACTTCCCTGCCGGTGCACGATGAGACAAAACAGGGCACCCTATAGGTGCGGGAAACGCCGGCAATAGTGATCCTGATCTGAGGAACGGCACTGGATGATATTCCAGTAAGAAAATCATTCAGTTGCGGATAAGAAATGCCGATAATGATCCTCGGGTATTCTTCAGCCTTTAATAAGGTCAAAAAATCGTGGTAAATCAGTTGATTGTCGCTTCGGAAATTTCTTACGGGAATGGGGATTTCAAAAATCGATTCATTCTCGTCGACTATATTGAACTTATTTTCAACAACAAATTTTACCGGCCTGGAGAATTCGAAATCGAACTGAAACCGGTTTACATTGGTATTTCCTGAAATATTGATATAATTATCACATACAGCGGTATTGGAATTTGATGCCAGCAATTTTTGCTGTCCGAATAGCTGAAAGGGATTTAAAAGAATTAAAACGAAAAAGACATCTCTATAATATGTTATCATCCTGGGTAACATCTTTTTGCGAATAATCAATTGCGATCATAGTTTCCTTAATTGAATGCTGCCATACCTCAGATGAGGATATGGCAGCAATGAACTGGCAAGGTCAAAATGATACCCCTGCTTCTACCATGAATCCGTTGAATCCCGCATCTGCACCATAATCAGAAATAAAATCGGTATAATTCTGATTGACATATTCAACTTTCAATACGGTTGATTCAAGTATGTGCCAGCCGGCGGAAACCTGGATCCTGTCTACAGAACGGTCACCAGGTACAGATGTATCGGTATCGCCCTTTACAAGGTCGTACCGTAAACCTCCGTAAAATTGTCTTTGTCCGCCAAACCTGTATAATCCTTCGGCTGCGATCTGGCTGAATTTATATTCGGTACCTGAAGCATACAACCCTTTGGCAGCTTCGTAGGTACCGAAAACTTCAAGTCCTTTTACCTGAGCGAATAGGTTTAACATCAACGAATTATCTTTATTGGTAATTCCGGGGCTCCATCTTCCCGTAGTGTGGTTGCTCTTAATGTCGACATCGGAAGCTGAGAACGTTTCCGGTTTCATGACCAGGTAATATCTCGATCCTGTTCTGTCGCCATAATACAATGTGCTGTTATGATTTTTTTTCGGTACATGGTAACCCGACACTGTAAATCTTGCCCTCATATCTTCACCAAATTCCTTGTCAAAACCAAGTTTCCAGTATACACCAAGCTCTTTGACGGCATTATATGTTCTGTATGAGGCACCGCTTAGACTGGTAAGGTCCTGCCTGAGGCTACCGGTTGTAGTTCCTATCATGGCAAGTAAACCCTTGTTACGAAACATGACTTCGAGAGCCGGAGCAGTAGTAAATGCGTCCATAATATAGTTGCCTACAAATGGATTATGGGTCACACTCCCGTTGTCTGATCTCCTGAAATGAGCATCTCCATAGTTAAGTTCCATATCTCCCACGGTAATGGTCAGGTAATCCATGACCTTATCGACTCCGGGAGATTTGATGAAAGGCAGTTCATCAAACACAATATAGCCTCCTTTTACCCAGGCTTCGTTATGATGACGTGATGAGAGATACGTTACAAGATTTAGTCTGACACCCTTTGCCAGTTCGGCATTGAGGTTCAAATTGGCAGTGGGAAGGTTAAAACCTTTACCTAACGGAATGAGTGCGCTGTCGGCTTCATGATCTAATGCCTGGTATTGAATGGCAAAATCACCTCCAACTTTTACATTAACCTTGTCGAATTCATCACCGTTGTCCTGAGGTGGTTCGAACTGTCCAAATGTCATAACAGAAATTGCAATCGTGTAAATTATTAAAAATTCCTTTTTCATACTTTAAGTTTTTATATTCATATTCTTGTTCTGTTCATTCTGTGCATACCTGCTAAAGTTGCTTTAGATTTACGGTGAAATTGATCGTAACCTCATCACCAGTTTTAAGTGCTCCCAGCATGGCAGTTGGAGGTTTGATCCCAAATTCAGTCATGTTTATTTTTTTTGTTCCTGTAATGATAATCCTGTCTTTTCCCGTGACTTTTCCTGAATAGGGAATACTTATTTTTTTGGTACTTCCTGCAAGGGTAAGCTCGCCTGAAGCCGTTCCGCTGAATGCTCCTCCCTGAATAGGAATTTTGTCTGCAGAAGTCAGACTGAACCGGATAACCGGATATTTGTCCGTTTTAAGGGCATCGTGTGCCTTATTGTCCATAATGGAATTATCGCTTAATATGCTCGATGATTCTCCGATGAAGGATACACTGCTTATTGTTACCGATGGATTTCCCACAGTAATGTCTGCATCACATTTGAATTTTTTCATGTTCATCTCCCAATCGTGTAAATTTGAAGTGCCCCCGATCGATAATATGCTGCTCTCAGGTATAACCCTGAAGCTCTCTTGTGCCTTCAGATTCCAGATACCTGCTATGAGCAGAATCTGGATGAAAATCGTATATTTTATTTCTTTCATAATTAGTACTATTAATCCTATAGAAATAGTAGCGTAAAATTAGCAAAAAGGTTCAAAATATCTATATGTTATATAACATATTTCAGCTTAATATGTTCGCTATTAATTTATTAGATTGTTGCAGAAATGTTGCTTTTTTGTACGTGTTTTCGGATGATAACCGTTGTATAGATTTAACTGCATGAAAGTTTATGGTGAACAGACTAATCCTAACGGCAAAAAGTTATATTTTTGATCATTGAAAACCCTTTAGTTTCTTATTATGAAAAACAGAAACCTATTCGTTCTCATTGCGTTGATCCTGTGGGGACCTGTTGCATATTTGAACTCACAATCGTTGCCTGTGGAACAACATCAGGCCGTTATTACAGGTAAATATTCGATTCCCGAATGTCCCGGGTGGTTGGATAATGCCGTATTCTATCAGATTTATCCGCAGACTTTTTACGATAGTGATGGTGACGGAACCGGTGATTTGAACGGGATCATTCAAAAACTGGATTATGTAAAAAGTCTTGGTGTCGATGGCATATGGATCAATCCTTTTTTTGAGTCGCCTTTTCATGATGCCGGGTATGATATTTCTGATTATTACAAAGTTGCACCAAGATACGGGACTAATGAAGATGCTCGCATGTTGTTTGAGGAGGCTGGAAAAAAGGGACTAAAAATTATTTTTGATTATGTGATCAGCTATACAAGCATTGATCATGAATGGTTCAGGGAGTCAGCAAAACAGGAAAAAAACAAGTATTCGAACTGGTACATATGGACTGACAATACCTGGATCAATCCTCCGGATGCTTATAAAGATGCCTTCATAAAAGGATACAGCCGGCGTAATGGCCAGTTCATGAGGAACTTCTACTGGAGCCAGCCGGCATTGAATTTCGGCTTTGCCAAACCCGAAGAGGAATGGATGCTTCCGGTCGATCATCCCGATGTGCTGGCATTGCAGGAAGAACTTAAAAAAATGCTGAGGTTCTGGATGGATATGGGAGCCAGCGGATTCCGTGCTGATATGGCCGGGGCACTGGTCAAGAATGCAAATATTCAGGGTAACGAACAGTTTTACAGTACCCGTGATGAGGGCACAAAGAAGTGGTGGAATAATATCCGCCAGATCATGGATGATGAATACCCGGGCTCCTTTATGGTGGCTGAGTGGTCGCACCCCGAATCGGCGCTTAACGGGGGAGGGTTTCATGCTGATTTTTACCATTGGTTTCCGGGATATAACGATCTTCTTCAGAAAGAAAGCTGGCGCATCCTTAACGGATACTCCGAAGGGCACAGTTTTTTCGACAGCGAAGGTAAGGGAAACATTAAAGGTTTCCTGGACAAGTACATGGAACAATACATAAAAACAAGGGATAAAGGGTATATTCTTCTTCCTCTTGGCAATCACGATCTTTCCCGGTTAAATATCGAAAGGTCACAGCATGAACTTGAAATGATTTTTGCATTTTCAATGGCCATGCCCGGAATTCCTTTTATCTATTACGGCAACGAACTAGGAATGCGGCAGCTTTATGGAATGCCATACGTGGAGGGAGCATACAGGCCGAGGGCAGGAGCGCGCACACCCATGCAATGGTCTGCAGGAAAGAACCTGGGTTTTTCAGATTCTGACCCGGCATTGCTCTACCTTCCTGTTGATAAGGCGCAGGATGCGCCCAATGTGGCGGAGGAAGAGAAAGATCCGAATTCCTTGCTGAACAGCGTGAAAGGACTTATACAGCTCAAAAAAACCGAACCGGCACTGGCCGCATACGCCGAATTTGTCCCGGTATTTGCCCTGGAAAATACATATCCCTTCATATTTGCCAGAGCAGCCGGCGAGGAGACGATTATCGCTTTTTTTAATCCATCCGGCATGGAACAGAAAGCTACTTTCAGCTTAAACCTTTCGGCAAAGCAGTTTGAGCTGCTGGCCGGTGATCCGATAAGGATAGATTACAAGAGTAACATGTATTCTGTTGTGATGCCGGGAATTACATATGCTTTATTTAAAATGAAGTACTAAACCACAACAACAGGATCATAATCCATACACTTTGAAACCCTGTTGTAATATAATAATGTACAGTATATGCCAAAAAACCTTGCTTTTTTTCTGGCTTTAATCTGGCTGAACGTCCTATTTTCTGATACTTTTAGCCAGGAACCGCTTATGATCAATACATCAGCCAGAAAGATTACTTTTTTGGACGGCAAATGGCATTACATTGTCGATCCGTATGAGAACGGATATTACAATTACCGTTACGAGCCTTTTGACGAGATGGAAGATCCTTCAAACGGCGGATATTATGTCAATAAAAAACCAGCCGATAAAACCGACCTGGTGGAATATAATTTTGATGAAGCACCCGTGCTGAATGTTCCGGGAGACTGGAATACCCAGGATGATAGGTTGTTCTATTACGAGGGGAGCATCTGGTACAAGAGATCCTTCGATTATGCTAAGGCTGATATAAAAGACCGGGTCTTCCTTTATTTTGGTGCTGTTAACTACCAGGCCGACGTGTATATGAACGGAATAAAGCTCGGTCAGCATACAGGAGGGTTTACTCCCTTTGATTTTGAGATCACCGGTATTCTTCGTCCGGGTGAAAATTTTGTGATCATTAAAGTCGACAATACCAGAAAAAAAGAAGGCGTACCTACCCTGAATACCGACTGGTGGAATTATGGCGGAATTACCCGTGAAGTGAAGGTTGTTGAAGTGCCCCCTACCTTTATCCGCGATTATTTTATTCATCTGAAAAATAGTGACTTAATGACTGTTGCAGGATATGTAACCCTTGATGGCAAGCGCTGCAATTCAAAACGCGTCACTATCGTGATCAGGGGTACCGGTATAACAGCTACTATAATTACCGATAAAAACGGTTATGCCCCGTTTGAGATAGAGGCGAAAGGACTGCATCTGTGGTCTCCCGATGCTCCTGTGCTGTATGATGTAGATTTCATTGCAACCGGCGATACTGTAGCGGACAGGATAGGCCTCAGGACCATAAAAACCAGGGAAACCGATATTCTGCTTAACGGAAAACCAATCTTTCTCAGAGGAATATCCATCCATGAAGAGAATCCCCTCAGGGGTAACAGGGCATACTCCGAAGCCGATGCAAGGTTACTCCTTGGCTGGGTAAAGGAGCTGAACGGTAATTTTGCCCGTCTAGCACATTATCCGCATAACGAAAATATGGCAAAAGTGGCCGATGAAATGGGAGTATTATTGTGGGAGGAGATTCCTGTTTACTGGACAATTGACTGGGAGAATACTGCCACCTTTAAAAACGCCAGGAGGCAACTTACGGATATGATTACACGCGATAAAAACAGGGCATCGGTAATCATCTGGAGTGTGGGCAACGAAACACCTGTGCAGGAGATGCGTACTCGTTTTATGGCCACACTGATCAGCGAGGCAAGAAACCTCGACAGTTCCAGGCTTATCAGTGCTGCGCTCGAACAGCACGGACTTGAAAATAACAACAACATCAGGGTAATTACTGATCCTTTAGCTAGTTACGTAGACATTCTCAGCTTTAACGAGTATATTGGCTGGTACGATGGCCTGCCCGGGAAATGCGATGAAATTACCTGGAAGATCAATCAGCAGAAACCGGTGATCATCTCGGAATTCGGAGCAGGCGCCTTGCTGGGATTCCATGGTGACAGCCTGACCCGTTGGTCGGAAGAGTACCAGGAGTATATGTACAGAAAATCGATCGATATGCTGGTGAAAATTCCTCAACTCAGGGGCATGACGCCCTGGATCCTGGCTGATTTCCGTTCCCCCAGACGCCCGCTACCCGGGATCCAGGACGGTTGGAACAGAAAGGGCTTAATTGCTGCTCCGTCGGGATCGAAAAAGAAAGCGTTCTATGTGTTACAGAAGTTTTATAAAAGTCTTGAATAATAGTTCGTTGTAGAGATAATATCCGCTTTTAAGTCGGCGTATTGGGTATTTCACAGGGAATTCCTTCTCATATAATGTTATGAAAACCCATCAGGTTGCATAGTGCGGAATTTACACTTTCCATGGGATTGAACTAATATTTGCAGGATTGCTTCCGGTTATCTTCATTTACTACCATATAATATATATTTCAATGAAAAATATCCAAATGATTTTTCTATATTTATTCGCAAAACCTGGTTATTTGGATGTACCGGTTGTTTTTTGAAAACGTGTTGAACTAATCAAATGCCACAGCAACATCTATTCATGTCCCTGAGAAGAGCAATAATTGCACTGAGCATTCCCCTTGCATGTCTTACCCTAAGCCATGCACAGGAAAATACCTCCAAGGAATCAAACCCGGATACCATTCCGATTGATGAAGTTATTATTTCTGCTGCACGGATTCCTGTTACATACCGTTTGAACACAACGGCTGCTTCCATTGTCACTCCGTCAATATTGGAAGGTATGGCAAAAACCATAGCTGCTGATGAAGCACTCAGGCTTGTTCCCGGGGTCAGGGTTGAGAATCAGGCCGGCGGTTCACGGCTTCATATGTCTGTAAGAGGTCAGGGAATACTTTCTGAGAGGGGTTTAAGGGGGATCAAAGTGCTTATTGACGGCATTCCTGTGAACGATCCTTCGGGTTTTGCCCCCGACCTGTATGATGTCGACTGGGAAACAGTCGACAGGATTGAAGTGCTTCGCGGACCGGCAACATCCATCTATGGCGGAGGCGGTTCTGCAGGTGTGCTGAACATCATAACCCGTGACGGAGGAACAGCTCCGTTCAACGGAACAGTATATTCCGGAACCGGTTCGTATGGATTCTTTAAAGGTTTTGGTCAGATTGGAGGAACCGCGGGAAATATCAATTACAGGGTTTCGTATTCGCATATTGTGGGGGATGCATACCGCGACCATGCAGCATATTGGGCTGATAACCTCAGCGAAAAACTTATCTGGACACCATCAGGTAAACTCAGGATCACCCAGGTGTTGATTGTTACCACTTTTTTCAACCAGAATGCGGAGGGACTGAGTCTTGAACAGGTGGCTGAAAATCCGAGACAGGCCAACCCTGATGCCAATCCGTTCAATGAATACCAGAAAACAAACAGGATAACACAGGGCGTAATTTCGCAATACACAATCAATCAATACGCAGATATTCAGGCATATGGATTTATTCGTAGCTGGCGTTACAAAGAAACCAGCAACAAAGCCGCCCAATACCGTGATTTCGTGACACCGGGTTTTGGTGCACAGCTTGATCTGCATTTCGGAGCACAGCGCATTAGAAATCATCTATCAATCGGAACCGATGCCCAATGGCAGACAATAAGCGAATACAAGCTTAAAAGCCTAAGTAATCCGCTAAGAAAAGAAAGTACCGATGAAGCAAACCTTGAAGATACACTATTGTTGGCAAACCAACTTATTAATCAACAAAGTACGGGCGTGTATGTTTTTGATAAACTGGAGATTTCCGGTAAGCTGAATCTCACAGCAGGGTTTAGATATGATAATATCAGTAATGCACTGAACGATAAGTTGAATACAGGGAATAATTTGTCGGGGGAAAAGAACTTCAATAAGGTTACCGGCAGAATCGGGGTTGCTTATTCGCTTAACTCCTTTATAAGCTGTTATGCAAATTGGGCACAGGGGTTCATGCCTCCGGCAACCGAAGAGCTGGCAAGCAACCCGCTTTCATTCGGGGGATTTAATGAAAATCTTGAACCGGCCACTTCGGTGAGTAAGGAGATAGGGATAAGAGGGTTTGCAGGCAACCGTTTCAGGATTGATGTGAATGGATTCTATATGACCACCGAAAAGGATTTTTTCAGGTTCAAGCTCTATCCTGCACGGGGAAACCAGGAAGTTTTTTATGGGAATACCGGATCAACCGAACGATATGGAATTGAATCCTATGCAAGTTATTCTCCAGTGGATAAAATAATCCTTCAGGGCTCTTATACCTATTCACATTTCAGGTACACATCACCCGACAGCCTGAAAGGTTTTTCACTGCCCAATTCACCGGAACATCAGGTATATCTGGATATTTCTTACAGGCTGGTTAAAAATCTTTCCATTGGAGCCAGCTATGAAATGCAGACGAAATGGTTCATATATACCGATGCAATTCACCATGATGTATTCCAGGATGGGTTTAACCTGTTGCATGCCCGCATATCCTATATACCCGCATGGTTGGGGTTAAGCTGGGAATTCGGTGCGTTTGTTAGAAACCTCACAAACGAACACTATATTGCATTTACCGAACCCGATCCCGATGGCAATTGCTATCAACCTGCTCCCGGACGCGAATTTTTTATAAATCTGCGTGTGAGGTTTTAAACAGATAGGGAAAAGATCCGAATAAACATCATTATAATAGAATCCCCTGAATTCCGGCGTATGCTATCCAAAGGTACCATCACATTATTTTCATATTTATTCCCTCTGCTATCCGGCTTCATGATGATTACTGTGAGCTGTGAAAGGGACAAGCGCGAAGACCCTGTGATTAACGATATGAAAGCACAGAGAGGGTATATGGACAGGTATCTGGGAACATTCCGTTGCGGCCTTTTTGTTCCGCCTTCATACGATCACCAAAAGAAATATCCATTGGTTATATTCCTTCATGGATATTCCGATACCACAACCTGGGACCTTGGCTGGTATCACGAACCGGTGGTTTCTTCAGATCCATGCATTGTACTGACACCCAAATGTCCCGGGGAGGAAATATACGGCTGGGGCGACAGTTTCGACCCACAAACCAGCCCGATGATGGCCAAAACCTATGCAATGATCGAACTTGTCAAGCATGTCTTCAACCTTGATTATGACAGGTTTTATATTTATGGCATTTCAATGGGTGGTATCGGAACCTACGGGGCATTACAGAAAAATCCAGGTATGTTTGCTGCTGCCTATGTAGAATGTGCAAAGGGAAATCCGGAAATAGCCCCTGTTGTTGCGGAAATACCTTTCTGGATCTTTCACGGCTCTGAAGACAATATTATCGATGTTCACTGGGCCCGGGACATGTACCAGGCAATTCAAGGGGCGGGAGGAACACAGATCAGGTATACCGAATACCATGGAGTGGGGCATAATGTTTGGGATTATACCCGCAACGAATCCACAATTACCCCCTGGCTGCTGGCTCAGCGAAAGGGAGCGGTTCACGGGAACCCCGATGGTGTAGAAAATATTTCGGTGAGCGTTACTGACCGGGATTTTATCCGTCTTGAATGGAACGGACCTGCAGACCATTCAAATGCCGATAACCAGGTTTGGTTTTACAGGATTTATCGGAACGGACTGTTGCTGCAGGAAACATACGAGTCCTCATTCATTGACTCTCTGGTTTTCACGGAAAGCACCCCTGTCTACAATATTTCCGCTATGAATTTCTTTTTCAGGGAATCGTCACTGACTGCTGACATAAGTTATGCTGAATAAAGTGATTAAGTAAGGAAGATACCTGGGAACGCTTCAATTCGCTACATTGAGCCGATCAGAAATTTGAAATTGAATATTTTTCCATAGAAATCATTACCTTGATCACATAATGGTCAAACCACTTAATTACATCATCACTTCAAGTGCCGGAAAATACGCATATGTCATAGGTAAAAACCGTTATATAAAAATGAAGGTCAATACCCACCGGAATTGACTGGAAATCCCTATACCGGGAATTCTGAAAGTATTTAATATCAATATATTAAAGCTTATTCATTAAACTCACCGGTATGAGATTCTTTCCGTATTCATTTATCCTTTGTAAACTAATTAATTATCAGAATATTACTAATAATATACATAGTTAACTATTATTTTAACTATACTTATTTTACCTTGGTCATCCTTTAGGCATCCTTTATCAAAACAATATCAAGAGAATCAAGTATATCATTAAATAGTGCAACAATCCGAAATGGATCACGTAAAACCCTGAAAATGATACACAGTTTTTTAAATAAGAAAAAAATTGCGTAACTTAAGTGATGAAGAGGTGAGCTGTTGAAAACTTTATTTGGATTGCGAAGGTTTGAGGTTTAAATTAACAATCGTTTGAGAGAATGCTGAGGACTTTTTTTGAGATATTGAATGAAGGTATGTTTTCATCCAAGGCTTTGAATAGAAAAGAACTGGACTGGAAGATTTCGGAATGCGGCAGGAGCAACTGGCTTCATTTATACAAATGGTCGGTAAAAAGGCAATTTTTAATCTTTGCTGTCTTATTTTTCCTTTCGGCCAGGTTATTTCCGGCAACCATTACCAGCAATGCAATGACAGGGAACTGGAGTACACCGGCTTCATGGGTAGGAGGTGTGGTTCCGGGTGCAGGGGATGATGTAATTATCGCAAACAATGCCAATATAACTGTTAATGGTAATTATACCTGTTTAAGCCTGATCCTGAATGGTGGAAATCAACCCTCATCGGTGATCATTTCAGGAACAAATTCACTTACGGTGACAAATACCACAACTTTATTCTGCAATTCAAACAATGATTGGAAATCTGTAGTGGTAGATAACGGATCTTTTACTTCCGGTTCCGTAACCATGAATTCAACCAATAACAACAGCCGGGATGCCTTTATTGAAATTGCATCAGGAAACGCTACTGTTTTGGGGGATCTCACCATGAATGCCAATATAAATAGGAATTATATCCGTTTCACCGGGGCAGGAATCTTAAATGTAGGAGGCAATATTTCAGGTGGTGGTATTACCAGTACATTTGGAGGTGGAGGAACACCCACATCGGGTACTGTAAATCTAAACGGATCGGTAGCTCAATCAATTGATGGATATACATTTTACAATTTTACAGTGTCTGGTAGTGGAGACAAATCGCAGTCTGCATCAATAACTGTTTCAAATGATTTTACCATGAATGGTGGTAATTTTCTTTTAAACGGCAACAATAGTACTATTTCAAATCTTATATTGACTTCCGGTACTATTCAACTTGGCGATAACAATTTAACATTATCCGGTACACAATCTGGTGGTTCAGCATCGAGTATGGTAGTTACCGATGGCAATGGATATTTGATCCGTAATGCCAATGCCACATTGCCTATTATTTTCCCGGTTGGTTCTGACGGATTATATGATCCTGTTTCAATTACTGCAATAAATAACACAACCGGAACTATACTTGTAAGAACAACTTCGTATGCTGGCTTAGGACCTAAGTATATTTCCCGCTACTGGGATATGTTGACCAGCGTTGCTGGTAAAATAATTACTTCAATCTTTCAATACGAAGGCTCTGAAATATCCATAACTCCGAACACAATATATTTCCGGCCAAATCTGGGAGCATGGCAGCCACCATCCGGTACACAAACCTTTGGTGCAAATACAATCACCATTACCGGTACATCAGATATTACAACAACAAATTCTTCCTGGACTGCCGGGGCAATCGGAACGTATTATTCATATCAGACTGGTAACTGGAACAATCCCACAACATGGACATCAGATCCGGGAGGTACGACACAGATGGGTTCAACCGTTCCCGGGACTAATGATTTTGTAGTGATCCTGGATGGAAGAACGATTAGCCTTACCGGCAATGTTAACGAGGCCGACATTGATATATCAATCAATGCAGGCGGGATCATAGACATGTCTACATACCAGTTTACGTCCGGACTGAAAGCTTTGCGTGGTCAGGGTACTTTACAACTGGCCTCTGTCAATTTTCCGTCGGCGACCACCAATACTTTTATAATTACAGGAGGTGGAACGACCGAGTACAATAATTCAGTAAATTTTACTCTCCCTGCTACTCAAACTACCTATAATCACCTGACCATAAATGCCCCCGGCATTATTGCAACTCAATTGAACAACCTTACACTGAACGGAAACCTGTATGTGAAACAAGGTACCTATCGGATAAATGACAATACTGCGAATAGAAGGCAACTGACTATTTTCGGAAATGTAGTCGTAGATAACGGAGCTTCGCTGACCACAGGCGCCGGAAATACATTTACAACAGCCGTAACTGGTGTAACAGGTGGTACTGCACCATTTTTAAACTATTATATTAATAATACACACCAGGTAATTCTGTATGGTGATTTTACAAACGACGGAACAGTACGCTTCACCAATCAGGCATATCCGGTATTTGATGCCTTTCCCAATCAGGGTGCTGCCACAGTTTATTTTATGGGAGCAACGAACAATACGTTAACTTGTAACAATACTACTGATTTTTACAATCTTGTCCTTGATAAAGGGGTTGATCAAACGTTCAAATTAACAATATACTCAACTGGTTATTCAAATTTCAGGTTGTTTGGGGCTAATACTTCAGGGGGCGATGGAGGTGGAAATAATCCTAATCTGAAAAAAGCCCTGTGGATAAGAACCGGAACCTTGGATCTAAAAGGTTTAACCATAATTCCCTCCTTGACTGAAGGAAATTGTGATTCCGGTCCGGGCGGTCCTAATTCTGATTTTTATATACCTGCCAACGGTGCACTGATCCTTGACGGTGCAGATGTAATTGTGCTGTCTACAGCTGATGATTACAGGGAGCTGAATGTGGCTTATGGGGTGGCAGCCCCAAACAATACTGCGGCAGGAATTAGTCTGAGCGGATGCAGCTCCTTTTCAATATATGGCAAAATCAAAATCAACAACGGGTATTTTTCGACACGTGAATCAGGTGGATTTATTACCTGGGATGTAGCCTCGGGACAATTTGAGCTTAACGGAGGTCAGGTCGATGCTAAGCAGTTCAGGGCCGCCGGTGGTACAGGAGGACTGGCTTCTTATACACAGACCGGAGGTATGCTATACCTGCGGGGCCGCTTTCAGCGTACACCCTTACAATACACGACGGTCGATGACCTTAAGGATTTCACATCAGCCACGATAAATACCAACCGTATAGCTGCTGCATTGGATGGTTCTGTTGCAACGTTTAACCTGAATGCTGCAGAAAACGTATTTAGTATGTCGGGCGGCACCATGCGGATATATGACGTATGTGGTGCGGGTGGAGGACAAAACGGAGCGTTTGAAGTACTTTCTTCATATGCAAATATTAACGTAACAGGTGGCACGGTTGAAGTAATCCCGACAACTGGTTCAGGTGCGGATGCGACCAGCTATATTCTGGAATCGAATGCCCCTGTTTACAACCTTTTTGTCAGCAGGGTAAGCGGTACAGCACCGGTACTGTTAAATACGTATCCGTTAAAAGTCTTAAAAAATCTTACACTTCAGTCGGGTGTGTTGAATGCAAATAATTTTGATGTAGCTGTAGGCGGTAATTTCATCATTGCACTTGGTACTACATACACAACCGGCACCAATCGCACCATATTTAATGGTACAGGAACGCAGTCGTTTGCGATCAATCTCGCCACACCCCTTACCGTAAACAAGTTGATTGTAGACAAATCAAGTTCTGATGTACTCATACTAGATGGCACTCAAAATACCCTGAATATAACGGATTCGCTGAAGATTTTGAACAGCCGCTTTAACGATAACAGCAAAACAGTGAATTGTGCCGCCAACATATTCAATTCCGGATATCATCTCGGATCAGGAAAGATTGTATTGAACAGCAATGCTGTGCAAAACATTGACGGTAACGGTACGGGCATTTTTCAGAATCTTGAATTGAACAAACCTGCAGCCGGAACGGCAGTTGTCAATATGAATGCTGTTTTTACCATCAACGGTACACTTACTTTTTCAGGCGCAGCTGCCGGGTATAAACCGATGAATATCCAAAACAACGAACTTATCCTGGGAACAGATGCAATTGTTGCAGGAGCTGATGCAAACCGGTATATCCAGACAAGCGGGAATGCCGGGGACGGCGGATTAACCAGGCAATATTCGGCAGTTTCGCCTTCGTTCACCTTTCCTGTAGGTGCATCTTCGACATCTCATGCCCTTCCTGCTTATACTCCGGCCACGCTGGGAATTAACGGTTCTCCTGCGGCGTTCGGGTCGATCACAGTTATTCCGGTTGGTTATGAACATCCTGCTACGATCAATAACGGGCGGACCCTGACTTATTTCTGGCGGGTAAAATCAAACAGTTTTACATTGGGAACTGCTACAGTGACTCACGGGTATACTTACGATCAGAATGATGTGATTACCGGTGCCGGAATAACCGAGAATGGTTATGTGGCTGCACGCTATCAGGCTACAACCTATTCCTGGTCAAAAGGTACCGTAAATGATGTTGATGAGGCGGCCAATATTGTTGGTGAGCCGGGTACAGGTAACTTTCTTGAAAATGTTGCATTTATTGATGGCGATTATACTGCCGGTGATGATGCACCCACCGACCCGTTTGGTGCACCTGTGATTTTTTACAGCAGGCAGTCTGCAAACTGGAATCTGGCAACTACATGGTCAAATGTAAGCCATACCGGACCTGCTGCTGCAACCATTCCGGGTTTGAACGATGTGGTAATTATCGGCAATGGCAATACCGTAAATCTTACAGGCAATCAAAATTGTGCAGTACTGCAAATTGAAAACGGGTCAACACTTGATATTTATACCTATACAGGAAGTACATTCAGTATGGTGGTTAATCACCCTAATGGAAATGGGTTGTTTCAGGTAACCACGCCGAAAACTCCAAATAATACCATTCCAGGATTGTTTACTTTTCCATCAGGTGATTTTTCTGATTTTAATGTGCATGGCGGTACCACAGAATTTTACGATATAGATGGCACTGTCGGAGCACTGTATATATTACCCGCCAATGTTATCCAATACGGAAACCTGATCCTGAGGGCCAGGGGAGGAGATAACCTTGTATTACCGAATAATGCCGCAACCACTGTCTACGGGGATTTGACTTGTACCGGAAATGCAACCACTGCATGGATTGCGATGTGCTGGAATACCAATATATGGCCTTACTTTTCGGGCGTATATAATCCGACGATCGAAAAAACAGTAACAGTTAAAGGGAGTATGTACGTTGATGCGGGTAGCTTTGAGTTTTTCAACGACCAGGCTCCGCAGCATTTAATTGTCGAGGGTGATGTTGTTGTTGCGCCAGGGGCTGTATTGGAGATCTATCCGAATTATCCGTTTGCTACTCCGGTGGTGAACAATACGATTGCAATAGGCGGTTCCCTGATAAACAATAACGTTGTTACACTAAGATCGACAGGGGGAGGAAGAACATATACTGTGGATGCAACCTTTTTTGGTGAAAATTCGGCAAGTATTACAAATACCTCCGGTATTCCGACAACCACACTGAATAATGTCCTTGTAAATAAAGGCAGTTCACAATCAGATTCGTTAATTATAGATATTGGTGGAACTCTTAATACTTTAGCTGATGGCTGGCTTACTTTGCAAAATGGAACCCTGGGGTATTTGAGAACCAATCCCAACTCTGATTTTACCATTACTACAACAAGTCCGTTTACAATACCTACTACAGCAGGTCTTTATATCGATTACAGCAATTCGGGCAACAGGGATATTCTTCTTGCTGTTGGCAATTCCGATGGCAATGATGTATACCTTAATGGTAAACTGGCTCTTATCAACGGCAATGTGTATATAGGAAATACAAATGGCACAACTGTAAGGAATAACGATATTGAATATTCTGGCGGAGGTTCATCAGAAATTGAAATTCAGGGTGGTAACCTCATTGTTAATGGGCAGATCCGAAGAAATCCCGCTACTTCAGCCGGGGTCTTGAAATATACACAGAGTGGTGGTCAGCTTGTGATCAACGGACAGAATGCCAATACTGGCAATGCAAAATTAGAAATATTAAATGCCGGAAGCCAGTTCAATATGAGTGGTGGATCTCTGACCATAGTCAGGGGCGGTGGAGGAAATACATTCGGAGATCTGTACCTGAGACCTGCGAGCTCAACGGTAACAGGTGGTGACATTGTATTTTCCCAGGTTCCGCCCGTTGGTCCCGTTGTTGATGCAGTGCAGGATTACAGACTCGACGCAACAGTATCTTTGAATAACCTTACCATAACAGGTAAAACAGCGGGACCTGCCCGGAATGCTACAGTTACTCTTCTTATCAGTCCGCTAACTCTGAACGGTTCGCTTACATTAAGCAATAACAGAAGCTTTTTTGATGCCAATTCTACGTACAATATCAATGTTACAATTAACGGAAACCTGAATAATTCGGGAACCTATTCCCATTATTTGAATACAACTACATTCAATGGCAATATTCAGGCTATTACAGGTACTTCACCAACAACATTTTACGATCTGGTGGTGAATCCCGTAACAAGGCTCACCCTGAACGGTAATACCACTGTAAACAGAAACCTTACCCTGAGCAGCGGAACATTAGAGTGTGGAAATTACACTGTATATGTTGCCGGGAACCTGAACAATAATGCAACCTACACGGATAATAACACAGGCGTTGAACTGAATGGCAGCAGTCTTCAATATATATCCGGAACAGGCACATACGGCCAGCTTGCACTTAACAATACTGCGGGAGCCAGACTGAATAACAGCATAACCCTTGAAAAGAACCTTGTACTTACACAGGGTATCCTGGATATCAACAAATATTTGCTGTCACTGGGTGTGAACAGCAATATTTCAGGAGCACCATTCAGCTCGGCCAAAATGATCACTTCCGACGGAGTTTTCAGTAATGTGGGAATCAATAAGTTCTTTCCGATAATAGGTGCTCCCACAACATTTACCTTTCCGTTGGGTACAACCGGAAAATACACACCTGCGGTCCTTAGTATTAATACCAATACCAATGTGGGTTCTTTAAGACTTAACAACATTAATACCCGACATTCTGCTGTAATTGATCCGGCAAATGTGCTGGACTATTACTGGGAAATGGAAGGTAATGGTTTAATGGGATTTAACGGAAATATTGTATTTAACTACCTCCAGGAAGATGTACTGGGCTCTCAGGAAAACAATTACCTTGCAGCAAGGTTATTAACCCCTGCTACCAGCTGGAGCCTGACTTCCACAGTCGATGATGTGGCCAATACGATAACAATTAATTATGTCAACACCGATAATCTTAGCGGAGAATATACAGCCGGCATTAGTACTGCTTTTCCGCCGGATATACCTGAATATACCAGCAATTCCAATGGAGACTGGACTGATAATACGATTTGGACACAAACCGGTGGTACTTTGTATCCTTGTCCTCTGGGTGGACCCAATGGTTTTATTGTTACCATTGATCATGAGGTGACTGCAGATGCCAATTATTGTTCGGCATACAAGACAACAATCAATAATACACTGCGTATTGTATCACCCTATTTCGGACATAATCTGGGTATTGTTACCGGCAACGGTACTTTATATCTTGAGAGTGGTGTGATCCCTGCCGGACGGTACACAAGTTTTCTCGATTGTTCAAACGATGCAACATTGGAATATGGCGGTACTGGCACCTATATATTAATTGCAGACCTTTATTCCAGCGTTCCTAATATTCTGCTTTCCGGAACAGGTACAAGGAATATACCGAATAAAGATTTAACGATATGCCATAGCTTGAAGATTGGAACAGCAACCGATGGACCAGCATTCGATAATACCCTGAATAACCGCAAATTAACAATTCTGGGTACAATGGAACGATATAACACCGGCGTATTCAAAAGCGGTTCAGGCGCAGGTGCTACAGTATCATTTGCCGGTTCATCGGCTCAAACAATAGGTGGAATTTTAGGCGATTTTACAGGCACAAATGCCTTTAACAATCTTGAGATCAATAATGCTGCCGGATTAACTATCAACACAAACGGTGCCATTGAAGTAAATGGTAACCTTATGCTCACCAGCGGAGTAATCCATACAGCCACTGCAGATAAGCTTACGATCATTAATTCAGCCATGAATTGTGTAATTCCTGCCGGAGGTAGTTCATCGTCCTATGTTGACGGACCATTGATCAAACGGATAAACCAAAGTGATAATTTCCTTTTCCCGGTGGGAGAAGGAACAAACCTTGGGAATAAGATCACCCTGATGACCACTATGACAGGACCTGCCTTATGGACCGTGGAGTATCATAATCCCAATACATTTACTACGTTCCAGGCACCGCTGACCTATGTCAATCTTGATGATTACTGGAACGTTACAGTGCCTTCGGCAAATCAGGCTATTGTTGACCTGAAATGGAATCCGGCAAGTGATCTGACTCCTCTTATGACACAGAATGGACTCTCTGATATGCGTGTAGCAGAGCACAACAGCACAGATTGGATTGAAATTTCCTCTTCAGCAACAGGCGATAATTACAACGGTAGTGTACAGACAGTCAGCCGGATTTCATTCCCAGTGGCAGGTAAAAATGTAACCACTGCATGTATTAATGTCACCAAACCAAGGGCGACCCTATCTCCCTCAGGACCTGTTTGCGGTGCGGCCGGAATACTGGTTTCCTTTACTCAATCACCGGGATTGAACTATACCTTAAGCTATACCATAAACGGAGTACCCCAGGTAGATGTGGCTATCTCTTCATTGCCGTATACACTGCCTACCCCTGTTCCAGGTATATATAGGCTCACAGCCTTTACTTACAATAACGGACTAAATAACGGTGTGGTTGATGCAGGTACAGTAACAGCTTATGACATACCTACCACGGCTGATGCCGGTTCGAATCAATCGCTTTGCGGGGCAACAGGTACAACACTGGCTGGTAATACCCCACTGGTAGGATCAGGATTATGGAGCATCGTAAGCGGTATCGGAGGTACAGTAGTTACACCCGATTCACCTGCAAGTGATTTTAACGGAACAAACGGTACAACATATACATTAAGGTGGACAATAAGCAATGGCTCCTGCACATCTTCGGATGATGTGGTTATAGCATTTCCGCTGTTGCCCCTGCAGCCCGGTGCATACATTGTAAGTTCTCAGAATGTTTGTCAGGGCCAGAATGGTGTGCCATACAGCGTACCAAATGATCCATCGGTTTCCTATACATGGGTATATGGCGGTACCGGTGCTACCATTAACGGTACGGGCAATTCTGTTACCGTTGATTTCAGTACATTTGCAACCAGTGATACTTTAAGTGTCAGGGCCACCAACGGATGCGGCATAAGTGCCCCCAGGAACATCGCCATAACGGTAAATGCACTTCCTGTTCCGACAATTACCGGAACTGATACAACGTGTCAGGGAAATATCATTGTATACTCCACTGAGGCCGGAATGACAAACTATACCTGGTCAGTAACAGATCTTGATATTCCTGCAGCTCATACCATAATTGCTGGGGGAGGCATTACCGACAACAGCATAACCATTCAGTGGGACGGCTATGAATACCATAGAATAAGCATAAATTATGAAACTGCAGCAGGTTGTACAGCCGCCTCAGCTACCGAGCTGGATATATGGATCTCTAAGATCCCGGATACCGGCCCTGCATATTATATACCCAATTCACCTTAATTAATGCGATGTACAGGTTGACAATAACAAAGAAACGGTTGATCAAAATGGTGAAACAAATACATAAAGAATACGATAAAGTAAATAGAATAGTGAATTTAATTCAATAACAATTATTGCTCATGTTTAATTTAAATTTTAGAAAGATGAAAAGAGGTTTATTTTTGAGAACGTTGACAAGCGTTGCGGTAGCGATGTTTGTAGCTGGTGGACTGTTTGGCCAGGTGGCAGACGGTGATTATCAGGTGTACGATGCTAACAGGACTGCACCAACGAACATTGATTATGTTACGTTGAAAGCAGCTGGTACTACTATGGGGTATTATGCTTTACCCGATCCTTACTTTCACCCGAATTACGATGCCGGAAACGGGTGGGCGCTGACCGCAGGCTTTGTGTGGAACTGGACAGCACCGTCTGATCCGGGAACACCTCCGGCTTTCAATAAGCCTGGCGCTGCAAACTATGTTGAAATTACCTATTCACAGGCTGGTATTTACAACATCAATGTGGCTGAAGAATCTCCGGCAGCGTATGGTGGATGCGCAGATGCAAGTCCGACTGTAATGAATGTTACTGTCATTGATCCGCCATCTGCCTTATTTACCACAGCCGATATTACTTCAGGCCTTTGCGGTGATCAGGCAGCACAGAGCGTGGCAGTTGCTATTACAGAAGCTATTCCGGATGCCCTTGGTGCATTTGCATTTGCTGTTTCCGAAGTGGTTGAAAACCTCGATGCAGGTGGTACACCTGTCGGTGCTCCGCTCAGTACAACAACCGATTATGTGGATTTTCCGACATCTGGTAAAGCTAACAGCGGGACGGCCGGAATGGTCGCTGCAACCCCGACATTCACGTATACCTTCAATTCATCTGCAATAACTGTGCAGAACAGTATGCGTACAAGGTATACCTATACCTTGCTGAAGGCAACGGATGCTCCGGGAGCAGCAGCTGAAGGTATTATCTCAGCTATATCGGAAAAGTCCGACTATATTTCGGGTACCGTAAATACATATCCTTTTGGTGCAAAAACCACCACGGTATTTGTCGTGAACCCGGCACCTGCAACTGGTCCTATTTATTATATTCCTAACAATTTTGAATATTAACAGGACTTTTATAACAGCCATTTGAATGAATCGTTAATTCAACAGTTTTTAAGTTTCCATTGGCTACAAAAATTAATATATTGACCCTTTTTATCATGGCATTGATACCTGTTGCCGGTCGCGGACAAAGTTTACCTTATGCCTGCGCCGGCACCAGGGCTGCCTATGGGGTCAGCGGATATATTAATTCGGCGTTCTACTGGACTGTCGACGGAGGAAGCATAATAGCCGACGAAAACGATACTGTTGTTGTGGAGTGGGATATGACGCGGAGAGTTCACCAGATTCAGGTGGTTGAAATTACACCGTTCGGTTGTATAGGTGCGCCTGTTATGGCACAGGTAAATGTCAGGGCACCTGACGTTGAGATCGGTGATGAAGTGGAGATATGTAAGGATGATTCAGTGCTGTTTGATGCCGAGATCAATTACGATACCCAGTTATCGTATATATGGCAGGACAGCAGCACGCAAGCTACATTTTATGGTAAAAACGGAGGTATTGTGTGGGTGAAAGCAACAGGACTTGACGGATGCTCGGATTACGATTCGGCTGTATTGATTGTTAACCCTTTACCTGTTGTAAACCTTGGCCGTGATACAGCCCTTTGCGGTAATTCCTCACTCGAACTTGATGCCGGGTATTTTGCCATGTATAACTGGTCGACAAACCAGATTGTAAATCCCATTACTATAGGACCGACAAACCTTCCGGCCGATACTATCACCGTTGAGGTTACCGATAACAATGGTTGCATTTCTTCGGATACCATGGTGATTTATATGTGCGAGGTTGACAGGTTTTTTGCCAATATCCCCAACACAATAATTCCAAGTGATCCAAACAGCGCCAACCATACCTGGAGGATCGATCATATTGATCTGTTTCCGGGTGCGGTGGTGGAGATTTTCGACCGCTGGGGAAGGCTGATCTATCATGCCGAGGATCCTGATCCTGAGAATGTGTGGGATGGTGTATCAAAAGCCGGCAAGGAAATGCCGATGGATTCGTATTATTACGTGATCGATCTGAAATACAGGAATTCCGATCCGCTGGTCGGTAACATTAACATTATCCGGTAGCGGATACCGGATGAATAAAGCTATATTTGCGGAATTTTTACCTATTGAAAATAGAAGAGGAACAGTTTAGGAATCGTTGATTCCATATGCGATGAAGAAATATCTGATCATAATGAGTGTTCTGGTGGTTGCGGGTATATCCATAACCTATGCGCAGCAATTGCCCATATACAGCCAGTATATGATGAACGGGTTCCTGTTGAATCCTGCTGTGGCCGGCCATGAAGGGTACACTTCCATAAATATCACCGGCCGTGAACAATGGCTGGGGTTAAAAGATGCCCCTTCGACCTATGCCCTCAGCGCCCAGACCCGGCTGCTCAAGAACAGCTTCATTTCACGGGGTTCTTCTATAAAACGCAGACGCCGTGCCATGTCGCGAAGCGGCAGGGTAGGGATTGGCACATACATCTTTAGTGACTGGAATGGTGCCTTTAACCGGACGGGCTTGCAATTCACGTATTCGTACCATATCCCCCTGCGAAAATCACAGCTCTCATTCGGCGCTTCATTAACAGGCTACCAGTTCAGGATCGACGATAGCAAAATTAAATTGTACGACGAGAGCCAGTTCTATGGTGACATGCGTAAATCCACCCTTATTCCCGATGCAAATTTCGGCGTCTATTATACCGACAGAAACATCTATGCAGGATTTTCCGCCCTGCAGTTGTTTGAGAATACATTCAAGCTTTCAAGTAAAGATCAGGCTGAATTCAAGATGGTCAGGCACTATTTTCTGATGGCCGGATACCGTTTCGACATGATCGATTTTGTATTTGTGGAACCCTCATTTCTCTTGAAGACAACCGATCAATTTGTATCACAGCTTGATGTCAATCTTAAATTTTATTTCAAGGAAGATTATTGGGCTGGTCTGTCTTACCGTACCGGCGGTAGCTACAGCATATCCGAGGAATCGATACATGGCGGGGGAGCTTCCCTGATAATCATGGGAGGTGCCCGTGTGGATAAGTTTTACTTCGGTTATGCTTTTGATTACACATTAAGCGCCATAAGCAAATACAGCATAGGGTCACATGAAATCGTCCTTGCTGTAAAATTCGGCGACAATGCACGCAGGTACAGGTGGCTGAACAGGTACTGATGCATTATTCTTCGCTGAATACACTTTTATAGCTTCCCAGATCAATATTGCGGATCTCATAGATGTAACTGTAAAGTTTGAGTTGCTTGCCTGCATTATCGGTCTCGGAAAAATAGCTCAGGCTTCCTCCCGGGTAATACCCATAAGCATATTTCAGCATTAGTTCTCCGGAATTAGTATACACCTTTTTTTCATGCAACAGACCTTTAGCGTTGTAATTAAACGTATCTTTTTCAGTAACCTGACTCTTATCCGCCATTATTCGTATTTCCTCTATTACGCTCTTCTGATTCTTGGAGTTATACGTGATGTTCTCTGAAACGGATCTCACACCATTGGGATATTGTTTTTTGTATTTGGTATACCGCATCACCGGCAAGTGATCATTGTTATAGCTAATTGTTGTTTGCGACCTGTTTTTTTTTCCTGGTCCGTACTCTGTGATTTTTACCGGTAAGGTATCCTGCGTGTAATCGATTGTTTTTTTACCGGTAACGGCCAGTTCACCTGCTTTCTTTTCAAACCTGGTTCCTGATATTTTTGCGCCAACAGAATTGTATTCATATTTTTCAGCATACAGCAATGAATCGTCCGGCGAAAAGTGCTCTTCGGAAACGACTTTACCATCGTCCGTAAAGAATACAATATAGTTCGATATCTGATGGGTTACAGGATCAAAGTAAATGTCTCTTACCGGCCTCATCTCCGAATCAAAAGTTTTTTGCCTTATCGTAAAGTTTTTCGTGGTTGGCCTGCCGTTGATGATTTCACGGGACAGGGTCAGGTGAATTCTTACCGAATCGGTTTGTGCTGTAGCTGGCAGCAACAGAATAAAGCATGCGGATGCTAACAATATCGCAGGTGTATTTCTCATAGAATTGACGTTAATTGGTTGGTCGACTGCTGCAATGAATATCGATCAGTTCTTGTGCTGCCGTGTAACCCAGTTCAAGGGCTTTGTTAAGGTCCTTACATGCTTCTCCGGTACGCTGAAGATTGAGCAGCGACACGGCCCTTGAATAATAAGCCCCGGCCAGTTTCGGATTCAGCTCGATTGCTTTCGTATAATCGGCAACTGCCTCCTTGTGCTGTTGCAGGTTTCCTTCTGAAATTCCGCGGTTAAAATAAGCGGTGGACGAGGAGTGATTTAATTCAATGGCTTTGGTATAAAAGGGAATCGATTGCCTGTAATCATCAAGCATGCTTTTGGTAACACCCAGGAGAAAATAAACCTGTGCATCAGAAGGGTCATATTCAAGAGATTTCTTCAGATCGGCAAATGCCTTATCAGGCTTTTTAAGCTGAATATAGGCCAGCGCCCTGTTATAATAACTCTTCTCCGGACGGTGTTTAAGCGCTATGGCTTTTGTAAAATCTGCAACGGCTTTTTCGAATTGTTTGTTCTGGGCGTAACTCACTCCCCGGTGGTAATATGCATCGGCGAATTCCGGATCCAGGCTGATTGCCTTGGTTAGATCTTCAATTGCGGCAACGTCGTTTCCGATACCCATTTTGAAAAAGCCGCGGTTATAATAGGCGCTTGCATTGCTTGGATCAATCTCGATGATCTTATCATAATCGCCGATTGCTCCCATATAATCATCAAGGGCCGATCTGGCTTCGATGCTTTTCAGGTAGGCATCGATGTTTTCTTTATTCAGTGCTATGGCCAGCTTATAATCGCTGATCGAACCCCTGAAATCACCTGTATGGGCCTTTGCGATACCTCTCTGGTAATACGCTTCGGCATATAGCGAATCGAGTACAAGGGCTTTTGTAAATGCTTGTGCTGCCTTATCGTAATCTTTTCCTGAGATGAGAATAAGTCCCCGATAATAGTATGCCTCTGGTATGATGCTGTCTATATGCAGTGCCATATTGATGTTTTCCATTGCTTCTCCTGCTTTATTCATTGAATACAGGGCTTTTCCTCTGGCCAGATAGGCACCGGATGATTGTTTATTCCATCGCAGGGCTTTATTGAACAGGTTTAATGCCGTCTGATACTCTTTTTCTTTCAGAAAAACATTCCCTTTTTCAAAATAGCAGTCACTTATCTGATTTTTAAAGCTATACAAAACAATTGATGCAATAATAAGAATTGCAACCAGCAGCAGCAAGACATACAAACCTTTTATGTGTTTCATTTTTCAATGTTTTTCAAAATCCGTAACTAATATTACTAAAAAAAAATAAAAGAACGGATACTGGGGAAAAGTTTTTATTTCACGAGTTTTGTGTTCAGGTTTCAGGGTTCTTCAAAATAACTACGAGTGATATGCTGTTGATTTATTATCGTAAAACGATAACTTTTTTCTCCCATTATCAGACTTTTATCTGTCTCTTTCTTCCTTACTATAACATCCAGTATCAGAACAGATTACCGATTACTGATTACTCTAAACTTTTGAACCCTGAACTCTAAAAAACCTAACTCTCCGGAAATTTATAAATCACCGAATTGATGTTCATTCCTGATCCTACTGAAGCGAAAACCGCTATATTTCCGGGTTGCAGTGAATGTTCGGCAAGTCTGCCCGTAACAATAAGGTTGAGCATTGTAGGGATGGTTGCCACAGAAGAATTTCCGAATAGCGATATAGTCATGGGCATAATAAGTTTCGGGATCTTAATTTCCTTGTAGAGTTTAAAAAGTCTCTTAAGGATGGCATCATCCATCTTAGCGTTAGCCTGATGGATGAGTATTTTCTTTACCTGGCTGAGCATCACTCCGGCTTTGTCGAGGCTGTCCTTTACCACCTGCGGTACCGTTCTCAACGCATATTCGTAAAGTTTCCTGCCGTTCATTTTTATGAAAAGTTCAGAAGCTTTTGCCTCAGGGTTGTTTGATTTACCCAGCCATAAATTGTACGCCTGTTCCAGGGTATCTGATCGCGATATATGCGACAGAATGCCAACCGGTTCTTTGCTTTCCACAGCCTCAAGGATCGTGGCTCCGGCCCCGTCCGCATAGATCATGCTATCCCTGTCGTATGGATCACTGATCTTTGAAAGCGTATCGGTACCTATTACCAAAACGCGTTTTGCATCTCCTGACTTAATGTAATAATTGGCCTGTATCATTGCCTGGAGCCATCCAGGACATCCGAAAATTACATCATAGGATATTGTAAACGGGTTATTGATGCCCAGTTTTTCTTTTACCCTTGCAGCAAGACTCGGAAGAATATCAGACTGCAAAGAGCCGTTATGTATGTCGCCGAAATTATGCGCAACAATAATATAATCAAGGGTTTCCTTATCAATGGATGCAGATTTGATAGCCTCAAGTGCAGCATTGTAAGCCATATCCGATGCAGTCACCTCATCATTGACATAACGTCTTTCCCTGATTTCGGTAATCTCCTCGAATTTTTTAATAATTTCTTCTGTGGGTATGTCAATTTTAGCACCGTCGACGTCATAAAATTCATTGAAAATGAAATTTTCATTCCTGACTACTTTGGATGGAATAAAACTGCCGGTTCCTATGATCACTGAATATTTTTCCATGCTCATAACCAATTCTCATTAATATAGATATAAAAAGCAAAATTGTGGATGCCTGCTGCTTTCTGATACACAGATCGAGAAGTCAATATACCTCTGCACAATTTTTGGCGAATTTAAAGGATATTTAAGATTTATTCTAACCTTTTTTAAAAAAAACAGCGGCCGTGAGAGGACTTAGAAGCTTGTTATGTCCAGGAATACATTCAATTGCAGTAGAAATGATACCTCTTTTTGTTCATCCGGTCAACGTATGATATACCTGTCGATTTTCGATAACATTTCATTCAGATTCAGGGGTTTTGAAAGATAATCATCGCAGCCTGAGAGCAGACACTTTTCCCTTTCTCCTTCCATAGCAAATGAAGTTTGTGCAATAACAGGTACTTTCGAATCAATTTTTTTTATCTGCTGGGTGGCAATGTACCCATCCATTACAGGCATTTGAATATCCATCAATACAAGATGGAAGGAACTATCCCTGAAAATATCAACAGCTTCGGCTCCGTTGATTGCCCTGTAAATTTTAGCCTTGGTTCTTGACAGTGCAGATTCCAGTACCTTATAATTCAGGTCTTCATCTTCAGCGATAAGGATTTTTTTGCCTTTCCAGTCATAGTGCAGGAGCATATTCGCGGCTAAGCTCGATTTCCTAAGTTCCTGAACTGAAAAAGATCCGATCTCAATGGTTTTAAAAGGTATTGTAAAATAAAATGTCGATCCTGCCTGAACAGCAGATTCAACCCATATTTTTCCGCCAAGAAGCTCTACAAGGTTTTTTGTGATGGCAAGCCCTAAACCCGTGCCGCCAAACTGGTCTCCTGCAGTGGGATCTATCTGTGAAAACCGCTCGAAAATATACTGGAACTTGCTTTCAGGTATCCCGATACCGCTGTCTTTTACATAAAACTGCAGGTAAGTAGACTGACGGGTAAATCCGAATTCGACAAATCCATCGACAGTATACTTTATCGCATTTTCAAGGAGGTTATTCAGGATCTGCCTCAGCCTGTGGCCATCAGTATCAATAGTAACGCTGTTTTTCAGGCAATTCCTATCAAGCGTTAGGATGATGTGTTCTTTGTTCCTCTTATTTTTCAATTCGTTGAACATATTCAGCAAATCAAAACAGATGGCCGTAATGTTACAGCTCGACTTGCTGATAGTGAGCTGCCGGGCTTCGATCCTGGCAATATCTATAATATCATCGATGAGTCCGAGCAGGCTTTCGCCGGCAGTGGTCACATAATTTATATACTCATCCCTTTTTGCTTTGGTAAGATCAGGGTCTCTGATAAAATTTGAAAAGGCAAGAATTGCATTCATCGGGGTCCTGAGCTCATGCGACATGTTCGACAGAAAGGCTGATTTAAGCCTGTCGGATTCCTCGGCTATTTTTCGTTCGCTGATCTCAGTCTTCAGTTCAGCCGATTTCTGTTCCACCTGTTTTTCAAGCAGTAACTTGTGTTCGTGCAGTTCCTTTTCGACCTTTCTTTTCTGAATATAGGCTACAATGATTATTACCAGAAGACTTAGGAGGATCAGGATACCAATACTCAGGAATTTTTTATACAATTTTTGCTGAGCAAGTTCTTTGCTCTTTATGGTTAATTCATTATCAAGAAGTTCAAGCTTATATTCAGCTTCCATTTCCATGATCTTGTTTTTCGACTCTACAGATTTAATAGAATCTTCGAGATCATCAAACAGCTTGAAATATTCCAGAGATTTCTTGTAGTCATTTTGATCGGCGTACAAATTTGAAATGGCTTCGTAATTGGCCATAATTCCCTGTACATATCCTGCATGTTTTGCCAGTTCAAGACTTTTTTCATAATAGGTTAACGCTGTGCTCAGGTCTTTCAGGTTGGAGTAAGATGTACCCACATTGTGCATGGCAAGGATTTTTCCAATCTCAAAGTCGATTTCGTTGAAAACCTTCAACGATTCCTTGTAGTATCGAAGCGCCTGGGTATATTCCTTGCTCTTCTGACAAATCAGCCCGTTGTTGCTTAATGAAATACCCATACCTTCCTTGTCATCGAGGTCTTTGTAAATTTTATATGATTTGGTGATATTTTCTTTTGCAGCATCGAACTCATCGTTTCCGATGTAGATCAGGCCCAGGTTTTGGGTGAGCCCGGCAATGTTCCTCTTGTTTTTTAACCGTTCATTTATATGAAGCGATTTTTTATAGTAATACAATGCGTTTTCGGTGTTATTCAGTTCGTGGTGCACCAACCCCATGTTCTGGTAGATGTTGGCTTCCTCCTGCTCACGGTTGAGCCTGATGTATATCTTCAATGCTTCCTGGTAGTCTTTTATCGCTTCTTCATAATTTCCCTGATAATACTCTGCCAGCCCGAGAAATTTGTTGATCTCCGCGATCTGTTCCGTGTTGTTGAACCGCCTGAAAATATCGAGCGCCTGCAGCAGGTAGCCTTTTGAATCCTTATACTCTTCTTTATTGTATTTTGCCAAGCCCATTCCGGATGAGGCGATTGCTTTCAGGCTGTCGATATTGAGTAGTCTTGAGATGGCATATGACCTCGAATAATAATTAAATGCCGTAGCCGGGGAATCGTTAAGGTAATAATGCCCCAGTTTATTCAGGATTAGCGACTGTGTAACATTTTTTTCATCCGAAAGCTCTTTTTTCAGGCTATCGGGATCATCTCCGGTGGATACCGGGTATGAATTCATGGGAATTGCAAGCAGCAGGGAAGTTAATATGAAAAAAGCAGCTCTCATCTCGTTTTCGGCCGGAAAAATAGTAAATATTTCCCGACACGGAAAGTGAATCCCCTGTCATTTATCAACATGAACATGCATTTCATAAAAAATCAGGCCGACCTGAAAGCAAAGAAAGAAAACAAACCCGGACAATTCCCAAAGATACCGTGGAATTGACCGGCTTTGTGCAAAACCGGAAAATGGATTTTTATTTCCGGGTCCCTTTGCTTACCGGAAAAAACAGCCTGATTACTGGCTTAACCTGAAGAACACGGGTATGGTATAGGTGACTTTTACCGGAATATTCCGCTGTTTTCCGGGCTTCCATCGGGGTGAATTCTCCAGCACTTTGATCACTTCATCGTCGAGCAGCGGATCTACTCCTTTCATAATCCTGACATCCACTACATAGCCTTCTTTATTTATTGCAAAATGAGCAACTACTCTTCCCTGAATTCCCATACCAATTGCTTCATCAGAATAGATCACGTGAGATTGCACATATTCTACAAATTCTTCATATCCTTCACCCCTGAATGATGGTTTTGTTGCAACACTCCAGAATGGCACTTCATCTTCGACATTTTCCTCTTCCATAGGAATGTAATAGTTGCCGACAGCATCATCTTCGCCGATTTCCAATTTAAAATCAAGTGCATCGCTGATGATATCATCGTTATTGTCATGAATAATAAACTCCCATATTTCCGGCTTGGGCGGTTCCTGGGGGATATCCTTTGTGAAGGTATTCTCTACAAGCTCATCTTCAAATTTACCATTATTCGCAGCTAACAGAGAATTGTCAGTTTTCTTCGGTACTTTCCACTCAAAAGCAATAAGCAGTAGTCCCAGAGAAACAAGAAGACCTACCTGGAAAAATAACCATTTCTTGTTTTCCAGATTTGCGTGTTTGGTTTTTTTGGTTTCATGGCCTGAGTTTTTTAACATTGAATTGATCGTACAATGTGTAAGAACAACATGAATAATTGTACAAATAAATCAACGTATTGTTACCTGATAAAAAACAAATTCAGTGCCAAAATTCGGGTAGTAATCAACCGGTTTGCCAGTTCCGGATGCATTTTAATGCATGTATGTTAAAACCGGTGATCACCCGTAATCCAATCGGACCAGGGTATATAAATCATGCGCGGAAAGGGAGAAAACAATGGCCTGTTCAGTGAAAATATGCCAGATCAGTTATACAACTTTTTGCTTCTTTTGGTCTTGTTCTTTTTAATTTTATACGTTTTCCGTTTTTCAACCGAAGTGTATTTTTTATTTCGCGGAAGCTCGTCTTTCCTCGGGATCATGAGGTTACGGCGCTGCTGTGCATCTTTAGCTGCTCCGCAACCGGTAATTCCGGTAATCAGAATGATCAGTGCGGCTGTTAAAAATTTGCCGGGAGTTACTGCTAATCTCATCAGAATATGCTTTTAAGGTGGTTATCTTTTAGAAAGGTATACGAAAGAAGTCAGTTAAATGTTTTGCTGTTTTTTTAGCATCCGGCTTTCGGTTGATGATTTTCAATCAATTATTTGCTCTTTACGGTAAAATGATATCTTTGAGAGTAGGAACCGGCTTTACAGAAATTACCAAATCTTCTTAGTTCATCATCACTTTCAGGATTTCAGGCAATTTTATTAACTTCAGGAGTTTCGACCTGTCAATGTTATCTGCCATTGGCTGTAAATCAATGTGTCCGATCCTGGTCATTACAAAATATTCACCCAGTATATTGTCCAGCAACAGAAAGGCGAGATGCGCATAACGGCTGTCATCTCCGGAATAACCCGGTAAAAAAAGCTGCAGGTGTATCTTTTCATCAAAGCAATACTGAAACCAGATCTCCTCGGCGCTTAGTTTAAGATCCCCGATCTGAACCGCAAACTCACACCCTTTCGGTTGCCTGAATTTGACAATCTCAATGTTTTCAATTGAGGGTGCACAGGAGGCAAGCTTTTCGACATATGGTATGCCGTCGCGGATTCCCCCACAACTGATCACGAATTCATATTTCCCGCCCGAGGTCTCACCGATCTCAAAAGTAAAATGGGAGTATATTTTTCCTAACCTCGAAGCGATCTCACCGATGATCTCCTGGTTATCACAAATTTGCAGTATTCTCTGAGTGTTTTCGACGAACCATTTCCAGAAAATTTTTTCTTTGCCTTGGATACGGGATTTACTATTCATACCTGAACAACAATTATCTGTGCATTGGGTTTATCTTTTTAACAAATCCCCGCATAAATTTTTGATGAAAATCCATGTGCATGCTATTTTTAATTTATGCCTTAATTAATTGATCACATAATCACTCAGTCACATGATAACCTGATTTTGCTTTTCTGAAAATAAGGAACAATACCAAACCGGAGGTTATATAAACATCTGCAAAATTAATAATCCCTGTCCGCAGGTTCATAATACCGATATTCATGAAGTCGGCCACATGCCGGTGGTACAGAATACGGTCAAGGACATTCCCCAATCCTCCTGAAAGAATCATCACCAGGGCAATGCATGCAACAAGGTTTAATGTATTCCTCATTTTTACAATATAAAAAGCAAGCAGCGCCATTAAACCCGTCGGGATCAGGCAGAACAGCCAATAGTAAATGCTGTCAGGTATCTGTGCCCCGAGTCCAAGAAATGCTCCGGTATTTTCAACATAGCCCAAACGAAAGGTGTCCATCAAAAACGATCTATATGGTTTCCCACTGAGCTGCTCGCGCGCAACCTCTTTAGATATGCGGTCACAACCTACAAGAAAAACCATCAGAACGGAAAAAAGAAGCAGTTTATGTCGGATAAGTGCGGTCATGATAAATTTTGTATTTGTGATAGATACTAAAATAACTATTGTTCAACGGGCTTGGCAGGCTTTGCCTCGGCATCTGTTTAACCTATTAACATGTGATCATTTTCCTAATCTGAACTCACGGTTTTTCCCGAGGTATTGATCGGATTCAGGTCAATCGGTACCGAATACTTATCCAGGCTGTCGGTCCTTACAGTGATATTTTTCCAGCGGACTTCCAGATTTTCATACTTCTGCTCATTGGGAACCGAATCAACCTGGAATCCTATAAACCCTGAATTCATCTGATCATCAATCAGGTATGCAGCAGGTATGGCATTGGTCCAGATTTTAATTTCCGGACCTATGACTTCAATCCTGAAATGATTCCATTCGCCTTTTTTATAGGCATTTTTTCCGGTTTCATTGTTTTTAAGGGTATACAGCCAACCTCTACCGCCTTCTTCGTAAATGCCTCCTGACCATCCGGTCTCAGCCTGATCACCAATCTCCACCTGGTAGCCGAATACTTTTCCATTGTGATATTGCGGATTACTGCCGCTTCTGATCTGCACACCCGAATTCAATGCAGTATCGCATTTAACATCAAATTCGAGGATAAAATCATTGAAGATCTTATCTGAACATAAAAAACTGCTCGAACTTCCGAGCCAGCTTTTACCCACAAGTTCCCCGTTTTCAACCGTATACCCGGCTGTTCCGTTTAGCTGTGTCAGCCCGTAAAGATTTTTACCATTGAACAACGTATTATTTTGCACTACCTTGGGTACAGGCTTTTCAGGTGCTGGTTTGCAGGATAACAGGCTACCTGAAACAATACCAATAGATAGAAATATGCAAGCGCATTTACTTGAATAGCACATTGGTCGGTATGTTAATGATTCATGTTTGGCCGGCAATTTAGTGAAAATGATGTGTATTTGCACATGACCACAACGCTAAAAGATTCATGAAAAGCATATTTATCCATGGAATAATCGAAAAATTTGATGTTCAATAATTTGTAAATATGTCCGGGAATTAGGTACAGGGTTTCGGCAATTGATTATTTCGGCCATGAAAGCACTCCAGGCCGTCCGGTAAGTGTAACTTCAGATCATCAGACGGTTCCACCTCCCGTAATTACCCATGCAGCAAATACAACGGGGGTATCCTTATTAGCCCTGGCCAGAACAGTATGACCGATATAAAAGGATACAACCTTTACCGCACAATATCCGGGGAAAAACCTATTCTGCTCGTCAGGCTGACACCCGGTAATGATGAATACCTTGACAAGACTGCCGAAAAGGGCAGTATATTTACCTATGAGTTTACAACAGTGAGAGCGTGAAGAGCTGGGGTGTTACGGTGAGAAGACAATAACCTGTTGGTAATTATTTATCAGGAATACCAATTCCACGTAAGGAATATTAATGGGATTAACCGGCATTTGAGAATATCCGTGATCGGAATAGTCCCAATTTATTCAACCGGTATAAAACCGATACACCCAGCACTCCCATTCCATATTTTATACTGCGTCGCAGATTGATCGACGAGGCATCATTGAAATATTTTGTAGGACATGTTATCTCTGCTATCTCAAACCCTGCATAAAAAATTTGTGCAATCATCTGGTTATCGAAGATGAAGTCGTCTGAATTTGTACTAAAATTAATAGATTCCAGTACCTTACGGGAGAAAGCCCTGTAACCGGTATGGTATTCCGACAATTTCTGATTCATCAGGATATTTTGTGTAAGCGTTAGCAACCTGTTCGAAAAATATTTATATACAGGCATCCCGCCTTTGAGTGCGCCTTTTCCCAGAATTCTTGAGCCCAGCACAACATCATATACATCATTGGCAATTAAATAGCACATGGAATGAATAAGCTTCGGGGTATACTGGTAATCCGGATGCAGCATCACAACAATATCTGACTTCAGCTCTAGCGCTTTGAAGTAACATGATTTCTGATTACCCCCATAGCCTTTATTACTGGTGTGCGCAATGATATGCCTGATACCTAATGCTTTTGCTTTATCGAGCGTATTGTCACTACTCCTATCGTCGACCAGGATCACTTCATCAACAATATCCATGGGTATTTCGCTATAGGTTTGTTCCAGGGTTTTTTCAGCATTATATGCCGGCAACACAATAGTTATTTTTTTTTGTCGGATCATTTATTGAAAGGAATTTTAAAATAACAAATTAAAACCTGAATATCAAGGAATTCAGAAACAGCATTATTCGATGATCAGTTTATCGGTGAACGTTATATCCTCATCATTGAACACTACAATATACAAACCCTTTGATAGTTCAGGTCTAATGGTCAGGCTGTTTGATACGAACTTTGCCTTATCCCGGAAAACGACCTGACCAAGAGCATTCATTATTCTGATCATAGCCGAACCTGAATGAACCAGTTGATGATCGAGCTCGATGGTGACCATTCCTTCCTGCAACGGGTTCGGAAATATTGAGATTTTATGGGAAGCATATTTCTCAATACCAGTTGTCACATCGGGTTTCCAGAAATTTCCGGACATGGTGAACAGATACAGGGTTCGTGTACACAGATTAAACCAGTATGTTTCGGGCAGGTTGTTCATTTCTGTCGCAAAACTATTGGCCACTGTCTGGTCATTGCACATGGCCGCCACTGCAAAACCTCCGACAAATGAGCTGTTATGATAACCATCATTGTGCTCGGTTCCGTCAAGGTTATACCCGTCTCTTATATTGGCAGCTCCGATACCAAATGCCCAATTGGATACTATTGTACACCAGGTCCCGGCCTGTATATTTCCGTTCCATAAATAATCCAATGCTATTCTCCAGGGTACGCGGCATGCATCATACCTGTAATATGCCGTATTTGTTGCAGGTATTCCTCCGGGAATCCCGCTTACCGATTGCCAGTCAGGTACCAGTCCGGTAGTTGCATAAGCTGAATTGTTAAGGATCGTATAGGTATCATCAGCAAGTTTATTCCATGAATCGTCATTCATAACCTCGGCAAATACCCTGAAGAATGCGGGGGTATAATATTGGATATCAGTAAGATTACATCCTCCCCAAATGCCTCCTATTGTTGACTTATAGCCCGGAGCCAGCGCGGTCAGATCACTGCATGTAATCATTACACTGCTTTTTATGGTTTGGATGACATTTCTGGCTTCCTCCAGATAGTTCTCTCCCCATTGTTCATGAGCCACGATAAGTGCAAAAGCAACATCGATATCCCCGTCAGTGGCGCTGCCCGGATCAAGAAGATCGTCACAGGTGACACTCCATGCCATCATATTATTGGCTATGGCTGTGCGTTTTCTCTTATAGAAATTATAAAGGCCGTCAAACTTTGTTTTGTCTCCACGGTAGGCAGCTAAAAGCGTTCCAAAACCAATGGCTTCGACTTTAGTTTCTTCATTATTTTCTGTCACTATTACCCGGTATCCGCTATCGCAACTAACAACCAGCGTATTATTCCAGCTGTCGTAATTCGTTGATGCAATATTTGCAGTCAATGTGGTTGGTTTATAACCGTAAGAGTAGTTGATATTCTGCGGAAACGGCCTGGAAGCCTGTCCTAAAATCTGGAATATCAGGCATACTGCTATAATTACAGAGAGAATAATTCTTTTCATAGAATTGGGGTTTTGAGTGTACTTTAATTCCTGATTAAAAAACAGTGTATTGAGTTGTAATGATTCATACTTCAAGCTGTTCATTACCCTTATTATTTTCAGCGTTAAAAAACCATTAAATGAAGGCTTAAAAAAAGCACTACACTCAGATGGCATTCAGGGCATAAATATATTAAGAAAATTCTATCCCGGGAATCTTTCCCAAAAAACAAACCCTTTTTTTTCATAAAGAAGTTTCAGTTGCGGATATTTTTTTTGTATGGCATCTTTATCGGTGATCTTGCTGGAAAAATAGGCTTTTTTATCAATAGGTCCGGTCAACAACCATTCCCTGCTGTATGCCTGTTCATCCTCCAAGGGTTTTTTATCACCATAGAACAGGTGCGCATAGCTTTTATACCCGAGCGTCTCGATATAAGCATCCTCATTACTGTGTGATCTGAAAAACTCAATGGCCGGGCGTTGCGAATAGGCTTCAATCCTTGGAGTAAAAACAATCAGGGTGGAATAGATAAATAAAATGCTGGCGCCAAAGAGAACACAGGTAGATAAAAAGATTTTTCGCCGCCGCGACAGGAAGATGAACCCGGTGAGGCCGGTGAGCAGGAACAATACGGTGATTGACTCGAACCCTGTCCAGTGTATACCGGCTGTCAGGGCAGCAACAGCAAATTTATCCCTGATGATGCCCGATCCGATGATTTCACTGGTATATATCCCAAGGAGCGGGATAGAAATAACAGCAAACGCAATGAAAATGCCTGTAACCGTTGTGGTCCATCTGATCCATACCGGAAATCTTTTATTTGTCACGCACTGGTAAATAGCTGTAGAAGCCAGGTAAGTCAGCGGAAAATAGCATAAGGACGAATAATGAACAATTTTGGTTTTAACAACGGTGAACAGTATGAGAACCGTCCAGAACAAAATGAGCATCCATTTTCTGAATCCAGCCTGTTCCCCAGTGTCGTTCCTGTTCCGCCTGAAACCGTTCAGGGCAAAAACCGATGCCGGGTATACGCCGAAAAACAGGATCAGGAAATGATAGAACAGAAACCCTCCGTGACCTGCATCTTCGGTCCGGAATAATCTCACCTGGTAGAGGATAAATTCTTTTACCGTATCCGCATTTCCTCTTAAGAGCTGCAAAATAAACCAGAATCCTCCGGTAACAAACAGTACCACAAGGAATAGCAGAATATGGCCACCAGAAATTTTAAGTCGTTGGCGATTTAGTATCCTGAATATCCCTGCGGCTAAAAAAAATATGAGTAGCGCAACCGGACCTTTTGTCAGTATTCCCAACCCGATAAATGCTGCCGATAACAGCAATAAAAGAATGCGCCTGTCGCGGGTATACCGGATAAAACAATAAATTCCAGAGAAAATGAATAAGTTGAACCACGGATCGATTATGCCCGATTTATAATAAAGGAACGGTAGAATACTTCCGGCATACGCCAGCACCCAAATCAGACCGAATTTTTCATCATAAAGTGTTCTCCCTATATGGAACAACAGAGGAAGCGTTACCATACCGCAGACGGCATTAGGGAACCGGGCGGCAAATTCATTGATCCCGAATAATTTCATGGACAATACCTGAAACCAGATGAACAACGGCGGTTTTTCCCAGAACGGATGAAAATTAATGCTGACTGAAAGGAAATTGTTTGTGATGATCATTTCACGGGCCGATTCTGCAAAATTGATCTCATCCCAGTCGAACAGATGAACGCCGCCGAGAAATGGAATGAACAACGTGCCGGCGAAAACCACCAATAGTAAATGAATCGTTATGTTTCGGTGGTTACCCATTTCTTTTTCGTTTTAGCAATGCATCCGGTATTTTAGAAAGCCAGCTTACAGAAGAAAGAAAAACAGGTTCATACAATAACAAGGATGTGATGACGCCGATGAGAGAGCCGGTAAAGGCATCAGCAAGAAAATGCTGCGAAAGATATACTCTTGACCATGCAACAAGGATTGCTCCGATCAGACACGCGAATTTCAGGATATTCTTCTCAGAAAAAAAAGCCAGACATAAAAACATGGCAAATGCCGTGGCTGAATGCCCCGAAGGAAAGGAATGGTAATAATGCATCTGAACTCCATCAATAAGATGCAGCTCATGAATTCCCTGAAAATATTTTACCGGTCTGACGATACCGGGAAAGATTACCATTTTTAAAACCTGAACGGCAATGCCTGATATTATATAAGTGCTGACGAGGTATACACCTTTTCTGACCGATCTGAAAAAGAAAAGTAATGCAACGGCAACAGCAAAAAGGCCGCCCCCCATATTCGTGATACCCCTGAAAAGAATATCGGTAGATTTCGTATGGTATTGGTTGATCAGGAGATGAAGATTACCCTTTGAAGTTGTGACCAGCAGGAAGATAACCGGCACTATTGCTATGCAGTAAGGGATGAAGAACCACCCGTTTTTAGCGATCACCTTTTTTAGTTGAAGTACCGTCATGTGGATAACACAAGTTTCAGTATTCAAAGAAAAGAAATTTTAGCGATTGATTGAACGCATGCATCCGATAATTTATCATGCATTACCTTAACGACAATAAACAACAAGGATGATGAAGATATTGAAAACTTAAAAATTGAATCGTACAGCAAAATAGAATCCAGCAATGTATCTTACCCCCTAAATTACCTAATCTCCTTCCTATTCCCCGTCATCCGCCATGTCGAGGTAATCATCATCGAAGGTGGAAAGTTCGTTATCGGATTCAAAATAAAATATGCGTATCCGGGCTACATCCCTGAGAAAATCGATCCGCCCGATCTCTACCCGGTTAATGTTTATGCCCGTCCGTTCTTTAAGGTCTTTCATCAGCTCTTCTCTTCTTTCCGGCCTGATCAGCTCAATCTTCTCGTAGTTTATAGTTTTTCGCGATTCATGTTTAAGCAGGAATACCCGCTCAAGCAGATAGGTCAGTGCGATGAGTGAGATATTCGTGAATACAAGTTCGGCATAACTTACTTTTTTATTTGCCAGCGCATTGATAACCGATATTCCGATCACGATAAAAAGGTAGGTCATTTCTTTGATGGGGATGGGATTGGTCCGGTACCGCAGGATGCCAAATACGGCAAATAATCCCAATGCAAAACCCAGTTCAAGCTTTACATTTTCAAGCAGATAACACAGCAGGAATACGATAATGGAGATCAGCATGTATGTAAACAGATAATCCTTGCGCCTTGCTATCGGATAGTATAAATACCTGATTATTATTACAACTACGATAAGGTTAAAACTAAATCTCACCAGCAACTCAAGAAAATCTGAAGGATTGATCAGTTTGATACCTAAAAACTCAGGGAGTTTGCTCTCCAGGTCGACTATTTGAAGCATCTAATTTATTGATTATTAGTAATTTCTTTTTAAACTGGTTGTATTTAATATCATCGTCTGTAAGTACACGGCCAATACAGTATTTGCTCATGCTGTTGGATTGAATACCCAATGCACCAAGTACTTCCATGAATTTTGAACCTTTACTGCCGTTCAGGCCTTTTTTGATCTCGGCGATGGCAATATTGGGCAGGTCTCTGCTTTTTTTGTGATTCTCGAATTTCAAGTTAAAATCAATAGTCACTCTTTCGGTCATTCCTTTATTGACAAGGGTAATACGCTGAAAAGATGTGTACATTTTGGGTTCTAGCCTGGAAATTTCGTCCGGCAGATGTTTTTTGAGGAATTCCAGCGAATCGTCTGATAATTGGGTTTCCACACCCTCTTTTTTTATCCGGTTTTTTATTGTCCTTCCGTTTTTTGTTTTAAACTTGATCTCCAGGAACGACAGGTTCGAATCTTCATATGTCCTGAAACGGATCTTATACCGTTTCAATTTGCCGTTGTGATGATCGAGGTACATCTGGTTTTTGTCCGTATCAAAATAAAGCGAGCGGTATGAGAATATCCTGTCTTTTCCGATTTGCAGGACCTTGTAATATTCACAGGCATTACTGAGAATTTCCGGAAGCAAAGGACTGCCAAAAACAAATTTGTGATCAATCCTGTCAAGCAGGCTCACATTGTCTGTTTCCTTTAATGAAACAGGATCAAATCCGGTCAGTAATGCTAGTATCTCATTCATTCTTCGAGGCTCTTCTCTTTCATATCATAATTATATGATTTCCAGGAAATGAGTTTCCCTTTTTCGTTATACACTTTTTTTGAGGTCCTTAATTTGCCGTTATATTCATATACCGTTTTAGATACCGTTTTGCCGGAAGCATCGAGTTCTGTCTCCGTAGTCTTGTCGTTATTGCTGTTATAGGTCCACAACGTATGCTTCTTGATGGATTTATCAGATTCGTATTCGATCTCCTCAACCAGGTTTCCGTTATCGTCGAATTTTTCCAACGATTCAAGGTATTTGGTATTCGTACCTGTATGCCTCCAGGTTTCTTTGTTACTGACACCAAGCGATTTAAGAGTTTTCTCAGATTGGCCGTATGCAGGACCGCTTACCCAGCATAGAAATGCACACAAGAAGATCATATCTTGAATTTTCATCGGTTATTTCAATATTACTATTTCTCCCACGTCAATATCCTCATAATCGTATTCAATGGTATCCGTAATGCTCATAGGGATCAGCTTTCGAGAAGTTTTATCGTCAGGATTCCTGGATAAGGCGTATACGGTATAAATACCCCTGACAAGATTTGAGAACCGAAAAGTACCGTCATGAAATGTTTTCACATCATCGAATGAATACGGATCATCACCATAAAGAATAAACACATCCTCATCAGCTCCGTAATAGTTTTCAATGATAGCAGTGCCTTCCGCGTTATAATCGAGTATATAGATCTTACCTGTTATACTTCCTGTCCCGTCGTCATAATCGCATTTTTCGATGATCTCAATATCCGCAAGGGTAACGGTGCTGTTATTACCAGGAATAGTTGTAAGTATGGTAGCAGGGTAAAGTCCCGATGCATTTTCACCTGTAGTATCTATTGAATATACAAATATTTTGTAGTCTCCCTTACGCAGGTATTCAAACCTGAATGTACCGTCCCAGCTGGTTTCAAAATGATCGTTGTAAACCGGGCTATTACCATATACAATATACACATCGGTTCCGGGCTTATAATAGGTATTGAGTAAATGGGTAAACGAATTATCATAGACCTTTGAAAGCACTCTCCCGGTGATCACCGAATTTCCTCCTTCGCCTTCTTTTCCGCATGATAGAACCAGCAATGCTATTATAACAATAGACTCAATTTTTCTCATTTGTTGTAAATTCCAGATCTGTGTTTTCAGGTTTTGCTGTAATAATAGGATATTCCTGTAAATATTGCACAAAGATATATTCAAAAATGTATTTTACTTAAAAAATAATCACACGCAACAATGAATACCTCTTTTATGGCAAACATTCACAAAACAGCATTGTTGGTTTCGATAAGGTATATTGCCAAATTGGTTTTTTTCAATTATACTTACAGATACCAAATAAGTTTCATATTAAATGTGATATATGATGAAAAAATATAAATGCACGGTATGCGGATACGTTTATGATCCCGAAGAAGGTGATCCCGACGGAGGAATTCCTCCTGGAACTCCTTTTGAGGATATTCCTGATGACTGGATCTGCCCTGTCTGCGGAGTTTCCAAAGAAGATTTTGAAGAAACCGAATAAAAATATCCGATAGGAAGGCATAATTACCATAATACAAAATACTTGCGTTAAACAAAAACAACTGTTCTGTTGTTTGCCAGGAAGATGCATATAAATCGTTCTCTATGACAAATGAAATTCAAACCCTCAGGCAATTGATCAGGGAAAGAAGATCGGTTTATCCGAAAGACTTTGAGCCGCGTAAACATATCAGTGATGAAACCATCAGTACTATTCTCGAAAATGCAGTCTGGGCTCCGAATCACGGACTGAACCAACCGTGGTTCTTCAGGGTATTCGCCGGGGAAGGTGTTGCCTCTTTCTTTGAAAAAATGAAGGAAATATACCTTGAAATTACACCTGCAGAGCAGCAGAACGATAAGAAACTGCAAAAATACAGTCAAAAAGCAGAACAGGTATCGCATATTGTTGCCGTTTGTATGAAACGTGATCCGGCAAAACGTTACCCCGAAATTGAGGATATTATTGCTACCGGGTGTGTGGTGCAGAATATCTATCTTCAGCTTAAACCTTTCGGTATTGCCGGTTACCTGAGCACAGGAGATATTTGTTACTCAAACCAGATCAGGAAATACCTTGAACTCGGGGAAGAAGAACGGTGCATCGGACTCTTTCAGCTTGGTATTCCCGGTGCCGGCCTTAGGGTCCCCATGAGAAATAGAATTCCGGCAACCGAAAAAACAAGGTGGATCGGAAAATGAGTATTTACCGGAATGTGATGGATCGGAACAGCAATTCGGTAAATCCCGGTGTAATCAGAATTTAACCAGTTTCTGACTCCGCAGGATATCTGATCATATTTTTGAGAAAATACGGGTATTTTATTTTATTAACGCATACAGGATAACTATAATTTATTAAATGCTTTCCGCCTGGCCACATGCCTGCAGCCACTGCCGGAACAAATGAAATTCTGTGAAGCGAAACGTCTTTCCGGATAAATGTTTCTTTGCGGCAGCCTTGCGCAGACGGGGAATGTGATCCTGTTATTCACAATATAAAGTTTAAAAGTTAAGGATGACTTCAGGGAATATATTGTCCCGATTTCTTACTTTTGCCGCTGAGATTAATTGTGCAAATACACATCCATGATTAACTATTTCAGATCGGTATCGGGCACTTATTATGCGGTTAAAACTTCAGCAAATCCACGGACAGAGGATATTGGAAAACTGATCTGGCTGTTCAGCGAGGCCGAATTTTTAAGACATAAGAAGATACCAGGGTATTTCATAGGACCAAGGAAGGAGATGATCACGCCCTGGAGTACAAATGCCGTGGAGATCACTCAAAATATGGGCATTGAAGGCATCCAGCGGATTGAAGAATTTAAAAGGGTGGAAAATGATCGGGCAAAATACGATCCGATGCTGCAGGTGCTTTATGACGGAATCGATCAGGAGATTTTTACCGTTCGGCACAGACCCGAACCTGTAATACCGGTCAATGATATTGCAGAATACAACCGGCGTGAGGGTCTTGCCCTGAATCGCGAAGAGATAGAGTATCTTGAAAACCTCAGCAAAAAACTGGGACGATTGCTGACCGACAGTGAAATATTCGGTTTTTCCCAGGTAAATTCAGAACATTGCAGGCATAAAATTTTTAACGGTACATTCATTATCGGCGGGGTCGAAAAAGAGATGTCACTCTTTCAATTAATAAAAAATACGACCCGCCAAAATCCGAACCGGGTGGTCTCGGCGTATAAAGACAATTGTGCATTTCTGGAAGGACCTGTGGCAGAGCAATTCGCACCGGAAACACAGGATAAGCCCGATTTTTTCAGTCTGAAAAATTTCAATTCGGTCATATCCCTCAAAGCAGAAACACATAATTTTCCGACAACAGTTGAACCCTTTAACGGGGCAGCCACGGGAACGGGAGGCGAGATAAGAGACCGCGTGGGTGGCGGTAAGGGAGCAGTACCCCTGGCCGGAACAGCAGTATATATGACTGCCTATCCACGTCTTGAGGGAGGCAGATCATGGGAAAAAAAAATCGAACCCAGAAAATGGTTGTACCAGACACCCGAAGAAATCCTGATCAAAGCATCGAACGGGGCCAGCGATTTTGGCAATAAGTTTGGTCAGCCCCTGATATGTGGCAGTGTGCTCACCTTCGAACATCATGAGAACAACAAGAAGTTTGGCTTTGATAAGGTGATCATGCTGGCCGGGGGTATCGGTTACGGGAAAGAAAAGGACAGCATCAAGGACGAACCCGGCAAAGGGGATAAAATAATACTCCTGGGAGGTGATAATTACCGGATCGGTATGGGTGGCGGGGCCGTCTCTTCAGTCGCTACCGGTGAATACAGCAATACCATTGAACTGAATGCAGTGCAGCGCTCTAATCCCGAAATGCAAAAGCGGGTCGTCAATGCCATCCGTGCAATGGCTGAATCCGACGACAATCCTCTGATATCGATCCACGATCATGGTGCAGGAGGACATCTGAACTGCCTTTCCGAACTTGTGGAGAAAACAGGCGGCAGGATCGATATGGACAAGCTTCCGGTAGGCGATCCGACACTCTCGGCAAAAGAGATCGTGGGAAATGAATCGCAGGAACGGATGGGACTGGTTTTAAAAGACAAGGATACTGCTTTCCTCAAAGCTGTCTCTGACCGGGAACGGGCGCCTATGTATGTGATCGGTGAAACAACAGGCGATCATCAGTTTACATTTGAGAGCAGAAAAAACAACAGCAAACCCATCGACCTGCAGCTCGAAGATATGTTTGGTAATCCGCCCAGGACGGTTATGAAAGATGAAAAATTAATCGAAAAATACAGCGGGATTACATACGAGAACACGTTAATTACCAACTATATAGAAATGGTGCTTCAGCTTGAGGCTGTGGCATGCAAGGACTGGCTGACCAACAAGGTGGACCGGTCGGTTACAGGTAAGGTCGCAAAACAACAAACGGCGGGTACCATTCAATTACCGCTGAATAACCTGGCGGTTGCAGCGATCGATTACAGGGGTGAGAAGGGAGTGGCTACTGCTTTGGGCCATGCCCCGGCAGCCGGACTGATCGATGCCGCAGCCGGATCGGTACTGTCCATTGCCGAAGCCCTTACCAACATCATATGGGCCCCGCTTGAAGGTGGAATTCAGGGTATCTCCCTGAGTGCAAACTGGATGTGGCCCTGCAGGAATCAGGGTGAGGATGCCCGCCTGTATGAAGCCGTTGAAGCTGCCGGAAAGTTTGCCATCGACCTGGGAATCAATATTCCTACAGGCAAAGATTCGCTTTCCATGACTCAGAAATATGGTGATTCAGATATTGTATTTGCTCCGGGAACCGTAATAATTTCGGCTGCTGCCGAAGTAAAAGATATCGGCAATGTGGTTGAACCGGTATTGAGGCCTGATCACGAAAGTACCCTCATTTACCTCGATTTGTCTTCGGATGCTTTAAAACTTGGGGGAAGCTGCCTGGGACAGGTGCTGAACAGACTGGGAACAGAAACCCCATCAGTAAGGGACCCGGTGTACTTTATCCGTGCTTTTGAAGCCGTTCAGCAACTTATTGAAGAAAGGAAAATTATCGCAGGACATGATATTTCGGCAGGCGGTATGATCACTGCCCTGCTTGAAATGACCTTTGCCAGAGAGGATACGGGTATTGAAGCCGACCTGGGTACAATACCCGAAAAAGATATCGTAAAGATCCTGTTCAGTGAAAACCCGGGTCTTATCCTTCAGGTGAACGATACCAAAGCCGCTGAAGAAATTTTCAGAAAGAAGAACCTGTTTTACCACATCATCGGAACCCCGGTTTCTTCAAGAAAAATTACCATTGTCAAAGGAAAGAATACCCTGGAATTCGATATCGAAAAGCTCCGGGATACATGGTATAAAACTTCATACCTGCTCGACCGGAACCAGTGTGGTACTGATCTTGCGCTTAAAAGATATACCAACTATAAGGTGCAACCGTTGCATTTCAAGTTCAACGAAAACTTTACAGGCAAAGCGGAAAACCTGGATATTGATATGTACAGGAGAAAACCCACAGGAATACAGGGTGCAATTATCCGTGAGAAAGGTGTGAACGGCGACCGTGAGATGGCTTACCTGATGTACCTGGCAGGTTTCGATGTGAAGGATGTGCATATGACCGACCTGATTTCGGGCAGGGAAACCCTTGAAGGAATCAACATGATGGTTTTTGTCGGCGGATTCTCCAATTCCGATGTGCTGGGCAGTGCAAAAGGATGGGCGGGGGCGTTCATTTATAATCCTTCAGCCAAAGAGGCGCTTGACAAATTCTACTCCAGACCTGACACACTGAGCCTCGGTGTATGCAATGGCTGCCAGCTCATGATCGAACTCGGTCTGGTAACTCCCGGACACGAAGAGAAACCACGCATGCTCTTTAATGACTCACATAAGTTCGAATCGGCATTCCTGAATGTACTGATCCGTAAAAACAACTCGGTCATGCTCAGATCGCTTGCCGGATCCAGGCTGGGGATATGGGTGGCTCATGGTGAAGGGAAATTTCATTTCCCATACGCAGAAAACAGATATTGCATACCCATGAAGTATGCTTACGATGAGTACCCGGGAAACCCCAACGGTTCAGCATTCTCAGCTGCAGGTCTTTGCTCCGCCGATGGAAGGCACCTTGTTATGATGCCACACCTGGAGAGGTCGATCTTTCCGTGGAACTGGGCCAGCTATCCCGAAAACAGGAAATCCGATGAGATATCTCCCTGGATCGAGGCATTTGTCAATGCCAGGGAATGGATAAAAGAACAAACCATGAAATAACGGAACGAAACATAAGAACAACGATCATTTTTTCAATTTAACACTATGAGCGAGGATATTCAAATCCCGGGAAACTGGAAAGCTGAGCTTATCTATGGCGAAGAATGCGGACAGGACCTTATGAATAAAACGAAACTGTTCAGGCTTACCCTGGATGAGTCCGATGGTGATATTACCGGTGAAAGCATCGATACGGAAGGTACCGGCGTGGTACCAGTGTCGGCATCGGTGTCCGGATTCATTGAAGATGGAATGATAAGCTTCGTAAAACTCTATGAAACATGTTACCTGATCAATGAAAAAGGCGAGGTGAAGGAATTCCCGGATAAAGATCCTCCGGAAATAAATTTTTCAGGATATTACAATCCCGATGATCAGTCGTTTGAAGGCGACTGGCATATGATCGCCGAAGTCAAACAGCTTACATTTGCCTTTGCGGAGAAAGCGTTTTCCGGTACATGGAGAATGGTGAAGGAAAATTAACAAATACTCTTTTCTATCGCTTAACCAGCAAAAATGAGCATACAATTTCGGGCTATATTTTTCAGGCTTAGAAAAATTTCGGTAAAAATCCTCTTCACCCTCGGTTTCGTCTTCCTATTTTTGCTTGTCTTCTCGTTCACTTCCGGACCATTCTGGATGTATTACCGCCTGGGAACTAAGCGTACAGCGTTCACCCATTCTCCCGGATATATCGTATTGCTCGGTGGCGGCGGCATGCCCAGCGAATCGAACCTGATAAGGGCCTACTATACAGCCAGTCTTGCTCAGCAATATCCCTGTGCAACGATAATTGTCGCTCTTCCGGGTGATACGGCAGACACGAGCAGCACAACAGTAGAGATGGCCATGGAACTTGAACTCAGGGGAGTATTAAAAAACCGGATCGTTTTTGAACCGGAGGGCGTAAATACCCGCTCCCAGGCCTTGAATTGCATTAAACTCACAAGCGGGCAAAAGAAAAACGATCAGGTTGTGCTGGTCACCTCACCCGAACATATGCGCAGAAGCCTGCTGAGCTTCAGAAAAGCAGGATTTGAGCGGGTAGGAGGGTACCCGGCATTCGAACATACTCTGGAATCGGAACTTTCATACAAAAATAAAGATCTCGGAGGAAGAAAAGGTGTGCCGGTTGTCGATGAAAGCATTACACTGAGGTACCGTTTCTGGATCCATCTGAAATATGAAGTGATCATTATGAGGGAATATGTTGCTCTTTTCTACTATAAATTAAAGGGTTGGGTGTAATCGACAAAAACAATAAACTCCAGGAGTTGACAAGTTTGCCAACTGTACCCTGCCAGCTGCTCTTTGTCAACCGCCCTTTACCAACTGCCAACTCATTAATGGCCAAAGGCAGCAACAGAAGAATAAATTAATTATGCATTTTTAGTCAAAAAAAGGTTGTATTAAAAATTCTTCACCGGATAATACACCCTCGTCAGCCATTTCGAAGTATCAGGCTCAGCAGAAGGATCAGTCACATATTGCTCCATCGGATCACCGGCCAGCGTAAAACCCTTTTTCTCAATCCATTCCTGCAGATAACCATGTGCATCGCCGATCTTGTTATAAAAGCCGTAAAAATCGACTTTGGCGACATTGCTGTCCGGAAACCGGCCTGACAGGATGTCTTTTCTGGCTTGCAGCAGCTTGCTGCAGGGGATTCCCATCTCGAGGTCGATGATCCCGTCCGATATTTTATGATATACTGCGTAGGGTGAACCGGTCATTTCAGCTCCCGAAGATCGGATATAGTTCATCAGCCTGTCATAGGAAGCAGCCATCTGAGTTGAGACGTCTTCCCATTTACAGTTTTTGCGGATGCTGACGTACGGAAATCCTTTCAGTTTCACGATTTCTGCCGAATAAGGGGGCAAATTGGTAGCCACGCTGTCGAGATTTTTCAGTCCTTTTTCAAAATCCTTTCCGACAATTTTATCCATCATCAGCCCAAAGTATTTAGTAAGTGGGTTAACACCCATATCAGTATTGTACTCTAAAGTGACTTTAGTCTTATCTCCTGTTCTTTTAAAAGTATACGTGGAGGAGGCAAGGCCATGCTTCATAAAATCCATCTCGGTAATGATGGAATCATATGGGTAGGAATCAATGATGGTCAGTTTCCCATTGCCAACACCCCTGTGATTGCTTTCCCATGTATAATATGCACCGGTCCCGGTATTGTTGGTTGAATATTCAATATTCATCAGCGTATCGATCCGGTGCCAGGGTGACCATTTTTCCCAGTTCCGGAGGTTGTTGACCTGGTCAAACAGCACCTTTTGCGGGGCGTCAATGACCATCGACCGTTCCACATGTATTTTTGAAGGCAGGAATAATCCTACGATGACAACAAGCACAAACAGTGCAAGGATGATGACCAGAATTCTCAGAAATGTTTTCATTGGGTTGTTGGTTTTTATTTATACTAAATTAAAATAAAGGTAGGAAAAAGTTTTTAAATGTGCCAGAGATATTGGATACCAGATATCGAAGTGTAGCGAAGAGCCTTTCTTGGCATGCAGCATGCGGGCCATAGTTACAGTATTGGATCAAATATGCAAGAGTAAGGAAGAAAAAGGCAGATAAAAACCTGATGATACATGAAAAAAGTTATCGACCTACGATAAAAAAATATCGTCATCTAATAATTCAATTATCATGTCACGATAATTATTCAACTGATAATTCTGTTGTTGCAAAGAAATGCAACTGCTGTTAAGGTGAAACAATTGTATCATAGCCCGTCACCTGTCACCCATTACCATACTGAAAAAAGATCCCAAGATGGTATTTAACATGCTGCATGCTCAATACCCCAAGCCGCATGCCATTTCACCGCATACTGATTACTCCCGGCACGCCACACTCTTCACTCACACTGATTTCAGTACCTGGGGTCTTTCCTGAACGGCAGCCTGGCCATTTTCTCCACCTCGATGCTCGGAAAGCCGAACTCTTCAACCACGGTGCCTAAAATAAGGTATATGCCGTAACCACGGAAGGGGTATTGCTTCAGCGAATCGGGAAAATTCACGGTATCGAAGAACTCTCCCGAGGTATCGAAAAAACAGCCGAAATGCATCCATTCGCCTTTTACCGTCCTTACATTTTTAAGCGTGACCAGATCGCCGAGGATGCGTATCTTTTTACCCACGTAGCTGGCAAGGTCCCTGGCCAGCACATTGCCGCGGAACCGGGTCTCGAGCATGTCGAAATACGAAACCGATACCGGGAAACCCAGGAGCCCGATCTCATCGTAGGCATCTTCGAGCCTGCTCTGTTCAAGCTCAGGCAATGAGAATTCCTTTGGTTTCTCATAGAAAAGCCGTTTGGTCACCGGTTTCTTGTCGCTTTTGCCCGGCAGCATGTGTGCTTCCCATAAAAGCTGCTTTTTTGTTTTTCCGGTAAACCTGAACGCGTCGAGACGGATAAGGACGATGAGCTGCTCGATACCCAAAGGGATGCGTGCAATGAATTCCTCAAGTGAGGTGTAGTTACCGTTTTTCATCCGCTCTTCGGGAATGGCCTCGGCGATGCGGGTCTCGAGGTTCATGACATGAATAAGGCCCAAGTAAATGTCCTTACCGCTGATGCTTGTCATGTACATGCTGTGGTTTACGCACGGCAGGCGTATGTTACCTCCCCACCGTTTGGCTTCGTTCACGTATACCCTTGTGCGGTAAAAACCGCCGAAATTGTTGATCACGGCCACCATGAATTCAAGCGGGAAATAGGTTTTCAGGTAGAGGCTCTGGTAACTTTCTACGGCATACGAGGCGGAATGGGCCTTGGAAAAGGCATACCCGGCAAACGAGGCCACCTGCCGCCACACTTCTGCCGAAAGCTCATGGGTATAGCCCCGTTCACGGCAGTTGTTGAAAAACCTGTTCTGTATCCGCTCGAACTCTTTTTTCGATCTGAATTTCCCGGCCATGGCCCTGCGAAGGATATCGGCATCCGACAGGTCGAGCCCGGCAAAATGGTGGCATATCTTGATCACGTCTTCCTGGTATACCATCACCCCGAAAGTCTCCTTAAGCTGTTCCTCCATCACCGGGTGCAGGTACTGAAAATTGCCGTTGCTGTGAAACCGTTTGATGTACTCTTTCATCATCCCCGATTTGGCGACGCCGGGACGGATGATGGAGCTGGCTGCCACCAGGCTCAGGTAATTGTCGCATTTCAGCTTTTTAAGCAATCCCCTCATGGCAGGGCTTTCGATGTAAAAGCATCCGTTGGTCTCGCCGATGTAAAGCATCCTGTTGATCTTTTCATCATGCTTGAACTGCTGCATCTGGTGCACATCCACTTTCACTCCCCTGTTTTCGCGGATGATCCCCACACTCTCATTGATATGGCCTATACCCCGCTGGCTGAGAATATCGAGCTTTTCATACCCGATCTCCTCGGCAGTATACATGTCGAACTGTGTGGTGGGAAAGCCTTTGGGTGGCAGGTCGAGCGCAGTGTAGCAGGTCACCGGCTCTTCGGAGATGATGATCCCCCCGGCATGTATGCTTCGTAAGTTGGGAAAATCCATGAGCAGGTTGCCGACCTCGAACATGCGGCCGGTGATGCTGTCGCTGTTTACCGGTGCCCCGGGGCTTTCCACAAGACTGTCGATCTCTTCCCTGGGAAGGCCGTATACTTTGCCCAGCTCACGGAATATGGCACGGTCCCTGAACGTGGATATGGTGCCGATAAGGGCGGTATGTTTGGTTCCGTAGCGCCTGAAGATGTACTCCTGTACCTCCTCACGGTCCTTCCACGAGTAGTCGATGTCGAAATCGGGCGGGGAGGTGCGTTTGGGGTTGATGAAGCGTTCGAAATACAGGTTCAGCTCTATCGGGTCGACATCGGTGATTTTCAGGCAGAAGGCCACAATGCTGTTGGCCCCGCTGCCCCTGCCCACATGATAAAAACCGCGGCTCATCGAATAGCGCACGATATCCCATGTGATCAGAAAATATGCCGAAAACCCCAGCCTGTCGATCACTTCGAGCTCATGCCTGACCCTTCCGAGCGCTTCTTTGTTTTTTTTCCCGTAACGGTACTCAAGCCCGTCATACGCAAGCTTTTCAAGCAGCAGCTTATCGTCGTACCGGCTGCCGGTAAAAGTCTGCTTGTTTTTTATGGTGCTGTAATCGAACCCGGTCTCGCACTCGCCGGCAAGCTCCACGGCATTGCGAAGGAGCTGCGGGTAATCTTCGTACATGATGCGCATGAAATCAGGGGGGAGCAGCACCTCTTTCGGCGAGGCCAGCTGCTCCGGAGTGAGCTTCGAAAGCAGTGTATTGTTGTCAATTGCCCGCAAGTGGCGGTGCAGTGCGTAATCGGTATCTTTGAGGAATGTAACCGGGCTAAAGGCCACAAGCCTGTCCTGCCGGTACCGCAGCCGCGAGGTGACAAGCTTGTTAAGCTCGCCGGGCTGTACCCCGAAGTACTCGTTTTCCCTGAGCTGCCGGGGAATCTTTGAGGGGAACGGATAGACCAGGTATGCATCGGAAAAGGCAGGAGGAACAGCGGGCAGGGGAGTCTCCGAAAGGTTATGACGGGTGAGGAATTCGTTGATCTCCCGGAAGCCTTTGTTGTTTGTGGCAATGGCGGTATACAGATGATGGTGTTTGTCATCCCTGAATTCAATGCCGGTAATGGGTTTGATGCCGTTCATCCGGCATTCCTTCACGAATTCTATGGTGCCCATGGTGTTGTTGATGTCGGTGAGGGCAAGCGCCTCCACGTTGTTTCGGCTGGCTTCACCGACAAGCTTTTCAACTGAAATGGTGCCGTATCGGAGGCTGTAATAGGAGTGGCAGTTCAGATACATTAATGATTATATTATAATCAAATTTAAAGATTAAAATATAATCAAATAAATTTTGAAAAGCAAGATTTAAGTTTAATTTAACCCTGTTCCTGAAAACTGCAGGTATACATCTTTTCGAAATTCCAGGTCACTGCTTGAAAAGGCGTCTTTCCAACTTGAGATAGTATGATCATCTACAATAATCGTGAGGGTTTTCCTGATGGAATCTTCATAGCTTACTGGTCTGATATGGAGGAGTTTATTTATATCTTCGTTTCGACATACTACCTCTATTTTCATACTATCGACCAATGCTGTTGCAAGCTTATACGATACAGAAGTGATGAAATACAACCAGTAAGAAGATAATTTTGGTGTCATGACAGGCACAACAAAGATAAGCCGTTTCAGACCACGTACTTTTGCATATCGAAGCAACATTTCTTTATAGGTGAGTATATCAGGGCCTCCGATGTCAAAATCTTTGTTGAACGTTGTTTCGTTCAGGAGCGATTCTTCAAGGATTTTAAGCGCATCTGCAATACCAATTGGCTGGCATTTGGCGTTTAACCATTTTGGTGCGATCATTACCGGCAGTTTCTCGACCAGGTCCCGGATAATTTCGAATGAAGCGCTGCCTGAGCCGATGATTATTCCTGCACGCAGGGTTGTAAGATTGTAGTTCTCGCTTATGTGATACGTGGTAAACTTTGCTGATCTGCAATTCTAAAGCTGCTCCATGTTTTCCGGACCGGTCATATTGCTGAGGTTTAATTCAAAGAACGGGATTCATCAAAACATGAGATATGACGCCAGTAAGTTTTAGTTAATTGATAGGTATTATTAATTTATTTATAGGTATATAGTTCAAGTCTTTGAATACTATATTCTCCCACAGGAATACGGATATGCCGTCCCTGATGAGTTTGGTCGCCATTAAGATGCCGCAGGATTTTCCAATTATTATTATCGAATACACCTTCATCAACTTTTAATATTCCGGCATTTAATGAATCGTTGTGTAAAGGTTTAAAAGTTACCACTATGCCTGTACCTGCAATATAGAATTCTTTTTCCGCAGTCTGAATCATAATTGCACTTGCCAGAGGCCATTCATCTTCTTCAGCTTCCGGCGACCAACCTAATGAATATGCGTGACGAAACGTACATTCAAATTCTCCCATTTGAATTATCGTATCCTGATTTTCCTTATCAAGCAGAGCTCCCTCTATTTTACCCTGCCCTTGATTTGATGTGATCATTGGTATAAGTTGTGAAATTAAATGATACATTTTTCCGATTGGCTCGCCATCTGGCCTGTCAGTTGATTCGATTGAGAACGGTGAGAATCCCAGGGCATTATAATGTGCAATTGCATATAATGATTTGGATGCTACTGTATTGTCAAAACGGTGCTCCGGAATAAATAAGGGATCTCCCTGTTGGGTATATAAATCGTTCCAGTGTTTGAATTCAGGAAAGTAAATATCCGGTGCCAGAAAATCTATTGATGGCCCGGCTGCTTTCCAAACATCCATTAAATGTGGTAAGGGACCTCCGCTTGGGTATCCGCTTCCCGGCTCTTTGTTTGGTCGGTTTAAGGCTGCATTAACATACATGGGCAAAGGATAGATTTTTTTCCCTGCTTCAACAATTTTATTGGTGTATTTTGAATAATACCATGCCATGAAAATTTCATCAGTATGAACTCCCTTTCCAAAGATTTCTTCCCAATTCCCATTAGTTTTAAACCCGTTTTTCCTCCATTTATCCAAAAATTCCGGTACAAGTTTGGTCTTATTGCGCTGCATGTAGGCAATCAGATCTGCGGGTACATCTTTTTTAAATAACTCATTTGCTGGATTATAATAGTCTCTTGCAGTTGGCAACATACCGATTTCATTTTCTACCTGAATCATGATTACAGTGTGGTTTACCCCATCAAAATCCTTAATGAAATTCATTAATCTTTCAAAAGCATTAAGATCAGCCTGTAAATTAGAATCGCTGAAAGGGGTTAATATTTCATGGCTTCGGTATTTATCATCTTTTGCTCTTGGAAATTTTTCCTGGTTTAGCTTAACCCATGTAGGAACATAACATGACATGCTGTTTTTCCAGGATGCGAACCAAAGAAAAACTATTTTTAATTTGTGATTTCGGGCTTCAGTTATTAATTGTTCAGTAAGAGAAAAATCAAATTTACCCTGTTCATTTTCAATAATATCCCAATAAACCGGAATCAACACAGTATTGAGATTCATGGCTTTTAATTTTGGCCATATTGGTTGCATATACTGAACAGCTGTTGCTGAGGAATTTCCCAATTCTCCTCCGAGAATGATAAAGGGTTTACCATTCACTATGAATTGCGTTGTATTCCCTTTTTTCCTGAGAAAGGGAATTTGATCCTGTTTATTGCAGGCGATACTGCTAAAAATAACAAGTACTATAATCACGGATTTCGATAAGGCAGTCATTCTATTTACTTTTTATGTATACTAAAATGCATCCAAATAAACCTGCCGCAAACATTTCGATAAGTACAACCTGCTAACAAACTGTCTGCTGCAGGCAGGTTGTGTTTATTTCTGTTATCAGGTAAAATTGGCAATAAAGACGCAACCGATTTACATGTTGAAACGTCTAAATAACAACTTAAAATATGCTTATGAAACCGATTGCTTCTTGTTTCTGCACCTACTTATTGATTATGGCATTAATCAACTGCTCCAAAGAAGACAAAATTACGTTAAATGAAGAAAATCTTAAAGGATTTTGGTCCGAAGAAGATTACCTTGAGGAATATAATCGAATATCAAGATTAGAATTCAATTTTAAGGAAGATTATAGTCTGAAGATCCAAAGAAAAGAGTTCGATATACAATCCGGTGAGGTTTAAGGATACAGGTACAGCGCATTTGGCAATTACAGGTTAGAAGATGATCAGCTTTATTTCTATAACCTGTTTGGCTATAGTAATGATGATACACAAGGATCGTATACAGAAATTGAAAATTTACAACTGGTACATGGAGGTTTGGGGGATTCGTATACAGTGACCTGCAAGCTCGAAGACAATGGTAAAAAAATATTATTCATGTATCCGCCTTGCGGTGAATTAGACAATTGCATCGGATCTGAGACATTTACAAGGGAATAATTACGCTTTGAAAATCACGGGTATGAATCCCCAAAGCAAACTTTGGAAACTTATTCCGCAGCAAAGCTGCGGGGAACCGATCCCGCCTGGGGCGGGAGAGCTCAGCGCAGCTAATCAGACCCTC
>CAZDCD010000011.1:0-65895 GCA_964503885.1 uncultured Bacteroidales bacterium
ACTGACAATCGGTTTCAGGCATATCTATCGATAATACACCGATATCGGGTGGTGCAGGGTAGATGCTGAAATCATCAATTGCTAGGCCACGTCCATTGCCTGAGGTATCAGAAGCCCAGCGAACCCTGAATCTGACCTTAGGTTCATAAAGTAAAGAGACGGGAAGCACTTGTCTAGCTGTTACCCATCCGGGGCTCGATCCTGTCCAGCCTATGTCGCCCAATGCTTCAACGGTATTTCTGTACCATTTCCAGTAGGTGTTCAAACCCAAATTATTTGTATCAAGCAATGACCAACTATAGCCATCGTTGGATGAGTATTCAACATTAGCCCCGTCTTTCCCGGTTTCAGCTTCGATCCAGTACTTCAGTTCCAAAATAAGCCTGTCTGACGACACCAGATCATAGCATGAACTTTCAATATATGAATCGTCATTATTGATGTAGTTGCCAAAAGGTGATAAGATCCATGAGGTAGGACTTTCAGGGAGCACCGGAATACTGCCTTCCGGTGCCTGGCATAACCATGTTGAATTTACTTTCTCGCTCCAATACCCTTTTCCTGTTTCAAAATCCACACGGTTTGGTACGCCAAGGTTTTCCTTAATAAACAGAGACACGGAAAGCGAATCGTTAGTATGGTCCTGATCACCAGGAACTTCTGTCATAACAATGAAATGATCATAATCTCCGGGAAGAGGGAAGTCAACAGGTTTGGTAAATGAAAACACCAAACTATCGTAAGGATCTATGGAACCGACAATGGTATCATAAACCCTGATTGAATCAGGTCCGTATATAGAATAAAATATGGGCAGCATGCCGCCTGTCGGGATTTCCGCCAGGTTTTTAACTACCACTTTCACGGTATCCCACACACTTTCCTGGCAATCGTTCCAGGGTTGAAGTATTTGGGTTACCGTTACATCGTTGGTAAGATGCAACCCCGTTATGGCAAAGTTATCGATATTCCACCCTGCATATGCAGAACTTCCATCGGAATAGTTAATTGCAAACCTGAATCTCACACTGTCCTGTCTTGCAACCTTATTATTTACTTTATTTGTAAGAATAAGATCATTCCATGCATATTCGGGGGAAAGTGCGTCAAGATGGCTTTCCCATACCCTTGACCAGGTCATCCCGTTGTTCGTACTTACATCTATACTGGCCCTATCGGTTTGTTCAAAAGCAACCCATTTTTTTGCCGACAGCTTAACGTTGTTGTAAAATTTAAGGTTCATCATAGGTGAAACAGCATAGTACCCGTTTCCCTCATCAATGTTCAGCAGGTACCCGCCATCCATCGTAAGGTCAGTACCCAAGACATATTGTCCGCTGTATGCATAATTCGGATCATTCGTATTTCCGGCGGGAAGACCCAACGGCACAGCTCTTTCAAAATCACCGCCTATACTCCAGCCTTTATCTGTTTCGTAACCATCATAAAAGACCGATTCTTCGATGGTATTCTGACCGGCAGGAGATTGACCCACAGCAGGATAATTGATGCCGTTAATTTGCAGATCGTTTGTATTCAGCATAAAATCAACGGTTGAGCCGTAATTAGCATTATCCTTAATATCAGCTACAAGCCACAGGTAATTCATCCCGGTTTTGAGCGTATAATTCAAACCGCTAAAGGTAACCTTGCTTCCTGAGAGATTTTGAGATGTGCCAATCTTTGTTGAACTTCCTCCTTCCTTTGTTTTGAAGGTTTCACTCTTGGTAATGATCAATTCAAAACCGTTATTCTTATAAACTGTATTATCGGAACTCAATGAAGAGAATGAGATGGAATTGAGGGTTGAAGGTCCGTTGTTGCCGAATATTTCAATTTTTACCATAAAAACTGGTATGTCATCCACCCCGGAAGGGATTAGAGAATGAGAGACATGAAATGACTGAATGGTCTTTGGAAATTTATTGATGATATCTTTTTCAACCAATGTTATGCTGTCAATACAAATTCCATTCCCCCCTTTAGCCCTGCCAAGAAAAGCGATACAAAAACTGTCGCAGAGGTATTTGGCACCATATTCATCGATATTGTAAAGCCTTTTTGTCCAGTTTACAATATTTGCATCAAAAAAATCGACGGTGTCCCAAGACCCTGAACCGCCTGCTCTGAACAGCAGAAATAAATTATCCTGACCCACCAGTGATTGTGCCTGTGTATAATAGAAGGTTAACTGTGGTTTATGGGCGCCTTCAAGGTCAATCGGAATATATTCCAGTCTCCTGTCAATTGCAGTTGTCTGGCTGCGTTGAAATAAAACATTGTAATCACCTTCTTGAGGCGACGGAGGCAGATTTTTTCCACCGCTGTACCGTTCCCATTTAATATACTGATCTTCAGGTAGACTCTGCCAATTGTTCCAGTTCTCATTGTCTTCAAAATCTTCGGATAAGTAAATTAACGTGTCGGTCTGGGAGAAAAGTTGAATATTTATGAGGATAAATATCAGAACTTCAACAAATTTTTTAGAATTTTTCATGCTTTTATACAAATAACCTTTTGTTTATTATTTACGTATATAGTATACAGAAAGTTATATAAATATGATTCTTTTTTAGACAAATACTGTATTTTAGTTAGCATATTTTTCAACAACTATCGATTGATTCACAGCCATATGAAAAAGTCAATTGTCATTTTTGCAGCTTTGCTGTTTTTCAGCGGGATTTATGCACAAACCGACAATCTCTTTTGGTTTGGTGCTCCCGATGTATCCAGCCAGCACGGAGATCCACCCAGAAACGGGGCACCAATATACTTACACATTACTGCAGTACAGCCTACTACAGTAACTTTAGGCCAGCCTGCAAATCCTGCATTCACGCCTATTGTTTTCACGTTGAATCAACTGGAACACCGATCAATTCGCCTCGATAACCTTCCCGGTTTCAATATTTCAATGATCGAAACGTATCCGCAAGCCTGGCCTTTGATTCCCGGAAATCAGATCCAGAAAAAGGGCTTTAAGATAGAATCTACCCCTGGAGATGTTACTGTATATTATGAACTTGACCAGTACTGGAACAGGGATATTTTTGCCCTGAAAGGCAAAAATGGTCTTGGAAAAGAATTTTATATTACCACTCAGAACTACTTTAATAATGGCAATTATGGTGGAACAGCATGGAGCGGTTTTGTGATCTGTGCTACCGAAAACAATACCCAGATCACTATTTACAGAAACGATGAATGGCTCTATTTTCCTCTTCCAACTGCGCCTATTACCATTACGCTGAACCAGGGAGAAACATTCGCCTTCAGAGCTGCTTTCACAGCAGGAAACCGGCACATTAAAGGGGTCAGGGTCGTTTCCACAAAAAATATAGCGGTTACAATATACGACGATTCCATGAGGAAAAAAAGCAATACGGGAACAAGTTACGATATCTTCGGTGACCAGCTTGTTCCTATCGGTCTCATCGGACAGGAATATATCGTTATGAAAGGCAGTGTACACTATATTCCTGCCGACGATGGCGGTGAAAAATTCTTTATTACTGCGACCCAGCCAAATACCCAGGTATGGGTAAATGGCGTCTTAAAGACAACCCTGGTAAATGCAGGTAGCATATATTATGAAGATGTACTTACAAGAACTGCCCATATCTGGTGTTCCAAGAAGGTATATGTAAATCATATCACTGGGTATGGTGGTGAGATGGGTGGTGCAGTGCTGCCAACGATTGATGGTTGCACAGGTTCGTATGACGTAACCTTCACGCGCACACCCAATACAAACGACCAGTTTTACCTTAACCTGATGGTAAGAAATGATACCACGGAAGGCAGTTCGCTTAAGAATAAAGCAATCCAGAATTTCACTATTACAGCCGGAGGACTCACTACCACAATTCCTTCGACCTATTTTGAATACATACTTGACTCGACCTGGGCAGTTATTAAAGACGATGCCGTTACAAAAACATTCATTACCGATCATATTCAACCCGGGGATGAGGTACTGATCCAGAATCCTATCGCACGTTTCCACCTGGGTGTGGTAAACGGAGGTTCTACTACAGGATGTAAATACGGGTATTTTTCGGATTATAAGGTTCAGATCGGTAGTGCCGGTATTGGCGGTGCACATTCCGACCCTGTAAGGGTATATTGTAACCTTGACCCGATCAGGTTTGTTGCTGTGGGTGGCACAGCTTATAAATGGACCGGGGACAGCAATCCTCTCGACACACTTAATCTTAGCAGCACAACAATACCTGATCCGATTTTCACACCCGATTCAGCCGGTATATATAAATTCAGGGTGGATATTACAAGGGAATGCTATGCCGATACGTTCATGTACCTCACTGCGATAGTTGTTCTGGGACCGGTAGCAGACTTTACATTGTCTGAAACAAACGGATGTTCACCATTCTCACCGATTATTACGAACAATACAAATATGGACAGGGCGGATCTGATGCTCTGGAACTTCGATACACGGTACAATGTATATGTGAATCAGGATACCTTGCCAAATCCTTTTACATGGACTCTTCCAACAAATAATTCGGATACCATACAAGCATACAATATACAACTCCGGGCCTATGGGCCCCTGGGCTCCTGTCCGAGCTCCATGACCAAGTCAATTAAGGTCAGACCGGGAATACAGGCAGCTTTCACTCAGGACACTGCCAGCGGCTGCAGTCCGCTCCATATCACTTTTCAGAATTTATCAACCGGACATATCGGACCGAATAGCTTCTTCTGGGAATTCGCCGACAATACCCAGTCATTCATCACCAATCCGGACCATACCTACGATAACTATGGAATGATTGACAGTGTATATTCGGTGAGACTGATCGCCACTTCTCCGCTTGCCTGTATAGATACTGCAAAAACAGAAATCACGATTCATCCTTATATAGATGCCTCGCTTGCGCTGGATACTGCCCTGGCGTGTTCACCAATGCAGATCGACCTGAAAGTAAGCAACTCTGTGGGTGTCGATACTTTCAAATGGCATATCGATTACTCTGATAGAATAAGTGACTTAAAAACAATTAATTACAACTCTCTGACTATTTCGCATACAGATACAAGCCTTGCTTCTCCGGATACAATAAAAATTGATCTTGTTGCCGAGAACAGAATGGGTTGCAGGGATGTTTTCCCCAGACAAAAGGTTATTGTTATGCCTGTTGTGGATGCCCAACTTGAGGTCACCCCTTCGGAGATATGTGATTCTGTAAGGGTACTCTTTACCAATAATTCAACAGGATATAAACTCCGGTATAACCTTGATTTCGGAGATGGTGTATCTGCGGTGGATACGGTAAAAACCAACCGTTACCACAGGTACTTTAACCGCACCAATGCCGACCTGATTTATAATGCAACACTCACTGCCACATCCGACAGGTTATGTACTGATGACGACCAGATTACAGTAACTGTCCACCCTTATGTGAATGCAAATTTTGCAATTGATTTTGAAAGTAATTGTGCTCCTATAGACTTAGTAATCAGTAATCTAAGCACAAGAGTAGACGTGTTTGAATGGAATTTTGGGGATGGTTCGCCAATTGATAATTCTAATCTGCAGTTAATATATCATCAGTACATGAACCCCTTGCCGGACAGGGATACAACGTATGTTCTCAAGCTCCGGGCGGTCAGTCCCGAAGGGTGTCTTGACAGTACACAAAGAAGTATATTGATATTGCCCCAGGTGGTGGCTGCTTTCGACATGAGCGATAATGAGGGATGTAATCCGCTTAACATCATATTCCAGAACAATTCTGCAGGTAAGAACCTGTTCTATAACTGGAATTTTGGAGAAGAACTATCGAGTTCTGTGGGCTTACCATCTTTCGACCGGACATTAGGCCATTATAAACCATACGATTCTACATTTAATGTAACATTAACGGCACAGAACAGCTATGGTTGTGATAGTGTACTTTCAAAACCGGTAACGATCTATTCTTACATAAATGCCGACTTTCTCGTTGCAAGGAGCGACAGTTGTTCTCCGTTCAATATCGGTATTACCAATGTATCGCCCGGCGGTGTTACATCATACGAATGGAATTTTGGTGATGGAAGCCCCGACAGCACTACATTCGAACCCTCTCATACATATAACAATACTTCACCGAATTTACAAACGTATCCAATAAGACTGGTTGTGAAAAATAATCATACCTGTTATGATACCCTCATCCGCCCGATAACAGTATATCCCGAAATTACTGCCGGTTTTACTATCGACAAAGTAGCTGGTTGCCAGCCACTTATCGTTAATTTTTTAAGCAACAATACGAACATTATCCCGGGAACATTATTTACCTGGAGTTTTGATGACGGCACTTTTTCATCAAGGGTAGATCCGCTTCCACATACTTATGCAAATCCAAACAATTACAGCATCAGCAGACGTATCCGGATGCAGGCAACAAGCCAGTACGGCTGTTTCGACAGCACCTCAACACCCATTCAGGTATACCCTTATATCTATGCCAAATTTGCAGTAGACAGGGCATCGGTATGCTCCGGTGAAGAATTTGAGATCGACCGGTCTGCCTCTACAGGTGGTATAAGTCAGTACCAGTGGGATTTTAACAACGATGGCATTGTTGATGCAACAACACCGGATGCAACCTTTGATCATTCTTATGTCAATACTGGTATAGCTCCTCAGAACAGTACCATTAAGCTTACAGTGGTAAACGCTCAAGCCTGCGATACGTCATGGACCCAGAATATCGACATCTATCCTCAGGTTAATTCGGCATTCGAACTTGATGATTATGAACCTTGTTATCCATACAACAGCATATTGCACAATATCTCACCAAATAAAGATATTGTAGCTACTCGTTTTTACTGGGATTTTGGCAACGGATCGGTTTCCACATCAGATGAAGACTATTTTGAATACCAGTTCAACAATTTCGACCATTATACCGACAAGTACTTTACGATTCATCTGATCGCTGAATCTGATTATGAATGCAGCGATACCTCGGTACAAAACATTACCATTCATCCCAAGCCCAGGGCAGATTATAATTTTCCCTTGACCGTTGACTGCCCGCCGTTCTCAATTCCATTTTCCAATTCTTCAAGAGGAACGAACCTCGATTACATCTGGAATTTCGACGACGGAACACCAGTGGTTACCCAAAGCGATCCGACCCATACGTTTTACAACGACGATATGGTTATTGCCGAGCGAAATATCGAGCTCATAGCCCTGACACAGTTCGGATGCCAGGATACATTGGTTAAACCGATCAATATTTATCCAAGAGTCGATGTTGATTTTGATGCCTCGCAGTGGCAGGGTTGCAGCCCGCTGACCACAACATTCAATGGTTCAGCTGTCAATCAGAACGATGTGACCTGGTATGTGGACGGATCACCTTTCAGTACCCTAAATACACCGCAATACAGGTTTGTAAATACAACACCCGACAACCAGGTTTTCAGTATTGAATTCTCGGCCACATCGGTTTATAACTGTTATGCCGATACCACAAAATCAATTACAGTATTTCCGAGCCCCATGGCTGAATTTATTCCCGACCCGATACTGCAGGATCACAATACCTTAACGGATATTAACACAGTTACGCTGACCAATTATACTAACCTCCAGGCGAGCGGGGCATGGGACTATTACTGGAATTATGGAGACGGAACTACCGATAATAATGCTGAGGGTATGTTTACGAAAGAGTATGATAGCTGGGGTGATATTTCCAACAACAATAAGATTCCGATCACCTTTTATGCCTGGAACCGGAACAACCCGGAATGCAGGGATTCTGCCGTACATACCATTATTATTAATCCTCCATTACCCCTGATCGATATTGCCGACGACGAGGCAGGATGTGAACCGTTCACGGTTCAGTTTGGTTCCACCACAAAATACATCTACGAGGACAGTTACCAGTGGGATTTCGGATTCCATGGCAGTACCGGCACGGGTCCCGAACCAGCATTTGTGTATACCGAGCCTGGAGTATATATTGCAAAGCTTTTTGTTGAAGGTGACGGGGGACTGAACTGGGATTATAAAAAAATTACCGTATATGCCAAACCTGATATAGATTTCTCCTTCTCACCGGCACTGGTTATGGAACCCAGCAGTACTGAAGCAGGTGATACCGTGAAATTCTTTAACAATACGCGAATGGGAGAAGAATACATCTGGGATTTCGGTGATAACACTTTGTTATCTTTCAAATTCGAGCCTTGGCATCTATACGAAGATACCGGCCACTACTTTGTAACACTGATTTGCACATCGGGTGAAGGATGTGTCGATACATTCACCCATCCGGTGCCGGTAATAGTCGAAGGTGCAAGACAACTTGAATTCCCGACTGCATTTATTGTCAGTAAATCAGGGCCAAAAAGTGAATATTATAACCCAATGGATATTGAAAAAGGTATATTCAGACCTGTTGCACGGGGAGTTGAAAAATACAGGTTGGAAATATACAACAGATGGGGTGAACTGATTTTTGTCTCTGAGGATGTGAATAAGGGATGGAACGGGTATCTAAACGGAACAATCATGAAACAGGATGTCTACATTTGGAGGGTTACTGCCACATTTTCGGATGGCAAACCAATGGTCGCCGCGGGAGATGTAACATTACTTATAGAACCCTAGTAGCTTACCAGAATTATTTTATCCCCGGAATGTTTTCACTTGTCAAACAATATGTTTGATAGGTGAAAACATGAACAACCTGATTGTTTATAACTATTTAAAAAATAACTACTTATTCAGTAATAATAATTTTATGTTTGGCATATAAATACAACCTGCGGGAAGATTTCCCGTAAAAAGAAATATAGACTTAAACACCACGAATTAAGGTGAAAAAATTTGTTTTTCATATTTCTCTTTTATGGCTTTGCGGGTTCACTTTTGCCCAGGATCCTCAATTCTCTCAATTCTATTCAAATCCGCTTTATCTTGCCCCATCCTTTGCAGGCGCTGCCGAAGGAAGCAGGGTTGCAGCAAGTTACCGGAACCAATGGTTTAATCTCCCGGTTAAATTTATTACTTACAGTGTATCTTATGACCATTATTTTTCGGCATTTAACAGCGGAATTGGTGTACTGGTGTATAAAGATGCCGCCGGTTCAGGTGAACTCGGCATATTCAGCCTTGGGGTCCAGTATTCCTATAACTTTCAGGTATTCAATACATGGCATGTTCGTCCGGGATTGCACTTTTCATATCTTGAACACGGAGTTGTTTTTGACAAATTAACTTTTATTGATCAGATCATGTACGATCCGGGAGGAAGCACCACCTTTGCACCTTCAATAGATAAAACGAGGGATGTGGATGTAGCCACCTCAGTGCTGATATATTCTAAGAAGATATGGTTCGGTACTACGGTGGATCATTTGCTGCGGCCCAACATCTCATTGTATGCCGATAAATACAGGATCCCCATGCGCTATACAATTTTCGGGGGAGTTGAACTGATCCGGAAAGGAAGGCTATTAAGCCCTATTGACGAGACCATGGCATTTGCCTATATGTTCAGGCAACAAGGGGGTAATTTTCAGCTTGACCTTGGTGTATACTGGCATAGAAATCCACTGGTCTTCGGGTTGTGGTACAGGGGTTTGCCACCCTTCAATTCACAGCGTGGAGATGCGCTCATCTTGCTTCTCGGGTATAAAACCCCGTACTTTAATATCGGGTACAGTTATGATATTACCATATCCAATCTTATATCTCATGCTGTCGGTTCTCACGAAATAACCATGAGCTTTAAATTTCTTATTCCCAAGCGAAAAAAGATCGGGGCAGTCCCGTGTCCTGAATTTTAGGATTAGCCTTCTGCTAACTATTTCACATTGTACCGTGTTTTGTGTTTCTTTGTTCACTGCAGCTTTTTACAATCACGGAAGCACTGGGATAAACTATAGCAAATGAGAATGACTTCGAACTCCTAACTCAAATTTCTAATCCAAAAACTCATCACATAAGTACACCTTTGCCAACTGTCCTTACCAGCTGCCAACTGCATTTGCCATTTCCACAGTTTTTTTTTCAATTATTCAATGGTAAAAAGTATATTTGTGGCCTAATATTAAATGATCTATTATCATGAAAAAACCTTGGGCAATTGTTAATATAGTACTGGCTCTTGCAATCGTTACGCTTTATATTTTTTACTTTACCGGAAAATCCGGGAGAACGCAGGAAAGGGTTCCGGAAAATGATACCATATCGTATAGCGGCGATTTCACAAAATCGATCTACTACATAAATTTCGATACGGTACTCGCCTATTTTAACCTTCACCTCGATCTTCAGGATCAGCTCGAAAGGAAAGCACAAAGTTCGGAGGCCGAGCTGACATCCAAAGGCCAGAAATTCCAGCGTGATGTTGCCGAATATCAGAACAAAGTTCAGAAAGGTTTGCTTCTCAGGTCTGAAGCCCAGGAAGTTGAACAGGAACTGGCAGCAACAGAACAGCAACTCATGAGACTACAGGAAAACAAAAGAACTGAACTTGCTCAGGAACAAGTTGTTGCAAACAGAAAGGTTCTGGATGCCATCATGACTTATCTTGAAAAAATACAACCCAGATACAATTACCACTTTGTTCTGGGTGCATCTTTCGGGGGCGGAGTATTATATGCCAACAAGAGTCTTGATATTACATGGGAAGTAATCAACGGACTGAACACAGAATACAAAAAGGAGCGGGATAAAAACAAATAACCATTTTCCCGTTCTGTGAACTTTGCCGACCAATATCTGGGCAGGCAGAATCATATGGTAAATAAAACAGCTGTTCTGCCTACAATACTTCCGAAGTATTGTGTTGTAATACCCTGTTATAATGAGGATAAGCTCACAGACACACTCAATTCGATCTGGCAATGCAATAGGACCACGCATATAACCGAAGTACTTGTTGTGATCAATTCCCCGGCTTCAGCATCTGAAGAAGTAAAGAAGCAAAACAGGAAAACATTCGTTGAGGCATCTGAATGGATTGCTGAACATCATGACAATGGATTGTTCTTTACTTTAATCTTTGAACCGGAATTGCCCGATAAACACGCGGGCGCAGGCCTGGGAAGAAAAATTGGCATGGATATGGCCGTAGGCAGGTTTAACGCTCATAACAAGCCCGACGGATTGATCGTATCCCTGGATGCCGACTGCATTGTTGAAAAAAACTACCTTGCATCCATTATAAGAGCATTTGAAGCAGACCCGCAGGCAGGGTGCGCCACCATATATTTTGAACATCCGGTTGAAGGCAACGATTATGACAAAATAATTTATGATGCCATAACCCAGTATGAACTCCACCTGCGTTACCATATCGGATTCCTCAGGCATATTGATTTTCCCTATGCTTACCATACCATAGGTTCAGGATTTGCTGTAAAGGCCTTGACCTATATCCGGCAGGGAGGAATGAATACACGCAAGGCAGGTGAAGATTTTTATTTCCTCCATAAGATTTTCCCGGTATCCCGGACTATTGAAATTAATTCCACTGCTGTTTTTCCTTCGCCCCGGCAGTCTTCGCGTGTTCCATATGGAACTGGTCCGGCTATACGGAAATACACCGGCATGTCTATACCAGTGGTACCATCGTATAATCCTGCAGCATATTTTGAAATCGAAAAATTACTGAAGACCTTACCCAAGCTTTTCCTGGCTGATATGAGCAAGATAAAGAAGGCAATCGAAGAATTACCTGACTGCATCCATGACTTTCTCAATACTCAGAATGCTGCCGAAAAGATCGATGAAATAAAGAAAAATACAGGTTCGGAGCTAACTTTTACGAAGCGTTTTTTTTCATGGTTCAATTCATTTATGGCAGTAAAATACCTGAATTACGCCCATAAGACAAAATACCAATATATTCCTGTAAAAGAGGCGGTTATTCACCTGTTTAACACGATGGATATAACTATTCATGGAGAAATCACTGCAAGGAAGTTACTGGATATGGCACGAGAGATTCAACGATCAGCCAGTTATATCAGTCCTCTTTAACAATTATAAAAATATCCTCATTATCTTTTTTCATGAGGTAGTGTTCCCGCGCAAACTTTTCCAGGTTTTCGTCGTTAGTTTGTAATTCCCGGAGTCTTTTTTTGTCCTCTACAATTTTCTGGAGGTAATACTCTTTGTCCTTTAGCAATTGTTTGTATTCTTTACTGTATTTGTGTTGTTCAAAAAGATTATTCTGATCAAAAAACAGGATCCACAAAAAAAACAAAAACAAGGTGATCATATATTTATTGTTCACAAATCCCAGTTTTTTCCTTACCCGGTTTATCCAATCCTTCATGTTTCTGATTTTACGCCAAAATTACAGCCAAATTAGTATCAAAACCAACCTTAGCGGGCTTCATTTATCAACACTACAAAAAAAAGTGACAATTATCATGAAATTGGAATCCTGGTGTATAAGTAAAATCATGGTTTTAATCGGAGGATCATTGTATTTTTATGATCACTAAATACATTGATTATGGCAGCAGGTTTTTTTCATGTACCATTACCAAAAAACGAACCCGTATTGAATTATGCTCCGGGAACTCCGGAACGCATAAAATTGAAGAAAGCGATCGACGAATTGTTGTCGGAGCAGGTTGAGATTCCTATGTTTATCGGTGGAAAAGATGTTAAAACCGGGAAACTAATAGAGATCAGAGCGCCTCATGACACCCGGCACATTCTCGGATATTATCACGAAGGGGATGCGAAGAGCGTAACGCAGGCCATAAAGGCATCGCTGAAAGCCCGTACTATGTGGTCGTCAATGTCGTGGGAACAGAGGGCATCGGTTTTCCTGAAGGCAGCCGATCTTCTTTGCGAACCATACTACTGGACGAAGATCAATGCCGCTACCATGCTGGGGCAATCAAAAAATGTATTCCAGTCAGAGATCGATGCAGTTTGTGAGCTGGCGGATTTTTTACGATTTAATGTTAAATACATGACGGAAATTTATGATTTCCAGCCTATTTCACCTTCCGGAATATGGAATCGCCTCGACTGGCGCCCGCTTGAGGGATTCATCTTTGCGCTCACACCGTTCAATTTTACATCCATAGCCGGTAATCTGCCGTCGGCTCCTGCAATGCTCGGGAATGTTGTGGTATGGAAACCTTCCAAGAGCCAGATATTATCTGCCCGGGTAATCATGGAGCTTTTCAGGGATGCCGGTTTGCCTGAAGGCGTTATAAACCAGGTATTTGTGCCGGGTCCCGTTGCCGGTAAGACCGTCTTTTCCCACAACGACTTTGCGGGTTTTCATTTTACCGGATCAACCGAAGTCTTCCAGGGAATATGGAAAACTATCGGGAAAAACATATTCAGGTATAAAACCTATCCTAGAATAGTCGGGGAAACGGGAGGAAAAGATTTTGTGGTGGTGCATCCTTCGGCTCAGCCAAACCAGGTATCCACCGCACTTGTTCGCGGGGCATTTGAATACCAGGGACAAAAATGTTCGGCTGCTTCTCGCGCTTATATCCCGGAATCGCTCTGGCCTGCCATACGTGATCTGATGCTTGCAGATCTCGCTACCTTTAAGATGGGCGGACCAGAAGATTTTTCCAATTTCATCAATGCCGTAATTGATGAAGCAGCATTCAATAAATTATCGGGAGTCATCGAAAAGATCAAAAAAGAAAAAATCGCCACCATTATAGCCGGTGGCAAATACGATAAGTCGGTAGGGTTTTTTATTGAACCTACAATAGCTGTAACAACCGACCCGAAATATTTTGCTATGGAAGAGGAATTCTTCGGCCCTATCCTTACCGTTTACGTATACCCCGACAAAAAGTATGAAGAGGCTCTTGACCTCTGCAATGAAACATCAATTTATGCACTCACCGGGTCGGTTTTTGCTACCGACAGGGAGGCTATTAACCTGGCATCCCGCAAACTGGTTAATGCCGCAGGTAATTTTTATATCAACGATAAACCCACCGGAGCGGTTGTGGGACAACAACCTTTCGGAGGATCCCGCGGATCGGGAACAAACGACAAGGCCGGGTCGGTACTGAACATGATCCGGTGGCTGTCTCCCAGAACAATAAAGGAGAATTTTGTTCCCCCTATCAGCTATAAATACCCGTTTATGGATGAGAAATAGTCGAAAATTAGTGTGAGAGTGAGTTTTGAGCGTGAAATTCTACTTTTCGTCAGGCAGATGGGTTTTTGAATATGAGATAATAATTTCAATCAGCTCTTCTCTTGCCCATGCTCAAAATCTGTTTGCCTACAGGCGCAATTCAAGACTGATTACCTCTTGCCAATTACTCCACCAACTGTACAGCATGCCGCACACCGCATGCCGCCTGCAATATTCATCCAACCCCGAATCCAGAACCCTGAACACAAAACATCATTTGGTTCCGTTACTCAAAGAATTCGTTTTCACATAGCCTATCAGCCTTACATAGCGTGAGGTAATATCGGAGTAATATACGAAAATGCTGTAGTCGTTTTCCGTTTCGTAATGGTCGCCTTCGAAATATCCCGGGTCGGCCACATCAGAACCATCCGGTACATAAGCGTACATAAAATTATAATAACCTTGTTTCAGGAGCAATGTGAGTTCATAGGAATTCGTCTCAAAATTATAGATCATTTTATTGTCCTCATTAGTGTTCCAGTCGGTCAACGCCCCGAATACGTATACATTGCCTTCGATCACAGGGGCATCCACCGATAATGTAAAATGAACATAGACATAGTCGGCTTCGATATTTTTGTCCCTTGCCTCCTGTACATCGATATAGTATTTTCCGTTTATTTCATTTACAAAATAGTACGGTTTATAGGTTCGGGGTTCTGAAGGATACAAATATACATGGTAATATGGGTTCTCAAACTTGATGTCTTCAATGAATTCAGCCTGGTATCTCATACTTTTGATATCCAGATACCGGAATTCATTTGCCCCCTTGAAAATATTTTCATAATCATAGCTGTAATCAAGAACATCATCGTTAATGAACAACGGCTTTAAACCGGTAATCTGATTATCGTGCCTGTAGTTCTGCATCAGATGGACTTTTATCTCTGAATACGGATCCTGCACATGAATTCCCTTCTCTGAAATGCTAAAATCAATTTCCTGTCCAGTATCACGGTACTCATTGACTTTCGGACGCATTACAACAGCCTGTATCTCAACTTTTTGTTCTACAACATAAAACCTTCGGGTCAGGACAGGTTGATCTTTGTCAAACTCTTTATAAACCAGTAACACGTAATTTCCGCTTATTTTCGGTGCTATGTCTTCATTCGGAAAATCAAGCTTATAATGGACGTAGTCGCGGGTAGTGTTGAATGAATGAAAATAGGTCCTGATCTGTGTATCGGTATACCCCTCAATATAGTCGGTAACCGGAATATCTGTGGGTCTCCAGTCTGCATCGCAATGAACAAATGTATAATTATAGGTTTTTACATCATTACCCAGTTCATCGAAAGATAACTGCAGTTTATCCTCCCCGTCCAGCTCCATAACCGGATAAGACAGTTCATATCCGGCCCTGTGAAAGAGTACAGATTTTATAGTATTTTGATAAATAGCATCGCTATAAGTAATTGAAAAATCCTGGGCACAGAGTAAATCATTACCGGAATCTATTGTTACTCCACTAACAATTATCAGTGACAAGATCAGTGCTGAATAGTTCAACGAAAATGCTGTTTTCATGTTTATCGTTCGCTTTTAGGAATATATATAAATACCTGTATGTATTTGGTAATTCAATTGTATAAGTTACAAATTTAGCTAATTTTGTGCTTCTAATTTTTAAAGGGTATATGTAGGGATGTATGAAGTAATAAAAATTCGGAAGGGATTGAATATCAGACTAAAAGGTCAGGCAGAAAAAATATTTACAAAAGCTGCTCCTGCCGCATATTATGGAATCAGGCCTACTGATTTTCACGGATTGGTGCCTAAACTGGCGGTATCAGCCGGCCAGGAGGTAAGAGCTGGCACTGCACTTTTCTATGATAAATACAGGCCTGAAATATGCTTCACATCACCGGTTAATGGAACGGTGTCAGCGGTAAATCGTGGTGAACGTAGAAGGATCCTTGAAGTGGTTATTAAAAGATCGGGAGAAGAACTGATCCATGAAAAATTTGAACAGGCCGACCCAGTGAATCTGCGACGCGACGAAATAATCAAAAACATGCTCAGGAGCGGTCTCTGGCCATCGATACGTCAGCGTCCATATGATGTAATTGCAAATCCGGCCGACATTCCCAAATCGGTATTCATATCAGCATTTGATACGGCTCCCCTGGCACCCGATTATGATTTTGTTGTTAAAGAGCAGGCCAAAGAATTTCAGACAGGCATCGATGCCATAGCCAAACTCACTCATGGTAAAATTCATCTGAACATCGATGCGGAATATCCGGCATCACCGGTATTTATGGGTGCGAAAAAAGTACAGCTGAATAAGTTTAAAGGGCCTCACCCTGCCGGCAATCCAGGTGTACAGATACACCATATCGACCCGATAAATAAGGGAGATATCGTCTGGTATCTCTTGCCACAGGATGTAATCATGATCGGTAAATTGTTTTTATACGGTATCTATGACGCATCGAAGGTTGTTGCATTATCAGGATCTGAAGTATTGAAGCCCAGGTATTTCAAACTCCTGAACGGGGCTTCGATTAAAAATATTGTCGAAAACAACACTACAGGGGAATGTCCGCGGTATATCAGCGGAAATGTGCTGACCGGAACAAAAATAGCTTCCGATGGCTTTGTGGGTTACTATGATTCGCAGATTACCGTTATTCCCGAAGGATATCATCATGAATTTTTGGGATGGGCTGCCCCCGGTTTCAATAAATACAGTTCTACACGTGCGTTCTGGTCGTGGCTTACTACCTCTAAGAAATACAGGATTGATACCAATCTTAACGGAGGGAACCGTGCCTTTGTGATGACCGGGCAATATGAAAAAGTACTGCCTATGAATATTTATCCCATGCAGCTTTTAAAAGCCATCCTGATTGATGATATCGACCTTATGGAGAAACTCGGAATTTACGAAGTTGCTCCTGAAGATTTTGCACTGTGTGAATACGTATGCACATCAAAGACCGAGATACAGAAAATCATCAGAAAAGGTCTTGACCTGATGATGAAAGAAATGAGCTAACGAATACTTAGAGATTAATACCCCATTGATGAAAGCATTTCGCAATGTTATCGATAAAATAAAACCTCATTTTCAGAAAGGGGGAAAATTTGAAAAATTGCATTCCTCGTTCGATGCTTTTGAGACCTTTCTGTATGTCCCGAATAAGGTCACAACATCAGGCACGCATATCCGTGACGCCATTGATATGAAGCGGGCCATGGCCATTGTGGTTCTGGCTCTTATGCCCGCACTTCTTTTCGGAATGTACAATACAGGGTATCAACATTTTCTGGCAACAGGAGAAATCAAAACTTTCTGGGAAATCTTCTTTTTCGGATTTTTAAAGGTATTTCCGTTGGTGGTGGTTTCATACGTGACCGGGCTGACCATTGAATTTGCTTTTGCCGAATCCAGGGGTCACGAGGTAAATGAGGGATTTCTGGTCACAGGTATGTTGATCCCCCTGATTGTTCCTGTTGATGTTCCGTTATGGATGGTTGCAGTAGCTACGGCATTTTCGGTGATCATCGGAAAAGAGGTATTCGGAGGTTCCGGGATGAATGTACTGAATCCGGCTCTCACAGCAAGGGCCTTTCTCTTTTTTGCATACCCGTCAGAGATGACCGGTGATAAGGTTTGGGTTGCCGGGCTTAAAGATATGCACCATGTAGCTGATGGATTTTCCGGTTCCACGATTCTGGGAGACTTATCACAGTCGGTTGTCGACCCGAAAACTGCCCAACATCTTGTTGAAAAAATGCCCGGTGATCTTAATGCATTTCTCGGCTTTATACCCGGATCGATCGGCGAAACTTCCAAGCTGGCAATACTTATAGGGGCTATTATTTTAATTTATACCGGCATTGGAAGCTGGAAAATTATTGCATCGATGTTCGCAGGCGGTATTGTCATGAGTCTGATTATGAGATCTTTAGCTGTAAATCCCTATATGGCATTACCGGTTTATAAACATTTTCTCTATGGCGGATTTGCATTTGGTGCTGTATTCATGGCAACCGATCCGGTAACTGCATCACAAACCGAGAAAGGAAAATGGATCTATGGTTTTCTCACCGGACTTCTGGCTATCCTGATCAGGGTCTTTAACCCTGCCTATCCCGAAGGGGTTATGCTTGCAATCCTGCTTATGAATGTATTTGCACCGTTGATCGACCATTATGTGGTCGCGGCAAATATAAACCGCAGATTGCGACGAACGGCAAAAGTGAATGCGACGCCAAACCATTAAACTACATGGGTATGAATACACAAAGCAATAGCTATACATTTATCTATTCGTCTATCCTGGTGCTGATTGTGGCAACGCTGCTTGCTTTGATGGCCACGGCACTCAAACCCGCACAGGAAAAAAACATCGAGATCGAAAAGAAACAAAATATTCTGGCCTCACTGAGAATAGCTTCCACAAAAAGCGATGCGGAACAACTTTACAACAAATTTATTACCGATAAATATACTCTGACCGTTGACGGAAAAAGGGTGAATAATGTCGACCCTTTCTACATCAATATGAAGGAAGATCTGAAAAAAAACATCACCAGACGTGACCTGCCTTTGTTCGTTTCCGTAAAAAATGACACAACATTTGTCGTGATTCCTGTTTACGGGAAAGGATTATGGGGTCCGATCTGGGGATATATCTCATTGATGCCCGCAGCAAAAGATACAACAGAAGCGTTGGAATCGCTTAAATACAACAAGATCTACGGAGCATTTTTCGATCACAAATCTGAAACTCCGGGATTGGGTGCGGAAATTGCTCAGCCATTTTTCCAGAAACAGTTCAGGGGGAAAAGCCTGTTCAATGCTGAAGGCATTTTTCAGGGAATCAAGGTTGTTAAGGGTGGTGCAAACCCCGGTGCCACCAATGAGGTTGATGCTATTTCCGGAGGCACAATCACCAGTAAGGGCGTCCAGGCAATGCTCGATACATGCCTGGTAAGTTACCGGAACTATCTTAAATCAAAAAATTAATTGAATTATGAAGGCTAAGAACTGGAAACTGCTTACAAATCCGCTTAACGACGACAATCCTATCACCGTGCAGGTACTTGGAATCTGTTCGGCACTTGCTGTTACGGTACAGGTTAAGCCTGCGCTGGTTATGGCGTTATCGGTGATCGTAGTAACTGCATTTTCTAATCTTATTATCTCGTTCCTCAGAACAACCATACCCGTGAGAATTCGCATCATAGTGCAACTGGTAGTGGTCGCTACCCTCGTTATTATGGTCGATCAGATACTGAAGGCATATGTGTATGATGTCAGTAAAAAACTGTCGGTATTCGTGGGGCTCATCATTACCAATTGTATAATAATGGGAAGGCTTGAGGCATTTGCAATGGCCAATAAACCATGGGAATCGTTCCTCGACGGGATAGGAAACGGGGCCGGGTATGGCATTATACTGGTGATCGTGGCAGCTGCCAGGGAACTGTTCGGAAGCGGATCGCTGCTGGGTTACCAGTTAGTTCCCCAGAGCTTGTATTCGGCAGGATACCAGGACAACGGTCTGATGATCCTTCCTCCAATGGCGCTGATCACTGTTGGAATTATTATCTGGATTCAGCGAAGCAGGAACCAGAAACTCATTGATAAAAGCTGATTGTTAAAACCATATTTACAGAAAAATGGAAAACTTATTCAATCTGTATATCCGGAATGTGTTTATCGAAAATATGATTTTTGCATACTTCCTGGGGATGTGTTCTTACCTGGCTGTATCAAAAACCGTAAAGACTTCGGTGGGGCTTGGGATTGCAGTAATTTTTGTTATCACAATAACCGTTCCTGTAAACTGGCTGCTTGAAAATTATCTCCTGAAATCGGGTGCACTGACATGGCTCAGTTCCTCGTTTAAAAATATAGACCTGAGTTTTCTGAGCTTTATGCTTTTTATTGCAGTAATTGCTGCTATGGTTCAACTGATTGAAATGGTCATTGAAAAATTTTCACCTGCCTTGTACAACGCACTGGGTATTTTTCTTCCGCTGATTGCGGTCAACTGTTCTGTTTTGGGCGCTGCACTTTTTATGCAGGAACGTGAATACGGAACGCTGGTTGAAGCTACCGTATATGGTTTTGGCGCAGGCTCGGGATGGGCCCTGGCAATAATTGTCCTGGCTGCTATCCGTGAGAAAATAAGGTATTCCAATATTCCGGCCCCGCTCAGGGGACTCGGAGTAGCCTTTATTCTGACCGGTCTGCTTGCCATAGCATTTATGGGTTTCAGCGGCATAAAAGTTTAACAATAAAAACATAAGCAATCATTTGGTATGAACCTGATTCAGATAATATTTATAAGTATAGCCGTCTTTTTGCTGGTGATTCTTTTGCTGGTATCCATTCTGCTTTATGCAAAATCGAAGCTTACACCAAAAGGTAAAGTCACAGTCAGCGTTAACGATGAAATGGAGATTGAAGTCTCACCCGGATCTACTCTCTTGTCCACCCTTTCCCAGGCGCAACTTTTTTTGCCCTCAGCATGCGGAGGAGGAGGTACATGCGGCTTATGCCGGTGCCAGGTGATCGAAGGCGGGGGATCAATACTTCCTACCGAGGTTGATTTCTTTACCCGCCGTGAACAGCATGAGAACTGGAGGCTGGGGTGCCAGGTGAAAGTTAAAGAGAATATGAAGATCAGGGTCCCCGAAGAGGTAATGGGCATTAAAAAATGGGAATGCGAAGTAGTATCCAACAAAAATGTGGCTACATTCATAAAAGAGTTTGTTGTGAAGCTTCCCGAGGATGAAACACTGAATTTCAAATCGGGTGGATATGTACAAATTGACGTGCCAACTTATGAAATGTCATTCAGGGATATTGTCGTGGAACCCCAGTTTCGTGATGAATGGGATAAGTTTAATATGTGGAATTTAAAGATGAAAAATACCGGGGAAACGTTCAGGGCTTATTCCATGGCCAACCATCCGGCAGAGGGCAACATCGTTATGCTGAACATACGAATTGCAACACCGCCGTGGGACAGGTCCAAGGGAGCATTCATGAATGTCCCTCCGGGAATTTGTTCTTCCTATGTATTTTCAAGAAAGCCAGGCGATAAGGTTACTGTTTCAGGACCCTATGGTGAGTTCTTTATCAAGAACACAGAAAGGGAAATGGTTTATGTGGGGGGTGGTGCCGGAATGGCACCGTTACGATCACATCTGTTCCACCTGTTTCATACTGTTAAAACCGACCGCAAAGTGTCCTTCTGGTATGGAGCCCGGTCAAAGCGTGAAATATTCTATGAAAATGATTTCAGGTCAATAGAAAAAAAATTCAGGAATTTCAAATTCAACATCGCGCTTTCGGAACCACTCGAAGAAGATCACTGGAAGGGATATATGGGTTTTATACACCAGGTGCTCTATGATGAATATTTAAGCAGGCATGCAGAACCTGAAGATATAGAATATTATCTCTGCGGTCCTCCGATGATGAACGAAGCGGTGCTGAAATTGCTTTATAACCTTGGAGTTCCCGATGAAATGATTGCATTTGACGATTTTGGGGGATAAGGGTTCTTTACAAATATTCGTACACCGGTTACCGACCATAGACTTACAGATGGAAAACCGGTTGATTTTTTGGTATCACAACCACAATTAATGGGCAAGAGTCAATAAATCAGATAAAGAAATTTCGTGAATAATAAATGGATCCGGATTGCTATTGTTATCGCTGCTATCATTGCAATTTATATTGTAAGTAGAGGAAGGTTTCCGGGCGAATACTATACCGTTTCAGGTTTTACACAGGGTACTACCTATCACATAACCTTTGAAACCAGGAGTGCCAGAGACCTGAAACCTCTAATTGATTCGATACTGCAAGATTTTGATTATTCATTATCAGCGTATATTCCCAATTCAATTATTACAAAAATAAATCAAAATGAACCCGGCATTGAAGCCGATGATCATTTCATAGCCGTCTTTAATAAAGCACGTGAAGTAAATAAAGAAACCGGGGGAGCTTTCGATATTACCGTGGCGCCAATAGTTAATGCCTGGGGATTTGGTTATACTGAAAAAGCAGATGTTGACAGTACAGTGATTGATAGTCTCCTGCAATACGTAGGAATGAATAAGGTGAAATTATCAGGGAGAAGGGTCATTAAGGACTCTCCCGGAATACTTTTCGATGTGAATGCAATAGCACAGGGGTATTCGGTGGATGTGGTCTCAGAATACCTCGAGAGTATCGGCATAAGAAATTACCTTGTTGAGATAGGTGGTGAAGTGCGGGCTAAGGGCAAAAATCCGAAACATGAATACTGGAAGGTGGGCATAGATAAGCCCGTGGAAAATAACATGATACCGGGAGCCATGATACAGACTGTTCTGGGGCTTAGCGGCAGATCGCTTGCAACATCAGGCAATTACAGGAAATTTTATGAAAAAGACGGAATAAAATATACCCATTCTATCAATCCTTTAACAGGGTATCCGGTGGTTTCCAATTTGCTCAGTGCTACGGTGGTAACCAGAGATTGCATCACTGCTGACGCATATGCGACTGCTTTTATGGTCATGGGACTCGAAAGAAGCATTTCATTCCTTTCTGAACATAAACAACTGGATGCTTACCTGATTTTCAGCGACGACAAAGGTAACTTCCGGACATATACCACCGAAGGCCTTAAAAAAAGTGTCATGGAATAGCTGAATGCTACCTTGATAAACTGACGTATTATTGAAGATTAGAAAATGAGCTGTTCTATGCAGATTGTTTCAGCCTCTCGACTTCACGCCTTCTTTTGCTCATCAGGAACAATGCCTTGTTCTCTTCATTCCGCAGCAATCTTTCAATGTTTTTCTGGTGCGTAAACAACAGGAGAACCGAAACAATCAGGGAAAACAGAACAAGCGATGGTGTGGTCGTTTTGAAAACAAAAATAACCAGTACCGGAAAAGAGAATCCTGCAATCATTGAGCTGAGGGATACATATTTTGTAAGAATAAGTGTCATTACAAAAACACCGATGCAGATGAGCGTGGTATATGGGTCGATGGCCAGAACAAAACCAAGCAATGTGGCTACACCTTTTCCTCCTCTGAAACCAACATATACCGGAAAAATATGACCAAGAATGGCAGCAATGCCCAGCAACAACTGGAAATTTATATAATCTCCTGTCTGGGGAATATAGTAATCGGTCAGCCGAATCAGGTTAACTGCCAGAAAACCTTTAAAAATGTCGAATGCAAGAACAAACAGACCGGCTTTCCATCCTAAAATACGAATTGAATTTGTAGATCCCGCATTTTTGCTCCCGTGTTCCCTGACATCGATACCATAAAGTCTTTTGCCAATCCATACTGAGGTTGGGATCGATCCCAAAAAATAAGCCAGTACAAGGATTGCAACATTAAATACTATAGCCATATAAAGAACTATATTATAGATAAATCGGGTTGCAAAGTTATCACTATTTTGATACTATGCAATTATTACCAAATTTATTTGAATTTATGTACACCATATTAAATGAAATACTCTGTATTATAAGCATTTCGAACAATTTTCACGAATGAAACTATGCTATGTTCCTGTAATGATGCGCAATCTGTTCGTTTTTCCTGTTCAAAAGTGTATCCTGAAGAATAAAACCACGGGGCCAGTTAATCGTTGAGTTTCTGGTGCTTTTTTTCCGGGGCAGCAAAGCCTATATTCCTCTGAGATACATATTGCCCTGTTTGATTCAGGATATTTCAAACGGACTTACAACCTGTTTGCTGTATTTCTTTTCATATGCTATCAACTTCTCCTTCTGATCTTTCATGATATTTCTGAATTCTGACGGAATATCTTCTTCATCGGCATATATTTTTTCCATTCGTTCGATCTTCTCCAGGAACTTACTGATCCGTATAGAAAATTGCTTTTCATACAATTCCTTTGAATACTCCCTGTTAAAGATCTGTTTAAAGAGTGGTTGCAGATCTTCATATCTGGGGATATACCCTACCGGAGTCTCAATGGCATCGTACTCACTGTGTACTCTTCCTTCCATCCATACCAGCCATACTTTTTTATCTACTTTTTCACATAGGAACTCATCGTTTTCTTTAATGAAATAATTGGTGGCAAATACCAGTGGAACCTTGCGGAGTCTTTTACCAAATTTCAGGTGATTGCTGATGTATTTACCAAGCTGTACCACAAGAAAATCAAGATTGGCCATAGGACTGAAAGATCGCACACCCACTTTTCCCAATGTAGCTGCTGTTGTTTCCGATTCAATGGTTGCACCGATATATACACCATGTGACCAACTAAGGCTCTGGAGAACCGGAACCGATGTATCTGAATCACGGCCGCCATATATTATTCCTTCAATTGGCACACCATCCGGATTATGAAGGTTCGGATCAACATTTGAAAGCTCATTTATTCGAACCGTATACCGTGCATTTTTATGAGCATGTTCAACTGGTTTGCCATCTTTATCCTTGTCGCCGAGCTTCCAGTGTTCACTGAAATGGTTCATACCTTCATCGGGAAGATCCATACCCATATTCAGCCAGTATGGCTTACTATTATTCACAAGCACATTTGAAAAAATCAATTCGCGGGGAGTAGTAAGAACTTCATAGATAAAAGGATCATCTTTGGGATTGACATCGGTAATGATACCGAATATTCCCTGCTCAATATTTGCAGCATGACACGTTCCGTCGTCCCAAACCTTCAGGTAGGCAATATCATCTCCAACTATTGACTGTCCGGGTACCATTGCCGTTGATGTTTTTCCACAGGCACTGGGAAATGCACCGGTAAAATAAGAAATCCTGTTTTTGCCTTCGGGTTTGATGCCCATAATAAACATGTGTTCTGTTAACCAGTCTTCGTTATTCGCTTTATAAATAGCCAATCGAAGAGCAAGCTTTTTTAATCCGAGACTATTTCCGGCATATTGATTATTTGCCGTAAGAACCCTGTTGTCTTTAAGGTCCATGTAAATTCTTCTTTTGTCCACATTTTTGGTTATTCCCCTCTCATCCAGTTCACCGGCCGAATGAACCAGGTAAAAGAAATCTCCGGAACCGTTAAGCTTTTTAAATTCTTCGTATCCTGATCTGTATAAGATATCCTCACTATGACCCACATAGGCAGAATCTGTAATCTGCATGGCAGGGATTGAAAACCTGGAATTCAGCGGTCCGAGGCAAAAGAACCTTATGAGTGCTTCTTTACCGGCCATCACACCATCCATAATAGTGATAATCTCTCTGAGACCTTTTTCCCGTTCAATAGTTTCAATAACCTTGCTCATCTTCATTTCGGGAGTAACCAGAATTAGCGTATTTTTTTTGTCACGCCCCTGGTCATAATATCCATCATAGTGAATAGTATGTCCCTCCATTGCCAGTTTTTTCTCTTCGCGGTTTATCAGTGCAAGTTCTCTCACATAGTCGATATCTTCCTGTGCATCAGTGATCACAGTAACTTTTGCGGGTTTTAGTAACGACGTAAACTCTTCAACAATGCTTAGTACTTTTGGATTTTTAAGCTCTTCAAGCTTTTTAAGATTTTCTTTGCTTAATACGTTTTGACTAATATTCATTTTTCCTCCGTTTTATATATATAACCAAAAATCGCTTTCGGGTCAACAGAAAAGAATACCGAACCATACAGCATAACTGCATACTCTCAGGAAACCATGGAGCCGTATAAAATGCAAAACTGATTTTTCAATGTCTGAAAATAACGTCATAATATCCTGCTGGTTATCTGGTTTTAACAACAATATATGCACACCCGGGTTTGCGGCAACATTATTTGTAAATATTAATTAATACTTAATTTTTTAACCGCGCTGCAAATATAGAAAAAATTGCATAATTAGGTATGATCTGTCAGTTAAGTTTCAGGATAAAAACAGAACCTGTTTCCCGCTATTCTAAATTAAAAGCATTTTTACAGCTGTCTGTCCATAAAAAAGGCTGTCGTCCGACAGCCTTTTTTATGAACAACAGATTATGTCCTATTATTTTGTGTCTCTAAGGGCTGCCTGAGCTGCTGCAAGCCTTGCGATGGGCACACGGTAAGGAGAACAGCTTACATAGTTCATACCCACCCTGTGGCAGAATTCAATCGAAGAAGGCTCGCCTCCATGCTCACCGCAGATTCCGACCTTAAGATCTTTTCTGGCGCTCCTGCCTTTCTTAACACCCATTTCAACAAGCTGTCCGACACCTTCCTGATCAAGGATCTGGAAAGGATCGTTCTTCAATATACCTTTTTTAAGGTAAATCGGCAGAAATTTCCCCACATCGTCACGCGAATATCCCAGGGTCATCTGGGTAAGATCATTCGTGCCGAAGGAGAAAAATTCGGCGATCTCAGCCATCTTATCTGCAATTAAAGCCGCACGAGGGATTTCGATCATGGTTCCAACCAGATAATCTACCTTCTGCCCTTTTTCTTTAAACACTTTCCCGGCTGTAGCCCGTACAATTTCTTCCTGCACCTTGAGCTCTTTTTCTGTTCCGGTTAACGGTATCATGATCTCGGGAATGGCATTTATTCCTTTAGCCTGTGCATTCAGGGCAGCTTCAATAATTGCTCTTGCCTGCATTTCGGTTATTTCCGGATAGGTGTTTCCCAGACGGCAACCGCGGTGGCCAAGCATCGGATTAACTTCATGCAGGTCATCAACCTTTTGCCTCACTTCTTCAACAGAAATTCCCATTTCTTCTGCCATCTCTTTTTGATTGGCTTCTTCATGGGGAACAAATTCATGAAGCGGAGGATCCAGAAGACGAATGGTCACAGGCAGACCGTTCATCGCTTCAAAAATGCCTTCAAAATCTTCCCTTTGGTAGGGAAGAAGCTTTAAGAGGGCTTTTCTTCTTCCTGTTTCATCGGAAGCCAGAATCATTTCACGCATTACTTTAATTCTCTCACCTTCAAAGAACATATGTTCGGTGCGGCACAGACCGATGCCTTCAGCACCAAAATTTCGGGCAACTTTCGAGTCATGTGGTGTATCTGCATTTGTGCGTACCTTGAGTTTCCTGTAATGATCAGCACGTTTCATGATCTCACCGAAATCACCGCTGAGATCCGGGTCCTTTGTACCAATCTTGCCTTCATAAACTTCTCCTGTTGAACCGTTTAATGAGATCCAGTCACCTTCTTTATACTCTTTTCCATCAACTTTAAGTGTTCTGTCCTTATAATGGATAATACAGGCTCCTGCCCCGGATACACAACATTTACCCATGCCTCTTGCCACTACAGCTGCATGTGAGGTCATACCGCCCCGCGCCGTAAGAATACCTCTGGCAATATGCATTCCTTCAAGGTCTTCGGGTGAAGTTTCAATGCGCACAAGAATGGTGGTGGGATATTTTTTCGCTTCATCTGCAAAAAATATGATCTGTCCGGTGGCCGCACCAGGTGATGCAGGCAAACCTTTTGCAATAGTCCGAGCGCTTTTAATGGCCGCTGGATCAAAAACCGGGTGAAGGAGCTCATCAAGCTTGTTGGGTTCCTGACGAAGTATTGCTGTTTTTTCATCAATTTTTCCTTCACGAAGAAGATCCATGGCAATTTTAACCATTGATGCGGCAGTTCTTTTACCGTTGCGCGTTTGCAACATCCAGAGCTTGCCATCCTGCATGGTAAACTCAAGGTCCTGCATGTCTTTAAAATATTCTTCGAGTTTTCTCTGGGTTTCGAAAAGCTCTTTATAAACCGATGGCATAGCTTCCTCAAGCGATGGATATTTTGAAGCCCTGTCAGTTTCGGACACACCTGCAAGCTTAGCCCATCTGAGGGAACCTTCTTTGGTAATCTGCTGTGGTGTACGAATTCCTGCCACCACATCTTCACCCTGGGCATTGATGAGGTATTCACCATTGAATGCATCTTCACCGGTTGCAGCATCCCTTGTAAATGCAACACCCGTACCCGAAGTGTTCCCCATATTGCCGAACACCATTGCCTGGACATTCACCGCAGTTCCCCATTCCTCCGGGATCTGGTTTAACGCCCTGTAATAAATCGCACGCGGGTTCATCCAGCTGTCAAATACCGCCATTATTGCGCCCCAGAGCTGTTCCCACGGATCATCCGGAAAACCGTGGCCAGTCTTGTTTTTAACGGCTTCCTTGAATTTCGAAACCAGTTGTTTCAAATCATCAACTAATAGATCGGTATCATTTTCGATTCCTTTTGCTTCTTTAACATGATCCATAATTTCTTCAAAAGGATCAATGTCTTCTTTTGAAGAGGGTTTCATTCCAAGTACAACATCCCCATACATCTGAACGAAACGACGGTATGAATCCCATGCAAACCTTTCATTTCCTGATTTTTTGGCTATTCCCTGAACCGCCTGCTCATTCAACCCCAGGTTAAGCACTGTGTCCATCATACCGGGCATTGAGGTACGTGCTCCCGAACGAACTGAAACAAGCAGCGGATTATCCTTGTCCCCGAATTTCGAGCCCATAATTTTTTCAATATGTGCCACAGCTTTGACTACTTCTTCCCTGAGCAGCTCAACAACTTTATCCTTTCCCAACTGGTTATATTCTGTGCAGGTATCAGCGGTTATGGTGAATCCGGGAGGTACAGAAACACCTATCAGGTTCATTTCAGCTAAGTTGGCTCCTTTGCCGCCTAGTAAGTTTTTCATATCGGTCCTGCCTTCAGCAGCCTTATTTCCAAATGTATAAACACGTTTGACTTTTGACATTTTAAATATTTTTAATTATGAAGGAATGAATAATAACTGAAATAATAAGTTATTTTTTTGAAAGGCACAAAGGTATAAAAAATTAATTTCAAGATCAGAATAAGTGGATTTTTGTTTGTATGACTTATATTAACTGGCCTTCTCTTGCAACCTTTCATTAATTTCTATTTTCAGATGGATAGAAATTATTTTTGGAATTACAAATATTTTCATGCATATGATTGAATTGGCTGCATTGTAATAGTATTTTTAATATGTTTAATCGGTATACGAATTTTCACTCAGGAATATTGGCAATTTGCAGGGTAAGATGAATCAGATTATCCGAGAGGGCATGAATTAATTTGACTGGATATCAACATATCAGCATACATTCTTATGAACGAGTATAAGCAAAGAATACCAAGATTAGCGGATTTTCAGAAAATATTCAATTTCTGAAAAATAACGATTTTTCAATTATGGAGCCGTTTATGTATGTTTAATTTCTTTCGCAAATTTATATAATGCAACTTTCGGAGTGAAACTTTCGTTAAAACATATACATGTATATAAGTAGATGATACCTAGGTTTAAAGAACATAATAGGTCATAGGTGAAGAAGTCAGAAATGAGACAACTTGTTTATTATGAAAATATCTAAATTATTATTGTAAATCAACTATATATTCATGAAATGTATTTAATAATAGAAAGTGTAAATATTGTCTATGAATGGCTTAAATAGAAATATTAAATCTCTCACTCGCTTGCTAGGAAATGATTTCTCATTTTTGAGAACAGTATACTTTAATTTTCATTATTTCTCTTTTCCTGTTGCTATCAAATTTCCAATTTTTATTTACAAGAGTGTCAGATTTAAAAGAATAAAAGGCCAAATTATAATAGACAGCCAGCCAATAAAAACAGGAATGATTCATATTGGTAAAAAGATATATGGTTTTCACCGCAAATATGATCTTACCATATGGGAGCAACATGGAGGAACCGTTATATTGGAAGTCGGAGTAATCATAGGTAAAGGCACCTTTATTTCTGTCGGGAAAAATGCTGAATTAAGAATAGAACACAATTCACACTTTGGAGGGAATGACAAAATCATATGCTGGAAATCCGTAACCATTAAATCAAATACTTTGGTGGCCTGGGATGTACAGATCATCGATACAGATTTTAGAGCAACAATTAATACAATTACCAAAGCAAAGAATTGCATAAAAAAAGCAATTATAATTGGTAAGAATAATTGGTTATGTTTTGGTAGTACAATTTTAAAAGGATCAATGACCCCAAATCATTGTATTGTAGGCGCTAAGTCTATCATTAATAAAGACTTCTCAAATGAAGGAGAAAATATAGTTATCGGCACAGAGAGCAATGTAAAAGTATTGGCCAAATATATTTCATTTGACTTTTTAGCTGAAACAGAAGATTAAAAAATACGGTGTTACGTGGTTTCTCCATTATTAGTTCTTGATCAGGAAGATTTTTGAGCATCAACCTCAGATGTTTCCTCTTGGATGATACCTTAAAATGGCATCTCTGAGATATTGCATGTCCAAGTGAAGGTAAATTTCAGTTGTAATTATAGATTCGTGTCCAAGCATTTCCTGGACTGCCCTTAAATCAGCGCCACCGTCAATAAGATGAGTGGCAAAAGAATGGCGAAATGTATGAGGGCTAATATTCTTCTTCAATTTAGCCTTTTCAGCAAGGTCCCGCACAAAAGTGAATACCATAACTCTGGTTAATTTTTTTCCGCGCCGGTTCAGGAAAACAATATCCTGAGCCTGATTATCGATCATCAGGTGATTGCGGTACTTTTCAAGGTAATGCATGATTTCATGAATAGCTTTACGGCTAACCGGTACCAACCTTTCTTTTTTTCCTTTACCAAAAATCCTGATGAATCCTTCGTTGAAAAACAGGTTTGAAATCCTGAGATCGATCAGTTCAGATACCCTGAGACCGCAACTATAAAGCGTTTCAATAATGGCTTTGTTCCTGTGTCCCTCAGGTTTACTCAGATCAATAGCCCTGATAAGCAGATCGATCTCCTCAACTGAAAGAACTTCGGGTAATTTTCTTCCGATTTTGGGTGATTCAAGAAGTTCTGATGGATCAGATCCTATTTTTTCATCCATCAATAGGAAAGCATAAAATGACCGTATTCCTGAAATGATCCGTGCCTGCGACCGGGCGCTTAAGCCAAGTTCTGCAGTCCAGTTTACAAAATCCTGTAAGTGATTGAGAGTCACATCACCGGGAGTTATTTCCATACCTTTAAGTTCAAAATAACTGATCAGCTTTCCAATATCAGACCGATAGGCTTCTACAGAGTTAGGCGATAAGGATCTTTCGAGCTTAAGGTAAACCGTAAAATCATTCATGTATTGTAACCAGTTCATACGGCCCTAATTTACTTCTAAAGGTATCAAATCTTTACCATTAATCAGGAAGATGAATGAAAAGGATGGTTATACAGGGGCATAGCAAATACATTAACACAAGATTGATGGATATGTGCATACTCCGGTAAACCATTTCCGCTCAGCACAGCAATGTAAATATGTAACAAAGCCGGTATTCATTTCTTTGAATAATCGTACATATTTGGCTAACTTGCATTTTGACACGTATTTTATACGACCTTAATTTAACCGGAGTTAAGGTTATTGTCCTCTGTAGTCGGGAAAACAAGTCCTACAAATTCATGAATGGATATGAACAGTCAACTCGATATCAGGTTTCTCTTCTTTTCGGTTTTTCTTTCGTCGTTCACATTTACCCGGGCCCAGGTCATTAAAATTCCTCATTACTCCGTTGAAACCAGTATTACCCTTTCCGGAGGAAGGCAAACTCCGTTCTGGCTTGTTTCAGATCAATACGGCTTGATCACTCCCAATAAATTCAATGGCTTGCTAAAGCTTGGATTAAAAACCGAAATTCCGGCTGAAAAGAAAGTTGCCTGGGATTATGGAATTGAAATCGTAAACAGGCAGGGGAATGGTAATGCATTATACCTTCACCAGGCGTATATCAGGTTAAAATGCTATTTCATAAACCTGCAGGCTGGCAGTATAGAAGAAAAATTCGGGGATCAGGACAGTGTGCTTTCATCCGGCGGATTGCTGTGGTCAGGAAATGCACGGCCAATGCCCAAAATCTCTATCGTGATAAACAGATATACGCCGATACCCTATACAAAAGGGTATCTTGAATTTATGGGCGGCATCTCACACGGCTGGTTTGGTGATAACCGTTTCGTAAATAATATTTGGCTGCATCACAAATATCTGTATCTCCAGGCGGGCGGAAAACTGCCGGTGAATATCCATTACGGACTTCACCATTTTGCTCAGTGGGGTGGGCAATCTACTGATTCGGCTGTAGGAAATTTGCCGGGAAGGATTGAAGATTTTAAGCGAATATTTCTGGCAAAAGGGGGAGACGGAATAGCTCCGATGCCCGACCAGATATATGTTCTGGGGAACCATCTGGGATCCAGAAATTTCGGACTTGACATTAATTTGAACCGGTTAAAAACCGGAATTTACTGGCAGACGATATTTGAAGACAGGAGCGGTTGGTATTGGGGAAATAGAAATGACGGGTTATGGGGTATTTACCTGCATCTTAAGGAGGAGAATCATCTGATCAACGGTTTGGTGTATGAGTTTATTAATACTACCGACCAGAGCGGCACTCACGTGGCTTACTGGCTGCTCAACGGGGTCAGGTATTATACGCCGGTAAATGGCGGTGCGATCCATGTCAGCGGAGGTAATGATGATTATTTCAATCACTATTATTACCGGTATGGATGGACATATCATGATATGACCATAGGAACACCCTTCATTACATCACCGGCAATTTCAAATAACAATGAAAGTGAATCCGAATACATACCAAACAATAAAATTACCGGCCATCACATGGGATTCGAAGGGGAATACAGGAATATACACTACATATGGTTCTTCACTTACTACGTCAATTACGGGACGAATGCATATCCGTTCGATGTGCCGCTGTCCCAATTTTCTATGCTGATACAGGCACAGTTCAGGGACATATTACCATGGGACATGATTGCCGGATTTTCATTTGGTTATGATCGGGGCAAAATGTACGGCAATAATACAGGCCTGAAAATCAGCCTTTCAAGGAGTGGATATTTGAATAATAAATAAGAATAAAGTGTTTATTGCAGTTGTATGAGACGAAAGAATGAATTCTTTAAGTCCTGTAATTTTTCAATAAAATAGAATGAGGCTTTTTCATCAACGATTTACATACACTGATCAAATGAACCTTGACTTACTCTTAAACTATCCTTATTTTTATATGAAATTTATAAGGTCTGTTGAAAGCATGTTTTTACTTTTGTTGAGTATGAATGAGGTATCGGATGTTAAGTGGTAAATCATTGCCGGATGAAGCAGATCTTTTCAGGTAAAATACTTTAGAGCGACTAATAGTATTTACCCAATTGACATTTGAAAAACATCGCACCTTAAATAACTGAACCCGTTATATGGATAATGCATATATAGAATACGTCCATAATCTGAAGGGAAGTTCATTCGAACACCTGAAGCCAAAAACAAGGGAAGCGATCATTTCCTGTTTCATAAATTGTTTTGCTGATTGTAATGATCTTCAAAAAACCATTGTTGAAGAATCATCCGTTGGAGTGTTGAGGTATATCTCCCGGCACCTGAATTTAAAGAAACACTTCAATAACATTGTATTCAGTTCAGCTTCCCGTTCTTATGTCGAAAATGTTGATTTCGATAATATTAAAGGCATCATCAGTTTTAAGAGAATCAACTCATTAAGGTATATCAACGAGCATTTCCGGTCTGTGAATAAATTGCTGCCTAAATCGGGAATTTATATCGGAAGAGCTGAAACATACGGAGTACGTAAGGAAAGATTCTGCAACACCTTCGGACAGAGGCTGGGTAAATTCCTTTGGCTGATCGATTTTGTCATAAACCGGATCATTCCGAAACTTAAAGGAATTGATGCTATTTATTTCTGGCTGACCAAAGGCACATACCATACTATTTCCAAAGCCGAACTATTGGGGCGTCTTGTATATTGCGGATTTAAGATTATTGATTACAAATCAATCAACGATTTGCAGTATTTTGTTGTGGCAAAAGATACAGAACCGGCCATTTCAAAATCTCCTTCCTTTCATCCGATTATTAAATTGCTGAGGATAGGGAAATCGGGAATACCGATTGGTGTGTATAAGTTACGCACCATGCATGCTTACTCGGAATATATCCAGGATTATGTTGTTCAGCTCAACGGATATAATGAAAAGGGCAAACCTGCCGATGATTTCAGATCAGCCAGATGGGGAAAGTTTTTCAGAAGGTACTGGATTGATGAATTGCCCCAGGTGATAAACATGATTAAAGGGGAGCTGAAGCTGGTAGGCCTGAGACCGTTAAGCAGGGTAAGGTATAATGAATTTCCCGACGACCTGAAAAAGGAGAGAATCAAGTATAAACCAGGTTGTATTGCACCATACGTGGCACTGAAGATGCCCGATGATAAAAGGAATATTGAAGCGGAGAGGATCTATCTCAGGGATCTTAAACAGAATCCTCGAACCACAGATTTAAGATATTTTCTTAAAGCGATTTACAATATCGTAACCAACAGGATCAGGAGTTCCTGATTTTAAACTATCCCACTCAACTCTCCAAACTTAAAGTGTAAATTTAGGGTATCTTATTTTCAACCGGCTCAGGTGTTCTTACCTGATTTTCAGCTATTTTTCAAGTAATACGAACAGACAAAGTGCGTAATCAATTGTTTTTGGAATGCAATTCTATCCGTACAATTTCAGACTGCGTACCGAACCTCAGCGGGGCAATACGAAGTCCAAGTCCCGAGGACACATAGAAATGGGATTCACCAATTTTTCTATATCCGTATGATAATTGCCAGAGTTTTGAGAGATACAGGTTGTATGGAAAAACCTGTCCGTTATGCAAATGTCCCGATATCTGGATATCGATGTTGTTATTGATCGCCTCGGTCAGGTTTGATGGCTGATGGTCGAGCAGGATAACGGGAAGGGTCGGATCGATGCCTGATGCAAGGGAATCGACAAGTTTGCGTCCTGAATTGGTGATATCATCCCTTCCAATTACTACAAATCTGTTATCGATGGTAATAACACTATCGCGAAGAAGAGTTATACCAGATCGTTTGAGGTATTCAATAGGCCTATTGATATCATTATAATATTCATGATTTCCCAACACTGCAAAAACACCATCTGCGGAATACAACCGACTCAGTTCTTTATCCATTCCCTGTGAATCATCGAAATTAAAACTCCGGTCAAAAATGTCACCAACCAGAAAAATGATATCCGGTTGCTGATTATTGATCATGTCAATCCACTTCGCCAGTCTGTTTTTATGAATCATACTTCCCAGGTGAATATCGCTTGCCGCCACAATGCACAGTTTCCCGAACTCACAGTTTTCTTTATTGACAGGCAGATTCAATTTCACCACCCGCGGATTGGTAAATCGTATGTAACCGGTAATGGAAATTGTAATCAGGAATAGACATACGGAAGTGAAATAAATGCGCCTGACCTGACTGAAATGGGTGGTTATCCATTTTGGAAAGATTCCCAGAAAATAATGCATGATCCGAAACAGGTCACCAATTAATGCAGCAAGGAGAAAATAGAAGAAAAATATGATCCAGTACCCCCCGATAAGTTCCAGTATAATCCCCGGTTTTGTCATAAACCTGTCGCTCAGGAGAATTCCCCGAAAAACCGAATACCATGCAAACAGGTAAACGCCCGTATAAAGGATTTTCAGGATACGCTCAGGGGGCAGAACCTGCCACCCTCTTAGGAAGACATAACTGGTTGAGGCAATGAAAAGAAAGATTGCAAGGAACATGGAAATGAATTATAAAATGTTGATTTGATTATAGATTTTTACAGCAAAAGGATTTCTGCCGGAAGTGTTTATTATACGATCCTTCATTAAGATTTATTGATGAGAACAACGAAGAAATCGATAGTCAGGCCCCTCATATTTCCTGTATGTTTTTAGTTTTTGGTGAAGACTTTTTTCAGCCATTATTACCCGTTTTAGATGCCTGGAGTTGATCTGCCAGAAGTTTTAATTCTTCAATACTACCGGAATATTCGGGAACCGTTTCATTCAGGAATTGAATTACCTCCTGGTTTGACATGGTATATAAACTTTCCAGGAGTATTTCAATTTTAGATGATAAACAGGAATAATCGTGCTTGTTGACCCGTGCGATCATTATCTTAGGGTGGTGAGTCGGCAGTGTGTTTTCCTTATCGGTAAGAAGCTCTTCAAAGAGTTTCTCACCCGGCCTCAGACCGGTGTAAATGATCTTTATATCCTTATCAGGTATCAGCCCCGAGAGACGTATCATCTGGTTTGCGAGATTTGTTATTTTAACAGGTTTGCCCATATCGAATACATATATCTCGTCACTTCGGCCCATGAAACCTGCCTCTAAAACCAACTGGCAGGCTTCGGGTATAGTCATAAAATACCGTGTAATATCAGGATGTGTAACCGTTAAGGGACCGCCCATTTCGATCTGTTTCGTAAAAATGGGAATTACAGAACCGTTAGATCCTAAAACATTGCCAAACCGTGTGATCACAAACTGTGTTTTATTTTCAGTATCCTGAGACTTCATCTGCAGGATCATTTCACAAATTCTTTTTGACGCCCCCATAACATTGGTCGGATTTACCGCCTTATCTGTGGAAATCATCACAAATTTTTTCACTGCATACTTGCTGGCCAGATTGGTTATGTTTTTCGTACCTCCAACATTTACACGAATCGCTTCCTGCGGATTTGCCTCCATGAGAGGAACATGTTTGTATGCCGCAGCATGGAATACAATATCAGGCCGATACTCCTTAAAAATATTTTCCATCTTTTTCTGATTGGTTATGTCAGCCAGGATCAGATGAACAGGCACATATGTATATTTTTCTTTCAACTCGTTTTCCATATGAAACATCGGGGTTTCTGCCTGATCTACCAGTACCATATTTTTAACCTCAAAACGGGTGAGCTGCCGCACAATTTCAGAACCTATTGAACCGGCAGCTCCGGTAACAAGGATTATCTTATTGACAAGTCCCTTTCTGATCTTTTCCAGATTCAGATGAATCGGATCCCTGCCTAAAAGATCTTCAAGTTTAACCTTCTGAATCTGATGCAGTTGCAACTGACCATTCAGCCAGGTTTCAACTGCCGGGGTCTCGAGTACTTCGATGCCAAAATCGAGCATAGACTGAAGAATTTCGCTTTTTTCTTTCGGTGAAATGTCCTTGATTGCGAAAATCACTGTTTCAATATCATGCTTTTTCAAGAAATCCACCGAAAGATTTTTTGGATTAAATACGGGAAATCCGTTCAGTTTCTTACCCTGCAATTTTCTATTGTTATCGAGAAATCCTGCGATCTGGTAATCGCCTAGTGTATCACTTTGGATTACCCGTTTTACAGCAATTCCCATACCTCCTGCACCAAAAATCAACACCCTTTTCTTCTCGCTGAAGGTGCTTGTTATGATGAGATATATTATTTTAATGAATATACGGATAGAAAAAAGCAACAAAGTAACGGAAACATAATGAATGATTAGAATAGAGATCGGGATTGTATATTTTTCCCCCCACCCCACTCTTCTGCTTATCAGGGAAAGACAGAGAAGCAAGATAAATGATACGGTAGTGGACATAAAAACGGTGAATATATCCATTATGGTCGTGTGTCTTATCAACCCTGAATAGGAACGAAATATTAAAGCAAACAGGGCGAATACAACAACCGTTATTAAGGCATGATCAAGGGCAATATCAACCGAAAAATCCGAGATTACAAAGTTAAAGCGAAGAAGGTAGGCAAATAAAAACACCAGGAATACTGCCATTTGGTCCATAGTAAAAACCATCCATCTGGGCATGGAATACTTTTGGCTTAACGTCTTGACATTTTGCTGGATATGCTCAAGAAATCGTTGTAATTTGTAGCGCATATTAGTGTGAATTAATCGGATTAATTATACGACATCTTAAAAATTTAAATACATGGCAAATGATTCTACACACAGACGCCAATTTTACAGACAGGTGGAAATGCCGTAGAAACTTTGCCGTTTCGATTTATTTCAATGATTAATGCATTCCTGTAACCTGCGGACTAATAAGTTTTGTTTTAAAGAACGTTTCTTAAAATAACAGAATCCGGCGAAGAGGTCCGAAAATAAAGATCAGAAAGAAGATAGAATAATACTGTAAACGAAATTCCGGCAGCGTTATGGTTGATTTACAAAAAACCTATGTAAAAAACGCCAGAAGTTCAAGTTACTAAATTAATCAATAACTACATATTTTCGTTAAACTTCTTGAAATGTTCTTTCACCATCCTCATTTTTTTTCTTCTTTTCAAATGCTTTGAATTAAGGCAATGTTTATTGTGAAGAATCATTGTTTCAAACATTTTGGTTTTCATGATAACCTTGGCCGGATTTCCAATCACAATGCTGTTATCAGGAATTAATCCGCGAACCACAGATCCCGCTCCAATGATACAATTTGAACCGATAACAGTATTTGGCATGATTATCACATCAACTCCGACAAACGTATTATCCCCGATTTTAATTGGTCCGAATACATCAATATCGGGATACCGTCCCTCCATAGTCCATACAGCCCCATCATGAGTAATGAATTTTGTGCCATTCGAAATTACCGTATGTTCACCAATCTCGATCAGGAATGGTTCGGTTGAAAAACTCGTCGTAAAGATTTCACTTCCTTTGCCTATTTTAAGGCCGTATAACCTCAGAAATTTATTCCGCTTTCCCCCAGACAAAAGAAAGCATACCGTCTTAACTAAGAAATATTCAATTATGTCCAGTACTATTCTCATGATCTCTATCGATTATAGGATTCACCATACATAACAACTTATCAAATATATTTTCTTTCTGACATATCAAATAACTTTTCTTAAAAAAAGAATTGAAATGTCTCCATGAAAAATCCTGAGCATCAATATTTTTATTTCAACCTATCTGTATTTAATGATCAATGTTCGATATCCATTGTTCCGTTCCTTTACTATCCTGCCATTTTACAGGCCCCCTTGCTGACTTATCACAAACCATAATTTCAGAATCCAAAACGTTTTTTAAAAGAATATGCATCAATGATGGTAAAATTCCTGTCAAAATTGAACGTGTGTGTTCCTTTAAGCTCAGGATCCCAGTTTGCCTCAGTTTTGGATATCAATTTTTCATGATATGATTTTTCATTCAGAACGGTAATTTGATTCAGATTGAAAGCGCTGCCATACCTGCCAGAACAATCCTGTGATGGGCGGTAAATTTTGTTTTCATATTGAAACACCTTTCCGGCCGGCCTTGCATTCCTGGTATCGGTAACTATCGGGTTGTTCGGATGTGGTATCCAGTCGGTTGTAAACAGATCATCTGAAAAAAACAGGAACAATTCGTCATAATTTTGAAAATTGCGGCATTCGGTTATAGCCGTAAATAACCACCATTTGTCCTTATAATGAAAGAGCGTGGTATCCCTGGCGTTGACGTTTTCTTTCAGATTCATGACAAAACTCCATTTTACCGGAAATTCATCAGACCGATACAATTCTACAGTTCTGTTTTCCGAAGTTTCCGGTATCATGAAATAGGTGCCATCGTGTTCGAATACAAACGGATACGACAAATGGTACGGCTTTTCCAAAATCTTTTCGGAACGAATAAGATGGCCATCCTGATTGAGTACCAGCAATACAATGTAAGCTTTGTTTAATGTGTATATCAGCTCTTCTACAAATACAAATATCTCATCATCTTTGCAGATCACGAATGGATCAGCCCAGAATCTGTCTTTTGGCGGGTGAAGAATAGAATACTTGTCTGCATGATGAGGAAACGGATCGCTGTCAAACTTAAACATTAAAAACCATTTCCAGATAGCCCTGTATTTAAGTCTTCCGTATACATACCTGAAGATTATGATCATCAGGTTTCTGAAAGCCTGAAAATTGGTTGGGGGATATAATGAAATTCCTGAAGATTCCCGATGATTTCCATCATATCGGATTACCCTGCTATTCAGGAATTCATTGCCCGATTGGGAAAGTCCCCTGATTAACCGTGGAATGATCACCGAACCCAGTTCATTGATGTGATCCAGATTCATTTGTATCGAATTGAAATTGGTAGGGATCCAGCCACGATGAAGAACGATCTTCTTTTCAAGAAAATTATTTGTACTGGAAATGTGTATTCCAAGCTCGGGAACCTTCTTCACCATTTCCCAATATCCGTTGGATATGAAATCAGTACTGTCTTTATTTTCAATGCCATATCTCCATATGCCAAATCTGGCTACTTTTATACCAGGTATGGCCTTTACAAACGAACTGAAATTCAGGACAATGTCAAGATTATGTTTGCTGATCTCGTGGAACAGATCATTGAATTCTTCTTGTTGTTTTTCCTGTGATGAAGGAACAGCAATTGCAGGTTTTCCGTTCAACAAACCTGAAGCATTCATGATGTTGCTATACTTAGCAATTCTGCGGAAGAGATACTTGTCTGTTTTTTCATGAAGCCTGTACAGGAATGAATATTTTTTATTTTTTTCTCCGGCTCCCATATGGGTATATACAACAAGCTTAATTAGCGCAAATTCAGCATTTTCAATTGTTTCAAGGATATTAAAAATCCATAATGGCAGGTATTCGCGATCCAGCAGCAATCCGACAGTTATTTTGTCCTTCATTTTAAACAGGCAATAAAAATGGTGTGAATTATAGGATCCATATGTTATCCGGCCCTATGATCACCGGATAAGCAGAAAATATGAAAAGCTTGATTATTTTAATATCTCTTTGATAGTCTGGCAGATATAGTTCAGCTCCGAGATGGTTAAATCGGGATAGATCGGCAGGGATACCGTTCCGTTCCATATCTTTTCTGAATTTGGGAAATCTTTTGCCCTTAAATGATAAGCTTCCCTGTAATACGTCATACGGTGCAGCGGTTTGTAATGTACCGAAGTGCCGATCCCTTTTTTTGTCATCAACTCTACAAATTTATTTCGCCTGACCGGAGATTCGGGCCTGATAATGATGGGAAAGAGATGCCATGAATGATCTTCAAGAGGCCCTGAACAAGCCGGGAGATCGATAACAGGCACATTTTCCAGTTCCTGATAATAATACTCCGCACACCGTTGCCGTTGTTGCCTGAAAAAATCAGCCTTTTCCAGTTGTGCCAAACCTATTGCAGCATTAATATCGGGCATATTATATTTAAATCCGGGGGCTACCACATCATATTCCCATGAGGATGAACCATTAGTAAATCTTGACCATATGTCTCGGTCTATACCATGCAAACGCATTATTTTTGCCCTCTTAAACAGCTCTTCATCATTTGTAACAAACATCCCGCCTTCGCCGGTTGTGATCGTTTTATTGGCATAAAAGCTAAAACAGGTGATGTCGCCAAATGTACCGATAAACCGGTCGCCAAGCTTTGCCGGGAATGCATGGGCTGCATCTTCAATTATACTGATATTGTTTTCATGGCATATCTCCATAATTCCACCATCTCCGGGAGCCGTCATAATTGCAGGTTGTCCTCCGTAATGAACCGGTATAACTGCCTTGATACCGGGGTTTTTATAGATCACTTTTTTAAGGATAGCTGGTGAGATAAGGCATGATCCATACTCCACATCAGAAAATACCGGATGGCCTCCCATATACCTGACAACCTCGGCTGATGCCGTGAATGTCATTGAGGGTATCACTACCTTATCACCTTCACGTATTCCAATGGCTTCAACTGCAAGGTGCAGTGCAGCAGTACAGGAATTTACGGCACAGGCATATTTTGCACCCACAAATTCCGCAAATAGTTTTTCAAAGAGGAGCGTCTTGGAAGAAGTAGTTAACCACCCGCTGTCCAATACCTCCTGCAAATAAGTTGATTCATTGCCTGCTTTCGGAATTTTCGAAAAAGGGATATTCATTCGTTAACGTTTCCTTTTGGGGGATGGAGTAAATGGCAGAACGGTGGTTAAAAGATCTCAGGCGAATACATTATTTAAACCAAACGACTTCTCATCAAGCTCCCTGATATACCTGTTCATTCTCCTCCCACCTGTTTTTTCGATTGTATCATACAACATGAATCCGTTCTTCATGTAAAACTGGTTTACCGAATCGTTCCCAATTTTATCGGTGGTTAAATAAACCTGGCCATACCCTCTTTGATATACAGCCTTGCAAAATGCATTTATCAGATACGTTCCAATGCCCTTTGATGCCACAGAAGGATCCACACCAATGGAACTCAATTGTGCAGCATAAAGATGGCCCTTGGGATAGTCGCCCCCGGAAAAAAGTGCGGTAATTAATTTTTTCATCAGAAAAAACGGGCGTTTATGATATGACCTTATGGAATAGTAAACTAAGATGAAACCCAACGGGATCAACATTCTTAATATAAACAGATCCGGTTCAAGATTGCCTACAGCAAATCCTTCAATCATGTTATCAACTTCAGCAACCTTGCATATTGAATAACTATCTATGAGAAAGTGTTTGTATAATTTAAATAAAAATCTTGCTCCTAAATGGGTAAGAAAGAAACCCTGGAATGCCTTAATATGAATCTGAACCACTTGCTTCAGATCATAACTGTCCATATTCCTGATGAGAATATTCAAATTGGGCTCACATTAAAAGATACTTTAAACCGTTAGTTACCAGTAACAAATCCGGCATAAAGATAATAGGTTTCCCTGAATCTTACTAACATTTAACAAACGATTTTGTTTTGCCTGCAAATATTAGTGTTACACCTCATTTTGATAAATAATATTTACCAATCTTGACAGATTGTCCTTCTTTGAAAAGTGCTTCTCCGCATATTCAAAACCTTTCCTTCCATAGATGTTCAGTTCTTTCTTATGGATAAAACAGGCCGATTGCATGCTTTTAGCCAGGGCTCCAATATCATCCGGGGCAATAACCCAGCCACATCCGGCTTCTTTAATTGTATCTGCCGTATCGCTGTCATCATCTACACAGGCAATTACAGGTTTGCCTGAAAACAGGTATGCCGGTAATTTTGAAGGTACCGAACTCGAAGCGGCTCCCGGCTTTACTGCCAGCAGCAAAATATCTGCATTATCTTGTATTTCAGGGACTTTACCGGCTGGAACATCCCAAAATTCAATCTGACCTGAATTAAAACGGTTGGCAATTGCAATGCACTCCTCTTTCCTGGAACCATTCCCCGCTATGACCAGTCGTGCATCATAAAGCTCAGAACTTATGAAACCCCTGATCAGAAAATCCACTCTGGATACAGGTCCGATATTCCCCAGGTACATGAATGTGAATGGTTGATTACCTGCTAGTTCATTTTTTATAGTCTTTTTCAACTTGCCCTGGCTAATGAATTCATGTTCATCCTGCCAGTTCCTGATCACATCGATTTTTCCGGAAGAAATGCTTCGTGTTTCAGCCAACATATTTTTCATCCTATCTGAAACCACGACTATTGCTGATGATTTTCTCAAAGTATACCTGTCTATTGGCCTCAAAATGATATTGATAATCCCCTTAAAGAGGGGTATTTTGGTCGACAGTGATTCAGGATAGACATCCTGTACATGCACAACCGAAGGAATGGAATATTTTCTTGCAGCCTTGACGATTAAGCTTTGGGCGAATAATGGCCAAACATTCATGTAAATACAGGCAATTTCAGAATGTTTACTTTTGATATATCGCGATGCCTGCCGGCCAAAACTATAACTCTCCCTGAATCTCCCGAAAAATTTTGACCCGGAACAGGTATAGGAATTCAGTATAATCTGTTCAAACGCATCTTTTTTCCTGGGATTTTTATCAAAAAAAAATCCGTGCGGGCGGGTCGGTTTTGGGGTCACCACCTTTACAATGTGGGTTTCAGACAATACCAGTGCCAGATCATGCGCGATGGCAGCCGATACTACAGGTTCCGGGGGAAAAAGTGCCGATATCACCAAAATCATCCTCATTGCATTGTTTCTGTCTGGCTGTTATTATGCAGAAAAATAATGAACAACATATCATACCAGCCCCTGGTTACTTTATCGGTCTTTTGAAAATATGTTTTATGGTGTTAATGATCAATTTCAAATCTCCTAATAAAGTATGTTTGGTTACATAATCTTCGTAAAGCGCAAGTTTTCTTGGAAGTATTACCTCCCTGTAGGTTTTCCCGGGATCGTCGGAGTTTGCCAGCAATTCCTCTTCATACCGGTATTCAATCGAGGCATTATCAGTAATACCGGGCTTTACCGATAGAACTTTCTGCCATCTTTCGGGATAAACATCCACCCATTTTTGAACTTCCGGACGCGGCCCGACCAGTGACATATCACCCTTTAAAACATTCAGCAACTGGGGCAATTCATCCAGTTTTGTTTTTCTCAATACCTTGCCTGTTCTTGTAATTCTTGAAGAATCACCTGGTATAAATATTCCTCTACCTGCTCCTTCTGTTGGACTCATTGATCTGAACTTAAAGAGCATAAATGGTTTTCCGTTTCTGCCAATCCGTTCCTGCCTGAAGAAAACAGCTCCTCTGTCGTCAAGTTTGATTGCAAACCCGATCAGAATGAATAGAGGAGTTAACACCATCAATCCGATCAATGCAAAGATTACATCAAAAAATTTTTTCATTGAGGGTAATCCCGTTCTGTTTGGCTGTTTGTATACTAAGTTATTTAGTTACCATTGATAGTAAGATTCATCAATTCACCTGTTAAGACAGTTCACCTGGAAAAGTATTCCCCCGTTTATCGGGAACAGCATAAAATTTAGCCGGTAAAAAAATATACTTTTCGAAAAAATCAAAGGTCTTCGGGAAATTTTCCCTTGATATTGAAACTTCAAAGGCCTGATAACTTTCAATCAGGTTATCCCATAGCATGAACTTTTCAACACTGCTGTCAACTAAAGATTCAATGGCCAAAGCCAACCGTACCGGATAGAAACTCATGGAACCATAGCAATACTTTCCTGCAAGATTCGGTTGCGAATTGAAATAATGTAATGTATGTTTTTCTGACCTTTCTTTGTCTGATTTCCGTCTAAACTGGCTATAAAATAACTTTCTGAGATAGCCGTTCATTGAAAAGTACCTTACCGGTTTTTCTTCAATCGTAAATGCCTGATGCCGCCGTTTCTCGAATAGCCTGTTGAAAATCAAAAAAAAGAAATAATTATAGGAGAAATTGTATATCAGGATATGAATAATTTTTTTCAGCGTCATTTTCTCATGTGGTAGATCTGCATAATTCTTAATTAACAGGCGACGCTCATCTTCCTTTAAATTATTATCAGGAATCAGTAATGCACCCCCTCCGGCCATTATCGGTTTCCGGATATTAAAGCTGAAAAAGGCGAAATCTGAGTAGCTGGTTTTCTCCCCGTTTTTAAGATAATCCCTTAGATCAACATGACTATTATCTTCTACAATAATCAGGCTCGGAAAATGGTTTCTGATCTCATTCAGGATAGCATCGTACTTAAAACCAAAATAATTGATCCAAACCAGTGCATCAAGATCTTTGATCTGTAAATGCAGATAGTCGGTATATGAAAACGATAGTGGATTAATATCCAGGAGGATTACATTGTTTTCCGACTCTTCAACAGCCTGATATACAGTATAGCAGGAATAGCAAGGGACTCCGACCTTTAATTTCTTACCTGAAGTATTCCTCATATTTGAGAACAACCATTTGAGAATTCCTCTACCTGAATTAAAGTACATAAAATGTTCAGGAAACTTCAACGTGTTAACAAAAAATAACTGCAAGAATGAATATGCAGGAATTTGTTGTATATATCTTGGAATTTTAATCATATGATTTACGGGGATATAGCCGGTATTATAAAGTTACGCTCCCTCCCGGCTTATTGTCTGATGTAACAGGTTGATCATTTTCTGCAGGTTATTTTTCCTGGAAAAATTTTCCATTGCATATACGAACCCTTTCATGCCATAATCCAACAGTTCTTTTCTTGAAATGCAACAAACAAACCGGAGTGTTCTCACTAATTGATCAATATCTTCAGGAGGAACGATCCATCCGCAATTGGCATTCAGTATAGCACAAGCCGTGTCACTGTTGTTTTCCACACATGCAATTACGGGTTTTTTTGAAAACAGGTAAGCCGGAAGTTTGGAAGGTATTGAACTCATAGCGGCACCTCTTTTGACAGGGAGGAGCATTACATCAGCCTGGGCCTGAATTTCAGGCACTTTTCCGGGAGGGACGTCCCGGAAACGAATATTGGCATGGCTATACCTTGAAGCTAACCTAACACATTCCTCCTTCATTGACCCGGTACCTGCAATGATCAACGCTGCCCCGTTCAGGTTTGCCTGTCCGAAGCTTTTAATTATGAATTCCACACCGGCTACAGGACCGATATTTCCAAGGTACATGAAAGTGAACGGCTTATTTTCAGACTGGTCATAAGGAAATGAACCTCTGGAATTTGAGTACCGGATAAATTCATTTTCATTCTGCCAGTTTTGAATGATACTGATTTTACCTGCTGAAATACCTCTGGTATGGATAAATGTGTTTTTCATGTTGTCTGAAACAGCAATAATCTCCGATACTTTTTTTAAAACAGCACGATCCAGCGGTAGCAACATGAGTCTGATTAGATTGCCAAATATCGGAATTTTGTTCGATAGCGATTCGGGATAAATATCATCTGCATGGAGTACAGACGGAATGCCATATTTATTTGCCTCTTTTACGATCAGGTGCTGAGCAAGCAAAGGCCATGCATTTACATAAATTAATTCTACATCACGATGAATTTCACGGATATGCCTGGCAGCATAATTCCCGAAACTGTAACTTTCCCTCATACGGCCTGAAAGACTAGATTTGGAGCATGTGTATGATGACACTATAATGTGTTCAAACTTTTCATTTTCGGAGTGCTCATTGTTGAATGCAAATCCAAAAGGGCGCGATGGCATTGGAGTTAATACCCTGACTTTCAGTGTCTCTGACAATGCACATACAAGATCGTAGGTGATTGAAGCCGATACAATCGGTTCTGGCGGAAAAACTGCTGAAATCACTAAGATCATTTGAATCCTGCTACTAATTGAATAACCATTTACGCAAAAAAAACATCAAAAATGCCTGTATCCTTATGTTATTTTTGAAATTATCCTGTATCCCTGGTACAATTGTATGATTTTTTGCGTCCACTGGTTTTTGATCCTTCGCCGCTTAAAGATATGGATGTAAATAAATATCACCAGCCTGAAAATTGGAATAATAACCGGATGGATAAGGTAAATCCTGGTAACCGGCACCCGTTCGAACAGCATGGATCGCTTAAATTTGTTTAAAAACGGCAGGGGACTGAACGATTCAATTCCATCGGATATTTCTACCCGGCCTTTCTCGCTGATAATCTGATTCACCAGCATATAAAGCAGCCCGTTTATCGGGTTGTACGTTGAATATTTTCTGTCAATGTATTGATTTATAACAATATGTTTCCCTTCAAATTCATATGTGATCATGTAACCGATCATTTTCCTTTCCATATACGCACCAAGAATATAGGAATCCTCATTGTTATAAAACAACGCAACATATTTTTCCCACCTTTTATTGTTGGTAAGGTATTTGTCTCTCCTTTGCTGCAATTTCAGGGTCTGTCGGTTAATATATAACCCGTAGTTCAATAAATCATCGTAAGAAGGTCGCTTAAATTCGCAGTTTTTAAGGCTCTTTCTTATGGTTGTTCGTGTATTTTGCTTGAAATGCTCAATGGGATATTCATCGGTATTGAGAATATACTCATACGTGTTTTTTATGGGAGAAATGGTTTTAATGACCGATAATACATGTTTCCATTTCAATCTATTTATAAGTCTTTTATTCATTTTAATGTCAGCTAGCTGAGGAAAAGAGTAATTGATCCAACCCTGGTTAAGAAAATAACTATCCTGGATTTTTTTGATCTTATAGCCACATTTTTGGTATGTACGAACAACGTCATTCAATTTCATCAATGCACCTCCGCTTTAATTATTCAGATTTAACTATTTTGTAAAAAAACCCCAGGAATATAAGTATTGGTATCCAGTCACTGCTTTTAAACATTATTTTTCGATCACCCTCATTTTTAGAAATTTTGCCGGATTGCCGCCGACAACAGTCCATGGTTCTACATTTTTATAGACCGATGAACGTGCCCCGACAACAGCCCCCCGGCCGATAGTAACTCCCATCCCGATATACACATCTGCAGCGATCCATGCCTGATCTTCAATGATGATCGGAGCAGAGATGAGGGGCATATTACTCTTCGAAATATCGTGTGAAGCAGAACACAAGTATGTTTTCTGGGACACAATAACCTGTGCCCCGATAATGATCTTATCCACATTATAGCAATCGACATCCGGTCCCAGGCATGAATATTCATCCATCTCAAGATTCCATGGCATGTAGATTACCGCACTGGAATACACTACTGCATGTTTTTTGATTTTGGCACCGAAAATCCTCAGTAAAAACAGTTTCCAGCCATTGAACACACTCCTCGGCAGGGGTCTTGCAAAGATTAGCCAGGCAATACCCCATATAAACCGAACAAGCTGGTTTTTTAATCCCATACTGTTCCTTCTATTCTTAATATCCAATGAATGATTATTCATATATTAAGATAATTTTATATTTTGGTTGGCGATCAACCCGCATAATTAAGTTTTTACATAATCAAACCGACCGTGAATTGCGCGCTCCCAGATTGATCTGTATTGCTTGATCACTTTTGAGAGGGTATAGTTTTTCAACACACTTTCCCGTCCCCTTTCGCCCATTATATCACACATGTGACTGTCGCCTAACAGAGCGGCTATGGCTTTGTTAAGCTTTTCCGTGTTTTGCGGAGGAATGCAGATCCCGCACGGTTTGTCACCTGAAATGGCCATCATCTCCGGAATCGCCCCGACATCGGTTGCAATAAGGGCACAGCCCATAGCCATAGCTTCTAAAAGCACCATAGGAAATCCTTCCGTGTAGCTGGGAAGCACCAGAACCGGTGATTCTCTCATATGATCAAGTACCCGGTCTTTGTTCAGTTGTCCGGTGAACTCAAGCCATTTGCCCTGATCTCTTTTGTATGCCAGTTCAGCCAGTTCCCGTTTGATCTCCTCTTCGTAAGGACCAATCAGGATTAGCTCAAGAACATCCGGGATCTGCGAACAGGCTTCGACAAGCTCAAATACCCCCTTATTCCTGATGATGTGTCCCACAAAAATGATCCTGCCCTGTTTTCGCTGGTCACGTCTCCGGGAAGACTCCCGTGTTCTTTGTTCTACATCCAAAGCCAGAGGATTAGGCACAAATACAATATTTTCAATACCTTCTTCTGACAATGCACCGAATGATTTGTTATCAATTACAACGGACACCGTACTTTTATGAATGACATTCATCAATAACCTCCATTCCCAGTTCCTGCTTAATTTAAGAGCCGGTATCCTTCCAAAATGCCAGTGCGCTGCAACAGGTATACCGGAATGGTTAGCTGCCTTTACGATGAGGTTATCCTTAATCAGGGCAAGCGATGCACTGGATGCGAGGTGGATGATGTCAGGCATCTCTTTCCGTATGGTTTTCAGTACACTGAAATACGTTTTTAGAGAATTCAATATGCCGGTATAGACCCGCATTAGCAGCGATACTGATGTCATACTCCTGATCCCGTGTGAAGTATTCAATATACTCAGTTCTATGCCTTCGGAATGACCGGTAAGATAGGTGACCATATTTTCCGTAACGGATGCTACTCCTCCAACAGGCGGTGGTAATGGTGCGATCAGTAACACTTTCATTGATCGGCCCTGTTTTTTAAGAGTTCTTCTTTCGGTATCCGCTCTTCAGAAACATACAATGCTTTTTCATGTTCAATGATCTCGTCAGCGCTCCACCGGTATTTCAGTATTTTTGCCGGCACTCCCCCTACAATTGCATAGGGAGGCACCTTTTTTGAAACCACCGCACCAGCAGCGATAATTGACCCACGGCCCACAGTCACTCCTTTAAGAATAATACTGCCCGATCCGATCCAAACATCATTTTCAATGATTACCGGTTGATCATCGCCCGGAAGTTTGTCTGAAAGGGTGTAATCAGCCATATATTTGCCTATAATGTGGGTAGAATGGTTGCCTCCAATAATCGATGTATTGGGTCCAAACAATACATTGTCCCCGATCTTTATTGTGCTGTCCGAAGCAAGGAACATGGCACCCGGTCCGATATACACATTGTTTCCTATTTCAATTGTCTTATAGTAAAAATAGGATCTTACAGGATAAAAATGCACATTTCTTCCGCAGGAAGCAAACTGATGTCGGTAGAGATGCATCAGCACACGGTCATAGCTTTTTGTAATTACCTGGTGAATGGAAGACAATATTTTGAAAATCATATGTTTCATTTTTCAAACAGATGAAGGTATTCGGAAACATTTTTCTCCTTTTGAAAAAACGTCTTTGCCAGTTCCTCATTTTTTCTCCCGATCTCGATCAGCTTGTCGTTGCTTAATCCGATCAGGTAACGGATGGATTCCGAGATAGATTTCGGATTTTCAGGCTCACTTAAAAGCTTTGCATCGTGTGCCAAAAAATCCGGCAAATCCGATACTGCCGTACATAGAATCGGCTTCCCGCAGGCCATGCCTTCGCAAACCACATTGGGAAAGCCCTCATAAAAGCTGAACAATCCAACAACATCCGCTTCCTGGATCTTTCGCGTGATCTGGTTTGTTGCCGGAAAAAAGGAAATGACACGATCGAGTTTTAATTTTGTAATTTTCTGCTTTCCTTCAATGAAAGAATTATCGAAGTAGGGTTCTTCAAGCCTGTCACCATACCAGTGAACGGTTAAGTTACTGAGTTCCTCTTCCGTAAGTATTGAAAGTGCATCAGTCAGGCCGTTTAGATTCTTCAGGTATTGATGACTTGCCACTACAATAATGGTTAGCCTCCCTGTCTTCCTGGGAATATAATCCTGAAGTGGTTTCCACTTTTCAAAATCGATGACATTATAGATGACCTTACATTCTGAAGTGTGTAGAAACGGGTTTACCCTGCGTATCATCTTCAGGTTGGCTTGTGAATTTGCCACAACTGTATCGGAAAAAAGATGAAAGAATCTGTAAATGATAAATTTGGGAAAACGCAGGTAGTTCCTTTTAGCGCTTCTTTCCCCTACCACAAGTTTCCATCTGCGGTGCGGAAAACCGGCAAACTCACATATGAAATTAGGACCTTCGAGAAATGATAATATGGTATCATACCTGCCTTTCCTGATAAATCGTCTCATTTTTATCAGTCGTACAACGTAATTTTTTTCTTCGATGCAATGAATTTCAATGCCTGCCTCGATGAGGACAGGATTATAAAATTCGATGGTATAATACGTCAGAAATGAAACATCATGTCCCATTTCTTTAAAGCCTACTGCCAGTTCCACCATCTGCCGCTGGGCACCCCCTGATCCGAGACAATCGATTACACACAGAATTTTCACAGGCAACGGGACTATTTAAGATGTGTCTTCATCAGTTAAGTATATCGAGTTGGCGCCGATATAGGCAAAAATAGCCCATCCGATTTTCAACTGCAAAAGCTGGCCACTGAGAAACAATCCGAATACCGGTATCAATAAAAGTAATGGAATCAACAGGTTCTTGACCTTAAATAATTTATAACTTGTAGCCGCAATCCGGTAAAGAAATACAAAATAAATAATCAGACCGGTAATTCCCGTCAGGCAAAGAATCTCCAAGATAACATTATGCGGACTGATTACACGGTTAAACAATTTAAGTGTAATAAGTTCATATCCTGTTTTACCGATACCGAAGAATGGGTTAATTTCCATAATAGGGATGAACTCCTTGATGAGCAGGTCCCTTTGAGAGACATCACCTTCTCTTATCGTTTGCATAATGCGTTCAGTGATTTCTTCAGATCTTAACAAGACCTGCCAGATATATATCAGGCTGACAACCCCAATCAATGAAATTAATGTTTTTACCAGCATGCTGTTGGTTCTAAACAATATGATGAATGTGATAAAAGACAAAACGAAGGCAATGAATGCAACCCGTGAGGCCGAGGCAATCATAAGCTGAAAAACCAATGGAATTCCGAGGAGGAACAAATACCTTCCCTTTCCCAGGTTAAGCCTGTTCTGGATAAGCATCAGCGGAATAATGATCAGCGCAATACTCATGCGAATACCGATGTTGTTTTCATTATCCCCGAATATAGTTGCCCTGTCACTGACAGGATCGTATTCAAGTCCGACACCAAGACTAAAGAGTATGGCCAGCACTATTGAACCAAGGGCAAATCCCAGCATGGCTTTCTCCAGGACAAGATTATCAAGATACTCATGGTTTAGAAGAATATAAAAAAGGATGATATTTTGAAAAATAGTCATGTCAATAAAATTGACATGATCGGTATTAATATTGAAAATGCTCACCAAGGTCAGTACAACAAAAAAGAGCACGATCGGCATCAGATATGGTTTGAATTCACGAGGTGTTGAAAATTTAAGAATCAGCGGGATCATAACAATAAGATATACCAAACCCATTAATTTTGAGATCGAAAAGAATCCTCCTGAATGCAAAGGATCCCACACTTCAAAATTTATTGAAAAAAAGAATAGAAATAATGCTGCCCTCTGTATGAATTTCATGCTATTATTTTATCCATCTGGTATACCACATTTGAAACTGGATCAGCTTCCAGATAATGTCAGGATCTTTGATCTTTCCCTTTATAAAGCCGTTTTTCAGTTGCTGAACATAATCGCAATTGAACAAACCCGATTCTGATATGGCAGAAGAATTCAGGTTATCTTCCACAAGATATGACAATCCGCTGCGCAACCATGAATAAACAGGTATTGAAAATCCTCTTTTGGGACGGTCCATTAAATCTTTGGGGACATACTGATAAACAATATCTTTCAGGATCATTTTTTGGGTTTGTCCGTATTTAAATTCACTCGGAAGCCGGGCAGCAAATTCTACAATCCTGTGGTCTAAAAACGGTTCTCTCCCTTCCAGTGAGACCGACATTGTTGCCCGGTCTACCTTGGAGAGAATATCGTTCTGCAGATACATCAAATAATCGGTTGCCAGGGCTGCCGAGAGGTTGTCCTTATAAAGAGAGAAATCTCCATCATAAATGGTTTCCGCTTGTGCTATTCCGTTGCTGAATAACTGATCTTTGATCGTTTTATCCAATGAATAATACCCCTTTAGCAATTCCTGCGGCAATTTCGCTTCATCGTAGTGAAGAATGCCCGAGAACACTGACAGTTTATGGCTGAAAAACCCTTTTTTTATGATATGTGTGCCAATCGATGAAAGATGCCCAATAATATTTCGTGAAAATCTGGGAATTCTTGCAATAAACGAAAGGTTTTTCAGAAATGTCTTATAGTTGTCGTAGCCGGCGAAAATTTCATCTCCGGCATCAGCCGACAGGGCAACCGTAACCTTTTTTCTCGCCATGGTACTGACCAGAATCGTCGGTATTGCAGAACTGTCGGCAAAAGGTTCATCATAAAAATAAGGCAAATCAGGAATAATATCCTGTGCTTCTTTAGTTTTGCAATAATATTCAGTATGATCTGTACCCAGATGCCCTGCGATCTGTTTTGCAAAGGGTGCTTCGTTGTTCCCTTCTTCAAATCCTATGGTAAAAGTTTTCAGTTTGCTGGTACTGTCGCCCTGCAGTATCGATACAACGGCTGTTGAATCGTAACCGCCGCTAAGGAATATGCCTACCGGCACATCCGATACCATACGGTACCCGAATGCTGAACGTAGAAGTTTTTCCAGCTCCTGCTTGGCTTCCGGGTATGAAATGTTGAGATCAGGCAGGTAATAATTTTGCCTGACGTCCCAGTATTTTATTATTTCGATCCTCTTTTTCCGGATATCAAAATTAAGCAAATGGCCCGGTTCAAGCTTTCTGCAGTTTTCAAAGATACAACCCGGAGAGGGTATATAGCCAAAATCAATATATTGATGCACACCGCTTGCGTTTATTTTTCTTCTGAAGCCCGGATGTTCATGAAATGCCTTTAATTCTGATGCAAACATTAACAGGTTTGTGTCCCAGTAATAAAATAAAGGTTTCACGCCGGCCCTGTCCCTAACAAATATGACTTTCCGGGATAATTTGTCGAAAATAACAAATGCAAACATGCCAATAAACTTCGAAATACAAGAATCTCCCCATTGGTCAAATGCATGCAGCACAACCTCGGTGTCAGATTCGGAAACAAAACCATGACCGAGGGTTATGAGTTCCTGCCTGATTTCCTTAAAATTATAAATTTCACCGTTCAGGGTTATCACCATGTTCTTATAACTCATGGGCTGATGACCGGCTGAAGAAAGGTCGAGGATAGATAACCGGGCATGTCCGATCCCTACCTGCATTCCATCGAAATTATGGAATTCATGACCCCGGTCGTCAGGTCCCCTGTGATTCATTGTAGAAACCATGTTACTTATTACCCCCGCATCACTTCCTGAACTATAATCCACAAAGCCACAAATTCCGCACATGGTTAATCTATTACTTTTGAAATTATTAATGTTTTCCTGATACGTATTTTATTGCGATTCTTTTTTACCATTACAGGATTTCCTGAAATTCTAAATTTCTATTTTTTAAACAATCCAAATGTCAGGAAACCAAAACGCGCCTGTAAAAAAGTTCTTACCGTAGCGCTTTCCAGCGCGAAAATATTATATTTCAATTCCAGAACCGACACGATCAGTAAGTAAATCAGTCCCATCAAAGCAGTAACGAATATTCCATAATCGAACATATATTCAAGGAAGACAAAAGGGATGATGGTCACAAATGAGATTGCTCCAATAAGGGCAAACTTTTTCCATGGAAAAAAGGTTTTCAGGTTACTGTTGAGCAATCTGATCTCAGCAGCCAGGTTCAATAACTTCGGAAGACTGATGCCGATGAGCGCACCTGTCATTGCTCCCCAGATACCAAAGTGCTTTATCAGAAAGTACGTCGATGGCACAATCACGAGCCCACTTAGGAAATATGACCTCAATGTTAAGTTTGTCTTTCCGGTTGCCCTCAGGATCAATCCCGAACTGAGCATAAAGATAAGAAATGAGAACAGGTAGGCCCTGAATAAAGGCACTGCATCGGCATAATTCCGGGTGAACAGGAAGGTAATGATCTTGTATGCATAAAGCATTACAACAGTGATAACCGGCAGAGAAAAAGAAAAGGTTTTTGTGACCAGTGACTTGTAGATGTCGATCAGTTCCTGTGTCTTGTTCTCCTGGTGCTTCACGGTCATCTGAATCAGGTAAACCTGCGACAGGGAGTCATAGACCTGGAAAATACCGGGTACGCCGTAAAATGCAATGGCATAAATGGCAAAATCAGAAGGTGTAAGAAATGAAATACAGATAATCTTATCGAACCGTTGGAAAAATATATTCAAACTTACTGCCATTCCGAAAGGCAGGCTATACTTTAACTGGCTCTTTGCCAGTTTCATGCTGATCAGATTCCTGCCTATGCCTTTAATACCTATTTCTTTAAATGAGTATATCAGGACAAACACCAGGCAAATTGAAGCCGAAATGATAATCCCTGTAAAAACAGAATTTAAACCGGGTGTCATCAGAATAAACCCAATAACAAGGGATAATCTCAGCAAGACTTCAGAAGGTGGATACGCAAGACTTGTAACAATATCTTTTCTAAGCACATAGAGAGGTTCGATTATCATTACAGGCATTAACAAAAATATGCCGGCCAGAATGAATTTCCTGTATGTCATCAGGTCGCCTTCGCCGATGAGGAATTTACCGACACCTGGAAAACTTACCAGGCCCGCTGCCAGAAAGGCTGATAAAAGCAAGAATACCAGGGTTTGAAATACGAGTGTTTTTCTTCGTTGTACAGTTTCAGTAGGGTAATAATAATATAAATTCGACTGGACCGCCAGGCTGAAGAAACCGGTACAGAAAAAAACCACCACATAGAACTGTGCAAATACACCATATTCGCTCTTGGATAATAATCTTGTAAGAATAAGAGGCATCGAGAATGTTGCAAGCAAAGCCACTATCTTGCCTGCGATCATGCTCACAGTTTGCAGCGTAATGCGCGAAAAATGCCTGTTTTCAGTTGCTACCATGGATCTAATTCAACAGTATTATTCCTTAATCAACCTGGGTGATTTATCGATATCCGTTTTTACTATCCTCGCCGGATTGCCTGCAGCAATCGAATTCGGAGGTACATCTTTGGTAACAACTGAATGAGCGGCAACTATGGAGTTGTCACCTATGGTCACACCTTTGTTGATCCTCGACCGGCTTCCAATCCAGACATTCGAACCGATCACGATAGGTTTGGAATCTGAGTAACGCCAGAAACGGTATGGAGAATCTTCGGGTGTTCTTCGCATGAATAACCTGTCATCGGGATTGATCGAATGTTCATTATTATCGGTTATAATGACATTATCACCAATGGCTGTATAATCACCGATGGTTATCGATTTCACAGCAGTAACCACGCTGTTTCCTCCAATTTTGGTATGATCACCGAAAATGATCTTCCCGTGATTCTGTGAACCCAGATAACCATGCATCCATACGTGATCACCAAGAATAATATCGTTTTTGTCAGAGCCGTCATCAAGGCTGACCAGGCTGTACCACGTAAACTTATAATTATTTCCCTTCAGTGTCACATTTTTACTGATCTGTCTGGCTTTTAACCTGTCCAGGAATACCCGCAACGTTCGTTTAAGCATGCCAATCATAATCTATCCAATTTAAGCTATTTACCAAAATCATTCATTTTACCAACGAAATACTGCCGTATATTCTTATTTCACTCCATTCGCTTCTTCCTACAGCTTCGCCCTGCCAGTCACATCAAACGACCAGCCGGAAGTATCGTAAGAAATCTGAAAGCTTCCTGGTTTCAATAACTCAGGAAGCGGGGCAATCTGAAAACATCCCTGCTCCTATCCCACCAATTTCAGGTAATGCTGAGGTACATTAACCGACAGGCATTTATTGATCTCATCTACCCTGACAATCACCCGTTTCCTGTTTGAATAAAAGATCAATTCCCCGTCCATGCCTGTTAACGGTCCGGCAGTAATCATCACTTTCTGCCCTATTTGCATTGGCTGAGTCAGCTCCTCAGGTTCATAACCGTTCTCAACCAGTTTTTTTATAGTATTTATTTTTTTTTCAGACAATACCGCCGCTGTGCCTTCAAAAGTAATATACCGGATGACTCCGGGCACATATAGTACCTGATAATATTCTTTTAATGAGACATTTACAAACATATAACAACTAAACAGCGGTTCGGTTACTTTCTTTTTACGGTCGCTCCATTGTTTCAGTGTAGTCAGCAGCGGAAGGTAAGCCTCTATGTTATCTCGCTGCAATTCTCTGAAAATACTTTTTTCATGATGCGGCCTGGTATAGATAACATGCCATTTTTTCTGTATTCCAGATAGCGGGGGTATATGTGATATGCTCAATTCCATACTTACCGGCAGATGAATCGTTTACTCTTTCTTATTATACCCGTATCCGTAACCGTACTGGTCCTGAAAATACCTGTTATCATTCAGCACAGCGCATAAATTGTCTACATTTTTCTTTTTCAGGTCTTTTATGATCAGGGAGAAGACTCTTTTAAGCGTGCTGTTATACCGTGCCACAATAATTTTTATATCGGCAAAATCAAGCAACAGATAAGCATCACTCACCTGTGCCAGAGGGGTTGTATCGAGGATAATACATTCATAGTTATTTTTAAAACCCTCTATCATCGCCTGAAGGTTGCTCTGATCGAGCAATTCTATGGGATTTGGCGGAATGGGCCCTGATGGTATATAATCAAGCTTTTCATTTTTGGAATGGAGTACAATTTCATCCAGAACGGCTGTCCCGGTAAGGAATGAACTTATCCCCGCGTGCGATCCGTCACGGGCGGTAAAGTAATCAGAGGGTTTGCGAAGGTCGAAATCAAGAAGGAGCGTACGCCGTCCGAGTTGGGCATAACTCATGGCCAAATTCTTGGCAGTAAAAGATTTTCCTTCACCTTCAATACTCGAGGTAACCAGGATTACCTTCTTCCTCAAATTCCTGTACTGGATTTCAAGATTTGTCCGAAGTGTACGAAACGACTCGGTGATGTTCGATTTGGGATGATCAAATACCACGTTGTTGGTTTTTCTGCGGTTGTGAAGGATCTTACCCGTTACCGGGATATCCGACAATAATTCGAGGTCTTCCTGGGATTCAATTTTATTGTTTAAGGCACTGCGGATGAGTATGAACCCCACCGGAAGAAATAATCCTAAAAACAATGCCACAATGTAATTCATCTTTTTATTCGGGAATACGGGACGTATCCCTTCCATTTTGGCAGGTTCAATAATAATATTGTCCGGCATATTACTGGCTTGTGTGATCTTTGCTTCAGCCCGCTTTTCCAGCAGGTAATTGTAAATGGCGTCGTTAAGCCGGTACTTGCGTTCGATGCCCCCAAGCTGCCGCTGAGTGCCCGGTAACCGGTTGATCTGGGATTCGATCTTCCGTACCCGTTTGTTCATCTCATCAATTGAAATTTCGGTGGTTTTTCTTACTGCCGAAATATTCTCAGAAATGGTACTTCTTGTATTTTCAATCTGAATTTCTAATTTCTGGACCAACGGGTTCTTTTCCTGACGGTTTTGTATCAGGTTCGTTCGCTGGGCCTGTGCAGCAATGAGTTCAGACATAAGGTTATTCAGCAGTTGATCCTGTATTCCCATTGAAGCCGGAACGATCATATTTGAGAAATCGTTATTTTTACTGATATAATCAGCCACATAATCGTAATACCGTTTTCGTGTCACCAGTTCAGCAAGCTGGTTCTGCAGGTCGATATATTGTTCGTATATCCCGGTTGCCTGTTCTGTGACATTCAGAAGCTGGTTCGATGCACGGAAACTCTGCAGGTTATCTTCAGCCTGGTTGAGTGATTCTGAAATCTCACTCAGTTGTTTATCGATATAATCGATGGTAATGTTTGCAATATGATTTTTTTGTTCAAGGTTCTGCTGAGAATAAACATCCATAATCCCGTTCACAACATCCTTGCCTTTGGACAGGGAAGCCGATTTAAGCGCTATTTCAACAACAGTGGCATTTTTATCAATGATCTTATACTGTACCTTTTTTTTATATCTATCAGTCATTGAAGGCAGATCATTGAAATTAAAACCATATTTCTGCTCTGAATCCAGATACTTGAGTTTGGCAGAGTCTAATTGAATGATGAAGGCCATTTCAGGGGTTTCGATCAGCTCGCCGAACTTTCCACTCATTTCATAGTTCCATTTTTTCTGTTCTCCGAAATATTCATTTTTGTCGAGCTTTTTAAAAATGGCTTTCTTTGATTTGGCACTGATAAAAAAATTGGCGTCGTCCTGAATAGTAATGTAAAAGAATACGTTTACCGGTTGCACATGGTCTTGCATCAGCCAGACCTTAAAAGGCATTTCCTTATATGTATCGATTTTATTAAATCCTGACTTCTTAAAATAATGTATCGTAAGATCGAGGTTCCGAATTGTTTGTTCGATTACCGGAGATGATTTAAGAACCCAAAGTTCATTTTCAAAATTCTGATTTCTACCAAAAATATTGCTGTTGAGAAAATCATTCATATTGGTATTCCGGCTGCTCTGATCTTCCTTAATGAGTATGGAAGCAGAAACTTTGTATAAAGGTGTTATATAATGGTTCACCAGGAAAGCGATCCCGACAGCAATGATTATGCAGACCAGAATGGTTTTGATGTTTCTTTTAAAGAGTTCGAACAGCTTTTTCAGGTCGTTATTTTCCTGCAATGCAACTTTTTGGGGTTGTACCATGGTCCTATGTTTATTTTGGATTAATTTTTAGAATACGCTGTATAACAAAATACCAGTAGTAATTGTTGAAATGATCACAGCATATGGGAATTCCCTCATACCCCATACCCGTTTGCGAAGAGGTTTTACATAGATCATATCATTCGGTTGGACATAATAATATTCAGAAGCTAAAATATCGGGCTCCGTCAGATCGAGGTCAACACAAAAGTTTTTCCCATTTTCATTCCTTGTAAGAATTACCCTGGTACGGTTGCCGTAATCTGTAATATCTCCTGCCAGTCCTAACGCATCATATACGCTAAGTTTGTCCTGTGAAAATGCGTAATGGCCGGGATTTCGAACTTCGCCGAGAACCGAAATATACCGGTTTACCAGTTTCACAGAAACCACCGGCTCATTTAAAATAAATTCCAGCGAATCTTCTAAAATCCCGCTGACCTGGGTCAGGGTCTTGTCAGTCACCAGAATTTTCCCCAGGACAGGCAACTGTAAATAGCCTTCCTTATTGATATGATGAGATATCAGAGAAGCACCGTAGGGATTTATAGACCCCATGTACAACGACTGCATGGCACTGGCGCTTGAGAAAACATTCAGGGCGGCATCGTCGAGACTGCTGATCTGAATATACAGCTCGTCTCCGGCTTTTAGCCGGTATTCATCCGTTTTTGCTTCGGTGAATTCTTTTGTTCCTTTCTTTTTGAAATTCAGGTATTCTACATTCCGCTGAGTTACACACGATGAAAAGAACACGATAAGGGAGGTTATGGCTATTACCGGTAAATTTTTACCCCTGAAGAATAATAAATTCACACTTTTAGTGGTTAACTTCATAATAATTATAGGGTTTAGAGTGTACATCGAACATACAAATATATCCTAAATTTTGGTTACTAGTTAGCTCTTTTGGTTAAGGTTGTCAATTATTAGGTCAACCCCGAATATGACTTGACCAACGCGATTATTGATCTTAAAATGGCGGAAATCCTGTTTTTCAAGAATTTCGTCATTACCGGCTGAATGCCAGTATTGAGCCCTGCTGTATCATTGAATAGGAATGCGTGCAGATTATCTTTTTCTGTGACATCACGGTGGAGTTTATCCAAAATCAGGCAGGCTTTTTCCCCTGGTAAGATATTATCTGGTCATCCCGGCTTTTAACCGGATAGCTATTAAATGTGCCATTTTTTTCATAAGTTTGATCCTGAAATACCGATGGTTCAAAACAGCGTGAGAACAATTCGGATCACAACATGTTATGAAAAAAGCAGCATATTTCATGATCGCGCTTATGGTCTTTTCTTGTTGCAAAACCAAAGAGGATATGAATAAAAATGTCGATATTATTTTTTTGCATCACAGTACAGGCAAGCTGGTATGGGATGGCGCCAGGCCGTCAATCGTAACCAGGGTGATCAATAAATTCCTGCCCTCCGGGTATAAAATGGCACTTGTTCCCAGGCTGATCAGGCAATACAACAAGAAACATAACACGAATTATACCATTGAAAATACCTATTTCCCGAAGCCGGCACCATATGGCTGGAATAATTTCCCCTATGATTATTACAACATCTGGGTAGCTCATGCAGGTGACAAACCCTACAAAGATGAACCTACACTTGAAATCCTGACTAAAAAATATCAGGTTATCGTCTGGAAACACTGTTTTCCGGTAAGCGGCATTGAGGAAGATACGGGTACTCCTGACATGAACTCAGATATAAAGAGTATTGAAAATTATACCCTGCAATATGAAACTTTAAAGAAAAAGATGAAGGAGTTCCCGGATACAAAGTTTATTGTATGGACCGGGCCGGCACTTCCTGAAAATGCAACCAAACCTGAAAGCGCGAAAAGGGCCGATGCTTTTTTCAAATGGGTAAAAAACGACTGGGATGAGCCCGGAGATAACATATTTATTTGGGATTTCAGAACAATTGAAACGGATGGCGGATTATACTTGCCCGACAATTTCGGCCTTTCTCCGGGCGATTCCCACCCCAACGGGAAAATTACCGTCAAAGCTGCCACATTACTTGTAAACAGAATTACAGATGTGATCGAGAACGACGGCCTTAAAACTGATATTCAGGGAAATCCTGTCCGGTAACTGCCGGAGGATAATTATATCATAACCGGCTAAAGGATATAATTAAACACTGTTTTGTTCGTTATAGAATTCTGGATATTTAACATATCATCGGGAAATGATGAGATCAAATCATTTTGCACTGGTATTCAGTGTTTTGACGACTACCTTTTTAGTTGTTAATAACAGCCTCCTGATGGCTGAAATGCACTGTCTGGATTCAAAAACAACTGCGTCTGAAAAAGACAATTCAGTACCGGTGAATTCAACTGTTACCGGTAAAACATATTATATTTCCACCAGTGGCAATGATCGTAATGCGGGAAGTATCAATGCACCGTTCGCCACCCTTCAGAAGGCCGCGAATACGGTTGGGGCAGGTGATATCGTATACATCCGTGGAGGAATTTACTTTGATGAAGCAGAATTTTATACCTCCGGAATTCCCGGCTCACCTATTAGAATTCTTGCTTATCCTTCTGAATACCCGATACTTGACGGAAATAACTATACACGACCGGGCGGTCAATATACACCACTTTTGATGGTATCAGGTGATTATGTATCCGTATCGGACCTCGAGGTGAGGTATTCATCAGGTATGGGAGTCTGTCTGAGCGGAAAACATGATACGGCCGATAATATACGTTCCCACCACAATATGGAAAACGGGATCCTGATTACCGGTGACTATGGAGTAGTCCAGTACTGTAATGTGTATTCAAACTGCATGAGCAATTATGGCGGTACCGCCCCGATGAATTCTACCGGATTATCTGCCGCAAGACATCCAAACTATGCAACAATACGAAAAAACAAGGTATATGATAACTGGGGTGAAGGATTATCAACCTTCGAAGCAAACGGCATAACCATTCAGGATAATACCGTATATGACAACTGGTCTGCGAATGTTTACATTTCAGATGTTACCAACGTCGTGTTCGAGCGCAATCTTGTGTATACAACCCGCCTGATGAACAACGGCTCACAAGTTGGAATAATGCTCGGAGATGAAGTATACTCTCCTGCTTCAGCCAACATTATCATAATAAACAATATTTCTTATAGCAATAAAAGAAATTTTTACTGGTGGCAAGGCCTTCAGGGTGGAGGCATGAACAATGTGCTGATTGCAAACAATACTTTTGTGAACAGTACTGAAGTGGCAGGAGTCCAGATCAATGACGGTACTCATAGAAATGTGCTGTTTGAAAATAATATTGTTGAGCAGGATGGAGGATTGCCGGTAATTTTGACGGTATCCAATCAGGGACTGCATTATATAAATAATCTATGGTCAAAATCACCGGGTTCGGCAGCTTCAGGAACCGGTGACATTATCGGCGATCCTAAACTGTGGAAGAATGGAGAATCATATCGCGCCAACTGGTTTAAATTAGACAGCGTGTCACCTGCCATAAATAAAGGCATTGAGGTTAGTCCGGTAACCACCGATTTTGAGCTCACACCCAGACCACAGTATAAAGCATATGATATAGGGGCGTTTGAATACCGGACATCGGGAACTAGTAATCTGGCGCCATCCATACTCCAGACAGAAGATAAGGCGAAACTCGTAATCTATCCTAATCCTTCAGACGGTATTTTTGATATGCGCTTTACGGGTGATGCCAGACAAACTTTAAGAATAGCCCTCACTGATATGACCGGAAAAATTGTTTTTAAAGAAAACATTATATGCCAGAACGGTGACTTTTCGAGGCATTTTGACCTCTCTTACCTTAAAAATGGATTGTATATTATGAGCCTGGTATCAGGGCTCAATGTTTATACCTGTAAAATTATCCTCGGATTGTAATACCAACTATGCAGTTGATTAATTATCGTGGGATGATAACTGAATTATCGCAAATTAATAATTAATTATCGTTTTGCGATAATTCTTTATCTCATACGGTGTCATTTATTATCAGTCAACTGTTCCAATCCAACGCTATTTTCTTTTACCCACTTACAACTGCTTATTGCCAGCTTTCTGACCGTTGAACTGATTACCCCTACCCACCACAGCCCGGATAGAACCGTGGCAGGCCGGGATTTCTGATCGCTGATTACTCCCCAAGATAATCTGCATGCCGCACACCGAGTGTCGGAGTATAGTGGAGATCCCCGGGTGGCATGCAGCCCCTCAAGGCGGGATCTCTACTCCGCTCTGACATTGGGCCTCCAACAACCGGATTCTTGCTTATTTTCAGTGTACTAAAAAGGATCGTATTCCTGAAACTTTCGTCAAAGAAATCCGTATACTCGTCAAAGTATTTTTCAATCTCGTCATTCCAATCAACTACTTGGTCAAATTATTCAACTAATCATTTACACTATGCAGCGATCGAATTATTTCAGATGGATATTGATAATTGTAGCATCCTATCTCTCGTTACTTTCTGACGGAGATCTGGTTGCGAGAAACAAGATTTATTATGTCTCGACCACCGGAAGTGACAATTATTCCGGGAGCTTCGATCAACCATGGGCAACCTGGCAAAAAGCATTTTCAACCGCAACTGCAGGAGACACCGTATATATAAGAGGTGGTACATATAGGGCGGGTACAGAAGATCAGTATGGAGTGTACGTCTATAATAAAAGCGGCACCTATTCAAGCCCGGTGTGCATCTTTAATTACCCGGGTGAATCGCCTGTATTGGATTGCAGCACTATAACCAGCGCAACCACGCATATGGGCGTTTATCTGACCAGTTGCCGGTACTTCCATCTAAAAGGACTTACCATTACCAGGGTAGTCCAGCAAAACGGCAATGTAGATGCATTTGGCATAAATCTGGAGAACTGTTCCGGGATTACTCTTGAAAACTTTATTTCACACGATAACGATGGTGTCGGATTTTTTGGTTATAATGTGGATACAGTGTATCTTATCAATTGCGATGCCTATAATAATTACGATTTACTGACTTCTGGTTATGAAGGGGGACAGGCAGACGGGTTTGTTTTCTGCTATGCACCCAGCAACGGGTATACTTATTATAAAGGATGCAGGTCATGGAATAATTCCGACGATGGCTTCGACTGCTGGGAGAATGAAGGGATCGTTGAATTTAACAGTTGCTGGGCTTTCAATAACGGCAGGGGAACCGGTGACGGAAACGGCTTTAAACTCGGCCGAACGGTCAAAGCACCGCTCAATGTACCCCAGAGAATATTCAGGAATTGTATAGCATTTAAAAATAGAACATTAGGATACGATCAGAATTCGGGAAATGTGCAGATGACATTTTACAATAGCATTGCGTATGGCAATACTACCATGGGATTCAGTCTGCCACTATATACAAACAAAATCACCTTTAAGAACAATTGGTCATTTGGAAATGGCAGTGGCAATGAATTTGCTTCATCATCCGTTCATGATCATAACAGCTGGGATGCATCGCCAACGGTGACCATAACGAATGCAGATTTTAAAAGTATCGATTTCGAAAGTGCCGGCGGTGCAAGGCAAGAAGACGGAAGCCTGCCCGTAATTAATTTTTTGAAACTGGCTGATGGTAGCGACCTGATCGATGCCGGGACTAATGTAGGACTGCCCTATGAAGGAAATGCCCCCGATATGGGAGCATTTGAATATTCTTCCTCCATACCCGGCGAGAATAAGCCGCCTGTAGTCAGCAACATACCCGATCAGAGCATTCACAACGGGGAAAACTT
>CAZDCD010000011.1:65995-144599 GCA_964503885.1 uncultured Bacteroidales bacterium
CCGCCTGTGGTCAGCAACATACCCGATCAGAGCATTCACAACGGGGAAAACTTTAATACCATAGCGCTTGACAACTATGTGAATGATCCGGACAATACCGATGCCCAGATCACCTGGACTCTTACGGGGAACACAAACCTTACAGCCGCTATTAATCCGAACACACGCATTGCAACTATCGTCGCGAAAAATGGGGCATGGAACGGTTCTGAAACGGTTACATTCAGGGCTTCAGATCCTGAAGGATTATACGATTCATACGGTGTGGTATTTACTATTATTGCCGGAAACAATCCTCCCGTTGTTGAGAACCAGGATTTTATGATCAATGTTCAGGGAATGAACGGCATGTATATTGGAACCGTTATTGCATACGATCCTGATCCTGATCAGATCCTCTCATATTCTATCATCGGTGGAAATGAACCGGGCATTTTTATGCTGAATAAGTCGACCGGTGACCTGAACCTTACTGGCGGGACCAGCACAAACCAGTTATCTTCTGAATACACCCTCACTGTGATGGTAGAAGACAATGGGGTTGAAACTGAGAGCAGTACCGCAACCATAAAAATTTCTGTAATACAGGGGCAGGATACGTATTACATTGATCCTTCTTCTACAGATGATCAGAACAGCAATGGTACAAGAGAACATCCGTTCCGGTCGTGGAAAAGTGTACCCTGGAGAAATCACGCGATTTATCTCCAGAGAAAAGGCACAATTGCACGTGAATCAAAAATCAGCATCGGTGCAGACTATATCACCATGGGTTCTTACGGTGAAGGTGAGAGACCTGTGATTATAAGCAGTGCCAGCGACTATGCAGTACGTGCATTTGAACGAAACAACCTGGTTATTCGGGATCTGAATATTGTTGCAGAAGATGCGATCAGCTGTATTTATATTCTTGGTGCTACCGAAGAATGTACGATAGAAAACTGCAGGCTCGAGGGCGCAGAAAACGGGGTCAGAATTATTGAATCAAAAAAGCTTACCCTATACTACAATACGTTCATCAGGTGCAGCGATGCTATTTATTCTTTTGCTGAAAACAACAAAGTATATTACAATATCTTTAAAAACAACCAGGTAGGGATAAATATTTCGAGTTACCTGGCCAGTGCCGATGTTTTCAACAATGTATTTTTCGGAAACTCAACCGGGATCTCTGTAAGTTATTCGCTTCTAACCTTGTATAACAATATTTTCTACCTTGAAAAAGCAGGGGACAAGGCATTGAATGCAAATACCGATAACCTGGTTTCCGATAACAACATTTATTATCCTGAAAAAGAAGGGTTTATTTCTGTTGCCAATGCAAATTACAATTCTTTGCATGCATTCCAGGAAACCCGGCGACTCGATATGAACTCATTTAATCTTGATCCCAGGTTCAGCGACAGCTATAATGAAAATTATTCAGTAGAACCAAGTTCTCCTGCAATAGATGCCGGTAAAACTGTGGGACTTAACCAGGATTTCTATGGAAAAATGGTACCCTGCGGTGACAAACCCGACATTGGCCTGTGTGAATCTCAGACCGGCGCAATGATTTCGGGTATTAAGACGGAATCTGCCGGTGATATGGGAAATTCAGGTATTCCTACGGTGTATCCTAATCCCTCTAACGGAGCGTTCAATATTTATTTCAAAGAGAATATTGGGCAGAAAACAAAAGTTATCATCACAGATTTGGCCGGCAAGATCATAGCGGAAGAAAATGAACCCCCGGCCGTGTCAGATCTAATGATACATCTTGATCTTACATATTTGATCAGGGGTATTTATGTGCTGACCGTAGTAACTGATGGTAAAATATTTAATCAGCGCCTTGTGATTAAATAAAAAGGACAATTGATTCAACAACTTCTAAAATAAATGCAGAAGACAGATTATTGAATGGATACCAGACACTTTACAGAATAACCTTCTAGCTGTCACTCAAATTTAGACCCGGATACATTTTATCCGGGTTTATTTTTTACTTTCTTGCCGGTAGCTGCGATCCTGAACTTATCGATAAAAGTAATTGCCTGAGGCACTTTATAGGAGGCAAGTCTGGCGCTGCAATATTTCTGTACCGAATCTTTTGTCAGCTTGTTTTCTTTCAGATTGGAAACGACTATAGTAACCTTGATGGTTTCACCCGTCAGCTCGTCATAAGCACCCTCAATGCTGCAATCAATAACGTCAGGAATGGTTACGATCACCTCTTCTATTTCTTTCGGACTGATTCTTTTTCCCCTGATCTTTAATATTTCTTTCTTTCTGGCAGTAAGATACATGTAACCCTCTTCATCCTTAAAGGCCAGATCGCCTGTATGCAGCCATCCGTCACGAATGGTTTCCCGTGTGGTTTCCGCATCGCCATAATAACCGGGCATAATATTATCACCTTTGGCCACAATTTCTCCAACCTCATCCGGTTGTGTTACCAAATTACCGTCTTTATCCATGATTTCAAGAACAACACCGGGTATGCTTTTACCTATAGAGCCTATTTTATCCGGCAGCTTTTCGGGAGGCAGGTATGATAATCTTGCCGTGGCTTCGGTTTGCCCATACATCACGTAAAAATTAACCCCGGGAAATGAACCTGTAAACTCCCTGATAAAAATATCGTGCAATTTGCCACCTGCCTGGGTTACATATCTCAAATCAGGAAATCCGGTTGTTATAAAGGTTTTTGCTTTTCGCATCAATATCTGAAAATGACTTGGTACTCCTGCAAATCCAGTACATCTGTATTTTTGCAGATCGTTCATGAATGAACCGATGAAAATAAAAGTGTTGTTTAGAACCATACCTCCCCCAACCCGCAAATGGGTATGAAGCAAAGACAATCCGTAACAATAGTAAAAGGGCAGTACAATCTCAACAATATCTTCAACAGTAAGTTTCAGGTACTCAATAATTGAATTTGTATTGGCCACAATATTTTTATGGCTGATCATTACTCCTTTGGGAACACCTGTAGAACCGGATGTGAAGATTATCTCCGCCAGGCGGTCGGCATTAAATTGCATATCCTTAATAAATGCAACCGGATGCCTGATAGCAGCCGGTGAAGGGATATCCTGTTCCGTGATCGTAAAATCCAATGTAAGACCCAGCTTTTTTTGGATAGCGGAAGTGATAAAACAGATGTTCGCACGGCATTTTGTGATAATAAAATCGAGATTCCTGGATTCAGTTTCGGGGTTCAGGGGAACACAAACATTGCCCGATTTAAGAATCGCAAGATAAGCTGTGATAAAAAATACAGAGTTGGCGCTGATGAGGATAATATTGTTTTCCTCTCCCCATCTGGACTTAATAAATTCTGCAAGGAGAAGGCTATGGCTATACAAATGGGGGTATGATATATTTTCCTTATTGCCAAGAACAGCTTCTTTTTCAAGGTGTGCTGAGTGTTCAAAAAAAAAGTCAAAGACATTCATGGCACTTGAAGTAAATCATATTTGGTCATTTGCAATGGTATTACCGGTACTTTATCGGCATCATCCTTAAATACTCTGTCGTTTTTGATTTTCTTTCGAAGTTCGTAAAAATACTCTTTATTTGCTCCGGCGTTTTTTTCAATACATTTCCCACCTCATCAGGCGAATACTTGTGTTCAAAGGCATACCAGAGGATGTCGAGTTCTTCAAAGGGAAACTGGTAAAAAAATTCCTCCTGGGTCTGCTCTGCAGAATATGTATCGGTAGTAGGTACTCTTACGATAATTTTCCGCGGAATTTCAAGGTATTCAGCCAGCTGATATACCTGAGTCTTATACAGGTGTGCAATGGGCATTACATCAGCGCCCCCGTCTCCGTGCTTCACAAAAAAACCCTGTTCCACCTCATGTTTATTCGGTGTTCCGATCACTGCATAATGCAATCGTTCGGCGTGGTAATACAAGATAGACATCCGGCAACGCTGCTTAAAGTTGGAAGCCGCAACAATTTGCCTGAATTCGGTTGCCGAAAGCCGGGCTGATTGCTCATTCCCATTCTTATCTATAATTGTTACACTAAAAACCGGAGGAAGATTGGAATACAATCCCGATTCCCGTATTCCGATCTTCATGGTATACCGATCGGGGTCATATTCCGGAAAAACCCTTTTAACAGCTTCATCACGCCGTATATAACAACCAAAACCTTCAAGAGCACCGGTAATATCTTCAGCAATAACCCCGACACCGTATTTCCCGGCCAGTTGCCGGGCCAGTATTTCGCTTTCCCGACTGGAGTCCTTCTCCGGAAGTATAACTCCGAGCACCCGTTCAGTGCCCAGCGCTTTAACTGCAAGCGCAAAGGTCACAGATGAATCAATTCCGCCGCTGATGCCTATTACTCCGCCCATACGGTGCATGCCATGAAATATATCATCTTTTAATTTCGAAACGATTTCCGCTACAATCTTACCCGGGTTCTTCAGCATAATAAGTTCCGGAGTGAAAGGTTCTTTTTTCATGTAAAATAATTATCGGTATTTAATAAAAAAACTGTCGTATACAACCCGGCAGTTAGATTTCAGCTGGGTCGTCTTTCCTGGAGCATGACCATATATAAAATAATCGACCAGTATCTGCGTGGATAAAATGCCGGCAAGTGCCATATTGTCTAATTCAGTTACCTGTGAATTTCCGGATATTCTTTCAGTAAGCGTCCTTACCATCTTGCTGTCAAACAACTGAAATCGGTCTATTCTTTCAGCAGACAAATATTCTTTCACATAACCGGGTGCCTTTTTGCCCAGGAAGCTCCCGGCAATTGGCGCTCTGTAAGCCTGTTTCGGTCTGCTGACGATCCGTGAGGGCAGCCTGTTTTTCATGGCCTTCTTTAAAAGATACTTCTCGGTTAACCCCTTCAGCTTCAGATTTTCCGGAAGTTTCGCACAAAATTCAACCATCCTGTGATCTAAAAAAGGGTATCGCCCTTCCACCGAATTGGCCATTGCCATGCGGTCACCCTGTGAGGACAAAAGATAACCCGACATAAATATTGTGGTTTCAAGCCATTGTGCCCTCGATAACAGATCCCAGTTCCCGAATCCGTCCGGAAGCATTCCGGTTAAAGTTTCATAAGGATCTAACTTTTCAATATCATGCCTGACATCCGCTGAAAAGAAAGTTTTCAGCCGTTCGGTATTGTTCCACCGGATAAGATGTGAATAATACGGAGAGTCAGTCTCACCTAATTTATAGCCGAAGAAAAATTTCAGGAGGTTTTTATTTTTCCCCTGAAATTGTCCGAGATAGGGGTAAAGTTTCTGCAATAATAAAGGCCTGTACCTGGAACCGGGCTGACGTGACCAGAATTCCCTGATCATGGCCTCTTTAAAGATATTGTATCCGGCGAGCATTTCATCGGCACCCTCACCGGTAATTACCACTTTTATCCCGTTTTCATGAACATTCTTTGAAAGCAGGTACATGGGAACTGGTCCTGTTCTGAATAACGGGATTTCCGAGTGCCAGACAACCTCAGGAAAATGTGCAGCAATATCAGCGTTACTGCATTCAAATGCCTTATGGACGGTATTCAGATATAAAGAAACCTCCTCTTGGTATGTTGTTTCATCAAATTCATCCTCACTAAATCCTATTGAAAAGGTATGCAATATTTCAGGCTTAACTTTTTTAATAATATATGTAGTGGCGCTCGAATCGAGTCCCCCACTCAGGTATGCAGCAACCGGAACATCAGCCCTGAGCCTGATTTCTGTCGCGCTGGTCAGTAAATATTCAAATTCTTCTGCTACTTTACCGACATCTGACTCATTCCTGTGTTGATCTTGCTGAGGAAATTTCAGTTGCCAGTACTTTTTTACCTGCCTGCCGGTATGATTTACTTTCATAAAACAACCGGGAGAAAGTTCAAAAATGTTTTTAAAAGCCGTGAACGGGGTCAGGGTTGTCCAGTAGGTAAAAATTTGTGCAAGCGACTGATAATCAATTTCAGGTTGCATATCAGGGAATGTGAATATGCATTTTATTTCGGAACCGAAAATAAAGCTGTTCTTATGCAATGTATAGAACAATGGTCTTATCCCCATTCTGTCCCTTGCCAGAAACAGCTCTTCCTTCTTTCTGTCCCAAATTGCAAAGACGAACTGTCCGTTAAGCCTTTCAAGACAACGTTCCCCAAACTCCTTATACAACAGGAGTAAAACTTCTGTATCACTGGTGGTCTTGAAATCGTAACCCAGTTTCCTGAGATCATTTCTCAATTCAATATAGTTGAATATCTCGCCATTGAATACGATCCATAAATTCCCGTCGGGATCAGACATGGGTTGTTTTCCGTTGGCAAGATCAATAATGCTTAGCCGCACATTACCAAGACCTATATGTTCGCCGACATATACCCCACTCTCATCCGGTCCGCGGTATTCAATTCGCGAAAGCATGTTCTTTACAATTTGGGGATCTTCCAGAGTCTGAGTGAAGTCAAGATAACCGGCTATGCCGCACATACTCTATTATTTTAAGGCAACACTTCTGCCTTTTTCTTACTTATATAATCAGCAATTGCTTGTATCGATTCGAAGTTTTCTTCGATCAGATCGGTATCTGAGGTTTTAATATTGAATTTTTCTTCAATGAAGTCGATAAGCAGCACAAATCCCATGGAATCAAAAATCCCTTCCCTGAAGATCAGCGTATCCGGTTTAATTTTGATCGTATCGGCTAATGTATTTTTCTTAACAAATTCAAATAAGGCAATTTCGATTGGAGATTCAGACATAATCCACAGAATTTTAATTGAACAATATTTAATGTACCCGGCAGATAAATTTCACGAAAAAAAATCAAACAATTTCAGAAAATTAAAAAAAATTAATCAATTCTTATCAACCTTTGACCAGTATTGCCATTTGGTTGACAAATACCCGGAGTCGCTTCCTGCCCGGAAAAAGATTTCCTGGTGAGGTATTTGGCACGCCTGTTATTAAAGATCCTGCACCATATACTCCCTGTACCATTCGCTGAATTTTCTGATCCCTTCAGTTACCGAAGTATCCGGTGCATAATTAAAATCTTCGATCAGAGCATCTACATTTGCCCAGGTTTTCACCACATCTCCCGGTTGGATCGGGAGCATCTTTTTAATGGCTTTCTTTCCTGTGGCCTCTTCAATGGCTTCAATGAAATCAAGCAACTTAACCGGATTGTTGTTACCGATGTTGTAAATTTTATAGGGAGCTCTTGAGCATGACGGATCCGGATACATACCTGACCAAGTGTCATTACCGCCGGGTTCTGAATGAATAATGCGGGTCATGCCTTCAACAATATCGTCGACATAGGTGAAATCCCGTTCCATCATCCCATTGTTGTAAACTTCGATTGGTTTTCCCTCAAGAATCGCTTTTGTAAAAATAAACAATGCCATATCAGGCCTGCCCCAGGGCCCATAAACGGTAAAAAAACGCAAACCCGTTGTCGGTAATCCGTATAAATGGCTGTAAGTATGAGCCATGAGCTCGTTGCTCTTTTTGCTTGCCGCATAGAGGCTAACCGGGTGATCAACATTATCTTTGACGGAGAACGGCATTTTTTCATTCAGGCCATACACACTTGAACTGCTTGCATAAACAAGGTGACGGACATGATGGTGCCTGCACCCCTCCAGAATATTCAGAAAACCTACAATATTGCTATTAATATAGGCTCCCGGATTGGTCAGGCTGTAACGGACGCCTGCCTGGGCAGCAAGGTTACATACTTTATCGAATTTTTCAACAGCAAACAGCTTTGCAAGATTTTCCTCGTCCTCGAGGTTCAGTTTTATGAACCTGTATGCAGGATGGTTATCACTGGCGACAGACCGGTTGTACTGAATTTTCTTTTCAGCAATGCCGGCCTTATCCAGTCTCGCGTATTTAAGGTTGGTATCATAATAATCGTTGATGCAGTCCAGACCGACAATCTCATGTCCCTCCTCAAGAAGGCGTTTAACATAGTGAAAACCTATAAATCCTGCGCTGCCTGTAACAAGTACTTTCATATAGTAGATTTAGAGAACGGTTACATCAAATCAATATGTAATGTATGGAATAATCCAATTTCCTTCCAATTGTTCATTAGCTGTCAGAATGATTTTGAGATACTACCTGTAAGACCAAAAGAATTATTGAATAAATTTCCGATGTCGAACGCGGTGATTATTCCAACGTGTATACCTCTTTTCAAATCTTTCCCGGCTTCGAAATACCCTGAAAATTGTCCTGTTTCAGGAAAAACACCATAGGGTGAAGGGTACACCGATCCCGGAAAATCTTTCCCGGTTGCACTGGTGGCATACGTACCATAGTTTAGTGAATACGAAAACCTGTTGATGAATTTCCAACCCAAAAGGGAGTATTCCATCCCAACATGAAAAGCAATTACCCGGTTATTATCAAAAAAATTGCCCGGGTATACGGGTAAGTCATCTTTTATTGTACCGGAGGGACTGATAAAAGGTGTTCCCAGTCCCACACCCTTGTATGACCATCCCGCCTGATAATAGGCATTGTTGTAATAATTTTCATAATACGACGGCGTCCACCTTGACCACTCTTCTCCTGCCTGATTCTTTGTATATAGAAATTCAATCAACACCCTTTTCCATTGAAAGCTTTTATTGCTTTTGCGCTTATTGACAATACTCACTCCGTTCAGCCCATCCAGGATATTGGCCAGGTAATATAATGCACCCGCATCATAGAAATTCTGCCTGTATACAAACAGATGTATGTTTTTAAACTCATATGTCAAACCCAGGTCAATGGAACCTACATGATTACCTATGCGGGTTCGCCGGATGCTGTCGTGTGAATAGGCTTTACCGGTGTTCACATATAAAAAGGTCTGAAATGCATTCAATGCGAAATCTTCCCCGAGTATAGTTTTTTCATTTCCCCAGATAGTCTGATGGTTAAAACCCCCATATAGTTTTAATTTCCAGGATGGCTTGCCAAATCTTCCGTAAAGTGTCTTCTGGTGAAGGTATGTAGGTGTATTGGGGACAGCTTTACCATCAATATACCAGTTGCCTATCCAGCCATGAACAAAATTTCCCTTGAATGCCAGTAGTTTACCGAAAAAAGGAAGGACATAGAATTCAGGTACGGCGAGCTGAATTTTTGGTACGCCCAGGGCATTGCCCGATATACTGAAAGAACCTGAAGTCAGCGCAGTATCACACAGGCCCGTAATATCTTTTGAGCGGCCTGCTTTAAGTTCAAACACAGAAAGGCGAAATTTGCCATAGCCCTCGATAAGGATAAAATCTGAAGGATTTCCTGCATTCACTCGGCCCTGAACTGAGAATCCCCATCCCGCCAAGTGGTTTCCGGGATAGTCATAATCTTTTTGAATGGTGCCGATCATACCCAGTGAAGCTCCTGAAGGGGGTACACTGCCAAAATGATCGGAACGTATCCAGAAGGGTACGTTATCCGGACCGTTGTAACCTGCAAGCATTTGCAGCCTGTAATTCATTATGCCCTGTTGTGCAGTCAGGATCTGAACGGAGGCAGTAAACAGAGCAAGGAGGATAACAGTTTTCTTCATAACCTATTTCATTGCTGTATGCAATAAAAACAGCTAAAATAGGTTAGAAATACATAATCGCAGGAGCTTTAAAAGATAATTTGATGAACATGCACTGTATGCTGGTATTTTGCCCTTTTTTATGGGTTAAAAAAATCAGACATTTACTAGATTTGAATTTCAATTTATAATTTTTTGCCGGTATGATTCTTTTGTTGATAAACAGGCTGTTCCTTTTTTCGGGAATAATTATGGCCAATTTTCATCCGGTACATTATTCCGTAACCAATATGGATATTATGCAGGAGAATAAGAAAATCGATTTATCAGTTAAGGTATTCACTACCGACATTGAATATGCCATAATACACAAATACGACCGGCTGATAGCATTGAATGACAGCCTGACTGAAGGGACCCGGAAACTTATCCTTGCCTATTTCCGTTCATCCTTACAGGTAACTGTTGCCGAACAAACCATCGATCTGAACCTTTCTGATATCCGGTTTCAGGATGATTCGATGTGGTTATTTTTTACTGCTACATATGACAACAGCAGCATAAAATCCATAACACTGACCAACAGGATCCTGTTTGATCTGTATTTTGATCAGACCAACCTTGCCATTGTAAATACCGGAAATGATGAGAGAGGTTATGCGTTCAACTATCAGAACCAGGTTTTTAAAATACCTCTTCAGTAAAACATTGTGGGATAAAACAAGATATGAAATATCAATAAATAGTACCTTTGTAGGAATGAAAAAGGCTTTCACCTGTATATTATTTTCGGCGATAACCATATTTTCTTCATTTGCCACACATAACAGGGCAGGTGAAATCACCTTCAGGCATTTGTCAGGATTGACCTATGAATTCACCATTACCACCTTTACCTATTCATTAAGTGCCGCAAACCGCTCGGAGCTTACCATTGAATGGGGTGATAATACTGCGTCCGTTGCACCTCTTATCCAGCGTAACACATTACCCAACTATTATTATCATAATATTTATACTGCTACTCACACTTTTCCGGGTCCCGGAATTTACAATGTTCTTGTACAGGATCCGAACAGGAATGTGGGGGTGCAAAATATTCCCAACTCGGTAAATGTGGTGTTCTCAATAACCACCACACTTGTTATCAATTCATTCATTGGTTTCAACAATTCTCCCGATCTTCTTAATCCTCCAAAAGACCGGGCTGCACTGGGACATATTTTCATACACAACCCATCGGCTTATGATCCCGACGGGGACAGTCTTTCCTATAAGCTTACCGTTTGTACGGGCCAGAACGGCAATCCGATTAACGGGTACTCATTGCCAAATGCAAGCGATACGCTTTATGTGGATCCGGTATCGGGTGATCTGGTATGGAACGCCCCCACGGATACAGGCAAATATAATATTGCAATGAATATAGAAGAGTGGCGTAACGGAGTGAAGATTGGAAATATTGTCAGGGATATGCAGATCGAAGTATTTAAGACCGACAATAATCCTCCGGTAAACCCCGAATCGATGGAATTCTGTGTTGAGGCAGGCGATCTTATTGAATTTACCCTTACAACAACCGATGTAGATGATGACCAGGTTGGGCAGCAAATGACAGGAGGGCCGCTCATCCTGCAAAAAGACTCTGCGTCGTTTACAAAAGATACCTCAGGTTTCGGATTCTCAACTTCCACATTCAGGTGGCAAACTACTTGTGACCACGTCAGAAAACAACCTTATCAGATGGTGCTAAAAAGTGAGGATATCGTATCCGATATTTCACTTGTTGATATCGATAATTATTATATCCGGGTAATTGCTCCCGCACCTGAAGGTCTCGTTGCCTTACCCACAAGCGCTGAAATAGCCCTTCACTGGAACAGGAGTGCGTGCAGTAAAGCCGATAAATATGCCTTATACAGAAGAGAAGGCAGGTATGATTTCAATCCCGATTCATGCGAAAACGGGGTTCCGGAATATACTGGGTATAGAAAAATTGCAGAGGTAACCGATACGGCATTCATCGACGGCCATGGTATTGAAGGATTGGTGCAGGGCATTGAGTATTGCTATGTGATTACCGCTTTGTTCCCGGACGGTGCTGAAAGTTATGCCTCGGAACCGTTCTGTGTTTCCCTCATACCAGGTCTTCCGGCGCTCACGCATGTTAGCGTTCTTTCCGATGATGCGGCCAACGGTGAAATTTACCTGGCATGGGCAAAACCGAGAAACCTGGATACCTTGGTGGCTCCGGGACCATATGTATACCAGATATACCGGTCAGACCTGGTAGAAACGAATATGACGATCCTGGATTCAATTATGAGTGCTGATCTTTCAGATACTACCTACATCGATTCACCCGTCAATACCCTTGCATTTCCCTACTATTATTCGGTAAAGATCATCAACAACACACCGGGCAACCGGTTTGCGATTGGCGAAGGATTTACCGAAATTGCTTCATCGCTTTATATTGACATCACACCCGATGATAACCAGCTTACATTGAATTTCAGGAAGAAAGTGCCTTGGGTAAATACAGAATATATGCTTTACAGACAAAATAGCGCCACTCTTGATTACGATTCCATCGGAACTACAACGAATGATGTTTTTGTGGATGAAAATCTTGAGAACGGTACAGAGTACTGTTACAGGGTGATCAGCCGGGGATGGCGTCCTTATGACAGCCTGATCTATACCAATGAGAATACCTCCCATATTAACTGTGCAATCCCGCGTGACCTGACACCACCCTGTCCACCTGCCTTATCCGTCATATCACTGTGCGACAGCGCAGTAAACCTGCTTACCTGGACAAATCCGAATAACTCCTGTTCAAACGATGTTGTCCGGTACAATATCTATTTTTCAAATGATCTGAATGCGGTAATGGATTCCATCGCCTCAACCTTTTCTCCTGTGGACACGGTTTACAGGCATCATATTCCGGAAACTCAGCAACTGGCCGGTTGTTATACGGTAACTGCTGTGGATTCATTCGAGAATGAAAGTATGCCTTCAGAAAAAATCTGCCTCGATGAGTGCTATTTATATGAATTTCCGAATGTTTTTACTCCTAACGGAGATAATATAAATGACAAATTTAAGGCGTATAATTTAAACAATGCCGTTAAAAAAATCGACCTGAAGATATTCAACAGGTGGGGGAAACTGGTTTATGAAAGTACCGATCCAAATTTTGAATGGGATGGGAAGATTCTCAATACCGACAGCCCGGCAACAGCAGGTGTATATTATTATGTATGTGATGTTTATGAACCAAGATTGACTGGTATTTTTATTCACAATATTGTAGGTTTCGTGCATATTTTTACCGAACCGGGAGAACAGGCAAAACCACCTTCAGAAAAATAAACATGAAACGAATTGTTGCATACATGCCCTTTCTTGTCCTTGGCTTCAGTCTTTACGGTCAGAAGCCGGCTGACTCTTATCTTCTGGGTTCATCAAAACTGCTCCTGAATGAACCCGACAGCACGGTGAACTATTTGAGCCATGCTATTTCAGCAGATCCGTCGGCAGTTGAGTATTATTTAAAAAGAGGAGAAGCATATTATATGCTTAAGAAATTTGATGGTGCGCTTGGTGATTTTGCAAAGGCCAACCAAATAAAAAGCAATATTGCCAACCTCTGGCTTGCAAAGACCTATGCCCGGCTTGACGACAAGAAGGAAGCCATTGATTATTTGAAAAGGCACCTGGAATCGGAATACAGGCAACCTGAAAAAGCGATCCAGCAGGACAAGGCATTTGACAATCTGCAATTCTCAGACGAATGGTTCATGCTCTGGCAGGGTAACTGGTACACACCCGAGGAAAACCTTGAAAAGGAAGTCGGTTATCTCGCAAAAAAAGGAGCATTTATCGATGCGCTTGCACTTGTCGACAACAGCCTTAGAGACCCTTCATGTTCAAAGCCCGGTCTGTTGTATTCATATCGTGCAGATATTGAAATACAGCAGGGCAATTTCAAAGCTGCTGCCATGGATTTTACAAACGCCATTGAAAAAAGCAGAACAGACGGGAAGCTTTACAAAAAAAGAGGGATGGCTTACCTGAATGCCGGGAAATACAAAGAAGCTGTGGATGACTTTTCCAAAACGCTCAGGTATGACCCTGCAGAATTTGGCGTATATATCCTCAGAGCAAAAGCATACAATGCACTGGATGATTTTTCTGCAGCCGAAAAAGACATGAAGACATACCTTGATTACTTTCCCCGGGATATGGATGCCATTGCACTTGCCGGAGAATTTTGTTACAATAACCACAATTACATTGGTGCATTAAAATATTTCAACAAAAACCTATCTCTTGACGGTTCACGACCTGAATACTTCAAGGCCAGGGGAAAGACCTATTACCAGATCGGTATGTACAAATATGCCATTGATGACCTGTCAATGGCGCTGGATCTCTATCCCAACGACGGAGAGACGTATTATTTCAAAGGCCTTTCCCGCTTCTATTCCGGAAACAGATCAGGTGCCTGTGACGACTGGAAGATTGCGGTTAAACTGGGAAATTTACCAGCCATTGAAAGACTTATAGAAAATTGTCAGTAGATATTCCGGATACTGTATATAGGAACGCATACTGTTCACTGATTACTGATCACTGATTACCGATCACTGATTACCATTCTTCCTCCGGTATCGTTTAGGCTCTTCCAGTCTCTATTTAACATTTAATCTAAAGTACCCGCTTTATCCGCTGCTCCTGAAGCATAAAATCGGCCAGAACGATTGTTGTAACAGCTTCAAGTACAACGGGAACCCTGAGGGCTATGCATGTATCATGCCTGCCTTCTATTTCGAGCTCTGTCATTTCTCCCGATCTGATGTTTATTGTTTTTTGCTTTTTATAGGTGCTTGAGGTAGGCTTCACAGCAATGCGAAAAACCAGATCATTACCATTGGAAATGCCCCCGTTAATACCTCCTGCATAGTTCGTCGATGTTTTCCCGTTAACCGAGATCAGTTTATCGTTATGCTCACTGCCTTTCATCCGGGCAGCGGCAAATCCGGAACCGAATTCTATGCCCTTAACAGCCGGGATAGCAAATACCATATGGGAGATTACAGATTCCACAGAATCGAAGAAAGGTTCACCCAGACCTGCCGGCATATTTGATGCCGTACATTCAATCAGGCCGCCGATCGATTCCCTTTCTTCTATTGCATGGTCAATGGATTTTTCAATATCCGTGCTCCCCCCTACCTCAAGTATCTTCGAACTTACATGCACCGGATCAATCAATTTCCTGGCAATCACCCCTGCAGCAACTAGTCCCAGCGTAAGGCGACCGGAAAAGTGTCCGCCACCCCGATAGTCTTCAAAACCACCGAATTTCTTCATGGCTGTAAAATCAGCATGACCGGGACGTGGTATTTCCCGCAGTTTCTCATAATCTCTGGAACGGATGTTTGTATTTTCAAATGCAATAGCTATGGGAGCTCCCGTTGTATGTTCATTGAATATCCCGCTCAGAAATTTTGGCAGGTCAGATTCCTTGCGCGGTGTGGTACCTTTGGCACCGCTCCTGCGCCTGTTAAGATCTTCGATAAAATCATTAAAATGTACCGGCAATCCGGCAGGACAACCGTCGATCAGGATTCCCAGTGAATTTCCGTGTGATTCACCAAAAATACTGACTCTGAATAGTTTCCCGAAACTGTTCATGATGTATGTTCAAAGTTCAATGTTCAATGTTCAAAGTTAAAAAGCAAATTCCGCAGTTGTATTTCTCCACACTCCATACCCCATGCCGCATGCAGCAAGCAGCATGCCCTTATGCATTTTCGATCTGCTGAATGATGCTTCTTATTTTAGAATAAGCGATCTGCCCGGGAGCCGTGGCAAGCTTCTCATCCATAGCAGCAAAAGTAAATTCGGCACCGAGAAAGGGAGCTATGATACGGGTTATTTTTCCCAGGTTTCCCATTCCGAAAGCCACCACCCTGCCAGGTAACTTATACAACGAAATGATCTTGGAATTGTCTAAATTTGTATTCACCGTGGTAACTACTTTGACCACATCGGCTTTCATAGCAAAACTTTGTTCCACAATATGTTCAAGCTCGCTGCAATCGGGTGTATATTCAAAATTATGGTAGGAAATAATTACATCGCAATTGCATTTGTGAGCATGCCTGATCAGGTCGTTCCGGTAATTGGCGGCAGATTCATATTCAATATCCACATACTTTGCCCCGGCTTCAATTGCTGCCTTTAATTTTGGTAACCGTTCCTCTTCTTTTCCTTCGACCGGCCTGTAGGTAGCAATCAGCTTTTTGGGCATTGAAAATACCTGGCTGATCTGGTCATAATTAAAATCAACCAGGTCAAGCCTGATTTCAGCCATTTCTATTTTTTCAAGAACATCCAGGCAGTTGCCGTAATTATTATCAGAAATCGCTACGCATATCATTTAACATTTCCTCCAGCTTATTAAATGTAACCTTATGGATTATAGCATTACCAATCTTATCGATGAGCACCATATGTATGGAATCACCTTCCCGTTTCTTGTCCTGTTTCATGGCCTCGAATACACGTGATCTGTCAAGATTGTGTGTGACCGGTAACCCCAGTTGTATAAGAAGTCTTTTTATACGCTCAGCCTGGTCTTTTGCCAGAAATCCCATTCTTACTGAAAGGTTTGAGGCAAGCACCATACCTATGCTCACCGCCTCACCATGAAGCAGATCCGATAATTTCTCAAACGAATGGGCAAAAGTATGTCCGAAGTTCAGTTTTCTTCGTTCTCCTTTTTCTTTTTCATCGGCTTCCACCACTCCTGCTTTTATCATTACTGAATCGTAAACCAGGGTATCTATAACGTCCGGTTCATATTGCAGCGCTTTCTGCCAATTCTTTTCAAGAAACTCAAATAACCGTGAACTTTTTATGATACCGGCTTTCACAATTTCCGCAAAACCAGCCCTGAATTCCTTATTGACAAGTGTTTTGAGCATTGAAGTATCACAGATCACAAATTCAGGCTGATTGAATACCCCGATCATATTTTTATAGCGCTGAAAGTTCACCCCGTTTTTACCACCTACACTGGCATCGACCTGGGAAAGCAGGGTGGTCGAAACAAACCCGAAACGAAGTCCCCTCATGAAAACCGATGCGGCAAAACCGGCCACATCACAAACGATCCCGCCTCCTATGGCTAAAATAAATGTTGACCGGTCGACTTCTAGATCAACAAAATGTCCGAATACCTGATTCAACGTATCGACAGTTTTATTCTTTTCTCCCAGACCTATCTCAACAACCGGATAGTTCGGGAACCGGTTTCCGTAAAGTCTTTTCAGATTGGTATCGGTAACGATCACTGTATTCTTTCCGGGAAGATAGTTCTCCAGGTTCTGTAACGTTTCTCCTACAAGAATTCTCGAATTTCGGTCATCAGTCTTTATTTCAATGGTCCGCATGAAGACAAAAAAATTTTGAACGGCAAAAATAACCCAACTTATTTAAAGTTCATAACATTTCACTAAGATTCGGGATTTTGCTGTCGAGATCAATATCCCTGGAATTCATGACTTTGTTCTGATGGTTGATCGATTCCTCGTGGATTGCCCTGAAAACCTTAATAATAAATTCCTCGCTCAATCCTTTTTTAGTGCCGTCCTCGATCCTGTGATGGAGAATTTCGTCCCACCTGCTGGTCTGAAGAATCGTAATATTGTTCTTCTTTTTGTATCCGCCGATCTTTCTCGAGATCGCCATTCTGCATTCCAGGATGCTCATAAGTTTGTCATCGTATTTATCGATTTCATGACGGAGATCTTCGAGCGTGGTAAGCAAAATAGTATTCTCCACATCGGCTTTTCTCATCACCAGGTTTTTCAGAAGTTCATCAAGTACCTTCGGGGTTATCTGCTGCTGTGCATCGCTCCAGGCCTTATCCGGGTCGACATGGGTTTCGATGATCAATCCTTCGAAATTCAGGTCCATGGCTTTCTGAGATATTTCGAAAAGAAGATCACGGTTACCGCAGATATGGCTCGGATCTGTGATCACCGGTAATTCAGGAATACGTCTTTTCAGTTCAATAGGTATTTGCCACTGCGGATGATTGCGGTAAAGCGACTTGCTGTACATTGAAAATCCCCTGTGTATAGCTGCAAGTCTTGTAATTCCTGCGTTATTCAGCCTTTCCAATGCTCCGATCCAGAGCTCCGGATCAGGGTTGACGGGGTTCTTCACCATAACCGGTATGTCAACATCTTTCAGGGCATCGGCGATTTCCTGGACTGCAAAAGGGTTTGCAGAAGTTCTTGCTCCTATCCACAGAATATCAATTCCAGCTTTAAGGGCATCATAAACATGTTTTACATTGGCAACTTCTGTAGCCGTCAACATACCCAGTTCATCCTTGACCGATTTCAGCCACTGCAACCCTTTTCTGCCTATACCTTCGAATGCATTCGGACGTGTCCTGGGTTTCCAGATACCGGCCCTGAAAATCATGATACCGATCTCTTTCAGTTGCCTGGCGGTTTCCATTACCTGTTCTTCTGTTTCAGCACTGCATGGTCCGGCCAGCACGAGAGGTCTCTGATTTTTCAGACCAGCAAATTCGAATTTTTCAAGATCAAGATCTATTCCCATGGTAATAATTATTCTAAGATTGATTTTCCTTTTACATATTCACCCAGTATAACAAACCCTGTTGTAAAGGGTTTTATAGCTGCAAGCGATTGTTTATATAATGTATAATCATCAATTTCAACATCAATATAAAACTGGTATTCCCAGTCCTGACCAATAATGGGCATTGACTGTACTTTGGTAAGGTTAATGCCGTAATACGACAGGATTGACAGCACTTTGGAGAGGGACCCTATCTTATGGGCCAGAGCAAATGTCATGGAGGCTTTATTCACCTCCCCGTTGGTTATTGAATTCCCGTTTTTGGCCTGCAGAATAAGAAATCTGGTATAATTTTTCTTATTGGTCTCAATGCCTTCGGCCATGATCTCCAGATTGTATTTCTTCGCAGCCAGCGCACTTGAAATGGCAGCCACTCCATATTGCTGCAATTCAGATATTTTCTTTGCGCTAAGCGCTGTGTCATCGCTGTCGATAAGCTTAATATGCGGATACTTCTCAAACCAGGTATGGCATTGCAGGATCGCCATCGGATGGGAAAATACTTCCCGGATATCCGTTATATCCTGTCCCGGCAATGCGACAAGATTTTGTTTTATCCTCAGGAATATTTCACCGATAATGTTCATATTCGATTCAAGCAGCAGGGTGTAATTCGGAAGAATGCTTCCGGCAAGGGAATTTTCAATGGCTGTTATGCCAAAGTCAACCTGGCCCTGCTTCAATGCCCTGAACAGGTCTTTAAAAGTGTTCCGTGGAACAATTTCAATCTCTTCGTTCTCGAAATAATTCACAGCGGCAATCTCGTGGAAGGCTCCGAAACCTCCCTGGATGGCAATTTTTTTTGGTTTGCTTTCTTTTGTATCCATAATACCTTATCCTAATTAAAAAAAATCCCTCTGTCAGAGGGACTTGATTATGTATCGGTGAGATGCATATATAAGTCCCCTGTTTATCCCCAGAGAAAATAAGAATAAAACCAGAAGCAGGTGCAATAAAACTTAAGTGTATAATTTGCATTCATTTCACCAATATTTTTCAATGTGTTAAAACAAAAAATCCCGGGTTATCCGGGACTTATTTACATAATATTGTAGCGTATGCGCAAACAGGTCCCTTCAGGTTAACGGGAAAAAAAAGTAACCGTAAAAGAAAGCACTGTTTGTATACCTTTTTATCATAAGCATAAATTCTATGGTACAAAGGTAACAAAGTTTTTCAAAATTCAAGGAGGATCAGGAAAATTAATGCGGCATCAGGTTTTAGCACCAAGCTCGATCACCTCCATATTTTGTATGTCGGTTTTATCGATGGTAAATCGCACTATGGTCTGTACGCTATGAAATCCGCTTTTACCGGCTGCACCCGGATTTATATGAAGCAGACCGTATTTCTTGTCAGACATTATTTTAAGGATATGTGAATGACCTGTGATAAAAAGTTTCGGAGGATTTTCTTTAAGGATCCCTGTCACCGAACGATCATAATAGCCGGGATACCCGCCGATATGTTTTATCAGAACATCCACGCCTTCGCAATAGAACCGCAGCAATAAGGGATAAACAATCCTGACATCCTGCCCGTCGATATTGCCATATACCGCTCTGAATATTTTAAAATGTGCCAGCTTATCGGCTATTTCAATGTTTCCGATATCTCCGGCATGCCAGATCTCTTGGCATTCATCAAAATAATCGAAAATCCGGTCGTCAATATATCCATGAGTATCGGATAATAATCCGATTCGCGTCATTTTTATTAATTTTAGCCCGTTAAACGTTTAAAAATATGCATATTTTTTATACACCGGATATCGGTGATGCACTTTATTATGATCTCAGTGAAGAAGAATCAAAACACAGCCTTAAGGTTTTGCGACTGAAAACAGGGGATTTGGTGCAGATGATTGACGGACTGGGTAACCTTTATAAGGGAACTATTGAAGGTATAACCAATGGGATATGCCGGGTATCCGTAGGGCAAAAAGTCACCGATTTTAATGGACGTAATTACGCCCTGCACGTTGCCATCGCCCCAACCAAAAATGCCGACCGTTTCGAATGGTTTCTTGAAAAAGCAACGGAGATCGGCATTGATGAGATCACTCCACTGATCTGTTCCCGGTCAGAAAGAAGGGTGGTTAAAACAGAACGGTGTGAAAAAATCATTATTTCGGCGATGAAACAATCGGTCATTGCAAAGAAGCCGGTACTAAACAATTTAATGAGTTTTGTAGAATTTATTGAAACGACAGACTGTTTTCAAGGTGAAAAGTTTATTGCTCATTGTGCCGGAGAAGATCGAATCAGGTTTGCTGACATTTGCCGGCCTGTATCGGATACAATCATTCTTATCGGTCCGGAAGGTGATTTTACCATGGAGGAGATCACTGCAGCGATGAACCATTCATATCAGGCAGTAACGCTGGGAATGAACCGTTTACGAACGGAGACCGCAGGAATTGTTGCATGCCATACGGTTAGCTTGATCAATACTTAATTTAACGTGAGTTCGGTGTCAATTAAAACTATTTGGCTTATACAGCATGATCAACAGTATTTAAAATCTTACTGGTTAACATGCTCATATAGAGAAAACCCCGGAGAGGCTAATTATGAATACCCCCGGATAAAATCCGGGAGTAAGACACCAATCGCTTAATCACTCAATCACTTTGACACTCAGTCCTATTCAGCCCTAATCAAGGCAATGGAGTACCAGTCCGCTCCGTAGTTTAGGTTCAAACCAGGTGGTTTTCGGGGGCATGATATTACCCGTATTGGCAATATTTATCAACTGCTTCATCGAAACAGGGTATAGGGCAAATGCTGCAGCCATTTCACCTGAGTCAACCCTTTTTTTCAGTTCACCCAATCCACGTATCCCTCCGATAAAATCAATCCGTTTTGATTTCCTCAGATCGGTTATATCCAGGAGAGGAGCAAGTACCTGTTCGGAAAGTACGGTCACATCAAGACATCCTATGGGATCGCTGTCGTTGTAAGTACCTTCCTTTGCATTCAGGCAATACCAGGTTCCTCCGATATACATTGAAAATTCATGCAACGTTGAGGGTTTGTATTCATCTTTCCCTTTCTTTTCGACCACAAACCACTCTTCAAGTTTTTCAAGGAACTGTTCTTTGGTATGCCCGTTCAGATCCTTCACAACACGATTATAATCGATGATAGTAAGCTGACTTGCAGGAAAATGAACGGCAAGAAAATAGTTGTACTCTTCATTTCCCGTATGCGCTGCATTTTTTAACTTCCGTTCCTCACCCACATGCGCTGCTGCAGCTGTACGGTGATGACCATCGGCAACATAGGTGAAGGGAACCTCATCCCTGAAAATCTGTTCAATTTGTTTTACAAGGTCTGCATCGCGTATGACCCACAACTTGTGAATTACACCGTCAGCAGCCCTGAAATCATATTCGGGTTTACTTTGTATGATCTCACCGGTGATCCGGTCGAGGTGGACATTGTCTTCAAATACAAAGAATACAGGTTCTGCATTGAAATTAGTAATCCGGATATGATTCTTTCGGTCTTCTTCCTTATCGGGCCTTGTAAGTTCATGTTTGCGTATGACTCCGCCAAGATAGTCTGCTACAGATGCACAACCCACTATTCCGTATTGGGTCTTGCCCCACAACGATTGAGCATAGATATAGTAACAGGGAACCCGATCCTGCGAAAAAATGCCGCCCTCAATGAGCTTTTCCAGGTTCTGCTTCCCTTTCAGGTATACAATATCGGAATAATGATCGGTATCATCGGGAAGATCGATCTCTGGTTTTACCACGTGAAGAAAAGAATGCGGATTATCTTTTGCGTCTTCCCTTGCTTCCTCAGAACTGAGTACATCATAGGGCCGCGATGCGATCAGGTTTACAAGCTCTTTCTTTGGCCTGAAGCCCTTAAACGGTTTAACTACTGCCATGTCTTTTTAATATAATTTTTAGTATGCTGTAGGGCCAAAATGTAAATGCAACTCATTCAAACGAATAAATCACGGGTATGAATCCCCAAAGCAAGCTTTGGGAACTTATTCCGCAGCAGAACTACGGGGAACCGATCCCGCCTGGGGCGGGAGAGCTCAGCGCAGCTAATTAGACCCTCCGCCTTCGGCGGGATTGTTCTATATTCGCTAGGGTGTTTGAGTAACCCGGCTTTATTTATTCACCTGAAAAGTGGTATCTCCCTTCTTAATAAAGGCAACAATTTGTCTTGCCGCAGCCAGGCCGGCATTAATATTGGCTTCTTCAGTCTGGGCAGCCATTTTCTTCGGTGTAAAGAAATACCTGCCTTCATATTCGCCCGCAATCTGTGTCTTGCAATCGGGAGCTATATCGGTAATGTATTTAAAGTCAGGCCTTTCTTTGAACATTTTCAGGAGCGACGCTTCGTGAATGATCTCTTTACGGGCCGTATTAACAAGTGTGGCACCTTTTGGCATGGTCGACAATAAGGCAAAATTGATCATTTCTTTTGTTTCGCTGTTTGCCGGGATATTTACAGAAATATACTGGCATTTTTTGTAGAGATCTTTAATACTCGTTTCACTTTTTATGCCGTCGTTCTCAATGATTACGTTATCAATAAACGGATCGAAAGCAGCCACATCCATACCAAAACCTTTGGCAATATGTCCGACTATTTTCCCTATATTTCCATATCCGTGAATTCCCATGGATTTACCCCTGAGCTCGGTTCCGGATGTTCCGTTAAAACCATTCCTGATCAGGAAAAGCATCATTCCGAATCCAAGCTCGGCAACGGCATTTGCGTTCTGACCGGGTGTATTCATAGCCACAACACCCTTTTCTGTTGCAGCCTGCAGATCAATATTATCGTAACCGGAGCCTGCCCGTACCGCTATTTTTAGTTTTTTCGCCGCGTCGATCACTTTCCGGTCCACGATATCGCTCCGTATAATAATGGCATCTGCATCAGCGACCGCTTTCAGGAGATCGTTCGGATCGGTATATTTTTCAAGCAGTACAAGTTCAAAACCGGCATCTTTAACTATCTTGGCAATACCTTCTTTTGCCAGCGAAGCAAAAGGTTTTTCAGTTGCGAGAAGTACCTTTGTCATATGCGTAGTTTTAGCTGATTTTAATAATTAAACAGTGTTAATTTTTGGATTCAAACTCTTTCATGGCATCAACAAGTGCCTGAATGCTTTCTTTAGGCATGGCATTGTATATCGATGCCCTGAATCCGCCGACGGACCGGTGGCCTTTTATGCCGACCATTCCTTTTGAACCGGCAAATTCCAGAAACTGTCCCTCGAGTTCCTTGTATTTTTCATCCATTACGAACGTTACATTCATTACCGAACGGTCATTTTCATCCGGAACGGTGGAGACAAAAAGCCTGTTCCTGCCGATTTCGTCGTAAAGGATTTTTGCTTTTTCAATATTCATTTTCTGGATCATTTTCAGTCCGCCAAGGTTTTTCAGCCATTTCATTGTCTGTACACAGGCAAAAACAGTAACACAGGCGGGAGTATTGTAAAGCGATTCGTTCTCAATATGGGTTTTGTAATCCAGCAGCGTAGGAATGGTACGTTCCACTTTTCCCAGAATATCATTTTTAATGATAACCACTGCAACACCCGCCGGACCGAGATTCTTCTGGACCCCACCATAAATGATCGCATATTTCGACACATCAACCGGGCGGCTGAGAATATCGGAAGACGCATCAACCACAAGGGGAACCGGGGAATCAATATCTTTCCTGATCTCGGTACCATAAATCGTATTGTTCGTGGTCACATGAAAATAATCGGCATCTTTCGGTATAGTATAATTTTTAGGTATATACGTATAATTTTTATCTGCTGAAGAAGCCACCACCTCTGTATTTCCAACAATTTTAGATTCCTTTATGGCTTTTTTTGCCCATGAACCTGTTTCAAGATAAGCAGCTTTTTTACTCAACAGGTTGAAAGGTACCATGCAGAACTGAAGGCTGGCTCCTCCCTGCAGGAAAAGAACCGAATACCCCGAAGGGATATCAAGCAATTCTTTCATCAGCGTCTGGGCTTCAGTATTTATAGCCGAATATTCTTTACTCCGGTGTGAGATTTCCATTAATGATAACCCGATTCCATTCAGATTAAGAATATTTTCCGCGGTGCTTTTAATTGTAAATTCCGGTAAGATTGACGGCCCTGCATTAAAATTGTGTTTTTTCATAGAAATAGAATTTATTTGTTAAACAGTTAACAACTAAAATTGAGCAATAAATTTAGCAAATTATATATAGTTACATAAATTTTTCAAAGAAATAGTTCGGACAAGTTACCAACAGCACCATTGTTGAAAACTTCAATCCTTTTTTAATGAGTCTTTTCGATTTCTTCAAGCCGGACCAAGGCCCCGTTTTTCAGCACAGGTATAACGTTTGTCTGATCAGGTGTATGGCAGAAGTCCAGCACATCATCAAGATTGTTATTTTTAAGACGGTGTCTCTGGGCGACTTTTTCGATATATCCCATAAGATCCGGTTTTGCAAGCATCCACAAATCCATAGATGCTTTCGTCGAATCGCATATGGTATAATGTCCATCGCTCTGAAATATCTTCTCACACAATGCTCCGGCAAACAGGGTATCTTCAAGGTTAAATTTATTTTTCCATCCGGCGCATAAAACCACCAGGTCTCTTTTTTTCTGCAGAATATAAACGGCCAGCGCCGAAATATTCAGGTAGGCACCGATGAGGACTCTATAACTGTCTTTGGCCATCATTATGCTGTTCGTACCATTAGTAGTGCTGTAGACGATTTCTTTTCCGCCGACACGTTCGGGTGTAAAATTGTACGGTGAGTTTCCAAAATCGGCAAAATCCCGGACTATCCCATCTCTTTCGGCAGCAACCATAAATCCCTTTTCCTTATAGGCTTTGGCTTCTTCAAGGGTACCTACGGGAATGATCTTTTTCACACCATTCATGAAGGCTGAACAAATCGCCGAAGTAGCCCTCAGGATATCCACCACTACCACAACTGCCTCATTATTTATAAATTCGTTAAATAAAGCAGGTGAAAAACATACTTCGACTTTATGCTTGCTTTCCATAGATGAACAGTTCTCAAGCGCACAAAGTAACTAAATATTTTCCGAAAAGAGGGAGCCGGAATGCGTTTTTGTTGCTTCAAAAACTACGGCTTGTAAAAGGGCATTTTAACAATAGCGGCTTTAAGCGGCTTATTTCTGATTGTTACAAATAGTTCACTGCCATATTCACTGAATTCCTGTGGAACATAACCCATTCCTATGCCCTTTTTCAACACCGGCGACATGGTACCTGATGTAACTTCTCCTATTTTAGTTCCCCTGTAGTCAACTATATCATAATGTTGACGAGGAATTCCGCGGTCAATCATCTCAAAGCCCCTCAGCACTTTCTTCACACCGTTCTTTTTCTGATCCAGAAGAAAATCTTTATCAATAAAGTCTTTACGCTCCGTAAATTTCGTGATCCATCCCAGTCCTGCCTCAATGGGTGAAGTGGTATCGTCGATATCATTCCCGTAAAGACAATAACCTGCTTCAAGCCGCAATGTATCCCTGGCAGCAAGTCCGATTGGTTTGATCCTGAAAGCTTTTCCGGCATCAAAAAGGGCGTTCCATATTTTACCGGCATACCTGTTATCAAAGTACAGTTCATAACCTCCCGAACCGGTGTACCCTGTGGCAGCGATGATAACATCCGGTACACCGCCGACACTTCCCGTAGTAAAGGTAAAACTGTGCAACGACGACAGATCGGTATTCGTTACCTTCTGCAAAGTCTTACCAGCCATAGGACCCTGTACCGCCAGCTGTGATATCCGGTCGCTTGAATTTTCTATTTCAACATTCTCATGATTATTCCTGACGATCCAGTCGTAATCCTTTTGGACATTGGAGGCGTTAACTACCAGCAGGTATTTGTTTTGTTCATATTGGTAAATGATCAGGTCGTCGACAATTCCCCCTTTGCCATTTGGAAAACAGGAATACTGTGCATTCCCGGATGAAAGTTTAGACACATCATTGGTAGTTATCTTTTGCAGGAGATCAATAGCTCCGGGCCCTTTCACCCATATTTCCCCCATGTGTGACACATCAAACACGCCCACTGCATTTCTTACTGCCAGGTGTTCATCTGTAATACCCGTATATTCCACAGGCATTTCAAAACCGGCATACTCAACCATACGGGCATTCAGGCTTTTATGCATGGGATAAAAGGGGGTTCTTTTCATATTCATAAAAATTGGTATCCGGCAAAAATACCAATTCTCACCGCATCAACAAATGGGATTGATCATGTTTTTGCCGAATATTGGAGCGCAGCTAAGATCCCCGGCCTGCCTGTGGGCAGGGTAAGCAAGCTTTGAACTCTGTAAATTGTTATCATATTGCGATAATTAATTATCGTCATCAGATAATTCAATTATCGTATCATGATAATTAATCAACTGAGATTATTATTGCATTAAAGAAACTCAACCATGCGTGACAATTATCAATTGAATTATGAACCCGTCACTCGTTACTTGTTACTCGTTACCTGTTAATCACATAATTACGCATCATTGTCAACTGTCTGCTGCCTTTCGCCAACTTCACGTACCGAACCCTGAACCTCCTGTCATACCTGTGCACCAACCCCCGCCCTTCCGTGGCATTGCTTGTATTTTTTCCCGCTGCCGCACGGACAGGGATCATTTCTGCCCACTTTCTTTTCGACCCTTACCGGTTGAACCCGTTGTTCACGCTTTTCGGGAGAGCCGTCTCCTCCGCCCTGTAACGAGGATCCGAATTCACTCTTCTGCGTTTCAAGCTTGCTTGTATCAAGCCTTTTCGGTGCCTGTCCACGCTGAACCTGTGAGGAATCCCTGATGGGTATATGTCCCCTCATCAGGATGCCCACCACTTCTTTATTCACTGTATCAAGCATTGTTCGAAACAATTCGAAGGATTCAAATTTATAAATTAACAGGGGGTCTTTCTGCTCATAGGTAGCACTCTGAACCGCCTGTTTCAGGTCATCGAGTTCGCGCAAATGTTCTTTCCATGCTTCATCACTGATATACAGGCAGATACTTTTTTCATACGACCGGACCAGCTCATCGGATTCGGTGTTGTATGCCTTTTCAAGATTGGTGAGAATATTGTAGGTTTTTACACCATCGGATATCGGCACCACGATATTATCATACACTTTCCCCTGTTTTTCGAAGACATCCCGGATCACCGGATTGGCCTGCTTGGCAATTGATTCCTGCTTGCGTTTATAGGTTTCACGAATTACTGAATACATCCGGTTTATCAGCTCGTCACTGTCGAGCTTCAGGTAATCTGACTCGTTGAAATCGGGTTCAATGGAAAGATTGCGCAGTACTTCAAACTTAAATTCCTCAAAATCAACGTGGCCGTGAAACTGGTTAACAATACTCTCACACGATTCATACATCATATTGGCTATATCAACCTGGATGCGTTCTCCGAAAAGAGCATGTTTGCGCCGTTTATACACAACTTCCCGCTGCGAATTCATCACATCGTCATATTCCAGCAGTCTTTTACGTATACCAAAATTGTTTTCTTCCACTTTTTTCTGTGCCCGTTCTATTGAACGGGTGATCATACTGTGCTGGATCATTTCGCCTTCCTTAAGACCAAGCCTATCCATAAGGCTGGCTATACGGTCTGATCCGAACAATCGCATAAGGTCGTCTTCGAGCGAAACATAGAACTGTGATGAACCCGGATCTCCCTGACGTCCGGAACGGCCTCTCAGCTGACGGTCGACCCGCCGTGATTCATGCCTTTCGGTACCGATTATGGCCAAACCTCCTGCATTTCTGGTTTCAGGTGTTAACTTTATGTCGGTCCCTCTCCCGGCCATATTCGTTGCAATGGTCACAGTCCCTGGTTTTCCGGCATCTGCAACGATTTCGGCTTCACGCTGGTGCAGCTTGGCATTCAGTACATTGTGCTTTATGCCTTTTATCTTCAGCATGCGGCTGAGCAGTTCCGATATTTCCACCGAGGTGGTACCCACGAGTACCGGTCGTCCATTATTGATCAGGCTGACAATATCATCAATAACCGCATTGTATTTCTCACGTTTAGTTTTGTATATCAGGTCTTCCCTGTCGTCTCTGACTATTAGCCGGTGCGTCGGGATCACCACCACATCGAGCTTGTAAATATTCCATAATTCACCCGCTTCGGTTTCTGCAGTACCGGTCATACCGGCAAGTTTATGATACATCCTGAAATAATTCTGCAGGGTTATCGTCGCAAATGTTTGGGTTGCAGCTTCCACCTTAACATTTTCCTTAGCCTCGATAGCCTGATGCAGTCCGTCGGAATACCTTCGCCCTTCCATAATACGTCCGGTCTGCTCATCCACGATCTTTACCTTATTTTCAATAACCACATACTCCACATCATTCTCAAAAAGACTGTATGCTTTGAGAAGCTGGCTTACTGTATGTATCCTGTCTGACTTTATGGCATAATCCTGCAGCAATACATCTTTCTTTTCAAGGATATCATGCGGGCTGAGACCGGAATTTTCAAGCTCGGCTACTTCGGCGCCTATATCCGGCATGATGAAGAAGTTCGGGTCATCCGATGAAGTGGTGATTATATCGATGCCTTTATCGGTGAGTTCAACTGAATTGAGCTTTTCTTCAATAATAAAATACAGATCATCCGTGGCCTTATGCATGTTCTTGTTATTATCCTGCATATAGAAGTTTTCGGTCTTAAGCAGAAGGGCTTTATTTCCCTGTTCACTTAGGAATTTTATGAGGGGTTTATTCTTGGGTAATCCTTTAAATGCCTGCAACAACTTAAATCCTCCCTCTTCGGTTTTTCCGTCTCCGATCAGTTTCTTTGCCTCCGCAAGCATGTCGGTGACCAGGCGCCGCTGCGCATTCACAAGTTTCTCCACCCTGGGTTTCAGTTCCTCAAATTCCTGGTTTTCACCTTTGGGTACGGGTCCTGAAATAATAAGGGGCGTTCTGGCATCATCAATAAGTACCGAGTCGACCTCATCAACAATGGCGTAATGATGCTTTCGCTGAACCAGGTCCTGAGGGCTAAGGGCCATATTATCTCGGAGGTAATCGAATCCGAATTCATTGTTTGTGCCGAAAGTAACATCAGCAAGATAAGCTTTGCGGCGACTTTCTGAATTTGGCTGATGCTTATCGATGCAGTCGACCGACAAACCGTTAAATTCATAGAGAGGCCCCATCCATTCGGCATCACGTTTGGCAAGATAGTCGTTAACGGTTACAATATGCACACCTCTCTCTGCCAATGCGTTTAAGAATACGGGGAGTGTTGCCACCAGTGTTTTCCCTTCACCGGTGGCCATTTCTGCGATCTTGCCCTGGTGAAGAACAACACCACCTATCAGCTGTACATCGTAATGCACCATGTCCCATCTGATTTCATTACCACCGGCTAACCAATGGCTATGGTACCTTACTTTATCTCCATGAATCTCAATACTTTCGCGTGTAGCAGCCAGGTCACGGTCGAAATCGGTTGCCGTGGCCTCAAGGTATTCGTTCTCAACAAAACGTTTCGCGGTTTCTTTAATGATGGCAAAAGCCTGGGGCAAAACCTCGTTGAGTATCTCTTCGAGCTTGGTATCGATCTCTTTTTCAATCTTATCGATCTCGTCATATAGCTCTTCTACCTGATCAATCTCAATCTTTCCGTTTTCGGCCTTCTCCCTTAATTCCGTTATCCTGTCTTCTTCCTCTTTCACATAGTCCCTCACCTTTTTCCTCAAGTCCTTGGACATGGCCCTGATCTGATCATTGGATAAAGACGACAGTTTCTCGAATTCTTCTTTTATCTGATGCACCACAGGCATTATAGCCTTGATGTCTCTGTCTGACTTACTGCCTAAAAAATTCTGTATAATCGTTGATGCTAATCCCATTGGGTTGAAATTTTTAAATTTTATCTAGACGTTCACCCACGCAAAAACCGAACCGAAATTCATACAATAGGAATAATATTATCTCATTTATCTTCAATCAATAGCGACTTCGGTTTTATCTGCCGGAAGAAGGGGTTAAATTTACTTCAAAAATTTATATTGGTAAATGTTGGCATGGAATTATTGCTAAAATGAATGTGAGGGTGTTCTTTCAATCTGTCAAAAAGACAGCCTGATCCAAATACAAATGAACTTGACAATTTTTTTCAGCATCAAATCAAACCTCCGGATGCTAGTTATGCAACCCATTTGTCACTAAAAAACATGAATATGAATCCGTAAAATCACAATATAATTGGATATCTTTAACCCAATGAAGTATTTCACAACCCCACAATCGATAAACATGTTGAAGCCGAATACACGAATAAGGATATTTATCTTACTGCTGGTTACAGGAATTTTTCTGCCACTGAATGCACAACCCTGGATGCGTGTTCTTTCTGAAAAAAAGGCCACGGAAGAACCGAACTTTTACGAAATACAGGAAGCTTTTAACAGGTACTGGAATGAAAAGAAAATAGAAAAAGGAAAAGGGTACAAACAGTTCAAACGGCTGGAATATTTTATGGAGCCTCGTGTATTCCCTTCGGGAAAACTTCCTTATGACATAATACAGGATGAATTTCTGAGAGCTATTGAGGATTATAATACACCATCGGATTTTGATGTTTCCTGGATCTTCGCCGGGCCCGACAGCGTGCCAAGAGATATAGAAGATAAGGTCTCAGGAGGTATAGGAAGACTGAATTGCATCACATTCCATCCTACAGATCCCGATATTATATGGGTGGGTGCACCTACCGGAGGTGCCTGGAAATCTTCGGACGGGGGTGATTCATGGGAACCTGCTTCTGATATGTTGTCGGCCATTGGCATTTCAGATATTGCAATCAATCCCCTCAACCCTGATATTATTTACCTTGCTACAGGGGATGGTGATGCCGGATCGGGCAGGGCTTATGGAATCGGCATTATGAAATCCACAAACGGAGGCTTAAGCTGGGAGCCGACAGCTCTTACAAAATCGGTTTCAAACCAGGTTTATTTCAGAAAAATACTCATTCACCCGACAATACCAAGCCGGATGGTGACAACAGCCAGTGATGGTATCTACAGAACCACCGACGGATGGAACACATATACCAGGGTAAAAACAGGTTCTTTCAAAGACCTTGAATTCAATCCGGGAAATCCGAATATCCTATATGCCACATCGTATTCCTATACCGGAGATGCAATGGTTTTTAAATCAACCGATGGCGGCGTTTCATTTTCAGAATCAATTTCCGGAATGGATATTGCCGGACATGTTAGCCGAATCGAACTTGCTGTTACCCAGGCCAATTCACAGGTTGTCTACGCACTTTGCAGCGATGAGAACAATGACGGCTTCTATGCTTTGTATAAGTCTGTCAATGCAGGAAGCTCATGGAATATAGTCTATGATAACACCAGAATCAACCTTCTGGGAAGTACGTCTGAAGGAACCGATGTGGGTGGACAGGGGTGGTACGATCTTGCCCTGGCCGTATCACCTGTAAACCAGAATGAGATTTATGTCGGAGGAGTTAATGTATGGCGCTCAACCAATTCCGGCGCCGACTGGAAGCTGGTCGGAAACTGGTACCTGATTGAGAATGTTGCCTTTGTTCATGCGGATCAGCACCACCTTGTATTCAATCCGCATGATGGTTCCCTGTATTCCGGAAATGACGGAGGTATTTACAAAACCACCAATAAAGGCCTGACCTGGACAGATCTGAGCGAAGGACTGGGAATTCTGCAGATTTACCGGATGAACAGTATCGATCACGGCATGACCGAAATAATTGCCGGTACGCAGGATAACGGAACAGAATTGTATTCAGGTGGAACATGGCAGGAAGTCCTGGGCGGTGACGGAATGGAATGTTATTTCGACCGTGATAACCCGGATATTCTTTATGGAACTTTGTATTATGGGGACATCCGAAAATCGGAAGGCGGCGGCCAGGAATTCAGCAATATTTCACCCCCCGGTTCCGGCGATGGCCTATGGATCACTCCCTTCATCATGCACCCGGTTTTTCCGAACCTGCTGTATGCAGGCTATGAAACACTCTATAAAACACTTAACGGCGGCGAATCCTGGAGTCAGCTTTCTGCTTTTCCCAATGATGTTTCCCTTACCAGGGTTATTGGCATTACTCCTGCAAATGATAATATTATTTATGCCATTACCAACAACCATGTATTCCGGTCAGCCGATGCCGGTACTTCCTGGCAGGACATAGGGAATGGACTGCCTCTGGGGGCTAAGACGGCACTGGCAGTATCGGAAACAAATCCGGATAAGGTTTGGATTGCCTTATCAGGCTATAGTTCAGGCCAGAAAATTTTTTATTCATCCGACGGTGGACAAGCCTGGACAAATTATTCAACCGGCCTTCCAAATTTACCGGTAAACTGCCTTGCATACAGGAACGGGTCAAACAAAGGATTATTTGCTGGCAATGATATCGGATTGTATTACCGGGATGCTTCGATGACCCAGTGGGCCAAATATGGCAACGGACTCCCCAATGTGATAGTGTATGACATTGAACTGCTTCCATCAGTGAATAAAATACATGTGGCAACACACGGCCGCGGTGTATGGGTAACAGATCTGACTGGGGATACAGCAAGCGTGTATACCGATTTTAAGGTCAATCCGGTTTCGTCATGCCTTAACGGAACTGTTCATTTTACCAGTTATTCCTCTGGCGTCTTTGACAGCCTGACATGGGACTTCGGTGAGGGTGCAGACCCTGCCACTGCAACAGGTGAGGGACCTCATAACGTAACCTATTTATCACTGGGGAAGAAAACAATAACACTTACCGGGCATATAGGATCCAATGACTATGTGGAAACCAAAACTTCCATGGTGACCGTATCCGATGCTATTGATATTGCTGTTACTCCCGATATCTTTGCCCAGTGCAGCAGCAGTTCACAAGTAATATATGCCAGCGGTGGCTATGATTATATATGGTCTCCATCTGATTTTCTTGACACGACCCGGGGTAGCAGGGTAACAGCACAACCCGAAGAAAACATATCCTATACGGTGACTGCAAGCAGCGGCTCATGCACTGCACAAAAAACGGTTCAGGGACTGGTTACATCAAACGATGCTGTCTGTGATGCTATAATAATACACGAAGGTCTCAACGGACCATTCTCGAACAAATGTGCCAGTCCGCAGCCGGATGAACCGGTGCCTCCGGTAGGCTCTACGGGGTTATACGGTTGTGAATCACAGGATGGATGGTGCGAAGGAGAAGACAGGATCGATAACAGCGTCTGGTTCACATTCACAGCTCCTCCCGGAGGACTGGTTTCGATTGAAACAGATGGCTTTGATGACCAGATTGCGGTATATCAGGCACAAACATGCAATGACCTGCTTATCGGCAATAATGTTCTGCTGGCAGCCAACGATGATTATCCCGGCAAATCAGATTATTCAGCAAATATACAGGAATTGACAGGACTGACGCCGGGAAATACATATTGGATACAGGTTGACGGATCCTTTGGAGGTACGACGGGTATTTTTACCATGAAACTGAATTATTTCAGACTGAGCAAAACCGAAAATATTCCCTCAGAAGCCAATCCGGTTTCATTTGAGGTGGTGCCCAATCCGAATACCGGAAATTTCACGTTGGTGTATTCACTGAAAAGTTCCGGTGAATTTACTGTGCGATTGTATAATATCAACGGTAAGCTGGTATATGCTGAAAAATGTATTGCCGGTTCACCCAGGGGAATTCAATTTATGGATGTTGATTTATCCACCGGTGAGTATATCCTGGAGATCATAACCACCGATTCGGCGGCCAGAAAAAAAATGTTCATTGCCAGATAGCAACCTGATCAGGACAATCCCACAGCTCTTCCGTCAGGCAATACTTTTATCCTTGTTGCCGCCGGATTTTTCGGCAAACCGGGCATGGTCATGATGTTACCGCATATGATCACCACAAAACCTGCCCCGGCTGATATCCTTGCCTCGTTTACCGTGATCCTGAACCCTTTCGGCCGGCCAAGCAGCTTTTCATTGTCTGAAAGTGATTTGGCAGTTTTTGCGATACAAACCGGAAGATTGCTGTACCCATGTTTTGAGATAAGATTGAGGTCATTTTCTGCCTTGATCTCAAAATCGACCTCATCGGCGCCATAGATCTTTTTGGCAATACTCCTGACCTTATCTTTTATCGACATTTCAAGTGGATACTGGAATTGGAGCTTTTTTCCTTCATTTTTATGTATTGCATCAAGCACGGCATCAGCCAGTTCAACAGCGCCCTGACCACCATTGCGGTAATGGCTTGCAACCACTGCTGCAATTCCGTTCTTTTTGTAATAGTTTACAATTTCGCTGAGATCAGCATCGGTATCATCATCGAAACGGTTAATGGCAATAACGGGTTCCAGACCAAATAACCGTATGTTCTCAACATGCTTGTCAAGGTTTGCAAAACCTCCGTTTTCATTCATCCACCCGTGGTATTTCAGTGCTTTAACAGTAGCCACGATCACCACCGCATCAGGATTCAATCCCGAAATCCTGCATTTGATATGGAAGAATTTTTCAGCTCCCAGGTCAGAAGCAAAGCCTGCCTCGGTAACTACGTAATCCGATAATTTCAGCGCCATACGGGTAGCAATCGCCGAATTTGTTCCCTGGGCAATATTGGCGAAAGGTCCTGCATGCACAAAGGCAGGCGTTCCCTCCAGCGTTTGCACCAGGTTGGGGTGTATGGTGTCTCGCAGAAGGATCTGCATTGCCCCTTCTGCCAGTAAATCCCGGGCACAGATTGGCTCACCCTTATAGGTGAAAGCAACAATGGTCCTCGCCAGTCGTACTCCCAGATCCTGAAAATTCTCTGCCAGGCATAGCATGGCCATTACCTCCGATGCAGGTGTGATGTTAAATCCATCCTGGCGGGGAATTCCGTGTTTTACACCTCCAAGTCCTACAAAAATTTCACGCAAAGCCCTATCATTCAAATCAATAACTCTTCTCCAGATTATTCTGCGTGGGTCGATATTCAGGTCATTCCCGTGCTGCAGATGATTATCGATCATTGCGGCCAGAAGATTATTGGCTTTGCTAACCGAATACATATCACCCACAAAATGCAGGTTGATATCTTCTGCAGGCATCACCTGAGCTTTCCCGGCTCCGGTACCGCCGCCCTTAATTCCGAAATACGGACCAAGTGAAGGTTCGCGCAGGCATATGGATGTTTTCCTTTTACCCCGGACACGAAGTGCATCACCAAGTCCGATTGTTGTGGTGGTTTTTCCCTCACCCTGGGGTGTGGGTGTCATCGCCGTTACGAGGATCAGCTTTCCGTCCTTTTTATCCAGGTTGTCTTCAAGGTAATGAATGGGAACTTTGGCAATATAATGCCCGTGGGGAAGAATCGATTTCGGATCCAATCCGAGTTCCTCTGCTACTTCATAGATTTTCTTTATCTTATATCCGTTATATTCGGTGCTGTACATCTTGTTTGGTATTAAAGGGCATAAATATAAAACTAATTTGAATAATTATTAAATTCATTAAAATATTAAGTAAAGTGAGTTCGAAATATTAAACATATTTGGCTTATTTGGATGATCAATAAGATTTAAAATCCTACTGGTTAAAATGCTCTTATTGGGGAAACCCCAAAGGGTTATAGCTTATTAAAAACAATATAGCACATTCGAATTGAAATTCTTATTTCGGACTCACGTTAAATAATATGCTGAATATTAAATTATTAAGAAGCGCACGATTGAAATTGACCATGCGATCAATCTGTGGTAAGCTTGACATGCATCCTGAAGACAAGAAATAGTAAGGCAGGAAAGAAAAGCATTACCAAAGGTAATTTTTGGTTTTAAGCAGGCAATTGATCATCCTCAGATATTGTTCTTCGGAAAAAAAACATTTGCAGTCATTCAGGCTGTTTGCCATATAATTGGCCGTAGAGGGCACATAATAATCTCCGTTTGCATCCTTATCTGTCCCCGAATAGCTGCAGCCTATATCAACCTTTCCCGACAAATTCGGGTCGGCGTATGTGTCACAGCATAAATCTCCTGATGTGGTGCAATTGGTACCATCGACCCTTTCGTTTCCGAAGGCTGTTTCATGGGTATGGTATAGATTCAGCATATGACCGATCTGTTCGATAAGAACAGCGCCTGCAATGCATTGCTTACCCAGCACAATCACATCTTTATTGTCAGCAGGATAATAGGTAAAAGCACAGACTTCGGCATTAAGTGTCTGGTATACATGACCTGCAAGATACAGGTTGATGGTTTTAGGATGGTGATACTGGATGGCTAGGTCTTTTGCATTTTCATCTTTTGTAACATCATTGAAATGATAATTATCAATATTTTCTGTTGAAGCTATTCTAAAACTCACTGCTACCGGCAAGAATGCCTGATTCAGCAGTGCGACCATAGAATTCACATCTGCCATATTCACTCCGGTCTCACCTCCTTCATCTTCAATAATAAAAATCGAAATATTCAATGTCCTGTTGAGCTTTATAAGATTATTTATACTGTCGGTAAATGTACTTTCGAAATTCACCTGGTTCGGGAACAGTTCGGTTCCGCAGTTCGTGATTTGTCCGTAAAGCTCCTGAAGAAAAACTGAGACCAGTATATAACCAATCAATCGTAATCTTATCATAGTTAAATAATTACGGTTATTAATCATCCTCGAAATACTCATCCTCTTCCTCACCCGATCCGATGGTGCCGATGATCCTGAACTCCGTTCGCCTGTTTTTTTCACGGCCTTCGGGATTATCCGATCCGTCGGGATTTGAATTCGGTGCCACCGGCATTTCTGCACCATATCCTTTTGCCACCAGCCTGTCGGGCGATATTCCCTTGCTGATAAGGTAGTTTACCACACCATTTGCCCTCTCCTGCGACAACTTAAGGTTGTATTCATCGCCACCGATGCTGTCGGTATGTGCCCCGATCTCGACAATAAATTCAGGAGCTTCTTTAAGCAATACAAGCAGCGTTGTATCCAGCACACTTTTAGCCCTGTCGCTGAGCTCTGCACTGTTGAAATCGTAATAAATGTTCTCCAGGACTACCGGTTTATCAGTCAGCACATTTACCCAGATAGGTGGCATCTCAATGGTATCTGAAAAATTAAAAAATTGTGTGGAAAGGAACATCTCGCTGTCAAAGTATTGAAAACCTTCCATTTTGAATTCATAATCCTGATCGGGTTGCAGGTTGAAATAAAAGCGCCCGTCGGATTCGGTGGTATACCGTTCCAGGAATACATATTCCTTTGTTTCCTTATCCATCACGTATAAGGCAATAACCGCACGATCCAGCGGTTTGATATCGGTCGAAGGGCTCATAAAATCGAAATTCGAAAGGTCCTTTTTTCTTCCGTACTTATCCTTTTCAAAAGGATAGATGGTTCCGGTAACGGTTATCCGTATATATTCATTCCATTTATAATAATAAATATCGTCGCAGCATGTTTCGTTATTGAAGCTGTTGCCTCCGGGCCGGTTGGATACGAAAAATCCGTCCTCACCCGTTCTGCCTACTGTAAAATAAAGATCATCATAACTTGTGTTTATGGGATACCCCATATTTTTAATATTCGACCAGGCCCGGCGCTCGCCAAACGCCCTGAAAACGTCCAATCCACCCATTCCGGGAAGTCCCGTGGAGCTGAAATACAGGTTACGGGTGGGCAGATCATAAAATGGTGTCATCTCATCGCCCACAGTATTGATCTTAGTACCCGAGTTTCTTACTTTGGAATAGATATTCTTTTTATCATTCCAGACAGTATACCAGATATCCAGGCCGCCTTTTCCTTCAGGCCTGTCTGAAACGAAATAGATAATTTCACGGTCTGACTTGGCCGTGCGGCCAAGGGCAGGTTGGGTTGTTGTGTAATTCGGATCATTGATCGATTCCGGCAGTTTTTCAGGCTTTTGCCAGTAGCTGTTGAGCTTCTGGCTGACATAGACGGCACAGATCATTTTACCCTGCCAGTTTTTTGCGCATCGTGTAAAGTAAAAACGTTTGCCATCCCTTGAAAGTACCCCGTTTCCGGTTTCCACCCTAGGCAGGTTAACCGGCGAGTCCCACAGTTGCCCGCCCGACCATTCGTGATCGTGCTTATGCGCTACATAAAATTGCCGTACCGGTACCGCAGTATCCATATTGTCGTTATTGAAATACACCAGTGAATCGATGCGCAGGGAGCCATAGATGAAGGTGCTGTCGTTCAGGGGTATTGGTGACAGTTCAACATGAGGGCCATTAACCGATGGATTCAGGTCTTCGACAGAAAGGTTCAGCGGGTTCAGCAAGATCTTTTTTGCGGAATCGCAACCTTCAATTTCATTCCTAATAATCCTGTTGTACAGGCGTGCATCTTTATTCCCTTTGAAATATCTCCTGAACTTATTGAATTCTTCGATCGCCTCGTCGTACTTTCCCGTTGATTTCAGCATCTGTGCATAATAAAACTGGGCAAGCGGGTATTTTTTGGCTGCCTTTTTGTACACTTTTTTATACAATTCTGCTGCCTGCTCGTAATTCCTTGCTGCCCGTTGAAGCTCTGCCAGGGCATACGATATTTTGTTGTCGCCTTTCTTCAGGTCATGAGCCATTTCATAAAAGTATATGGCCGTATAAATATCTCCTGTTCTGGCTGCACTTTTTCCAAACCGCACCATCTGGCCGGCAGTCAACTCATCTGCACCCGGAAATTGGGCTGTTAAATTCAAGCCTGTTATCAGAAAGGCCGACAAAATGATCAATCTTCTTCTATAATCTTTCACACGGAATGGAATAACTGTTTAATACTGTGCTGATGCTCCTGTAAATTATAGAAATCTCGAACGCACCATTGCTGCCCGAAGCTACTTTTAATCCTGAAATGGTAATATCGTACCCAAGGCTCAGATCTATCCTCCCGACGGTAATCCCGCCTGTAACCGCAAAGGCATCGGGATTTCCCGAAACACCGTCTCGAAAATAGAGTCCGGCATTTACGCCCTTCACATTCGAACGCTTTTTAAATACATCCAGACCGAATTCAGATCCGATCAGCAATTCATTAGCCGTTCGCTGATTCATAAGCAGGATAACGGGCTTGAAATAAAATTCATCTGATACTTTTGTCTTTACACTGCCATGAATGGCATACCGCATCGTAAGCCTTTCCTTGGCATCGAAAAAGGATTCATTCGGCAAATTCACATGGGCAAGGGATATCCCTGCTTCAGGCTCGAATTTCCTGATAGCTGTCTTCCAGAGCAGTCCAACTACAATATCAAAATAACTGCGCTTCTCTCCTGTATTGCCATTGGGTTCGAATATAAACGCATCCCGATTGTAATCAACCGGATATGTTATTAATCCCGAACCATAAGAACGGAAGACATACCCGGTTTGCAGGCCTCCCCGCAGTGTATTTTTTCGGAACTGCTTCTCATAAGCAAGCGACAGGTAGAACTTATTTGCCGACAACCCGATTATCCCCGACTGATCATTAATAAAGAAAGCCCCGGCTGAAATGTTCTGGTTAAAAATAAAAAACTGCTTGTCAAAGCTTGCGGCCGCTGTTGTATAAGGCGTGGTTAATGCCCTCCACTGATCACGGTAGTTTACCGCTACTCTCCAGTCGCCCGAGAAATTTCCGGTATTGGCCGGATTGATAAACAACGGACAGTTGTTGAACTGGGTAAAATGGATATCCTGTGACCGGGCATTAAAAGAAATAATTAACAATAATATACTGCCGGCCAGATATCCTCTTTTTAAAATGAAAAATAGCTGAGATTCAGGTTTCATAAGATTGACCTAAAAAATACCCGTGCAAAATAATGCATCGGTTCGACAATGTAAAACCGAGTTGTTGACAATTTATCATTTAAATTACTTAATTTTTTTTTATAATTAACTGTAAAGTAATAAATTTAAATAAGTATTACTATCCCCATGAAAAAATACATTTACCCCCTGCAGTTAATAACTTTTTTCTTTTTCCAATTTTCCAATACAGGCGCCCAGGTTATTGCTGATTTTACGGTGAGTCCCCAGGATGGTTGTTCACCCCTGGTTGCGCATTTCGATGCTTCAGGGTCAAGCGGACCGGGAACACTCACTTACCTGTGGTACCTGGGACCGCAACAGGGTACTTCCACTCTGCAAAAACCAAATGCAACATACATCACTCCCGGTATTTATACTATTAAACTGGTTGTTACCAATGGCAGCGAGACCGATTCAATTACCAAAAATGTAGTGGCTTACAAAAATCCGGTGGCTAACTTTTCGGGTGAACGGAAAGGGTGTACGCCGCATGAGGTGCAGTTTACTGATTTATCAATCCCGGGAGACGGCCAGATTATTAGCTGGGACTGGGATTTCAGGACGGGTGAAATTATCTCTGAACAGAACCCGGTACATACCTATACATTACCGGGTAAGTTCGATGTATTTCTTGAAGTTACCGATGTGCACGGATGCAAGGGACATCTGGACGTTCCGCAGTATATTGATGTGGTAACACCTCCTGTGCCTAATTTCACGTTTGCCCCTTCAACGGCGTGCACTGTGCCGGCTGGTTTTCAGTTCACCAATACCACTACAGGACAGGGAGTATTATCGTATCAGTGGACCTTCGGTGACAACCAATCTTCTGCAGAAACAAATCCTTCACACACGTATAACTCATTCGATGATTATACAGTACGTCTGGTTGTTTCGAACGACTACGGTTGCCCCATGGATACCTCAAAGACGGTATATGTCAGCCAGGTGAATGCCTCGGGCACAATAAGCCAGGGAGGAACTCCCATTACCAACAACGGCATCATTTGTCCGGGCCGCGTTGATTTTAACAGCACTTCCACTGGTACAGGTTTTGTACGCTGGATATTCGGCGATGGTACCTCTTCGGTAAGCAAATCAGGATTTCACAACTATACACAGACCGGCCCCATTATCCTTAAACTGATCGCTTCGCCGAACAACCCCTGTGCCGATACAGTAACCTGGAATTTTACCATAGAGAATATTTCGGCCAATTTCACCATGAATACCGATTATTCCTGTACTTCTCCGGCCCTTGTTCAGTTTACCGATCAGTCGGTAAATGCCGCAAGCTGGGAATGGACCTTCAGCGACAGCCAGAAGGCTTATACACAAAATACATCACATACGTATACGGTACCTTATGACCCGGACCCATATAAGGTCAACGATAACGTATATTTCAGCACTACTCTTGAAGCTACGAGCAGTCACGGGTGTACAAGCGCTGTTTCCAAAACATTCAGGATCAAAAAGCCCACAGCAGTCATGACTGCCGACAAAACTTCAGGTTGTTTTCCGTTGCAGGTAAGGTTCAGAGACCAGAGCCTTTCCGACGAACCGATAACCACCCGCCAGTGGATATTCGGTGATACCCAGACCTCCTCCGGGGCAGCAGACTCAGCCATCCATATATATAACAGTCACGATACATTCAATGCACGGCTTGTGATCACCAATAATGCCGGGTGCAAAGATACTTCATATATCATTCCCATTCATGCAGGTAAAACGCTATTCCCTGATTTCACCATAAGTTCCAATGATGTATGTCCCAACCAGCTAATAACGTTCACCAATACCACTCCCGAATCAAATCTCATCCAGGGCTGGCATTACTATGTCAACGGCACACCGGTAAATGCACTACCCGGGCAGGCAAATCCGGTCTGGAAAGTAAAAGCAGATACCGGGTATATGGATGTCAAACTGCAGGTAAATTATAACGGGTGTATCTCGGAAACTGTGAAGACGGATGCCATTCATAACAAAGGGCCTGTATCTGCCTTCAGCTATAATTTCAGCTGCGGGACCCCGCTGCAATATTCCTTTACCAACCAGTCGGTTGGATACAGCAGTTATAAGTGGGTATTCGGCACCAACCGGACGAATACAACAACGCTGAATCCAAACTATACCTATTCGGCCGAAGGCGACAGCATTGTCGAGCTGATCACCTATGCCGGAGGTTGTTCGGATACTGCCAGAGAGGAACTGCTGATCAGGAATGTACAGGCAATTGCTACAGGCAAATCAGAGGTTTGCGCCCAGGATCCTGTATTCTATTCCGGTGATCAGTCTTACACTATTGTGAACTACTGTGAAGAAAAATACCTGTGGTACATCAGTGACAGTACACAACCGTTAAGGACAAACAACGATGATATCACTCATACTTTCTCATCACGGGGAAATTTTGATGTGACACTGGTAGTGAATTACGATAACGGCTGCCCCGACACAGCAGATCTAAGCATAAGGTCATATATGCCATACACAGGATTTGATGCCGACACCCTCTATGGGTGTACACCTTTTATTGTTACCTTCACCGATAATTCAACAGCTGATATCAATCCGCTTGAAACCTGGCATTGGGTATATGAACCATCAGCCGATACCACATATACGAGCCAGGCACCCTTTGTAAAGCGCTGGTTCAACAACCCGGGAGTATATGAAGTCACACTAACGGTGACCGATACAATGGGTTGTGCGGGATTTGATGTGACAACGGTCTCCACGGCAAATCCCGACGCCGAATTTCTTGTAAGCGATGATAATACCTGCCTTGGTAATGCGGTATTGTTCTATTATACGATCCAGGAGAAGGACAGTGTGATCTGGGATTTCGGGAACGGCGATGTGTCCCGTGATCTTTCGAGACCGGTTTCCTATACATACCCTGCAGAAGGAGAATATACACCCATGTTTACCATTTACCGGTTCGGCTGTTCAGATACCTTCAGCATGAATACCAACCAGATGAAGGTGCAAAAAGCCAGCGCGTATTTTGATGTGTCGGACAGCATCTGGAACTGTTACCCGCGTGAAGATACGCTTACCCATGTTAAAGGTGGTCAGGAAATCGTTTCGGGCATCTGGAATTTCGGATACGGCAACAATACCTCTTCATATGCCGAAACCAGGATCTTCACCTACCCGAAACCAGGGGTATATACCCCTTCACTGAGTATCCGGACTTCATTTGGTTGCCGCGATACCTTCAGCAGAAATATCACCCTTTTCGGTCCCACCGGGTCATTTTCAATGTCGCCCGATGCAGCCTGCCGTAACGATGAAATAACTTTTGCACTGATCGATACGAGTGATGTATGGTATTTTGAATGGGACATGGGTGACGGCAATACGCTTCACGGGAACCCGGTCACGTATTCGTATGCAAATATGGGCGCCGTGTATCCCAAGCTTGTCCTTCAGAGTGATTCGGGAAGCTGCGTGGTGGGACTTGTAGATACCCTAACCATATATGTCGTACAGTCCGATTTTATAATCCCCGATACCGGCATGTGTGCAACGTATTCCATCAGTTTTGCAAATACTTCACAGGGCAACGATTTTAACAACTGGAGCTTTTCAAACGGTGTTTTCAGCACCTTCGAAGAACCCATACTGGTATTTACTCCCGGTGATTATACCGGAGAGCTTATTGTACGGAATACATTCGGGTGTTCGGATACCACCGGAAAACCGTTTACCATATATCCGCTTCCGGTGATCGCGATAAAAGCCGATACCTTTATGTGTGCGGGTAATGGAGTCACTTTGTGGGCGACAGGAGGCGACAATATCATCTGGATGCCGTCGTCGGGACTGAGTTCGAACACCATATATTCACCTTTTGCCTCGCCGGATATGTCCACCACCTATACGGCAACTGTAAGCGATGCAATCAGTGGCTGTAAAAGTTCGGATCACCTGTTTTTGCTGGTACAACAGCCACCGGCCCTTTCGGTTTATCCGCAGGATACAGGGATATACATCGGAGAGATTGTCCCTGTCAGGACCGATTCGCTTGGTGAACTGTTGTATACCTGGTCACCGGATTATATGATCAACTGCATCCATTGTGCCGCACCACAGCTTCAGCCTCTGCTGAATACCACATATACTATGGATGTGGCAGATACCAACAATTGCTTTGATGCATCGTACTATATAGCCGTAGTGGTAACGGAAGCTTACAATGTGGCATTGCCGACTGCCTTCACTCCCATGAGCAGCGATGAGAACAGTGTGGTATATGTCAGGGGACCCGGTATAAAAAGGCTGATCGAATTCAGGATTTTCAACCGCTGGGGCACCCAGGTATTTTACACCGATGACATACGCCAGGGATGGGACGGGACATATAAGGGTAAGATGCAGAATATCGATACCTATACCTATGTGGTCACTGCCGAGTTCTGGGATGGAAGGATCGTATCGACCAAGGGCACTATAACATTGCTCAGGTGACAAAGATTCATCTTCATAATAGATACTTCTTTACAATAACGACAGAAAAAAATTCAGCAGGAAGTATTTCCGTATTTATGCCTAATATTAATCTTACAATTACGGATTAACTGTACCAAGCGAATCAATAAATCTCTGGAATCCTGCATTATACCTGGCAGCGTCTATAATATCCTTTCTTTTACGCCAATTTCTTAATATTACTTCATAAGTTCTGATACTTTGTGGAGTATTCTTTCCTTCTGCCGAAATTCCGCGGATATTTCTTCTTGCAAGAATGGTATTAAGTCTAAAAAGACAATTGTGAATATCTGATCTGTGGCGATTATTATAATAAACCGGAAGCAGCCAGCATTCAATTGTATGGATGCAGACTGCAAAAATTATTTTGCCACTATATTTCTGTTTTATCTCGGGTTTTATCAGGGATTCCAATTTTTCCCGGATATTATCATACAACTCTTCGGTGGGTTTGATCCGCCCATTATTTGAATGGTTTACGCTAAAAGGTGCGGTTTGCGACTGGTCGGTATCAATCTGAATTACCAGGTAATCATTTTCTACAAAGATATCTTTCAGTTCATCTCTCCCGCAGTATTTAAGTACCTCATTCCACCCGCCTGTTGCTTCCTGCCTGTCATTAACAATTTTTGGCTGGATCTGGCGGATTTTTGGCTCATACTCTTTAAAATATTTTGCAATGATATGTTTTACAATCCTGTGTTCCGATACCCCTTCCGTGATCATTGCAAAGTTCATCAGATGCTTTGATTTAAAAATTTTCCGGTAATCCGCCTATAAAACCGCTTGTCCAAACTTCCGATAATTTCATCCGCCGTTCGGATTTGTATTCTATGCGTTCAGCTTTGGAATAGCCATCATCGTTCCTTCTTACCACAAACAACCGTTGGTTATCATCTTTTAGATCCAGCCCGTCGAGAACAGCAGGATTTTGTGTGGTGATGATAACCTGTTTTCCGTATTTTTCTGCCAGCCCGGAAAGATTTTTTGTAAGCTGCATACATAATTTCGGGTTTAAGGAAACATCGATGTTATCGATTGCAAAAAACTTCGGGGTCGCTTTTGAGATAAAAAGTGTCGAATAGAATAATAAAAATAAAAAACCTTCATTGGTGCTACGCTGATCAAAATATTGTAGCTCATTATATAAATATTTGTCTTTTATCCGCAGTGCAAACTCATTCTTCATCAGGTTTTCCGGCAAATCAAAATTTTCATACCAATCCAGGAGAAACATGTTATTCTTAATTGAGTCAAGCGTTTCAGTGTTCTTTTTATCGAATGCAAGCTCCTTGAGATGCTGAAAAAGCCCTTCCCCCCTTATTCCCAAAGGAAGTAACTGTGCAGTATCTTCAAATTTCCTTAAACTGCTTTGTTCGGGGGAATAAACAATATAATCAGAAACAGTATTATCTGAAAGAAATCCTTTAAGGATTGCCTGGCTAAGAAGCGAGACAATTTTTTTATAATCCTTCTTATTTGTATATTGTTTGATATTTTCTGAAATACTATCCGGAAAGATATTGTCTTCGAGCACACTTAATATTTGCTTTACTCTTAGTTCATCATCTTCCATATAAATGGCATCCAGTATCACTTCTATTTCTTCTGTAATTCTTTTCTTGTTCTTATTAATCCATTTCTTCGGGTTGTTAGTTTCATTCTCTATCTGATAAGAATACGCTTGTTCATCGGTTGCAAAATTTAATGTAATTGATTTATTTTCTTTACCATTTGTAAAAGCTGAAAACATAAATTCGGGATTAGTAACGCGGATACCTCTGCTACCCAGAAATTCATAATCCAACTTATCTGCGCTCGCGGCAGCGCCGAAAGCAATAGCTTCCAGAATATTGGATTTCCCGCAGCCGTTCTCACCTATCAGTATGTTGAATGTTCCCAGACCCAATGAAACGTCAACAACAGACTTAAAATTTTTTATCTCAACCGATTTAATCATCCATTATTTTTGTATAAATCTCATTTTGGCAAATTTACAATTGTTTTCCAGATTTATTTGATTTAGTTTTCAGGTTCTGAAATTAAGATAGTCATAAGGCTTTAGATTTTCTAAATAGCCATCAGCATTTTTCCTGATTAATGCGAATTAAGGATTGAATATATATTCCTGTGCTTTTGCATTTTTCATGCCGCTTTTAAACCCAACGCAACCATTCCTCCAAGCACAATGATCTAAGTTTTGAACCTGTTTTCTTCATTGGTGCCGGATTATTTTAAACCCCGATAGTTAGCAAATCGTAATTTGGCCTTTTTAGCTGACCAAGTGCTGCAACAAAAAGTAAAAATGATGTGGCGGCAGATATCACCATGAATGGTTTTGTATTTTTTTACCAGAAATATTCTTTGAAAGAATAGACGTTCCTGTCTTTCAGTCTGTCACGGACTAAAAATACTACATAAATTATTAAATATCAGGTAATTATTTACAAACTTTCGAAAAAAGGTGAAAAATGTTATCCGGTCCTTGTCAAAATCAGTGTCGGATACCTGTTGCATCAATATATCCATAATATGATTTCTTGGTGAATTCCCGGTAAGTTTTACTAAGAAACTCATATCATTACTTTTATTCCGATCAGGTGTTTGTCAAGCCAGTTTATATTCCTGATCGCGCATTTGCCGAATATTTACTATATGCCGCCTCCATGAGGATATGAAATGCCTGGCCTTCAGCCGCGGTACCGGGACTGTTGAAATAGGGTGAGCCGCATACCCCCTGAACATATCCGCATTCATCTACTTTTAACAATGCCGCTTCTCTCATCCTGTCCGCATCACTGATCCGGTTCCTGTCGAGCCAGCCGTCCGCAATACCCCTGTAAATCGTGTAGGCAAGCATTTGTGAGAGATTGGTTTCCACAAAGGTAGACGGGTCGTCCACCACATCGTGAAACAGGCCGTCAGGCCGGAGGTATTTTAAACATCCGTCAAGCAACTGGTTTGTATCCTCAACCAGCTCATTTTTCTCATTCTGCATGGTTTCGGGCAATGCAGCGATAACCCGTGCAAAAGCAGCCGCAGTCCATCCGTTACCCACCCCCCAGAAAGCCTTCCGCTTAAATACTTTTTTGCCGATATCGTAAATATGGCTGAACAACTTATTTTCCGGATTCCACAGGCATGCCCTGAATCCCCTGATCTGTTTCATGGCCTCATGGTATTCACCTGCAACAGCCAGAAACGGAGGTGCCATATACATGGCATCGATCCACACCTCGGGTGCATTTTTCACGTGGTGAAGAATGCCGTCGGTTTTGGGTGCCTTGTTCAGCAGGTAATTGAGCATCTTTTCCCATGCTTCTTTATACTTGTCATCGCCCGTTTTTTTCCAGGCAAAAATAACTGCCTCACCGGAAGCGGCCGGATCGGTCACACCATTATCCTGGTAGACTACCGAGAGTTGTCCCTCGTCTGTTTGTCTTAGTACAGCCTCCTTTGCCATCATCAGGGTCAACTCGTCATCACCTGCTTCAAGAAAAGCCTGTGCTGCCACTCCATGCTCCCAGGAAGCACGTTGTAAAGTGAGCAGCGCAAGTTTGACTCTGGCTGTTCTGTCGAGTTTTAACAGTGACGGAAAAGCCTCCGGCTTTCCGGAAGTGCAGGAACCAATTGCCAGTGCAGGAATTGCAGTGATAGCCATGGTTGAGCCGATGAATTTTCGACGGTACATATTATCAATGCTTTACTGTTATTATGGATTCTAAAATAACACTATTTCTCCATTCAGGCATGCTTTTGTTTTCTGATCCTCAAAATGATCAGGATTATCCCCGCTATGATCAGTATTTCACCCAGGGAAAAGAGCATCCAGTTAAAGGATACCGGCGTGTATTGCATACCCAGATCGTATAATGGCTTTCTATCGGGCATGTTCCAGAGTTCAGAATAGCTGAAGTGCCGTAAAATAAACGCAGCGTAATCCCATATAAAGGCGACGATCAAAGCCAATGAGCCTGCAATCAGTAAGATCCATTCAACAGGCACTATTATAATTTTTCCGGTTTTGCTGTAGTATATCAGTATAAGGCCTAAACCGATCATGGTAATTGATACGATCAGCGGTGCGATTACCGGCCCGACCCATGTGGCCGGGATCAGAAAAAGGATATCCCAGGTCATGAACGATCCGGGCCATCCGATCAAGAGTTTCAGAAAAACATAATAAAAAATATCCCAGATGGCAAAACTGTATATAAACCAGGCAAACCTTTCTGTGAATGTTCTGCCTGCGATATACCCGATCCCCAGCAGCATAAGCATTGTTGCAACTTCCCTGAATATTTCGGTAATAGCCAGGTGCGGATCGATCGGAGCCATCGGGAACTGAAAACCACCAGGATATATAATGCTCCTGAGGTAAATGACCACAGCACTTTCGAGGTAACCCATGGCAATGGCAAAAAGCGTGATCCATACCAGTGTTTTCAGTGATTGTTTCATTCCGCCTGTGAATGGAATTATGTAATGTAAATATAAACGAAATTAACGGATCCCGGATTGCACAGAAGATGGATCTTTGGTATTAAAAAAATACGCCGAAACGGAAACCAGCCAGGGGAACTGATCCTGTATACCCGAACTCGAAAGGTGAGTGGCTGAAGTACCTCGGATTGAGATCATCGGTTTTGATGAAGGCATACCGTATGCCTCCTCCGCAAAAGATATCCACAAAAAGGCGCTGGGCTATTTCGGTCTGGTACCCGATAAAAAAATCGGTGCCGATCTTATCAATGATGGTTTCATGATCGAACAACCCATAGGTTATTGCCTGCAACCCAAAGCGATCAATATATCCCCAGCCTTCAATCTCATAAGTGAGCGTATAGTGGTTATAAAATCCTCCATATCCCAGGTACAATCCTACAGGTTTTGTATTGTACTGGATATAAAACCTGTGCGAAATGTTCATCCCATACCCGGTAAGTTTGTTGTACTTGTCGAATACCGATTCGTCTCCTGCAGCATCGTTTGAATTGTTTGTCAGCCGTTCATTCAGAAAAACCTGCGGCGAAAAAACGAGCCAGCTTTTGGATTTTCCCAGGTGAACATCGAGGTCGATGCGCATGCCGCTTATGAACATAAGTTGCGGATACCAGCTGATTCCAATGGATGAGATTGTATCCTGTGCACGGATTACGGATGCATTTAAAAAAATCAAAAATAATGAGCCAATCAGAGGTTTCATATCCATGTCGCATATTTTTTTTTATTCCACCGGTATTTTGCTTAACAGGTTAAGGCTGTTATTGGTATAACTATACTGGTATAGTCCGTCGTCAGCGGTCACCAGAAGAATATCTCCATCCGGGATCACATCGTTGGCTTTGATATCGAAATGATGCAGCAATGCAATGTGGCTCCTGTCAGAAATATCATAGACCTTAAGACCGTTATCGCAAACAAAAAGAAGGTTTCCATCCACTCCAAGCCCTTTCGGTCCTTCCATCTGATACTCTTTTACAAGTCCCGGGGCTGAAAGATTTGAAATATCAATAATGTCGAGCTGATTGCTGCTCCTGCCGCACCAGGTATTTGACGAATTCAGGGTTACATAGGCATATTGTCCGTCGACCACAACAGGATCGCAACTGAAAACATGCCGGTAAACCGAAAGCTCTTCAGGAGATGAAGGATCAGAAATATCAACAATGTGCATCCCATCCTGTGTTCCTATGAAAAGGGTGTTGCCATATGGGAAAATGGTCTCCACGCCAAAGCCCAGCAGGAAGTTGCTTTTCGTTTCAGGTTGGGAAGGATCAGAGATATCAAACCTTCTCAGGTCTTCAGCCGTTACTGTGAAAAGATTATCGCCGCTTATGGCAAAACGCGCCGTGGATCCTCCCTTACCGAATGAACCGTCTGTGCTTTTTCCGGCATCAGTAAAGCTTTCATCGCATGCAAAAAGAAGCACGGTAAAAAGCACAGTAAAACTGATTGACCCGATGCAGGTTTTCATGGTTCCGTATTTTTGATTCATTCCCAGCCGATAATTATGGTGTTTTCAGGCCGGTTCTCAGCATTGTATTCCCAGGGAATATAGCTTTCACCCGGCGGAAGAAGTTCAGGAAACGCATTTTTCACCCTGCTGGTTACATGCAAATTCTCAAGGTCTGTCAGATCCACGGCAACCAGGTCCACTGCATTATCGGCATACAAAATAGTTCCCTTCAGCGCCATATCGATACAACCGGGAATTCTTACAAATCCGGCGTTCACAGGATTTGAGGGGTCTGTATTGTCAATCACATGAATGCCATTGTACTTTTCATTAACATAAATATATTTGCCGATGGTATATATCTTGCCCGGCTTTTCAATTATCCGGGGAGGCATATAAGCTACTGAGGATTCGAGCACCTGCCGGGTCATCAATATGGGCCGGTAAGGGAATGGTTCCGGTTTATAGGGCTCCCAGCCGCAAATGATCAATGCCAAACCTGAAATCAGAAGCAGTTTTCTCATGGCGGGAAGAGTTATATTTGCACCGATAAAATTAACCAAATGATGCAAATTATTGCAAAAGGTTGCTTAAGAAAACAATATTAATGATCCGCGAGCTGCTTTTCTCTTATAAATCATTGTTTTCCTGTTAGTTTGCAGGATCACCTTATACACATGAGTAAATGCAAATAAAATGGCTTTACATTTAAATTCATAACAGCTTTTAAAATAAATCGACTATTATTATTTTTTCAAAAAATACACCCATCATGAACAAAACAACTTACACCGATCTTGCCCGTTCTGTTTTCCATGCAATGAACACCCGCGATTTCGCCACACTGGAGATGAATGTCACCGAAGATGTGGTTTTTGATTTTCCCGGTGCAGGAAAAATAGAAGGAAACCGGAGGGTGATGCTATTTCTGAAAGCTTTGCTGCGAAAGTATCCTATTCTGGCATTCGAGGTTTCTGAAATTCTTATTGACAATCAAAATGCCTGCGCCGTATGGACTAACAGGGGTGAAAACAGCGAGGGAATAGCGTATGCAAATAGCGGTCTTACCCTGATGCAGTTCACAGGAAACAAGATTGCGTATATCAGCGATTACTTCAAAGATACATCGTTTGTTCAACCTGATAAATAACCGGACGGACATCCGGCTTCATGAACCCAATCGATTCTGTCACCCATGAAAAATGTAATAACATTCAACGGAAGTCCTCGCTTAAGCGGGAATACTACAGCCCTTCTCAGTAGTTTTATCGGGGGAGTGCGGGATGCCGGCGGAACAGCCGAAGAATTCAGAGCACAGGAGTTGAACCTTGAATATTGCAGAGGTTGCCTGAGATGCAATATTCTCGGCAGGTGTTCGATAGAAAACGACGACTGGTCCCGGATCAGTGAAAAAATACTGATGGCTGATGTTATCGTCTTTGCTACGCCCGTTTACTTTCACCACGTTACGGCCCCACTTAAAAAACTGATCGACAGGTTCAGGTCCTTTGTCCATGTTCAGATTACCGAAACAGGACTAAAACATACACCCAGGCATTCCTGGAAAAAAGATTTCGCGCTGATCTTGTGCATGGGATCCTCAGATGACTCCGATGCAAGACCGGTGGAAGAATTGTTCCGGTACATAGCTGCAATTCTGGGTCCGGAAAACAGGGTGCATATCATTAAAGCTACACGCCTGGCAGCGGCCGGACAGGTATTGAAATCAAGGGATGACCTGGCCAAAGTCTACGCCAGGATGGAGATTCCCGTTTATCTTGCTGAGCAGGATTACAGGAAAAATCAGCAGACACTCAAAAACTGTTACGATCTGGGGAACAATTTGATCCCCGGAACGCCACAGGCATGATGAATGCACCGTGAAAAAGTGGGGATAAATGCCTAAATAGTGATCTGCTCCGAAATAACTGCAGTATCAAGTCCGAAAAGAAATCCTGCCTGATGTGCCTGGAGGAACATTTAATGATTATCATTTTATCGTTCCAAACCGTACTAAATACACTGCCCTGTCAGCACAGGATCATTGCCTTCCCTGATGCCGGTTATTAATACATGCACAAAGGTGTTTTTAACCGATGGTGTATCCACCTCCGCTGGAATGTAATGTTGCCCGTAACCCGAAGAAGTATCTTTGAAGGTTTTTTCAATAAGCAAAACCTGTTTTCTGCCCATGAATTGCTTCCGGTAATTCAGCTTGTTTGTTTCGCCGATCTGCCTGATCATTTCACTTCGCACATGTTTAACCTGTTCGGGTATATGACCCGCCATTCTTTCAGCCCGTGTCCCTTTCCTGACGCTGTATTTGAAAGTGTGTACATGACTGAAACCTGTCTCCCTTACAACCTTGCAGGTTTCATTGAATTCGGTTTCAGTTTCACCGGGAAAGCCCACAATAATATCGGTAGTGAAATTAAACAGCGGGTACTGTTTTTTAAATTTTTCAACAATCGACAGGTATTGTTTCAGGGCATACTGACGGCGCATCTGCATAAGTATCCTGTCAGAACCGCTCTGAAGACAGAGATGCAGGTGGGGACACATTTTCGGATGGGCAAAAAGTTCTATGAACCTGTCGCCAAATCCTTCGGGCTCAATGGATGATATACGAAGACGAAAATCACCCTCTGTTGCCAGGATTTTTCCGACCAGGTCTTCAAACGAATTGTTTTCATACCTGTACCGGCTGATATTTACCCCGGTAAGCACAATTTCTTTGTATCCGAGGTCAATTACTTTCCTGATGTTTTCAAGGATATCGTTTACAGGACGGCTCGAAGCCCTTCCCCTTACAGCAGGCACAATACAGAAGGTACAAAAGTTATTGCATCCGTCCTGTATCTTGATCATGCTGCGGGTATGGAATCCCTTTTCCACCGGACTGAAATCAAACAGGTTCTGCTTAAGATCAGAAGGGTGCACGATTTCTCCTTTAAAATGGGAGTCAACGAGGGTAAAGACTGAACTCTTACGATCATTTTCTATTACCCAGGTTATATCTTTTCTGTTCTCAAGCCATTCTTTCTGGCTCCCGGCCATACACCCGGTGACCACCAAAAGCCTGCTTCCGTTTTTGCCTGCAGCCTGATTTATGATGTTCCTGGATTTGTGATCGCTGGTATTGGTAACCGTACAGGTATTCACAATGTATACATCTGCCTGTCCACTGAACGGTACAATTGAATATCCGGCTTTGTAAAAATCGGTGACCAGTGCGTCGGTCTCAAATTGATTCAGCCTACAGCCCAGGGTTTTAAATGCAACTTTCCTGTCCATTTCACACGGTTTCTTCTACACATGCCCGCACCAGCGATGCTTCCAGCGCAAAATCTGTTGCAGCCAGGATATCTGCCTCCACAAATCTGCCGATAAGGGATTCGTCAGCTGATGCAAACCGGAGCACGATCTTTCCTTCGGTGAGGGCCGACAGGTAACCCGGTCTGCGGTCCCTTCCCGTTACAAGCACCTTCATTCTTTTTCCGGCAAGCATCTCATTCTCTTTGGCTGTATGCTTTGTAAGTTCTTCGGTAAGGATATGCAGGCGTTCCGTTTTAATACGCGCAGGAATATCATCTTCCCAGTGCGAGCTGGCTGCGCCGGGACGGGGTGAATATTTAGCGATGTAGGCCATATTGAACCTGAATGCCTCCATGGCTTTCCTTGTATTCTCAAACTGCACATCCGTTTCACCGGTAAATCCTACAATAATATCTGTAAATACAGTTGCTTCGGGTATTATCCTGCGAATGCTGTGCATGATCTTCCGGTAATCGTCTACCGTATGTTTGCGGTTCATCCTGATGAGCACCTTATCGTCTCCGGATTGCAGCGGTAAATGAATCTGTCTGGCGAGGCACCGGTATTCTGCAATTGTGCTTATCACTTCATCGGTCATATCACGGGGATGTGGTGAAGTAAAGTATACCCAGAAATTTTTCCCTGAAGAATTTCCAAATTCCCCTATCATTCTCAGCAAACGTGGAAATGTTACTTCGTCACCTTTTTTGTCAAGACCGTAGGAGTTTACATTCTGTCCCAGCAGGGTGATGGATTTAAATCCCTGTTCAACAAGCAATTTCAGTTCAGCGAGAATCTCTTCCGATGGTCTTGATATCTCGCGTCCCCTTGTATATGGGACCGCACAAAATGTACAGAATTTATCGCACCCGTTCTGAATAGGAATAAATGCCTCAAATACCGAAGTATAGGTAGGTTTCACACTCCAGAAACGTTTCATCTCTTCAGCAGGATGATGCACCAGGGGTTTGAGCCCTGCTGTTCCGTTCACTTTCAGATTCAGGGATAGCTTTTTACCGGCAAAACCAGTCGTTCCGCTTTCAAAATCCTGCCTGTTTTCGGGATGAGATTCATGAATCTTAAGGCTTGCAGGTGTGACTATGCCATACTGTGACACCATTCCAGGAAAACGGGGAAGCTCCCTCATATCAAAAATGAGATCGAAAAGCTTCAGGAATTTTTCACGGTCTGCAGGAAGCACACATCCTGAAATGAATGTGATGAGGTTATGGTGATTTTTCCAGGTGTTCCATTTGTGAATGCGGGAATACACCTTATCTATTGATTTCTGGCGCACCGAGCATGCCAGGATACCTAAAAGCTCCGCCTGATCTTCATGATCTGTCCATGTGTATCCCATCTGCCCGAGTACCGTGCGCACACGCTCACTGTCGGACTTATTCATCTGGCAACCCAATGTAACAAGATGGTATTTCATGACATCAGAAGTTTTGGATACTGGATACCGGATTTATGGCAAAAAAATTAAATTCAAAACCCTGTTTTGTAAACGTTGAACCTGCCTGCGTCAGGCTGGCTTTGGACAGTGAACTTTATTCCCTCAGAAATACACTTCCGTCTTGATCTGATCAGCCGGAAAGTTTTGCTCCGTCAGGATATCATAAACTTCATAAATCATATCACAATTGCCGCAAAGATAAACCAAAGTTTCTGAACTCACGGGATATTTACGTATATAATCCGTTACCCGCCCCTGGAACTTTCCTTTGTTCTCACGGCTTACACATGAAATATACCTGCTATCGGGATAAAAATGGCTATCGTATGTTTCATTGCCGAACCGTATACCATGAATCATGGTATAATCAAGGCCGGGATTTGAACCTGCCATGCTGTGGAACGGGGCAATTCCTGTACCGCTTGCTATAAAAAGGTGCTTTTTATGGAGCATTTCCCCGTTCAGCGTAAAAAATCCGAAGGGACCTTCGGCATCAAGAAAATCACCCGGCCTGCATAGATGGAGCCTTTTCGATACCATACCCTGATCAACCTCTTTGATCAGCACTTCCAAAAACGGATCGTTTTCGCTGCTGTAGATCGAATATTCACGGAGCTGATTATCGCCGGGTAATCCAAGTGTCAGATGCTGACCGGCCTTGAACAGTATATTGTTTTTATCGAATCGCAGTATATAGGCTGTCGAGGTCAGGTTTCTTATTTCCAAAAGCCTGAATTGCGGGATTACTCTGAAGCCATCTAATAGTGATTCCGGTTTTTTTTTATTTAGGTTCAGCAAACTATGCTTGCTTGCCTGATTTTTCATAGAGAGAGATTAAAAATAAATTTGATTATGTGCACTGCATCAATACGGTTCATTTAAAAGCAGCCTGTTATTCACCTTCCGGTAATACACATGCTCCGGTTCCACAGCCACATGAAATATCGTCATCGGTTGAGGCTTTGCATGAGGTGATCCTCACACGCTCATTTTTTCCGAATAACAGCCTTATTCCGAAAGCCATAAACACCAACCCAACCAACACCACAGATACCAGAAGTAATTTTAAAACCATTATAATGCAGTTATTTTAACAGGAAAACAACGGAAAGAATGAATTGTTTAGCGGGAAATTATTTTAAGACCGGAGGGATCGATCCCGGTCTTTTCTTTAAGTAACCGGTAATTCTTGATTTCATCGCATTTTACGCAGGTAATCCCTCTTTCCTTCATGTGCCGGTTATGTCCGATCGATGTTTCAGGAAAGCTCTTGTTTCTGAAAAAAATATTCAATCCCAGCAACAGGAACGAGATAAGCATAACAATCGCAGTCATTACAAAAGTGATCAGGCCCATGATAATTTTTTCACAAATTTACCACAATATTAGTACATTAAACTCTTTCGGTATAATTTTGTTTTTCTGGTTCCCGGTTGAACCGATAACTTTTGCCCGTGTTATTACTATGCGAACAGAGGAAAAAGAGGTACAAAATTTTATGTCATATACCGATTTCAGGCAGGAGGTTTTAAATGATTATCTTCTGGCCAACCAGAGCAGGCAGTTAAGTATTTTAGGAAGGAAAGAGGTGCTCACCGGAAAGGCCAAATTTGGTATTTTCGGAGATGGAAAAGAGATAGCCCAGATTGCCTTTGCAAAACAATTCCGGGAAGGCGACTGGCGCTCAGGGTATTACCGCGACCAGACATTTATGCTTGCAGCAGGCTTGATCTCGCTCGAAGAATTTTTTTCCCAATTATACGGCGATACCGACATTAAAAATAACCCGGGAACAGGTGGAAGAAATTTCAACAACCATTTTAGCACACGAAGCCTTGATGAATCCGGAGCGTGGAAGAACCTGGCCAGGCAAAAAAACTCATCTTCCGATATTTCACCTACTGCAGGTCAGATGCCGCGCATGCTGGGCCTTGCCCTGGCATCGAAACTTTACAGGGAAAATCCGCAGCTAGCCTCATACACAAACTTTTCGGTTAACGGAAATGAAGTGGTTTTCGGATCGATAGGTGATGCCAGCACATCGGAAGGACATTTCTTCGAAATTATGAATGCGGCAGGAGTATTGCAGGTGCCTGTTGCACTTGCGGTCTGGGATGACGGATATGGCATATCGGTTCCGCGAAAATACCAGACCATTAAGGACAGTATCTTAAAAGCCTTAAAAGGGTTTGAAAAAGAAAAGAGAACAAATGGCATAAACCTGTTCTATGGAAAAGGATGGGATTACCCGGGTTTATGCGAGCTGTTCGAAAAAGGGATTGCAGCCACGAGACAGGATCATGTGCCGGTTCTCTTTCACATTGATGAGATGACCCAGCCCCTGGGTCATTCCACATCGGGTTCGCATGAAAGGTATAAATCAAAGGACCGGTTGCGTTGGGAGGAGGAGTTTGACTGCCTGCGCAAAATGCGTGAATGGATCCTGGAAACAGGTCTTGCATCTCCGGATGAACTTAATGCTATTGAGGAACAAGCCACCGAGGATGTCCGCCTGGCCCGTCAGAAAGCCTGGCTGGCATACCAGAAGCCGATACAAAAGGACAGGACTGCATTACTCAGCATCATTGAACACAAGAAGTGTGTGTGTAAAAAAGAAAATCTGGATAAAATAACGATTTATACCCAAAACCTTAAAGGCCTGGAAAATCCAATCAGAAAAGACAATATCAGTACGGCAAAAAAAATCCTTCGTTATATCTGTATCAATTGCAACCAACGGGAAAAATTGCAGGAGGAAATAGGCAAATACCTCAAACATCAGTTTGTAGTCAATTTTGAAAAATACAGTTCAGCACTCTATACCGAAGACGAGCATTCTGCTCTCGAGGTTGAAAAAATCGATCCGGTTTATTCAGATGCATCGCCCGAGGTTCCGGGAAGGGAAATTATTCGCGATAATTTTGATGTACTTCTCGGAAAATACCCGTTGCTTGTAGCCTTCGGGGAAGACCTGGGAAAAATAGGTGGAGTGAACCAGACCTACGAGGGGTTGCAGGAAAAGTACGGCAACCTCAGAGTATTTGATACGGGAATCCGGGAGACATCGATCATTGGCAAGGGTATTGGACTTGCACTGCGGGGGTTCAGGCCGATCGCTGAAATACAATATTTTGACTACCTGCTGTTCGCCCTCCAGGCCATGAGCGATGACCTGGCAACAACACACTGGCGTACTGCGGGAGGACAGGTAGTACCGCTTATTATCAGTACACGCGGACACCGGCTTGAGGGTGTCTGGCATTCGGGTTCACCGCTGAGTATGGTCATCAATTCAATACGGGGAATCTATGTTTGTGTACCCAGGAATATGACCCAGGCTGCAGGATTTTACAATACGCTTCTTGAAGGGCAGGATCCCGCACTTGTTATCGAACCGTTAAACGGATACCGGCTGAAAGAGAGAAGGCCCGATAATGTCGGAGAATACAGGGTGCCGCTTGGTATTCCGGAGGTTCTGACAAAAGGCAGCGATATTACGCTCGTTACTTACGGATCGTGTGTACGAATAGCACGTGATGCTGTCAAACAGCTTAAGGAATTCGGTATTCACGTAGAACTTATTGATGTTCAGACATTACTGCCGTTTGATATTAATGAAACCATACTCGCTTCGGTTAAGAAAACGAACAGGGTATTGTTTTTCGATGAAGATGTTCCCGGCGGAGCCACTGCATACATGATGCAGAAGGTCATTGAGGAGGAGGACGCCTACAGGTATCTTGATTCTCTGCCCCGCACATTGTCTGCTATGGACCACAGGCCTGCCTATACAACCGATGGCGACTACTTTTCAAATCCCAATGCCGAGAATGTGTTCGAATCGGTATATGCCATTATGCATGAAGCAAATCCTGTGAAATTTCCGGAACTTTATTAAGAAATAGTGCAAAAAAATATGGTGTACATAACAAATAAAAATTCGTCCCGAATCAGCACGGTTTTATCTAAAATAGCACGATCAGGGTACCGGTATGAGCAGCGAAGAACTTGAATACTTATTTAAACTCGATAAAACCAGGAACAGAGAGGGAACCGACGGAGAAAAGGGAACCGGTAAGGGTCATATCCTTTGCAAAGATTGTATCGAATTCCTTAAAAGTAAGATATGGGCAGAAAGTTCACCGGGTATGGGTTCAACCTTCAGCTTTACGATCCCGACAGCTAGTTGACACTGTTTTCGACTCTCGGGAAATGTTATTCTTTTACGATGAGCTCGGAAAGGTAATAATCGGCGCTGAAACTTTTAACAAGATACAGCCCTCTTTTCAGCATCGACATATCGATCTCCAGTTCGCTGCCACAGTTCGTGATCTTTTTGAACATGCTGCCATCGAGACTGTAGATGACAATGGTAGAATGTTCAGGAATGTTCCTGAAAGTGATTATATTTTCTGTTTTATCCGACAGAATTTCCATATCACCGAAAGTTTAATGGTATTAACGCGTTACATTACTATCCTAATTCACTATGGTAACTGTTCCCTCAAGCACATTTCCGTTTTCATAGACAATCCTGAACGGGTAAACCCCCATAGGCAACATCTCATTTGCATCACTCATCCCGTTCCAGGATTCCTTTCCGGAACCGTTAAGTCTTAATTTATATACAACCGATCCGGCTTTGCTGAAAATAGTGATCATACCCGGTTGGTTTAGCTCGAGAGGGATGTCCCAGATTTCTCCGTAAGCAGGACTAAATGAAGTGTCTGTATAACAATTTTTAATGCCCACTTTGATAGGCCCAATTTCCTGCTCACAATCTAAAGAGTCTTTTATTTTTATATAATAAGTTCCGGGAATGAGATTGGTAAATGCCATGGTTTCGCCATATATGCGATCAATTGTAAAAAGGTAGGGAGGTGTTCCTCCGGAAATAGATCTTCTATCCACCCTGATGATTCCAGAGGGGATGTTATTACAACTTGGCTCTGAAGTGTAATCAGCATGTATGGAGCATGAATCTGCCGGTGTGACAACAGGAGCAGGTGTCTTCTGTATTATTGGGGGGAGTGCTGCAGAGTCACTCAATAACGATCTTGACAGATCAGGTCCCATGCTCTTTGTTACCATCGTTTTATTTTTACAGGTACTTTCTTTCCGGGATGTCCCGGTATGATTGATCTTATTAAATTCATGCTTAGCATGTCTGCCGGTTTTTCTAAGATCTCCGGCTGGTTTAATTGCTGTTGTAAGCTGTTCACCCGTGGCCACAGGTGTTGAATCGGTAAAAGCTTCAGAAGTCACGGGGGCTTCTGAAGGAGACCTGACGGCCATATCTTCTTTCTTTAGCAAAAGCCATATGGATATTGAAACGATAATTGCACTGGAACCGATGATCAGAATATTTTTTAAAAAGTCTTTGCCTGATCTTGTTTTAATATTTTTCCCCAAGTGAATGTTCCGGAGTTTTTCCCTGATCAGGACAACCGAATAATCGGTAACCAGGTTCTGCAGGCTTTTATGGAGTTCCAGCTCTTTGGCAAAGGCCGGATCGTTCTTTGCCCTGTCAGCAATTTCAGCCCGCTCTTCCGGCGTTGTCTGACCCAAAAGATACCTGTCGATCATATTATGGTGTTCAATCTTTCTCATTGTTACTTTAGTTTCCTGATTGATTCATGATTTCGAGTAACCGCTGTTTGCACTTGTATTTTTTGGTTTTCAGAGTATTTTCATTTGCAAATCCCATTTTTTCGCAAATCTCACGTGTGGTAAGCTGGTAATAAAAAACATACTGAAGCAGTTCGCGGCATCGTTCACCCAGCTCTTTCATCATATGTTTCACTTCTTCTTCCCGCTCCCTGCTCACAATAAGTTCCAGTATATTTTTCTCATTATCGGAACTTTCATGAGCATCAGATAACCGTATTACCATCTTATCGTGCTTTACTTTGTTAATCCACAGGTTCTTACATACAGTAAACAAGAAGCCGGAAATTTCAAGATCATCACGATAGCGGCCGGCAACCACATATTTATAAAAAATAATTATGCCATCCTGAAAGATATCAAAAGCATCGTCTTCCGAACCGGAATTCCTGCATATGTATCTCCTTATTTTGGGAAGCACCTTGTCATACAGATGCCCCAAAATCCGGGAATCCTCTCCCCGCCTTATACAATTTATAATCTCCCTGTCTTTTAATGCCATGGTGTAAAAAAAAGGCATTTGTATGATACTACAATCTGCCTGCAAAAAAGTAACCCCCTTGCAGTAAAATCATTTTATTTTGTATGAAAAGGCCTTATTGTCAGGCATACATCAAATATAGCAAAGGGATACCATTTATTCTTTAAAATTGTTTATTTTGGCAATATGTAACAGCCTGATAAACGGGAGAAAACCATAAAACATTATCCAGGTGCGCATTTACGCCGGCATTTTTATCCTTGCTTTCTCAGCACTGGCTCACGGACAACCCTATTCCGAGTATTATCCGGTGCAATTTGGGCAGTATATGCGGCATTATGCCTTTATAAATCCGGCAAGTATCGGCACCGGGTCAGAGCTGGAATGCACACTGGGAAGTAAAAACCATCTTGGAAATTTCAGCAGCATTTCCACGTATTTTGCCGATATCAGCAAATCACTCGCGAACAGGTATGAATCAGGGCGGCCTTATCATGTGATTGGACTGAAATTCGATACCGACAGGGAAGGAAAATATATCGCCAGGAACCGGGGATACCTGATGTATGCATTTCATTTCAGGGTTGCTGAAGAATATTACCTGTCGGGAGGAATAGATATCGGCGGATTAAACCTGTCCGTAAAAGGTACCCCTTCAACGGGCGATAAATCAGAATTCATTGCCGATGCAAACTCGGGAATCTGGTTCTATACTCATGATTTTCACCTGGGGTTTTCGGTGAACCAGATCTTCAACGGTAAACTTCAACCATACCAGGAAACAAGCATTATGAGAAGGCATGTGAACATAACCGGTATGAAGAATTTTCACCTGTCACAGGATTTATGGGTAAAAACATCGGTATTGTTTCGTTTTCCAAGTTACATAAACTATAACGCAGATTATTCAGCCGAACTGGGACTGAAAAACATAACGGGGGGAATTAGCCTGCGGCATAAGCTGGGAGGTGCATTCTGGATTGGGATCAGAGAAATCAATATTGCGGGAGGAAAACTCGAGGCGATCCTGTCCTATAATTCACCCCTTAAAAAGAGCCTGATCAACATCAATTCGGTTGAAATAGTATGCAGGTATGAAGTGGTGAAGGAACGGGGGAGGTAACTTATTTAGTTTAGAGTCTTTAGCTTATCTTCCGGAAATTAGGTTTGAACTGGGGAGTCGGAAGACCGAAGTCCGGAGCTTGAACCTGCTTGCAGCCTGTCTGCGTCAGGCAGGCAGGCAAGCTTTGAACTCTGAACCCGAAACAATTAAAAGTACATTGTACTTTTATTCCATTTTTTTTAAATATAAAAACCTGATCTGAAGGGTTACTTTTCAAAAGTTGGTTTGTAGAACAGGAAGCCACTTTTGCAAAACAAAACCAACGACCATGAAAAAGAAAGTTATTTTACCCGTCACGTTTTTGATAATCGTAATCTCAATCCTGCCGGCAAAATTTACAATGGCCGATGATAGATTACCATTGCCTGTCCAGGATAATTACCTGATTGATTCCCTAAAGATCTTACCTGAGATAGCTTATGAAGGCGACATTATTAAGCTTGCGGTATCCACTACCCATACATCCGGGGGATGTGACCTTACAGGATACCGGATATGGCAGTGCGGCGGCACGATCATTATTGATGCCACATACGAACAGGGAATGCTAACCTACATCTGCCATTCTGAAGACACCATTGAAATAAGCCGGCTGCCCGCCGGAACATATACACTGGTATTCGACTGGCGCGAAACCATTACGTTCAATGTTCTCCCAAACCAGCAGGGATGCCGGGCCTATTTTACCTGTTACTATCTGAAGTGTTTGGATTCCAGGTGCCTTAATGCTGTTGCATTTGTCGATTCTTCACAAGGAGATGCAGTAAGGTGGAAATGGGAATTTGGTGACAGCACACAATCGAACGAAAAAAATCCGGTTCATGTTTATGAAAAACCGGGCATTTACGATGTTTGCCTTACCATATCTGCCGAAAACGGGTGCATAAGCAGCTATTGTGAAAAGGTTCCGGTGGGTCCTGCAGACAAGTGCAAAGCCTACTTTGAAATGCTTTATCCCGACTGTTACTCGAACGATCTGGCAGATTGTCTGACCGGTGAAGTTGCATTTCTGGATAAATCGACAGGAAACATTAAAAAATGGGCATGGGATTTTGGCGATAGCACTTCTTCACGTGAACAACACCCTGTTCATATATATACTCACGAAGGAAAATACCCGGTGTGCCTGACAATTGAAACGGTAAACGGGTGCATCGATACGTATTACGATACAGCATATATCCGTCTGCCCCGGTGCAAGGCCGATTTTTCCTGGCAGCCGTTGCGTTGCTATGATGCCTTCACACGGTGTGAACGGGCTTATCAGTTCACAGATGGGTCAACAGGTGATGTGGAGGAATGGTACTGGAATTTCGGGGACGGCGATACTTCAACGCTTCAGAATCCGATCCACATATACGGCAGGGATGGAAATTACGTTGTGAGTCTCGCCATACGGACTTCTTTCGGCTGTGCTGATGCGAAGTATGACACCCTTGTTGCGGGAGATCCGAATGCCAGATGTAAAGCGGATTTAACATGGGAAGAAGTATATCCGGTGAATTGTATCGACTCAACCAACTGCATTACACCCTATCACTTTATTCAATTCACCGATAAATCACGCGGACAGATATCGGACTGGCACTGGCATTTTGGGGATGGAGATAGCTCTTCGCTGCAAGATCCGCTGCATATTTATGCACATAACGGACGCTTTGTGGTAAGCCTCACTGTAACAAGTTATACCGGGTGCTCCGATACCGAAGTAGACACCATTATACTGGGTGATACCCTCTGTGAGGATTGCATTGCCTCTTTTAGCTGGAATGAGGTATACCCGAATGCTGATTGTACCAGGAAATCTACAGATTGTATAACCCCATACTATTATATTCAGTTTACCGATGAATCGGCCGGCTACGTTAAAGAATGGTTGTGGAATTTCGGAGACGGGAAAACCTCGGAAGAGCAGAGTCCTTTGCATGAGTATCTTTTTGCGGGAACTTACCAGGTCTGCCTTACTGTGATATGCAACAACTGGTGTTATGGCTGGGTCTGCAAAACCATTGCAGTTGGGGATACCATACCCGGAGACTGTTATGCCGGTTTTACGGTAAGCGATCTGAACATCTGTGAAGTGGCCTGTCCGAATTGCTCCTGTGTGCAGTTCCAGGATAAATCCTCCTGGAATGCCGTTCAGTGGCATTGGGACTTTGGTGACGGAGATACTTCCTCGCTGCAAAATCCGTTTCATATTTACAGTGTGCCCCCGGGAGACTCCGTGTTCAATGTTTGCCTGGCAATCAAAACATCGGATAACTGTTATGATACCCTGTGCAGGCTATATAATCCCCTGCTCGACAGCCTGCTTTCGGGTTATCACAATACCATACGGGCCTCTGAAAAGATCCTGGTTTATCCGAATCCATCAGACGAGGAAATCTATATTGATCTGTCCGGGGATCTGGCAACCAAAGATTTTGTTCTGGTGATAACAGATATGTTCGGCAGAACGGTTGATATGCGAAAGTATCACGCCGGTTCTGTGAATGACAGGATTAGTTACAATGTTGCCAATCTGACAAATGGCCAGTATATTTGCAGTATTATTGCAGATAAAAAATTGATTAAAGGGCGGTTTGCCGTGAATAAATAGATTTCTCAGGTTTATTAACAGCCGGGCGGATACCGGATCACTGCGGAAAAAGTGATCCGGTACCGTGCGGTTGCTAAAGTCGAATTAAAGGTTACAGATGCGTAAAAAATTGAAAGACAGATTGTTCATCGCAGTGTTGATTCTTCAGCTTGGAGGGATTTCACATCTTTTTGCGCAACCGGATACCACCGGTGCCAACAGATATATCCTTATCTTCACTGTCGATACCAATTGGGAAGGATATACAGGGCCGGTACCCGGGGATACATATTCTGTAAACTATACTGATAACCGCATTACAGCTGTAAATGAGGTTAGAAATGTTGAAGACGGCCTCAATACGGTGTACCTTTCAAAAGACCTTTTTACCGGTACTGAACCGTTAGATCCGCTGTTATTCACCTTTACATTCATGAAAGCCGGGGAAAATTGCCTGCTGAAGGCAGGGAACCTTGCTGCAGACAGAACAGGGGATACAATAGTATTTACCCGCATTGAGGCACAGCCTGTGGATGTGCTGTACGAAAAAAGTGAACTGTGCGCGAACTCGGATGAAATCCTGGTACCTTCACTTTCGCAGCCTGCGGTGGATATACGGTATTCGGCCGACAGTGTGCTTTCCGTCAACAGCACCACAGGAGAAATTTCGTTCGCCGGTAAACCGGCCGGTCGATATACCATACATTTTGCAAGCAGTTATTGCCTTCAAAATAATGCCGATACCATCATTATAGTTCCCCCACCCTCTTTTTCCATCGAAACCAGCAGGAAGATCTGCGCGGGAACTGTTATCGAACTCATGCCGGTAGCTGAAACCGGCGAATGGTTCTCATGGTCGGATGGCTCGGATACCAGGAGCATTTCGGTAACCCAGCCGGGGGAATATACTGTTACCGCAAAGAATGAATATGGATGTACACGATCAGAGACAGTGCATGTGGATCTTAAAACCATAGCTGTGGAGGAACTCGACACCAAAGTTACCGATGCTGACTGTTATCTTCCTGGTAAAGTGGATATCAACACATTATTGGTTATGAACGCAGCATTGCCCCTGCAATATCACCTTGAAAACGAGGTCACCGGTGAAATTCTCCGGGAAACGGATAGCCTGAGGGAGGGTGATTACCTGCTTGCGGTAGAAGATGCCGACGGATGCCATACCCATGCTCAGAATACGATATCGGTACGAAAAAACTGCCTGAACGATTACCCGGTATTCTCACCCAATACCGATGGCAGAGACGATGATTATTTCATTCCTTACGAGGGAGAGGCCATTGTTTACGACAGGAATGGTATTGTACGAAACAAATTTACGGCTCCTGCCTATTGGGACGGAACCGACAGCAACGGGAATGCACTCCCTATGGGGACCTACCTTATCCTTGTCGGTAAAAAAGAGGTTATCAATATCACTATAATTAAATAGCATATCCGGTACCGGGATCCTCCGGGCACCTATCCCCTGTCTTATAATAGTTTTGCAGCTAACCTGTTACATTACATTGGCAGTCAAATGATTTTTGCCGGGCAAATCGGTTTACAAAATCAATTTCTTGGTTTAATTTTACACGGTAACCATTCAACAAGGTTCTTATGCCAGAAACTATTGCCGGAAAAAGGATTACTGAATTGCGCAAGGTCCTGAACGAGCATAATTACAGCTATTATGTACTTTCACAACCTTCGATCAGCGATTTTGAATACGATAAGCTCATGCAGGAGCTGATCGATCTGGAAAAAACCCATCCCGAATTTTATGATCCTGATTCGCCTTCACAACGGGTAGGTAACGATATCAGCAACGAGTTTGAACAGGCAGTTCATCTTTATCCCATGCTTTCACTTGATAATACATATTCAAAAGAAGAGCTGAGAGAATTTCATGAACGCATAAAAAAAACGATCGGTGAAGATGTGGAATACGTTTGTGAGCTGAAGTACGACGGAGCTTCTATAAGCCTGATATATGAGAATGGCCGTCTTACCCAGGCTATAACACGGGGGGATGGCGAAAAAGGCGATAATGTGATCAACAATGTAAAAACAATACGAAGTATTCCGTTACACCTTAAAGGTTCTGGATATCCTGCCAAATTTGTGATAAGAGGGGAAATAATTCTTCCCCGGCCGGGTTTTGAGAAAATGAACAGGGAAAGGGAAGAGGCCGGAGAGCAACCTTTCGCCAATCCCCGCAACGCAGCTTCGGGGACATTAAAGATGCAGAACTCATCACTGGTTGCCAAACGCCCGCTCGATTGTTTCCTGTACAATCTTGCAGGAGAAGATCTTCCGTTTGATACCCACTTTAGAAACATGCTAAAAGCAAAGGAGTGGGGTTTCAAAGTCCCCGAATTCATTACCAGGTGTTCATCACTGGATGAAGTATTTGCATTTATTGATCATTGGGAAACCGAACGAAAAAATCTGCTCTTTCAGATTGACGGAATAGTGATTAAAGTCAACAGGTATGATCAGCAGGACCGTCTCGGTTTCACGGCCAAATCACCCCGGTGGGCAATTGCCTATAAATACAAAGCCGAACAGGCGCTTACCAGGCTCTTGTCCATTGATTACCAGGTAGGACGCACCGGCGCCATAACACCCGTGGCCAATCTTCAACCTGTAAAACTGGCCGGAACGACTGTGAAAAGGGCATCCCTGCATAATGCCGACCAGATCGCATTGCTGGATATCCGCATTGATGATATGGTATACATTGAAAAGGGAGGGGAGATCATTCCCAAGGTGGTAGGTGTGGAAAAATCGGCCAGGAGTATTTTTTCACAGCCTGTCAAATACATTGAATTCTGTCCGGAATGCAACACGAGGCTTATCAGGAATGAAGGGGAAGCAAAACATTACTGTCCGAATGAAAGTGGCTGTCCGCCCCAGCGCAAAGGAAAAATAGAACATTTTGTGTCCAGAAAAGCCATGGATATAGGTATGGCGGAGGCTACCATAGAACAACTGTATGATCGGGGATTGATTTCAAATGCAGCTGATCTTTACGACCTGAAAAAGGAAGATCTGCTAAAACTGGACCGTTTTGCCGAAAGATCGGCAGAAAATCTCATTAACAGCATCGGGAAGTCAAAAAAAGTGCCTTTTGAACGAGTATTGTATGCGCTGGGTATACGATATGTAGGGGAAACCGTGGCGAAAAAACTGGCAAATCATTTTGTAACGATCGATCAATTATTCACTGCTCTATTTGAAGACCTGGTGGAAGCAGAGGAGATCGGTGATAAGATTGCGGTAAGCCTACTGGACTATTTTCGCGATGAGCAAAATAAAGAAATGATTGAACGTCTGAAAAAAGCAGGATTGCAGCTTAAGATCGGTGAGGGCGGAATAAAAAAAATATCCGATAAACTTAACGGCAAAACTTTTGTCATTTCAGGTGTGTTTGCCAGGTTCTCACGCGACCGGTTGAAGAAACTTATAGAGCTTCATGGCGGAAAAAATTCCGGTTCAATTTCATCGAAAACCGATTTTGTGCTTGCCGGTGAAAATATGGGTCCTGCCAAACTGCAAAAAGCAAAAAACCTCGGGGTATCGATTTTAGGCGAAGAGGATTTTCTGAAAATGATTGAATAAGCGATTAAAGGTTTTGGAAAGCATTCAGATGTTGAATTACCTCTGGTGAGGTGAAATCAGACTGACTCATTTTCTGCCTTATATCAGCTAATTTTATGTCAGGCCTTCAGCCTGAATTGTCCTTGTACATGTCTGTTCCCACGGTTTCACCCTGGGTTTTGATATCTCGGCCCTTCAGGCTGAAGATGAATTCAATAGTATGTGCAAGATAGCCTGATTAATTCTTCCACCTCTTTCTGGTATGACACTTTTCGATGATGCATTTTTTGATTTGCAATATATTGTTTGACCACATTGACATTTGAACTGCTGACCGAAAAAGCTCCATAACCGCCCTGCCAGGAGAATTTCGAACAACTTTCCATATTATCTTTTACCCATTTAGAGGTACATTTTTTCAATTCTTCCACCACTTTTGCTATGGCATAATTCTTTGAAAGACGAAATAAAACATGTACATGATCTGAAACAGAATTGATACTAATTGCCGGACTTTCCAATTTTTTTAATATCCCTGAGATATAACTATGCAATTTCGTTTCCCATTTCAGATTAATAGATGGTTGCCTTTCTTTTGTTCCGAAAACTAGATGTACATAGATTTGCGATAGTGACTGTCCCATAACGTATATTTTGTTTCAGGCCTTCAGCCTGAGTTGTCTGTGTACTGATTTGTCGCCAGGGTTACACCCTGGGTTTGATATTTCAGCCTTTCAGGCTGAAGATGAATGCAATAGAACGTGAATGAAAAATCAGATTAAGCTTGCTATAAACATTCAATATTAATTTTTTTTTTTATATTACGATCAAATCAGTCCTGCTATAATTACATGGGAAATTATACGACCAGATTCAGCCATTTCATCGATTCCTGGCTTAAGTGCCAGGCTTTCAGCCTGGCACAGCATAACCCGGGGCCCAGCCCCGGGCAGTGAACCCACAATGAGCCTCACCCTGAAGGGGTGACACTGCTTATCGCCAAAAAAATCTATATGTTCCATATCCAAAGTCTTCTTCATTGCAGGAAAACAACCGGTTTTTTCCAATTCTCTCCCTCTTGCTATTTTTCCCTGCCCCGGTGTATATTAATCCGCGTAAAATTCTTAAAATTGTACCATGAAATTCATGAGCAGGGTAAAGGAATATTATGGTAAACGTATGCTGAACAGCAGGTTCAGACAGAATGTACACCACACCAGGGTGTGCAACATTAATGAAGCCAAATCTGTTGGTATCCTTTACAATGCTACGAATCCGGTAAGTTTCGAGATAATCAAGACATTCACCAAGGTGCTGATGCAGAAAAAAATAGAAGTATCTGCACTGGGGTATGTCAACAGCAAAAAGCTTATCGATCATTACCTGTACCGGAAAGGATACGATTTTTTTACACGGAATGAGCTGAACTGGTTTTACAAGCCAGCAAGCATAACCGTGCAGGAATTCATTAAAAGGCCTTTCGATATCCTCATCAATCTCAGCCTCGAGAATTATTATCCGATTCAATACATCACTGCCCTTTCCTCCTCATCTTTTAAGGTTGGTAAGCTCTTAGGTGAACCTTTTTACATGGACATGATGATCGACATAGAGAAGGAAAAGAAGGCCATGAAAGAACTGAAGGAAGAGATCACCGAAGGCAAAAGGGTCAACGGGACTAAACGTGAGATAGAGGAAGAAATAGAAAAAAAAGTGGAGATTGAATTGCAGCTTAATTTTCTGATCAACCAGATCATGCATTACCTTTCAATCCTAAAAAGTAATTAACTCATGCCGCAGTTTAAATTTGTGGGAACAGGTGTTGCCATTATTACTCCCTTCAGGGAAGATGGCAGTATTGACTTCAAATCACTTGGAAAACTGATCGAACATCTGGTTGCCGGTGGAATTGAATATATCGTTGCACTGGGTACAACAGGTGAAAATGCAACGCTTTCGAAAGATGAGAAGAAAGCCGTCGTTAATTTTGTAGTGGATATTGTGGACAAGCGCCTTCCGGTTGTTGCGGGTATCGGCGGGAACAATACACAGGAAATCGTTGATATTATACACGATACCGATTTTGAAGGTATTGATGCAATATTGTCTGTTGCCCCGTATTATAACAAACCATCGCAAAAAGGCTTATACATGCATTTCAAATCCATAGCAACTGCTTCCCCCCTGCCTGTGATCCTCTATAATGTGCCCGGGAGAACGAGTTCGAACATTTCGGCAGAAACCACCGTAAGCCTTGCACGCGACTGTAAAAATATTGTGGCAATAAAAGAAGCATCGGGTGATTTTGTTCAGATCATGCATATCATTAAAAATAGGCCCAAAAATTTTTATGTGATCTCAGGCGATGATGCCCTGACCCTTCCGATGATAGCGATCGGTGCATCAGGTGTAATTTCGGTTATTGCCAATGCTTTTCCGAAAGAATACTCTGAAATGGTTCGACATGCGCTTGGTTGTGATCTGATGAAAGCAGGCGAGCTGCATTATGGCCTTTTTGAACTCATGAAAGCATTGTTTGCCGAAGGAAACCCTGCGGGTGTTAAAGCAGCGCTCGATGTGCTTGGTATCGCTAAAAACCATGTACGCCTGCCCCTGGTTCCTGTCAGTGACGAACTCTACAAAAAAATCGAGCAGTTGATAAAAAAAAGGTAAGCTGTTGCTTCACTCAAAAGTATAGGCAATGCCTATTGACGCATTTAAGGGAATAGGTGTTGCAGACCCAAAAATCACATCTGCCCTGATCCCAACCGGCAGAGTCAGGTTTTCTGTCAGGAGTATTTCATAGCCTGCCCCGAACAAAATTCCGGGAACCACACCCGACCCGTTTGTAAATATTCTTAAATCGATTCCCGGCTGCACATAAAAATTGTTTTTCTGCAGCTTTACCGATGGTCCGAGAAACACTGTGGAGATATCCCCCCAGCGGTAGTATGTGCCGTAGGCTGTTCCGTATCGTTCCTCCCAGTAATACAGCCGGTGAAAGCCAATCTCACCGCCGATACTTATCCCATCACGTACCGGATAAAATCCATAAACAAATCCGCCATAGCTAAACTGGTCCCAGTCCTCGAGCACCGTTTCCATGGCCTTTTCCACATCCACCACAGTAACCCCTGCAATGGCATTCAATCCGATTTGCTGTGCACCGGTTGTGATCATAGCAAACAGTGAAATCACTAAAATGGATAGCTGTTTCATGATGGATCTTTTGGATTTTCATCGAAAGATACAGTTTTTTACTTTTCTATGAAAAAACAAGGTACTAATTTTCATTCCTGAAAGCCATAAAATCCGAATTTCATCCCTGATTTGGGCGAATAATTCTTAATTTTGTCATCATCCATTAAAATCGTCTTATGAAAACCAATCTGCTGTGTATTTGTCTGGTCGCCTGTCTTATCATCTTAGTGAGGCAGGATATCTTCTCACAGCCTTCTTTCACTTTTTTTGGCAATAACCGCAGTGACGCGGGTCTGTCCTACAACTTTTTTGTCGGGGAGGATGCAGATGCATTTGGAACCACAATCAATGGTTTTGGATCAGGATTTTTGCTGGATATGTTTACAGGAAGGTATTCCATTGATTTTCTGACTTTCGGTACAAAAAACATCAACCTCAGCCTGGGAGTCGGACTGGCCCTGTCAAAATACCGTTTTTCGGAAAACCTGCTGGTGCAGAAGGAAAATGACATGGTAATATATACTATAGATACTGATCCTGCGCATGACTATGGATCGGGATTTTTCAGTTACGGAAAAAGCAAGCTCATTTACGGTTCGGTATACCTGCCCGCTAACCTGAATATAAGCATTAAGGAATTGTATTTTTCGGCAGGTGTTTTAGTCGATCAGTACCTCAGCGGAAAGTTCAAGCGCAAATTTTTGGAGGACGGGAACAAGCAGATTGTGGTCGAACGCAACGACAATTTTAATGACTATTTCCTGAATAAATCCAAATACGGGGTGAACGCCCTGATCATGCATAAAAAAAGCGGATTCGGAATCGGCTTCACCTATATGCTTACACCCTTCTTTGATGAGGATCACGGACCTTCAATTAACGAAGCCAGGGTTTCACTGACCTACAAGTTTAAGAAGGTTTCCAAGAAAAAGAAAGCGGAAAATGATTCAGAGGAGGTAGATTTATAACTATACGTTCCGCAAAAATGGGTTCTCTGTTCAATATTCAGTACAAATCAGCACATTCGTTTTCAATCGCAGTGAATTCAGTCAAGGCAGGAACCATAGGCCTTGCTTGTCTATGTATACTGAGTTCCTGTCGTCAACATTCGTCCGGCCAAACCGGAAAAGCCCGGCTGAAAACAGAATATTGTATACGCGACACAGGCAATTCCTACGAACTTTACCTCCCTGAGAATTACAGTGCCTGCAAATCCGTACCGGTTATCATTATCCTCGATCCGCACGGATCGGGAAAGCATGCCATAAAGCAATTCATAAAAACCGCCGGACAATACCATTGCATGCTGGCAGCTTCGAACCAGGTGAGAAACAATTTTGATGGGTTCATCGGCTCAATCCAAACACTGATCGGGGATATTCAAACGAAATTTCCGTTTGCCGGCACTGTATATATTGCCGGGTTCTCGGGAGGTGCAAGGATGGCGCTTGCCTATGCGCAAAGCCATAAAACAGGAGGTATCCTGGCTTGCGGAGCATTGGCCGGTAAAGATCAGGTAAAGGCGATTCCTGCAACTATCTTTTCCATTACCGGTATGGGTGATTTTAATTTTTCCGAGACAGCTGTTTTTCTGCTCAATCCCGGATCCATACCCCCAAACTTAAAGATAGAGTTCACCGCCGAAATACATGAATGGCCCTCCTCCGATATGCTGGCATGGGCGATGGGATTTTTCATTCTCGGCAGTGAGGACACCGGGTCAGGATGTATTGATCGCAAAAAATTGCTTGATGAGTTCTGTCAGACCTCAGCTGCCAGGATCGATTCACTGGTCCGGAGCCACAGCCTTCTTCAGGCTTCGGTAAGCTGCCGGAACATTGGTTCCATGAAAAATGCATCATACACAAGACATCTGCGCAAATCATGCGATTCCATTGCAGCCAGCAAGGGATTGAATGAAGAAATGGCTCTGCTGGGCAGTAGCCTTCAGTTTGAATTTAAAGCCAGGGAAGCCTATTATAACGCATTGACCACGAAGGAACCAGAATGGTGGAAACACGAGATCGGAGAGCTCAACAGATTGATCGATAATTCAACCGAAAGGTATACAAAATATACATACATAAGGATCAAAGCATACCTGGGCATAGTATGCTATACAATAGAAAAAAATTTATTGCAGACCGGCGATCTCGATAAGGCGGCAAAAATACTGGCCATTTACCGGTTGGCTGAGCCTGAAAACCCGGATATGTTCTATTTTTCGGCAGTTTATTCTTATAAAAGAGGAAATACTGCGGAAGCTGAAAAGCTCTTAAAACAGGCGGTGAACAGGGGTTATTCGGATACCCTGCAGATCCATCACGATTTTCCGCAACGCATGATTGAAAAATTTTCAGCAACCGAATAATCTCCTCTCTTTTTTGTGTAGATTTATATTTTTTAAACTGGTAATACATTCGCTTAATTTAAAGAGGATTGTTAAAATAACAAGAGTTCAAAATAATAACGTGTTATGAATCAAATAATTATGTGAGGGTACTTATTAACTCCGGTGCTTTTGTGCTTCCGCCTGATGCAGGCATGTTTGTGCCAAAAAGTGTTGATTTTTAGCCACAAAGACACCAGGTCTCAAAGCAATCATAAAGAAATACATAATAAGATTATTAATATATTGATAAATCAGTTTTAGGCATTATTCCGGACCCACGCAATAGAAAAGCAAAATAGTATCACTGAAATAAACACACGAATGAAACGAATTTTAATAGTTGATGACGACAAAGACATCAGGGTATCGCTCGAAGCGATTCTTGCCGAAGAATTTCTTGTATCTACGGCATCTGGTAAAGACGAAGCCCTGAAGGAGCTGAACGGACCGAACAGGCCCGACCTGATCCTTATGGATGTGAAGATGGAGAGTGAACAGGAAGGCTTTGAGCTGGCTTCGGAACTTCATAATAATCCTGAATTTAACAGGATTCCCATTATTGTAATATCCAGTATAGAGGTGCTGTCGGTTTCAAATGCAGCAGCCGACATAGCCCGTGAAATGCGGCAAAAATATGGATACAGCAATTTAAATGTTCTGGTTCTCAGGTCTGTAACAGGGGAAGTGGTGATCGATTACAAATCGGCAGGATCCAATCAGTCGGTTTGCATCCAGGTAAACGGGTTTCACAGCAAACCTGTCCAGCCGAACAAGCTGTTCAGGGAAATACATACTGTTCTGGGTAACTGATCAACAATACCGGTTTGGTTCCATTTAAATTAAAACTGAAAGGAAACAGGGCCAGGTGGCTTATCGACCTCCGATGGATCGCCGTCGTGTTTGTTGTGCTTGCCACCTTTGTCTCATCCAGGTTCCTAGGGATAGCCCTGTATGAATCAGCACTCTATGTCCTGGCGGGTATCCTGCTGGTTCTGAATGGTATTTACAAATTTCTTCAAAGGGCCATTGCCGCAAATACCCTGAAAATATTGAACGAACAATCGCTGATTATTCTGCAGATAGTCACTGATCTTATCCTGCTGACCTTCCTGCTTCATTTCACAGGTGGGGTTGAAAATCCGTTCATCATTTATTACTTTTTCCATCTGATGATTGCCAGCATATTACTACCCCGCAGGATCGGATATATGATTGCCACATTCATGCTGCTGCTTGTCGGATCGATGACCTTGCTTGAATTTCAGGGTATACTCCCCCATTATCACCTTAAGGGATTTCTGACCGGTGGCTTTTATCATAACCTGAACTACCTGGCGGGAACAGGATTTGTTTTTGTGACCACTTCATATGTTGTGGTATATATGACCGGTACCATCTCGGCTAAACTCAGGGAAGCAGAAAAAGCATCCCGGCTGGCCAACAGGCAGCTTGAAGAAAAAGACAAGATCAAAGACGAGTATGTATACCGGTTGTCGCATGACATTAAAGGACATATCGCAGCCATAAAAAGCAGCCTTGATGCCTCACTGATCCAGAATGAGCCCGAAAAAATAAAGAAATTCAGCCGGATGGGATTGAACCGTACCGAGCTGATCACCGATTTTCTGGGAAATCTTCTTAGGATCACGCGGCTCAGGTTGAATAAAGAAAGCGAGCAATCGGATTTTTCATTGGGCGAGCTGTTGACCAGGGTAGTTGATCTATACCGTGAACAGGCCGATGAAAAGAAGATCCGGTTGGTGACCGGATTCAGGGAAAACAACCGGAAATGCCGGGGAAACCGGGTATCCCTCGAAGAGGCATTCACCAACCTCCTGCAAAATGCCATAAAATATACGCCCCCGGGAGGAGAAGTGAGCATCAGGCTGGGAATTGTTAAGAATACCTTTGTTGCTGAGATTGAAGACACCGGCATTGGCATACCCGAGGATGAGATCAAAAGCATATTCAGGGAATTTTTCAGGGCAAGCAATGCCCGCCAGCAGCTAAAGGAAGGCGACGGACTGGGGCTTGCGATCACCCGTCAGATCATTGAAAACCATAACGGAAAAATATCGGTGAAGAGCAGGGAGAACGAAGGAACGACGTTTACGGTCAAACTGGCGTGTGCGAATTAGATTTTGGGTTATTTAAGCCTTAATTATTTACACGAAGAGCCAATTTACCCGCATAAATATTTTACTCTTTTTCGTTTAGGGCTGTATCAAAAAAGTACGCGTATTCGGCTAAGGCTTCTGCCTTGGCCGAACGATGGCAATGCAACAAGCTATTGATTCATTCGCCGATAATATTTGCTGACAATTAAATCTTTGAAAAGATGATTATTTATAAAGAACATAATTCAGTAAATTTACATGACATTTTACTTTTAAAAATAATGAATACCGGTAAATACCGGCAATAAAAATAATACATCCAGTATGAGCAGAGGAAAAATAACCAAAGCAGTCTCAACCGGTAAAATCCTGGTTTCTGACGGGGCATGGGGCACCTTTCTGCAGAGAAAAGGGCTGAAACCCGGTGACTGCCCCGAACTGTGGTGCCTGCAACGATCGGGAGATGTGCTTGATATTGCAAAGAGCTATATCACAGCAGGGGCCGATATGATAGAGACCAACAGTTTCGGGGGCAGCTCGCTGAAGCTGTCGCATTACGGACTGGGTGAAAAAGCCGGCGAGATCAACGAGGCGTCGGCAAAGATATCGCGCAGGGCAGCAGGCGAAAGCAACTGGGTGATTGCATCCATCGGTCCGACGGGTAAGATGCTGGTTATGGGAGACATCACCGAAGAAGAATTATACAATTCATTTAAGGAACAGGCCATAGCCCTGGAAAAGGGCGGCGCCGATGCGTTGTGCATCGAGACCATGAGCGACCTTGATGAGGCCCGGCTGGCCATTCGTGCCGCAAAAGAAAACACGGCGCTCGAAGTGATCGCAACCTTTACATTCGACCGGATCGCCACGGGCGAATTCCGCACCATGATGGGCGTATCACCCGAAGATGCTGCCCGGGTGGCAATTGAAGCCGGTGCAGACATTATCGGCACCAATTGCGGCAACGGCTTTGAACGCATGATCGATATCGTTAAGATAATACGAACCGTTTCCGGAGACATACCGGTGCTTGTGCATGCCAATGCCGGATTACCGAAAAATATTGACGGCGAGGATGTGTTCCCCGAAACCCCTGAACAGATGGCCGCCCTTGTACCAGCCCTTGTGGAAGCCGGAGCCGGCATCATCGGCGGGTGCTGCGGCACCACACCGGAGCATATAAAGGCTATTAAGGAGGCTGTTGACAGGATCAATCGCCGTTAATATTATGGTATTCTGATATTGCAGAAACGGTACCTCATTACATGTATGAATTCTATATCTGCTGTGCAATTCTTTTCTTACTTTTTTCTTGATAAAAAAGTAAGCAAAAAATCAAGCCAAAATGATCACCTGCCTTTACACACAAGGCTCTCATGGCACGCGGCCATTTTGGCTGGCCTGCGCTCTTACTTATAAAATAATGGTAATGCTTGATTAAATTGTCGTATAGCTTAAAACATTTTTATAAAGATATCTTTACTAAATCAAATCCTGAACTATACAAATTCATAATAACTCTTTATTATCAGTAAGCATTGATCTGTTGTGGCTCTCTGAAGCCAACCTTTATCTAGCGAATGAACTTCAAAGCGCAATTTGCAATTGCGCTTTGAATACCATTTAAATTTGTAATTCAAGATATTTTTTAGAATCAGGTATCAAATCGAATGATAAAAAATTCGATCGTCTGTGTTTATAATTATTTGAATTTAAATACGTTATAAGCTATTGTTATTCAGAATAAGAATAAATTAGCACCCAGATCAAAAAAAGTTGAAAAAACCGGGTAACCTTTCGGGCACTTTTTACACTTATATATATAACCCCTAACTTTATCCCATATGCCCATCTCAAAAGCCATTAACATTTTACAGTCGCTCGACCAGTCGATTCACATGCATACGGCATGCAGGATGAAAGATCTGGCTCGGAGGCTCAACATATCGGAGCGCCAGCTGTTCAAATACGTAAAGCTCATGAGACGGTTCGGCGCCCCCATCGATTACAACCGGAAGATACACCTATACAGGTACACCAGGCCGGGTCATTTTCATATCGGGTTCATTCCGGAAA